>OZ252015.1:0-1545000 GCA_965247525.1 Hyphomicrobiales bacterium
AAACAAAATTCCGCAAGGCTTTTAAAGGCCGTATCAAGGGCGATGCGAAAGGTGGCTTTGAGCTGTCTTTCGGCCAGTTCGGTCTGAAGGCTCTCGAGCCTGAGCGCATTACTGCGCGCCAGATCGAGGCGGCACGTCGCGCTTTGACACGTGAAATGAAACGTCAAGGCCGCGTCTGGATCCGTATTTTTCCAGATGTGCCAGTGTCGTCGAAACCGGCTGAAGTCCGCATGGGTAAAGGCAAGGGCGCGCCAGAATTCTGGGTCGCCCGCGTTGCACCCGGCCGCATCATGTTCGAAATCGACGGCGTGACGACAGCAACCGCCAAGCTTGCGCTTGAGCTCGCTGCCGCAAAATTGCCAATTAAAACGCGCTTTGTTCAGCGCATTGCCGAGTAAGGGGCAAATTCATGAAAAAAGATGATTTAAAAGCCCTCACAGGCGACCAGATTGAGGACGAAATTCTCAAGCTGAAAAAAGAACAGTTTAACCTGCGTTTCCAGCGCGCCAGCGGCCAGCTTGAAAAGCCGTCACGCGTTCGCGAAGTGCGCCGTACAATTGCGCGCCTGAAGACAGCTCAGACGCAAAAAGCCGCAAAGGCCTAAGGAGTAAGACATGCCAAAACGTATCCTTCAGGGTGTTGTGGTTTCTGACAAACAAGATAAGACAGTGGTCGTGGAAATCGAGCGTCGTTTTACGCATCCTCTTTTCAAAAAGACGGTGCGCCGCACGAAGAACTACCACGCCCATGATGAAAACAATTCATTCAAGACAGGTGACACGGTGAACATTGAAGAATCCGCGCCTATCTCGAAGTTGAAACGCTGGATCGTGGTGACGGAGGGTGCAACAGCCAAAAGCTGATTTCGCACATTTCTCCACGCTCAGACGGGCGGCATGATGCCGCAGCAGTGAACGAAAGGGACTACACATGATCCAGATGCAGAGCAATCTCGACGTTGCCGACAATTCCGGCGCAAAACGCGTGATGTGCATCAAGGTCCTCGGCGGATCTAAAAGAAAATATGCCGGTGTTGGCGACATTATTGTCGTTTCCATCAAGGAAGCCATTCCACGCGGTCGCGTGAAAAAAGGCGACGTGATGAAAGCGGTTGTTGTTCGCACGGCCAAAGACATCAAACGCGCTGACGGTTCGGTGATCCGTTTTGACCGCAATGCGGCGGTTTTGATCAACAACCAGGGCGAGCCTGTCGGCACACGTATTTTTGGACCCGTGCCACGTGAACTGCGCTCAAAAAGCTCAGCCAAAAACAACACGATGAAAATCATCTCATTGGCGCCGGAGGTTCTCTAATGGCCGCAAAAATTAAAAAAGGCGACAAGGTCATTATTTTGACCGGACGCGACAAGGGCAAGCAGGGCGAAGTCATTGAAGTTCGCCCGACAGAACAGCGCGCGATCGTGCGCGGCATCAATATCGTCAAGCGCCACCAGCGCCAGACGGCATCGGAGCAGGGCGGCATTATCGATAAAGAAGCGCCGATCCACCTGTCCAATATTTCGCATATCGATCCGAAAGACGGCAAAGCAACCCGCATCGGTTTTAAAACAGACAAGAATGGCGTGAAGTCCCGTGTGGCACGTCGTTCAGGGGAGGCCCTCAATGGCTAAAGAGAAAACGCAAGCGCAAAGCAGCATGTCGAAAGACAGTGCCAAAGCGCCAAAAGAAAAAAACACAGTCACGATCAAGGCTGGTCAGCAGTCCATGAAAAAAGGCTATGTGCCGCGCGCGAAAGCGCTGTACATGGAAACCGTGCGCCAGAAGATGATCGATGAATTCGGTTATAAAAATCCGATGGAAGTGCCTGTCATTGAGAAAATCGTTCTCAATATGGGTGTAGGTGAAGCCACCACAGACAGCAAAAAGCCAAGCATTGCGGGCCAAGACCTTGCGATGATTGCCGGCCAGAAACCTGTCATCACAATGGCCCGTAAAGCGATTGCGACGTTCAAGGTTCGCGAAAACATGCCGATCGGCGCAAAAGTCACGCTGCGCAAACAGCGCATGTATGAGTTTCTTGACCGCCTCGTGAATGTTGCGCTTCCACGCGTGCGAGATTTCCGTGGCCTGAATCCAAAGAGCTTTGACGGACGCGGCAATTACGCGCTCGGCATTAAAGAGCACATCGTGTTTCCTGAAATCAACTATGACAAAGCCGATTCAATCTGGGGTATGGACGTCGTTGTCTGCACCACGGCAAAAACCGACGATGAAGCGCGTGCGCTCCTTCGCCACTTCAACTTTCCATTCCGGGCATAAGAGAGACAAATGGCAAAAACATCAGCCGTTGAAAACAACAACCGCAAGCGCAAGCTGGTCAAACAGTTTGCGTCAAAGCGCGCACAGTTGAAAAAAACGATCATGGACAAAAGTGTTTCCGTCGAAGAGCGCTTTGCAGCCACTCTGAAACTTGCTGAATTGCCACGCAATTCAACAAAGATCCGCATCCGCAACCGTTGCATGCTGTCGGGTCGTCCACACGCATATTATCGCAAGCTTGGTCTGTCGCGTATTGCGCTGCGCCAGCTTGGAAATAACGGCCTGATTCCAGGCCTCGTCAAGTCGAGCTGGTAAGGGAGGCTCATTCATGTCCATTAACGATCCCGTCGGAGATATGCTCACCCGCATCCGCAACGCCCAGGCCAGAAAGCGCGACAATTGCGCGACGCCTGCGTCGAAGCTGCGCGGCCGTGTTCTCGATGTGCTGCAGGCTGAAGGTTTCATCCGCGGCTACTCACAGTCCGAATTTGAAAACGGCAAGTCCGAATTCACAATCGAACTGAAATATTACGAAGGCGACGCCGTGATCAAGGAGATCAAGCGCGTTTCCAAACCAGGCCGCCGCGTTTATGCGTCGGTTGAAACCCTGCCGCGCGTGGCCAATGGTCTCGGCGTCTCCATTCTTTCGACTTCAAAGGGCGTGATGCCTGATTACGAAGCACGCGAAAAGAATGTTGGCGGCGAAGTCCTTTGCACCGTGTTCTAAGGAGCAGCAATGTCACGTTTAGGCAAAAAATCCATTCCCGTCGCGAAGGGCGTCACGTCGAAACTTGAAGGCCAGACTTTAAAAGTCAAAGGCCCGAAAGGCGAGTTGAGCTTCACAGCGCCGGACAATGTCGAGATCAAGCACGAGAACGACAATTTAAGCGTTTCACCACGCGAGGAAAGCAAGTCTGCACGTGCGGGCTGGGGCCTCACATGGTCGATGATCCGCAACATTCAGCAGGGTGTCACTGAAGGCTTTACAAAAGAACTGGAAATCAACGGCGTTGGGTACCGTGCGTCTGTACAAGGCCGCAAGCTGAACCTCGCGCTCGGCTTCAGCCATGACATCAATTACGACATTCCTGTCGGCATCGACATCAAAACACCGAAGCCAACAGAAATTATCATCACCGGTATCGACAAACAGGTTGTCGGTCAGGTGGCGGCGGAAATTCGCGCTTATCGCGGACCTGAGCCTTACAAAGGCAAAGGCGTGAAATACAAAGGCGAATATATCCACCGCAAGGAAGGCAAGAAGAAGTGAGGCTGTCATGACGACACGTATTCAAAACAAGCAAAAAGCACTCGCAAGCCGCTCGCGCCGGACGCGCAAAAATCTTGCAAAGTCAGCGCATGGCAATCCGCGCCTGTCGGTGTTCCGTTCAATCTCGCACATTTATGTGCAGGTCATCGACGACGCCAATGGCACGACGCTGACGGCAGCATCCTCGCTCGACAAAGAGCTGAAGGGCAAATTGAAATCAGGTGGAAATCTGGAAGCTGCAAAAGCTGTCGGAACACTGGTGGCACAGCGCGCGAAAAAAGCTGGCGTCGAAAACGTCGTGTTCGATCGCGGTGGCTACATTTACCATGGCCGTGTGAAAGCACTGGCCGATGCCGCGCGCGAAGCCGGCCTGAAATTTTAAGGGATAGCAGAACATGGCAAGAGAATCACGGGACAGAAACGAAGAGCGCGACAGCGAATTTGTCGACCGTCTGGTCCACATCAACCGCGTTGCAAAAGTGGTGAAGGGCGGTAAGCGCTTTTCATTCGCTGCGCTTGTCGTCGTCGGCGACCAGAAAGGCCGCGTTGGTTTCGGTCATGGCAAAGCACGCGAAGTGCCCGAAGCCATCCGCAAAGCCACAGAACAGGCCAAACGGCAGTTGATCCGCGTTCCATTGCGCGATGCCCGCACTTTGCACCACGATGTTCCAGGCCGTCATGGCGCCGGAAAAGTTCTTCTGCGTACAGCGCCTCCAGGCACAGGCATTATTGCCGGTGGCCCGATGCGCGCGGTGTTTGAATCTGTCGGCATTCAGGACATCGTCGCGAAATCAACAGGTTCATCGAACCCCTACAACATGGTGCGTGCCACATTCGACGCATTGAAAGCACAAGACAGCCCAAAACTTGTTGCCGCACGCCGCGGTATGAAGGTTTCGGTTCTGCAGTCACGCCGGCGCGATGCTTCCATCGATGCCAGCGCGAGCGAAGCATAAGGACAGGATAAATGGCCAGCAAATCCACAATCACGGTTGAGCAGATCGGCTCTCCCATTCGCCGCGAAGCCTCGCAGCGCCAGACGCTGATTGGCCTCGGGCTGAACAAGCGCCATCGTAAATCCGTTCTGCTCGACAACCCGTCGACACGCGGCATGATTCATAAAGTGCGCCATCTTGTGCGCGTGCTTGAAGAGAATAAGTGAGATCGTTATGAGACTGAACGAAATTTCGGATAATCACGGCGCGACAAAAAATCGCAAACGCCTCGGCCGCGGTATTGGGTCTGGAACCGGCAAAACAGCAGGACGCGGGCACAAAGGACAGCACGCGCGCTCAGGCGTTGCGGTCAATGGTTTTGAAGGCGGCCAGATGCCAATTCACCGTCGCTTGCCAAAGCGCGGGTTTAGCAATATTTCACGCAAAGATTATGCCGAAATCAATCTTGGCCAGATTCAGACAGCCATCGATGCAGGCAAACTGGATGCTAAAAATGTCATCGGCACAGACGCGTTGATTGCATCAGGTCTCGTTCGCCGCAAAAAAGATGGCATCCGTCTTCTGGGCAAGGGTGAGCTGACAACAAAAATCAATCTGCAGATTTCCGGTGCGTCAAAAACAGCAACAGATGCAATCGAAAAACTCGGCGGAAAAATTGAACATCCGGGCCGTGAGCCACGCAAAGACAAAACAGAAAAAACAGCTGCAAAAACCAAGCCCGTAAAAGCTGAAACAAAAGAGCCAAAAGCCAAAGTGCCTGCAAAGGACGCAAAGCCAAAAGCCGACAAAAAAGCGAAGCCTGAATAAGCGCCACGCTTTTTTCATTTCCTGTCATTGAGAAGCGAGGCTCAAAGGCAGGAGGCCACAACAGCAGTTTTTAGACTCGCGCTACTCTCAACGCATGTGTCGGGGTGCTCCCTTGCAAAACATGCGCAGGACGGGAACCCAAATGGCATCGACAGCCGAACAACTTGCCGCCAATCTGAATTTCGGTGCTTTTGCAAAAGCCGACGAACTCAAAAAACGGATTTTGTTCACCCTCGGCGCTCTGATCGTTTACCGCATCGGCACCTATATTCCGCTGCCCGGAATTAACCCGGCTGCACTCGCGCAGCTTTTCAACAACACCAATGGCGGCCTGCTGGGCCTTTTCAATCTTCTTGCCGGCGGCGCTGTTGGCCGTATGGCGATTTTTGCGCTCAACATCATGCCTTACATTTCAGCATCGATCATCATTCAGTTGATGACATCAGTGTCGAAGCAGTTGGAGAATTTGAAAAAAGAAGGTGATTCAGGGCGTAAACAGCTTAACCAATATACGCGTTACCTAACTGTCTTTATCGCGTTCTTTCAGGCTTATGGAATTTCCGTTGGCCTTGAATCTTCGTCGTCACTTGTGATCGATCCCGGCCTGTTCTTCCGCATCTCGACAGTCATCACGCTGGTCGGCGGCACAATGTTTATGATGTGGATTGGCGAGCAGATTACATCACGCGGTATCGGCAACGGCATCTCGCTGATTATTTTTTCAGGCATCGTGGCACAGCTGCCGGGCGGCATTGCCCGCTTTCTTGAGCTTGGCCGCGAAGGCGCAATTTCGACAGGCATTATTCTCGCCGCGTTCGTGATCGCGATTTTCATTATTGCGTTTGTCGTGTTCATGGAACGCGCGCAGCGGCGGCTGACGATCCAATATCCAAAACGCCAGATGGGCAACAAGATGTATGAGGGCCAGTCCTCGCATCTGCCTTTGAAGCTCAACACGGCGGGCGTGATCCCGCCGATCTTCGCCTCATCACTTTTGCTGATGCCGGTGACGGTCGCGCAATTCTATGCAGCGGGCGGCCCGTCATGGCTGACGACTGTCACGGCCTTGCTCGGCCATGGCCAGCCTCTGTTTATCGGGCTTTATCTGGCGCTGATTATCTTCTTTGCGTTCTTTTACACGGCGGTCGTTTTCAACCCCGTTGAAACCGCGGACAATCTGAAAAAGCATGGCGGCTTTGTTCCGGGTATTCGCCCGGGTGAGCGCACGGCTGAATATATCGATTATGTTCTGACACGCATCACAGCCATCGGCGCGCTTTACATTGCGTTTGTCTGCGTCCTTCCTGAAATTCTTATCTCGTATACAGGGCAGGCGATTTATCTCGGCGGCACATCGCTCTTGATTGTCGTGACAGTGACGATGGATACGGTTGCACAGGTGCAAGGCCATCTTTTTGCCCACCAATACGAGGGTCTCATCAAAAAAGCGCGCCTTAAGGGTCGCCGTAAAAAGGTTTGAGACAATGCGCTTAATCCTTATGGGTGCTCCGGGAGCCGGAAAAGGGACGCAAGCCGGCCGGCTTGTCGAGCGCCTTAGCGTGGCGCATCTCTCCACAGGCGACATGCTGCGCGCTGAAGTGGCGCAGCAAACTTCAATTGGCAAGACGGCCAAAGAAATTATGGACCGCGGCGAACTGGTGCCTGACAGCGTTCTTGTCGATATGATCGCAAAGCGCATTGAAAGTCCCGATTGTGCCTCCGGCTTTATTTTGGACGGTTTTCCAAGAACAGTCAGCCAAGCCGATGCCTTGGGCGTCATGCTGGCCAAAAAAGGCCTCGGTCTTGATGCTGTCTTTGTTCTTGATGTAGACGAAGCCGCGCTGTTGTCACGCGTGCAAAAGCGGGTGGCGCAGGATCTGGCCGCCGGCCGCGAGGCCCGCACCGACGATACCCCCGAAAAGCTGAAAATCAGGCTTTCGGTGTTCCAGCAGCAGACAAAGCCGCTGATTGACTATTATCAGGGCAAAAACCTGCTGAAACGGCTTGATGGCATGCAACCCATCGATGTCGTCACCAGCGAGCTGGAAATGGCCCTGAACATGAAGGCCGCATCATGAATAACGTCTTTTTGCGCTTGACGAGTGGGGATTATTGCCGCTATCGACAAGGCATAGCATTAAGAATTTGCGGCTGGTCCCTCGTTTTTTCGGGGGCACCATCTTTTTCCGCGTTCTCAATCAAAATCACAGGCGCATAAAAGCGTTAAGGAGAAAACACTTGGCACGTATCGCAGGGGTCAACATCCCGACAGGCAAACGCGTTTTGATCGCGCTTCAGTATATTCACGGCATCGGCGCAAAAAAAGCGCAGGAAATCGTCACCAAAGTTGGCATCGACAGCACAATGCGCGTCAACCAATTGTCGGACGCACAGGTTTTGCAAATTCGTGAAACCATCGATCAGGCTTACACCGTTGAAGGCGATCTTCGCCGCGACGTGTCGATGAACATTAAACGCCTGATGGATCTTGGCTGCTACCGCGGTCTTCGCCATCGTAAAGGCCTGCCGGTTCGTGGCCAGCGCACACACACAAACGCACGCACGCGCAAGGGTCCTGCTAAGGCCATCGCCGGCAAAAAGAAAGCTAACTAATCATGGCAAAAGAAGCGACACGCGTAAAACGCAAAGAACGCAAAAACATCGCCTCCGGCGTTGCGCACGTGAATGCGTCGTTCAACAACACGACAATCACAATTACAGATCCGCAGGGCAACACAATCGCGTGGTCGTCAGCCGGAACAATGGGCTTCAAAGGCTCACGCAAATCGACTCCATATGCGGCGCAGGTTGCAGCTGAAGATGCAGCGAAAAAAGCGGCCGATCACGGCATGCGCATGGTTGAAGTTGAAGTCTGCGGTCCAGGTTCTGGCCGCGAGTCAGCGCTTCGTGCTTTTCAGCAGGCCGGATTTACAGTCACGACAATTCGCGATGTCACACCAATTCCACACAATGGCTGCCGCCCGAAAAAGCGCCGCCGCGTCTGACATTTCGACCATTCAAATTTAAAAAAAACAACACAGGGACCGCGTATGACAACGACAATTCAAAAAAACTGGCAGGAACTGATCAAGCCGGAAAAGCTGAAGATCACGTCCGGCTCCGATCCAAAACGTATTGCAACGGCCATTGCCGAGCCGCTTGAGCGTGGCTTTGGCCTGACACTCGGCAATGCGCTGCGCCGCGTTCTTTTGTCATCCTTGCAAGGCGCTGCCATCACATCCGTTCAGATAGACGGCGTTCTGCATGAGTTCTCATCGATCAATGGCGTTCGCGAAGATGTCACCGACATCATCCTGAACATCAAGGAAATTGCACTGTCCATGGACGGCGAAGGCCCAAAGCGCATGGTTCTGTCCGTGCAAGGTCCGTCAATCGTGAAAGCCGGCGACATTTCAACCGTTGCAGGCGTCACCGTTCTCAACCCGGACCACATCATCTGCACGCTCGATGAGGGCGCGCAAATCCGCATGGAGTTCACGGTCAACAACGGCAAAGGCTATGTGCCTGCCGACCGTAACCGTGCCGATGATGCGCCGATCGGGCTGATCCCGATCGACAGCCTGTTCTCGCCCGTTCGTAAAGTGTCCTACAAAGTTGAAGCGACACGCGAAGGCCAAATCCTCGATTACGACAAGTTGACACTGCAGATTGAAACAAACGGCGCTGTAGAGCCTGACAATGCACTGGCCTATGCCGCGCGCATTATTCAGGACCAGCTCGACATCTTCCTCAACTTCGAAGAGCCAAAACGCGATTCAGCATTTGAAGCTGTGCCCGAGCTTCCGTTCAATCCTGGTCTTCTCAAGAAAGTTGACGAGCTTGAACTGTCTGTGCGTTCTGCAAACTGCCTGAAGAATGACAACATCGTTTACATTGGCGATCTCATTCAGAAGTCAGAAGGCGAAATGTTGCGCACGCCGAATTTCGGCCGTAAATCGCTCAACGAAATTAAAGAAGTGCTCGCACAAATGGGTCTTCACCTCGGTATGGAAGTGGCCAACTGGCCACCAGAAAATATCGAAGACCTCGCAAAGCGCTACGAAGACCAGTACTAATCACTCAAGATGTCACCGGTTCGCGCCGGTGACCCCGTAACGGCCGGATACAATCCGGTACGACATTTAAAACAGGAACCACGACCATGCGTCACGGAAAAGCAAGACGGAAGCTGAACGTAAAAACAGCACATCGTAAAGCGATGTTCTCAAACCTCGCAGCTGCATTGATCAAGCACGAGCAGATCAAGACGACACTGCCAAAGGCCAAGGAATTGCGCCCTGTTGTTGAAAAGCTTGTCACGCTGGCAAAGCGCGGCGATCTGACATCTCGTCGTAAAGCAATTTCAGTGGTGCGCGATGTACCAATGGTTGCCAAGCTGTTTGAAGTGCTCGGCCCACGCTATACAGAGCGCGCAGGTGGCTACATCCGTATTATGAAAGCGGGTTTCCGCTATGGCGACAACGCCGCAATCGCTATTATCGAATTTGTTGACCGTGACGAAAGTGCAAAAGGCCAAGACAGCGGCCCTGTGCAAGAGGTCGAGCGCGACGAAGAAGAAGTCGCGGCGTAAATCAAAAGGGCGCTTTGGGCGCCCTTTTTTTTGCCCCTTTTTATCTTCAATTTATCGCTTCATTTCACATGGAATTTGTCATGCGCATTCTCGTTGCTCTTTTTGCTTTTCTGTTTTCAGCACCCGCATTTGCGCAGTTTCGCGAAGCGCCAGAGACAAAACCGCAAATGCAAATGTCGTTTGCACCCATCGTCAAACGTGCGGTGCCCTCCGTTGTCAACGTCTACAGCGCACGCATTATCAAAAACCCGATGGCAGCCTATCTCGATGATCCGATGCTGCGCCAAATGCTGAGCGCGCAAGGCCTTGGCGGCATGAAAAAAGAACGCATTGAATCCTCATTGGGTTCGGGCGTTATTATTTCAGAAGACGGTTTGATCATTACCAACCACCACGTCATCGCCAATGCCGATGAAGTGAAAGTTGCACTCTCCGACAAGCGTGAATTTGAAGCAGACATTGTGCTGCGCGACGAGCGCACGGATCTTGCCGTTCTGAAATTAAAAGCACCGGGGCAAAAATTTGCAGCATTGCATTTTGCAGATTCAGATGCAGTGCAGGTGGGCGACCTTGTGCTTGCCATCGGAAATCCGTTCGGTGTTGGCCAGACAGTCACGTCCGGCATTATTTCGGCGCCTGCGCGCTCGCGCGGCGGTATTTCCGATTACCAGTTTTTCATTCAAACCGATGCGGCCATCAATCCCGGCAATTCGGGCGGGCCATTGATCGACATGGCCGGCAATCTTGTCGGCATCAACACATCGATCTATTCGCGTTCCGGCGGCAGCATCGGCATCGGCTTTGCCATTCCGGCCAATATGGTGAAAGTGGTGGCCGACAGCGCAGAAGCGGGCGGCAAAACCGTGCGCCGGCCATGGCTTGGCGCGGCACTGCAAAACATCGATGGTGATATTGCCGAAACACTGGGCTTAAAATCGCCCACAGGCGTTCTCGTTGCCGAAGTGACGCCGAAAGGCCCATCGGCCGAAGCGGGTTTGCAAACCGGCGACGTGATTGTGCAACTTGGCACCTATGCCGTTGACGACACAAGCAGCCTTGCGTTTCGTATCGCCACACAATCGATTGGCTCGACTGTTGAACTTGGTATCTTGCGTAAAGGCCAGACGTTGAAACTGCCACTGAAGCTCGTCAACGCGCCTGAAACACGGCCACGCAATGCACTGACCGTGACGACCGACACGCCGCTCAGCGGCGTAAGCCTTGCCAATCTGTCACCGGCTTTGGCCGAAGAGCAGAATGTCGATTTCAATACGGAAGGTGTTGTTGTCACCGGCGTGAAAGAGGGCAGCCCTTCTGAGCGTCTTGGCCTGAAGCGCGGTGACATTGTGCGCAATATCAATGGCCATAAGGTCGACAGTACGGATGATGCAGGTTCGGCGGTCAAAGAGACATCCCATGTCTGGCGCGTGACGATTGAACGCGGTGGCAAGCTGATGAGCACGATGGTTGCAAACTGATCTGCAATGCCCGTGCTTGACCGCGCCTATTTTGACAAGCCTTGGACGCTGACACGCGACATCATCAATCACCATGACGGCACAGCCGCATCGCTGACAGGACATGCCGATTTTTTAAATGAAGAGGGCGGCCTGTTTTTTACCGAAAGCGGCACGTTGAAACTGCCGCATGGCGCCTTTCCGGCCACGCGCCGCACACGCTGGCATTTTAACCTCTCCGGTATCGAGATGTTTTTTGAAGATGGCCGTTTTTTCCATGGTTTTTCAGACACGCATCGCGCTGCACGCCACCTCTGCGGAAACGACATCTATGACGTGACCTATGAGTTTGCGCCGGACGTGTGGACAAGCCGCTGGCGTGTCACGGGCCCGCAGAAAAACTATGAGATGACAAGCCATTACGCACCCTTTGCCTAGCCATTGCAGGCGGGAATGGCTAAACAGGCTGGATGAGCGATCTTTTCACAGCCAGCATGGCCGAGCATGGCCCACGCCCGCTTGCCGACAGGCTGCGGCCGCAACACCTTAGCGATGTGGTTGGCCAAGAGCATTTAACGGGCTCTGAGGGCGCACTGACGCGCATGCTGGAAGGGCGCGAGCTTGGCAGTCTCATTTTCTGGGGGCCGCCTGGCACGGGCAAGACGACCGTGGCGCGCATGCTGTCGCAGCATGTCGATCTGGCATTTGAGCAAATCTCGGCGGTGTTCTCAGGCGTTGCCGATCTGAAGAAAGTGTTTGATCAGGCACGCGGGCGGCGCATGACGGGCAGGGGCACGCTGTTATTCGTCGACGAGATCCACCGTTTCAACCGCACCCAGCAGGACAGCTTCCTTCCCTATATGGAAGACGGCACCATCACGCTGATTGGCGCAACCACCGAAAACCCGTCTTTCGCGCTGAATGCCGCTTTGCTGTCGCGCGCGCGCGTTCTTGTTTTCAAATCACTTGAACCTGAGGCGATTGAACGGCTGTTCACGCGCGCCGAGCAAGAGGAAAAGCGCAAGCTTCCCGTGGATGATGCCGCACGCCAGCTTCTTGTTAATATGGCTGACGGTGATGGCCGCGCTGCGCTGACACTTGGCGAAGATGTCTGGCGCGCCGCACGTCCCGATGAAATTTTTGACAGTGCAAAATTGATCGAGATTGTGCAGCGCCGCGCACCGATTTACGACAAGGCGCAGGACGGCCATTACAATCTGATTTCGGCTCTGCATAAAAGCGTGCGCGGTTCCGACCCTGATGCGGCACTTTATTATTTCTGCCGCATGCTGGACGCGGGCGAAGAGCCTTTGTTTCTGGCGCGCCGTTTGATCCGCATGGCATCTGAAGATATCGGCCTTGCCGACCCGCAGGCGCTTGTGGTGACGACAGCAGCCAAGGACGCCTATGACATGCTGGGCTCGCCCGAGGGCGAACTTGCACTGGCGCAGGCCTGCCTCTACCTCGCCACCGCGCCAAAGTCGAACGCGGCCTACACGGCAATGAAAGCAGCGATGCAGTCTGCCAAAGAGCATGGCTCGCTTATTCCGCCAAAGCATATTCTCAACGCGCCCACACGTCTGATGAAAGATGAAGGTTATGGAAAAGGCTATGCCTATGACCATAACGAGGAACAGGCGTTTTCGGGGCAAAATTATTTCCCAGACCAAATGGCGCGCGAGCAGTTTTACGTGCCAACGCAGTTCGGGTTTGAAAAAGACCTGTCGGCGCGGCTGATGAACTGGCAAAAATTACGGGCAAAGAAAAGCGCATGAATTTCGTCCTCGTGTTTCTTGGTGGCGGTCTTGGCGCATTGACGCGTTATCTGTTGTCACTTGCACTGCCTCACCAGCCATTCGGCTTTCCGTTTGCAACGCTTTGCGTGAATGTGCTGGGCTGCCTGCTAATCGGCTGTGCCGCGTCCGCGCTTCCTCTGCAAAGTGTTTCGCTGCGCCTGTTTTTAATGGCGGGTGTGCTGGGCGGTTTCACAACCTATTCGGCTTTCGCGCTTGAAAATGCCGCGCTTGTTCAAGGTGAGATGACGGGTATTGCCGTCATTTACACAGGTCTGACGATTGTCACATGTTTTGCTGCAGTTGCTTTTGGGCTGTGGTTTGGAAAAGGGTTTTTGGTATGAGTAGCGTAGAGACAATAGCGGTCAGCGATGATGAAAGCGGGATGCGGATCGATCGCTGGTTTAAGAGCCGTTATCCGCAACTCAATCATATCCAGCTGCAAAAGCTGCTGCGCTCCGGTCAGGTGCGCGCCGATGGCAAACGCATCAAGGCCGATTTTCGTATTGCAAGCGGCACGCAAATTCGTGTGCCGCCTTTGCAGCGCCCCGAAACAATTGCACCACGAAAAGCCAGCGCCGTTACCAATCCGGATGAAGCGCGCGCGTTTTTAAAATCGATCACGCTGTTTGAAAACAATGATGTGCTTGTCTTCAACAAACCTTATGGCCTCGCAGTTCAGGGTGGGTCGGGTCTTACCTACCATCTCGACGGGCTACTCCGCGCGCTGACCGACCGTAAAGGGCAGATGCCGCGCCTTGTCCACCGGCTCGACCGCGACACGTCGGGCGTCATTCTCATTGCAAAAAACCGCCGCACGGCGGCGGCAATGGGCGAGCTGTTTAAACAGCGCGAAACAGAGAAAACCTATTGGGCGCTGTGCTACGGCGTGCCCAAACCGGCTGTTGGGTATATTTCGACTTTTCTGATCAAGGAAAAAAACGAAGAGGGCGACGACCAGATGCGCATTGCCCGCCACGGCGAAAAAGGTGCGCAGCATGCAGTTTCTGAATACCGCGTTATTGAAAACATTGCGCAGCGCCTGAGCTGGGTGGAATTGAAACCCGTCACAGGGCGCACCCATCAGCTCCGCGTGCACATGGCCTATCTTGGCCATCCCATTCTCGGTGATCCGAAATATTTTGACATCGAAAACTGGCAGCTTCCCGGCGGCATTCAAAACAAGCTTCACCTGCACGCGCGCCACCTGCTGATTGAAGAAGAAAAAGCCGGAAAGGTTGACGTCACCGCGCCGCTGCCGCCGCATATGGTGCAAAGCTGGAATTTGCTGGGGCTCAACACCGCCGGCGAAGACGAATGAACCGGTTTTACAAACAGGCGTCTTATGCGTCGCGCGAAAACGGCTTTGCTATTTTGCTCGACGACAAGCCTGTCAAAACACCTGCACACCATCCGCTGAACGTGCCGACTGCGCCGCTTGCGGAAGACATTTCGCGCGAATGGAATGCGCAGGGCGAAAAAATTGTGCCGGAGACAATGCTGCTGACCAAGTTTGCCAACACTGCGATTGATGCCGTTTCCGAAAAAATGGATGAAGTGCGCGCCGGCATCGTCAGCTATGCGACAACGGATCTTCTTTTTTACCGCGCCGAAACGCAGGCCGAATTGAACGAGCGTCAGCAGCGCGCTTACGCGCCCATCCTTGCATGGCTGAAACAAAGCCATGGCCTGGAATTTGCTGTTACCAATGGCGTTATGCCGGTGGCGCAGCCCGAGCAGAGCCTTGCGGCACTTGCCGATCTCATTGAAACCTACACCGCCTTCGAGCTGGCCGGGCTTTCCAGCATCACGACATTGACGGGCTCGGCCTGTCTCGGGCTTGCGGTGATCGAAAATTACCTCAGTGCGGAAGCGGCGTGGGACGCGGCGCATATCGATGAGGATTACCAGATCGAGCAATGGGGCAGCGACGACGACGCGATCGCTCGCCGCTCCGGCAGGTGGAAAGAAATGGAAGCAGCCGCTCGCCTTCTTGCCCTTGTCCGAGAACCTGCCTAAACAGTTTCAAGACCAGTTGAGGGGCATATGAGCGACATTCTTGCACAACTTGAAGAACGCCGCGCACGCGCACGCCTTGGCGGCGGCGAAAAGCGCATCGCCGCCCAGCATGAGCGCGGCAAGCTGACCGCGCGCGAGCGCATTTCCGTGCTTGTCGATGAAGGCTCATTTGAAGAATTCGACATGTTTGTCGAACACCGCTGCAATGATTTCGGCATGGCCGACAACAAAATTCCCGGTGATGGCGTCGTCACAGGCTGGGGCACGGTCAACGGCCGCGCCGTGTTTGTGTTTTCAAAAGACTTCACCGTATTTGGCGGCTCGCTGTCGGAAGCGCATGCGGCAAAAATCATCAAAGTACAGGACATGGCGCTGAAAACACGCTCGCCGATCATCGGCCTGTTCGATGCGGGCGGCGCGCGTATTCAGGAAGGGGTTGCTTCACTTGGTGGTTATGGCGAAGTGTTTCGCCGCAACGTTGTCGCCTCCGGCGTTATTCCGCAGATCTCTGTCATCATGGGGCCTTGCGCGGGCGGCGATGTATATTCGCCGGCGATGACCGATTTCATCTTCATGGTGAAAAACAAATCCTACATGTTCGTGACCGGCCCCGAAGTTGTTAAAACCGTCACCAATGAAAGCGTGAGCGCGGAAGAGCTTGGCGGCGCGCGCGTCCATTCCAGCAAGTCGTCGGTGAGCGATGGCGCTTATGACAATGATGTCGATGCGCTGATGCAGGTGCGGCGCCTGATTGACTTTCTGCCCTCCAACAACCGTGACGGCGTTCCCATTCTGCCGAGCTTCGATGACCCGAACCGCGAAGAGCCATCGCTCGACAGGTTAATCCCCCACAATCCCAACCAGCCTTATGATGTGAAAGAGCTGATCGGGAAACTGTCCGACGAGAACGATTTTTTTGAAATCGCGGCCGATTTTGCCAAAAACATCGTCACCGGTTTCATGCGTCTTGAAGGACGCACGATTGGCGTTGTCGCCAACCAGCCGATGGTGCTTGCGGGCGTTCTGGATTCCGATGCCTCGCGCAAGGCCGCGCGCTTTGTCCGCTTTTGCGATTGTTTCGCCATTCCGATTTTGACGCTCACCGATGTTCCGGGTTTCTTGCCCGGCGTGGCGCAGGAGCATGGCGGCATTATTAAACACGGGGCAAAACTTCTGTTTGCGTATTCTCAGGCAAGTGTGCCTCTGGTCACCATCATCACGCGCAAGGCCTTTGGCGGCGCGTATGACGTTATGGCCTCGAAACATATCGGCGCAGACATCAATTACGCATGGCCATCGGCGCAGATCGCAGTGATGGGCGCGAAGGGCGCGGTGGAAATTATTTTCCGCGGCAATGATGCGGAAACGATCGCCGCCAAAACAAAAGAATATGAAGAGCGGTTTTTGTCGCCCTTTGTTGCCGCTGAGCGCGGCTATATCGACGAAGTGATTTTACCGCACACCACGCGCCAGCGCATTTGCCGCGCCTTTGCAATGCTTCGCACCAAGCATGTCGAACTGCCGACAAAAAAGCATGACAACTTGCCCCTGTAAGTTATGCGCGTTACGCCTCGGATAAACTCCGTAAGCACAAGTGCTGACGCTTTTAAATCGCAATAATTGCGATTACAGCAGAATTTAGAATTTGCGCTAGGTAGGCCTGTCGGTATTTAAAAATACGCGCCACGGCGCATCTCTGTGCCTTGAGGCGGCGCGCTAATTTTGATCGAAGATGGCGTTTTAAAAAACGTTGAAAAGTTTCAGAACCAAAATTACCGCAGCAATAAGAACCGCAAATTTCAGCGCGATATAATATTTGCGATGACGCGGGAAGGGCACGTCGTTCCACCATTTGCCAGCCATTCGTTCTCTCTTTCATGATTTATCATTGGGCGCGTCGTTTTTAGAGCTGTCATTGCGAGGTGGAACGCACCGAAGCAATCTATTCTCCCATTTAAGAAGTCAGAATTGATTGCTTTGCGCTGGCCGTTCGGCCATCGCTCGCAATGACGGGACTATTTAACCTCCCAGGTCGTTGTGCCGTCTTTGCTGTCTTTTATCACGATTCCCATCTCTAAAAGCACGTCGCGGATACGGTCGGATTCTGCAAAGTTTTTGTCTCTGCGCGCGGCAAGGCGCTCTTCGATCAACGTTCGGATGGCCGCTTCATCAATTTTCGCTTTGGATTTTCGCGCATCTGTCCACGCTTCAGGGCTCTGCTTCATCAGTCCGATAAATGCGGCAGAGCTGCGCAAGGCATTGCCGTCAAGCTGGTGCAGGTGAGAGATGGCCAATGGTGTATTGAGATCGTCATAAAGCGCCGCAAGAACATTGGCAGAAACATCGCCTGTGTTGTGTTCAGCCGCGCGTGCCTGCCAGCTGTCGAGTGTTTTTTCTGTCTCCTGCAACGCTTTGACCGTCCAGTCGATCGGCTGGCGGTAATGGGTTTTCAGCATGGTCAGGCGCGCCACATCGGCTGGCCAGTCGCGCAGCACATCGCGGATGGTTGCAAAATTGCCAAGTGATTTGCTCATCTTCTCGCCTTCCATCTGCAGGAAGCCGTTATGCATCCAGATCTGCGCCATGCTGTCTGTGCCAAACGCGCAGCAGCTTTGGGCAATTTCATTTTCATGGTGCGGAAAAATCAGATCAAGCCCGCCGCCGTGAATGTCGAAGCGCGTTCCCAGCAATGCCGCCGCCATCGCCGAGCATTCAATGTGCCAGCCGGGGCGGCCGCGTCCCGTGGGGTGGGTGGGAGAGACAAAAGGGCTTTCCCATCCGGGCTGGTCTTTGCTGGATGGCTTCCACAACACGAAGTCGGCGGGGTTGCGTTTGAAGGGCGCGACTTCAACGCGCGCGCCGGCAATCATTTCATCCAGCGAGCGATTGGACAGCTTGCCATAAGTTGGCATCGAGCCGACATCAAACAGCACATGCCCTTCAGCCTCATAAGCATGGCCGCGCGAAATCAATGTCTTGATCAGCCCGATCATGCTGACGCTGTCATTTTCAAGAATGTAATCGGTGGCGCGCGGCTGGTGTGTCGGGTCGAGGCAGCCAAGGGCGCGCGTGTCCTCGATGTATTGCGCCAGTGTCGCGTCTGTCAGGTCGCGGATCGAGATGTTGCGCTCAGCAGCACGCGCGTTGATCTTGTCATCGACATCCGTAATGTTGCGCACATAGGTGACATGCTGCGCCCCATAAAGATGGCGCAGCAAGCGGAACAGCACATCAAAAACAATCACAGGCCGCGCATTGCCGATATGCGCCAGATCATAAACCGTGGGGCCACAGACATAGAGCCGGACATTGTTCTCGTCCAAAGGCACCAGCACTTCTTTGCGGCGGGTCAGCGTGTTGGTCAGTCGCAAATCGGGCACGGTGTCGAATCCTCAAGTTTTTAGGGTTTGCCCGGAACCAAAACAGGGCTTTGCTGTTCTGTCTATAACAACTCACACAGGAATAAGACCATGCTGGTTCGCGCCGTAACAATTCTCTCCCTTCACGCTGCAGCTTTGGTGATGATGGCCGCGTCTTACCATGATGCGGATACTCATGCAGTGCCGCAGCTTCGCGCGGGCAGCAGCGAAATCGCCTCAGTTGTTGGTGAATTACGAACTCAGCCTCTCTAGGCTTCAGCCTTCGTTAACCATAAAAAGCCTAGTGTTTATGCCTGACGACCGTATCGAACACGGGCACTTATGGCAAAACGCGCGTTTACAATCTTCACTTTGCATCTTCTCGCTCTGCTGTTCATGACAGTGAGTTATGCGCGCGTCGAAGGCCGCCCCTTTGGTGCGGATGGCGGACCAAGGCTTTTGTCCAACCCGCCGCTGCCCAATGGCGAAAAACCACAGCCACCGCCTTATTTGCCATCCCTGCCGCAAGCGGGTGAAATTCCGCCACCACTGATTAATGCCAGACCGACCACAGGCGTCGGCACCAAGAAATTCGTGCGGCCAGGCGTTGAAGGTTTCCGGCTGGACTGGTGCGCAGGCCCCGGCAACAATCTTGGCTGCGGCCCGACAGCGGCGCAGCTGTTTTGCCAATACAAGGGCTTTTCGCGCGCCGTATCGATGGTCGAAGAGCAGGGCGTGGGTTTGACCGAACCAACACGCCGCATTGCCAGCAACACCTCTTGTACAGGGCCAGACTGTAGCGGCTTTTTGTCGCTGACCTGCACCAACAGGCCGGACTAAATCATCTGTTTTGTTTTGCACATGCAAGCAAAACATCACTGTTTTTTTAAAATTATGGACTAACAAGGCCGCAAGCGAGCCGTTAAACTCACCGGCAATGAGTCGTTTATTTTTAACCGCGCGGCGCGCGCTTCGCCGGCCCTGTCTGTCGCTTGGGTTTGCCATGTGCTTTTGGACATCGGCCCATCTGAGCGCCGAGACCATTTGCACGCAGCTGTTCGACAAGCTTGATGAGGTGGAAGCCCAAGACGGCGGCGAGGATGCTGGCGCCGAACTTGAAGATGCCCGCGCCCTTTATGAACAGTTGTCCTGCCCGCAATTTCCAACAGAGGCAGGATGCCGCGATCTGGTGCAGCGGATCAACCGCTTACAAAGCGCGGCCGGCGCTCGCGGAAATTTGCCGCGGGAGCGCCAACGCCTTACGCAAGCCTTGCGCCGCGCGGGCTGCTTTCGTGACAGTCCCGACGCTGGTTTTGCCAATCCGGGTGACGGGGTCGATGACGTGCAAAGCCCCGAGCTTAAAAAGCTTCTGCGCGAAAACGGCACTGACGGCGAGGCATGGGATGGCGCGCCAGCGCCTGCGCCAAGCACCGGTGGCGGCAGCTTGCAGATGTCACCTGCCGTTTCTGGCGGGCGCTACACCACGCTGTGCGTGCGCAGCTGCGACGGCTTTTATTTCCCTATTAGCAACACCACCAGCCCATCCGCATTTCAGGCCGATGACGCGGCCTGCAAGGCGGCGTGCCCCAACCAGCAGGTGTCGCTGTATTATGTTCGCCCCGGCGAGGCCAAAGAGCAGGCGCTGGATGCCTTTACCAACCAATCTTACACTGCGCTGGCCAACGCCCTGCATTACCGCACCAAATATGAAAAGACCTGCCAGTGTGCCGCGCCGGTGATTGCAGACCCTGCAGCTGTCGATTCTATTGCTGTTCCTAAAAACGCAAAAGTGAAAGTGCCTCAACCCACCTCTGAAGACGAAGTTGAAGACGTGACAGAGCAGCCGGATGTGCATGAGCCGGAACTGGATGTGTACCGCAGTTCGCCCGAGGGAATGCAACTGCCCGGCAATAATACTGGCGAGAATAACTCTATTAAATCGAATGGCTTACGCGGAGCTTCTCCAGCGCAACGTTAGGTGGAATGAGCGGTAAAAGCGCGCTCATGTCCGGCCCGTGCTCAAGCCCTGTCAGGGCTTTTCTAAGCGGCATGAACAGGTCTTTGCCCTTGCGGCCTGTCTTGTCTTTGACAGCGCTTGTCCAGGCTTTCCACGTCTCGCCCGACCATGGTTCCGGTGGCAGCAGCGCGGCGGCGTCACGGATAAATGCTTCATCATCAATGACCGCATGGCCGGGCGTGCTGACAATCTCTGCCCATAGTTTTACATCGTCGAACTTTTGCAGGTTGGGCTGAATGGCGGCCCAGAAGGCCGCGCCAAGATCGGCACCAAGCGCCTGAAGGCGCGGGCGTGCCGTGTCATAATCGAGATTGTGCAAAAAAGCGGCATTGAGCTTGCCGATGTCGTCGGGGTCAAATTTCGATGCGCTTTTAGATGTTTTGCCAAGATCGAGATGGGTCGAAAGGCTGGCAAGGTCCTGATAGGCGTGGACGTCTTCGGCCGAACCGGTCAGGGTCGCGAGGCTTGCAACCGCCATCGGTTCAAAGCCCTCGTTTTTAAGCGAGCGCAATGAAAGTGCGCCGCTGCGCTTGGACAGGCTTGTCCCGCTTGCCGTTGTCAAAAGATTGTGGTGGGCAAACACAGGGGCTTTCGCGCCCAGCGCCTCAAAAATCTGAATCTGCACGCCAGTATTGGCGACATGGTCTTCGCCGCGGATGACATGGGTGATACCAAGATCGATATCATCGACGACTGATGGCAATGTGTAGAGATAAGACCCGTCTTCGCGCACCAGAACGGGGTCGGACAGGCTCGTCGCATCGACCTCAACGTCACCACGCACAAGGTCATGAAACGCCACCTTGCCCGGGGAGAGCTTAAACCGCCAATGCGGTTTGCGCCCTTCGGCCTCAAGCGCGGCCTTTTCATCATCGGTGAGTTTCAATGCGGCGCGGTCATAGACAGGCGGTAGGCCGCGCGCCATTTGCCGCTTGCGGCGACGGTCGAGCTCGTCGGGCTGCTCATAGGCCGGATACAGCTGGCCGCTACCGATCAGTTTGACGACGGCCGTGTCATAAAGCGCAATCCGGTCAGACTGGGCGACGGTGAGATGCGGGTGGATACCCAGCCAGTTCAAATCCTCGGTAATCGCGTCGGCAAATTCCTTGGTGGAGCGCGCCTGGTCGGTGTCATCAAGGCGCAGCACAAACTGGCCATTATCCTTCAGGGCGGTCAACCAGTTGAACAAAGCGGTGCGGGCATTGCCGATGTGAAGATAGCCGGTCGGGGACGGAGCAAAGCGGACTGTTGTCATCTGTCCTGCCTAATGGAAACAGCCCGTGGCATGCAAGCGGCAATCGCCACTTTCATTTTTAACGCGTATCTGTCTCAACAAACCCATTGCTAATGGGATAGCGCCTGTCTCGGTTGAAGCCGCGCGTGGTGAGCTTTACGCCTGGAGGCGCTTGGCGACGCTTAAACTCGGAGCGAAGAAGCAGCTTTTCGACCTGCGCAATCACAGCCGGATCAAAGCCCTCTTCGGCAATCAGATTTGCCGGCTGTTCCTGCTCAATAAGCCGGCAAAGTATGGCGTCCATAACCTCATAAGGTGGCAGACTGTCTTGGTCTGTCTGGTCGGCGCGCAGCTCGGCGCTGGGGGCTTTGTTTAAAATACGCGGCGGAATAACAACGCCTGTTGGCCCAAGCCCGATCTGAGGCACATGGGCATTGCGCCATTCGGCAAGTGCGTAGACTTTTGTTTTGTAGAGATCTTTGATCGGGTTAAACCCGCCATTCATGTCGCCATAAAGCGTCGCATAGCCCACCGCCATTTCTGACTTGTTGCCTGTCGTCACCAGCAATGCGTTGGTGGTGTTGGAGAGCGCCATCAGCAAGGTGCCGCGCAGGCGCGATTGCAGATTTTCCAATGTCAGCCCGCCAGCTTTGCCAGCTAAATTTTGTTTCAGGGGTTTGCTGGCCTCTTCGAAAAGCGGGGTCAGCGGCATGATATCGTAGCGCGTGCCCAGTGCGCTGGCGCAGGCTTTGGCATCTTCCAGCGATGCGTCTGACGTAAATTCAGAGGGCAGCATGACGCATGAGACGTGTTCAGCGCCCAGTGCATCGACGCAGATTGCGGCAACAAGCGCGCTGTCGATGCCGCCGGACAGGCCGAGCAGGACGTTCTGAAAACCATTGGCCGCAACATAATCGCGAAGGCCAAGACAGCAGGCGCTGTAAAGACGCTCCAGCGGTTCAAGGGTCGGCGTCGATGCGGCCGTCAGCGGTCTGTCTTTTTCAAATACAACAGCGATGACCTCGTCGCGAAATTCAGCTGATTGAAAGGCAAGTCGACCATCAAAATGATAGCCAAAACTACCGCCATCGAAGACAAGCTCATCCTGCCCGCCGACACGGTTGAGATAAAGCAAAGGCAGGCCACTTTCATCAACGCGGCTCTGGGCGACGGCGTGGCGGCGTTGCAGTTTGTCGATTTCGAATGGCGAGCCGTTCGGCACGATTAGAAGTTCGGCGCCCGTAGCTGCAAGATGCGCGACCACATTGCCGTCTTCCCAAATGTCTTCGCAGATCGGCACGCCGATTTTGACATCGTTGATTATAAAAGGCTCTGGCAAAGGCCCTTCGTCAAAGACGCGCTTTTCGTCAAACACCCCGTAATTGGGCAGTGCATGTTTGAAGCGCAGCCCTTCGATTTTGCCGCCTTTTAACAAAGCCATTGCATTATAAAGCCGGCTTTGTTGAAGCCACGGCGTGCCGATGAGAAGAGGCGGGCTGTCTTTGAGATCACCTGCAAGTGTCAGCAAGCTCGCGTGACAGGCAGCAATAAAAGCCGGCTTACGGACGAGATCTTCCGGCGGGTAGCCGCATAAATGCAGCTCTGGAAAAACAATCAGATCGGCTGACGCATTGATGCGTGCGACATCACGGATGATCGCCGCGTTATGGGCAATATCACCGACGCGGGCAGAGATTTGTGCAAGGACAATGTTGAGCTTTTGAACCACGGCGCAAGCTCTAGCGCAGATGCGCGCCAGACAGAAGCCAGATTATACGCTTATGGGCTGGCGGCTGTTAAAACCGTTTCTGGATGTCAGCTTCAGCTTTTGGCTTTGGCGCGGCGGCATGATCACTGGTGATTTTGCGCATGATGTCATCGACCGTATCGCAGACCTGATAGGCCACAGGCATGTCCGGGCGGATAAAGCCCTCATGGCGCATGTGGTCCAGAAGCGACAACAGAGGTTTCCAGAAATTGTTGATATTGCCGAAGATGATCGGCTTGCCGTGACGACCAAGCTGCGCCCAAGTCATCATTTCAATGACCTCTTCCAGCGTGCCGACGCCGCCCGGAAACGCGATAAACGCATCGGCGCGGTCAAACATCATCATTTTACGTTTGTGCATGTCTGGCACGACATGCTGCTCCGTCACGTCGCGAAAATCGCCTTCTTTCAACAGCAGAAAGTCGGGGATAATGCCTGTGACCTTGCCGCCGCCCTGAAGCACAGCGCGCGCAACAGCACCCATGATGCCGATGCCGCCGCCGCCATAGACAAGATCGATACCTGCATCGGCAAGCTTGGCCCCAAGTTTTTTGGCCGTTTCAATGTAAACCGGATTTGCGCCCGGCGAAGAGCCGCAATAAACGCAAACGGTTTTGATGGCGTGGCTGTCGTGTTTTTTTTGTGATTGAATCTGTGTGTCCAAAACGTTTTCAAAGTCCTGTGCAATATTGTGTTGAGGGACGGAGTGGCTGGCCAAAGCCTCGTCGAGTGTCACGCGCCTCGCGTCTGTGTTACGCAGCAGAGGGGAAATCACCAGATCGTCGTGGTCGGCCATGCTTTCTCTTCAATTGGCGCCATACGTCTTTTTCAAGGCATAGCGGTTGATATGATTTGCCTCTATGACGAGACAGAACACTTATCATCTCATGAGTCGGATGATAGGTAGTTAACAAAATTTAACGAAAGCGTTCCGTTATGGCGAATATCGAAGCCGAATCTGACAAGAAAACCGGCGAAAAAGACACGTTAGGGGTCACGCTCATACGTTTGTGGCCCTATTTGTGGCCGCAGGGGCGACGCGATCTGCAGGCGCGCCTTGTCTTGTCATTTGCCATTATCCTGCTGGCCAAAGTCGTGCTGCTGGCCGTGCCGTTTTCGTTCAAATGGGCGACCGATGCGCTGGTTGCAGTCAGCGGCGGCGTTATCAAACCGTCATCAATTCCACCCGCGGGGCTGATCGCGCTGCCAATTCTCGCAACCATGCTTTACGGGGTGTTGCGTATTGCGCAGGCCGTGCTGACACAATTGCGCGAAGGTATTTTTGCCAAAGTCATCATGCACGCGGTGCGCAAACTTTCTTATGTGACTTTTGAGCACATGCACGATCTGTCGCTGCGCTTTCACCTTGAAAAGCGCATGGGCGGGCTGTCGCGCATTCTGGAGCGCGGGCGCCAAGGCATTGAACAGATTTCACGCATGGCTGTGCTGACGCTGATCCCGACCGTGATCGAGTTTGCGCTTCTGCTTGGGGTCACGACATGGGAGTTTGACTGGCGCTATACTGCAATCATTACGATCATGGTCGCCGTCTATCTCTGGTACACGATCATCGCCACCAACTGGCGCATCAAAATTCGCCGCCAGATGAATGAGAGCGATACTGAAAGCAATGCCAAGGCGGTTGACAGCCTCATCAATTACGAGACGGTCAAATATTTCAATGCCGAAAAACGCGAAGCGGCGCGCTATGACAAATCAACGGCGTTGTATGAGCGCGCAAGTGTGAAGTCTTACACGTCTCTGGCCGTGTTGAACGCAGGGCAGGCGACAATTTTCACCATCGGCATGACGCTGTGCATGATGCTGTCGGCGCAGGACATTTTGCGCGGGACTGGGACGGTTGGCCAATTCGTGATGATGAACGCGATGCTGATCCAGCTCTATGTGCCGCTCAACTTCATGGGCACGATTTACCGCGAAATCAAACAGGGCATCACCGACATCGAAAAAATGTTCGGCATTCTGGAAACCAAGCCGGAAGTGCCGGACACGCTTGACGCCATTCCGCTTGTTGTCACCAGCGGCGCTGTGCGGTTTGAAAATGTAACGTTTCATTATGAACCGTCGCGCACCATATTGAAAAACATCACGTTCGAAATTCCCCCCGGCAAGACGCTCGCGGTGGTAGGCCCAACAGGCGCCGGCAAGTCCACGCTGTCGCGTATCCTGTTTCGCTTTTACGATATTGAATCTGGCCGCGTGACGATTGACGGGCAGGACATTCGCGACGTGACACAAGACAGCCTGCGCCATGCCATCGGCATGGTCCCGCAGGACACGGTGCTGTTCAATGACACGATCCGCTACAATATCGCCTATGGCTGCGACCATTGTTCGGAAGACGACATCATGCGCGCTGCCGAGATGGCGCAGATTGACGAGTTTATCGCGCGGCTTCCCGATGGCCTCAACACAGCCGTGGGCGAGCGCGGCCTGAAACTATCGGGCGGCGAAAAGCAGCGCGTGGCGATTGCCCGTACCATTTTGAAAGCGCCGCCAATCCTTATCCTCGATGAAGCGACTTCGGCGCTTGATACCCATACCGAGCGCGAAATTCAAAGCGCGCTGGATAAAGTGGCGCAAAACCGCACCACACTGGTCATCGCGCACCGCCTGTCCACCGTGGTCAATGCCGACCAGATTATCGTGCTTGAGGATGGCGAGATCGCGGAGCGCGGCAACCATATTGAACTTTTGGCGAAAGACGGGCTTTATGCCAGCCTGTGGAACCGTCAACGCGAGGCGGCGGCCGCCGAAGAAACGTTAGAGCGCACACGAAACGACGGAGCAATTAAACCCTATGCCGCTGCCTGAAATGTCAAAAATCAACGATATGTTTTCGTCCGTCGTCGGCTCGGTGCGCTCGGCCATTCCACCCGTGCACAAAGAAGGGCATGTGTTCATCGTCCTGTTTGCGGTTGTCACGCTGGTGTTCGCGTTTTTCGCTTTATGGTTTCTGTTCGCGACTGGCCTCTTCCTCACCGCCTGGTGCGTTGCATTTTTCCGCGATGCGCCGCGCTTTACGCCAATTGGCGAAAAGCTTGTCGTCAGCCCTGCTGACGGAACCGTGCTGACGATCAGTGATGTCATCCCGCCACCTGAACTTGAGCTGGGCAGTGAGCTGATGACGCGCATCTGCATTTTCATGAGCGTGTTTAACGGTCATATCAACCGCGCGCCGATCACAGGCCGCGTCACGCATATTGCGTACAGTCCCGGCCTGTTTGTGAATGCCGATCTTGACAAGGCGAGCGAGCACAATGAACGCAATGCCGTTGTTATCGAAAATGACAAGGTCAAAATCGGCGTTGTGCAAATTGCCGGTCTGGTGGCGCGGCGCATTGTCTGTTTTGTTAAAGTCGGCGCTGATCTGCGCGCAGGCGAGCGTTTTGGCCTGATCCGTTTTGGCAGCCGCGTCGATGTCTATCTGCCGCTTGGCGTGAAAGTGAATGTCACCGAAGGCCTCAAAACGATTGCTGGCGAAACAATTCTTGCCGAATTTTCGGCCAAGGCGGCGCGCACGCCCTTCATCACAAACTGATGGTTGATCGCGTGCCAGAGCCAAAACGGGCAGGGGCAAAACCGCCCTTTCGTTTGCCGCGCGTGTCTTTAAGGGTGCTTGCGCCAAATCTGGTTACCATGCTTGCCGTGTGCTCGGGGCTGACGGCGATGCGGCTCGCAATCGAAGGGCGGCTTGAAACGGCGCTGATCCTTGTCATCGTCGCCAGCTTTCTCGATGCGATGGATGGCAGGCTGGCGCGCGTTCTGAAAGGCACGTCCCGCTTTGGCGCAGAACTTGATAGCCTTGCCGATTTCGTCAATTTCGGCGTTGTGCCAAGTTTTATTCTCTACATTACGTTTTTAAATTCCTTCCGTTCGCTGGGCTGGATTGTGGCGTTGATTTTCGCCATCGCAACCGCCTTGCGGCTGGCCCGCTTTAATGTCGAGACCGAGCAGGAAGGCCGTCCCAACTGGCACAAAAAATTCTTTAACGGTGTGCCTGCGCCCGCAGCGGCGCTGTGCGCGCTGCTGCCGCTGTATGTTGAATTTACCGGCGTGCCGCATGGCGACATTCCGCCAATCGTCGTTTTGATTTACACGCTGATGATGGCGATTTTGATGGTCAGCCGCATTCCAAGCTTTTCCGGCAAGAGCATGCAGGTTGAGGTACGGCGCGATTATGTCGCCATGAGCATCATAGCGCTGATTGCTGTTATCAGCCTTCTTGTGGCCTACACATTTGAAATGCTGGTGATTCTGACGCTGACTTATCTTGCCTGCCTGCCGCTAAGCTGGCTCAGCTATCAGCGCTATTCACGCGTTTAAGCTACGCGCGGCATTGAAGCGTTGCAACGCGCTGTTGAGATCTGCCTTTAAATCATCTTCGTCTTCAAGACCGATCTGCAAACGCAGCATTGGCGATCCGCAGCCTTTGTTGGCGCGGTGGTCGCAATCATAAGGCAGGATCAGACTTTCAAAACCGCCCCAGGAATAACCCATGCCGAAAATCTGCATCTCGTCGAGCATGGCGGCGATGGCCGCAGGCGGCGCCGCTTCAAGCTGAATGGCAAAAACGCCGGACGCACCCGTGTAATCACGCTTCCAGATGTCATGGCCGTCGCAGCCCGGCAGAGCAGGGTGCAAAATACGTTTGACGCCTGTTTTCGCCTGCAGCCAATCCGCAATGCGAAGCGCCGTCTTGCCCTGATGGTCAAGGCGCAGCGCCATTGTCCGCAAACCGCGCAATGCCAGAAACTGGTCATCGGCGCTGCAGCACAGGCCAAGCAGCACATAGGTTTCTTTCAGGCGCGGCCACGCATGTTCATTGGCCGACAACATGCCCATCAAAACATCAGAATGGCCTGACAGATATTTCGTGCCGGCTTCAATGGCGATATCGACGCCGTGCGCATGCGGTTGAAAACAGAGCGGGGTTGCCCATGTGTTATCGATGATGAGCAGTGCCCCGTTTGTGTGGGCGATGTCAGCAAGCGCTGGAATGTCCTGCATGTCCATGGTCAGCGAACCGGGCGATTCTGCGAAGATGACTTTGGTATTGGGCTGCATCAAAGCAGTTATGTCAGTGCGCGGATCATAATAGCTGGTGCTGACGCCAAGGCGTTTGAGAACCGTGTCGCAAATGCGGCGCGTGGGCGCATAAACCGCATCGGTCACAAGGATGTGATCTCCCGCGCTTAAACTTGCGAGCAAAGCGAGTGTAATCGCGGCAACGCCGGATGGGACACTGCATGCGCCAGCTGCGCCGCTTAACGTCGCCCATGCGCTGTGAAGGGAATCGCTGGTTGGCGTGCCAAGGCGCCCGTATTGGTAAGTGCTTTTCCTTGTCACCAGCTCTTCGACGCTGTTGAAAACCACAGTCGAGCCACGATAAGGCGGCGTGGAGACAAAGCCATAATGGCTCTGCGGATCGCGCCCCAGCCGCGTCACGGCTGTGCGTGGCTTTTCGTTATCTGTTTTTTTCATACACCGCGCCCCTTGACCTTGGCAGGTGAAACGTCTGTTATCCCCTTTTGCATAAGGCCAATCAGCGACAAATGAAAGTCGCAGCGGAGTTTTACGTCCTATGAACAGAGTGTTTGCACTATCATTTCTTGCCGGTCTCCTGTTTGCAGCAACCGGCGCGTCAGCCTCGACCCTCGATCAGGTGAAAGCGCGCGGCCAGCTTGTCTGCGGCGTCAGCCAAGGCGTTGTCGGGTTTTCCAATCCTGATGAAAAAGGCCAATGGACAGGCCTTGATGTCGATTATTGCCGCGCCATTGCCGCCGCCATTTTTGGCGATGCAACAAAAGCGAAATTCGTTCCGCTTTCCGCCAAAGACCGCTTTACCGCGCTTCAGTCCGGAGAAATTGATGTGCTGACGCGAAATTCAACCGTCACAATGTCACGCGACACGCAGCTTGGCCTCGATTTCCCGATCGTCAACTATTATGATGGCCAGGCCTTTCTTGTGCGCAAATCCTTGAACATTACATCGGCCATGAACCTCAACGGCGCATCGATCTGCACGCAAACCGGAACAACCACCGAGCTGAATGCTGCTGACTTTTTCCGCGCCAACAATCTGAAATACGAAATCGTCGTGTTCGTGACGAATGATGATGTCATCAAGGCCTATGATGCAGGGCGCTGCGACGCCTACACAACAGATTCAAGCGGGCTTTATGCCGAGCGTTACAAAATGACCAATCCGGATGACCATATCATCCTGCCAGAAATCATTTCCAAAGAGCCATTGGGACCGGGCGTGCGCCATGGCGACAACCAGTGGGCCGATATTATCCGCTGGACGCATTATGCGCTTTTGAATGCCGAAGAACTTGGCGTGACACAGGCCAATGTCGAGGACAAAATGAAAACCGATGAGCGTCCAGACGCCAAACGGCTTTTGGGCACGGAAGGCAATTACGGCGAAATGCTAGGTCTGACAAAAGACTGGGCGGTGCGCGTCGTGAAAGCCGTTGGCAATTACGGCGAAATTTTCAACCGCAATGTCGGCGAAGGCAGCCGGTTGAAAATCAAGCGCGGGCTGAATGCGCTGCCGAAAGACGGTGGCCTGCAATATGCGCAGCCGATCCGCTAAAACCAGTCTCGCATGACAGATGTCTTCGGCGCGAAGCGCTGGCGCAGTTTTTTCTGGCAAGGCCTGATTGTTGTTGCTGTTGGCCTCCTCGTTTTTGAGGCCACCAGCAATGCCTATTTCAACTTGCAGCGGCAGGGCGTTGCGGTTGGCTGGGGCTTTTTGAACAATGTGGCAGGCTTTGCGCTGTCACAAACGCTAATCTCTTACAGTGAAGTCTCGACCTATTTTGATGCTTTCGTTGTTGGTCTGCTCAACACCTTGCTTGTTGCGGTGCTGGGCCTTGTCTTTGCAACATTGCTTGGCTTTATCGCAGGCGTGGCGCGGCTGTCGCACAACTGGCTGATTGCCAAAACCGCGCTCATTTACATTGAGTTCGTTCGTAACGTTCCATTAGTGCTGCAACTTGTGTTCTGGTACCGCGCCGTTCTGGTGCCTTTGCCAGCGCCGCGCAATTCGCTTGAGCTAGGCCACAGCTTTTTCCTCAATAATCGCGGGCTTTTTCTTCCCAGTGCAATGACAGGCGACCATTTTATATTTGTCGTCATTGCCTTTCTTGTGGCGTTGGCTGGCGCTGTTGCGCTGCGTTTTTATGCAGCACATGAGCGCATGAGAACCGGACGTTCAATCTCAGTATGGCGATCGGGCCTCGTGCTTGTCGTGTTTCTGCCGCTGATGACATTTCTTCTGCTGCGCGAACCGCTGACCTTCGAATACCCGACGCTTAACGGCTTCAATTTTAGCGGCGGGACGCAGGTCATCCCTGAACTTGTCGCGCTTTTGCTGGGGCTGGTGCTTTACACCGGCGCGTTCATCGCGGAGATCGTTCGCGCTGGTATTGAATCTGTTTCCAAAGGCCAGAGCGAAGCGGCGCAGGCATTGGGGCTCACGCGCAATAAAACCATGCGTCTTATTGTCGTGCCGCAGGCGCTGCGCGTGATTGTGCCGCCGCTGACAAGCCAGTATCTTAATCTTATTAAAAACTCATCGCTTGCGGTTGCCATTGGCTATCCTGAACTGTTTACGGTTGCCGGAACAATCAACAACCAGACAGGGCAGGCGGTTGAGGTTGTCGCCATCATGATGTCGGTCTATCTTTTCCTCAGCCTGACAACATCGGCCCTGATGAACATTTTCAACGCGCGCATCGCGCTGGTGGAGCGCTGATGAGCGGTATCGCCGAAGACAGCCAGCGGCCATTTGTGCGCGGCAACCTGTTGCCCGCGCTGCCACCGCCGCTTTCCGAGCGCGGGATTGTCGGTTGGCTCCGCCACAATCTGTTTTTCAGTGTCGCCAACAGTATCGGGACATTGATCATCCTTGCTGTCGTCCTTTACATGCTCTTTGGGGCGTTTTCGTTTTTTATCGGTACGGCGACATTTCATGGCGCTGCCCGCGAAGACTGCCTGCCCAATCAGGGCATGTGCTATCCATATCTTGCCGCGAACATGAACTTTTTCATTTATGGCTTTTACCCGTCCGCCGAATGGTGGCGGGTCAATCTCACGGCGCTGCTTGGTGTTGTCGCTTTGAGCATGGTTCTTGTTCCAACTTTTCCCTTTCGCAAGCTCGCCAATATTTCATTTTTTATCGTGTTTCCGGTCGCTGCGTTCTTTCTGCTTTATGGCGGAATTTTTGGCCTGCCCGTTGTCGAGACGGACTATTGGGGCGGCATGATCGTCACATTCGTGGTTGCGATCACGGGCATCGTCTTTTCATTGCCGCTTGGCATTTGCCTCGCGCTCGGGCGACGCTCGAAAATGCCCGTCATCAAATCCTTGAGCATTATTTTCATTGAATTCTGGCGCGGCGTCCCGCTTGTCACCGTTTTGTTCATGGCCAGCGTGATGCTTCCCCTGTTTTTACCCGGCACGATGTCGCCCGACAAATTGCTGCGGGCGCTGGTCGGCGTCGCACTGTTTTCCTCCGCTTACATGGCCGAAGTCGTGCGCGGCGGCTTGCAGGCCATGCCGCGCGGCCAGCAGGAAGGCGGCCAGGCGCTGGGGCTGAACACATGGCAGGTCTTGCTGCTGATCGTGCTGCCGCAAGCGCTGAAAAAGGTCATTCCGGGCATCGTCAATACGTTTATTGGTCTTTTTAAAGACACGTCTCTGGTCTTTATCGTCGGCCTTGTGGACTTTCTCAAAGCCGTCGATATGAGCCTCGTCAACCCGAACTGGGCGACGCCGTGGACACGTTTTTCGGGTTATGCCTTTGCCGCCATCTTTTATTTTGTTTGCTGCTGGGGCATGTCACGCTATTCAATCTTTATGGAACGCCGCCTGAGTGCGGGAGAAGACAGGAATATATAAATGACCAGTGCCAGTGCGCCGCAAACCATCGATCCGATTATCAAGCTGCATCAGGTCAATAAATGGTATGGGACTTATCATGCGCTGCGCGACATCAACCTTGATGTCAAAATGGGAGAGCGCATTGTCATTTGTGGTCCATCAGGCTCAGGAAAATCGACGCTGATCCGTTGCATCAACGCGCTTGAAGACCATCAACGCGGCGATATCGAGGTTGACGGCATCGAAGTCTCGAACAATACCAAAAAAATCGATGAAGTGCGCCGCGAAATCGGAATGGTGTTTCAGCAGTTCAACCTGTTTCCGCATTTGACGGTGATGGAAAACTGCACACTTGCGCCGATCTGGGTGCGCAAAATGCCAAAAAAACAGGCGGAAGAACTGGCCTTGAAATTTCTGGAACGCGTTCGCATTCCCGAGCAGGCCGATAAATATCCGGGTCAGTTGTCCGGTGGCCAGCAGCAACGCGTGGCGATTGCGCGTGCGCTGTGCATGAACCCGAAGGTCATGCTGTTCGACGAGCCGACATCGGCGCTCGACCCTGAAATGATTAAAGAGGTGCTCGACACCATGGTCGATCTTGCCGATAGCGGCATGACGATGATTGTCGTGACGCATGAAATGGGCTTTGCCAAACAGGTGGCCGATCGTGTGATTTTCATGGATCAGGGCATGATCATTGAGCAGAACACGCCGCAAAACTTTTTTGACAATCCGCAGCATGAACGCACGAAGGCGTTTTTGGCACAGATTTTACATTAAGGTTTTTGTTTTAGGCGAGAGAAGGTTTGAGACCGGCTTTTTCAAGCACGTCCATATCACTTTTGTCTTTCAGTTCAGGATAATCGGCGCGGACGAGCGCGATCAGGTCTTTTGAGAACGCGTTAAAGCTGCTGCCAAGCGTATATTGCGCGTCAGCCGGCGCGAGCTTGCCGGCATATTGACCAAGGCCAATCGTTGTCAAAATCTGGTCCCAATGCGAATAGCGCAGCAATGAATCATTCGTCGGTGTGTTGTTGCTGCAAAACGGCAAAGCCGGGCACTGTTTGTGCGTGGTTTTTTCATCAGCGGTGCCGATACCGCTCACCGGAATGACAGGGTTTTCTTCAGTCTTAAACGCACCGCGTGTCAGCATGATGTTTTTCAGCATGTCGGCATCAAGTTCGCCATCAGATTTTTGTAAGTTAGCGGCGGCCGTATTCACGAGCTGATTGTTGTAAGATTTAATCTCTTTCATCAGATCGCGGCGTTCGTCTTTTTCAGGCGTCCACAGCGCGCGCGTCAACCAGTTGCCTCTGTTTTGTGTAAAGGGTTTTGACTGTGACAGGTTTTCCGTATTCTTTTGTGCTGCATCCGAGGGTGCTGTATTTACAGGCTTTGGCGCGGGCGTCGGTGTCGGCGCAATCTCTTTCACGGGTGCGGGCGTTTCTGCGCTCTCGCCGTTTTCAAGCGTTTTAACGATTGTGACCGTGCCGTCCTTGTTGTCGTGGACGATCACGTCTTTCAAAGCGTCATGTTTGGCCTGATCGATATCGATGAGAAAATCACCGTTGCTCAACTGTTTTGCGACAAAACTAACATCTTTGCCGCCTGACGTTACCGAAAAACTGGTCATATCATCTTCTTCCAACACACATGAACGATGATGCCAGAATAGGTGCGTTTCCGTTTCGCAGACCCTAATTAAATGTGTCGCATTTGAACGGTTCTGGTCACATTGCGTTCTGAGGTTAATGCGCCAGCATGCCGAGGACGTTATGCAGCTTTGACGACATCGCAATCGGTAGCGGCACCCCATTCCGACCAAGACCCGTCATAGAGTTGCCAGTTGGAAATGCCGAGCGACTGCAAAGCCAGGCATAAAAATGCCGCGGTCACGCCAGACCCGCAGGTGCTGATAAGCGGGGCGCTCAAATCGATACCGGCATTATCAATGATGGTTTTCAGCTCATCAAGAGTTTTAAGCGTGTCGCCGTCGAGCAGGTCAGTATAGGGCAGGTTCAGCGCGCCGGGCATATGGCCGCTGCGCATGCCCGGGCGTGGCTCCGGCGCGGCGCCATCAAATCTTGCCGCGGAACGCGCATCGACAATTTGCGTTGTGTTGCCTGCGGCGTTTTTCACATCCTGTTTGCTTGCAAGCAGATCGCTGCGCAGGCTGACTTGAATGTCGGCAGAGGGGCGCAGCTCATTGCCAGCTTCAACAGGACGCTGCGCATCATACCAGCCGGGCAGGCCATGCTCGAGAATATATACATTTTCAAAGCCATAGGCGCGCAGCATCCACCACACGCGCGGGGCGCCGAACAGGCCTTGTTGGTCATAGATGACAACAGTGTCGTCAGGATGCAGACCAAGCTGGCTAAGATGATGCGACATGGTGTCGGCATCGGGCAACATGTGCGGCAGCGGGTTGTACGCGTCTTTAATGACATCAATATCAAAGCGCTGCGCGCCCGGCAGGTGAATGTTGACATAGACCTGCGAAGCCTCGCCTGAATAGCTTCCATCGAGCAAGCGCAGCGCGCCTAAGTGCTGCTCCACCCAATCTGATGACACCAGAAAAGGCGAACGGTTGGCGGCAACGGGCGGTTTAAGCAGCATTGGGCAATCCCTTTATGTTGCAGGGGCACGCAAACCCCCGTAACCATCAGGTTTAAAGAATTCGCGTTGCGCGTCAATCAAAGACGTGCCGACAAGACAAGGTGCGTGATGACAAAAAATATATGGATTACGGGCGCATCGAGCGGGATTGGCGCGGCGCTGGCGCTGGAGATGGCTGAGCGCGGCTGGCAGGTTTTTATTACGGCGCGCTCGAATGAGAAACTGGACGCGCTGGCTGCACGCCACGCGCTTATTCATGTCTTTGCCGGTGATGTGATGGATGCCGCTCGCATGGTTGAAATTGTTAGCGAGATCGAGCAGCACTTTGGCCCGATCGACACTGCGATTTTAAACGCCGCAATTTATCTGCATACCAATGCCGTTCCGTTTGAACGCGACATTTACATCAAGCAAATTGAGACGAACCAGATCGGCCCTCTCAACGCACTTGCGGCGCTTGTCCCGCGCATGACACAGCGCAGGAGCGGCGCACTCTGGCTGGTTGCTTCCGTCGCAGGGTTTGGCGGCCTGCCAACCGCCGCCGCCTATGGCAGCACAAAGGCGGCCTTGATCAATCTAGCAGAATGCCTGAAATTTGATCTGGATAAATTCAACGTGCATATGGGCGTCATCAATCCCGGATTTGTCGACACGCCGCTGATTGCATCGAGCGATTACAAAAAACCGTTCATGATTTCGGCCGAGGATGCCGCAAAGCGCATAGCCAACGGCATTGCCCGCAGGCCTTTTGAAATTACATTTCCAAAGCGTTTCACATGGTTTGTCAAATTCATTGGCCTGCTGCCATATCCTTTGTATTTCGGGCTGGTCAAAGCCAGCGCCAAGTGGGCAGGGCGCGCTTAAACGCTTGCATGCCGCGCCTTTATTTCCGATAAGGGCACCATCCATTGAAAGTTTTGTAAATGTCCTGGTCTCCAATGTCATGGCGCGGCAAAACCGCGTTGCAAATGCCTGATTATCCCGATGCAGCGCTTCTCAAAGATGTCGAAGCCGAACTCACGACCTATCCGCCGCTGATTTTTGCCGGCGAGTGCCGCGAGCTAGAAGCGCATCTTGCAAAAGTCTGCGACGGCAAGGCGTTTTTGTTGCAGGGCGGCGACTGCGCTGAAAGTTTTAGCGAGCATGGCCCGAATACAATCCGAGATTTCTTTCGCATTTTTTTGCAGATGTCGGTGGTTTTGACGCATGAGGCACGCTTGCCTGTCGTCAAAGTGGGGCGCATTGCCGGGCAGTTTGCAAAACCACGCTCATCCAATGAAGAAAAAATTGATGGCACCAGCCTGCCAAGCTATCGCGGCGACATCGTCAACGGTTCGGCCTTTACGGCCGAAGAGCGCGTGCCCAATCCCAAACGCCAGCTTCACGCTTATCGGCAATCTGCGGCCACGCTGAATTTTGTCCGTGCGCTGGCAACCGGCGGTTATGCGAGCCTCGCCAATGTGCATAAATGGATGCTCGATTTCGTCGAGATGAGCCCGAAATGGCAGGCGGTGACAGACCGCATCGAAGGCTCGATTGCGTTCATGCGCGCCTGCGGCGTTGATCCCGGCAACCATCCAGAAATGCGCGTGACGGATTTTTACACAAGCCATGAGGCCTTGCTTCTGGGCTATGAGGAAGCGCTGACGCGGCAAGATTCAACGCAAGACGACATGCCATGGGTTGCGACCTCCGGCCATATGATATGGATCGGCGATCGCACGCGCCAGCTTGACGGCGCGCATGTGGAGTATTGCCGCGGTGTGCTTAATCCCATCGGTATCAAATGCGGACCAAGTCTTGATCCGCAGGAGCTTGTCGAAATTGTCCAGCGCATCAATCCGGCAAACCGCAAAGGGCGGATTGTGCTGATCTGCCGTTTTGGCGCGGACCATGTGGAGGCAAAACTGCCACCACTCATCGAAGCAATTAAAAAAGCAGGGCGGCATGTGGTGTGGACGTGCGACCCGATGCATGGCAACACGATCAGCGTCAACGGTCTTAAAACGCGGCCGTTTGACAGGATTATGAAGGAAATTGAAGGCTTTTTTGCCGTTCATAAAAAAACGCAGACATGGCCGGGTGGCATCCATATCGAGATGACAGGAAAAAATGTCACCGAATGTATTGGCGGTTTGTCGGCTGTGACTGCCGAAAGTCTGGAAGACAATTACGACACGGCCTGCGACCCGCGCCTTAATGCCTCGCAAGCGCTTGACCTTGCGTTCAGATTGACGGACAATCTTAAAATATTTCAGTTTATTGCGTAACGGGTTCGCGTAATGGTTTGTAGTGTTCTTCCAAGTTTTGTCTGTGACAGTGCGGCGTCTGCGCGCGATTATCTGGCGCAATCTTTTCAGGCGGTTTTGGCCGTGACGCCAAAAAAGGCAGAACCAGCCCGCCCGTTTGCCGCACCCAGACCCCTTTCAAATGCCGAGAAGCTGGATTTGTTGCGCAAAAATCGCCTGATCTATTCAATCCGCTCGGCAAAATACACTCGCTCTATTTATCAGTAACTCTATTATTTTATTGATCTTTTGCATGCCGGGCGGTAGGCCGGACGCAGAGCATAAGGATCATAAATGTTCAAAAAAATTCTGATTGCCAATCGCGGCGAGATTGCCTGCCGTATCATTAAAACGGCGCGCGCAATGGGTATTGGCACGGTTGCCGTATATTCAGAGGCCGACCGCGGTGCCATGCATGTGCGGCTGGCCGATGAAGCTGTTTTTATCGGGCCGTCGGAGGCCGCGCAGTCTTATCTTGTCATTGAGAAAATCATTGAGGCCTGTCGTTTGAGTGGCGCCGAGGCCGTGCATCCGGGCTATGGGTTTTTGTCGGAGCGTGAAGCATTTGTTGCCGCCCTGAGCAAAGCCGGTATTGTTTTTATCGGCCCCAATGCCGGCGCGATTGCCGCCATGGGCGACAAAATTGAAAGCAAAAAAGCGGCGGCTGCGGCCGGTGTTTCCACCGTGCCGGGTCATCTTGGTGAGATTGCGAACGCTGAGGAGGCGCTGCGCGTTGCACGCTCCATCGGCTATCCGGTGATGATTAAAGCGTCCGCAGGCGGCGGCGGCAAGGGCATGCGGATTGCCTACAATGACAGCGAAGTCGCAGATGGTTTTGCAACGTCAAAGTCAGAAGCCAAGTCCTCGTTCGGCGATGACCGCATGTTTATCGAAAAGTTTATCGAAAACCCGCGCCACATCGAAATTCAGGTGCTGGGCGACAAGCACGGCAATATTATTTACCTGGGTGAACGCGAATGTTCGATCCAGCGCCGTAACCAGAAGGTGATCGAAGAGGCACCGTCGCCGCTCCTTGATGACGCAACGCGGCGCAAAATGGGCGAACAGGCCGTCGCATTGGCGCGCGCCGTCAATTATGACAGCGCTGGCACGGTCGAGTTTGTCGCTGGGCAGGACAAAAGTTTTTATTTCCTTGAAATGAATACAAGATTGCAGGTTGAGCATCCCGTCACTGAGCTGGTGACGGGCGTCGATCTTGTCGAACAGATGATCCGGATTGCCGCAGGCGAAAAGCTCAGTCTGACGCAGGCAGATGTGAAGCTGAACGGATGGGCCATTGAAACTCGCATCTATGCGGAAGACCCGTATCGCGGCTTTATGCCGTCCATTGGCCGCTTAAATGTCTACGCGCCGCCGCTTCAAGCGGATGTCAATGCCGCGCAATTGCGAATTGATACGGGCGTCGAAGAGGGCGCGCAGATTTCCATGTTTTACGACCCGATGATTGCAAAACTCGTCACCTATGCACCCACACGCCAACAGGCGATCGACGGCCAACATCAAGCACTGGGGGCTTACATTATCGAAGGCATCACCCACAATATTCCGTTTTTGTCATCGCTGATCGCGCATCCGCGTTTTGGCAGAGGTGATTTATCGACCGCATTCATCGCCGGTGAATATCCGGACGGATTTTCGAATAAGATGCTGAGCGGCGAAGAGCGTGAAACCTTTGCTAGCGTTGCCGCATCCATTGACATGCTCTCGAATGAGCGGCGAAAACGCATCAGCGGCCAGCTGAGTGGCCGCCCTTATGTGTTTCCACCGCGGCGTATTGCGCTGGTCGATGCCAACAGGCTGGTTTTGGACGTAACGGCGCTTGGCCGTGAAACAACAGTCTCGTGCCTTGAGAACGGAATTGAAAAATCGTCCACCACGCTCGTCAGCAATTTTATAACGGGCGCACATGTCTGGCGCGGTACAATCAATGGCGTGCAACAGGTTTTCCATGTGGCCGCGCGCAAAAATGGCTGGCAGATTTCAAAGGGCGACCAATCCGCTTTCATTCAAATTTTAACGGAAAACGAGGCCAAGCTTTTGTCTTTGCTCCCGATTGTGGAAGAGCAGGGCAATCGTTCAGCTATTTTATGCCCGATGCCCGGCCTTGTTAAAGCGATAGCTGTCGGTATTGGGCAAAATGTGAAAGCCGGAGAAATTGTAGCCGTTGTGGAAGCCATGAAAATGGAAAATCAGCTTCGCGCAGAGCGCGATGGTGTCATCAAAACAATCAGCGTTTCGGTTGGTGATACGTTGAGCGTTGATGATGAAATGATGGCGTTTGCTTGATTTTTAAAGTTGTCTGTGCTCTATGACCACTATTGTTTCAAGTATATTGTTTAAAATTTTAGTGAAGTGATGTTTAATCTCGACAAATATGGCCTCAAACCAGGCACGCCCATTCCTGATAACTTGCAGGTTCCTCTTCGTACATCTGAAGATGGCCGTGCATTCGCGGCGTTTAATAAAGCACAAATCAAACTTGCAAATGCGCTTACGAAAACAAAAGGCGCGCTCGATGCCAAAATAAATGCATACAGAAAAAATTCTGGACATGCGCTTGAGCATTTAACGGATCATCAAAAGCAGGTATTTTACAGGCTGATACGCGCTTGCGCCAAAGCGCCGCAAGATCAGACAAAATATCCAACCAGAATTGAAATGGATTTAACGCCAGAGAAACTTTTAGAATCAAACAACCCGCCAACAAAACGAGTGCCAAAAAACAACTTAGATAGTCGTCAACTCATCGAAAAAAGGGTTCCTGCGGAAGATTTGCAAAAATCTAAAATGGTTTTAGTGCCTAAAACTGTAGAAATCGATGAGGAAGCAATAAAGCATCTGATTTGGACCGAAAAATCCAGTTGTTTTGATCATGAAACACACGATCTAAAAAGTTTTTATAAAGAACAGCGCGACAAAATTGTTTCAAGATACGGCGACTACAAGCATGATATTGAACGGCACCGCACGATCCTTGACAAGCGCAGAAACAATATGCCTACGGTCGGCGATATTATACAACAAAATTTGAAAAAGCAGTTGGAAGAAGTAAAAGCGAATAAAAGGCTTCGTGTCGTTGCCGATATGGAAGCTTTACCTGACGCATCCGCCTCATTGAAAGAACCAGACGACCGCTCTGAAATACGCGTTAGAAAAAAACCTGTACAAAAATCCAAACCAGATTTGAATGCTGAAACAGCCTCAGAAAAAAAGTTAATTACTGAGCAGCCTAAAAACCTAATTACTCTGGATTCAGAAAATGATAAAATAGCTGCTAAACAAGCGGCGCTTCGAACAATTGAGGAACGTTTTGATCAAAGAAAGGTAGAATTTCTTGCGACTTTGCATCATCCTGAAGGGATAGAAGTTGCTGCAAAAATGGCAGCGCTTAACGCTGAAGAAACCGAAGCTTTGAGAAATCTCGTTGCGCAGAAAAAAATTATAGAAGTTCCGAAGGAAAACCCTCCTGTTCTGGATACAAAGAATAATCTTAAGCCATTACCTGAAAATCTTTCCGTAAAGCCAAAACAGCCTCCAGGCATTTTACCCTCGGATGACTATCTTCCAAAATACAACAGTGAGACAAATCGGGTTGGCGGATCCGAAACATTTGCTTTGCACGAAAAGACTTTACCGGCGTCTTTTCACTTTGGCCACGCCATCAATCTCGCTCGCTTTGGAAGTTCTCTTTATTCGGTTTACAATGCAAAAACTGGAAATGATGCAAGGTCGGCATATCGTGACCTCATGATCACAGGTGTTGCCACACTTCCGACTTTCCTGTCGCGACACAGCGAAATTTCTGCATCCCTTGCAACGCCGGCAGCTTTGCTGAGCTCACTGATGACAATCGGTTTTGCTGCGCATGATGCAGGTGCAAAGAACGGACGTCGTTTTGCGTTTGACAAGACTGTTGCAGCTGTCACCGGTGGAACGGCCGGCGGCTGGCTGCTGTCGTCGGCGGTCAATGCAAGCTATGCCATGCTGCTTCGCAAGCGCAGCGGCATAGTTAAAGAGGGCATTGGTCTGGCGCTTGGCATTGCCGCCTACACGCTGGGCGATAAGATCGCTGCCGACCAAGCGGAACAGCTTTACGACAACAGCACCAAAAAAACATCATGACTGTCATAATACGAGCCTTTTCAAGTGACGCACAGATGGGCATTGTCGCGCCATGCAATGGCAGGACCACGGTCTCATTCTAAGTTTGCGCAGCCATGGCGAAGGCCATGCTGTCGCTGAACTTTTAACGCGCGACCATGGCCGCCATCTTGGGCTCGTGCGCGGCGGCCTCAGCCGTAAACAGCGCCCATTGCTTCAGCCGGGCAACACAGTTGCGGCGTCGTGGTCGGCACGTTTGGAGCAACATCTGGGCACATATTCACTGGAGCTAATGACTGAACGTGCAGGCGGCTGGCTGCATGAGGCTGCGCCTCTGCATGCGCTTGCGACCCTATCAGCGCATCTCCACCATCTTGCCGAGCGTGAACAGCATCCCGGGCTTTATGAGGCGTCGACGCAGCTTCTCGACAATCTCAACGGCAGCGATGATGCAAAAGCGCTGTTCATTTTGTTTGAGCTTCGCTTGTTGCAGGAATTTGGTTTCGGGCTGGATCTCGACCATTGCGCGGTGACAGGTGTCAGCGACAATCTGACAGCGGTTTCACCCAAAACCGGACGCGCCGTTTGTGCTGATGAGGCTGCACCATTTATCGACAAACTTTTACCGCTGCCCGCTTTTCTGGCAAGCCGTGACCATGACGCTCTTTTGAACGCGCAAGAGATTCGCAAAGGCGCATTTTTGACGGGCTATTTTCTGGAACGGCACCTTTACGCGCCGCGCGGCGAGGCATTACCGGATGCACGGACCCGTTTTTTCCTGAATTCAACGGGGTTTTAAGGCGCCAGACTTGCGCCCCCCTGCCGATGCGGACTAAGCCAGCACAATGGCCAAACGCACACACTTGAATATTGCCGGTAATATCGAACCTGTCGATTTCACCAAAGCGCTGGAAGACCGTTATCTGTCTTACGCGCTGTCCACGATTATGAACCGGGCGCTGCCCGATGTCCGCGATGGATTAAAACCCGTGCATCGGCGTTTGCTGTATGCCATGCGCGAGTTGAATCTGCGCCCCGACACGGCGTTTAAAAAATCGGCGCGTGTGGTTGGGGATGTCATTGGTAAATATCACCCGCATGGCGACCAGGCTGTTTATGATGCCATGGTGCGTCTAGCGCAGGATTTTGCCCAGCGTTACATGCTCGTTGAGGGGCAAGGCAATTTTGGAAATATCGACGGCGATAACCCGGCCGCGATGCGTTACACCGAGGCAAGGCTGACAACGACCGCATCGCTTCTGCTTGAAGGCCTCGATGAAAACGCGGTCGATTTCAAAGACAATTATGATGGTTCGGAAAGTGAACCTGTTGTTCTTCCTGCCGCATTTCCAAATCTGCTGGCCAATGGCTCCAGCGGCATTGCGGTCGGCATGGCAACATCGATCCCGCCACACAATGCAGGCGAAGTGATTGCAGCGGCACTCATGCTGATCGACAATCCCGAAAGCAGCACAGCGCAGCTTTTGAAAAAAATCAAAGGCCCTGATTTTCCGACAGGCGGTATTCTGGTTGATCCGCCATCGGTCTTTCGCGATGCTTATGAAAAGGGCCGTGGCAGTTTTCGCCTGCGCGCGCGCTGGCATTCGGAAGATGTCGGAAAAGGCAATTACCAGATCATCGTGACAGAAATTCCATACGCCGTTTCTAAGTCGCGGCTGGTGGAGCGCCTTGCCGAGCTGATTACCGATAAAAAACTGCCCGTGCTTAACGATGTGCGCGATGAGTCAGCCGAAGACATCCGGCTTGTGATTGAACCGAAAGCAAAAAGCATAACGGCCGAATTGCTGATGGAAACGCTCTTCAAGCTGACCGAGCTTGAAAGCCGCATTTCGCTCAACATGAATGTTCTGGCGCGCGGGCAAATCCCGATGGTGCTTGGCGTCAAAGAAGTGATTGTGCAATGGCTGGCGCACAGGCGAGATGTTTTGCAGCGGCGCGCAAGTTACCGCGAAGCGCAGATCGAGCGCCGCCTTGAAATTCTCGACGGCTATCTCATTGTCTTTTTGAACATTGATAAAGTCATCAAGATTATCCGCTTTGAAGACGACCCGAAGCAGGCGCTTATCAAAGCTTTCAAACTCACGGACATTCAGGCCGATGCCATTCTCAACATGCGTTTGCGTGCATTGCGCAAGCTGGAAGAGATGGAGCTTCGCCGCGAGCATGATGTGCTTTCAAAAGAGCTGAAAGGCTTGAAAGCTCTTTTAAAGTCTGAAGAAAAACAATGGGCGTTTATTCGCGGCCAGCTTGAAGAGCTGAGCGTGACTTACGGCAAGGGCAAAAAAGAAAATTTGCGCCGCACCACGTTTGAAGAGGCAGGCGAGGCGCAGCTTGTTGATATGCGCGAGGTGATGGTTGAAAAAGAGCCTGTGACCGTTGTCATGTCGCAAAAAGGCTGGGTGCGGACAATGAAGGGCCATGGGCTTGACCTGTCTGCACTGACCTTCAAAGATGACGATGATCTTGGCTTTGCGTTAGAAGCGCAAACAACCGACCAGCTTTTATTGTTTGCCAGCAATGGAAAGTTTTACAGCCTCGACACGTCAAAACTTCCGGGCGGACGCGGGCATGGCGAACCGCTGCGACTGATTATCGACATGGAGCAGGGCGTCGAGATCGTCGATCTGCACATTCACGACCCTGCTGCAAAATTTGTTATCGCGAGTTCAGCGGGCGACGGATTTATTGTTGAAGAAAAAGATGTGCTGGCCAATACGCGCAAAGGCAAACAGGTGATGAACTTGAAAGAGGGCGAACAGGCCGTGGCTATTGCACCGCTTGAAGGTGACCAGTTGGCGATTATTGGCACCAACAGAAAGATGCTGATTTTTCCAACTTCTGAACTTCCGACCCTTCCGCGCGGCAAGGGCGTGCGTTTAATGAAGTTTGCAACCGGTGGTGTCTCGGACATCAAAACCTTCAATTTTAAAGAAGGCTTAACCTATACGGATACAGCAGGACGCACACATTCGCTTGAAGAACTCAAGACTTATAAGGGCGAACGGGCGCAAGCGGGGCGCGTGGTGGCAGGCTTCCCGAAAACAAACAAGTTTAACAATTCATGATTGGCTAAGCCTGCTTTCAGGCTTTGATTGCGGCTCGGCTGCGTGATTGGTAGTCTGGTGACAGGAGCACAGTCATGTCATCAATTCCAAGCCAGAAAGCCAATGATCGAGGGCAATTCGCAAAGGTGCCTCAAGGTGGCTATGACGCCTTCACAAACGACATGCTGGGCATGTTGAATGAGATGCATGAAAAGATGACTTTAGCTGGTAAAAGAAAGCCGACAAATGCCTGATCTATTGACAGTTTCAAGCGCGCTTTCGCCGCATCTGCGCCAGCCCACGTCTTACAGTTCAGAAATGCGCGAAGCGCTGGACAAGGCCTTTAAAGATACAAGCTGGGCGCACGCTTTTGAAAAGCCAAAAAGCTAAGCCGCGTCCTCGACCTTGCCAAGGCGCTTGTCGAGATAAGCGCTTACACCGTTCACCAGCTCATCCACTTTGTTTTCAAAAAAGTGGTTGGCGCCGTGAATGACATTCTGGTCAATGACGATGCCGCGCTGCGTTTTCAGTTTCTCTATTAGAATGTCAACATCGCGCAGCGGCACCACCGCATCCTTATCGCCGTGAACAAACAGGCCAGATGACGGGCAGGGCGCAAGAAACGAAAAATCATACAGATTGGCCGGCGCTGCAATTGAAATAAAACCTTCGACTTCCGGGCGGCGCATCAACAATTGCATGCCAATCCAGGCACCAAAAGAAAAACCAGCAATCCAGCACGAGCGCGCTTCCGGCACGATTGTCTGCACCCAATCGAGCGCCGCTGCGGCATCTGACAATTCACCGGAGCCGTGGTCAAAAATGCCTTGGCTGCGGCCAACGCCGCGAAAGTTAAAACGAAGGACCGAGAAGTTGCGTTTCACAAACATGTAAAACAGGTTGTAGATAATCTGGTTGTTCATGGTGCCGCCAAATTCGGGGTGCGGATGGAGAACCATCGCAATCGGGGCATTTCGCTGTTTAGAGGGCTGAAAACGACCCTCAAGACGTCCGGACGGGCCGTTAAAGAAAACCTCAGGCATGGCACACTCTTGTTCGTAGCGAAGCGGCAAGCCGCATTTGTGAACATCAATACAGGAGGCGAGGGTCAAAGGTCAAAGTTTATAAGCGCTGCCCCCGCAAGTTTTCATGGATTTGCCAAGCATAATCAGATAAATAGCATTGATGCGCTATTATTTTGACCATAACGCGACCTCGCCTCTGCGGGACGAGGCCAGATCCGCCGCAATGGCGGCATTGAGTCTGTGCGGTAATGCGTCGTCTATTCATGCGGAAGGGCGCACCGCGCGCGCTCTCGTTGAGCAATCACGCCAGGAAATCGCAGACATCTTCGGTGTTTCGCCTCGCCAACTGACATTTACATCGGGTGGCAGTGAAGCTGCCGCAACCTTGCTGACGCCGGGTCTGTCCGCCGCTGGCCGCGCGCCGGCTGAACGCCTTGTCGTGTCAGCAATTGAACACTCCTGCGTTTTATCGGGCGGACGCTTTGCAAAAGCCGATATCAGCATCGTGCCCGTGACAGGCGATGGCATTATTGATCTTGCCGCGCTTGAAGCAAATCTTGAAAATGACAGCCGTATACCGCTCGTCGCATTGATGCTGGCAAACAATGAGACCGGCGTATTGCAGCCTGTGGCAGACGCCGCAAAAATTGCGCATGCGCATGGCGGTTCGCTGGTGTGTGATGCGGTGCAAGCCTTTGGAAAGCATGAAATTGATTTCGACACGCTTGGCGCGGACGCTCTTTTTGTTTCAGGTCATAAAATCGGTGCGATGGCGGGAATTGGCGCCATCATCACTAAAAGCGATGTCCATTTCCCGTCACTGCTGCGCGGCGGCGGGCAAGAGGCTGACAAGCGCGCAGGCAGCGAAAATGTCTCGGCTATTTCCAGTTTTGCAGCTGCCGCAACCATTGCTTTTTCACAGCTAAAAGATTTGAGCAAAATAAAGACCATGCGGGACTTTATTGAACAGCGTGTGATGACTATATCTCCTTCATGCCAAGTCGTGGCGCAAAACGTGCCGCGTCTTGGCAATACAAGCTGTCTCATCATGCCTGACCGCAAGGCTGAAACACTTGTTATCGGTTTTGATTTGGCAGGTTTTGCAATCGGTGCGGGCTCTGCCTGTACATCAGGAAAACTGGCGCCAAGCCATGTGCTAAGCGCAATGGGCTTTCGCGACGAAGACGCCCGCTCAGCGGTTCGCATCAGCCTTGGCTGGTCGACCACATATCAGGCGGCTGAAGCATTTTGTGCGCAGTGGGAAAAATTGTGCGCGACAAACAATGGCAGCATTGCTGCCTGACATTTAAAGGAATTAAAAATTGGCTGCGGTGAAAGAAACGGTTGATCAGGTTAAATCGCTTGATGTTGACCAGTACAAATACGGATTTGTCAGCGAGATTGAATCAGAGCGCGCGGCGCGTGGTCTTTCCGAAGACACCGTGCGGTTTATCTCGGCAAAAAAAGGTGAGCCGGAATGGATGCTGCAATGGCGCCTTGATGCATATAAGCGCTTCCAGACGATGCAGGAGCCGACATGGGCAAAAGTCGATTACGCGCCGATCGATTACAACAATCTTTATTATTACGCCGCGCCGAAAAATGCCGAAGGCCCGAAATCCATCGACGATGTCGACCCGGAATTGCTGCGCGTGTATGAAAAGCTGGGCATTCCACTGCGCGAGCAGGAAATGCTTGCAGGTGTTCAAACCTCTAAGATTGCCGTTGATGCCGTGTTTGACAGTGTATCGGTTGTAACCACATTTAAGGCTGAGCTTGCAAAATCCGGCGTTATTTTTTGTTCAATCTCAGAAGCGTTGCGTGAGCACCCTGATCTTGTGAAGCAATATCTCGGCACGGTCGTGCCGGTGACGGACAATTTTTTTGCAACATTGAACTCTGCGGTGTTTTCAGATGGCTCGTTCGTATATATTCCGCCGGGCGTGCGTTGCCCAATGGAGCTTTCGACCTATTTCAGAATTAACGAGCAGAACACCGGACAGTTTGAGCGCACGCTGATCATCGCCGACAAAGGCTCTTATGTCAGCTATCTCGAAGGCTGCACCGCGCCGATGCGCGATGAAAACCAGCTTCACGCCGCCGTTGTTGAACTGATCGCACTTGATGATGCCGAGATCAAATATTCCACGGTGCAGAACTGGTATCCGGGGGACGCAAACGGCAAAGGCGGAATTTATAATTTCGTGACAAAGCGCGGAGATTGTCGCGGCACGAACTCAAAAATATCATGGACACAGGTCGAAACTGGTTCAGCCATCACATGGAAATATCCAAGCTGCATCCTGCGCGGTGACAACAGCCAGGGTGAGTTTTATTCCATTGCCGTGTCCAACGGGAAGCAGCAGGTCGATAGCGGCACGAAAATGATCCATCTTGGAAAAAATACGGTCAGCCGCATTATTTCCAAAGGTATTTCGGCAGGCCAATCGAGCAACACCTATCGCGGGCTTGTTACGGCGCACAAAAAAGCAAAAGGCGCGCGCAATTTTACCAATTGCGACAGTCTTCTGATTGGCGACAAATGTTCGGCGCATACTGTGCCTTATATTGAAGCAAAAACGTCGCAGGCCACATTTGAGCATGAAGCCACAACATCCAAAGTCGGCGAAGACCAGATGTTTTACGCCATGCAGCGCGGCCTTTCCGGTGAAGAGGCTGTGGCGCTGATCGTCAACGGTTTCGTCAAAGACGTGCTTCAGCATTTGCCGATGGAGTTCATGGTCGAGAGCCAGAAACTCATTGCCGTATCGCTTGAAGGTTCTGTAGGATGAGACCTGTCATCAATATTGATGAGCCAGCAATGACATATCATGACAAAGGATCATTGTATGAAGAGCGCTATGCCGAGCTTGCGCCATTAATTGGCGCAAAAAAACTTGGCTATAGCGTCATCACTTTGCCCGCAGGCAAACGCTCATGTCCGTTTCATAACCATCTTGTGAATGAAGAAATGTTTTTTATTCTCGCTGGCGAGGGGACCTATCGTTATGGCGATGCCCGCTATCCGGTGAAGGCTGGTGACATCATGGCAGCGCCAGCAGGCGGCGCCGAAACAGCGCACCACCTGATCAATACAGGCGATGGTGATTTAAAATATCTGGCCGTTTCCACGCGCGAAGCACCGGACATTTGCGAATATCCCGACAGCGGTAAATTTCTGGTGGTCTCAGCACTTGAGCAAGACACACCAAACCGGCTGCGCTATCTCGGCCGCAGCGAAAACACGCTTGATTATTGGGACGGCGAAGCCGTCGATTGATTTATAAAGGACTTGATGATGTTAGAGATTAAAAATCTGCACGCTGAAATTGAAGGCCAGCCCATTTTGCGCGGCATTGACCTGACAATTCCGGACGGCGAAGTGCACGCGATTATGGGGCCGAACGGCTCAGGTAAATCGACGCTGTCTTACATTCTTGCAGGACGTGATGATTATGACGTCACGAAAGGCGACATTCTACTCAATGGATCGTCTGTTCTTGAACTGTCACCTGATGAGCGCGCCGCAAAAGGTGTTTTTCTTGCATTTCAATATCCATTGGAAATACCTGGGGTTACCACGATGACGTTTTTGAAAGCGGCGCATGAAGCGCAGCTTAAAAAACGCGGTGAAACTGTTCTCGCACCGGGCGCATTTTTAAAACTGGTGCGCACGGAAGCTGAAAAACTCGGCATCAATGATGAAATGTTGAAGCGCGGCCTCAATGTCGGTTTTTCGGGTGGTGAAAAAAAGCGCATGGAAATTTTGCAAATGGCCATTTTGCAACCCTCAATCGCTATTCTTGATGAGACGGATTCAGGCCTCGATATCGATGCGCTCAAAGTCGTGGCTGATGGCGTCAATGCGCTTCGCGCAAAAAACCGCAGCTTTCTTGTCATCACCCATTACCAGCGTCTGTTGAATTACATTGTGCCCGACAAAGTCCATGTGATGACGAAAGGCAAAATCGTCAAATCAGGAGGCAAAGATCTGGCGCACGAGCTGGAAGCGCAAGGCTATGCCAGCTATGAGGACGCAGCATGAGTGCGCAGCTCCACATCGCACGCACGCCTGTTGAAGATGCACTTGTCAAAGAAGTCGCAGAAAACGCAGGTGCCGAGGCCGCGAGCCGTTTTGCAGCTACGGGCCTGCCGCACAGGCGCGTTGAAGAATGGAAATACACGGACATTCGCAGTTCCTGGCGTGAACCGCTGTCAGCAGCGCCGCAACCCGATGCAAAAACAATTGCCGCTGCAGAAGTGCTTAGCGCTTTGCCAGACGACACACACTGCAATCTGACATTCGTCAACGGTTGGCTGATTTCAAAGACAAATGTGCCTGACGGCGTGACAATCAAACCTGCGCAAAACGACAATGCCATCAAATTCTGGGATGACCCGATGATGGATTTGAACACGGCTCTGACGGGTGCGACTGTGATGATTACCGTGCCTACAGGGCTTAAGCTTGAAAAGCCGCTGCATCTCAGCTTTCGTATGGCTGGACCGGCATCTTCAAACTATCCGCGTGTGCATATTCAGGTGGGTGAGGGGAGCGAGGCGTCGATTATCGAAAGCCATTTCAGCGGTGATGAGACTTACGCGCTGAACAGCACCGTTGTGATTACATGCGGCGCACATTCGAAAGTGACGCATACGCGTTTGCAGGTTCAGGGCGCAAATACCCTTAACGTGATTTCAACGGACATTCGCCTTGGTGCAAAAGCGCAGTTCAAGGCCTTTGCGTTAGAGCAAGGGGCACAGCTGTCGCGCAACCAATATTTTGTGCGCCAAAGCGGCGAGGGCGCACAGATCGAGCTTGCAGGCGTCAGCCTTGGTCGCGCGCACCAACACCATGACACAACGCTTACCATCGACCATGCGATGCCGCAGGGTGCAAGCCGTGAAGTCTTCAAGATCGTTTTGGCCGATGAGGCGAAAGGCGTGTTTCAAGGCAAGATTATTGTGCGCCCTGACGCCCAGAAAACAGATGGGCAAATGAGCGCGCGCGGTCTTTTGCTCAGCGATGACGCGGCATTTTTTGCAAAACCTGAACTTGAAATTTATGCCGACGATGTTTTGTGCGCACATGGTGCAACCGCAGGCGCGCTTGACGACGATCTGCTATTTTATCTGCGCGCGCGCGGTCTTGATGAACCAAGCGCAAAAGCGCTTCTGGTTGCCGCTTTCATTGGCGAGGCAATTGAAACCGTGGATGATCCCTCAATGCGTGAAGACTTGACAGAACGCGCACGGACATGGCTGGCAGGCAATCTGAAATGACACATGCAGCGCGCAGCAATTCACCTGCACGTTTTGACGTTGCATCTGCACGCGCTGATTTTCCAATTCTTAAACGTCTGATCAATGGCAAGCCTTTAATATACTTTGACAGTGCGGCTTCTGCGCAAAAACCGAATGCTGTTTTGGATGCCATGCGCAGCTTTGCACAAAACCATTATTCAAACGTGCATCGCGGCCTTTACACATTGGCAAACGAAGCAACATCCGCATTTGAAGGCGCTCGTCAGAAGGTGGCTGATTTCATTGGCGCAGCTTCACCTGATTCAATCGTATTTACACGCTCGGCGACGGAAGCGATCAATCTCGTCGCACAGAGTTTTGGCGGCCTTGTGATTGGTGAAGGCGATGAGATTGTGCTTTCGATTATGGAGCACCATTCAAATATCGTGCCTTGGCATTTTCATCGCGAAAGACGCGGCGCGGTTTTGAAATTTGTCGATGTCGGCGATGATGGCAGCTTCGACATTCATAAATTTGAAGAGGCCTTGTCACCGCGAACGAAAATGGTGGCGATTACGCATGTCTCGAATGTGCTTGGAACGGTGACGCCGATCAAAGACATTGTTCGCATTGCCCATGCACGCGGTATTCCTGTTCTGGTTGATGGCAGCCAGGCGGCAGTTCATCTGAGCGTTGATGTGACCGATCTCGACGCCGACTTTTACGTTTTTACCGGCCATAAAGTCTACGGGCCAACGGGCATCGGTGTTCTCTACGCCAAGCCACAGCATTTAGAGGCCATGCCACCTTTTCAGGGTGGCGGCGAAATGATTGAAACGGTGTCGGTCTCAAACGTCACTTACAATCACGGCCCGCACAAATTTGAGGCCGGCACACCGCCGATCATTGAAGGTGTCGGGCTTGGTGCGGCAATCGACTATCTCGGCCAGTTTGACAAAACTGCGCTGGCACAGCATGAAAATGCGCTGACAACATATGCCAGTGCTAAACTTGGCGCAATTGATGGTCTGCGCACAATCGGCACGGCACCCGGCAAAGCGCCGATTGTGTCGTTTGAAATCAAGAATATTCATGCGCATGACATTGCAACCCTGCTCGACCAGTCGGGGATTGCCATTCGTGCCGGCACCCATTGTGCCATGCCACTGCTTCAGCGCTTTGGCTGCACATCGACATGCCGCATGTCATTCGGGCTTTACAATACGATGGACGAAATCGACGTTTTTGCCGACGCACTGCAAAAAGCCCAAACGCTTTTTATGTGAGGATGAGATGAACACTGCACCTAAAACACCTGAAACTTTGCCCGTTACAGAGCTAGCCTCGTCGCTTTCCTCTGCTTTGCCGGCTGAAGAGATTGACCGGCTGACAGATGACATCATCAGCGCGCTTAAAACCGTGTTTGATCCTGAAATTCCTGTCGATATTTATGAGCTTGGCCTGATTTATCGCATCGAAATTCAAGACGACCGGCAGGTCGATGTGACGATGACTTTGACCGCTCCGGCCTGTCCGGTGGCTGGCGAAATGCCGGTTTGGGTTGAAAACGCCGTTTCAACAGTGCCTGGAGTAATGGGGACAAAGGTCACAATGAGCTTTGACCCGCCATGGGACCCGTCACGCATGTCTGACGACGCCCGCGTCGCCTTGAACATGTTCTGATTGATACCTACCTTTTAGACATGACTCTCCAGCCCCGCGCCCGCCCACAGATTATGACGCTGACTGACAGCGCCGCTGCGCGAGTGTCTGAGCTTTGCAATATGGGCGAGCAAAGCTATATCGCCCTTCGTGTCGGCATCAAAAAGGGCGGTTGTGCGGGGATGGAGTACACGATTGAGGGTGTCAGCGCACCAGTTGCCGGCGATGAAGTTGTCGAGCACAATGGTGCGCGCGTCTATGTCGATTCCAAAGCTTTGCTTTTTCTTCTTGGCACGCAGATGGATTACAAAGTCGATAAGCTGTCGGCCACTTTCGCGTTTAACAACCCGAACCAGACAAGCGCCTGCGGCTGCGGCGAATCCGTGATGTTGCAAGCGGCCGAAAACAACCTGTCTTAAGCGACAGCAGCGCCTGCCGTGCTTCTGCCATCATTGACGCAGACACGGTTCCGGCCTGTGCGCTTGGCCTGATAAAGCGCTGAATCCGCGCGCTCGATCAATGTTTGCGGGGTGTCGCCCTGAATATAGCACGAAACGCCAATAGAGATGGTTACACGGCCAAGACGTTCATTCGTTGAACGTTTGACGAGGTCTTTGCCCATCACGGCATTGCGAATGTTTTCGGCAACGGTCACCGCATGTTCAAGCGGCGTGTTCGGCAGGATCACTGCAAATTCTTCGCCGCCATAACGCGCTGCAATGTCCTGGCCCTTTATGCTCTGCTTCATGACAGAGGCGACAAGGCGCAATACCTGATCGCCTGTCTGGTGGCCATAACTGTCGTTAAACGTCTTGAAATGGTCAATGTCGGTCATCAGCAGGGTAAAGGGCTTGCCGCTCAAACTGCTTTCCTCGGCGGCTCGGATCATCGACTGATCAAACAGCTTCCTGTTGGACAGGCTGGTTAATGGGTCTGTCAAAGATTCATGGCGGATGGTCTCAAGGTTGACCTGAAGATCCTGAATTTGCTCATGAGACTGGGCAAGGCGCGATTCAAGCGCGTGATTGTGCTGTTCCATTTTATGCGTATCGGCTATCAGCGCCTGAACGACGGCCTGAAGCTTGTTTAAATCATCGGGGTGGCTTTGCAGCGATGAAGTGGCGCTGGCGAGTGAAGATCCGTAGGTTTTGGTTTCGGCGCGTGCATGGTCGAGCGTCTGCAACATTTCGGCAAGGTTTGTTGAAATCTGGCCGCCAATCTGTTCCATCTGGTCGGAGAAGCGCTGCGGCGAGAGATGCTCTTCGTAAATCTGTTCGGTTTCATTGATTGAAAGCCGACCCTGATTCTTCAAAAGGTCATTGATCGCGCGGTTGAGAGAGGGATTAAGCCCTGACACATAGGTGTACCAAAGCTCATAATTGCGCGGGTAGGCCGGCATTGTATTGGCTTTGAGATGGCTTATTGCGGTTTCGCCGAACTTGATCGTGCGATCATATTCCTGATCATCAGTCACGTTGATCTCTCTCATTTTTAAAAAGCACAGATCATCAAACAATAAAATTATGACTCTAACAGAGCGTTAAAGAAAAGCCGTTGCGCCCTTTATTTCCATTTATTTAGGGCGAATAGCACGCCGCAAAAAGGCGGGCACATCATTGGCAAAGCCGCCATTTTCGCTTGTTTCGACCGCGTCATTGGCCGGTGGCTCATTTGTGCGGCGTGCCGGTCTTGCGGATAACGCATTTTCGGCGCTGCGAACAGTTTGTGCTTTGTTATCGCGGCGCGGCTTGTCTTTGTTGTTGTCGCGGCTGTCACGTGATGTGCGCCGGCGCGGTGCGCGGCTCTCGTGGTCTGAACTGTCCGCAGCTGGAAGATCGTTTGGCCCATAATTTGGCAGGTAATCAATTTTATTGCCGATCAAATCTTCAATCGCTTTCAACGACTTATCGTCAGCTTTTGATGTAATCGTATAAGCTGTACCCTTGCGTCCTGCACGGCCCGTGCGGCCGATCCGATGGACATAATCTTCCGAATGGTGCGGCATATCGAAATTGAAGACATGGCTGACTTCAGGAATATCGAGGCCGCGCGCGGCCACATCGGACGCAACAAGCAAAGGCAGCTCGCCTTTACGAAAGCTTTCTAATGTCGCGGTGCGGGCGCTCTGGTCCATGTCGCCATGGAGCGCGCCGGCCTTAAAACCGTGCTTGACCAGAGATTTATGGAGATCGGCAACTTCACGTTTACGATTGCAGAAAATAATGGCGTTCTGGAGATCAACGGCCTCGCCAAGAAGCTTGCGCAAGACTTCGCGTTTTTGAAACGGCTTATCACCGGCTGCGGCCAGCGCCTGCGTAATCGTGGTCGCGGTGCTCGACGGCTTGCCGGTTTCAACCATCACCGGATTTGAAAGGAACTGGCTTGTCAGCTTTTTAATCTCAGGCGGCATGGTTGCCGAGAAGAACAGCGTCTGGCGGGTGAAGGGCACCATTTTGCAAATACGCTCAATATCGGGGATGAAACCCATATCGAGCATACGGTCGGCCTCGTCGATGACGAAAATTTCAATGCCTGTCAGCAAAAGCTTTCCGCGCTCGAAATGGTCAAGAAGGCGTCCGGGCGTTGCAATCAGAACATCGGCGCCCCGCATAATTTTAGCGTCCTGGTCACCAAACGACACGCCGCCAATCAAAAGCGCAATATTTAGCTTATGATTGACGCCGTATTTAATAAAATTGTTTTCCACCTGCGCTGCCAGTTCGCGGGTCGGCTCAAGAATGAGTGTGCGCGGCATACGCGCGCGGGCGCGGCCATGCTCCAGCAGTGTCAGCATTGGCAGTGTAAACGCAGCTGTTTTACCGGTGCCGGTCTGCGCAAGGCCGATGACGTCGCGGCGCGCGAGAATATGCGGAATGGCGTCGCGCTGGATGGGGGTCGGTTCTGTATATCCTGCAGAAGCGACAGCCGATTGAACTTTGTCGGAAAGACCGAGGGTCGAGAATGTCATGTGAGCCTGAAAAGCCGCAAAATGCGGAATAATGCTTAAAAGCTGTTTATCAGCTTTCACTCACAATAGAAATGACGTGCCTGTCAAGGCTTTATGGATACTGACTGATCGCCGAAAGAGCGATGGGTTGATCTTCGATAACACGAAGCGCCACCATTTGCGGTTTGTGCATATGCGCGAGGAACAGTGTAGGCCCAATCAAAAGCGCCAAGGCAAGCACAAGTAGCCCGTACCCACCAAACTTTTGAACTTTTTTCCGTTTCATTTCGCCCTCGATATGTCGTGTTCTCATCACGCTATCATCACAGGCATGAGTGAAGTCTGGAGAGAAATGCTCAAATTTTACGGGTGCGCACTATTTTGTGATTTCCATCGATACCAATTTATTAACATATGCGAAAGTGCGACATTGATTGGCTTTAAACATCCAGCTCGGTCGCAAAAGCTGCGCGATCTTGCAGAAACGCATAACGCGCTTCTGCTTTTTGCCCCATCAAGCGTTCAACAGTATCCTCCGTGCTTGCGCGCGCGGCCATGTCATAGGTCACGCGTAACAGCTGCCGCGACTTTGGCGACATGGTGGTCTCTTTCAGCTGCGCGGGCATCATTTCGCCAAGGCCTTTGAAGCGGGAAATTTCAGGCTTCTTTCCGGCAAATTCAGATTTGAGAAGAGTTTGAAGGTCGTTGTCATCGCGCGCATAGACCATTTTTGACGCATGCGAAATGCGGTAAAGCGGCGGCACGGCAAGAAACAGATGGCCCTCATCGATCAGCTGCGGCAGTTCGCGCCAGAAAAACGTCATCAGCAAGGACGCAATATGCGCACCGTCGACATCGGCGTCGGTCATGATGATGACCCGCTCGTAGCGCAGGTCGCTTTCTTTGTAGGCGCCGCGCGTGCCGCAACCCAGCGCCATTAGCAAATCGGCAAGTTGCTGGTTGTCGCGCAGTTTTTCGCGCGTTGCAGATGCGACGTTGAGAATTTTACCGCGCAGCGGCAACACGGCCTGACTTGCGCGCTCGCGCGCCTGCTTGGCCGAACCGCCGGCGCTGTCGCCTTCGACAATGAAAAGTTCTGAGCCGAGGTTTCCGGCCTGGCTGCAATCGGCAAGCTTGCCGGGCAGGCGTAATTTGCGCACGGCCGTTTTGCGCGACACTTCCTTTTCCATGCGGCGGCGCAAACGCTCTTCCGCGCGCTCGATAAAAAACTCGACGATGCGGTCTGCCCGCGCTTTGTCTTCGGTCAACCAATGGTCAAAGGCATCGCGCACTTTTTGCTCGACGATCTTTGTCGCTTCAGGCGTTGCAAGCCTGTCTTTGGTCTGACCTACAAATTCAGGCTCGCGCACAAACACAGACACCATGCTGGCCGTGAAATTGATGATGTCATCGACGGTGATCTGGGCTATGCGTTTGTTGTTGGTAAGATCGCCGTATGTTTTAAAACTTTTTAAAAGCGCGTTGCGAAGGCCCGTTTCATGCGTGCCGCCTTCGGGTGTCGGAATGGTATTGCAATAAGACGAGCAGAACGCCTCATCGATAACAAATGCGATGGCCCATTCAACCGCGCCGTGGCCGCTGCGTTTTTCCGATGCGCCGGAAAAAATCTGTGGCACGACAAGCAAATCTGTCTCTAGGCGGTTTTTGAGAAAATCGCTTAGGCCGCCCGGAAATTTGAATGTGTCTTTTGCCGGGATGTCGCCGCCTTCGCGGAGCAGCGAAGGCGCGCAATTCCAGCGAATTTCAACTCCGCCGAACAGATAGGCCTTTGCGCGCGACATGCGAAACAGACGTGCCGGATCGAAATGCGTGTTTTTGCCAAAAATCTCGGCGTCGGGGTGAAAGCGCACAGAAGTGCCGCGCCTGTTTTTGACGGCGCCCAGGCTTTTCAGTTTTGAAGTTGGATGGCCGCGCGAAAAGGTCATGCTGTAGAGCTGGCCGCCGCGCGCAACTTCGACTGTCGTGTCATCCGACAAGGCATTCACAACGGACACACCGACGCCATGCAGACCGCCGGATGTTTCATAAGAGTCGCCGGAAAATTTCCCGCCTGCGTGAAGTGTTCCCATAATCACTTCAAGTGCGGATTTGTTTTTAAATTTTGGGTGTGCGTCAACGGGAATGCCGCGGCCATTATCGATGACGGTAATGTAGCCGCCTTCTTCCACATTGACCTCGATTGTATTTGCATGGCCCGCAATCGCTTCGTCCATTGCGTTGTCGATGACTTCGGCAAAAAGGTGGTGCAGCGCTTTTTCGTCTGTGCCGCCAATATACATGCCTGGCCTGCGACGAACCGGCTCAAGGCCTTCAAGAACTTCAATGTCATGCGCTGAATAGGCCTCGCCTTTCGACACTTTGACGGGCTTGGCGCTTTCAGCCTTGGCTGCGCGCGCGGAGGCGGGTGATGACGAAAAAAGATCCGGCTCGTTCAGTTTTTTTGGAGGCATAAGCCATCTCTATCTGAACCGCGCACATAAAAAAAGCGCCCAAAAGGGCGCTTTGTTGTCTAAAAAGGTATTTAGTTAAAAAGATTGGTGAGAAACGTATCGAGAGACAACGTGTAGGTCGACGTGTCTTTCTTTCTCCAGCCGCCTCTATCACCCACATCGACAATTTCTTCACTCGTGTGTTTTGTGTACCACTCTTTAGGCGGCGTATCGCCGTTAAAAAGCGAAGACAGGTAATTGAAATCTTTTTCTGTCAAATCTGGATTTCCGTTATATTTATCTTCAATTGTTTTACGTGCTGAATCGCTGCAAAAGCCGCGATATGTTTTTTCAGCGCTGACATCCCGGTTGATAAGCGCGTCGCGAATTGCAGATTCTGTATCAGCACGGCTGCGTCCATATTTATCTTCGAAATTTATTAGTGATGCCTTGAAATTTGCATCTAAATTTTGAGTTTTAATGGCTTGGCCTGAAATCGATTTTATGTTCATTTTTTCTCTCTCCTTAGTTTTTATTAATACATCTTAAGAATATATTACTTCTTAAATATATCAATAAAAATAACGCTATTCATTCGCTATTTAGATATATCAGCATAAACCTTTGCCATTGCTATGAAATCTTCAACCTGAAGCTGCTCGGCACGCTTCTGGGGATCAATATTCAAAGGTGCTAGCAGCTGCTCAGGCTCAATATTCAAAAGTTTCAAGCTTTGCCGTAGCATTCGTCGTCTTTGCCCGAAGGCCGCTCGTGTGACGTCTTGCAATGCCCTCCGGGGCACATCGGCGCGGTCAGCCCGTGGCTGAAGATAAACCACCGAAGAAGTGATTTTTGGCGGCGGCACAAACGCTTCTTTTGGCACATCAAAAGCAAGATCGACATGGCAGAGCGCCTGCACGAGCACGCTGAGGCGCCCATAGACTTTGCTACCGGGCGGCGCGGTCATGCGCTCGGCCACTTCTTTTTGAAACATCAATGTCAGGCTTTCAAACCAGGGTGGCCACACTGTTTGCGTGAGCCAGCCGATCAGAAGCGGTGTCGCTACATTATAGGGCAGGTTGGCGATGATGCGGACCTTCTGGTTTTGAAGATGCGGTGCCGGATCATAGGTTAGTGCATCGCCTTCTACAATTTCAAGGCGGCCGGGATATGCAAGCGCAATCTCATGGAGTGCGGCAATCGCGCGGTGGTCTTTCTCTATTGCAATGACTTTTGCGGCACCCGCTGCCAAAAGCGCGCGTGTAAGGCCACCCGGTCCTGCGCCGACTTCAACAACGGTTATGCCAACTAGAGCACCGGCCACTTTTGCAATTTTTGTTGTCAGATTGAGATCAAGAAGAAAATTTTGACCCAAAGATTTTTTGGCATTGAGCTCATGCCGCGCAATCACATCGCGAAGGGGCGGCAAAGTGTCGATCTGGCTCATGACAGCTGCGCTGCCATTTCAAGTGCTGCGATAAGACTGTCAGCGCGCGCGATCCCTTTTCCGGCAATATCAAGTGCAGTCCCATGGTCGGGTGACGTGCGCAAAAATGACAGGCCGATTGTCATATTGACGGCACTGTCAAAGGCGAGCGTTTTGACAGGGATCAGCGCCTGATCATGATACATCGCGATAACGGCATCATAGCTCGCGCGCGCGCGCTCATGAAACAAGGTGTCGGCGGGCAGTGGCCCGATCACATTCAGGCCATTGGCGCGCAATGTTGTAATGGCAGGCGCAATGATATCAATTTCTTCGCGTCCCATCGTGCCCTGCTCACCGGCATGCGGATTTAATCCCGCAACAACGATGCGTGGTGTGGCAATCTTGAACCTGTCACGAAGTGCGGTGTTTGTGATGGTGGTCACGTCTACAATGTCGGCTTGCGACAGATTTGCCGCAACATCTTTCAGCGGCATATGAATGGTCAGCGGCACAATTTTAAAGGCGTCGCAGGCCAGCATCATGACGGCGCGATTGTTTTGCTGTGTATGAAGTTTATCAAGATGGCCAAGAAATTCGGTTTGTCCCGGCCACTTAAAACCGTGTGGCGTCAGCGAGGCTTTTTGAACGGGATTGGTCACCACCGCTGCGTGTATCCCTTGTTGTACATCTTCAACAGCGCGTGTGATCGCTTTAATGACAACAGCGGCATTGATGCTGTTGGCGTGCCCGGGCTCATCAACCACGCTTTCGTAAAGCGGAATCACGGGGAGCGACGTTGAAAACAACGACTTGATATCACCACTCGAGGCATCGATGCACGGAATATCTAAACCCATCCGCTGCGCTGTTGCGCGCATAATTTCGATGTCGGCGTAAAGCGCAAAAACAAGCTGCGATTTTTGGCGAAAGTGCGCCCAAGCTTTTAGTGCAAGTTCAGGCCCGATGCCACCAGGCTCACCCATTGTCAGCGCAAGGGATTTCATCTAGCGACGGTCGATCTGCGCTCGCTGTTTCAGCTCTGTCAAAAGCCGCACAGACGCCTGATCGGCTTCTTTGCCCATCAACTCGTTGCGCATTTCTGTTTTTGCGCCTTCTGCGCCCGACACTTCTTTTTTGCCGCACAGAACAATAAACTCATAGCCTTTGTCGGTGCGCTGGACAGATGTCGCTTTACCTATTGCCGTATGCTCAAGCTCGTTGCGTGTGGCTTCGCTCAGATCATCGCTGTTGCGGCGGACAGGCGGGCGCACGGCGGCGTCTTTAACCGCGACGGCGCGCTGGCGCGCTGAATCGCAGCCATTGATTGAATTGCGAAAGCTTTGCGCACGTGACGGCGCATCGCTTGCCGCATTAAAAACAATCGCCTGCATGATTTCATATTCATAAGCTTTGATTGTCGCAGGGTCTTTGCCTTTTTTCTTCAGCCCGTCGATAACATCTTGCTCGCGCACGTTAATGACACTGCGCGCTTTTGTCCGTACCACACGGCCCCAGCTGATTTGTGCACGAAGCCGCGCTTTTAATGTCGCTGCATCGACGCCCCGTTTTGAAAGTTCTTTGGCAAAAACGTCGGGCTCAGCCTTTGAACGTGCTGCAATATTTTTAAACGCTGTATCGACTTCCGCATCGGTTGCAATGACGCTTAGTTTTTTGGCTTCCTGCAACTTGATCCGTTCTTCAATGAGCTCATCGACGGCGCCTGTCTTGCTGGCGCCTTGGCCGGAAAGCTTCAGAAGCGCTGCACGCTGGGCAACATCGAAATTGGAAATGGCCTCGCCATTGACTGTTGCCGCAATGCCTTGCTGTGCATTTGCGGCATAGGGCGCGGCACATAAAACCGAAACAAGAAAAACGAAGGATGTGAATTTATGGGTCATGGTTTCACCTAATCGCTACATACGATGAGTGCAAGCAAATATGGCAAAATAACAATCAATGAGCCCAAATGTGCAGGCCTAGTTTGCATTGCCGATCTTTGTTTCAAACTGGCCGTCGCCAAGCGTGCGCAGGTTGAAACGCACCATGATCTGGCGCTGGGCTTCAATATCACCGTAATTTTGATAATAGGTGCTGTAATCCAGCGAGACGGTGAAGCATTCGTCTGTGTATTTGACGCCTAATTTGTCGCTGACAAAACCCGGATCGTTAGACGCGTTCTGCAGGGAATAACGCCCGCCGCCATAGATCGACCATTGATCGCTTAGCGCATAGGAAATTTCAGAATTCACTTCTTCCAGATCGGTTTGAATTCCGAGATCAGGTTGTGCTGACCGGCGCACATACGCCGTGGACAGCGAGAATGGCCCATAGAACAGGCGGCTTTCTAGTTCGAAACGCTCCAGCGTCCAATCTTTCTGGTCGAAGCGCGCGCGGGCGGAAACATCGCCATACTTATTAGGCTGAACATAAAGCCGCGCCACATAATCTGAATCATCGTTTTGCAAGCCGCTATCAAGGCCGGTGCCATTAATATCAAGCGCGCCCTGAGAGAATGAATTCAAACCAGCAATCTGGAATGACTGGCCAAACAATGCACTGGCTTTGAAACCGGATGTGTCCTGAATTGTGTATTGCGCGCCGGCATTCAAGCGCGTGCCACCTTCAAGGCGGTCATAGCCTGAAAATTTGTCAGCCTCGAACAGGTTCGTGTCATCGTAGACAAGGCTGTGCGCATCCTCGTTCGGAATTTCACCGATACTCGTTTCGTTCGGGCGCACGACAATCTGTGCGATGGGTTCGAACAAATGAGTGATCGTGCCCGTTGTGGCAACAAATGGGTAGCGATAGTCAAAACCAGCAGTTGGCATACCGCGAAAACGCACATCGCCTTCATTGGCAAGAAGGGAAGGAATGACAGTTGATATTGCAATCGGTGTTGTCGCATCTGAAATAGGATTGCCGGGTGTTCCTGCCTCAATAGGGTCGAGCTGCGCAAAGCCCCCGCCCACACCAAAGCGATAAATATCACCGCGCAAGGAGGCGAAGGGTGTAAAGCGCTGGCCAATGCCGTCCGTATATGTTTTGCGCCAGCTGCCTTGCAAGGAAAGGCGGGTGTAATCACCGGCAAAACCGGGGGTAATATATTTGCCTGTCGATGGCACTTGATAGCTCAGCTGCTCTTCGCGTGTGATCTGCGTCAAATTGCTGTCGATACGAAATTCGCCGCCAAAATATTTGTCGGCCATCGCTGTATTGTAATCAACCACAGGTGCAACGATAGGCTGAATGCCTTGGCGTTCGCGGTTGTCGGTGTTCAGGTCAACAAGTGTCTGAAAATAATAGCTGTGCGCATCGAAAAAGCTGCGCTCGCCTTTGCCTTGCAGATAAACAGTTGAGATCTGCTCTGTCTTGCCAAGATCAGCATAGCCGTAATCTTTAAGATATTTGGCGTCGCTATCAAAGGCCACATCCCAGCCCACCGACCATTTGTCGGTGATGAGAAATTTGCCTTTCGACTGGACAGACCCACGGAAATCTTTCGCACCGGGATCAGGGCCATATTGCTTGGCCGGCAGTGGTGAATTTGCCGGATTCTCGCCAAGGCCAACCTGATCCGGGTCGAACTGGAAAATGCCGGTGAGGCGCACATCATAGCTGCCATTGGGAAGCGAATGGCGAAACAGAACATCATTGTGGATGCCCTGCGGTGTGATGAATGTCGGCGTGTAGGTGATGTCGTAGAACGGCGACAATGCGAAATAATAGGGTGTTGAAATGCCTGTGCCGACCCGCTTGTTATAATAAAAATTCGGGTTGAGAAAACCGCTTTTGCGTTTGACCGTTGAATCAGGTGTCCAGAAATAGGGTAGATACGCAACGGGCAGGCCAAAAAACTCGACCGTGGCGTCTTCGAAATAAATCGTCTGCTCTTTCTGGTTTGAAATGACGCGCGCCGCTTTGACCTGCCAGAGCGGCGGTTTTTCGGGATGTTTTTTACAAGGTTCGCAGGCCGTGTAGACGCCGCGATTGAACACGGTCAGGTTGCCGCCGCTACGCTCGGCGCTGTCGGCGGCAAGATGGGTGTTGTCGCTGCGCTCCAGGCGCAAAGTGCGGACAAAACCCTCGCTAAAGTTATCGGTCAGGTCGGCCTGATCGGAATAATAGACATTGCCTGTCGGATCTTTGATGCGCACATCGCCGGTCGCGTTCAGGCGGCGCGTGGCCTTGTTATAGGCAACATGATTGGCCACGACATTGTAACCATTGTAAAAAATCTGCACATGGCCGGTCGCCATCACCGTCTTGCTGTCATCGTCATAGACAAGCTCGTCAGCCTGCAACAGCATCTGTGCATTGGGGTCCGTTTTGAAGGGAACGCTTGTGGTGAGTGGTGCGTTCTGTCCAAGAGCCGGCAATGCGGGAATAAGCGCAGCACCCACGGCTACTGAAAGCGCAAAAAGGCCTACGCCAGAACGCAGGATTTGCGAACAGCGAGCGGCTCTACGTCCAAAAATCAGGAGGTCCGCCCAAAAAAGGCGTCCCGGAGGGATACGCATTACCCGTCCTCCTGATGAAGGAGTATCGTGAGACCAGTTAACATTGCGACAACGACAGGAACCCATGCGGCGGGAACGACCCCAATCAATCCCGACCGGCCAAACTGCTTGGCGATTTCAAGCGTTAGATAAAGCAGAAAGCCGGCGCCGATACCACCCAAAATAAGCGGCAGAACATTTCCGCTTCGAAAGAGCCTTAACGACACGGTGGCGGCGATAAGTGCCATGCCGATTAAAAGCCATGGCCTTGCCAGAAGTGTTTGATATTGCAGGCGTAATTGAGTTGCGGGCAGGCCAGCCAATTCTGCCAGATGGATGTATTCGGGCAGTTGGTAAAAGGAAATGGTCTGCACATTGGCAAAACTCTCCCGAACCTGCTCGGCCGTCAGGTTTGTGGGAAGCTGGTAGACGTTAAAACGTTCCGGATTGCCTTCTGTTGACGTCAAAAGCGCGTTTTTAAGCTCCCAGAACCCGTCTTTCAAAATCGCCCGTTCTGCATCAAGGCGGGCACGAAATGTGCCTGTGTTATCAAAGGTGTGGATGACGACGTTGAGAAGCTCGGTTCCGCCTTCAAGCCCGGAATTGGCATTCATGATGAACTGGCCGTCGGCGCCTTCCTGACGAATCCATGCGCCTGTTGAGGTGGTTTGCACGGTGTCCGTTGCTTCGCCGCGCCGCCCGAAAATCAGAGATTCAATCCGGTCGGCATTCTCGCGTGCTTTCGCGGCCATCGGATTGTAAACAAAGGTGCCGAACAGGCCGAGGCCAAAAGCAACGAAAATTGCTGGCGCCAGAAACTGCCAGACCGAAAAACCAGCGGCGCGCACGACCACAAGCTCAAGTCGCTGCGACAAGCGCAGCAAAGCCGCCATCGTGCCAAAGAGCACCGCAAACGGAAAAAGCTGTTCGGTAAAAGCGGGAAGGCGCAAAATTGAAAGCTCAAAAACGCGCAATGTTGTCGCTTCCTGCACATTGGCGGTGCGGCGCAAAAGCTCCACAAAATCAACGAGAAGAATTAAACTGATACAGGTCAAAAACACGACCATTATCGCCGTGAAAAACCGTTCGGTCAGATAAATTGAAATTTTTCGGCTGATCATGCGGATTGCGCTCGTTTTAGAGGCAAAAACGCATCCAGTGACACGCCGCGCAATTTTTGCGGAAGATAAGGGCCAAGTAAAGCGCCAAGGCCAATGCCGATCAATGGCACCAGATAAATCAGCGGCGTTGCCGCTGCGCTGCGCTGGGTCAGACCCGAAACGCCAAAACCGGCAACACGCAGCAAAACAATTGCAACAATCGCGATCATGATGGTTTGCGACCTGTTATGACGGGTCGTGCGCGCACGCCCGAGCGCAGCAAACGCCACCATGACGAAAGCCAGACTGTAAAATGGCAGGGTCAGGCGATTGTGCAGTTCAGAGCGTGCCTGATTTAAAAACTCGGGTGTGACATTCGGGATCGCTTGCGGGGAAAACAATTCCCCCATTGTGCGCTCGCTTGGCGTGTAATCGGTGTTTGGCGTATCGCTCATAAAAGCGCTGAGGTTAAAAGCGTATCTGTCAAAAGCGATAATCGAGCCTGTCTCCTTGCCCTTTGGCCTGCGGATAATCTGGCCGTTTTCAAGCACCAGATAAGTGCCGTCAACCGTGCGCACGATCAGACCCTTGGTGGAGAGATAAGTCAGCTCCATTTCGCCGTCGCGCCTGTCATTGACAAAAACGCCAAGCAGCGCGCCGTTATTGGCGCGTTCGCGGACATGGAATGTCAGGTCTTTGGTAATCGCCGTAAACTTGCCGGGCTGAATGATTGTGCTGATGAGATCGGCGCGAACGCCAGTGACGTAACTGCGCAGTTCGCGCAGCGCCGATGGGACAAGAACAAGCGAAAACAGCCATCCCGCAAGCGCAACACACAGTGCGAGCATTAAAAACGGGCGCATCACGCGCTGCTCGGAAACACCGCTTGCTGAAATGACGACAAGCTCGCTGTCAGCGCTCATTTTGTTGAGCGTAAAAACGGTGCCGATAAAAAGCGCGAACGGGGCAATTTGCATAATCAGCATCGGAAGCGCAAGCGAGGTCAGCATCAAAAAAATACCGACGGTTTGCCCCTGCGCAGTAATGGTTTCAAGCTGGCGCAAAGCTGTCGTCAGCCACACGACCAAAGTCAGCACGCCCAGCACAACGGCAAAAGCCAGTAGCGCCTGCCTGAAAATATATCGATCTGTGACAGACACCCGGAATCAGTCCCCCTGAAATCAGTCTAGGCCATAACGGGGCGCCAACTGCCAGCTTCTGCACCGCTTTTTGTCTGAAAATATAGCCAAAGCATGGCATATGCGCCGATTAAATATTACGCTTGATGTCTGTTCAATGGGAGAAGCGCCGATGTCTGAACCATTCAAAACCATGTTTACCGTAAGCTCACCGCCGAAAAACGGTGTTGTCGTCGTCCTGACAGACGACAAGCTTGCGCTTGGCAAGGAAGCGGCGCGTCTCAATTCAAAATCCGGTGGTTTAATTGCGCGAGGCGCAAAAATCAGTGCCTTCAAGGGCGAGCGTGGTCGCGTCATCAACCTTCTTGCGCCCAAAGGGCTGGGGCTTGACCAGTTGATTGTTCTAGGCTGCGGAAAAACAGCCGGTATGAAGAGCGAAGATTGGGTGAAACTGGGCGGACGCATGGCGCAGCGGCTCGGCGAACTTGGCGTGTCACAGGCCGATGTTTTGTGTGAGATCGCGGGGGAAGACATTGCGCCGCAAGACTGGGCAGGGTTTGCCATTGGCGCGCGTCTTGCCTGTTATAGTTTTGATGCGTATTTCACCACCAAAAAAACCAAGCCTAAGGGCACCAAACTCAAAAAACTAACATTTCATGTCGCTGATGTCGCAGGCACGAAAGCCGCGAGCGTCACCGTGAATGCGGTTTCGGAAGGTGTTGAACTGGCGCGCGATCTTGTCAACCAGCCCGCCAATATTCTTGGGCCTGTTGAGTTTGCCGCGGAATGTTCAAAACTGTCTGCACTCGGCGTTAAAGTGACCATTCTCACCGAAAAAGAAATGAGCAAGCTTGGTATGGGCGCGCTGCTAGGCGTCGGGCAGGGCAGCCCGCGCGGGTCGCGACTTGCTGTCATGCAATGGAATGGCGGGGCCAAGAACGTGGCGCCGGTTGCTTTTGTGGGCAAGGGCGTGACCTTCGATTCAGGCGGAATTTCCATCAAGCCAGCGGCCAGCATGGAAGACATGAAAGGTGACATGGCAGGGGCGGCCTGCGTCACAGGTCTTATGCATGCGCTCGCAAAACGCGGGGCGAAAGCAAATGTGGTCGCCGTGATCGGTTTTGTTGAAAACATGCCTGACGGCAATGCGCAGCGCCCCGGCGATATCGTGACATCAATGTCGGGCCAGACCATCGAGATTATCAACACTGACGCGGAAGGACGCCTCGTTCTTGCCGATGCGCTCTGGTATTGCCAGCAGCAGTTTAAGCCTCAATTTATGATCAATCTTGCAACCCTTACAGGCGCAATTCTTGTTGCCTTGGGGCAGGATTATGCAGGCTTGTTTTCCAACAATGATGAGCTTTCAACGCGCCTTTCGGCCAGCGGCGAACTCACTGGTGAAAAAGTCTGGCGCATGCCAATGGGGGATTGCTATGACAAGATTATCAACTCCAAATTTGCCGATATGAAAAATTCAGGCGGCCGTTTTGCAGGCTCGATCACGGCCGCGCAATTTTTGGCGCGTTTCGTCAATGGCACGCCTTGGGCGCATCTTGATATTGCCGGTACCGGAATGGGCGTGTCGGCCAGCGATATTAACAAAAGCTGGGGCCCTGGTTTTGGTGTCCGCCTCCTCAACCAGCTTGTTGCTGATTATTACGAGCAAAGTCCGGCGCAAAAAAGTGCCTGAAACATCACCTGAAATCTTATTTTATCATCTAACGAAACGGCCGGTGGATGATGTGTTACCGGGTCTTTTGGAGAGATGTTGCGGGCGTGGTTGGCGCGCCGTTGTGCAGGCGCAAAACGCGCAGCATTGCGATGCGCTCGACACTCTTTTATGGACATATCGCGACGACAGTTTTTTGCCACATGCGAGTGCGACCTCCGAGTTTGCTGGCGACCAGCCGGTCTGTCTGACCTTCGACGATACCACGCCCAACAATGCGACCGTTCGATTTTACATTGACGGCGCGGACATGAACATTGCGACTATCGCAACGCTCCAACGGGCAGTCCTGTTGTTTGACGGGCGCAATGAAGAAGCGCTGACAAAAGTGCGCCAACACTGGAAAAACGTAAAAGACGCTGGTTTCTCGCCGACCTATTGGCAGCAGAACACAGCCGGAAAATGGGAAAAACAGGCGGGTTGAATACCAAGGCGAACGCTGCCCTTGTGCAACGCACACAAGGCCGCTATATCCCTGCCATCTCCCCTCATCAAAGGAACATCACATGGCGGTTGAACGCACATTTTCTATTTTGAAACCCGATTGCACAGCGCGTAATTTGACCGGCGCTGTCAATGCAATGATTGAAAAAACAGGTCTTCGTATTATTGGCCAGCGCCGTATTCAAATGAGCAAAGCACAAGCTGAGCAATTTTACGGCGTGCATAAAGAACGCCCGTTTTTCGGCGAGCTCGTTGAATTCATGACATCAGGCCCTGTCGTCGTTCAGGTTCTTGAGGGCGAAAACGCGATTGCAAAATATCGCGACGTTATGGGCGCAACAAACCCGGAAGCTGCAGCTGAAGGCACAATCCGCAAAACCCATTCGAAATCGGTCGGCGAAAATACTGTTCACGGCTCGGACGCTGTCGATACGGCCAAACAGGAAATTTCGCAGTTCTTCAAAGACAACGAAATTATTTCTTAAAAAACTACAGCGTGCCGTTATTGCGGCACGTTTTTTTTTGCCATAGAATTTTTTTTTTGCCATAGAATTTAGTTTGCGCGCCGCAATACGGATGCAAGCATTGCAACGGCCAAAGTTGCGCCAATGACGCTGAGCACGATCGCCGGCGACAATGCTCCAAAAAACCATTCCCAGATAATTTTGCCTGCTAGAAAAAGAAGGAGAAGGCTCAAGGCCTTTTCCAGATAATAAAATGTCGTGACCATCCGGCTCATCAGCACATAAAGTGAATAGAGGCATAAAAAACCGAGTGTGCTTCCGGCAATCGCAATAAAAGGCGAGCGCGTCAGCGACAGCACTGCGGGGGTCGATTCAATTGCAAAAATTGCGTCAGCTATATTAATTGTCATAAAGCTGAGAAAAACAGGTGTTGCATATTTTGAAACTTTTCCGCTTTTTGGCGCCCTGCGCCGCAAAAAGAACTGGCCGCCTTTCATATGTTTCGTGATCGGCGTCAGGCGTGCGATCAGTCGAACGACGCTGTTATGGCCGATATCCGGCTCTGTCTCTGTGACGGCAAAGACGGTGTAGGCGGTGTAAAGCATGAAGATCATTGCAAGCCAGAGCAGCCAAGGGAAAAAGTCGACCATGACAATACCAAAGCTGAGAAGCAAAGCGCGCACAATGAGCGCAAGCGCCATTGCGTAAAACAGGACCCGCGGCTGATGCGCTGAAGGGATCGCGAAATAAGAAAAAATCACACTTGTGACAAAAATATTGTCAAGCGACATGCCCTGTTCGAGGAGAAACAGGCTGAAGAAAAGATGCGACGCATCTGCGCCAAGATAGTCATAAATCCATATTCCAAGAGCAAGGCAGGCGCATAAAATGAACACAGCAAGCGCACGGCTCTGGCTATAACGAGAACCGTGATGATGGCTTTGCGAGAAGAATAGGTTGATGACAAGTATTCCCAGAACAAGCATGCCATAGGCAATCCATAGCGAAACTGGAACTTCTAAAAAAAATTGATCAAAAAACGACATCAGCTTGCAGTCTGAATGTATTGTGCTTGTGCTGTCATTTTTTCAACGACACTGCGAAGTGCAAACGGATAGAGCAGATGTTCGGCCTCAAGTACCCGTTCTGATAACGTTTTTTCATTGTCCGTATCTTCAACGCGAATGCGCTTTTGCGCAATCATTTCTCCGGCATCCACTTCCTCTGTCACATAATGGACAGTGCACCCATGCTCTTTTACGCCAGCATCGAGCGCACGCTGATGCGTGTCGAGGCCTGGAAATGCGGGCAATAGAGAGGGGTGGATATTAATGACACGACCTGTCCATTTATTAATAAAATTTGCGGACAGAATTTTCATAAAACCTGCAAGGCAGATCAGTTCTGTGCCGGCCTCTGTCAGCAGTCTATGAAGACTGTCCTCGAATGCCGCTTTGCCTGAAGTTTGCACCACCACCGATGTCGGGATACCATTTGCATTTGCAATTTCAAGGCCGCCCGCATTCTCTTTGTTTGAAACGACTAGGGCGATGATTGCAGGATAGTCATTGAATTTGGCAGCTTCGATTAATGCCGCCATGTTTGAGCCACGGCCGGAAATGAGGATTGCAACCTTTGTTTTTGGCGTGTCAGAACGTGTCATAAGAAAGCGCGCCAGAAAAGCTTACAGCTGCATCAGTTTTTGTGGCAATTTCTCCCAATGCCACAACCGTTTCGCCTTCTGACGACAAAAGAGCAGACACCGCATCTGCTGCACTCTTTTCGACGATCACAATCATGCCTATCCCGCAATTAAAGGTTCTTAGCATGGTGTCTTGCGAAATTTGCCCGGCTTTGTGAAGCCACGAAAAAACAGGCGGAACCGCAATTTGGCTGAGGTCAACTTTTGCACAAAGATGATCAGGCAAAATGCGTGGGATATTGTCGATAAATCCACCACCGGTAATATGTGCCAATGCTTTAATGCCATATGTTTTTGAAAGCGCTTTCAAAACAGGTTTGACATAAATACGTGTTGGGACAAGCAGTGCTTCGCCAAGCGACCCATCGCCAAAAGGCGAAGTCTTGTCATAACTTAAATTTTGATCGGCAACGATTTTACGCACCAATGAGTAGCCATTGGAATGCACGCCCGAGGAGGCAAGCCCGAGAATGACATCGCCTTGTTGAATGTCGCGCGGAAGAAGCGCGCCACGTTCAGCGGCACCCACGGCAAAACCGGCAAGGTCATAATCATCATTGGTATAGACGCCGGGCATTTCGGCGCTTTCGCCACCAATAAGCGCGCAGCCCGCCTGTTTGCAACCTTCAACAATTCCCTTGATGAGTGCGGCGCCCGTTTGGACTTTGAGTTTGCCCGAGGCGTAATAGTCGAGGAAAAACAGCGGCTCAGCGCCTTGGACAATCAGGTCGTTGACACACATCGCAACAAGATCAATGCCGATCGTATCATGGCGATCAATCGCAGAGGCGATTTTGACTTTTGTGCCAACCCCATCATTTGCGGCAACCAGAATAGGGTCTTTGAAACCTGCGGCTTTAAGATCAAACAACCCGCCAAAGCCGCCAATTTCGGCGTCTGCACCTGAACGCGCGGTAGAGCGCACCATAGGGCGAATGGCCTCAACAAGGGCGTTACCCTCATCAATATTCACGCCAGCTGCGGCATAGGGGTCTATCAGTGAAGGCTTTTGTGTCATTAAAAGAGGCATAAGCGATTTTGTTTGGCCTGCAAAGCGCTTGCCAGTTGTTTGCAGAGGTCGAAACTTAAAAAATCCAACCGAAAAAAGGAACTAACCCCGTTATTCTTTGCAAACCTGCCTGTTAATTGACGCCGATCAGACTTCTCGACTATCTGAAAGAGCGATGGCATCTCCTCAATAGCATTTCCTAAAGGCACGCAATGAGTTTGAACGGCAAAAGCACTCTCTGGTTCTGGCTCATTGTCTTTGCAATCGCTGCCCTGATGCTGCTCTTGTTTCACGCCAGCCTGTGGCCATTTGCAGCCGGTCTCATCCTTGCGTTCATACTCGATCCAATTGCAGACCGGCTACAGCGCCTAGGCTGCTCGCGAGGTGTTGCGGTCATGATTGTGTTTGGCGCGATCATCCTTCTGATTACGCTCATCGTGGTGTTGCTTTTGCCGCTTCTGGTGCAGCAGGTGTCGCAATTTATCGAACAATTGCCCTCAATTGTGAAAGCCGTTCAAAATTTCATCAACACGCAGATCGGTGCCCTGCGTGAAGCGGTCGGCCCGCAGATTTCCGAGCGCCTGCGTTCACTGCAAAATCCTCTTGAAACATTTACGCAAGACAGCGCCAAAATGGCAGGTGGTTTTCTGGCAGGTCTGCTTGTCGGCGGTTCGGCTGTTTTCAATGTTGTCTCGCTGCTTATCGTCACGCCGATTGTTGGCTGCTACATGCTGTATGATTGGGACCGCATGGTTGCAATTATCGACAAGCTGTTACCGCGCCGCGACGTGCGCAGTGTGCGCTCCATCGCCCGTGAAATGAATACGGTTCTTGCCGCTTATTTGCGCGGGCAAGCGCTGATCTGCGTTATTCTTGGCTCAATCTATGCATTTGGGCTTGTGGCGCTGGGTTTGAATTTCGGATTGCTGATTGGTATCGGCTCCGGCCTGATCTGCTTTATTCCATATGTTGGAAATACACTCGGACTTGGAACTGCGCTTCTTGTCGGGCTGTCACAATACGGTCCTGATTTTTGGCCCTTGGCCAGTATTGCCGCTGTCTACATTACAGGCCAGCTTATCGATGCCTATGTGCTGCAGCCGCGCTTCCTGGGAAAAGCCGTCGGCATCCATCCGGTGTGGTTGCTGTTTGCCCTTTATGCGTTTGGATCTCTTTTTGGGTTTGCCGGTGTTTTTCTGGCCGTACCAATGGCCGCGTGCCTTGGCGTAATTGTGCGGCATATTATTCGCTACTATCAGACAACGCAGCTTTACGGAACGAATAGCAAAGCCACGAAAATAGCGCAGGCTCCGCAAAAAAGACTCGCACCGCCGCATGCGGGTTCAAACAAGGCATGACATGCTGATGAGCCTGCCTTTCAGCGCGCCTCAGCTTGCGTTTAGCTGGCCAAGCCATGTTTCTGAATCGCGGGACGATTATTTTCTGACGCCGTCCAACAAAGATGCTTTTTATTTTATCGACCAGTGGCCTCACTGGCCTATGCATGCCGTAATTTTAAGGGGCAATGAAGGGGCAGGAAAATCGCATCTTGCCAAGCTTTGGGTCGAACAGTCGAACGCGCGTGTGCTTAAAACCGCTGCCGATATTGAACACGCAATCACATCAGCCGATAAGGCCTTTCTGCTTGAAATCGATAATGAAATGCATGTGCCGCAGACGGCTCTTTTTCATCTGCTGAACCGTGCATTTCTTGGGGAAATTCATCTTCTGCTAACGCTACGGTATGAATTTGCGCTCGACAACTTCGCATTAAAAGACCTTCGCTCGCGCCTTCGTGCGCTTCCGCAGGCACAACTGCATGCGCCCGATGACGGACTTTTACGGGCGATGTTGGTCAAGCAATTCAGCGACAGGCAGATTGATGTGGCGCCGGATGTGATTGAATTTGTCCTCGCGCGTATCGAAAGGTCAGCCTTGGGTGTTAAAAATGCTGTCGAAACCCTTGATATTTTGGCATTATCAGAAGGACGCCGCCTTACAAAAACCAATGTGGCGCGCTACCTTAAAGCATATCAGACCTATGGGGATGAAGAGCAGCAACCCTCTTTAAACCTTGAATGTCTAGAGTAGGGCAATGATCCAAAGCACAATTTACGATGCGCCGAACCGCTTGGCCGAGCCACATGTCATTGACATCAAGCATGCGCGGTCACCGGAGAGATTTGTAAACCGTGAAATTTCCTGGCTGAATTTCAACCGCCGCGTTCTTGAAGAGGCAATGAATGAAAGCCACCCATTGCTCGAGCGTCTGCGGTTTTTATCGATCTCGGCAACCAATCTCGATGAATTTTTCATGGTTCGCGTTTCGGGACTTTGGGAGCAGCACAAAAACGGGTTATCGACACGAAGCCAGGACGGGCTGACGCCTCACCAGCAGCTTGAGAAGATTTTTGACACGGTTAGCGATCTCGCCGCCGCCCAGCAAGAATGCTGGAACGATTTGCAAACGCAAATGAAAGAGACAGGCATCGACATCTGCACAGCGGAAGAGCTAACAGATTGTGAGCGTTCATGGCTCGACAGTCATTTTCTTACACATATTTATCCGGTACTGACACCGCTTGCCGTTGATCCGGCGCATCCGTTTCCGTTCATTCCCAATCTTGGATTTACGCTGGCCCTACGGCTTTCGCGCAACAGTGACAACCGCAATATGGACGCGCTTGTGCGCGTACCACACAAGGTTGACCGTTTTATACCGCTGCCCGCAGAGCCCACGCAAAGCCAGCGTTTTATCAGTCTTGAAAACGCGATCAGTCTTTACATTACAAAACTTTTTCCAGGCTATGCGGTCAAAGGGAAAGGCGTGTTCCGCATCATTCGTGATAGCGATATCGAAATCGAAGAAGAGGCCGAAGATCTCGTCCGCGTTTTCGAAACCATGCTGAAGCAAAGGCGGCGAGGCAATGTTATCCGTCTCGAAGTTGAAGGATCAATGCCTGAACAGCTGCGTGAATTTGTCATGCAGGCCCTCCATGTCAGCGAAGACGAGCTTTTCGTATTCGATGGATTACTTGCACTAAACGATTTGGCGCAGCTTGTGGCCGTGGAGCGGCCTGAATTAAAATTTATTCCCTACACGCCGCGCTTCCCCGAGCGCATTCGCGATATGGGCAGCGATTGTTTTGCGGCAATCCGGCAAAAAGACATCATCGTTCACCACCCCTATGAAAGCTTTGATGTGGTCGTGCAGTTTTTAAGGCAGGCCGCGGCCGATCCTGATGTCATTGCGATCAAACAAACGCTTTACCGCACTTCAAAAAACTCGCCAATTATCAAGGCGCTTGCAGAGGCGGCGGAAGCTGGAAAATCTGTAACAGCGCTTGTTGAGTTGAAAGCCCGCTTCGATGAAGAGGCCAATATCAAATGGGCGCGCGATTTAGAACGCGCGGGTGTTCAGGTGGTCTACGGATTTATGGATTTAAAAACCCACGCCAAGCTCTCGCTTGTCGTTCGCCGCGACGGAGAAACACTGACCAATTTCTGCCATATCGGCACCGGCAATTACCATCCCGTCACCGCAAAAGTGTATACGGACCTGTCGTTTTTTACCTGCGACCCAGTCATCGCGCGTGATATCAACCGCATTTTCAATTTTATCACTGGCTATGCCGAGCCTGCCGAGCTTGAAGCCATCCAGCTTTCACCTGCGACTATGAAAAAACAGCTGCTGCAAAATATTCAGGCCGAAATTCAAAACGCGCGTCTTGGCAAGCCTGCGGCCATCTGGGCGAAGTTGAATTCGCTTGTCGACCCGGTTATTATCGACGCGCTTTATGAAGCGAGTGCTGCCGGCGTGCGAATTGACCTTGTGGTGCGTGGTATCTGCTGTCTGCGTCCCGGCGTGACGGGGCTGTCAGAAAACATCCGTGTCAAATCGATTGTGGGCCGCTTTCTTGAGCATTCGCGTATCATCTGCTTTGCCAATGGTTATGGCCTGCCACACCCCAAAGCATTGGTTTACCTGACCTCGGCTGACTGGATGCCACGCAATCTTGACCGGCGTGTGGAAGTCATGGTCCCTGTTTACAATGCGACCGTGCATGAGCAGGTGATGGAGCAGATCATGGTTGCTAATATGAAAGACAACCAGCAAAGCTGGATCGTCAATCCTGATGGCTCATCGCAGCGAATCTCACCGGAAGAAGGTGAGGAGCCTTTCAATGCGCACCATTATTTCATGACAAACCCTAGCCTGTCAGGTCGCGGTAAGGCGCAAAAATTGTCGCCGCCGCGCAGATTGATTGAACAGAGCAGCGATGCCAAACGCGCATAAACAGGCTGGCCATGCGCCAACAGAGGTTTACGATTACGCGCCAGGTCGCTTGCCAGGACTTAAACCCTATGCAGTTGTCGACATCGGGTCGAACTCGGTGCGCCTTGTAATTTATGAGGGCCTGTCACGCTCGCCCACACCGATTTTCAATGAAAAAGAATTGTGCGGACTTGGCCGTTCGGTGGCGAGCACCAAGCGCCTTGACCATGAGGCCATGGAAGGCGCGCTAACAACATTGCGGCGCTTCAAGGCGCTTTGCGACCAGATGCATGTTAGCCATGTGCATGTCATCGCAACAGCCGCCATGCGTGAGGCTGAAAACGGTGCGGACTTTTTAAAAAAAGCGCGTGATGTCTGCAGCTGTGATGTGGAACTGACATCGGGCCCTCGTGAAGCGCGGTTATCGGCGCTTGGTATTCTTGCAGGTGTCCATGATGCTGACGGAATTGCCGGTGATCTTGGTGGTGGCTCCCTTGAGCTTGCCGATATTGCAAACGGCAGTATTTCAGCAGCGGTGACACTGCCGCTAGGTGGTTTGCGCCTGCAAGATGAATCGGGCAGCACGCTCAAAAAAGCAGAAAAGATTGTCGAAAAAGCACTGAAGCCCATCGATCTTTCGCATGGCAAGGGCAGGGCGTTTTACGCCATTGGCGGCACTTGGCGTGCCATTGCCCGTTTGCACATGATCGTGACAAAATATCCGCTGCTCGTCACCCATGCTTACGAGGTTTCAGCTGATGCCATGATCGAGTTCTGCCGCTTCCTGCAAAAAGACAGTGATGAGACCCGCGCAACCATTCAGCAGGTATCGTCCGAGCGACGGCCTCTCATCGTCTATGGTGCACTTGTTCTTGAAGATGTTTTGAAAGCGACAAAATCGAAAAGTGTTGTCATGTCAGCGCTGGGTGTTCGCGAAGGGCTGATGTTTTCACAGCTGAGCCGGGAGCAGCAGGCACAAGACCCGCTTATCAGCGCTGCGCGCGACCTGTCGCTTCTTCATGCGCGTTCGCCGCAGCATGGCGAAGATTTATGTCTCTGGACTGACGGATTGTTTGACAGTTTTGCCGTTCGTGAGCCTGAGCCGATGCGCCGTCTTCGTCATGCCGCCTGCCTGCTTGCCGATATTTCATGGCGCGCACATCCAGATTATCGCGGCGAGCAAAGCGTCGATTTTATTGCGCATGGTCCTTTCATTGGCGTCGATCATCCCGGCCGTGTTTTTATGGCGTTAAGCGTTTATCATCGCCATGAAGGTGCGTCGGAGACAGATATGCCGGTTGCGCTGATGCGCCTTCTGGATGACGACATGCGTTGGCGCGCAGCCGCTCTCGGTCTTTCGATGCGCGTTGCCTATCTTATTTCGGCAACCATGCCGCATGTATTGGAAAAAACATCACTGACTGTTGAAAAAGATGTCTTGCGCCTTGTGATGCCGCGCCATCTTGCCGATTTATGCTCGCCAAAACTGGAAAGCCGTTTTCAAAAACTTGCCAAATTTCTTAATCTAACGCCTGTGTTCGAGATTTCGACTTAAACGCGTCAGCTTTTGATTGGCATCAACGCAACCTTGTTGCCCTGAACGGTAAGAGCAATTTCGCCGCGTTTCAGTTTCATCGCCGTTTCGCCGAAGAGTTCATAGCGCCAGCCTTTCAGAGCGAGCACATGCGCATTTTCATCCATAGCCAGGTCTTCAAGATCGTTTGACGTCGCCAGCATTTTTGCCGAAACGCCTGAATCTTCTGAAATCTTTTTCAAGAGAACTTTTAAAAGCTCCACCGTTGCTGCGGCACCGTTTTGCGCGCGCTTGTGCGGAAACGCGTCTTCGGGAAGTGTTTTAGGATCACGCAGCAATCCTTTGGCGACTGCTTCAATCACGCCGTTTGCATCTTTCGAACGCTCAAACCCATTTGGCACGGAGCGTAATGCTCCAAGCTGTTTTGTGTCTTTGGGCGGGCGCTGGGCAATATCGGTCAACGTGTCGTCTTTGAGAATACGCCCCCGCGGCACATTTCGTGCAATGGCCTCGCGCTCGCGCCACGCGGCCAATTCCATCAGGACGGCAATCTCGCGGGCTTTGCGCACGCGCCCGCGCAGGCGCTTCCATGCGCTTTCAGGGTCGATGTCATAAAGCGCAGGATCGCTTAGAGAAGCCGTCTCATCGCTGACCCAATGGCTGCGGCCTTTGGCGCTTAAACTGTCATGCAGTTTTTCATAGACTTCGCGTAAATGCGTGACGTCATCAAGAGCATAGCTGAGCTGTGCGTCCGACAATGGGCGTTTTGACCAGTCGGTGAAACGTTGTGTTTTGTCGATTTTGGCGCCGGTCAATTGCTGCACGAGCTGGTCGTAGCCTGCCTGCTCGCCAAAGCCGAGAACGCTTGCCGCGATTTGCGTATCGAAAAGCGGGACAGGGATGATCTGGCCTAAATTCCAGATTGTTTCGATGTCCTGACGGGCGGCGTGAAAGACCTTAATGACTTTGGGGTCGACCATCAGCTTGAAAAGAGGCTCTAGCGAAATTCCATCGGCCAGAACATCAATGATAGCTGCGTCATCGCGGCCTGCCATCTGCACAAGGCAAAGCTTGGGCCAATAGGTGGTTTCACGTAAAAATTCGGTATCCACGGTGATGTAGGGCTCTTTTGCGAGTTTTTCGCAGAGGGCCGTTAAATCTTCTGTGTTGGTGATGACAATCATTGAGCATTAACCTGAAACCGCTGTATAAGCTTTTTTTGGGCTTGCGGCTATTTCAGCACGAGCTTTTTCTGTCAACATCTCAAGGTTTTAGACGATTTCATGCATATTTATCGCTCACACACCTGCGGCGCCCTGCGCAGCGCACATATCGGCCAGACTGTTCGCCTATCAGGCTGGGTTCATCGGGTTCGCGACCACGGCGGATTGCTCTTTATCGACCTTCGCGACCATTATGGACTGACGCAGATTGTCTGCGACCCTGCTTCGGCAACGCTGAAAAACGCCGACAAGGTGCGCAGCGAATGGGTTATCACCATTGAAGGCAATGTGCAGCAGCGGCCGGAAGGCACTGTGAACGCCGATCTTGAAACCGGCGAAGTTGAAATTGTCGCAACAACAATGGAAGTATTGTCGGAAGCGCATGATCTGCCGCTGCCTGTTTTCGGTGATCTCGATTATCCGGAAGAAACGCGCCTGAAATATCGTTACCTCGATTTGCGCCGCGACAAGCTGCATCAAAACATCATGACTCGCGGCAAAGTCATCAATTCACTGCGCAAGCGCATGGTCGATGGCGGTTTTTTCGAATTCCAGACGCCTATTTTGACCGCGTCATCGCCTGAAGGCGCACGCGATTATCTTGTGCCGTCTCGCGTCCATCCCGGAACATTTTATGCGCTGCCGCAGGCGCCGCAGCAGTTCAAGCAATTGCTGATGGTTGCAGGCTTCGACCGTTATTTTCAGATTGCGCCATGCTTTCGCGATGAAGACGCGCGCGCTGACCGCAGCCCGGGCGAATTTTATCAGCTTGATATTGAAATGAGTTTTGTGACGCAGGAAGATGTGTTTCAGGCCGTCGAGCCTGTCATGCGCGGTGTGTTTGAGGAGTTTGGTGGCGGCAAACCAGTCACACAAAAATTTCCGCGGATTCCATACAAGGAAGCGATGGAAAAATACGGTTCCGACAAGCCGGATTTGCGTAACCCGCTCATCATTCAAAATGTTTCGGAGCATTTTAAAGACTCCGGCTTCAAAGTTTTTGCCAATATTCTGGCCAGTGACGAGAAAGCACGCGTGTTTGCAATTCCCGGTCCCGGCGGCGGTTCAAGGGCGCTTTGCGACAAATTGAACGGATGGGCGCAGAGCGAAGGCCAGCCTGGTCTTGGCTATATGTTCTGGCGCGAAGGTGAAGAGGGCGGAGCGGGTCCAATTGCTAAAAACATTGGTGCCGAGCGCGCAGAAGCCATCCGTCAGCAACTTGGTCTGAAGATTGGCGATGCCTGTTTCTTTGTTGCCGGAAAACCCGACAAGGTTTTAAAATTTGCAGGTCTTGCGCGCGACAAAGTGTGCCGTGAGCTGAACCTGCTGCAAGAAGGTGCATTTGAGTTCTGCTGGATCGTCGATTTCCCGATGTATGAATGGAGCGAAGAAGACAAAAAGGTCGATTTCTCGCACAATCCGTTCTCAATGCCGCAAGGCGGTCTTGACGCGCTTAACGGTAAAGACCCGCTTGATATTCTCGCCTACCAATATGATATTGTTTGCAACGGCGTTGAATTGTCATCAGGCGCCATTCGTAATCATCGCCCGGACATCATGAAGCGGGCATTTGAACTTGCCGGTTACAGCGAAGATGTTTTGAAAGAGCGCTTTGGCGGGATGTACAACGCCTTCCATTACGGAGCACCGCCGCATGGCGGCATTGCACCGGGCGTTGACCGCATTGTCATGCTGTTATGCAATGAGCAGAATTTGCGCGAGGTGGTTCTGTTCCCGATGAACCAGAAAGCGGAAGACCTAATGATGGGTGCGCCAGCCACGGCGATGCCAAAGCAGCTTAAAGAGCTGCACATTCGCACAGTGCTACCGGAGCTTGAAAAAAAAGCGGGCTGATAATCAGGAACAGGTTGTTTTCGGGTTTCCGCAAACGCGGTTGATCCAGCCTGTGCCATGCTCCGTTTTGATTTTTGCCCACTGACCGTCGCAGCCAACAAGGACCTGTTGTTTCAACAGGCCAAACAGGCCATCGCGTGAAGTTGTCTTTTTGGGATCAATATCAAATAGAATTTTTGAGGTTTCGGAAGCCGAGGCGCGGAAAACGCTGCTGTAAGGATCGACGCGCAGAAGCGGTGCCGCCACCCAGCCTTTGCCAACATAATTTCTAAAGCCTGTTTTTGTCCACGGCTCGTCGGGTTCAGGATCGTAATTATGGATCAGTATCCAGCCATTCTTGACCTCAAGAACCTCAAATTCTGCCGACAACTCAAAACCGTGTGCGGCATTTGACATTTTGCCCACAACCTTTGAATGGAGGTTTGGCGCTGCACGAACATTTGTACCGTTCGGATCCTTATCGACAAGATAGCCGTTGAAAACGCATTGCCGCGATGCAGCGCTTGCGGGGGCAATTCCAGAGCCAGCGAAAACGCAGATTAGCAATTGAAGAACATATTTTTTAATCATTTTACAGTGACCACAAAATTCAGCTTTTTCGCAAGGCTTTCCTGATTGACCATAAGCCCCAGCTGCATATCAAGCAGGCTCAGTTTTTCTTTTGGCGTTACGACAAGGGCCAAAGTTTTTTCCTTACTGGCCAAAAACTGGTCAATAGCTGCTTTTGCCTCATTCCGTTGCTTTTCATCGGGAATGAACGTGGCAAAGCTGTCAAAGATTTGCGCAATTTCATCAGTGATGTTTTGTGTCGAAGAGCCAGACTGTTTCACGCGCCACGCAATATAATGCTCAAGAAAATTGCCGTTGGTAAGACTAAGCGAAAAGCGCGATAAGTTTGTTTCCGCCAGTTTTGCCATGTCAGAGCCGAGAATTGATGCGCCAAGCATGGATTCGTCGACATTTGAAATTTCCAGCGTGCTGTTCAAACTTCCCGCTTCACCAAAATCAAGCTTTGCAGGCGATACGCTCACAAGTTTCGTTTTTTGATCAAAGCCAAACTGTAGGTTGCTGCCTGTGACAAGCTGTGCATAGCCAAGGTCTTTCAGGTCGGGATGGCCAATGTCCTTTAAAGCGGTCGCAGGCAGGATCGCTTTTTCGATGGCAGCACTGAAATGTTTTGGAAAAAGTCGGATCCATTCATCAAGCTGAAAGGCAACGCTTTCAATATGTAGTGCATCTTCACCCTTGGACTGCACGGTGAGATTATCGAGTTTGATCAGCCCGAATGTCGGCAGCTTGCCTTCAAGTTTTGAAAAGTCTGGCTGGTCTTTGTTGCCAGCGGCTGCGTCAATCATTGCGTTTGTAAATGTGGCGGTATCAATCTTGCGTAGCGTCAGGCGGTCAAAGCCTGCGCTATTCTCTTTGCTTTTGAGCTTGAAATTGTTCAGCGTCATTTCGCCGATTGCAGCTCCAAGATCATTGCCGGCCATTTGGCCAAATGACACTTGTGTCTCGGGGGATTTAAATGATGCGCCTGCGGCTTCAAAATGTCCAACGATGACAGCCTCCATCCATTCCTTTGAAAGGCCAGAGAGCTGAGACATATCTGGCGTATCAGCTTTCTGGTTTACAAGCATGTCCGTGATGTCTTTAAAACCATGTTGCGGAATATTCATCCGGGCATTGCTGGCTTTGACGGCATCAAGTTTGAAGCTCATATCGTCGCCAAACTGCGCGCTCGCGCCGTCAAAAACAGCAGACGTATAAAGCGGGAGGTTGCGCTGGCCTGCTTTGCGCGGCGTTGCCCTGAAAAGGTCAGCATAAAGGCCAAGATCCAAATTTTCCAAGCTTGCTTTGCCGATGTCGAATGAAAAATGCGTATCTGTCTTTTCATCACTGTCGTCTGTGTTGTCCGATTTTTTGGACAGGGACTTTCCAGCCTGCAGTTTTTTATCTTCTGTAGGCGCCGCGGCTGTCATTTTGCTCGGCGCCAACATGACTGATTTGGCGAGACCCTTTTTAACATCAATAAAGTTCATGTCGCCAAATTTTATGACAAATGCGCTTTTTGACTCTTCATCATCCGTTTTAGATTCACCGTTCATCTGCGCGTTATGAACGAGTGCGGATGCAAAGCTTGAATCTTGAATTAATGAGCTGATGCTTTCCAGTAATGACTTTCCAATATCGACAGGTGCAAGCTTGGGTGAATCAATTGTATTCAGATCAAGAGCGGCGATTTCAAAAGCACCGGCCTGATCGCTTAGTTTCGCCGTCAGATCTTCAAGATGCAGATTTGTGGCATGCCACATCGCGGCATCGCCGCTCAGGCCGGATGCGATAATTTTTGTAATATCGATATTAATGTCGTCCGTGCTTACCTGTTTTGTTTCAAGCGTTTTATTGTTTCCGTTGGTTTCAATTTCTTGTTTGTCGGTTTCCTGTTTTTTTGTTGAAAACGCGGCATGAAATTTTGCAATGGTCAGCGTGTGTGATGTGTTGTCATAAGACAGCGAGCCGCGCACATCTTTTGCGCCATTTTTTTTCATCTCGCTGGTCATGCTGTCAAAAACAGCTTGTAATTGTGGCTGGTTAAAATCTTCTGCAGCGGCCAGCAATGGTGAAGCAAAGCAAAAAGCGGCAGTCAAAAACGCGCGAACATGCATGGGGTTTTGTCCTCAATTGATTCTTTGAAAAAAAGAATAAGGACTAATACAAGTATAGCAAATCAGTCTTCGGAGGAGGCAGTTTTATCCTGTGCGGATTTGGCGGCAACGACGGTCGATGCCTTTGCGCAGGCATAAGTCCAGTCACGACGGGAGCCGACGTCCATATGAACAAGGTAAGGATGGCAGTATTGGCCAACGCCACCAACATCTGGAATTGTGCGCGCATAAGCGGCCAGTGTGGCACCTGACACACCCGGAACAATAATATCGGCAGCAGCGCAGTGACGATGCAGCGAGCCAACACGGCCGTGGTCGCGCATGCCAGATGTGACAATCACCTGCTTGCCATAATGCTTTTCAACAATCTGAATCAAGTTGACAAGTTTTTCAGGAAAACAGTTGGTTTGCACTGAGGCTGTTTGCAAAATGTAGGGCAGATGCAGCGTCGATAAAACCTCGCGGGTTTCATTCGGAACGGGAACGGGCACGGGTTCCAGCGAAGCAAGTTTGATGTCCTGTTGCGGTGCTGATGCGGTCTGTGTTTTGAGATCGGCCTGAGGGGGCAGGGTGCCAAGAATGGATGGCGGCGCTTCGAAAGACGGGCGCAGGCCATTCGGGCGTGTCATTGGACGCGGCACAGTGTGCGCCGTCTGTTTTTCGGGTTGGCCAAAATTGCTTAGGCGATCCAGCGCGTCGCTGCGCACGCTGATTGTTGGTGGGGCGTAAGCCACGAGAACACGGGTCTGGCTCACATCGCGCGCCGGTGCAACCATGGCCTTCAAAGTCGCTTCAGGCGTGCCGTCCCAAAGATGCGAAAGACGCATGCCTTGCAATGTCTGCGATTGCGGGGCTTCCCATTTGTCAGTTTTTGTTGCCTGCCGGCCAGCTGTCGCAAATTCAGGTGTAAATTCGTGCGCGACAAGCACTTTGCGTTCGCTGGTCTGGAGAACGAATGCAATTGTGCAAAGCGCGCCGATGAGAACTGCTTTTGAAGGGCAAAACAGCGCCGCGCACAATTTGTGTTTGATAAAAACCCGCATAGCCCCTCGAACCGGCGCAACACCGGAAATCTGTGATGTTTTGAAGCAAATACACACCAAATAATCAAGTAAAACGGCGAGCTTTTTACTGTAAAAATGAAAAAGATAATACTTATCAATGACTTATATTTTTTAGGTCTTGTGCCAAATACTCAATTTTCTTTGGCTTTTAAGAGGAAAATTTAGGTTTTTATGGCTTTCTAGTGTTTTGACAGTACAGGCATTGCGGCATGGCCGGGTTTAATTGGCGGCATATTTTCTTTCAGGTGACAATTGTTGCCTCAGCAGCCGTCGTGGCGTTATCGCCCTTACTGTTCCTTCTTTGGGCTTTGAACACTTACGCAGAACAGCGCGCCAATGAGGCCATGCAGGACATCACAATTCGCATGGTCAGCGATGCGGACAGTGTTTTTAACGAAGCGGCAGATGCTTTGGCCGCGGTTGCGCCTTTGCTGAGACATGGCTGCGACGATGCCAAAGCGCGCATGAGCGAGATTGTCGCAGAGGCAACTTATTTGCGTGATCTCGTCGTTCGAGGCCCAGCTGGCGACGTCATTTGTGCAACATCGACGACCGCAGCAAACGCAATCCCATCGCCGAAATTCTTATTTGCAAAGACACACGCGCTGTCAATCGGGTTTTCTGAGACAAGCAAAGGCGCACCACCTCTCGTTCAGCTACGACGTGAAGACAGCATCAATACGCTTTACGCCTTCGTCAATCCGCAAAGCCTGTCACTGAATGTGTTGCCAAACGACTGGCACAATGTTGGCAAAGGCGCCTTGTTTTTCACGGATAACCGCAAGCTTGTTGATATCGAGGCACAAAACAATCTTCCATTTTCCGAACAAGGGGCGATTTTCAATGCGGTAACGTCATCGCAGCGTTTTCCAATCAAGGCTGAAATTTTAATTCCGCGCACCGCGGCGATGGCACCTTACAAAGCCGTCAGCCTGCTCATCGGTGTTGGCGGATCTATGCTGGCATTGATGCTAATAGTGTTTGTGCTTCAGGCCGTGCGCCGCCGCCCGCAGGCCGAAGATGCACTTATGATCGGCATACGAAACCATGAATTCGTTCCTTACTATCAGCCTGTCGTCGATTTGCAGACAGGAGCCTTGCTGGGTTGCGAGGTTCTTATCCGCTGGCTGAGACGAGACGGCACAATCGTCCCGCCGGGTGCTTTTATCCAGCTTGCTGAAGAATCGGGTCTTGCCGTTGAAATGACGCGCCAGCTTATGGCCCTGGTGCGCGACGGCGTGGGGCAAGCCTACGCGGAGCGGCCAAAACTTAAGGTTGCATTCAATCTTTTTGCCGCGCATTTTTCTGATCTTTCAACGGTCGATGACGTTCGTGAAATTTTCAAAACGGGCGGCGTGCGTTACACGCAGCTTGTGATGGAAGTCACAGAGCGTTACCCGCTTCCAAGCCTTAATCGCGCGCGTGTTGCAATCGGCGCACTTCAAGATCTTGGCTGCCGTGTTGCACTGGACGACGCGGGAACGGGCCATGGCGGACTTGCTTATCTGCAAAAGCTCGGCATGGATCAGGTTAAAATCGACAAGCTTTTCGTTGACACAATCACCGAGGGCGTCAATTCGGCGCCAATCATCGACAGTCTGATTGAGATGGCACGGCAGATGAACATGGAAATTGTTGCTGAAGGTGTCGAAACCGTCATTCAGTGTGAATATTTAAAACAGCGCGGTGTTTCTGCGGCACAAGGCTATCTTTTTGCAAAGCCCATGCCTCAACAGGATTATATCCGCTTTATTGAAACCATGGCGCCTCTCGAAGGGCGCGGGGATATTGTTTATCTCGATGTCGCATAATCATGGAATCGGGCTTTCCCCTGTGCTTTCACGGACACAGGCGAGAGCGGAAAGAGGCCTACGATAGGCCAAATGATTGCATGAGCTTTGAAATCATGGTCTCAATTCAAGTCTAATCTTGTCAGATTGAGGAAAATCCATGAAAAAAATACTTTCTATAGCGTGTCTTTTTGCCGTTCTTGGCGCCGCTGGCTGCTCTGAATATTCTGAGTCAGACCGCACGCTAGGCGGTGCAGGCATTGGTGCTGTGAGCGGTGCTGTGATTGGCGGCGCTGCGACAGGCAATGCGGGCGGAGCGGTTGCTGGCGCAGCAATCGGCGGGGTTTCAGGCGCTGTTGTCGGCAATGTGACAACACCAGAGGCCTGCAACGCAACGGATGCACGCGGACGCCCTTTACGCGATGAATACGGCAACCCAATTCACGTGCGTTGCCCATAAACCAAATTTAAGCTAAAAAAGCGCCTTCATTGGCGCTTTTTTTCAAGATTATATTTCTATGACTTTAAAAGTTGATAAGGATTTCGTCAGCGCTGTAACATTGGCAGGTTTGGCAAATTTTAAAATTTGGGAAAAAGCGTATCGTTCGCATGCCGATCTTTCATTGAAGAAAGACGTATACGAGCGCGGCATGCGCATTGCAGACTCTCGCCCCCATGTGGACAGCCTAATACGAAATCGCACCTTTTTATTCTTAAATGAAAAGGGCGGTCACCCAACTTCGGTTAGCTCTGGTCAAGGTTTTTCTATGTATCGTGTCGGTCATATTTCATCTGCAGGAAAAATCAAAACCTTTGTATCTGTTGGTGAAAACACCAACCCAGAAAACTTTGCAGTTACAAGATTGCTGGAGGATGGAGTGCGGCAAAGAACCTATCTGATAAAAGGTTCTGTAAAACCTTACGCCGTAACAGAAGCCATTCATAACTTGGCTACACTTCACAGTCACGGCGTGGCGCGTGTGAGCGAGGGGAGCCAAAACGAAATTAAAGCATCCCTCAAAGTTATAGGCCTAACGCTAGACAATCCACTTGATGCGCAAAATTTCGTAGATAACTCTCTTAGATCTATTAAAAATCAAAGTCGTTTTTATTCTACCGCATTAGGCGAGGTGAAATCAAAACTTGCTTGTGAGCCTTATATTAGCGCTTTGGAAAAATCGTCGGTATTACGTTCGTTGATGAAGAAAATGGGGACACATTCAAAATTGCTTTACACAGGCTTTGCCATCTTTGCACTTGCACCCCAACTTATAGGCCTCAATCAGCAACTGCAATTTCACAAAGACAGTTCTTGGCGCCAGACAAATGCCATTTTCAAAGCAACGTTAGGACTTGGCGCAAGTTTTTTTTGTGCGGAGCTCTTTTCTAGGAAGCTAAAAAGAATTGGTTGGCCAGTTGCGTTAATAGGTGGAGTGGCAGGTGCGGTCGGAGGGCGAAAACTGTTTGATCTCGCCCTCAAAACTATTACGCCTATGCGGCCTTGACATTACTTGGATGAACACCCTCTTCGATCTCTTCAATAATTTTTGAAACAAACGCATTGAGGTCGGACGGGCTGCGCGATGTAACAATTGCATTATCAGCAACCACCTCTTTGTCGACCCAGTCTGCTCCAGCATTTATGAGATCAGTTTTAATCGACTTGTAAGATGTCATTTGTTTGCCTTTTGCAATTCCGGCCTCTGCCAGAAGCCATGGGCCGTGGCAAATGGCCGCAACGGTCTTGCCCGCTGCCGCAAAATCTTTGACAAGCTGCACAGCTGATGCGTCGACACGCAAAAGGTCAGGATTGATTTGACCGCCCGGAATGATCAAAGCGTCAAAATCGGAGACTTTTGCGTCTTTTGCGAGAAGATCGACTTGAACGCTGTCGCCCCAGTTTTTCTTGTCCCAGCTCTTAATTTCCCCCATCTGCAGAGATGCAATCTTCACAGCTGCACCTTTCGATTTAAGCTGTTCAAGAGGTTCGCGAAGTTCAGAGCGTTCATAACCATCAGTTGCGAGGATCAGAACGGTCGATTGGTTGATTTTTGGCATATATCTCTCCTTTTTTTCTTTATATTTGGAAACGTTTTGGGTATTCAGATGTTCCTTAGCCAAGGGATGCGTGTCGCATCCCATTTTCAAATGGAGATTTTAATGAAAAAAGCTATCATTCTTGCAGGTGCACTGCTTGCCGCAACACTTGGCGGATGTTCAGAATACAACCGCACAGACCGTACAATTGGTGGTGGCTTGATCGGTGCTGGTGCAGGCGCGCTTATTGGTAGCGCATCAGGCAATGCTGGTGCAGGTGCACTTATTGGCGGTGTAGGCGGAGCCGTCATTGGTAACGTCACAACACCAACACGTCATTGCCGTTACACACGTCACGGACGTTGCGTACGCTAGATTTTATAATTTTTGAAAAGGCGCTCTTCGGAGCGCCTTTTTTTTATTTAAAAAATGCAAAAATTAAATTTCGTATTTTAGATTTCATTCATTTCTAACGACAAATCTACAATTCAGTAAAGCTGATTGATATCCATGTTAGCCTAAAGCTGAAATTTTTCAGAGGTTACATGGTCAAGTTTAATCCAAACCAGTTTGTCAAAAATGCTGATCACAATCATGATGGCAAAACCACCAAAGCCGAGTTCAATGCGGCTGTGACAGAAAATCTAAAAAACAATAGCAAACTTACAACGAATCAAAAAAGATTTGCAGAGACCGAGGTTTCCAAAGCCTTTCACAAACCCCAGACTGCAAAAACATCTAAATCTAAAATGCAGACATCATCGACGCGCCTCAATTATTCAGGTGAAACATCATCGAAAGAGCAGCAGGCCATACTTTTGAGCCAGCCGATTAATGGGCTGACCAAAAAAAATCCAAGCAACATGTTCTCTGTGTCAAAGAAATTGAAAGTTCCTACGTCCTTTAAAACACCGCAGAAATTGTCTGCAAATAAATGGGCTGTACCAACATCAGCAACATCAACGGTTAAAACGCGCAAAACAGGCGATCTCTGGAGCCATAATCAAACATCCAACACCCCATCTAGCAATCACCGCGGCAATCCTTTTTCTAAAAAAATTAAATAGACCATTGTTCTAATTATTTTCAATCTACAGCTAATTTCAGGCAATAAATTCAGTATTTTACTTTTTGCGCAATGCCGGAGTTTTTCTTCTCTTGCTGTTTTTACATAAATGAATTATTTGAAGTTGTCTGTTGCATGAAATAGCAACGCTATAAAAATTAATTCTTTTATTAAGTATGGTGATTTTTGAAACTTGATGTGCATAAATTTATTATAAATGCCGATAAAAACCGGAATGGCACTACGCCAAAAGAATTTAAGGATGCGGTGTCTGTCTACATCAATCGCAATAGAAAACTGACTATATCGCAAAAAAATTATGCACGCTTGCAGCTTCTAAAAGCTTTTTCACATCAGTCCAACGACGCAGAATTTGTGCGCGGTAATGCTGGCAATTTGCCCTATTCCAAACCCAGTTGTGATATCAACCAAGAGAAATTTGTTGGAAATGTTCACGATGAACGTAGCCCTGACAATATTATTTATGTCGTTCAAAAAAATAATAAACTGTTTCTTGCGCCATTTTACACTGATTACGAAATTAGGCTAAAGCAGATTGGCGATAACACATATCGCGATAAAAGCGGCAATCGATATTACAACGTAGGCCGTAATTTTGAAAAGATGTATCCAGCTTCAAAATAACAATCTAAATTGAAGCATCACTTAACCACACAATATCTGTCTGATATTCAATGCTTAAAATTTCTGAGTGTGACAATGCCTGAAGCGTATCGTTTAAAAGTCGAAACGGTTTAAATTTTTTATCAAATAGTGGATCTATGACGCGTCGACTTTTTATATTTGCGCGTGTCATAATTTCGGGCGAGTATTCCAGGACCACAGCTGAAGCGCGCGCGAGTGCGTTTACCGCGCCCTCAAGCACCGCGTATTCATAACCCTCAACATCAATTTTAATAAGATGAATAGGTCGATTGTCTACCCCGAACATCTCAATTGTTTCGTCAAGTGAGAAGGCTGGAACTCTAAGAGAGCCAAAGCCAAAATCAGTAACGACAGAGTGGCGGCCTAGATTGCTTTTTTTGTAATGATGAAATTCAACGATGCGGCGCGTATCTGAAATTGCCCATGGAGCTACAATAACATTCTCCAGTGCGTTATCGAAAATATTTTTTTGCAAAAGATGCTGGTTGGTCGCATCGGCTTCGCAGGCGAGCACGGCCGAAACGCAAGCGTGAGTGGCGACATGAAGTGTATGCCATCCTATGTTCGCGCCAACATCGATGACTATTCCATCGGTGTTTTGCGCCCCAAGAAAGCGGTCGATCCAGGCGGTCAGTTCGGGCTCATGAGCGCCATATTTTGCGATGTGCCGCGCGATATCGTCATTTGCCACTGCATTAAATTTTAAATTTCTTGAACCGGCACGCGTTGCAAAGTGTTTATTACCTGGCGAAACAAGTGCGTTCAGCCAGTGAAACGTTTGAAAAAATCTGGGCAATGAGCGTGTCATAACCTGTTATAACAATCTTGGCTCGAGATGCAAAAGAAGGTTTTCGGCTGTGTTTTCAGACAAATAGCACATGCTGTGTTACAGCGCGGCAATGCAGTGTGAAAGGTGGCTTTTCGAGCTTGAAAAAACATGTTAGGCGAGGCCGGTAACTGCATCATTTCAAGGATATGATTATGGGCGACATGAAATTAAGCGAAACACTCATCAACGCGCTAAAAACAAAAGACGCAGGCGCGTATGACAAAAACAATGACGGCTTTATAAGCGCTTGGGAATTGCGTCTCGCGCGCAATTCTGCATTTCGCGATGCTAAGAAAGCCGGTAATCCTTATACAAAGGCAGAGCGCTTTAAAATTCGCAAAGAAACCAATTCGATTTTCAAGGCGCTTGATAGAGGCCCCGTCGATTACTATGTCACTGCAGCGGAAGTGAATGCATGGACCAAGGCCAACGCGAAAGCCTGATGTTCAAAACTTAAGCTTAAAAAAAACGCCCGCTTTAAGCGGGCGTTTTTGTTTGAAGGTTTAAAAAATTTAGAGTGAATCAACGCCTTTTTTGACAGCGTTTTTGACATCACCCATCGTATTCTGGCCTTTGCCTTTTAATTCCTGTGCAGCACCTTCTGTCTTCAGTTTGTCGCTTCCGGTTGCATTGCCAATGCCTTGTTTCACATTTCCAATTGCTTCGTTGGCGGTGCCTTTAAGTTTGTCTGCTGTCGCGCCCATTTTTGTCTCCTCTTGTGTTGAGCAGGAGTAACGGGTGACAGCAGCTTAGGTTCCGTTTGGTTTTAAATAAGACGCATAGCAATTTCTGCACGCAATTTTTTTTATGAGCACCCCGTCGTGCCGCCGCAGGTGTCGCATTTCAGGCATGTGCCGTTGCGCACCAATGTGAAGTTCTGACACTCGGGGCAGCTTTCACCTTCATATCCGCGAAGACGGGCCATACTGAGCTTGGCCGCAAGTTCGCTTTGCGCGGCTTTTGCGCCTTGCGGTTTTGTATTGCGCGCGGCATCGAGGTCTTGTGTCTGCACATGGCGCTCTTCGGCCTCTTCATCGGGCTGGGTAAACATTTCTGTTTTTAATGCCGTTGCCGCGGAGTTTTTAAGCACGGATTTCAGCGCATTCGGCATATTGCCGCTGGCACCTGGAACCAGAACCAGCTGGCTGGAGCGGCCCCTTGTATAGCCTGAGGAGACAAGCTGGCCTGCTGGCATGGAATTGCCAGCGGGCGATGTGGGTTCGCCGCCAAGTGCGGAAGGAGATGTGTCCGTTGGTTGGACATGCGCCAGATCATTGCGGCCGAGATAAGAGACAGCAAGTTCGCGGAAGATGTAATCAAGAATGCTGGTGGCATTTTTGATGGCATCATTGCCCTGCACGAGGCCGGCCGGTTCGAAGCGCGTAAATGTGAACGCTTCAACATATTCCGACAGTGGCACGCCGTATTGCAGGCCGAGTGAGATGGCAATGGCAAAATTGTTCATCATCGCGCGGAAGGCGGCGCCTTCTTTATGCATGTCGAGAAAAATTTCACCAAGACGGCCATCTTCATATTCGCCAGTGCGCAAATACACTTTGTGTCCGCCAACGGTTGCTTTTTGCGTGTAGCCTTTGCGGCGCTCTGGAATTTTTTCGCGAGCCACCTGCCGTTCAATTTCAACGATCCGTTCGACGATTTTTTCGGCGACCGCTGTAATCTGCGCTGACTGCGGACGGCTGAGAAGATCGTCCATGTCCTCATCTTCGTCATCTGCGATGAGTGAGGAATTAAGGGGCTGCGACAGTTTCGAGCCATCGCGATAAAGCGCATTGGCTTTCAACGCAAGTTTCCATGAACGCTCATACGCCTGTTTGCAATCATCAACAGTGGCATCGTTCGCCATGTTGATGGTTTTTGAAATTGCGCCGGAGAGGAAAGGCTGCGCTGCCGCCATCATGTCGATATGGCTATTGACGGAGAGATAGCGTTTGCCAAGACGTCCGCACGGATTGGCGCAATCAAACACCGCATAGTGTTCGGCTTTCAGATGCGGGGCACCTTCCAGCGTCATTGCGCCGCAAACATGGATATTGGCGGATTCAATATCGTGCTTTGAAAGGCCGATAGCACGCAACAGTTCGAATGACGGGTCATTCAGTTGTTCGTCCGTGATTTTCAACGTGGTCTTGCAGAACTCTTCGCCAAGCACCCATTTGTTGAAAACAAATTTGATGTCGAAAGCCTGCGCCAATCCGCCTTCAACCGCGGTCAGTTCCTTATCGGTAAAGCCTTTGGTTTTTAGCGTTGAGTGGTTGATGGCCGGTGCCTGTTTCAATGAGGCGTGGCCTGTCGCGTAAGCGATGATCTCGGCCACCTGGTGCTCGGGGTATCCAAGACGGCTGAGTGCTTCCGGCACGGCGCGGTTGATGATTTTGAAATATCCGCCGCCTGCAAGCTTTTTGAATTTTACGAGTGCGAAATCTGGCTCAATGCCGGTGGTGTCGCAATCCATGACAAGACCGATCGTGCCGGTCGGCGCGATGACGGTTGATTGCGCGTTGCGATAGCCATGTTTTTCGCCAAGCGTAACGGCTTTGTCCCATGCCTGTTTGGCATGAAGGGACAGGCGTTCATCTGTAATCGATGCATGGTCGAGCGGCACGGGCAGGATAGAGAGATTGTCATAGCCGGTCGCTTCACCATAAGCGGCAAGGCGGTGGTTTTTCATGACGCGCAGCATGTCTTTTGCATTTGGTGCATAGGACGGAAACGCGCCAAGCTCAGCAGCAATCTCTGCCGATGTGGCATAGGAAATGCCTGTCATGATCGCTGTGATGGCGCCGCAAAATGCGCGCGCTTCCATGCTGTCATAAGGGATGCCTGCCGACATCAGGAAACCACCAATATTGGCATAGCCAAGGCCGAGGGTACGATACTCGTAAGACAGGCGTGCGATTTCGCGCGAGGGGAACTGCGCCATCAACACGCTAAGCTCGAGTGTCAACGTCCATAGCCGGCAGGCATGTTCGAAACTGTCGACATCGAAACGCTTTTCCGTATCACGGAAATTCATGAGGTTTAGTGACGCCAGATTGCATGCGGTGTCGTCAAGGAACATATATTCCGAACATGGATTTGACGCGCGGATCTCGCCACCCTTCGGGCAGGTATGCCAATCATTGATTGTGGTGTGAAATTGCAGGCCAGGATCGGCGCTTGCCCAAGCAGCGTGGCTGATCTGTTCCCATAGTTCTTTGGCTTTAAGCGTTTTCTTGACAGCGCCGGATTTGCGCCATTTCAGCGTCCAGTCACCATCATTTTGGACAGCGCGCAGGAAGTCGTCGGTAACGCGCACTGAGTTGTTCGAGTTCTGGCCGGCAACTGTCAGATAAGCTTCTGAATCCCAGTCTGTGCCATACACTTTGAAATCGATTTCCTTGTAACCCTGCTGCGCAAACTGCATGACGCGTTTGATGTAGCTTTCAGGCACATAGGATTTTTTTGCAGCTTTGATTTCGCGTTTCAGGGCAGGGTTCTGTTCAGGATCGAAACAGCTATCGCCCGGTCCTTCGCAATTGACGCAGGCCTTCATAATCGCTTTGAGATGCTTGGCGCAGATCTTTGAGCCAGTGACCAGAGCTGCGACCTTCTGCTCTTCTTTCACCTTCCAGCCGATATAGTCTTCGATATCTGGATGGTCGACATCAACGACAACCATTTTCGCGGCGCGCCGTGTGGTGCCGCCTGATTTGATCGCGCCAGCAGCGCGGTCACCGATTTTCAGGAATGACATCAGGCCGGAGGATTTGCCGCCGCCCGACAGCTTTTCGCCTTCACCGCGCAGGTTTGAGAAGTTGGTGCCGGTGCCGGAGCCATATTTGAACAGGCGCGCTTCACGCACCCACAAATCCATAATGCCGCCTTCGTTGACAAGGTCATCTCCGATCGACTGGATAAAGCAGGCATGTGGCTGAGGACGTTCATAAGCGCTCTCTGAGGCGCGCACTTCGCCTGTCTTAGGGTCGACGTAGAAATGTCCCTGTGCAGGCCCGTCAACACCGTAGGCCCAATGCATGCCCGTGTTGAACCATTGTGGTGAGTTTGGCGCGGCCATCTGCTGGCAGAGCATAAAACGCATTTCATCAAAGAACGCGCGCGCATCGGCTTCGGTGTCAAAATAGCTGTTTTTCCAGCCCCAATAGGTCCATGTGCCGGCGAGGCGGTCAAAAACCTGTTTTGCCGACATTTCGGAGCCATAACGCTGGTCTTCCGGTAATCCGGCTAAAGCGACGTCATCCGGCACCGAGCGCCAGAGCCATGATGGAACGGTTTCTTCCTCAACCTTTTTCAAAACGGCGGCAACGCCAGCTTTACGGAAATATTTTTGCGCCAGAATATCGGCCGCTACCTGTGACCAAGAGGCCGGAACATCAATGTCTTTCAGCTGAAATACAATGGATCCGTCAGGGTTTTTGATTTCCGACGTGGTGGGGCGAAAGTCGATGCCCTCATAAGCCGATTGATCCGCTTTCGTATAACGCCGCTCGATTTTCATAGAATGTATCCCCTAAAGTCCCGATTGATGAAATAGCCGTCAGTGCCTTGTGTTGCCGAAGTGCGAAAAGGGCATGGTCGCTGCCCTTATTCATTTGTTGCCCGCCTTGCTGGCGATGTTCTTGTCGTTCGTACCTGCCCGAAAAGGCATAACTGGGGATCAGGCTAAAGCGGGTTGAATGGCCCATCTTGCCCTGACTGGGTTGCCCCGTTCATGGTTTTTATCGTGGTGGTCAGCTTTCTGCTTGGGCTTGATGGTGAACCCTAAAAAGGACTCTCTACCTTCGCAAGTCAGGACGATCACCTTAACGATTCTAGTCTACCATCGTCAAGCTTTAGTAGTCGTTAAAATATAGACATACTATATATAGATATGAAATGTGGATGTTGGGGATAAAAGAGTTATCCCCGCTGACTCTGGGCTGACTCACAATTCGGGCGCCGAAAGCATTGCCAAGGATAAAAACCGGGAGGTCATTGCAACTTAGCTGTGTGGGACATCCAAGCTGCAGATGAGGCGAAACTATTGGTTAGCCAAAGGTAAGGATTGCATCTTGCATTTGCTGGCCGACGAAAGTCGATCTTCAAGACATCAGGGTTAAGATCAACCTGTCCGACAAGGATGTGCTGGGAGTTGCTGGGTTGAACGACATCAAGAATCACTTGGCTTACGGGCTCACATTAGAGCAGCTGGAAATCGTTGTTGTGGATGACAGCAAGCTCAATCAAACAATCATCCGCGCCTTTCTCCAATCGATGAAAGTGCGCCGCATGCGCTTTTATGATGAAGCGGTCCACGCTCTTCGTGAAATCATGGACGACACGCCGCATCTGCTCATCGCAGCATGGCAAATGCGCGACAGTTCCGGCCAGAAGCTTCTTAAAATGTTGCGCAACCAGCGCATGGGTCAGGCCGCATTGCTGCCGGCTTTAATGACAATGGGCAGCCCGACGCGCCGCGATGCGGAAAACGCTTACAGGCATGGCGCCAATGCCGTCATTGCTAAACCTTTTTCACTCACAAGCATGCAAAAGCGCATTCAGTGGATTCTCGAAGACCAGCGCGGCATGGTTTTAGAAGGTGAAACATATGTCATCAGCGGTGTGAATCAGCATCTCGATGAAGCACACAAGCGAAACCTTGAAGGCGGAATGACACTGCCGCACGCCGAAATTCCTGAAAAACGTAGCGCTTAAAACACTTTAACCCGCCCGCGTGAATTAAAAAGCCCGGTAAACGGCCTTAAGCTTGCTTGCAAGCGTAGGCGATGTCAGCTTTAACTTGAAGCTCGCAAATCACTTCTGGTCGTGACCCCGCAATGCTCAAAGAAATCTTCGCCTGGTGGACAGGCAACACCCTTGGAACGCGTCTGACCTTATGGCTCTCGGGTGCTGAACATGTCGGCACTGATGAGCTTGGCAATAAGTTTTACCGTGCGCCCGAGCATTACAAAGGGCAGGGCGAGCGACGCTTTGTCACCTATGCAAGCTTAAGCGAAGCAAGCCTTGTGCCGCCTGTGTGGCATGGCTGGCTGCATCACCAGACCGACGAATTGCCGACCGCACAAAATTCCGCCGCATATGACTGGCAGCTTCCGCATATGCCCAATATGACAGGAACGCCGCAAGCTTACAGACCTCCGGGGTCTCTTTCGTCAAAGGGCCATCGCCCGCCTGCAACGGGCGACTATGAGGCGTGGAGACCATAATGACAAAGACGGCGTTCGTGGGGTGCTGTTCAACTCTCGCAATAACCGTGTTTACAGTCGCGGGGCTTTTCAGTTCGCCATGCTTTGCGCAGCAGCGCGTTGATAATCCTGTTGCCGAGTTTGCCGGCCTCGACAAGGTAACGGCACGGATTACAAAATTTGATGTTAAAATAAACGAAACGGTTCAGTTTGGCACGCTGCAGGTGACACCGAAAATCTGCAACACAAGCGCGAGCAATGATGATCCTCTGACCACCGGCTTTATTCAGGTTGACGAAACCACGCTCGATAAAAAAGTTCACAAAGTGTTTTCGGGCTGGATGTTTGCTGACAGCCCTGGTCTGAACGCGGTTGAACATCCAATTTATGATATCTGGCTCGTGTCGTGTAAAGGCGGCAAACGTCCTCCGCCAAGCGAGACAGATTTGAACGCTTCAAAAGGCATTGATGACCCTGCTAATCCGCGGTTTCAGGAAGATGACCGCAAAGGCGTAAAAGTTGAAGAAGAAAACGCCCCCGATTCAGGCTCTGCCGCCGGACCGGATGACACGCCGGCGGATTGATTCAAATTTGAACGACTGACGTAATCATTTGGATGTATGTGGCGGATTAAAATGAGGCTTGTTTTTCGAAAGATAAATGATGCCAACTATCACAGCACCTGAGCTTTCATCCACACTGTCCAAAACGGAATTGGACGAAGCGGATACATATATAAAACAGGGTTTTATGAGTGGTGAATTCCGCTCAACCCTGCAAGTTGCACGTAATCTCCATCGCGCTATCGACGCCGACAAGGATGGTTATGTCACATATTCCCAAGACGAGAGCACAGCACCACGAGCACCTATCGACACCACAAAGAGCAGTGCATATTCAACACAGATTGATGAAAATGGGCGTGTGACTTACGCACCATTGGCTTTAAATTTCCCGATGACTGAAAACGCTACAGCTGATAACAGCGATAAGATGCAAAAGTCCGAACTTAAAAAGTTTTGTGAAAAAGCAATGGCTGGAAAAGAATATTTAGAAGCCGCTGCTTTTAAAGTTTTGGCAAATCAAGCTGGATTTTCATCGCTTGGAATTGATTATTTTGACAAAAACATCACCGACACAACTGACAAGGCTGTCTACGACAAAGTTGTAGCGGTTGTTGATGAGATGTTTGCTAAAACAAATAGCAAAGACACGATCGAGGGCTACAAGATTTCCGAAAATCTACCGCAAGGCATGAACGGCAGTGTTGTTAAAACATTTGTAGTCGACAGAACCAATCATAACAAAATAGTTGAAACATATGTGTACTCGAAGAAGCAGATTATTGATATGTTGTTTGAGACGAACCGTGACATGTACAGCGGTGACGGGAAGGTGACACAGGACGAGCTTTTTGATGGGCTTTCCAAATTTATGGCGTCTGTTGATTCACAAATTACCGATGGCCGGACATCCAGTTATAATCAGATGATGGCAGATATAAACGCCAGCGAATATGACAAAGGCCCGGATCTGCGCACTGAGGAAGAAAAAGAAGCGGAAGTACAATCCGTCATCAATGAGCTCAACGGAACGCCAGCAAAAAAAATTGACTAGAACGCGGCTTCTTTTTTAAGCGCCTCTTCAAGCATAAGCAGATATTCGCTTTGCGGAATTTCAATTGTGCCGAATTGTTTGAGATGGTCTGTAATAAATTGAGTGTCGAGCAAAATGAATCCTTTTGCGATTAGCCGCTCCACAAGATGAACAAGCGCAATTTTTGATGCATCGCGCGCCAGCGAGAACATGCTCTCGCCAAAAAATGCACCGTTGAGACTTACGCCATAAAGTCCGCCAACAAGTTGATCTTTCTGCCAGCATTCTACGGTGTGGCAATGGCCCATATCGAAAAGCGCGCGATAAAGTGTTTTTATTCGTTGGTTAATCCACGTTTCCGATTTTCTGGTTTTGGAACCGCATGCATCGATAACCGCATCAAAATTGCTGTCATATCGAATTTCAAATGGAAGATTGCGTAATGTTCGCGAAAGTCGTTTGGGGACGTGAAACGTCTGAAGCGGAATTATTCCGCGCAGTTTTGGCTCAACCCAAAACAATGCCGGATCGTCTGCACTTTCTGACATCGGGAACAGCCCAATCGAATAGGCACGAAGAACAAGTTCGGGTGTGAGGTGTAAGTCTTCCGGATCGTGCATTTCTTGTTTATGCTGCCGAATTGAGGTTAGTTTGAAGGTGGTGTTGATGCATCGTCAGCTTCAAAAGCCCTTAACGTCAATTCATTGAGGTTTTCCTCATGTTTTTGATGAAGGGCGATGCGTTCACTTTCAATACCTTCTGCGGTTTGTGCATAACCAATTTCCTTGTAGGATCGGACGCCAAAATAGAGAGCTGCCAATACAACACCAGCAACACCGCCATACTTGTAGAAAAATTTTGAACCTAACTTTGGTGTCGATGCTCTCATAGCAAATCCGACCAATGCACGAACACCTCCACTCGCTATTGATCCAATCAGCCCACCCAAACTCATGGCAGTAATCGTGTTTCCAAAAGCAGTGGTTTTTGCATTTCGTTCCGTTTCATCCATGTCTTGAACAATATCAAGCTTAAGCTGTGTCTCGTCATCAAGACTTTTAGTGTCCTCAAGATTGTCAATTTTATTGAGTTTTAGAAAGTCTTTGTAAAAAGCGTTGTGAATTTTTGGAAGACTGTCATGGCTGCGCCGAAAAGCAAGAAGGCCGTCAACAAGTGCGTTCGTTGCAGCTTTATTTTGCTCTTTTTCAAGATTGGACTGTTCGCAAATGGCTTTTCGCGAGTCTGAGCGAGGATTTTTGCAAGCTTTACGGACGTTGTCGGCATCTGTATCCGCTTTATCTACAACGGCAAGCAAAAAAGCGGCTTTTGCTGGAAAATGTCCGGCGGGCAAACTTTTAATTCTTGGACTGGACAACAATAAGTTTTGAAACATAATAACTCACATCATTTATAAAAATTAAGCGACGTCAGACATGCCTCCTGCGGCAAGATATTTTTCAAGCCAGTGAATGTCATACTGGCCATTTTGAATTTCTGGATTTCGAACAAGAGCACGAAACAGCGGCAATGTTGTTTCAATTCCAGCAACCACATATTCATCAAGCGCACGGCGCAGGCGCATCAGGCATTCCGTCCGGTTGCGGCCATGAACGATCAGTTTTGCGGCAAGGCTGTCATAATATGGAGGAATGACATAGCCTTGATATACAGCGCTGTCGACACGCACGCCAAGACCGCCGGGCGGGTGATAATAAGACACCTTGCCAGGTGAGGGGCGAAACGTTGCAGGATGTTCGGCATTCACACGGCATTCAATAGCATGACCTCGAAAACGCACATCGCTTTGTGTAAATCCAAGTTTGTTGCCGCTGGCCACCTTGATCTGTTCATTGACAAGATCAATTCCGGTAATCATTTCTGTCACAGGATGTTCGACCTGAAGGCGCGTGTTCATTTCAATGAAATAAAACTCGCCGTTTTCATAAAGGAACTCAATTGTGCCAGCGCCGGAATAACTCATCTCCGCCATGGCATCAGCAACAACTTTGCCGATTTTATCGCGCTGCTCGGAATTGAGGGCAGGTGAGCCTGCTTCTTCCCAGACCTTTTGGTGGCGTCGTTGCAGTGAACAGTCACGCTCACCAAGGTGAACCGCCTGACCTTGTCCGTCGCCAAGAACCTGAATTTCGATATGGCGTGGCTTTTCCAGATATTTTTCAATGTAAACGCTGCTATCCCCAAAAGCGGCGCCCGCTTCCGTGCGCGCAGATGTCAGCGCGTGGGACAATTCAGCTTCTGTGCGGGCCACTTTCATGCCGCGTCCGCCGCCGCCGGCCGCCGCCTTAATAATGACCGGAAAGCCAATTTTCTTTGCAACCTTGGCAGCTTCGCCGTCATCGGTGATAGCGCCCTCAGATCCAGGCACAACAGGAATACCAAGTTTGATAGCCGTGCGTTTGGCCTCAATTTTGTCGCCCATCGTGCGAATATGATCGCCGGAAGGACCAATAAACTTGATATTATGGTCTTTCAAAATATCAGCAAAGCGTGCGTTTTCCGACAGAAAACCATAGCCCGGGTGCACGGCATCAGCTCCAGTAATTTCGCACGCGGCAACAATCTGCGGAATGTTCAGATAGCTGTCACGCGCAGCTGGCGGGCCTATGCAGACACTCTCATCGGCAAGCCGCACATGCATCGCATCCGTATCAGCCGTTGAATGAACCGCAACCGTCGCAATGCCAAGCTCTTTGCAGGCCCGCAAGACACGTAAAGCTATTTCGCCGCGGTTTGCGATAAGGACTTTATCGATCATCTTTATACCAGCTTCACGCGACAACGACGAGCGGCTGGCCAAACTCGACCGGATCACCGTTTGTAACCAAAATTTCAACAACTTTGCCGGCGCGCGGGCTTGGAATTTCGTTGAAGGTTTTCATTGCTTCAATAATCAAAAGCGTTTGCCCAACTTTTACAGTCTGTCCAATTTCAACGAGATTGGGCTTGTCGGGCGCGCTTGCGAGATAGGCTGTTCCAACCATTGGGGAGGGCACAGCGCCCTGTGCTGCGGTGTTCACATTTGCCGCAGGCGCAACAGGTGAAAGCGGGGAAGCTGCCGCAACAGGAAGCGGCGTTGAAAATTGCTGCGGGGCGGCGACGCTGACCTGCTGCACAGTGGCCTGCCGTGCCACGCGAATTCTTAAGCCCTGATCTTCAACTTCAATTTCAGTCAAAGAGGTTTCATTTAAGATATCGGCCAATGCGCGAATGGTCTCTGTATCAAATGCGGCTTTCGCCGTTGGTTTGGTCATTTTTGCTGCCTTGTCATTACTCATACTTTTGATCCTAGGCGATCTGCCAATGCGTAGAGAGCCCATACATACCCCTTCACGCCAAAACCGCAAATTACGCCGGTTGCCGCTGCCGAGAGCAACGATGTATGCCTGAAAGTCTCACGCGCGTAAATATTGCTGATGTGAACTTCAAAAATTGGCACTTTGCAGGCTTTCAACGCATCGTGAATGGCAACCGATGTATGACTGTAGCCACCGGCATTGATGATAACGCCATGGGCGTTGTCGCGCGCGGCATGGATAAAATTTACGAGCTCACCTTCAATATTGGATTGGCGGCACTCCACATGAAGCCCGAGCGTCTTGCCCGCATCTATGCACATGGCTTCGACATCAGCGAGCGTGTCCGACCCATAGATCTCGGGTTCGCGCGTGCCAAGAAGATTGAGATTTGGCCCGTTCAGAATGTGAATGACAGTCATTCATGAGGTTATAAGACCGATATTTTGTCTTGCAAAGACTTCGAACGCGTTTTATCAGGGAAATAACATATATTTATCAAATTTTTAGGCTGTATTTCATGAGCAAAAAGGTTTCGGCAACTGTTCAATACTTGGGTGTACCTACAGGCGACACACGCACAAAAAGCTTTCAAGCACTCTTTATGCCAGCGCCAGCGCGCGCGCCAGTAACGCCATTTATACCACCGCGAAAAATGCCCACGCCGCGGCCATCGCCGGCTGCAACACCAACTATGCCCAATGAAAAACCGGACATTACCAAATCTCCGGTGTCATTTTTGCAGAGTGGCTGGGCTGCCGCATCGCAATTTGTGCAAAAAGAATGTACGCAGCTCAACAGCAACCCTTCGACAACTGGCAAAATTGCGCTTGGCGTAGGTCTTGCAGTTGTTGCATTGGCGCTCGGCGCTTTAACTTTGAAAGGTTTTAAAGTTGCGAAGTTGGGGAAAAACCTTTTTTCGCATGAGGCGGGCGCTTTTACAGTTTCGGATGCTGAGCAATTTGAGAAAGCAATCTTAACCACGGAAAACTCTAGCAAATGGGATATCACAGCAAAGTTTCGCAATTTAAAAAACAATTACACCGAGGCTAAACTTCGTTACCGAGAATTATTGAACGAGACTTTTAACAAAAGGGGAGGACCAGGTGGCTTATCATTTCAAAGTGCATATCAAAACAATGTAAACAACCAATTTTTTCAAAAACCCCTGCTGACAGATAATATTTTATTTATATCCAGTTCTGAAAAAGCTCATGTGATCTATTCAAATATTGGCGGTAAAAGTGCATTAATAAAAGCAACTCAAAACTTAAAAAAAACGTCTTTGCCGAAATTATCCAAAATTTTCAGCGCGGAAATCAAAAATCTAGAAGAAATTGAAAACAATATAGCGGTTAATACTGAAGTTAAACCTTATTTTGATAAAATAAAAAAAAATCTCGAGACACTTACGCATCTTGTTGATCTCGAGCATCAAAAACAAGCGCTTCTCTGGATGAGAAGTCACAACGAGCTTCGTCAAGCTAATATATTTGGTTATGCAAAACTGTTAAACCAAGTCGAATTTTTTATACGCGGTAATTCGCCAAAAACGACGCAAATGCGAGATCTTATCGCAAGCGTCAAGAAAGACTATAAATCAATAGAGCGAATACGCTTTGGTACGAAAACAACTGTAAAAGATGCAGTGAACGATTTGCGCGCTGATATCACCGATTTTAAATCATCTTTTTCGCAGCCTCAATTTTCTTCGCAAATAATTGAATTTTTAAATGACGTTGATGCGTCTGCTTGGCAAAAATTACGTAAAATAAAAGATCAAGAAATCTATTTTCAAAACGATCATTATCTTAAACGAAGCAGAGAAAACAGTAATGAAACAATAAAAATTCTTTGGAATGATACAAGGCTTGAATTGTTACACACATTGAACGGAGATCAAAAGCTTGATAGACAAAAATTAGAAAACATTAAAAAAGAAATCATTGAACATATTGAACAAACAAACAGTATTGATTTTTTGAATCATTTTACTGGTTTAAAATATCTTTTTAAAAAGTTTGGTGCACTTAAACGCAGCGTCGTTGATTGATCAACTTTTTAAATTACTTAACACTCCGTCTTGCCGCATTTGCGCATATTTGTAATGGCCGTTTTTAACTTGTCGGCGCCTGCTGCGCCGACAAAAACCTGTGTGCCAACGACATAGCCCGGCGTCCCGTTGATGCCGAGCGCATTCGCAAGCGTGTAGCTTTCCTTCAATACATCGCGCACATGCGGGTCTTGCATGCCTTTTTCAAGTTTTGAACTATCAAGTTTCAGGGCTTTTGCAGCCTCAATCGCACTTTCCTTGTCAACGGGGCTTTCAGAGGCGAGCAGTGCATTGTGAAACTTTTCATAAGAGGGCGTGCCAATGAGCTGTGCTGCAACCAGTGCCGATTCAATTGAGCCGCTGCCGAGTACGGGAAATTCTTTTAAAACAACACGCAGGTTTTTATCATCAGCAATCAGCTGTTTCAGCTCGGCCTGCGAGCTTCTGCAATAACCGCAATTGTAGTCAAAAAACTCGACAAGTGTGACATCACCTTTCGGGTTTCCGATGACGGCCTGATTTTTTGAATCAAAAAGCAATTCCTTATTTTCGGCAATTGCAGCAAGCCGTGATGCGGCCTGCGCCTCCGCTTCCTTTTTCTCAAGTGCTGCAAAACTTTCTTTTAAAACCTCAGGATTTTTAATGAGATAATCATGAACAACCGTTTCAATTTCTTTTTTTTGCTCCGCTGAGAAACTGTCTGCGAAGGCAGCGCCGCACACAAAAAAAGACAGAACGACAAGAGCAAAACGCATTTTATTTATCCTTTTCGTGTTGACGCATGATGTCGTCGGCTTTGAGCCATCCGGGGGATCCTTTTGGCAGTAATTCGCGGGCGCGGGAAGCAGCCTGTTTTGCAAGCCTGATATTTCCAGCTTCACTGTATCCACGCGCCGTTGCAAGGGAAGCGCGCGCTTCATCGCCTTTACGGCCATAAGCCATGCCTAAAAATTCGTAACCCGAGCCTGCATGCGGGTCCTGAATAACGCCGCGTTCAAGTTGACTGATAGCCTCGTCGAGAAGTGAATTGTCTTCGGCAGACACCAGAGCGCGCCCGAGGCCCAAGCGTATCAGGCCGGAATTTGGATCAAGGGCAACGGCTTTGCGGTAATAAGACACTGCTTCTTTGGGTTTGGCATTCTCAAGAAGAGTTTGACCTTTCAACTCTTGAAAATAAGGGTTGTTGGGGTGCAGCGCAATTAATGCGTCCATTTGTGCAAGTGAGGATTGAAGCCCTGCACCGTGTACACCTGCGATGGCGCGTGCATAACGACCAGGCAGACTTTGCGCATCTGGGAAACGGCGTGCAACTTGTTGTGGTGTTTCGAGATAACCCGAAATTTTCGCTCGCATCATGTCATGGCGCATCTGCAAAGCAGGTGGGTCGAGTTTGTTGCGGTTTGGACTGTTGTCGACAAGCGCTTTCAGGTTATCGATACGCTCTCGCGGCATTGGGTGTGATTGGGCATAAGGGTCAATTGAGCGAGAGGACAGAAAACCTTCATCGGCAAAGCGCTGAAAAGTAACGATCATGCCGCGCGGGTTTTGTCCGGTCGCGTCAAGATAGTTGACAGCGGACCTGTCGGCTGCGGCTTCCTCGGTGCGTTGATAGGCCAAAACCTGGCGCTGCGAAAAACCCATGCCGCCTGCGAGCGTCGCACCTGCAGCCCCGGTCAACTCGCGCCCGCTGGCACCCGCTGCAGCACCGGCCGCAATGGCTGCGGCACCGACCATCATGGCAATAATATTGGTGGTTTGTGCATTGCGAATTGCCTCATGCAGGCGTGCCAGATGTCCTCCGGCAATATGTCCGGTTTCATGTGCCAGAACGCCGATCACCTCATTCGGGGTTTTGGCCTCAAGCAGTGCGCCAACGGTTATAAAAATGCGGTGGCTATCAGCTACAAACGCATTAAACCCTCTGTCATTGACGATAACAAATTCGGCGCCATCAACGCCGCCCACTTTCGCAGCCCTGAAAACAGGCCGCGCGTAGTCGCGAAGCAGCGCTTCGATTTCTGCATCCCGCAAGGTTTTCAGGCTCGACGTCTGGGCAAAAGCAGGGCTGCCGGCGACCACCAGTGACAAGGCGAGCACAATCGCAAGAGCGAATTTCAATAAGGCAACGCAATATATCATGTCGATGGTCTATCATCAGCCTTTCAGCATGGCGAGACTATGGCGCGCTCGACCCCAAGAAACGCGTGGACTTTCATAATTCAGTAGAGCCAATCCATTTTTATTGGGATAAAGCTGAGGCAATGTTCTTCCCTGCTTCAAAAATTCTGTGGTTTCTCGTAACGCCTTCAACGCTGCTCTTCTTATTGCTGTTGATGTCGTTCGTCGTGATGTACACACGTTTTTGGAAGGCGGGACGAAAATTTGCTTTTTTTGTCTGCGTGTTGTTGCTGGTTTTTGGAATTCTGCCCTCAGGCACGCTTCTGCTTTTGCCGCTTGAACATCGCTTTCCAGAATTGAAACAGGCCAGTCTTTCGCCTTCAGGTATTATTGTTCTTGGCGGTGCATCGGAAACTGAAATAACGGCGGCGCATCAAACCTTGGCTCTCAATGAAGCTGCCGAGCGCATGACCGAGGGCGCCGCTCTTGCGAGACGCTTCCCACGCGCAAAGCTTGTATTTGCAGGCGGTGATGGCGGACTTCTCGGCGGGCGCGGCGTCGAGGCAGATGACGCTTTAAATCTTTTTGTGACGCTTGGCGTACCATCATCGCAGATCCTGCTTGAAAACAGCAGTCGCAATACATTCGAAAATGCACGAAATTTGGAGCATATGATTACCCCCAAACAAGGTGAACAATGGTTGCTTGTCACATCGGCGGCTCACATGCCGCGGGCCATGGGCTGCTTTCGTAAAGCCGGTTTGAATGTCACAGCATATCCGGTTGATTACCGCACACGCGACGGCGCTGAGAATTTATGGCCTGCCGGTTCGTTTTCTGAAGGGCTCCGCCGGTTTGACAATGCAGCGCGCGAATGGATCGGCCTAATTGTCTACAAGCAGCTGGGCTACACTGACAGCCTGTTCCCAGCGCCATAAGCTGGCGTTTTATCCCTAGTGCATCGTCACGTCGTGGCTAAGACTGTCATTTAAACGCCACGCACAATTTAAATTAAAAATTTGACCGCTTTCGCGGCAGAGATAAAAACGCTAGAACAGCTCATGGCTATTTTAAAATCCAAATTTAATCTTGAAAACAGTGACGCAAAAGCAAACCGCGCGGCGATGCAAGCGCTTGTCAGTGAGCTTAAAAAACATCGTGGCATAGCGGCACTTGGCGGTGCGCAAGCGGCGCGGGACAAGCACACGTCGCGGGGTAAACTCCTGCCGCGTGAGCGGGTTATCAAACTTCTGGATTTTCAAAGCCCTTTTCTTGAGATCGCGCCGCTTGCGGCATTCGACCATTATGGCGGCGATATTCATGGGGCAGGCCTGATTACGGGCATTGGCCGCGTTTCTGGCCGCGAGGTGATGATTGTTGCCAATGACGCCACCATCAAAGGCGGCACATATTTTCCTCTCACCGTGAAAAAACATCTGCGCGCGCAGGAAATTGCCGAGCAGAACCGACTTCCATGTATTTATCTCGTCGATAGCGGCGGCGCCAATCTTCCCAATCAGGCAGAGGTGTTTCCTGACCGCGACCATTTCGGCCGTATTTTTTTCAATCAAGCGCGCATGTCTGCGCAAAATATTCCGCAAATCGCGGCAGTGATGGGGTCTTGCACCGCAGGCGGGGCCTATGTGCCGGCAATGTCGGATGAATCAATCATCGTTCGCAATCAGGGGACAATTTTTCTAGGCGGGCCGCCGCTTGTGAAAGCAGCGACAGGTGAAGAAGTCAGTGCTGAAGATTTGGGCGGCGCAGACGTGCACACACGCCAAAGCGGCGTTGCCGATCACTATGCTGTAGACGATGACCACGCGTTGCAAATCGTCCGGCGCTGCATTGCCAATCTTAATATTACAACAAAAGCCGACATGGCCATGCAGCCGCCACAAGAGCCTTTGTTTGAAATTGAGGAGCTGTCCTCAATTGTCCCATCGTCACTGAACAAGCAATATGATGCGCGCGAAATCGTTGCACGGCTTGTCGATGCTTCGGCATTTGACGAGTTCAAAGCAAATTACGGCACGACGCTGGTGACCGGATTTGCGCATTTACACGGCATGCCAGTTGGCATCATCGCCAATAACGGAATTCTTTTTTCTGAGAGCGCACTCAAAGGCGCGCACTTCATCGAGCTATGTTGCAAGCGCAAAATACCGTTGCTGTTTTTGCAAAACATCACCGGCTTTATGGTTGGGAAACAATATGAAGCAGGCGGGATTGCCAAAGACGGCGCAAAACTTGTAACAGCCGTTGCCTGCGCGAACGTACCAAAAATCACGCTTATTATTGGGGGCTCTTTTGGTGCCGGAAATTACGGCATGTGTGGCCGTGCTTACAGCCCGCGTTTTCTTTTTTCTTGGCCGAATGCACGTATATCAGTTATGGGTGGGGAACAAGCGGCAAGCGTGCTTGCCACGGTTAAACGCGACAACCTTACCGCCAAAGGGCAAGAATGGTCATCGTCTGACGAGGTTGCGTTCAAGGCGCCAATTACCCAACAATATGAAGATGAGGGAAATCCATATTACGCCACAGCTCGTCTGTGGGATGACGGCATTATTACACCTGACGAGACACGCCGCGTGTTGTCTCTTGCTTTTGCCGCAACCTTGAATGCGCCAATTGCACAGACCGATTTTGGAATATTTCGGATGTAAACCAGATAAACAAAACTTTATATCCATCAAAAAAATGAATGATAAGTATAAATTTATTTTGACAATGACTTTGCTTCTCAGTTATCCCTCATTCAATTCAATCAGATAAAGGCTTTGAAATGACAAAAATTGACGCTAGCAAAATTCAGAAAAGTAATTTTTTAAAAGCAACATCTTTCACAGACGTTTTAACATTCGCACGCCGTAATTCAGCTACTGATGTGTTGAACCGTCTCAACGAGTTTTCAAAAGATGGCTATATCACAGCGGCTGATTCAAAAGCCCTGAATGCAAAATATGGCGAAGCATGGAATCCGGAGCATTACAATCTGAAACCAACGTCAAACGGATATAAAGTGACAGAATTTTATGATGCTATCTGCGCCAAGTTCAGCAAAATAAATCCGGATTATGATTTTAAGCAAGGCGCCTCTGGCAGTAATAAAAACAATGAAGAATATATCTTCGATTTTGACAACGCGTATCTCGAAAATTCAGGAGTAAGACATTACCTTTTCCAACGCCCAGTTGAAAATGATAAGCATTCATTCAAAGACGACTGGCTGGCTCAATAGATAAAAGTTTAAATATTGTTCTTGCCGCAAAACAGGCTATGCTGGGCACATAGTTAATTCTTGATTGTTCACTCATTATTTGGAGCACTTTTATGAAAGTTACATTTCCAACATCGCAGTCAAACCCGGATACGGGCGTAAATCTGTTTACGCGCGCTCTTTTTTCAAATGGCTCCGCGCCTCTTTACCCTACGAGTGAAAAAGTCAACCAGAGCTTTCTTGAAAAACAGATTGAAGCTGTAACAGCTCATCGCCCTGAGCAGGACAGCGCTAATACATGGATTTCGGCAAGCGAAGCGCAAATTTTGGCAGGTCGCTATGGTCAAGCTTGGAATGTTGAAAACTACCTGCCAAAAGCAGGTTCATATCGCATCAGCGATTTTGCAAAAGCCATTCTTGCGAAATTTGAGCGCACCGATGACGAAGGTAAAATAGCGGGCTGCAACCCAAAATGCGATGCTTCGGGTGTTTATTTTTGTACTGATGGCATTATTTCTGAGAAAGAAGCAACTGCCACGGCAATCAATGGAGATTATCTGTTTTCAACGGATGTAAAAGTAAAACCCTACGTCGATTTGCGCCCGGAAGCAGATTCGTCTGTTTTAGCACGCCCGAACCCACCGTCAGTCGATAACCGCTTCGAACATGGCGGTGAAACAAACTCAAAACCATCGACAGTGACAAAAAATAGCAATAACCGCGAATTTCCAACGGAAAATGGTGGTGAGACAAATAGGCCATCATCTGCAACAACCAATATTGAATGTGGCAGACCATAATTTTGCTTTTAAAACTTTATAAGGTTAAAAGAGCGCTTCTTTAGCGCTCTTTTTTTTGTTCATGACAATCACATCACTTCTTATTGCCAATCGCGGCGAGATCGCTTGCAGAATTATTCGCACCGCCAAAAAAATGGGTCTGCGGACGATTGCCGTCTATTCCGATGCTGACCGCAATGCGCTTCACGTCAGACAGGCCGATAGCGCTGTTTACATTGGCGCATCGGAAGCGGCACAAAGCTATCTCAACATCGAAAAAATTATTGAAGCCGCAAAACACTCAAATGCTGACGCGATCCATCCAGGCTATGGTTTTTTGTCTGAGCGTGCCGTCTTTGCGGAAGCCTGCAAGGCTGCCACTCTTATTTTCATCGGCCCATCTGTGCAGTCCATAAAAGCAATGGGGGCCAAGGACGCTGCAAAAGCGTTAATGCAAAAAGCCGGCGTTCCGGTTGTGCCGGGCTATCATGGTGAAAATCAGGACGCGCAATTTCTGGCGCAGCAGGCAGAAGCCGTTGGCTATCCCCTACTTATCAAAGCAGTATCCGGCGGCGGCGGCAAAGGCATGCGGCGTGTCGATGAGCCCGCACATTTTGCAGACAGCCTTGCAAGCGCCCAAAGAGAGGGACAAAACGCATTCGGTGATGCACGTGTGTTGATCGAAAAATACATCACAGCACCACGTCACATTGAATTTCAGATTTTTAGCGATCAGAACGGTGAATGTGTGCATTTGTTTGAGCGTGACTGCTCACTGCAGCGCCGTCATCAAAAAGTGATTGAAGAGGCGCCTGCGCCGGGAATGACGCCTGCGCTTCGTGCAGTGATGGGTAAGGCCGCAATCGCCGCAGCAAAAGCCGTGAACTATTATGGAGCGGGCACTGTTGAGTTTATTGCAGATTCGTCGGACGGCCTTCGCGAAGACAAATTCTATTTCATGGAAATGAACACCCGCCTTCAGGTTGAACATCCGGTCACGGAAGCAATTTGCGGTGTTGATCTTGTCGAATGGCAAATCCGTGTGGCCAATGGCGAGCCTCTGCCGCTTTCACAAGAGCAAATTCACATAAACGGCCATGCGATTGAGGCGCGGCTTTACGCAGAAGATCCGTCCCGCCAGTTTTTACCTTCAACCGGTAAGCTATATCGGCTCGACTGGCCGCAAGACAACGAACATTTACGCATCGATAGCGGTGTCGAATGTGGCGACAGCGTCAGCCCTTATTATGATCCAATGATTGCAAAAGTCATTTCGCATGGATCGGACCGTGCGGATGCGATTGCAGGTCTTGCGTCAGCACTTGAACAAACAAAAATTACTGGCCCGCAGACAAATATAAATTTTTTACTGCGTCTTCTTTCATCTTTCGCTTTTAAAAATGAACAGTTCGACACCGGCTATATCGGCGAGCATTTGCCGTCGCTGACAGAAATCGCTGATGATGCCGCAGTAGTTGCATCTTATGCTTTGCATGCCTTGCTTAAAGGTGGCGAGAGAAACAAGGCGTCATCTGCATGGGACATTCAAGATGGTTTCAAACTTTCACCCGATGAAGCTTACATCTACACGCTTGAAATCGATAACACGCAGGTCGGCGCAACGCCATCAAAGCCCGACTCGGAATGGGTTTCAATACCAACGCCAAAAGGTGTCTTTCTTCTTCACCGTGGCCACCAATATTTTGCCGCATGGCCTGACCCACAACATAAGCTGATCGCAACATCATCGCAACCGTCTTTGACAGCGCCCATGAACGGCAAGGTCACGCTTATTCACTTTGCTAAAGGCGACAAAGTGAAAGCAGGCGATATCATCGCTGTAATGGAAGCGATGAAGATGGAACATGCCATTCTTGCGCCGCGCGATGGTGTGATCGAAGACATTGAAGCTGAGCCGGGTATGCAGGTTCAGCAAGGTTTTGTTCTGGCGCGTCTTGAGCCGCTCGCCTGATGTTTCTTCATCTTATCAAGCTGTGCGTCGGCATTTCATCGGTCGATGAATTGATAGAATGGCAACAACAGAAACTGAAAATCATCAGCGCGGCGAGCGGTGAAAATGTTCTAGACCATGTCACACGGCAAACGCCAAAACAGATTGAAGCATTGCATGATGCCTCTCTTTACTGGGTTATTAATCGTGAGATTGCTTGCCGTCAAAAGCTGGTGCGGTTGGAGCCCACTTTGAAAAACAATATTCCACATTGCCGTCTTGTGCTGGATCCGCAAACGGTTCGCGTGCATACACGTCCACAGCGCCCGTTTCAAGGCTGGCGATATCTGAAAGCAGACGACGCGCCCGCCGACGTGCAGATTGTTTCGGCAGACAATATGAATATTGAGTTGAGGCGAATTGGTGTTATATAATGCCCTTCATCATTATTGCAGAGAGCCTGCGTTCTTACACCTCTAAATCCGCAAAAAACCGTGATGATCTCGCTTTCTTTTGGCATTGTCCTATGCCATGAACAGGCCTTATCCAGCCATTTTTGTTGAGAGTCTTTTTGCAACACGCCTCCTTTTCGCAACTCGCATTTGCTGATGAACAGATTGTTATTGAACAGCTGATTTTGCGTGCGCGTTTTTCAGATGAGGAGCGCCAGCGGATTGCATCACTTGCAACATCGCTTGTTATGAATGCGCGGGAAAAAGACGAAGGCGGCATTGATGCGTTCATGTCTCAATACGGGCTTTCAACAAATGAAGGCGTGGTCTTGATGTGCCTTGCCGAAGCTTTGCTGCGCATCCCAGATGCAGACACGGCTGATGCTTTCATAACCGACAAACTTGCTGAGCAGAACTGGGCGTCACATCTTGGCCAGTCAGATTCACTTTTTGTGAATGCATCGACATGGGGGCTGATGCTCACGGGTAAAATCGTGGCAATGGGAAAGGCCAAAAACGATGAGCTCAGCGGTACGCTAAAAAGGCTTTTTGCTCGCTCATCTGAACCTGTGATCCGCAAAGCCATGAAAACAGCGATGCGAATTATCGGCAGACAGTTTGTTCTTGGCCGCACAATTCAAGAAGCTTTGAAGTTTGCTGCGGCAGGAGAGCCCAAAGGCTACCGCTATTCGTTCGACATGCTGGGCGAAGCGGCGATGACGATGAAAGATGCGCGTCGCTATGCCACATCTTATATGAACGCAATTCTGGCCATCAGCACACATGCGCAAGGGCAGGGCGATATTTTTTCGGCTCCATCGATCTCCGTCAAATTGTCGGCGCTGCACCCGCGCTATGAAGCACGCCAGGAAAAACGGGTGTTTACGGAGCTGTACCCAACCTTGCTCGAACTTGCCGAGGCCGCCAAAACCGGCGGCATCGGGTTTACGGTCGATGCGGAAGAATCCGAGCGTCTTGATCTCAGCCTCAAACTGTTTGAAAGACTGGCGCAGGAACCGGCGCTGCGCGATTGGAACGGGCTTGGCCTTGCCGTGCAGGCTTATGGGAAACGCAGCGGCCTTGTTATCGAAACTCTTATTGCCCTTGCAGAAACTGCGGGTCGCATTATCCCGCTGCGCCTTGTGAAAGGCGCGTATTGGGACACGGAAATCAAGCACGGGCAGGAAAACGGATATACAGACTATCCCGTGTTCACACGTAAAGCCGGAACCGACACGTCATATCTTGCTTGCGCAAAGCTGATGCTGTCACGCCGTGATGTGCTTTACCCGCAATTTGCCACGCATAATGCCCATACTGTTGCTGCCATCAATATTATGGCTGGCGCGCAAAAAGGATATGAGTATCAACGCCTGCACGGTATGGGTGAAGCGCTCTATTCGGGCGTTGTGCCCAAAGACAGGCTCGGCATTCCATGCCGCATTTATGCACCTGTCGGCACACATGAAGACCTGCTGGCCTATCTTGTGCGCCGCCTTCTTGAAAATGGCGCAAACACCTCTTTCGTTAATCAGCTGGCTGACAGCGCGACACCCATTGCCGGTATTATCGCCGACCCGGTCGAAGCGCTCGCCAATGAAACAATTAAACGACACCCACGCATTCCCCTTCCGAAAGATATTTTCATGCCTGAACGCCTCAACTCACCCGGCCTTGCTTTATGGGACGAGGATATCTGGCGCGATACGCTGCAGGCGGTGAAGGCTGAACTCAAAACACCAACGCATGCTGTTCCGCTTGGCAATGGCGTCAAAGGTGGCGAAACGCTCAATATCAATGCACCGCATGACCGCCGCATCATTGTCGGAACAGTGCAACAGGCAACGGCAAATGACGTTGCTTCAGCCATTCAGGGTGCCGCAAAAGCACAGCATAGCTGGGACGCGCTGAAAGGTAAAAAACGCAACCAGATTTTAAGCAAGGTCGCAGATCTTTTCATTGATCACAAAGCCCGCCTTCTTGGTTTGCTTGTGATGGAGGCTGGAAAAACACTGGACAATGCTGTTGCCGACTGGCGCGAGGCCATCGATTTTCTTCGTTATTATGGCGCGAAAGCAGAAGAGCAGTTTGAAGGCGCGATTGACCTGCGCGGTCCGACGGGTGAAAAAAATGAGATGTCTTTGCATGGGCGAGGTGTTTTTGCCTGCATTGCGCCTTGGAATTTTCCACTTGCCATTTTTACAGGGCAGATCGCCGCCGCTTTGGCTGCGGGTAACACGGTTGCGGCAAAGCCCGCTGAACAGACGCCCCTTGTTGCCTATGAAGCGATCAAACTTTTTCATGAAGCTGGCGTGCCAAAAGACGCGCTCGCTTTTCTTCCAGGTCCTGGTGAAACTGTTGGTGCAGCGCTTGTTGCGCACAAAGAAATTATGGGTGTTGCTTTTACCGGCTCGAACGCCACAGCATCTCTTATTCAGCGTTCTCTTGCCGATCGTAGCGGTGTTATCGTGCCTCTCATCGCCGAAACAGGCGGGCTCAACGCACTCGTCGTTGACAGCACAGCGCTCATTGAAGCTGCCGTGCGTGACACGGTTCGTTCAAGCTTTGACAGCGCCGGCCAGCGTTGCTCGGCGCTTCGTATTGTTTATGTGCAAGACGACATCGCAGACAAGTTCATTGAAATGCTGAAAGGCGCCATGGATGAGTTGTGCGTCAATGATCCAATGGACTACGCAACTGACATTGGGCCCGTTATTGATGAAGAAGCTGCCTCAAAGCTGGAACAGCACAAAATTAAAATGCGGCAGAGCGCAAAAGTTATCAAGGAGCTGACGCTGAGTGATGATTGCGCAAACGGCACTTTTGTTGCGCCTGCAGCTTATGAGCTTTCCAACCCTGATGATCTGTCAGAGGAAATTTTTGGACCAATCCTGCATGTCAGCCGCTGGAAAGCAGGGCAGCTGAAACAGGTTTGCAATCACATCAATAAAGCAGGGTTTGGTTTGACGCTGGGTCTGCACACGCGCATTGAACAGACAATTCGCGATGTAAAAACCTATGCGCGCGTTGGCAATATGTATGTCAACCGTAACCAGATTGGTGCTGTTGTCGGTGTTCAACCATTTGGCGGCGAGGGGCTTTCCGGCACCGGACCAAAAGCGGGCGGGCCGCACTACCTTTATCGTTTTGCTGTTGAGCGCGTCGTCTCCACTGACATCACAGCAGCGGGCGGCAATGCAACGCTACTGAATTTGTCGTAAGTTTTTTCAAATAAAATTTAAGTAAAACTTGTGCTAGTAATGCTTAATACATGTTTACTTTGAACTGATTACTTCTTTCAACTACATTGATGCTTGTAACAGCAAAGGCAAGCATGACATACTCAGAAACCAGCGCCAAAACCTCACACGTCATTGTTCTTGGCAATGAAAAAGGCGGCACAGGTAAATCAACAATCGCCCTTCAACTTGCTGTAAGCCTGATGCTGGAAGGCATGCGCGTCGCGACAATCGATCTCGACGGACGCCAGCAGACGCTCACTTCATATATTCGTAATCGCCGCGCTTATGCAAAGACACAAAGTCTTTTCCTGCCAACACCGGATCACCATGTCCTTGAGCAGGCCGCAACCGACAGTTTGAAAACAAATAAATGGTCGGACACCGAAGCTTTTACCCGCATTCTCTCCAGCCTGGAGCAGCGCGTCGATTTTATCATTATTGATTGCCCAAGCTCGAATTGCCCGCTGTCTTTGATGGCGCATGCTGCTGCCGATACATTGCTGACGCCGATGAATGACAGCCTTGTCGATATCGACACATTGGCGCACCTCAAAGGCGAAAACGTCACGCCGCGCCCAAGCCTTTACACGGAAACTGTTCTGGCAGCGCTTGAAGAGCGCCTGAATGAAGACAATGCAGGCACAGATTGGGTTGTGATGCGCAACAGGCTGGTGAGCGGCGTTGGCGGACATCGACATGTCGGGTCTGTCCTTGAAAAGCTGAGCGCGCAATTTGGAATGCGTGTTGGCCCCGGCCTTTCAGAGCATGCAATCTTCCGCGAATATTTTGACAAGGGTTTAACGGCGCTTGATAGCGTTGAATGTTTCGAAGCTTCGAAAAGACCAACAGTTGAACATATGGCCAGCCGCCAGGAACTTATGGCGCTGATCGAATATCTCAATCTCCCACTCGACGACAGATCCGTACGACGCCGTCAGGCGCGCGAAATCTGGAGAGAGTCGGCCAACTTGCCACTCGAATTGACGGAGATTTTAGCTTAGCCACCAGCATCATTTAATGAACGACTTACTGACGACGATAATTTAAAAATATACTGAGTTCTGGACAATTTAATTATAAGTTAGAAACGATTAATTTTTCTTTAAAATATAGAGGTGGCCTAAGGGACGCGCGGGGTTACAGCCCCGCGCGTTTCCTTTTCTAGCGGCACTTTCACTGAAAGCCAAGACCCGCTATGCAAGTTTATGGCCCCTTTTCTCCTTGGTTTCCTTGCTCTTGTCATTATTCTTAGCTGGACGCGCAAATATATGGCGCCAGAGGCCAGCAGGATCGCAGGTGCAGGCGAAAAGCTGGTCAGTGCCGTTGTTCTCGCAATGGCGCTTTACTACCTCTTCAAAGGCTCTGTTTTTCTCGGCCTTGTCCTTGGCTCCATTGCTCTGTCGCGGGTGGGGACGCAGGCGTTCTGGTGGATGTTTTTGCCCGACCTGCCACGGCCAAAGTTTCGCACCCGCTATCTTGATATGCAGGTTGACGTGAAAAAAGGAATTTTCACAGGCAGTGTCCGCTCCGGCAGTTATGCTGGCCGCGCACTCGACAGTTTTAGCAAAGACGAATTGATCGCTTTGTTTTCTGCTTTTGCAGATGACAGGGAAAGCTGCGAATTACTCGCAGCGTATCTTGATCGCCGGCATCCCCTCTGGCGTGAAAACGCGCATGCGAACGCGGGCGCGGGGCAGGCTGGATCTGGCGCGTCCCATACGTTGAGTGAGGAGGAGGCTTATGAAATTCTTGGCCTTCAGAAAGGCGCCTCTGTCGAGGAAATCAGTGAGGCGTACAGGCGCCTCATGAAAGGGCTGCACCCCGATGCGGGCGGCAGCGCTTGGATTGCTACCAGAATTAATTCCGCCAGAGACAGGCTTGTCAAAACGCATTACTCAACTCCACAACGCAAAACGGGTTACACTTAGAAAAAGATTTTACAGACGAACGGTGACACACTGGTAGGCAGCACTTTTGAGAGCTTTACAGGCATTCTGCGCAGCTTCTCTCTCATCAAAGCCAGCAAAGCGCGCACGGTACAATGTTGCCTTACCGACAGTCACTGTTTGCGTATACGTCTTGGTGTCCGCAAGCGCATTTTTAAGTTTCGCTTTGGCTTCGTTGAGCATTTTCATGGCTTCGTTTTCTGAACTTGCCGCGGCAATCTGCACGGCCCACGCACCATCTGCGCTTACCGGTTTTGCGGCTGCGCGTAGTGGCTGCGCGTTATCAAGCGAAGCCGTTACAATATCAGACGGCATGTCACGGTCGGCCTTGCGCGCTTGCGCACCGACAGCCCATTTCATGGCTGGAGCGGCTTGGCGCGGCGGTGCGATCTGCTCTGCTTTAAATGAAGAGCGATCATCAGGTGTTGCTGCAATTGCAGGCTGTATCATCGCAACGAATTTGTTTTGAGGCTGATTTGCTGGCGGTGCCGAAAGGGCAATAGGGACGCTGCGCGCATCTTTTGGTTCCGCTACGTCATCCTGTTCATGGTCTTCGCTTACATCTTGTGTTTTGCGGCGACGGTCGTATGAAGCGATGACGCTGTCTTTACGCGTGTTGAAGATACGCGCCATCAATTGCTTGTCGATGATTTTGTGTGTCGACGCCTGCGGAAGATACCGCATGACAAGGCCAGCCATCTGGTTGTCGCGCTGCGCGCCCGTAATTCCGCCCATGACAACAGCGACAACATGGCGGCCGTCAATGCGTGCCGATGTCAGAAGATTGAAACCAGATGCGCGTGTGTAACCTGTCTTGATACCGTCAACGCCGCGCACACGCCCCAGAAGGCGGTTGTGGCCGCCAATCATGTGGCCACGAAAATCAAAGGCGCGGGTCGAAAAATAACGTGCGTTATCTGGAAAACGTTCGTAAAGGGCGCGCCCCAGCAAAGCCAGATCGCGCGCCGTTGTTTTTTGTCGCGGGTCGGGCAGGCCGGACGCATTTTTATAAATCGTATTGCTCATCCCGATCTGGCGGGCTTTTTGCGTCATCATTAAGGCGAATGCATCTTGGCTGCCCGCAATGTTTTCAGCGATGACAACGGCAACGTCGTTGGCAGAGCGCGTGACAATCGCTAAAATGGCCTCGCGCACGCTGATCGTGTCGCCAGCGCGCACGCCAAGTTTGGAAGGCGCCTGCTGTGTCGCAAATTTTGTGACTTTAAGCGGCGAAGACAGGTTGAACCTGCCGCGTTCCATTTCCTCGAACAGAAGATAAAGCGTCATGACTTTTGTCACGGACGCAGGGAAGCGGGGCGCATCGGGCGATGATTGTTGGAGCACTTCGCCTGTATTGGCATCAACGACAATAGAGGAAGATGGCGCAGCATGTGCAGATGTGGTGCTTAGCGGCGACAGAGCGAGCGCAAGCCCTGTCAGACCGGACAAACCGAAAATTTTGAGTTTTTCGTTACGCAGCACTAGTTTATTCCCACTTCTCGACGACGGCTTTAAAAAAAACGAGTTCTTCGTTTCATCGCGAAAAACGTTAAAATCTCTTAAGCTTCCGGTTTTTTAGCTTCCGCAAGATCAAGAGCTTTCGACGTTTTTATTTCGCCAACCGCTGTCTTGTTTGATGACAATAAATCATTGAGGTTATTGATCTGTAAAATTCCTGGAAAAATTACCAGGGCGGCTTGGAAAGTGCCATGCTCCGCATTACATTCAAAAAATGATGTTTTTGTTCGGGGGTTTAAGCAAGGTTCATGTCCTCTTCAGATAAAGACGATATGATGGGTGCAGATGGTATTGAGGGTCAGCTTGCAACGAAACCAAGCCCAAAGACAAAAAAGCCCAATCTTTATCGGGTCTTGTTGCTCAATGACGATTACACCCCCATGGACTTTGTGGTCCATGTTCTTAGCCGCTTTTTCAATAAATCGACCGAAGACGCCATGACGATCATGCTGCACGTTCATCAGCAGGGCGTTGGCGAATGTGGAATTTTCACTTTTGAAGTCGCAGAGACCAAAGTCACACAAGTGATGGACTTCGCCCGCAAACACCAGCATCCTTTGCAATGTGTGATGGAAAAAAAATGATTCTGATCTGGGTTTTTGCACCCGCGCAGAAAGGACAATAACTTGCCTTCATTCTCACGCCATCTTGAACAGGCCTTGCATCGTGCTCTGGCAATTGCCGGTGAACACGCGCACGAGCATGCAACGCTCGAGCATTTATTGCTGTCTTTGACCGATGATCCAGATGCCAGCGCCGTAATGCAGGCCTGCAACGTTCAAATCGCCGTTCTTCGCAAAAATCTTGAAGATTATATTGAAAACGATCTTGAAAACCTCATCAACCCAAACGGCGAAGACGCAAAACCCACGGCCGGTTTTCAACGTGTGATTCAGCGCGCGGTCATTCATGTCCAGTCTTCGGGGCGCGAGGAGGTTACAGGTGCCAATGTGCTTGTCGCAATTTTTGCCGAGCGTGAAAGCCATGCCGCCTATTTCCTTTCTGAGCAGGAGATGACCCGTTATGACGCTGTCAATTATATCAGCCACGGCGTTGCAAAACGCGCCGACCTGCACCGGCCGCGCGCGGCCAAGGGTGTTGAGGATGATGATGACCACAATGGCCATTCTGAAGATGGACAAAAGAAGAAAAAAGCTGATGCGCTCGAGAGTTACTGCATTAATCTCAACCTAAAAGCGAAGGCTGGGAAAATTGACCCGCTGATTGGCCGGGATACAGAAATTTCGCGCACGGTTCAAATTCTTTGCCGCCGTTCCAAAAACAATCCGCTGTTTGTTGGCGACCCTGGCGTTGGCAAAACCGCCATTGCCGAAGGTCTTGCCTTGCGGATTATCAACGGCGAAGTTCCGGAAGTTTTAAGAGACAATGTTATTTTCGCCCTTGATATGGGCGCGCTTTTGGCGGGTACGCGCTACCGTGGTGATTTTGAGGAACGTTTGAAGCAGGTCGTGAAGGAAATTGAGGCCACGCCCGGCGCAATCATTTTTATTGATGAAATTCACACTGTTATTGGTGCTGGCGCCACATCCGGCGGCGCGATGGACGCTTCAAACCTTTTAAAACCCGCATTGCAGTCTGGCCAGATGCGCTGCATCGGTTCGACGACCTATAAAGAATACCGTCAATATTTTGAAAAAGACCGCGCCCTTGTGCGCCGCTTTCAGAAAATTGATGTTGTTGAGCCTAAAATACCTGATGCCATTGAGATTCTAAAGGGCCTCAAGCCTTATTTTGAAGACTTCCATAAAGTGAAGTTTACCGATGATGCCATCAAATCCGCGGTTGAGCTCTCCGCGCGCTATCTGCATGACCGCAAACTGCCGGACAAAGCCATTGATGTGATCGATGAAAGCGGGGCCAGCCAGATGCTGTTACCTGAAAACAAGCGCAAAAAGATTATTGGTGTTGCTGAGATTGAAGCGACGATTTCAAGCATGGCGCGTATTCCGTCAAAAACGGTTTCAGCCAATGACGCGGAAGTGTTGCAAAAGCTTGAGCGCGATCTGAAAACGATTGTGTTCGGCCAGGACAAGGCGATCGATGCACTGACATCGGCGATCAAGCTGGCGCGCGCTGGCTTGCGGGAACCTGAAAAACCGATTGGCTCTTATCTGTTCTCAGGTCCTACAGGCGTGGGCAAAACGGAAGTTGCCAAAAGGCTTGCCGAAGTTCTTGGCGTTCCGTTCCAGCGCTTCGACATGTCGGAATATTCTGAGAAGCACACCGTGTCGCGCCTTATCGGCGCACCTCCGGGCTATGTCGGTTTTGAACAGGGTGGGCTTTTAACAGATGCCGCCGACCAGAATCCCTACAGCGTGATCCTTCTCGATGAAATCGAAAAAGCGCATCAGGATCTTTACAATATTTTGCTGCAAGTCATGGATCACGGCAAGCTGACGGATCACAATGGCAAACAGGTCGATTTTCGAAATTCGATTTTAATTATGACAACAAATGCCGGTGCGGCCGACATGGCGCGTGCGCCGATGGGTTTTGGCCGTATTCGCCGTGAAGGTGATGACGAAGAGGCCATCAATAAGCTATTCTCGCCGGAATTCCGCAACCGTCTTGATGCTATTATCCCCTTCGCGCCATTGCCACGCGAGGTTGTGCGCCAGGTTGCACAGAAATTTATCTTTCAGCTTGAAGCACAATTGTCTGACCGCGGCGTTGTCATTGAGGTCACGGAAGATGCGCTCAGCCTGATCGCCGAAAAAGGCTATGACGATAAAATGGGTGCGCGGCCTTTGGGACGTGTCATTCAGGAAGACATTAAGAAACCGCTTGCGGAAGAGGTCTTGTTTGGCCGCCTGAAAGACGGCGGCACAGTTAAGCTTTCTGTGGCGCTTGATGAGAACCAGAAACGCAAACTCATTTTTGCATTTCCGGACACGTCGCTGTTGCCAAAGCCGCAAAAGCCCAAGGGTCGAAAAAAAGCGGACGTTAAGTCATAAAAAACGCGGCCTTTAATTGTGCCATTCGCTTGCGCTCAGGCACCAAAAGCCGCGTTTTCTGTCTGCTCGTTTCAGCAAATTATTAGGTGCTAAAATGAGTTCCGTCTTTCGAGCGTAGCGGTGTTCCAATAATACCCGCGACATATTGTGTGCCGACAGGCGTGCGGACAGGCGTTTCGTAATAGGTGTTTCCGCTTGATGCGACTTTTGTTACAGCCGATCCTGGTGGAAGAACATACTCACCGTTTCCGTTATTGGACGTGTTCCACCCGCCATTGGTGCCGTAGCCCCAGCCGATTGGATTGGTGTTAGGAAGAGGCGCGCTATATGTGCCTGTATCCCAATTGTTTTGTGCTACACGGACATTCGCCGCGCCGCCACGTGTGTTGCCGTAGCTTCCGTAATTACCATAACCACCGTTTCCGTAGCCGCCGTAACCACCGTTGCCATAGCCACCATAGCCGCCGTAATTGCCGTAGCCGAGTGGGCTGGAGCAGAAGCCGCCATTGCTGCCACCATAGTTGCCGTAATCATAGCCACCACCACCGTAGCCACCACCACCGTAGCCACCACCGCCATAGCCACCGCTGTAGCCGCCGTTGTAACCACCTGTGTAGCAATTTGAACCACCGCCGTAATAACGGTTGTTGTTGCTGCTGCCTTTAAGGCCGAACAAGCCGACGAGACCTGCAAGACCAATAAGGCTGGTCCAGTTAAAGCCGGCTTTTTTGCCGTCCTTGCCGTCTTTTCCGTCTTTTCCGTTGGTGCCGTCTTTACCAGCTGGTCCGACAGGACCTGGAACAGTGCTGTCTTCACCATCGTTCCCATCAAGACCATCTTTGCCTTTTGGACCTACTGGACCGACCGGACCGACAGGACCCGGTACGGTGCTGTCTTTACCTGGTTTGCCGTCTTTGCATTTCTTATCCTTGTCGCAGGGCTGCGGGGTAACGGTAACATCGGGAGTGACTGGTTCTTCTGGCTCTTCACAGGTTGTGCATGGCGCGTCTTTAAAAAACGCCTTGAATTTTTCAGCGCTAATATTGCTTTTCCAATCTGTCCATGGGCCGTTTCCAGCTTTTCCAGACACTTCAATATCTTCGCAGTCAGCACAATTTGCATCGCTGTTGACCAGTTTTGAATTTTTTGCAGCGCCTGTTTTATGGTCAACATATTTTACGCCAAGATCGCTGGCCATAACGTGAAGAAGGCGATTTTTTATTTTTACAACATTGACACTTGCTTCTTTGCCCGCTGGGAAAGATGCTGTTGCATATTTGCTAGCGTCAGCTTCTGACATACCACCTTTAATTAAAGCAGCCTTCAGATCTTTTGCATTGAAAGTTGTTTTGTTATCCGAAATATCAACACCAAGAAGGTCGCAAATATATTTTTGAAATTCGCCATTGTCGGCGGTTGTGACACTGGTATTTCCGGCTGAGCTTTCTTGAAGAATGTTTCCAAAAATGGTTTTGGTTTCTTCCTGTTTCTGATTGTCTTTTTTAACGACGAGATCCTTATTTTTCCCATCGACACTATTCGTAGCCATTATTCTCTCCTGTAAAATTTAAATAAAGTATTCGACATATCGAGCTTCTGCGTATTGCTTGGCTCATCCGGAGTTAACCTTAGTATACATAGTTAATATTTACCACTATAAAGATGGTTAATAGTAAAACTTAAGTAAAAATTTTATTATCGTATTTTATGATTTTGTTTCAGCACGTTATCTAAAATCGTACTGCATTTAAAATAAACAGATTTGAAAACATAAATGTGATCAAGGGTTTTTTTGTGTAAGAAAATAAATGGCATTGCAAAAATAAGTGCTCAATTAAAAGTTACAGCCAAAACTAGGCCAGCCAGGCGTGAGGTACGCTTTTCCTCGACGTAACATTAGACAGCCACGCGGTCGTTTTGAATAAAAGACCGAACGGCTCGAAGTTTTTTAAAATACGGCTGTAAGGCGCTGACCGCTGTCGCGGCGCGTTGGAGGAGAGCAGCAGTCCTCGCGCGCGAAAAGCAAATTAAAAACTGTTCGCGAAAATATAAGCTGGTATTGATTGAAAGCATTAATCCATGCTGGCACGATCTATGTGGCCAGCATTTCTAGTCGCTATTATCGCAAAAAAGAATATCTCAGCTGTTATCGTCATCGCAATTTGGCTTGTTCAGCCAGCATCATGATCACATTAAAACTTCGATTTCTGGATTTCCACGTTGGTTTACATTTAAAACGAATTGCTCTTCGCGGCGTCGCTCAGAGCGAAGAACATCACTCCGCCGCCTCAACATCTGATGCTTCTCCATCATCATTTACGGCGTGCGCACTTGCACCTGTCGTGCCTTTTGAGGCTGCAATTTTCTTTGCAGGTTTTTTCTTGCCTGGCCGCCTTGTCAGCAGGTCTTTCAGATAGCGGCCGGTATAAGAGCGCGCTTCTTTCATCACATCTTCGGGCGTGCCTTTGGCGATGACTTCGCCGCCTCCAGTGCCGCCTTCTGGGCCGATGTCGATGACCCAGTCTGCGGTCTTGATGACTTCGAGATTGTGTTCGATCACCGCGACCGTGTTGCCAGTGTCAACAAGCTCGTGCAGGACTTCGAGCAATTTGGCGACATCGTGGAAATGAAGGCCTGTGGTCGGCTCGTCGAGAATATAAAGCGTGCGCCCGGTAGCGCGCTTTGACAGTTCTTTTGCCAGCTTCACGCGCTGCGCTTCGCCGCCTGACAATGTGTTGGCCTGCTGGCCAACGTGGATGTAGCCAAGACCGACGCGCTTCAGCGTTTCCAGAATTTTGCGGATACTGGGCACGGCCTTGAAAAAATCGACCGCGTCGTCGACAGTCATGTCGAGAACATCGGAAATGCTTTTGCCCTTGAACTGCACCTCCAGCGTTTCGCGGTTATAGCGCTTGCCATGGCAGACATCGCAGGTGACGAACACGTCCGGCAAAAAGTGCATTTCGATTTTGATGACACCGTCGCCCTCGCAGGCCTCGCAGCGCCCGCCCTTGACGTTGAAGGAAAAACGCCCCGGCAAATAGCCGCGGGCTTTCGCTTCCGGCAGGCCGGCAAACCAATCGCGAATGGGCGTGAACGCGCCCGTATAGGTGGCAGGGTTGGAGCGCGGCGTGCGGCCGATGGGCGACTGGTCGATGTCGATGACCTTGTCGAGATGCTCCATTCCATGAATGGTTTTATGCTCGGCGGGGTGAGCTTTCGCGTCATTCAGTTCGCGCGCGACCGCATTGTAAAGCGTATCGATCAGCAGTGTCGATTTACCGGAGCCGGAAACGCCGGTGACGGCCGTAAAACAGCCCAAAGGAATTTCTGCGCTGACATTTTTAAGATTGTTGCCCTTGGCGCCAACCACTTTAATGGTGCGGCCTCCACGCGATTTGCGGCGCTGCGCGGGCACATCAATCCCCATCGCGCCGGTAAGATATTTGCCGGTGAGCGAGTTGGGGTTGGACATAATGTCTTGCGGCAGGCCTTTGGCGATGATCTCGCCGCCATGGCGGCCGGCGGCGGGGCCGATATCGAGCACATAATCGGCCGACATGATGGCATCTTCATCATGCTCGACGACGATGACGGTGTTGCCAAGATCGCGCAGGCGGCGAAGGGTTTCCAACAGGCGGTCATTGTCGCGCTGGTGAAGACCGATGCTGGGCTCGTCCAGAACATAAAGAACGCCGGTCAGGCCGGAGCCGATCTGGCTGGCAAGGCGGATGCGCTGGCTTTCCCCGCCCGACAGCGTGCCGGAGGCGCGCGAGAGGGAGAGATAATCGAGGCCGACATCGACAAGAAACTGCAGGCGCTCGCGGATTTCTTTCAGGATGCGGGCGGCAATTTCCGTCTGCTTTTTGTTGAGTTTAGCCGGCAAAGCCGCAAACCATTCATGGGCGGCGCGCACCGACAGTTCCGTGACGAGGCCGATATGTTCGCCGGCTATTTTCACCGCCAGCGCTTCGGGTTTGAGGCGAAAGCCATGGCAGGTGGAGCAGGGCGTTTCAGACATGTAGCGCTCGATCTCTTCGCGCATCCAGTCGCTGTCGGTTTCCGAATGGCGGCGCTCAAGATTGGGGATGAGGCCTTCAAAGGTTTTTTTGGTGTCATAGGCGCGAAGGCCGTCATCGAAGGAAAAGGCAATTTTGGTATCGCCAGAGCCGTTGAGCAGGATGTCCTGCGCTTTGTCGGAGAGTTCATGCCAGGGCGTGCTGAGCTTGAACTTGTAATGTTTGGCAAGGCCTTCCAGCGTCTGTTTGGAATAAGGCGAGGGGTTTTTCGCCCATGGCGCGATGGCGCCCTTGGCCAGGGTCAAATCCTGATTGGGGATGACGAGGTCGGGATCGACGCTCATCTCAACGCCAAGACCGGAACAATCAGGGCAGGCTCCGTGCGGCGAGTTGAACGAAAACAAACGAGGCTCGATTTCAGCAATGGTAAAACCAGAGACGGGGCAGGCGAACTTTTCGGAGAAGAGGATCTGTTTGGGTTTTTTGCTGTCGGTGTCGTCGGCCAGCTCTGCGATTGCGAGACCTTCGGCCAGCTTCAACGCGGTTTCAATACTGTCAGCAAGACGGGTCTTGGCATCCTCGCGTACGACAATCCGGTCCACCACGACTTCAAGATCATGTTTCAGTTTTTTGTCGAGCGCAGGCGCGTCCGGAATTTCATAAAAGGCGCCGTCAATTTTCACGCGCTGAAACCCTTTGCGCTGAAAGTCGAGCAACTCTTTACGGTATTCGCCCTTGCGGCCGCGCACCACGGGGGCGAGGATATAAAGGCGCGTGCCTTCGGGAAGTTCCATCACGCGGTCGACCATCTGGCTGACGGTCTGGCTTTCAATCGGCAGGCCGGTGGCGGGTGAATACGGAACGCCCGCTCGCGCCCACAGCAGGCGCATATAGTCATAAATTTCGGTGACGGTGCCGACCGTGGAGCGCGGATTGCGCGAGGTGGTTTTTTGCTCGATTGAAATGGCGGGCGAGAGACCATCAATCTGGTCGACATCAGGCTTCGACATCATTTCCAGAAACTGGCGGGCATAGGCCGACAGGCTTTCCACATAACGGCGCTGGCCTTCGGCATAGATCGTATCAAAAGCGAGCGAGGACTTGCCCGAGCCCGACACGCCGGTAAAAACGATGAGGCTGTCGCGCGGCAGGTCAATGTCGATGTTTTTCAGATTGTGCTCGCGCGCGCCGCGCACGGACAGATATTTGTTCGGCTCCAGCTTCTTCAGCTTTTGCTCATCGGTAGATTTGCGCGCCATGACGAATACCTTTTTCAACAGAGAACGCGCGGGGCGCGGGTTTGGCTCAATCCGTTCACATAGTTATCCACCGCTGCGGATAACAGGGGCTTTGCGTTTGACTTTTCAGATTCACGTCTTTAAGAACAAAGAAAGAACAGTGGCGCATTTGTCAAGTGGGAGAGCATTATGTCGGGCAGTATCAACAAGGTCATTCTGGTTGGACGTCTAGGGAAAGACCCAGAAGAGCGGCGGATGAATTCCGGTGATGCGGTCGTGAACTTCTCACTGGCGACATCGGAAAGCTGGAAGGACAAATCCTCCGGCGAGCGCAAAGAAAAAACAGAGTGGCACAATATCGTTATTTTCAATGACAATCTGGGCAAGCTCGCGATGCAGTATCTGAAAAAAGGCTCTCAGGTTTATCTTGAAGGACAGATGCAGACGCGCAAATGGCAGGACAAGGACGGCAACGACAAATACACCACTGAAGTGGTGCTGCAGCGCTATCGCGGCGAAATGACCTTCCTCGATTCAAAGGCGGGCAGTTCGTCGTCGGCCAATGATGATTACGAAGGCGGCGGCGGTTACGGCCAGAAAAAGGTCGCGAGCGGCGGAGGTTCAACCACACATGGTTCAAGTGGCTTTGGCGGCAATGATCTCGACGACGAAATTCCGTTTTAGTAAATCGTTGCCGTTTGCCAACTGAGAAGGCCTTTTTTCTCGCGCTCAATCGTGGCTTTAACATCGCTTTGAATTTTGGGCGTCATTGTTTTAAACTTGTCTGACGCAGCAAAACGCTCCAAAAAATCAATGCCGGCCTTGAAAGCGCGGATTTCCATGTCTTTGCGGTCAATCGGCTTGTCGAATGACTTGCTCTCGGCTGCTTCAAGATAAGTCTGAACATTGCCGTACAGCTCGTGTGACATGGCGGTCAATGCCCGCACTGTGGCATCGGGTTTTTCGTTGCCGTTGGCGTCATAAAAAATTCTGTCCGCGATCAGGAAGACGGCAATCTGCTGGTCTTTCCCTTTGCCAAGAGCAACCGTGAACGCGTCGCCAGCTTCGTCATTCGGCAAGCTTGCGCGCACCTCTGCCGGGATGTCTTTTGCCATTGTTACAATCAGGGAGACTTTGGTATCTTTTAGCGCTGGCCGGTCTTTCGGCCAATCGAAAATATTTTTATGGGCCGGTTGATATTGGCTGACCCCTGCGAGCAACGTGTTGATCAAATCTTTGTTGTTTTTCAGCGGGCCATAATCTGGCGAGATGCCAATTGGCGTGCCTTGGCCAAGTTTGAAATTCGGGTCGACGTCTGGCGTAGGTGTGAGCGGTGGTGTTGGCGTGGCTGTTTTTGGTTTTGACGTCTCCGGCTTTTTTGTTGCACATGCCGTCAGAGCACCGCCTGTCAAAACATTTGCTGTAAAGCCGACCGCATTCAGAAGCCGGTCATTGCGTTCCTGCGAGTGTTTCTCGTCGCGCTTCACAACTTCGCGCTCAATGTCGGGCGTCGATTTGACAGGATTGCCACCCAAAAACTCAGGTAATATGTCGCGCACGCTTTCCGGCAAATAGGACAGGACAGTTTCACCAAATGTTTTTTCTTTTGGCGACATGGATGCTGTCGGTGTTTCAGTTGACAAAGGTTTCGGAACTTTGATCTCAGCTTGCGGAGCTGGCGCAGGTGCATCGGTATCTGGTTTTTTGACCGCGCTTTTTGTGTCGTTTGCCTGATTTTGCGCAAGCTTAAAAAGATCATCAACGGACTGCTTTTGTACAATCGTCTTTTTATTTTGCGCAGTCATTTTTTTATGAACAAGCATTTATTTTCTCTAGAATTTAAGTATCATATCAAAAAATTTAAACGTCATCTGTTAGCTAACGGGCTTATGGCTTCGCTGTTTTGTCGAGCTGGCTGAAATAGTCTTCATAAAGTTCGCCGCGTATACTTTCAGAAGGAAGGTTGGCTTTACGGGCAATGCTATCGATAAAATCATCCATCAAGTCCATATATTCGATCTTCTTGCCTGTTTTTCTGGCGTTTTCTTCAGTTATGCGCGTCACACTCATAACTTCATTTTGAACATTCATGTGGTCATCGACAGCACCGCCAATGCCATGGCGTTTCATCACCTGGCTTGTGGCTTTTTCAAAAGCGTCGTCGATCAGGCGATAATTCTCAAATTTTTCACCCGAATTATAACTTCGATGCATAACCACAAAATGTGCTTTATAAGCCAGCTCTTTGCTGGATTTGGCAGACATCAATTCGGTAACAAGCTCAGATTTCTTTTCGTCAATTCCGTGGGAGTACAAGGCCTTGTTTCCAACTTCATTGATGATGACGTAGTGTTGAAAGTCTTCAGCCGGGTTATGAAATAATTTTGCCTGATCTTTCACCGCCTCTTTAAAAACAAAGGCCTGTACATTGCCGCCATTGTTGTCGGCGTCCGTGTAGCCAGCGACTGCCTTAAGACTTTCTGAATCTTCACCCAATCGTTTTTTTAAATCATCCGGTATTTGTGTGTAATTGTCTTTTTCAGAATAGGTCAACTCGTCGTCAGTTGGTGAAATATTGAAGCGTGTTAAAACATCACGAATTGTTTTTTCATCTTTCTCGTTAACACGCTTGTCCTGTTTGATTGCTGGTTTTATCGGTTGGGTTGTTTTATTCACATTCGAATTTTTTGTTGCACATGCCGTCAGAGCACCGCCTGTCAAAACATTTGCTGTAAAGCCGACCGCATTCAGAAGCCGGTCATTGCGTTCCTGCGAGTGTTTCTCGTCGCGCTTCACAACTTCGCGCTCAATGTCGGGCGTCGATTTGACAGGATTGCCACCCAAAAACTCAGGTAATATGTCGCGCACGCTTTCCGGCACATAGGACAGGACAGTTTCACCAAATGTTTTTTCTTTTGGCGACATGGATGCTGTCGGTGTTTCAGTTGACAAAGGTTTTGGAACTTTGATCTCAGCTTGCGGAGCTGGCGCAGGTGCATCGGTATCTGGTTTTTTGACCGCGCTTTTTGTGTCGTTTGCCTGATTTTGCGCAAGCTTAAACTGCGTATCAATAAACGGCGTTTTTGCAGCTTTATTTTTTGTATGTGAAACAGGTTTTGCTCGTGTGGTCACTTTTGACACCTAAAAATACATAAAATTTAAAATAATATAGTAAATTCAATAGTATAGCGGATCAGGAAAACTGTCAATTTCCACATGGTTTCATTGACGCAAAAGGCAAAAATCCTTAGAAACTCAATGACATGACAAACACATCCGACACAGTGATTCCATCCGATCCCTCCGACATTCAACCCGTTTCCATCGTCGACGAGATGCGCCGCAGCTATCTCGATTACGCGATGAGCGTGATCGTCAGCCGCGCGCTTCCCGATGTGCGCGACGGATTAAAGCCTGTGCATCGGCGCATTCTGTATTCGATGTATGAAAGCGGTTACGATTGGAACAAGGCCTATCGCAAATCGGCACGCATTGTCGGCGATGTCATTGGTAAATATCATCCGCATGGCGATCAGTCGATTTATGACGCCTTGGCGCGTATGGCGCAGGACTTTTCTTTGCGTCTGCCGCTTGTTGACGGCCAGGGCAATTTCGGTTCCATCGACGGTGATCCGCCCGCAGCGATGCGTTACACCGAAGTGCGGTTGCAAAAGGTGGCGATGGGTCTCACAGACGATCTCGACAAGCAGACCGTCGATTTTCAGGACAATTATGACGGCTCTGAATCCGAGCCAACTGTTTTGCCTGCGCGCTTTCCCAATCTTCTGGTCAATGGGGCAGGCGGTATTGCGGTGGGCATGGCCACCAATATTCCGCCGCACAACCTTGGCGAAGTGATTGACGGCGCGCTGGCGCTGATCGTCAATCCAGAACTGACAGCCGATGAGCTGATGGGCATTATTCCGGGGCCTGACTTTCCAACGGGCGGACTTATTCTGGGGCGTTCTGGCATTCGCGCGGCCTATCATCTGGGCCGCGGCTCCATTCCCATGCGCGCGCGTGCAACTGTTGAAACCAAGGGCAAGGACCGCGAGCAAATCATTGTCACCGAAATTCCGTATCAGGTGAACAAGTCGACCCTGATTGAAAAAATTGCCGAACTGGTGCGCGACAAGCGCGTCGAAGGTATTTCAGATGTGCGCGACGAGAGCAACCGTGAAGGCATTCGCATCGTCATTGAAATCAAGCGCGATGCGGTTGGCGAAGTGGTGCTGAACCAGCTGTATCGGTACACGCCGCTGCAAACCTCATTCGGTGCGAACGTTGTTGCGCTCAATGGCGGGCGCCCGATGGTGATGCCGCTGAAAGACATGCTAACGGCATTTTTGAAATTCCGCGAAGTTGTGGTGTCCCGCCGCACAAAGTTCCTGCTGAACAAAGCGCGCAACCGCGCGCATGTGTTGGTGGGTCTTGCGATTGCCGTTGAAAATGTTGACCGCGTTGTGGCGCTAATCCGCGCCGCGCCAGATCCGCAAACGGCCAAAGAACAATTGATGGGTATTGCCTGGAATGCGGGCGCGATTGCACCTTGGATCGCGCTGATCGATGATCCGCGCTATAAGCTTGGCAGCGACAATACGGTTCGCCTGTCCGAAGAACAGGCGAAGGCTATTCTCGATCTGCGCTTGCAGCGCCTGACCGGTCTTGGCCGCGAGGAAATCACCAATGAATTAGATGCACTTGCTGTTAGCATTAAAGACTATCTCGATATTTTAAGTTCGCGCCCGCGCATTCTCGACATCATCACGCAGGAACTGACGGCGATCAAAACAGAATTTGCAACGCCGCGCCGCACTGAAATCGCCGAACATGAAGGCGATATGGATATTGAAGACCTGATCCAGCGCGAAGAGGTGGTCGTCACTGTTTCGCACGCGGGTTACGTGAAGCGCGTACCGCTGTCGACGTACCGCGCGCAGCGCCGCGGCGGCAAAGGCCGCTCTGGTATGTCGACGCGCGAGGAAGATTTTGTTACGCGGCTTTTCGTTGCCTCAACACATGCGCCCGTTCTGTTTTTCTCATCGCGCGGTCTTGTCTACAAAATGAAAGTCTGGCGCCTGCCTGAAGCCCCGCCGCAAGGGCGCGGCAAGGCACTTGTCAACCTTTTGCCTTTGCAAGAGGGGGAACGTATCACCACCATCATGCCGCTGCCGGAAGATGAAAGCACATGGAGCAATTATCATGTGATGTTTGCAACCACGGACGGCACCGTGCGCCGCAATGACCTGTCAGATTTTGCCCAGATCAACCGCAACGGGAAAATTGCTATGAAGCTTGAAGAAGCGGACACCGCAATCGTCGACGTGCAGCTGTGCACGGATGATGATGACGTGCTGCTGACAACTGCCAAGGGTCAGGCAATCCGCTTTGCTGTAACCGATGTGCGCGTGTTTCAGAGCCGTTCGTCGGTCGGTGTGCGCGGCATCAATCTTGCCACAAAAGACAAGGTCATCGCCATGTCGATCCTTTGCCATTCAGAAGCCAGCCCGGAAGAGCGTGCGGGCTATCTGAAAATGCGCCGCGCCATTACCGGCGTCGAGGATGCGGGGGAAAGCGATGAAGAGGCAACGACAGCTGCCGCATTGAGCCAAGAGAAATATATCGAAATGAGCGCGGCCGAGCAGGTCATTCTCACCGTGTCGGAAAACGGCTACGGCAAGCGCTCAAACGCTTATGAATACCGCATCACCAATCGCGGCGGGAAAGGCATTGTCGCGATGACAGTGAACAATCGCAATGGCCCACTGATTTCCTCATTCCCAGTCGATGAAAACGATCAGGTGATGCTGGTGACAGACAAGGGGCAACTGATACGCGTTCCTGTGACGGGAATTCGTCAAGCGGGCCGCTCGACGCAAGGCGTTATCGTTTTCAACACTGCCGAAGACGAGCGTGTGGTCGCGGTCGAGCGCGTGTCCGACAATGATGAAGGCAAAGAGGACGAAGAAAGCGCAGACTAAGGCTTGCGGCGCTCGAAGGTCACATTGCCAATCTTGCGCGGTGCGTTCGCAATAGCTTCTGCGATGGGTCGTAATGGCGTGTCAACGAGGCTCATAACATCTATATCATATTTATAACGTATGGCTTTTGCCAACTTTTCATCCAGTGGCGCATCAAAACTTGAAATAGTGATATCAAGTGTTCGCGCCAATTTTGCAAAACAGCTCAAAACATCCTTGGAAAAAAGCTTGCGGCTTAGTTTTTCAGCATTTTTTCGAAATTTTGTTCCCGAAAGATGATGGGCGGTTTTTTCCATTAAAAAGATATTGTAGCTAATTTGGGAGATCGAAACCGTAATTGCGCCATTGCTGGCATCAACCTGCACATGTTCAGGCAATGAACAGTCTCTATCCTGCGTCGGTTGTTGGATCATTCTAAAACGCTAACTGGCGAAAGTTAAAACTTTTTCAACTTTCGTCGTAAATCTGTTCAGATCTTAGCTTGCCCCGATGTTTTTTCATGTTTAGGAAGGTTTGAGGGCAAAAACTGATGCGCATTGGGCTTTATCCAGGTTCGTTCGATCCGTTAACCAACGGCCACGTCGACATGCTGAAAGCATCGTTCCGGTTGGTCGACAAACTTGTCGTTGCCATTGGAATCCACCCTCAAAAATCGCCGCTGTTCAGCGCCGACGAGCGTCTTGCAATGATCGAAGAGGTGGTGCGGCCTTTGGCGATCGCTGCAGGTGTAGAATTGCAGGCTTGCACTTTTTCATCTCTGCTGATTGATTTTGCCAAAGAATGCGGCGCGCATCTTCTTATCCGTGGCCTTCGCGACGGCACAGACCTTGATTACGAAATGCAAATGGCCGGTATGAACATGTCGATGGCCGCCGATGTGCAAACTGTGTTCCTTCCCGCTTCACCCAAAGATCGGCATATCGCCGCAACCTTGGTGCGCCAGATTGCAGCGCTTGGCGGCGATATCAGCGCCTTTGTGCCAGCTTCGGTGGCCGCGCGCCTTACACAGCAGTTCTCATGAAAGGGACATCCATGCGACTTTTTCTTCTCGCCTTCACACTGCTTTTTGTCACGCACGCTTCGGTAAGCGCCGCGCCGACTGCGCCTGTAGCGACACTGCCGGCTGAAACATTGGTTTTAAAATTAAAAACGGGCGATGTCATCATCAAGCTACGCCCTGACCTTGCACCCAACCATGTTGCGCGTATCAAGACGCTCGCGGCTCAGGGCTTTTACAACGGCATCGTCTTTCACCGCGTGATCGCAGGGTTCATGGCACAGACCGGTGACCCGACAGGCACGGGCACAGGCGGATCCAAACTTCCAGATCTCAAAGCCGAATTCTCAAAGGCCAAATTTGAACGCGGAACGGTTGGCATGGCGCGTTCGGCAAACCCTGATTCAGCAAACTCGCAATGGTTCATCAATCTGGCGCCGACACCCGGGCTTGATGGCCAGTATACGGTCTGGGGCGAAGTGGTGCAGGGCATGGAAAATGTCGACGCCATCAAAAAAGGCAGTGGCGATATGGGGCTTGTGGCAGCGCCGCAGGACAAAATTATTTCCCTGAAACTTGTTCCCGCAGCCAAAGCAAAGAAATAGGACACGCGACCATGAAAAGTTATTTTGCCGCAGGCTTTTTGCTCTGTATGGCCTTTGCAGCTCACGCGCAAACGGCGGTCGATGCCGACAAATTCGTTGGCGAGGCCGAAACACGCCTCGAGCTGTTGGGCAGCCGCTCGGAGCTGGCCAATTTTGTGCGCGAGACCAATATCAACCACGATACGGAATTGCTGTCGGGCATTTTTACCGAACAGCTTTCCGAAGCGCAAAGCGGGCTTGCTGTCAGCTCACACAAGTTTGATAAACTAAAACTGTCTTACGACACGCGCCGTAAACTGATGCTGATACAAAACGGCATCACAATTCCAGCGCCAGCGGATGCAAACCTGCGCAGCGAGCTGACAAAGCTTTCAATTGGCCTTGATAGCCAATATGGAAAAGGCAAATACTGCCCGCCTGATGAAAACGACAAATGCTACACGCTGACCGAATATACCAAAATCATGACGACAAGCCGTGATGCTGAAGCATTAAAAAAAGCGTGGGTCGGCTGGCACACAATTTCAAAACCTTACCGCGCCGATTATGCGCGCATGGTTGAAATTGCAAATATCGGCGCAAAGGAACTTGGCTATAAAGACACGGGCGCGCTATGGCGCTCAACCTATGATATGCCAGCAGATGCGTTCGCAGCTGACATGGAGCGCGTCTGGCTTCAACTTAAACCGCTTTATGACTCGCTCTATGTGTATGTGCGCGCGCAGCTGGTTAAAAAATACGGGCCCGATGTCGTCAAGCCTGACGGGATGATCCCGGCGCATCTGCTTGGCAATATGTGGGCGCAGTCTTGGGAAAACACCTATGACTTTATGGCGCCGACATCTTCATCGCGCGGCTTCGATCTTACAACCATTCTGACAGAGCGTAAAACAACGCCGAAGCAGATGGTTGAAATGGGCGAAAACTTTTTTGTCTCGCTCGGCATGCCAAAGCTTCCTGCTACATTCTGGGAACGCTCGATGTTCGTGAAACCGGACGACCGCGAGGTTGTCTGCCATGCCAGCGCATGGGACCTCGACAAAGGCGAGGACGTGCGAATTAAAATGTGCATCGAGCCGACGGAAGAGGATTTTACCACCATTCACCACGAGCTTGGCCACGACTATTATTACATGGCTTATGGCAAACAGCCTTACCTGTACCGAACCGGTGCGAATGACGGTTTCCACGAAGCCATTGGAGACACCATCGCGCTTTCTGTCACGCCGGACTATTTGAAACAGATTGGCTTGATCGATAAAGTGCCGGATGAAAGCGCGGATATTGGCCTGTTGCTTCATAAGGCACTTGAAAAAGTCTCGTTTCTGCCTTTCGGTTATCTTGTCGACAAATGGCGCTGGGATGTGTTTTCAGGCAAAACCGCGCCCGGCGATTACAACAAGGCATGGTGGGAGCTACGCGAAAAATATCAGGGCGTGAGTGCGCCTGTCGCACGCACGGAAGATGATTTTGATGCAGGCGCCAAATATCACATTCCCGGAAACACGCCTTATGCGCGTTATTTCTTGGCCGCTGTGCTGCAATACCAGTTTCACCGCGCGCTGTGCAAAGAGGCGGGTTATGAAGGACCACTTCATCGCTGTTCGATCTACAACAATAAAAAAGCAGGCGACAAACTTAAAAAAGTGTTGGCCATGGGCGCAAGCCAACCATGGCCTGTTGCTTTGAAAGAGATGACGGGCGAAGACAAACTCGACGCAACCGCCATTATCGATTATTTCGCGCCATTGAAAAAGTGGCTCGATGAACAGAATAAAAGTAACAATTCACCGCTCAGGAAGGACAGCTAATGGCAAAAACACAAAACGAAAAACTCGTGATGGAGACAAGCAAGGGAACAGTCATCATTGAACTGCGCCCTGACCTTGCCCCAAAACATGTGGCGCGCATTAAAGAACTGGCCGCCAGCGGGTTTTATGACGGATTGATTTTCCACCGCGTTATTGAAGGCTTTATGGCGCAGGGCGGCGACCCCACAGGCACAGGCACGGGCGGTTCAGGTAAAAAACTGGAAGGCGAGTTTTCGCGCGAGCCGCATGTGCGCGGTGTCTGCTCGATGGCGCGCTCCAATGATCCCAACTCGGCCGACAGCCAGTTTTTCATCTGCTATGATGAAGCGCCGTGGCTGAATGGGCATTACACCGTCTGGGGCAAGGTTGTTGACGGCATGGACAATGTCGAAAATTTTGCCGTTGGGGAACCTGTGCCGACGCCTGACAAAATTATTTTGATGCGTGTCGACGGAGCCGAACAGGCCGCCTGACGTTTCAATAATTTCATATTGTTTTGTGCTCGGGCGCTGCCGTTAAAGGCTTGGCTCCCGAGTCTTTTTTTATCAGGAGACACCCGCAACTGGCGTGGGAATTACACTATCATGCGCGTTGATTTGTTCGATTTTGAGCTGCCTCAAAGCGCAATTGCCTTGCGGCCGGTACACCCACGCGACCATGCAAAGCTTTTATGCGTCGATGGCGCTGAACTTCAAGACCTGCAAGTGAAAGCGCTGCCGCAGTTGTTGCAGGCAGGTGATGCATTGGTTTTCAACGATACGAAAGTCTTTCCCGCTGAGCTGCATGGTGTGCGCGTGCGCGGCGACGCGCGCGCCAAAGTTAGCTTCAATCTTCATAAAAAAACAGCAGCCAACAGGTGGCTCAGCTTTGCCCGTCCGGCAAAAAAGCTGATGGAAGGCGATAGAGTTGAATTTGGCAGCAGCCTTACAGCGATGGTGCTGTCTCGGCATGAAGCAGAAGCCGAACTTGAATTTTCATTGCAGGGCGAAGCGTTGCAGCAGGCATTTGCAGATGTTGGCACTGTTCCGCTGCCGCCCTATATCGGCCTGAAGCGTGAGGCGGATGCGCAAGACCGTGATGACTACCAGACCGTTTATGCAAAACATGATGGTTCTGTGGCCGCACCAACGGCTGGCCTGCATTTTACGCCGAAATTGCTGGCGCAGTTGAAAGACAAAGGCGTTAGCGCGCATTACGTCACTTTGCATGTCGGCGCGGGCACTTTTTTGCCCGTGAAAACGGATGACACTGAAAGTCATGTGATGCACAGTGAGTGGGGCAGTGTCAGCGCCTCAACGGCAGACGCGCTCAATGCTGTGCGGGCGAAGGGCAAGCGTGTTGTCTGTGTCGGTACAACATCATTGCGCCTACTGGAAAGCGCGAGTGCGCAAAGCGGCGTGATCTCCGCATTTGAAGGCGATACTGCGATTTTTATCACCCCGGGTTACCGCTTTCTCGCCGCCGATCTTTTGCTAACAAATTTCCACCTTCCTCGTTCCACCCTGTTCATGCTTGTCAGTGCCTTTGCCGGGCTGGAAACCATGCAGCACGCCTATGCGCATGCCATAAAAACCGGCTATCGCTTTTATTCTTATGGCGATGCGTGCCTGCTTTATCCTAAAACAATGTCATGAGTTTTTCATTCAAGCTTTTAAAAACAGAAGGGCAGGCGCGTCGCGGGCGCATCACCACGGCGCACGGAGCTATCAATACACCGGCTTTTATGCCAGTTGGAACTGCAGCAACGGTAAAAGGAATGTATGCGCAGGATGTTGCGCAGACCGGTGCTGAAATCATGCTGTGCAACACTTATCACATGATGCTGCGACCCGGCGCGGAAGAGGTGGCGGCACTTGGCGGGCTTCATAATTTTATGAAATGGGACAAACCCATTCTCACCGACAGTGGCGGTTTTCAAGTGATGTCGCTGTCGGGTTTGCGCAAGCTTGACGAAAAGGGCGTGACTTTCTCGTCTCATATCGACGGCTCGAAGCATCATCTCTCGCCAGAGCGCGCGGTTGATATTCAGGCGTTGCTTGGTGCTGACATTCAAATGCAGCTGGATGAATGCACGAAGCTTCCCTCGACAAAGGGCGAATTGTTGCGGGCCATGCTGTTATCATTGCGCTGGGCCGAGCGTGCCAAGCGCCGCTTTTATGATGAAAAGCATGACGCACAAAAAGCGCTTTACGCGATTGTGCAAGGCGGAGACAACATTGCGTTGCGCCATCAATCAGCGCGCGAGCTGGTTCAGCTTGGGTTTCAGGGCTATGGCATTGGCGGGCTTGCGGTTGGTGAGCCGCAAGTGGTAATGCTTGCGACTTTAAGCGAAACACTGCCGTTGATGCCAGAAAATTGCCCGCGTTATTTGATGGGCGTCGGCACGCCAGACGATCTGTTAAAGTGTATTGCGCTCGGCATCGACCAGTTTGACTGTGTGCTCCCATCGCGCAATGCACGCCATGGCACGGTCTACACCCGTTTTGGAAAAATCAATCTGCGCAATGCACGCCACAAAGGCGACCCGCGTCCATTGGATGAAGAAAGCCGCTGCCCGGCGGCGCGTGACTATTCGCGCGCCTATCTTCATCACCTGATCCGTACCGATGAAATGCTGGGCGCGATGATGGCGACTGCGATCAACCTGACCTATTTTCAGGATGTTATGCAGGGCGCGCGCGAGGCAATTGAGCAAGGAAATTACAGCGATTACATGCAAAACGTGCAGGCAGGCTGGGCAAAAGGTGATCTTGCCGAAGTTCAGCCTACCAGTTGAAGTTCGTTATCCAATCGTCTTTGTCTTGAACGTCCGCCGAAAGAGGCTGGTCGACAATGGCTTCATGTGTGTCATGGCGGGGTTCAACTGCTGCAACCTCAACACTGCGCGGTGTAATGTCAGACGACACGTTTGAAAGACTATCGCTCAGCGGCATTTCGTCTGTTGACGTGATGTCGACATCGACGGTTTCAAAAATATCTGGTGCTTTGTCATTTTTACTGTTTGAAACAAGATTTGCCGTTAGAATGTCTGGCGTTACAGGAATTTTGTAAAATGCGAGCGCAGTTTCGTATGGCACTTTTTCAAGTTTGGATTTCCAGACAGCATAGAATTCAGCGCTGGTTACAGTGTTGACGCCGCCAGGAAACAGATATTTCATATCTTGTGGAATGTTATTCCATATGGCTTTCTTAGCAACACTTTCATATTTGTAGAATTTTGAAATATTTTTCCAGGCAACGCCATCAAGGTTTTTCATGTGCGCAGGTCCACCCGCTGCACCCTGCTGATGAAGAAGATAAAGTTCTGTTCCATTCGGTTGACGGCCGTTGGCAGTCACGAAGTCACGAATTTTCGTTGAAATTTCCGCTGCCGCAGCATTCGAATTTGTGATCGCGTTAAATGTACCCCTGCCATATTTGCTAATATCAAGCGCAAATAACCCGCCGTATTTCCCGTTAGAGGCACCCGGACGACCGCTGCTTTCAATCTGTGCAAAATCGAGCATCAATTGTGGGTCGACTGAGTATTTATTGGCTGCCGCGACAATTGCTTTTACAACATTTTCAGAAAAGCCGTGCTTGTTTGATATCGCGGATGTTTTAACTGAAGTCGATGGTTTTTTTTCTTTTATTTCAGCGCCAACAGGGTCTAGAGTCAAAGACGTATCTGAGGCGTCCAGATCAACATTTGTCAGAGACGACAAAAACGCATCGCTCGAATATGGGACTGTGGTGCTTTTGTCGGCAACCGCACTGATACTCATAAAACTTACAACTCCAACGCAACTCCCTACAGGGTACGCGAGAAGTGTTTTTCGTCAACGAAATCACTGATTAACGATTAAGCGCGGCGATTAAATTAAAAGCCACGAAATAGTTTTATAATTTATTATTCCATGATTTTTGAAAACTTTAAAATGCAAAGATGATTTTTGGTAAAGGTGTAACCTTAAAGCACACCATTATAATTCATTTGCTTTCAGCTTACGTTGAATATTTTTTGAAAAAAATAGCAGCTGTTCATTTACTAGCCAAAAGTAATCTTGATATAACGAAACGCTTAGCGTTTATAAAAAAACTTTAAACACGATTTCTAGTTTGTCTTTTTGCAATTTAAATCAGTCGATTGACAGTTCTTTGTAGAATTTTCTTTTGTCCTTTCTTCGGGGTCGCGTTTGTTGTCGTCCGTGTTGGACTTTTTATCCGTAGGTGACGATGAAGATGATGGGGAAGTCGTAGAGTTACCATTTGTCGTAGTGCTGTTTATGGAACTTTCATTGTCTGATTTATCAGTGGATGAATTTCCGTTTGAATTTTGACCGTTGTCGGAACTGTCCCGCGCATTGCCGCCTTGTGTGGTCTTATCATTCTGTGCGGCCTGCGCCATTGCCAATGTGGGCGCTAAAGTGAAAAAAGCCAAAATCAAGACGCGGTGAAAATATGTCATTGCGTTCTCCTGCTAAATTCAAAAGCTCCCGCAAAGGCTTTCTGTTCCCTTTGCGTTTCGAGAATCGCGAAGCGAGAGAGCGCTCTTGCGTGTGCCAATTGAAACGGAGCTCGTTTCAGAAGGTAGTGACTATGCCAAGAAAAAAATCAGCGATATCAAAGGTTTCTAGACCAAGAAGGCATCCGTTTTAACAGCCATAACGGGGTGTTAACCATATTCCTTTAGGTTTTGGAAGGAAGCACTCACTCTTCAAGGTCTTTTAGGCAACGTATCGATGCGTGTTTTCGCACTCAATAGAATAGGCAGTTTGAGCGTGGCTTGCCGCAGCATTGCGGTTGCTTTTGCTCTTTTTGTTTTGAGTGCAGCGTCTGCCTCTGCTGCAATTACAGTCAATCCGGCGACGTTGGCTGCAGGCACCCTTGGGCAGGTTTATGACAACACGTTGACCGCAAGCGGCGGATCAGGCCCCTATACTTTTGCTGTAACGACAGGTGCATTGCCACCAGGCCTCACGCTCACCGGTGCAAGCGGCCAACTCTCAGGCACGCCTTCGGCGCAAGGTGTTTATAACTTCACCATCACTGCAACAGATTCGCTCGCGGCCAGCGGTTCGCGTGCCTATACGATGAGCGTCGGCACGTTCTCGCTCGCTGTTCAGCCTAACACCTTGCCTAACAGCACGCTTGGCGCGGCGTACAACCAGACGCTCACAGCAGTTGGTGGAAATCCGCCCTACACTTTCGCAGTGTCTTCGGGGGCGCTGCCTACGGGCGTGTCTCTGGCAACGGACGGGACAATAAGCGGAGCCACAACGGCTGGCGGCTCTTTCACCTTCATTATCCAGGCCGACGATGCCATGGGCAATACCGGATATCGCACATATACGGTCAATGTCGGAACCAACTCGCTGATTATTGCACCCCCAACACTGCCAAATGGGACACAAGGCACAGCTTACAACCAAAGCGTCACCGCTAGCGGCGGCACGGGAACGCCTTACACCTATTCGGTCAGCTCCGGCGCGTTGCCGTCGGGTCTTTCGCTGAACACGAGCACAGGGCAGATCAGCGGTACGCCGAGTGCGGGTGGAAGCTTTAGTTTCACAATTCGCGCGGTCGATTCCGGTAACAACTTTGGCACGCAAAGCTATACGATAAATATCGGCGGCAATTCCCTCATCCTCAATCCAACAACGCTGCCAAACGGCGTGCTGGCGTCCGCTTACAGTCAAACTGTGACGGCAACGGGCGGAACCGGCGGCCCTTACACGTATTCAGTCAGCATAGGATCATTGCCTTCAGGCCTTTCGCTGAATGGTTCGACCGGCGCGATCACCGGAACGCCGAACACTGCTGGAAGTTTCGGCTTCACAATCCATGCTGTTGATGTCAGCAACAATTTCGGCGACCGCAATTACACTATCAGTATTGGAACAAATTCGCTGACGGTGAATCCAGCAACGATTTCAGACGGCGCGGTGGGGGTTGCTTACAGTCAAACGGTGAACGCAAATGGGGGAACAGCGCCTTATACCTTCGCCATAAGTTCAGGCGCACTGCCGACAGGGCTTTCACTGGATGCAAATAGCGGTGCTATAACGGGAACGCCAAGCATTGCCGGTGCTTTCACCTTCACAATTCAGGCGACAGATGCAAATTCCAATACTGGTTCTCGTTCTTATACAGTCAGCGTTGATCCGGCACCTCTGACAGTCAATCCTTCGAGCCTGCCCAACGGTTCGCAAGGTGTTGCCTACAGCCAGACCGTAACCGCATCAGGCGGAACCGCGCCTTACACCTATGCAGTGTTGTCCGGCGCGCTGCCGACCGGACTGTCATTGAATACATCAAACGGTGCAATTACAGGAACGCCCACAGTTGCCGGTGCTTTCAATTTTACGATCAGCGCAACGGATGCAAATTCTATTACAGGTTCTCAAGCCTACACAGTCAATATTGCCGCAGCTTCCTTGACGGTTAATCCATCAACTCTGCCCAACGGCATGCAGTCGGTTGCCTACAATCAGACTGTGACTGCATCGGGCGGAACAGCGCCTTACACATACGCCGTATTGTCCGGCACTTTGCCGACAGGACTTTCATTGAATGCAGCGACAGGCGCCATTACAGGTACGCCGAGCGCAGGTGGAAACTACAGTTTTACAATTCAGGCCACCGATGCCAATAGCAATGTCGGCAGTAATGCTTATACGGTGACAATCGGAACCACGACGCTCACTGTCAATCCATCGAGCCTGCCAAATGGCACACAAGGAACAGCTTATAACCAGAGCGTGACTGCATCGGGCGGAGCCGCGCCTTACGTTTACGCTTTGCTATCCGGCGCGTTGCCGACAGGACTGTCGCTTGATACAGCGACAGGCGCAATCACAGGGACTCCGAGTGCAGGTGGAAGCTACAGTTTTAGCATTCAGGCGACCGACGCCAGCAGCAATACGGGCAGCAGTGCCTATACAGTTTCGATTGGAACCAGCACGCTCAGTTTGAATCCCGCAAATTTGCCGAATGGCACACAAGGCGCAGCCTATAGCCAGACCATTACCGCGTCCGGCGGAACGGCGCCTTACACTTACGCTATATTGTCCGGCACTTTGCCGATAGGACTTTCATTGAATGCAGCGACAGGCGCCATCACCGGAACGCCGAGCACAAGTGCGAGCTACAGTTTTACAATCCAGGCAACTGACACCAACGGCAATATTGGCAATGGCGCGTATACCGTTTTTATTGGAACTACAGCGCTCACATTAAATCCTTCGAGTTTGCCTAATGCCACACAAGGTGTCGTTTATAGCCAAACTGTCTCGGCTTCAGGGGGAACTGCGCCCTATACTTATACAATTTTTTCAGGTGCGTTGCCGGCGGGGTTGTCGCTTGATGGCGCGACAGGTGCCATTACAGGAACCGCCACGGGCAGCGGCATTTCGAATTTTACCATTCAGGTGACTGATGCCAATGGAAATGTCGGAAGCAATTCTTACACTGTAAGCACAAACACAAACAGCCTCAGTGTTAACCCGGCGACACTTCCCAACCCATCACAAGGAATGGCTTACAGCCAAGTCGTGACCGCGAGCGGCGGCACAGCTCCTTATACATTTACGCTTAGCTCCGGCACTTTGCCGGCGGGCTTGGTCCTCAATGCAAGCACTGGAGCAATCACGGGCACACCAACAGGCAGCGGCTCCGCCACCTTCACCATCACTGCGACTGATGCCAATGGCGATTTCGGCAGCCAATCTTACACATTCTCGACGGCGCACGCCGACCCCACAACAGATACTGAACTGCGCGGTTTGATTGATGCGCAGACGGCAACCGTTCATCGCTTTAACGATGCGCAAAACACCAATGTGCAGCGACGTATCGAAGCACTGCACGAGAATTTCAAACCTTGTGGATTGAGATTGGGGATCAACGCTTCAAACTACAGCGTACAAACGACATATCCGATTGATCCGCGCACCGGAGCGGCATTCCCGCCAGAATATGGCGATCCGAACGTGTCTTCAGCAGCTCCGGTACCTGTTGCCGCGCCGCCTTCAGACGATTGCAGCCTGTTTTCGGGGCCGCCAGTTGCAGTGTGGGCCAGCGGCGCAATTGAATTTGGACGACAAAGCAGCGGTGGAATCGATTCATCTAAATTTACAACGTCGGGGCTGACCGCTGGTATCGATGCGCAGATCAACAGCAAACTCATCGTTGGCGCTGCGCTGGGCTATGGCCTTGATCATACCGACAGCGGGCTGAACGGCACAAAGATCGAAGCCGACAACTTCAGCGGAATGCTTTATGCAAGTTTTCAGCCTCTTCAATCACTGTTCATCGACGCGGTGATTGGGCATGGCGTGTTTGGCTTTGACAACACCCGCTGGGTCGATCTCGACAGCACGACGGTCTCGGGAGAGCGCAAGGGCAGCTCAACATTTGGTTCGACCACTGTGAGCACGGATCTTTACCGCGGCGATTACAAGTTTTCACCTTATCTTCAATTCGATGCGATGACGGCAACGCTCAATGCCTATAATGAAACCGGCGCGTCCGATCAGGCGTTGACTTACAATGCGGCAAATCTGTCTTCGACAGCAGGAGCGATCGGGCTGCGCGGCTCTGTGAATGTGCAGGATGGCGACATTACATATACCCCGCACATGCGCGTTGAGTACAAACGCGCTTTCGATGACAACTTTTCGCAATCTCTGTTTTACAGCGATACGGGTGCTGGAACGCTTTATTCGATCACCCAGCCAGACACGACACGCGATATCTTTAGCGGCGTTGTTGGCGTGCGTGCCCTCATGGGAACCGCAGCGAGCGTCGATGTCGAATATGGCGCGAGCGGAGATCCGTCCAGCGATACGTCGTCGATTACCCAGACGGTTCGCACAAAAGTTCATTTGAACTTTGATGGAAACTAAATGGGTTCATTTCGCTATTGCTGATTGAGTTCAACTGCGCGCCTTTGGCGCTTGAATTGGTGAGCGGGGAGGGGATCGAACCCTCGACCACATGATTAAAAGTCTTAAGTTACGCAATTCCCACAGATTTCTCAGGATTCCTGCTATTAAATAACGTCTTTATATTCAACACATTACAGACCTATTGCCATATACAGTGTGTTTCCTAGGTTGACAAATCGGTGGTTATTTGGTGGTTATTATCACTATAGAGCCCATGAACGCACGAATTACCAAGCGAATAGTAGATAGCTGCAAAGCGCGGAATAAGCCTTATTTCGTTTGGGACAGCGAACTAAAAGGCTTCGGCCTTTCTGTATCGCCAAATGGGGCAAAATCCTTTGTAGCCAAATATCGTGTAGGGCGAGGGCGCTCTGCCCCCACACGGCGCACGGTAGTGGCTCCAGTTGGCAGGGTGACACCTGATGAAGCCCGTACCTTGGCGCGGAAGATAATTTCTAAAGCGGCGCTGGGTGGCGACCCTGTCAGCGAGAAAAAGGAAAAAGACAAAGCTATTACCATCGCGGCGCTGGCCGAACTCTTTTTAGATTCCCATGTCAAAACCAAGCGCTCAAAGGGTACGGTTTCAAGCTATAAAGTGACCCTTAACAAGCATATTATTCCGGCTTTCGGCAAGCGTAAGGCAAGGGAATTAGCGCGCAATGATGTAGCGCGCTGGCATTTAGAGCGCTCAGAAACACCCATAGCCGCTAACCGTGCTTTGGCCGTGATTGGCTCCATGTACACCTTTGCGCAAAGGCATGGCTATGTGGATGAAAACCACAACCCAGCGCGGCGCATTGAAAAATTTAACGAGAAAAGCAAAGAGCGTTATCTAACCCGTGAAGAGCTTTCGGCTGTTGGCGCTGCATTACGGCTTGCGCAAACCAAGGGTTTACCGTGGCAGCTAGATGAAAAAAAACCTAAGTCAAAGCACTTACCGAAACCCGTAAACCGCAAAACGATTTTAGACAAATATGCGGTGGCAGCTATACGACTGCTAATTTTTACAGGCGCTAGGTTGCGTGAAATTCTGCATCTGAAATGGGAGAACGTAGATTTTGAACGCTCGATGCTGTTTTTGCCGGACAGCAAAACTGGCAAGAAAACCATCGTGCTTAATCCGCCCGCGCTGGTATTGCTGCAAAGCTTGCCACGGGTCAAAGACTGCGCGTTTGTGATTGCTGGGCAAGAATTAAAACAACCCAAGGCCGACCTCAAACGCCCTTGGGCGCTGGTATCCGCACACGCTGGTCTAAGCGATGTTCGTATCCATGACCTGCGCCATACCTATGCCAGTTTTGGTGCTGGCGCTGGTTTAGGCTTGCCCATAGTTGGTAAGCTTTTAGGACATACCCAAAGCGCTACCACTCAGAAATACGCTCACCTCGATAATGACCCCGTACAAAGAGGGGCTAATATAATAGGCAAAGAAATCGCCGCTGCCATGAATCAAAAATCTAGCGGTAAGGTTGTTGCTTTCAATAAATGTAAAAGAGTTTAACTTGCTATCAATCTTGATGTATCTTGTAGGTTGTAAAACAGCCTCGATACTGAAAGCTTTTGACTAAAATGAAAAAACAAAAATCGCTAGTTACAAATCCAAAAAATTTGATGAAATCACTGTCTGACTATCCTGAATTGCAGGATTTTTTGACCAAGCCGATTGACGATAGCCCGTATATGAGAAGTGCTCTTAATCCTAAAGCTATTAAAGAGCTACACAATCAAAAAATTGATCTAATTTTTTTAGCGTATCAAAATGCTTATCCTCGCTCAGGAAAGCTTATTACGCATGAAACAACAAACTATAACCATTGGAAAGCTCTTTGTTTTGCTCTTTTAGAAGATTTCATAATGGGCTTTAAAACTAAATCTGATTTGGCGGCGGCTGGACATCAGCGAGGCAGAAAAACAGGCTCTGGCATAATTATAGAAAAAGAAAAATTAGTGGAAACGATAGATGAGATACGCAAATCGAAAAATAACTGCTCAATAAGCCAAGCTTGTAAAACTTTAACTGACAGAAAAGGAGCATGGAAAGGCAAATCCGCCCGCTCGGTTAGTAATCAATATCACAAAATAGTAAAATCAAGAAAAATAATTTCTTTGTTGCTATCTGCTGGCTACAAGCCGCTCTGAATGGCCGAGTAAAGAACTCACTGGATTCTTTGAATTAGAAAAGCTGCACAATAATTCGCAAACCTAATTGCGTGCTGCACATTAATTCTAACCCATTTTGTTGTGCAATTCGTAGGGGTACCTACGTATATCGCCAAAAATCTCTCGAATCCTTTGGCACAAAATAGGGATGAAAATGAATAACGAAACTACACTTCTCACGACTAAGCAGGCGGCTATATTTTTGAGCTTAGCGCCGCAAACGCTTGCAAAAATGCGGTTAGAAAAATCGACACTGCCTTTTATTAAAATGGGCAGGTCAGTGCGCTATGCGCTGAATGACCTTCAAGAATGGGTAGAGCGCAGCAAGCGCCGCTCAACAAGTGAAAACCCTGTAACTTAAAAAAATGCCCGCAAGAAGCGGGCTAGGAAAAGCAAAATGAAAATACCAAAATGCGCTATTAGGCGCAAACGAAAAATTGTGCCTAAATTTGACTTATTCGATTGGGCAGAACTTCAAAATATTATCAGGCAACCCCTGCATATTAAAAAGCTTGTAGTGCGATTGGGTTTAAGCCCAGCGCTTGCCGGAACCGTTGCGGAGCTAGCAGGAATCAAGGGGGCGCTTCATGTCTGAAGTGACTTTCCTAAAATTCAGGACACCGGAAAAAGAACTCAGCGTAAAGGGGCGTGACGCATGGACGCTCGACCGCCTGATTAAAGCTGGCAAAGGCGGCGTGACCCCGCTCGAATATCCAGCGCCACGATGGTCTGGCTATGTTTTTAATCTGCGTAAGCTCGGTTTGAGAATTACAACCATTCGAGAAAAGCACGGTGGTTCATTTTCCGGCCAGCATGGGCGTTATGTACTCTGCACGCCGCTTGAAGTGCTGGAAGTGGGACGCGATGGCCAGTAGCCCCGCCTTGCTTCAGAGAGCGCTCGTAAAGTGCGTTGGCAGGTTTTCCGCATCCAAGCAACCTAATCAGCAAATGCCCTCTGGCGGGCGTTTCTGAGTCACGGAGAGTCATATGCCAAAACACAACGCTACAGGCCGCTCAAGAACTGGACACCCGTTTGTTCAGCTATTTCGGTACATGCTGAATTCAGCCGCTTGGCTGGCGCTCTCACCCAGCGCGGTGAAAGTTTATATCGCCATTGCAAAACATTTTGACGGTATAAATAACGGACGGATTTTATTTTCTGCTAGAATGGGTGTTAGTGAGTGCGGCCTTTCAAAAGATACCGTGCGTAAAGCCTTTTGCGAACTTGAAAGGCTGGGATTTATCATTTGCACAAAGCGCGGAGCTTTTAGCTATAAAATTCGCCATGCGTCAGAGTGGAGGCTTACGGTCATGCCTTGCAATGTTGCCAATCTTGCGCCGACAAAAGAGTTTATGAGCTGGCGACCTATAAATCTAAAACGCGGTACTAATTTTTCGCCAGCACAGGGCTAGTATTTTGTCTTAGTGTTGAGTGGTGACGACTATTTAGTACCGTTGAATGAAGTGAAGGGGCCAGTAACTATAACCGTTCGCAAATTTCACGGTACTTAATTTTAGGACATATTTATATCTACCATAGGCTAGGCAGCGAAAGGCTAAGGGGTGAGGCGAGTGAGCGCGCTACCATAAAGCGCCGTAGCGAGCGAGCCGAACTAAATGAAAACAGTTTGGAATCTGAATACAGATAACTTTTTATTTTTTTTTCTAATCGAGCGCTATTCACGGCAAAGGGTTTGTGAGGTTAATTTCTATAACTCTTAAAAAGCGAATTTTGATTTTCAGAGCAGTACACGCGCGCGAGAGCAGAGTTTTCCTAATCCATAAAAGGAACGTTTGATAAAACAATCAGAAAAATCAAAAGTATCACATATCTAAACTGGTGCGATTTTGATAAGCCCTGCTGAAAACAAAATATCTTGAAATATCTTTCTGCGCCCGTTTTCTAATGGAATTTAGCGGATAGCTGTTGGTTGAATCTACTTGCTGTTATCGTATATAGAGATATGCTACGCCAACAAATGAGTATGGAGTAGTCAGTGAGAAAAACGATAATTATTACAAGTGCTTTGGCCTTAGCCGGATGCAGCATGGTTCGCGCTGATATTGCTAATCAAGCGCAAGCCTCTCTTGTCGGTATGCCCAAAGAAAAAATCTTGGCTTGCATGGGCGCGCCTGAAAGCAAAATGGCTGAAGGGCAAACCGAGGTTTGGTCGTATGGCTCTGGCGGCTCGACCGTTGTTTCCGGCAACTCTTCAATGAGTATAAACGCTTATGGCAACACGTCATATGGTTCGGGCTTCAGCTCAGGAACTGCCGTGCATCGATATTGTAAAGTGAATGTAGTTTTTAACAGTGGGAGCGTAAGTGCCGTCAATTACACTGGCAACACGGGGGGCTTTATAACAAGGGGCGAACAATGCGCCTATGCTGTGCAAGCCTGTCTCCCGCAACAGCCGAAATCATGAAACTTGGCGAGCTATGAAATTGAATATAAAGCGAGGGTTATTGAGATTTTGGGTAATTCTGAGTGCAGCCTATTTAGTTGGATCTAGTTTTTTTCTAATAGATGGGCTTAATAGCCTTTTTACACAACAATCTGAATATAACAAATATCGTGGCAGTGATTTTATTTATCCTGCTGATTACAAGGAGTGCAAAGGAATTGAAAATAAAGATTATAAAATTATTGGCGTTCCTGTCTTAAATTTTGATTATAATCGTCAAGAAGAATTCGTAAAATCGGGACTAAAGATAGACTTAAAAGACTATGAGATTGCAATTTGTTTTTACAATTATGAAACTCTTCGCAAATTTTATAACCAATATTCAGAATACGGGCAGGGCAATCCAAGTTTAATATATAAAACTTATGCAGACCAAAAAATAAAGCCTAGAACCAAGCCGGTTTGGGTTGAGAGTTTATTTTTTGGATTTGCAGTATCGCTATTACCACCGCTTGTTATTTTAATTATTGGCTCGCTGATCTATTGGGGGTTTGCGGGCTTTAAAGCTGAAACCATGCCTAAATAGCGCTTACTTCTTAGATTTTATAATTTTTAAAATATCTCAAATGAACACAGGGTGGTTATTTGGTGGTTATTTCTAAAAATTCGTTCCTTGCTAACAGGGCAATAACAGACAAAAACATACATTTAATTGGTGAGCGGGGAGGGGATCGAACCCTCGACCACATGATTAAAAGTCACGTGCTCTACCGCTGAGCTACCCGCCCACCTTGCACTTCGAACGTGAAGTGAGGCTTCTTGTTACGGACAGCGGCAGCTTCGGTCAATATGACTTTGAAAATTAGCGCCCTAAATCAACGTCTTATCAGCACAGCATTAATCAACAAGCGGTAAGTTTAGAATTGTTATAATGATTTCAATAACTTAGAATCGTTCTTGCTTGCTTTTGTTGATGAGTTGCTTAAATGGGTTTTTAACAAAAGGATTTTCAAATGGACTTTAAAATTTTGCCGATAACGACTTTCAACGCCGCGCCGCGTTTTACATTTTTGCTGGATGTCACAGCCAGTGTGCCCGTAAAGCCACCTGAAAAACCTGTGCCGTCCGCGCCTCGCGCGCGTCCGATGTCAAAAGCAGAGCGTATTGCAAAATCGAAAGAAACATTGTGCAAGCAGGGGCTCATTGCATGCGTGCTGGCAAAAGGTGCATTGGGAGGCCTGTGGTCATGGGCGACCACACCATAAAAACAATTGTTATTTAAGCGCCAGCCTTTGGCCGTCATAGCTTGAGGGCGCGCAAGTCGGCACACCCGCACCGCGCAATTTTGCGCATAGCGCTGCAGCTTCGTTTGCATCGGCAAACGGGCCCGCAACAAGGCGCAGTTCAATGCCTTTGCCAGCATCCTGCACGCTGATCAGCGGCTCATAGCCGGCCATCAACGCCCCGTATTTTTCCATTAAGGCCACCCAGCGCGTGCGAATGTCGCGCATGCTTGTGCCCGTGCCCAAATCTATTCCGAACTGCGTGCGCGAGGCCAAGGTCATCGCGCCTGTCGCGCCGCCAAGTTCAGGCTCTGGCGCAATCGCTGCTTCGGTTTTGGTCGCAGGCAGGGCTTGCGACGGTGATTGTGTTTTTTGCGGAATGGATGCTGTCACATCGCCAAGGCTTTGCTCAAGCTCGGCAAGGCGCTGCTCCGTTTTCATGCGCTGCGCATCGGCAAGCGTGCTTTTTGTGCGTATGGACGACAATTGCTGGTCGAGGATGGCAGAAAGGTTGGCGCCTGGCGCTTTCTTTTCAATCAGATCTTTCATTTCATAAGGCAATTGCGCAAGGCGGTAAGAGCCCTGTTGCGTGACCGAAAAAACCACCAGCAGCGCCAGCGAGATAAGAGCCCCGCCCGACCAGAACAAAGGGGCGCGAATGTCCGCCCAAAGCCTCTCCATGCGCAAAGGCAGGCTATAGGTAAAAAGATCGCTGTCTTGCTTTTTTGGCTTTTTCTGCGTGTTCATGAGATTAAATCCGGCATAATTTGAGCGAATCAACACCCGTTTTTGTAAGTATGACCTGAAAAGAGGGGTGACGCATCACTTTGACTGCGTCTAAACAGGCAAAATGGAACACGAAACGTTGACCGTTCTGGTTTTGGCTGCAGGTGAAGGCACACGTATGCGCTCGGTGCATGCCAAAGTGCTTCATCATGTCGCGGGCAAATCCTTGCTTGCATATGTGCTGTCTGCGGCAGAGGCGAGCGGTGCTGAAAAAATCGGCGTTGTAATTGGCCCCGGCCGCGATGATGTGCGCGCCGAGGTTCTTAGCCAGTGCGCGCATGCGCAGCTTTTCGTACAGACGGACCGGCGTGGCACAGGCCATGCCGTATTGCAGGCGCGCCCTTTGCTTGAAACATCGAAGAGCGCTGTCATTATTGCTTTTGGTGATACGCCCTTGCTGCGCGCGAGCACATTCAAAACCTTGGCCGCAGCGCTGCAAAAAGGTGCTGATGTTGTGATCGGCGCGTTTGAGACAGCAACGCCGACCGGCTATGGCCGTCTTGTTTATGAAGGTAACAAGGTGGCCGCGATTGTCGAAGAAAAAGACACGAGCGCCGCGCAAAAAAAACTGACCCTCGTCAATGGCGGCGTAATGGCGCTGAATGCCAGATATGCATTGCCGTTGATCGAGGCGATTGACAGCAAAAATGCCGCGCAGGAATTTTACCTCACCGATGTCGTCAAGCTTGCACATGCGCGCGGGCTGAACGTGGACGTGGTGCAGATTGAGGAGCAAGAAACCCTCGGCATCAATACACGGGCACAGCTTGCGGATGCGGAGCAGCTCATGCAGCGGCGCCTTCGTCATCAGGTGATGATGAATGGCGTGACGCTGGTTGCACCCGATAGCGTTTTTCTGAGCCATGACACGCAGCTGGCGCAAGACGTTGTCATCCATCCTCATGTGGTGCTTGGCGTTGGGGTCAGCGTTGAAAGCGGCGTGGAAATTTTCAGCTTTTCGCATCTTGCCGGTGTTGCGGTTAAAGATGGCGCGCGCATTGGCCCGTTTGCGCGTCTGCGTCCGGGTAGTGAGATTGGCGCAGAGGCGCATATTGGCAATTTTGTCGAGATTAATCGCAGCACGATTGCCGCGCATGTCGACATCAACCATCTCAGCTATATTGGCGACGCGGACATCGGCGCGCACACAAATATCGGCGCGGGCACAATCACGTGTAATTTTGACGGCGGAAGCAAACATGCAACCCAGATCGGCAGTGATGTGTTTGTCGGCTCAAATTCGACCCTTGTCGCGCCGGTTTCAATCGGCGACAAGTCTCTGATCGCCGCAGGCAGTGTTGTCACCAAAGATATTGAAAGCGGCGCGATGGTGTTTGGCCGCGTGAAAGACCAGGTTGCGCTTGCCGGCAAGGGCGCACAGAAAATAGATGCCAACAAGGCCGTGCGCGCCGCACGCAAAGCTAAAGCCAAATAATACAAAAAGCGGGGTTCGCCATGTGCGGCATTATCGGAATTCTGGGCAAAGCGCCTGTCGCGGACGATCTGTTATCGGCACTCGCACGCCTTGAATATCGCGGTTATGATTCAGCCGGTATTGCTACGCTGGAGCATGGTGTCATCACCCGCCGCCGCGCCAAGGGCAAACTGCAGAACCTGCGGGAGCTGGTTGCAGCAGAGCCGCTGCAAAGCACAAGCGGCATCGGCCATTCGCGCTGGGCGACCCATGGAAAACCAACCGTTGAGAATGCGCATCCGCATGTCGCGGGCCGAGTTGCGGTCGTTCACAACGGCATTATCGAAAATTTCAAAGAGCTGCGCGAGGAACTTATCGGCCAAGGTGTCAACTTTGAAAGCGACACCGACACGGAATGCATCGCCCATCTCTGCAATGGTTTTATCAAACAGGGATTATCGCCAAAAGATGCGGTGCAAAAAACACTGGCGCGTCTGCGCGGCGCTTACGCGCTCGCCTTTCTGTTTGATGGCGAAGATGACCTTTTGATCTGCGCCCGTGCCGGCTCACCGCTGGCAATCGCGACCGGTGATGGCGCGGCCTATCTCGGCTCTGATGCCTTAGCGCTCAGCCCGTTTTCAAATGACATCATCTATCTTGAAGAGGGTGACTGGGCCATCCTGAAGCGCGGCGAGGCTGTAATTTTTGACAATACCAACACACAGGTGAAGCGCGCCAGCACACGCATTCCGATTGAAGGCAGCGTTGTCGAAAAAGGAAAATTTCGCCATTACATGGCAAAAGAAATTCACGAACAGCCGGATGTCGTCAGCCACACGCTAGGGCGCTACATCAATTTTGCCAATGGCGGATTCAGTACCGATTTTGATTTTTCAAACATCAGCCGCCTATCGCTGTCAGCCTGCGGCACGGCCTATTATGCGGCGCTGACAGCGCGTTACTGGTTCGAGACCTATGCTGGGTTGCCTGTCGATATCGACATTGCCTCGGAGTTTCGTTACCGCGAAGCACCGCTCGACAAAAATGGATTGGCGCTTGTTATTTCGCAATCGGGCGAAACGGCGGACACGCTTGCCGTCTTGCGGTATTGCAAGTCCAAAGGGCAAAAAACCGCGGCGCTTGTCAACGTGCCGACATCGACAATGGCGCGCGAGGCCGATGTGGTGTTTCGCACGCTGGCCGGAACAGAAATCGGGGTCGCCTCGACCAAGGCGTTCACCTGCCAGCTTGCGGCGCTTGCCTGTCTTGCCCTTTTGGCAGGGCAGCAGCGCGGTGTCATCACACCGGAACGTGCGAAGGCGTTATCGGCAGCGCTTGTCGCAGCCCCGCGCAAAATCGCCGAAGCGCTTGATACCGAACACCAGATGGAGCGGATCGCCGCCGAAATCAGCTCGGCCCGCAGCGTGCTTTATCTCGGACGTGGCACAAGTTTTCCGCTGGCGCTTGAAGGCGCGCTGAAACTTAAGGAAATCAGCTATCTGCACGCAGAAGGCTATGCAGCTGGGGAGCTCAAGCACGGCCCTATCGCACTGATCGATGATGATGTGCCGGTGATTGTGATTGCCCCGCATGACGGGCTTTTCGACAAGACGCTTTCAAACCTGCAAGAGGTGACAGCGCGCGGCGGCAAGGTGATTTTGATAACGGACAGCGCCGGACGCAAAGCTGCCAGTGATACACCGCATATTATTGTAATGCCGGAGGTCGATGACCTGATCGCACCGCTTGTTTATGCCATCCCGATTCAGCTTCTGGCCTACCACACCGCAGGTGTGCTGGGCACCGACATTGACCAGCCGCGTAATCTGGCGAAATCGGTAACGGTGGAATAGTCTTCTTTACGAATTTATGATTTCCGTTGCCGCGAACTTACGAGAAAGCGGGCTAGCCCATATGGCAAATAAAAGAATTCCCTCGATGAGCGTGCACGCATAGCCGAGACTGAGGCTCCATGACGGAAGTGCTGAATAGTCATTGTTCGCATACAGCGGAACAAGAGAGAGCAAAACAACTGCGGTGAAGATCCACCTGCCGGCGTTTTTGAAATTATAAAGCGCGTAATATCCATAAAGCGAAACAAGGAGGACGCCACAAAAAAACGGTAGTGCAATTTTTGATAAAATTGAAATATTGAAAATCTGCGACGATTTTTCGCCGGCATAAGAAAATGAAAGAACTGACAAAACGCATTGCATGGCAAAATAAACCAGCAAGAGCCTCTTGAAATTACGTTCCGTGACACTCTTTTCCATCTGTCTCTCCTAGCCTGCCTTCAGCAGTTCGACCATGTCGGTTTTATCAAAAATGCGCAGCAGGATGCGAAGCGCCAGACCGCGCGGCGATGTCAGCTCGGGGTCTTGCGCGAGAATGGTTTTTGCGTCATCGCGGGCCGTTTGCGCCAGCGGCGCATGCACAGTCCAGTCCACCATGCGGGTGGGCGGCAGACCAGACTGCTTTGTGCCAAGCACATCACCCTGTCCGCGCAGGCGCAGATCGGCCTCGGCGATCACAAACCCGTTTTCGGTTTCGCGCATCACTTTCAAGCGTTCCTTGGCCACAAGCGAAGCACTGTCGCCGTAAAGCAGCAGGCAGGTTGAGGGCAGATCAGAGCGGCCAACGCGCCCACGCAGCTGGTGCAGCTGCGCAAGGCCAAAACGCTCCGCCTGTTCAATGACGATGATCGTCGCTTCCGGAACATTGACGCCAACTTCGACCACCGTGGTTGCCACCAGAATTTGCGCCGCACCGCTCGCAAAAGCGGCCATGGCCTTGTCCTTGTCGGCGGCCTTCATGCGCCCATGCAACAATGCGACTTTGCTGCCAAAGAGCGCTTCCAGCATTTCATAGCGCTGCTCGACGGCGGCCATGTCGGATTTTTCGGATTCGGATATGAGAGGACAGATCCAGTAAACGCGGTCGCCGCTCTGCAGTTTTGCTTTCAGCGCGTCCACAAGTTCGTCAAGGCGTGACAGGGGCATTGCCCGCGTGTCAATGCGCGGGCGGCCTGCAGGTTTTTCATCGAGTTTGGAGACATCCATATCGCCAAAATAAGTAAGAACAAGCGTGCGCGGGATAGGGGTCGCCGTCATCACAAGCAGGTTGACGGCGTCACCCTTGTTGCTCAATGCAAGGCGCTGGTTGACGCCGAAGCGGTGCTGTTCGTCAACAATGGCCAGCGCCAGATTTTTGAATTCAACGCCCTCCTGAAACACGGCATGTGTGCCGATCAGCCCGTCAATCTCGCCTGACGCCAATGCTGCTAAAAGCGCCGCGCGCGTTTCTCCTTTTTCACGGCCTGTCAAAAGCGCAAGCCGCATGTCCGCCTTTTCAGCGAGCGGAGCCAAAGTTGCCAGATGCTGGCGCGCAAGAATTTCTGTCGGCGCCATCAGCACAGATTGTAGGCCTGCCTCTGCAGCCTGCGCCATTCCCAGAAGTGCAACAATTGTTTTGCCCGAACCGACATCGCCCTGCAGCAAGCGCAGCATCGCTCTTGTGGAGCGCATATCGGTTTCAATTTCAGCGATAACGCGGGTTTGCGCATTGGTCAATTTAAATGGCAGCGCGCCAAGAATGGCTCTGGCCTTTTCGCCATTTCCAGCAATTGCAACGCCGTTCTGGCGAACCTGCCGCCCGCTGTGCAGTTGCAGTGCCAACTGCCCTGCAAGAAATTCGTCATAGGCAAGGCGCGACCATGCTGGCCCATGCGGCTGCGCATCCTCAACTTTGCGCGGGCGATGAATTGTATGAAGCGCCTTTGCAAAGCCCGGCCAGTTTTTTGCGTGTTGCAGCGGCGCGTTTGTCCATTCCGCGCCGTCTTCCAACCGAGGCAAGGCCGCCTCAAACAGGCGGTGCATGTTTTTCAAATACAACCCTTCCGTCAGCCCGTAGACAGGTTCGACCACGGGGAGGCGGGCTGCTTGCGACAAAAGCACGATATAGTCGGGGTGGACGATCTGTTTGGCATCGGCAAATTCTTCAACCATGCCGGAGACAAGCCGCTGTTCGCCAATCGGGAACTGCGATTTAAGCCGCGCCACATCGGCGGCAAAAAACACAAGCGTGATTTCGCCGCTGTCATCAAAACACACCACGCGGTAAGGCGCGCGGTTGTGCCGGCCTTTGGGAAAGCGATGCGCGCCGATTGTCACTTTCAGCGTCGCCATTTCACCGGCGCGTGTTTTATCAACCTCTGTCAGCGTGCCGCGATCGATGACACTGGTCGGCATATGAAACAAAAGATCGACTACGCGCGGCGGCTTGCCATCGGAGGGGCGCAGCAGTTTTGCCAGCAAAGGCAGCATTTTAGGCCCCACGCCTTTCAGAACGGAAAGCGGGGCAAAAAGCGCGGAAAGAGAAGTGGACATTGGGCTTGTCATGGCGGCGATCACACAGCATATAGACTGCTCATGCCTGCACATCCAACCCCTGAATGCGATCCGCCCGGAACGGGCTTCGACCCCTATCGAAAAATGCTGCGCTATCGCGCCTGGCATCGCGGCACGCGTGAGGCCGACCTGTTGATCGGCCCTTTCGCCGATGCGCAGCTTTCAGGCCTTAATGAGGCGGATCTTTCGGCTTTCGAGGCGCTTTTGAATGTGGCCGATGACAAACTAACAGCATGGATCATGCATGGTGTGGTGGCAGAGGCACCTTTCGAAACGCCGACCTTGCAAAAACTCCGGCATTTCCAGAACCAGCCACGCTCATGACCCTGTTATTGAATTTTGTGCAGCCGGGGTTTCCGGCAACCATCACCGATGCTGTCGATGGCTATATGCCCTTCTTGCTGCTGCGCCTGGTCAAGGAAGCGCAGGGGCTGGAGCGCCCGCTTGTCTATGTCGCGCGTGATCCTGAACAGGCCGCGCTCATCACGCAGCAGCTTATCGCGATTGCGCCGCATGTGCCGCTGATCGATTTCCCCGGCTGGGACTGTCTGCCTTATGACCGTGTGGGGCCGAATGCGGATATTTCCGCGCGCCGCCTTGCCGCGCTCGGCGAGATGGCGACGCGTTTTACCTCTGGCATGCCGATTGTCGTTACGACGGCCAATGCCCTGCTACAGCGCATTCCGCCACGTGCGGTCTTGTCGCAGATGCAGCTTGCCGCGAAGGTCAACGACACCCTGAAAATGGACAGCGTTGTGCGCTGGCTGGAAGAAAACGGCTATGTCCGCAATTCGACCGTGCGCGAGGCGGGCGAATATGCTGCGCGCGGCGGGCTGATTGATCTGTTTCCGCCGGGCAGCAGCGAGCCATGGCGTCTCGACTTTTTCGGTGACACGCTCGACACGATCAGGTCGTTCGACCCTGAAACACAGCTGACGACGCGCAGCCTGAAAAGCATCGCGCTGCGGCCTGTGTCAGAGGTTGTGCTGAACAGTGCGACCACATTGAATTTTCGCCAGAGCTATGCCGCAGAGCTTGGCGCACCACGCGGCGACCCTTTATTCGATGCCGTGAATGAAGAGCGCCGTTATGCGGGCATGGAGCATTGGCTGCCATTGTTTTACGGCACGCTTGAAACCGTGTTCGATTACCTTGGCGACGCCATTTACGCATTCGATTATCATTTCGAAACAGTCGCCGCCGAACGTTTCGACAATATTGACGACTATTACCGCCAGCGCGTCAGTGCCGAGCAGACAAAGGGTCAGGCGCATTACAGGCCGCTAAAGCCCGACATGCTTTATGTTTGCAAAGAGGAATGGGAGCAGCGGCTGTCCTCACTCCGTCATGTCACGTTCAATCCGTTTTCACAGCCTGAAAGCGCGCAAGGGCGCGTGGTATCGTCTGGTGCTAAAACAGGGCGCAAATTTGCAGCGCTTCACAAAGCGGGACAGGACATGTTCACGCTGCTCGACGCGCATATTCAGGCGCTTCAGACCGAGGGTAAAAAAGTGGCGCTGGCCTGCTGGAGCCAGGGTGCAATGGAGCGCCTTGTACCCGTACTGGCTGACAATGGCATTACCAATACGGCCACGCTGAACAAGATTGATGATATTGACGCCCTTCAACCGCGCGCGCTTGGCCTTACAGTGCTGCCGCTTGAAGATGGTTTTGAAGCGGACAATCGCGCCATTATTACCGAGCAGGATCTTTTCGGTGAGCGGCAGATCCGCGCTTCCAAAAAAAAACGGCGGGTGCAGGATTTCATTTCCGAGGTCACCACATTGCAGCCCGGCGATATTGTCGTGCATCTTGACCATGGCATCGGCCGTTTCGTCAATCTTGTGACGCTGGATGTCGCTGGCAGCGCACATGACTGCGCCGAGCTTCATTACGCCGATGATGTGAAACTGTTCCTGCCCGTTGAGAACATTGAACTTCTTTCCCGCTATGGCTCAGACGACAGCCGCGTCGCGCTTGATCGTCTGGGCGGGGCAGGCTGGCAGAGCCGCAAAGCCAAAATGAAGCAGCGCCTGCGCGAAATGGCAGGGCAACTGATCCGAATTGCTGCCGAGCGCGCGCTGCGCGAGGCCGACAGGCTTGTGCCGCCGCAAGGCGCCTATGACGAGTTTCGCGCGCGCTTTCCCTATGATGAAACCGATGACCAGATTGCCGCTATCGACGCCGTGCTGGAGGACATGTCGTCCGGCCACCCGATGGACAGGCTGGTGTGCGGCGATGTCGGTTTCGGCAAAACCGAAGTGGCGCTGCGCGCGGCCTACACGGCGGCGATGGCCGGTAAACAGGTGGCGGTCATCGTGCCGACAACGCTTCTGGCGCGCCAGCACACGCGCACTTTTGCCAAGCGTTTTGATGGAATGCCGATTGTCATTCGGCAGGCCTCACGCATGGTGGCGGCAAAAGATCTGGCGCAGGTGCGCGAAGGCCTCAGCGACGGCAGCATCGACATCGTGATCGGCACGCATGCGCTGCTCGGCAAAAAAATTGCGTTTCGCGACCTTGGCCTTGTGATTGTCGATGAAGAACAGCATTTCGGCGTATCGCACAAAGAGCGCCTGAAAGAGCTACGCTCTGACGTGCATGTGCTGACGCTGACGGCGACACCGATCCCGCGCACATTGCAGCTTGCGCTCACGGGCGTGCGCGAACTGTCGCTGATCGCGACACCGCCGGTTGACCGTCTTGCCGTGCGCTCGTTCGTCACACCTTTTGACCCGCTGATCGTGCGCGAGGCCTTGCTGCGTGAGCGCGCGCGTGGAGGCCAAAGCTTTTTCGTCTGCCCACGCATTGCGGACATTCAGGCGCAGAGCGAGTTTCTCGACAATCATGTGCCGGAGGTAAAATACGCAATCGCGCATGGGCAGATGCCGCCGACCGAACTTGACCACGTCATGAACGAATTTTACGACGGAAAATTCGATGTGCTGCTGTCAACGACGATTGTTGAATCAGGCCTCGATATTCCGACCGCCAATACGCTCATTGTCCACCGTGCCGATCTGTTTGGCCTGTCGCAGCTTTACCAGATCAAAGGCCGCGTCGGCCGCTCTAAGAAACGCGCTTACGCCTATTTCACGACAGAGCCCGACAAAACAATTACGCCGACGGCTGAAAAGCGTCTGAAAGTGCTGCATGGGCTTGATACGCTTGGCGCAGGCTTCCAGCTCGCAAGCCATGATCTCGACATAAGGGGGGCGGGCAATCTTTTAGGGGATGAACAGTCCGGCCACATCCGCGAAGTGGGCTATGAACTTTACCAGCAGATGCTTCAGGAAACGATTGCGGAAATTCAGGCCGGAAAAGGCGAGGCGCTGCCCGACCAAGGCTGGTCGCCGCAGATCACGCTTGGCATCGCGGTTTTAATACCAGACGCCTATGTGCCTGATCTTAATTTACGCTTGTCGCTTTATCGCCGCCTTGGCCAGCTGACCCATGAAGACGAAGTGCGCGATTTTGGCGTGGAAATGGCCGATCGTTTTGGCACCTTGCCAGAAGAAGCGGACGCGCTTTTGAAAGTGGTGGGTTTAAAAATTCTCTGCCGTCAGGCGGGCGTTGAAAAAATCGATGCAGGGCCAAAGGGTGCGGTCATCACCTATCGCAACAATATTCCGCCAAATCCGGACGGGTTGATTGCCTATCTGACGCGCGAAGAACCGGGCTCAAAATTGCGTTCCGACCACAAGATTGTAGTGAAGCGCGACTGGCCAGCTGAGGCGGATCGTTTGCGCGGCGCGACGCAGATTTTGCGCCGGCTTGCCGGGCTTGTCGAAACGGAAAAGAAAGCCGCTTAAACGGCTTTCTTGCCTTCGGATTTGAGAAGTGTGTCTTTTTCTTTGACGATCAACGGGTCAATGACAAAACGCGCCGGAATTTTGTAAGGCGCAACCTGCCTGTTTTCAAATTCCTGCCGCAAATTGTCGATGCGCTGGTTTTGCGTCAATGTTGAACGGGCAAAGTGCAGTCTTGCTTCCAGCATTTCGCCGAACAGTGCGTCTTTCACTGTTTTGACCTGAACGGCTTCGACGCCTTCCATTGATAGGATAAGGCTTGCGACCTCATCAATGCATACGGCAAGGCCGCCGACAAAAGCGACCTGATCGGCGCGTCCTGTAATATTTAAAGCATCATCGCGCATTTGCGCCAGATAGCCGGTTTGCTGCTGGCCGTTCTTGTTGTCCTTGTTGTAGGGCACGCTTGGCCCCCGAACGGTTAGGCGCGAGGCCGCTGACAGCCCAAGCTCGACAAGAGCGGGGCCGACGCCAAAGCTTGGCGAAACCTGCGGACCAAGTTGCAATTGTGTGGCGTGCCCGTCCTGACCGCGGGCGCGCATCAGGACTGAAAATTCATCGAGCGCATAACCATCAACAACCGCGAACGGTGTTGGTACCGTAAGTTGTGGTGCGACTGTCGCGGCATTGGCGTGCACGGCAACGAGTGACTGCAAGCTGTGTTGAACATAGCCAAGCTGCTTGCAGATATCGGTAAGCGTTGCACCCGGCACGATGGCGCGTGTGACTTTTTCTTCGGCGATCTGCTCAACAAGAGTGGTGGCATTGCCGCCCTGATGCAGCACAAGGCAACCGCCTGAGAGCAGCCATGGCAGAACACCTGTCGCAAGGCCGGCCAGACTTGAGGGCTGGAGCGTAGAGAGCATAATTTCCGTATCGGGTTCCATCTGCGCTTCAAGAAGCAATGTCAGCGCAGCGCTCATCGCCTGATTGTGACTGTGCACAACAGGCGTTGGCCCATGCGATGTAAAACGGAAGGTAATCAACGCGGCATTGTCTGCCTTGCCGCGGGCAGGCTGGCGCTGCGGACGGGTGGCGCCGCGCGCGTCATAAATCGAGTTAAGGTCGAGAACGCCATCCGGCATCTCGGCGCCAAACGCCATCAGATAACGAACTGAAAACAGCGAAGCGGCTGCATAACGCAATTTGTCAGCGGGTTTGAGATTGGCGCAGCTCGTGACGCTGATGAGCGCTTGCACATTTAAAGGGTCAAGAGCGGCCAGAATATCGCGCTCGCTCCACAGCAAAGGCAGGAAGGCGGGGACAAGCCCACTGCGAAGGCAGGCGAGAAGCGTCAGCGGCAGTTCAACCGTGTTTGGCAGCTGAAGTGCAACTGTCTGGCCTTCGCTAAGACCGATTTCGGTAAAGCGCGCGCAAAGCGTGTTGATCATCCTGTCGGCTTCGACGGCAGTGAGATGAAGCGGTGCACAGCCCATCAGGTCGCGCTTGTTGGGCGGGTCAGACAAAATGACCTTGTCAGGTGCGCGGCGCAGATTGCGCATGAACAAATCGTCGAGCGTAATGCTGCTGCCCCAGATCCCGGCATCGAGATAGGCTTTGCGCTGCGGATCTTCGGCAAGGTTCAGTAAATCGGTCATGGCGTGTCCTTGGACGGTGTTTTGGGTGTGTCGCTCTCATGCCACCACGTTTCAATAAGCGACCCACACAGACATGTTGTGGCGGGAAGTTTGATCCGCGTCCAGTGCGCGATCTGCTGTTTGGGCAGGTTATAAAGCGGAATGACGTAAGCACCCTCGAGAAGCACGCGGTCGAGCGCCCGCGACGTTGCAACAAGCTCTTCGCGCGTCACTGCCAAAAGCATGCGGTCAATGATTTTATCAACGACCGGACTTTGCACGCCCGCCATGTTGACAGAACCCTGCTGGTTTGCCGCTGCGCTGCCCCAGCGTATGCGTTGTTCATTGCCCGGCGACAGCGATGAAATATAATTCCAGAAGGTGATGTCGTAATCGAAACTCTGGCGGCGGCGTTCGGCCTGCGCGCTGTCGACCTGCCGCAGGTCGGCATGGATGCCGACGCTCTCCAGGCTTTTGCTCCATGCCAGCATAATGCGTTCCTGATCGGGCGTTTCGACCATAATTTGCAAATTCAAGGGCGCGCCCGTCGTCTGATTGACCAGCCGGCCATCGCGCGGCGCGTAGCCCGCCTCCGCAAAAAGCTTTAATGCGTTTTGCCGCATCATCCTGTCATGCCCTGTCGCATCCGACTGCGGCAATTGCCATGTGCCATCGATGAGCGCAGGAGGTAGAACAGCACCAGCTTTATCGAGCACGTCCTGTTCCAGCGGCGTGGCTTTGCTATGAAAGCTGGACAGTTCAGAGCCGTAGAAATAGCTCTGTGTGCGCTCATACGCATTGTTGAACAGGTTTTTGTTCATCCACTCAAAATCGAACAGCATCAGCAGCGCATTGCGCACGCGCTTGTCAGACAGCGGCGCGCGGCGCGTGTTAAACACATAGGCTTGCAATGGCCTTGGCAAGCTGCTTGAAATCTCTTCTTTTTTAATCAGCCCCTGACGCACAGCCGGAAAATTGTAATCGTTTGCCCATTTTAAAGGATCGCCTTCGGCGCGCACATCAACAAGACCTTTTTTAAACGCCTCGAACAATGCGTTTTCGTCACGGTAAAATTCAAAGCGCAGTTCATCAAAGTTGAATTGGCCGCGCGTCGTGGCAAGGTCTTTTGCCCACCAGTCGTCGATGCGTTTCAATGTCACGCTGCGTCCGGTTTCCGCCTCTGACACAATGTAAGGCCCGGCTGAAATTGGTTTTTCAAGTGTGGCCTGATCATAAGTGTCAGGGTTGATCGCGTGTTTGGGCAAAACCGGTAGAAGGGCCAGAAGCAGAGGCAATTCGTGGTCATGCGCGTTGGGAAAGGAAAAGCGCACCGTATAGTCGTCGAGCTTTTCGGTTGTCTCGACATGCGCGTAATGCGTTCTCTGGTTTGGCCAGCCTTTGTCTTTAAGGAGATTAAGCGAAAAAATCACATCATCGGCGGTCAGCGCATGGCCGTCGGAAAAGCGTGCTTTTGGATTAAGGTGAAAGGTGATGGCGCTGCGATCATCGGGGACATCAGCGCCGGTGGCAATATAGGGGTAGAGCGAAAACGGCTCATCCATATTTCGCATCATCAGCGGGGCATAGACATAGGTGCGTAAGCCCACCACGGCTTCGCCGCGCACAATATACGGGTTGAGGCTGTCATAAGAGCCGATAATGCCGATGGTAAAGCGGCCGCCTTTTGGGGCATCGGGATTAACATAAGGAAAGGCTTTGAATCCGTCCGCGAGCATCGGCACGCCGTGCATGGCAAGGCCGGGCAGGTTAGTGGCCCTTGCGTCCCCGGCCACGCATCCCAGCACAGCCAAAAGCGCAAACCGGATGATTTCGGCCTTGAAACGCATGTCTTTCAACCAACCTAAAACGAATTTTACCCGATCTTGCAGGATAAGCCGATTCGATGGTGGTTCCGATCATCTCTGCGTCATCAAACATGGTTCCGCCCTATTTGACAGTTCTGGTGTGCATCGTTCCGATTTTGTTGCTTGCCGCTTCAAATCGGGATAATCACGAAGTCACTGATCAATTTTATGGGGATTTATGGGAATGGTGCGTTGTTTAACTGGTTTTAGCCGTCCGTTTTTGACTGCCTGCAGTGTTTTGGCTTTTGTGGTTGTTTTCAGCGCGCCAAGTTCTGTATTTGCGCAAACCGCGCCTAAGGCGCCGCCTGCAGCAAAAGCTGTGGCACCCGCCAAACCAGCTCCGAAAAAAGCTGCGCCTGCACCAGCGCCAGCAGAGCCCGCTCAGGACAGCGAAGAGCCACAGGATGGCAGCGGCTCTCCAGTCGATGAAAATGGTGCGGCCGCAACTTCTCCGCAACAAACGCCGCCAGCAGGTCAGCCGACCGCAGGCCAGCAAACATCGCCGCAGGCCGCAACTGCGGCCAAAGCCGTAGCGCCGCCAAAGCAGCTTGTCGGTACAACGACAGGCTGGGTGCGTGTGTGTCAGAAAATGAAAGACAATGACAAAGAAGGATGCAGTATCCGTCAGGATGTTGTTGCTGAAAACGGCGCATTTCTTGCGTCCCTTGCGGTTCAGGAAGTAACAGGGCAAGAACGCCGCCAGTTGATCGTCACCACGCCACTGGGCATGGCCATTCAGGCGGGCCTTCTGGTTCGAATTGATGAAGACAAAGCGTCGCCAGCGAAATTCGGCACCTGCCTCGTTAACGGCTGTTTTGCCGGTTTAGAAATTAACATGGACCTGATCAACAGCATGAAAAAAGGCAAAAACGCCTTTGTCACTGTGCGTAACATCCAAGGTGCGGCGCTTGACCTGAGTATTCCGCTGACCACATTCGCCAAAGCCTATGATGGTCCAGCCACCGACGTGCAGGCCTTGCAATTGCAGCAGAAAAAATTGCAGGAAGAGCTTTTGAAGCGTGCCGAAAAAGCGCGTGAAGAACTTTTAAAACAGCAGGGTGGAACCCCTCCGGCGCAGACAACGGCGCCCGCGCAAACGAAGTAAACGTGCATGCTGGCGAGTTCGACAAAACACAAAGATGTAGCTGCAACAAGAATTGCCACTCATCCAAAACAGGCAGAACGGCTGTCGGCGCTTCGCAGCTACGACATTATCGATACACCGCGTGAAAGCGACTTCGATGATATTGCCGAGTTGGCCTCGCAAATTTGCGATGCGCCGATTTCACTTGTCACTTTTGTCGAAGAAGACCGGCAATGGTTTAAAGCGGCCGTAGGTGCTGGTGATTTGACAGAGACAACAACAGAAGTTGCCATTTGCTCGCATGCGATTTTGCAAAATGATGTGTTTGTAATCGGCAACATGGCGACCGATCCAAGAACAGCCAACAATCCGCTGGTCACGGGCCAGCCCAATGTGCGTTTTTATGCTGGCGCTGTTTTGAAAACCGATGAAGGTCTGCCTCTCGGCACAATCTGTGTTCTTGATACAAAACCGCGAGACTTGAGCGAAAAACAAAAATTTGCTCTCGAAGTTTTAGCAAAACAGGTAATGACGCAGCTTGAATTGCGGAAAACACTGCGGTTTGAAAAAGCGGCGCGCATTGTTGCGGAAGAAAAAACGGGTGCTTTGAACAAAACGGTTAACGTTCAGAACATTCTAATGTCTGAAATTGATCACCGCGTTAAAAATTCTTTGCAGATGGTGACCTCATTGCTGCGCATTCAAGGTGCGCGTGCCGAAAGCGATGAAACCATCGCCGCACTTAAAGTTGCTGAACAGCGCGTACAGGCCATTTCTGCCGTACACAGTGAATTGCACAGCGCATCAAGCTATGAACATATCGACATGTATTCTTTTATCGAACGACTGACATCGAGCCTTCATAAATCCTTTTCTGATAATATTGTCATGGAAGTCGATGTGCCGCGTTTTCACCTTGATTCTTCAAAAGCAGGCGCTTTTGGAATTTTGCTGAACGAGTTTGTGACGAATTCGCTCAAATACGCTTTTCCAGACAATAGCGATGGTAAAATCTCGATCACCGGGCATCTTGATGGCGACAATGTTCACCTTAACCTGTGCGATAGTGGTATTGGTTTTGATTATGACAGCGTATCGCAAAACTCAAAAGGTCTTGGCGTGCGCGTAATTAAAGCAACCGCAAACCAGCTTGGTGCAAAACTGCAATACCATGTCATGGAAAAGGGTGCCTGCATCACTCTTGATTTCAACTGCAGCCAAGCCTGATCTTTTCAAAGCCCTGATATTTTAGGTGCGTCTTTCAACGCCGCACGTCCGGCGGCGAGCATTGCATCTTTCTCAAGAGGTGTAATTCCAAGCTTGCTGTAATTGACTGCATAATATCCCGAAACCGTTTTTTCGACCGCATTTACATAACGTTTGTCGTCCAATAAATCCTGCGCCATAACGCCTGTGAAAATCTTCCCAGAATTGAAATATCTGAAACTGTAAAATTTCAAACCGTTCTCAGCCGTTCCAATGAAATGGATATTTTTCTTCAAGCGCATATCGGAAATGGGCATACAGTTTATATGACAATGTAGAGGTCCTACGCTGCCGTCTGCGCTTTGATTGCTACTATCGGCGCTGTTTAGTGAGGCAATTGTGCCGACAATCACTCCACCCGCGACGAGACACAGAAGTTTCTGGTTTTCGCAAAAGCTTTCATGGCGGGCTTCCTGCGTGGTTTTGCAACCGGAAAGACCCGTTATGCTGACGGCAGCCAGAAAAATGACAAATACTTTGTTGATGCGCATATCGCAGCGACCTCAAAGTTTACTTTCAGGCCTTTATGCTTAATGAAGCGTTAAGCAAGGCATCGTCGCTGGAATTAGGATGTGCGGATTAAATTGTATATTTAAACAAAAATGGGCCTGCGCAAAAGCATGTAATTAAAGCGCGTTGGGTTTTGTTATCTCTGTCGACATTATCGTGTTCTATGTCATGTCCAGCAAACGGCGCAGTTTGGCGCGCACCATTTCGGGTGCTTCTTGGTAGCCCATCAACATTACAACCCTGCCTTGTCTATCTGCGGCAAAAATTGATGCCGTGTGGTCCATCGTGTAACCGCCACCGTCGAGAGGAATTTTTTTTGCGTAAACGTGAAACGCTTTTACGATTGTATCGATTTGTGAGTGTGTTCCTGTCAGCGCCGTCAGGTGCGGGTCGAAAGCTTTGAGATAGTCTTTTAAAGAGGCTTGAGTATCGCGCTCAGGGTCGACAGTCACAAAAATGACGTTGAGCTTATCTGCCTCGTTCCCTAATTCTTTCAATTGAGCCGACAGATCATAAAGTGTTGTAGGACATACTTCAGGGCAGTGAGTAAAACCAAAAAAAGTAAGCGTCGGCTTGCCTTTGTAGGTTTCATCCGTAACAGGCAGCCCGTCCTGATTTGTTAAGCTGAACTTGCCGCCAATACCGTCGAAAGGTGTCATCGGCGCACTGGCTTTTTCCAAATGCAGAACTGCAAATAAACTCAAAGAAACCACGCCAGCAAGCGCAAATCCAATACCCAGTTTTCGATGCCATTTTATTTTAGTGCGAGGCATGACTGCTAGCGCCTCCATTTGTTTTGACGTGAAAATTAAAATTGAGTTGTCCTGCTTTCTCAAAAGTCAGCGTGGTTGGAAAATCCTTACCTTCAACCAATGCGTCTTTGAGCCCAATGAACATGATGTGCATTCCACCTGATTTAAGCTGAACTGTTGTTCCAGCAGGAATAACAATGCCATTTTTTAAAGGCCGCATCTTCATGACGGTGCCTTCCGTTGTCATGTCGTGAAACTCTGCGTGCGTTGCAACAGGCGATGAGATTGAAACAAGCCTGTCAGGCAATGTTCCTGCATTTTTAATCGTAATGTAAGCAGCGCCAACGTCATTGCCTTTTTGTGCAGGCAAAGCCCATGGCGCGCTAACGGTGATATTGCCAAGCGTTGCCTCATGCGCGTGAGCAGCACAAATTGAGAGCATCAAAGCTGAGAAGGCCAAGTTAAGTTTTTTCATTGTTTCAATCCAGTTGTCTGCGAAAATAAAAGCTGTTGGGTTACACATATTTCACGGCATTTAAGTGTGTTTGCTCAACGTAAATACGTTGCTTGGGCGATCATCTTAAAGCTTGAAAATTTGTGATCAAAAAGATTTAGACCCGCTCAGGGGGTGCACGTGCTGGAGGCGCCAGTCTTTTATATGAAACTGAATTGTCTGAAATAAATAAACGCAAGCAAGCAATCGTGTAGAACACGCCAGGTTGAGGCAGGGCGCTCGTCTTAGGAAGGTCTGCAACACCAACACCGATTGAACAAAGGCCGCCCGTCACACAACATGTGTCGTGCTTGTCATTGTTGTTTTGCGGATCGTTTGCTGGTGAAGCGGTGCCATCGGGCGCGCAGAGGACACCAAGGCTCGCGAGCGTGACATGCTGTGCCGCCATGCGCGCTTGCGCGTTTGTGCCAACCACGCCGATCATAAAAAAAGCGTAGGCAAAAAGTATTACAAAGATACGGCGCGCGATCAAAGAAAGCATGCCGCTGCTTTAAGCGCTAATTTTTAGGAGGTCAATTCAGTGTAAACCGCAAGCTCTCAGAGGTGATAGCGAGGTTTAAAGTTTTGGCTCCTTGGGTAGGGATCGAACCTACGACCAATCGATTAACAGTCGATTGCTCTACCGCTGAGCTACCAAGGAATATCCGATAAGCGGACGGACTGTCATATCAGCCAGAATCAGATTTGTGAAGGCCTGCAAACCTCGCTTTTACACAGGTTTTCGATAGCAGGCAATTTTCAATTCGCCGCCTCGTGCCATTTGACTTAAAACTGTCATAGGCTGCTGGCTTAAGGTGTCTGAATGGGAGTTGTCATGCGCTTATCAATTATCGCCGTTTTGTCCGTTTTGAGTGCGCCATTGTGCGCGCAAACCATTTCGCCTATCAACCGCTCGGTTATTTTGAATGGTGCGCATTTCGACGTCGAGCTTCAATTCGATCATGTTCTGCCAAGCACAGTATTGAAAGCAACGCTCAATGGGAAACCGCTGGCCGATGTGTTTGGCAAGAAGCCAGAGCAAAGCGACAAAGGCGATACACAGGACAGATCACGTTTCATCTGGCGTGATGTCAGCTTGAGTGATGCTGGCACTTACACGCTGGAGGTCGATGACAACGGCAAAAAAACCAACGCGGTATGGACTGTGTTCGCTGCAAGCGAGCACAAAGCAAAAAATGTTATTCTGTTTATCGGTGACGGCATGTCAATGGCGCACCGCACTGCCGCGCGTATTTTGAGCAAAGGTATTACCGGGGGAAAGCTAGCGGGCGAATTGGCGATGGACGAAATGCCAGGCATGGCATTGGTGTCGACGCTTGCGGCAAATTCCATCTCAACAGATTCTGCAAACACCGCGACCGCTTACACCACAGGTGCCAAAGCGCCTGTCAGCGCGCTCGGTGTTTTTGAAGACGATACCAAAGACCCGTTCGACAACCCGAAAATGGAAACGCTGGGAAGCATTGCCAAACGCAAAGGCCTGAGCGTGGGCATAATTACGGACGCTGAAGTGACGGATGCAACGCCTGCGGCAATGTATGGCCATAGCAGCGACCGTTCAGAGGCCAGCCATCTTCTCGAAGAGTTACTGGCTCTCAAACCCGATGTCGTGATGGGCGGCGGTATGGTGCGCTTTCAGCCGCAATCGGTCGCAGACTCCAAACGCAAAGACGATATTGATGAGCTGGAAAAGTTCAAACAGGCAGGTTACACGGTTGTGCAAACGGCAGCTGAGCTTGCGAATGCCAATAGCCAGAAAATGCTACTTGGTCTTTTTGCCGCCGGAAATATGGATGGCGCACTGGATCGAAAATTCCTGAAAACCGGAAGCGTCAAGGAGTATCCAGATCAGCCGGACCTGACGCAAAAGCTTCAAACGTCTCTCGATATATTATCGAAAAACGACAAGGGTTTCGTGCTTCTGGCCGAAGCCGGTCTGATCGATAAATATACACATACGCTTGATATGGAGCGCGCGGTGTATGACACGATCATGCTCGATAATGCGGTGAAGCTTGCAAAGGAATGGTCGGCTAAAAACGGCAATGAAACGCTAATCCTCGTCGTTGCCGATCATGGCCATCCTGTTTCACTTGTTGGCACAATTAATGACGACATGAGTAAAGAACCAGTGACAGCCATGCGCGAGCATGTCGGCACTTATGAAGAGGCAGGCTTGCCCAATTATGGTGCACCCGACAAAGACGGCTACCCGCCGCGCGTTGATGTCAGCAAGCGGATTGCTATTTTTTCCGCAGCAACACCTGATTATTACGAGACCTTCCGCCCGAAGCTCGACAAGCCTTTCAAGCCAACTGTCGAAGACGGCAATGGCCACACCTATTCGGCCAACCCTGATTACAAGGACCAACCGGGCGCTATGTTTCGCGAAGGCATTTTGCCAAAAACATCCGGCGCTGAAGTCCATTCCGGTGATGATGTCGTCTTGACCGCAATCGGCCCCGGCTCTGACAAGGTGCATGGCCATTTGGACAATACAAATGTGTTCCAGATCATGGTCGAAGCTTTGGGGCTAGGCGCAAAATAAACATCTGAAAATCTGCCGCGGCGTGAAACGCCTTGGCATTTTTGCCTCAAAACAGTTCACAGGACTGTTTTGTCCGCTACGCGGCCGGCAAAAATGGCTGGGGGACTAGGATTCGAACCTAGACAGGCAGAGTCAGAGTCTGCAGTCCTACCGTTAGACGATCCCCCATCAGCCGAGACATGAGGCCATAAGCCCGCGATTGCCAACATATGTCAAGCCGCTGAAGAGTTTGTAAAGACCCGGAACAAAGGGCAAATTTGGTTTTCAACTCGCCTTGGCTTATGCTTGCACTTAATTTGGTGCATGGTCCCTTAAATGAACGAGAACGATAACAATATGAGGGATTTGCAAAGTCTTGCTGAGACAACGGACGAGCCTGATATTGTTCAGGCTAAAAAATCGCAGGTTTATGCCACTCTCGATCTAGGCACAAACAATTGCCGCCTTCTTGTTGCCGTCGCTGATCCGCCGGGCTTTCGCGTGATCGATACATTCTCGCGCATCGTGCGCCTTGGCGAAGGTTTGGCAACTGACGGACGCATGTCTGAAGGGGCGATGCACCGCGCACTTTCAGCCTTGCGTATTTGTCAGGAAAAGATGGCGCTGGCCCATGTCAGTCGTTGCCGTCTAATTGCAACGGAAGCCTGCCGCTCTGCCGAAAATGGTGCAGAATTTCTTAAAATGGTGAGGGACGAGCTTGGTCTTGTCCTTGATGTTGTCGACCGCGAAACAGAGGCAAGGCTCGCCGTTACGGGGTGTGAGCTTTTGATAGACCCCAAGGCAGACGCGGCGGTCATCTTCGACATTGGTGGCGGGTCAACCGAGCTTGCCTACATGTCACGCGAAAAGGGCCAACGCCCGAAAATGGTCAGCTGGGCATCGCTGCCGTTTGGTGTGGTCACACTGGCAGAAAAATATGGCGGCACGCATATCAGCCAGGAGCTGTTCGCGGAAATGGTCGAAAAGGTTGCAAGTGCGCTTGACACATTTCCGGAGCGTGAAAAAATCGCTCAACTGTCGCTTCATCAAAATTTTCACCTTCTTGGCACATCAGGAACAGTGACGACAGTTGCCGGGCTTCATCTGGGTCTGCGGCGGTATGACAGGCGCCGCGTCGACGGGTTGTGGATGAAGGATCAAGAGGTTGCCGCCGTCATTGAGGAATTGCTGCTTTTGACGCTGGAAGAGCGGATGAACAATCCTTGTATCGGCCGTGAACGCGCCGATCTTGTCATTGCAGGCTGCGCCATTTTTGAAGCCATTCGTAATGCCTTTCCGACAAAGCGGGTGCGCGTTGCCGACAGGGGTTTGCGCGAAGGCCTGCTGATTGAGATGATGCGCGAAGATGGCTATGAGCTGACCGACATCAACGCGCCGGGTGTTCGTGCGGGCGATATGCGCATGAAGCGCGGATCAGGCAAGACGCACTAATTATTCCGTAATGCGCGCGCCGGCGCGGACAGTCACTTTTAAATTGGTGATTTCTGCAGCTAGGGTATCCATTCTGTTTTGTATATCTGATGTCCCACCTCGTGTCATTGCGGGATAATTAATACCAGCCATCGGCTTCTGGCAGGTTTGTATTGTCGCATAGGGCCCACCATCTGGAAATGTTGTTGCTTTATTTCTGCTACAGGGATTGTTTTTATTTTGCGGCCCATCGATGAGGAAAACATAAAAACCATCGAATTGTGACTGGGCCCATCCCGAACAATAATTTGTAGTCGTGTCATCTAATCCTTGGTATTCATGATGCGCACCTTGAAAAATTATACCAATACGGTATTTCTTGTCTTGAAGGCTTTGCTCGCGCCCATCATTAAAATAGCCATTTTTAGAGCTGAACATTTCTTGAAGAACATTTGGCATGCTCGTCCCGCCATGTGCGTTTTGAAACGGACGATGAATGCGTGAAAAAATTCCTTCTAAATTGTTTGTTAAGTTTGGTGAGTCCCATGAGGAGTTGTTTCCGCCCATATCAGCGCCGCTCCATATAGCTGACGCGTAAATAAGATCGCGCCCGTTTTGACGGCTACGAAGGCTCTGCATCAGATTTTGAACGGAATTGCTTTGAGATTCAAGTTTGCGATGCCAATCCTCATTGCCACACCCTCCATCCATTCCAACCACAACATCAACGGCTGCTGGGATTTCTTTTACGTTTGGAATAGCGGTGCTTTTAATGGCGACAGGAATGTCATCACGCCCAAGAAAAGCAAACATTGGTGCTGTTTTGCCCTTGATCTCGACTGTGACAATTGCATCAGAGCTTGTAATTGTTACATCGTTATTATTGTCAAAATTTTCGTTGAACTCGCCATTTATGTAGGACGCATTGATATAATTTTTTGCAAGTTGGGTACGCTCCTCATCCGTGATATCTTTTGGCGACATGCCGGCAAGCGATGCGGAGTTGGCAATATCCTGCATTTTGGCCTGTACATTACCGTTTTTTCCAAACTCGATACTGCCACCAATGACCAGCAACAAAATAGGTAAAAGCAGGGCAAACATAACAATCACATTGCCGCGGCGGTCTTTTGCGAAATTTAAAAATGCATTAACCATTGAACTGTGCCTTTATTGTTGCCACAAGGTTTCTCAACCATAAAATCAATGTAGATATACCTGTAAATTATGAAAAGAATAAAAACAGCACGAGGAAGGCGTGAATCTTCCACACGTTGGCTTAACAGGCAGCTAAATGACCCTTATGTGCTGAAAGCCCAGAAAGAAGGTTATCGCTCAAGGGCAGCCTACAAGCTTTTGGAAATGGACGAGCGGTTTCATATCTTGAAACGCGGCCAGAAAGTGCTCGATCTTGGTGCAGCGCCGGGCGGCTGGTGCCAAGTGGCTTTGGCCAAGCTTGGTGAAACAGGACGGCTTGTCGCCATCGACCTTCTACCCATCGATCCCATACCTGGCGTTCAAATTTTCGAAATGGACTTTCTGGCACACGACACGCCGCAAAAGCTTTTTGAAGCGCTTGGCGATAAAGCCGATGTTGTCCTGTCCGACATTGCTCCCAACACGACAGGCCACAAACGCACAGACCATCTTCGCATTATGGCTGTCGTCGACGAGGCGGCTGTCTTTGCAACAGAAATTTTAAAGCCGGGGGGCACATTCATTTGCAAAGTGTTTCAGGGCGGCGCCGGATCCGAGCTGATGCAGCGTTTGAAAAAAGACTTTGCAAACGTTAAACACGTTAAACCTCCTGCAAGCCGCGCGGAGAGCGCAGAAGTCTATTTCGTTGCCACAGGCTTTCGCGGACATGCGCCCGACCAGACTAGCTAAGAGCTTTAACGCGTGCTAAGACCTGTTGCCAACTGATCGGTTAAGGAGTTGGCATGGCTGCGTTTTTTGAAGGCCCGTTCGGGCAAGAATCTCTTACTTTTGATGATGTTCTTTTGCGCCCCGGTGCCTCGTCGGTTTTGCCAAGTGATGCCGATATTACCGCACGCCTGACCAAAGCCATAACCCTCAAAATGCCGATTATTTCGGCGGCGATGGACACCGTCACCGAAGCACGCCTTGCCATTTCAATGGCACAGGAAGGTGGGCTTGGTATTATTCACCGCAATCTTTCAATCGACGTGCAGGCGGAAGAAGTCGCACGCGTCAAACGCTATGAATCCGGAATTGTCAGCTCGCCTGTAACAATCCGTCCCGACGCGACATTGGCGCAAGCTTTGGACCTGATGCGCAGGCACGGAATTTCAGGTCTGCCTGTCACCGAAAAAGGCGGTACGATCGCCAGCCGTCTTCTTGGTATTTTGACAAACCGCGACGTGCGCTTTGCCGCCGATCCGGCACAACCTGTCGGCGAGCTGATGACAAAAGACAATCTTGTCACCGTTTCATCCGGCGTGACACAGGACCATGCCAAAACCCTTCTTCACAAACGCCGCATCGAAAAACTGCTTGTAGTTGACGAGCATGGCAATTGCGTTGGCCTGATGACAGTCAAAGATATTGAGAAAGCGCGGCTGCATCCGCACAGTTCGAAGGATGAACAGGGGCGTCTTCGTGTCGGCGCCGCAACAACGGTCGGGGAGCAGGGTTTTGAGCGTTCATTACGTCTTATCGAGGCGGGGGTTGACCTGCTGGTTGTAGACACCGCGCATGGCCATTCGCAGCGTGTGATTGAGGCAGTGAGCCAGATTAAAAAACATGCGCCGCATGTTCAGATTGCGGCCGGAAATGTCGGAACAGGTGAAGGCGCAAAAGCACTGATTGATGCTGGCGCTGATGCAATCAAGGTTGGAATTGGACCAGGGTCAATTTGCACCACACGCATGGTTGCGGGCGTCGGTGTGCCGCAGCTTTCTGCCATATTAGAAGTTGTCGAGGCCGTTAAAAAATCCGGCGCAACTGTCATTGCCGATGGCGGCATTAAATATTCGGGCGATCTTGCAAAGGCACTCGCTGCTGGCGCAGATATAGCGATGATCGGCTCGCTTCTTGCAGGAACGGAAGAAGCGCCGGGCGAGGTCTTTTTACACCAAGGTCGCAGTTATAAATCCTATCGCGGCATGGGCTCGGTTGGTGCAATGGCAGAAGGCTCCGCAGATCGTTACTTTCAAGGCGATGTACGCGAGGCGTTAAAACTTGTTCCGGAAGGTGTTGAAGGACAGGTGCCGTATAAAGGGCCTGTGTCGGGCGTTTTGCACCAGTTGTCGGGCGGGCTTCGTGCGGCAATGGGTTATACGGGCGCCGCTACACTGAGCGATTTTACCGACAAGGCACGCTTTTCAAAAATTTCTTCTGCCTCTTTGCGTGAAAGCCATGTGCATGATGTGACAATCACGCGCGAAAGCCCGAATTACAGACTGTCATGACACCTGCCGCACGGCTTTCGGCCGCCATCGAAATTCTCGACGACATTTCAGCGCGTCATAAACCCATCGCCAGCGCTTTGAAAGACTGGGGCAAGGCGCACCGATTTGCCGGGTCGGGTGACAGGACTGTTATTGGAAATCTTGTGTTCGATGTTGTCCGCCGCAAAGGCTCGCTGGCATGGCTGATGCAAAACGAAAACGGGCGTGCGCTGGTTCTATCGCTGTTCGCAAAATTCTGGTCGACAGCTGAGAACCTAAAACAGATGTGTACAGGGGACGCACACTCGCCATCGCCGCTGAGCGATGAAGAATGGCAGCGTCTGAACGCAGGTTTTTCAGCTGCGCCTGATCATATCCAGGCATTTCAACAGCAATGGATTTTTGACGCGTTGGGTAAAATCTATTCACGCAGTGACAATATTGCGCTGGGGCAGGCTCTTGCCGAGCGCGCGCCAATCGATATCCGTGTCAATGCACTTCGCAGCACGCGCGATAAACTTGTTCCGAAACTTGAACGCTTCAAGGCTGTCACATGTCCGGTTGCGCCAGATGGATTGCGCATTCCCTATGGTGCGACCGACCAGCGCAGCCCGTCGGTTGAAACGGATGATGCGTATTTGCGCGGTCTGTTTGAACTTCAGGACGAAGGGTCGCAGATTGTCTGCAAATTAATCGATGCATGGCGCACAGATCAGGTTCTTGATTATTGCGCAGGCGCTGGCGGCAAGACACTTGGCCTCAGTGTCCAGATGGACAACAAAGGCCAGATTATCGCAACCGATAACGACCCGCATCGCCTTGCGAAAATTTATGAACGGCTGAAGCGCGCGCAGGCACGTAATGTTCAGGTCAAGCGCATCGATGAAGTTGAAAAGGAAGCGATGCGTTTTGATAAAGTTGTTCTTGATGTCCCCTGCACAGGAACAGGCGCATGGCGGCGGCGGCCCGATAACAAATGGAAATTAAATACCGAAACACTGGCAAATCGTGTGCAAGAGCAGACGATGATTCTTGAAAAAGGCGCTGCGTTCGTCAAAGCCGGCGGACAGCTAGCCTATATCACCTGCTCCTTATTGCCCGAAGAAAACGAACAGCGTGTTGCTGCATTTTTGAAATCTGAAACGGGTCACAATTTCGATGAAATTGACATGGCGGAAAGATGGAGCCAATTATTTACAGCGCCGCTGCCGCACCAGCCAGTTGAAGGCGGGGTCGGCCTTTGCCTTTCGCCATCCACATCCAAAACCGACGGTTTCTATATAGCCTGTTTGAAGCGCAAAGCTTGACTTGCTGCTCGGCGCCGGATGCAGCTATAAAGATTGCAAGCAGTGTATCAGGCGGGAGGGTTCGCAGATGAGTTTTGTTAAACAGATTTTGATGTTTATTGCTATTCTCGCTGTCATTGTCCTTGGCCGTTATTATTATTTCGTGAATTACGAAACCACGCCTTTCGGCGAGGTGGGGCTTGGCCTTCATGATGTTATGCCGCCGCAGGTGCAGGCCTATGGTTGTAAGCGTTTGCATGAGCGGTTTCCAACTGAAATCCTGTCACGATGCGACGATGACAACTCGACTTCGCAATGAAACATAACACTGTTGTTCTCATCGTTGATTTTGGCAGCCAGGTAACACAGCTGATTGCGCGGCGTGTGCGCGAGGCTGGTGTGTACTGCGAAGTTATTCCTTTTAACAAAGCGGGCGAGGCTTTCACCAAGCTGGTGCCCAAAGCGGTCATATTGTCAGGCGGGCCTGCCTCGGTCATCAAAAATGATACGCCGCGCATCCCTGAAAATATCCTGAACTCGGGCCTGCCGATTTTAGGCATTTGTTACGGCCAGCAGGCGCTTGCCGAGCAGCTTGGCGGCAAGGTCAACAAAGGCGCTGTGCGCGAATTTGGCCGTGCCAACCTTACCATTACAGCCGAATGCCCGCTGTTTGAGGGTTTGTGGGACAAAGCCGGGTCATATCCGGTCTGGATGAGCCACGGCGACAAGGTCACCGAGCTCCCGAAGGGTTTTAGCGTCTTTGCAACCTCCACCAATGCGCCGCTCGCGGTCATTGGCGATCCGGCGCGCAAAATCTACGGTGTTCAGTTTCATCCTGAAGTGGTGCATACGCCGGACGGCGCTAGGCTTATCGGCAATTTTATTACGAAAATTGCCGGCTTAGAGGGCGATTGGACAATGTCGGAGTTTCGACAAGGGGCAATCGACGACATACGCCGCAAAGTTGGTTCGGAGCGTGTGATTTGCGGACTGTCAGGCGGCGTCGATTCCTCGGTGGCCGCCATTTTGATTCATGAAGCAATCGGCGATCAGCTGACTTGCGTTTTTGTCGACCACGGCCTGATGCGTGAGGGCGAAGCCGATCAGGTCGTCAGCCTGTTTCGCAACCATTACAACATTCCGCTGATCCATGTTGAGGCCCAGGACATGTTCCTGACCGCGCTCAAAGGCGTCGAAGACCCAGAGCAAAAGCGCAAAACCATAGGCCGGCTGTTTATCGAGGTTTTTGATGAAGAGGCCAAAAAGATCGAAAATGTCGGCTTTTTGGCGCAAGGAACGCTCTATCCAGACGTTATTGAAAGCGTTTCGTTTACGGGTGGTCCTTCGGTCACCATCAAATCCCACCACAATGTCGGCGGGCTGCCGGAACACATGAAGCTGAAACTTGTGGAGCCACTGCGCGAGCTTTTCAAAGACGAGGTGCGGGTTTTGGGGCGCACGCTTGGCCTTCCGGAAAGCTTTGTTGGCCGTCACCCGTTTCCGGGGCCGGGTCTGGCCATTCGTTGCCCGGGTGAAGTGACAAAGGACAAGCTGGATATTCTTCGCAAGGCGGATACCATCTACCTGCAGGAAATTCGACGTGCCGGATTGTATGACACGATATGGCAGGCCTTTGCCGTGCTGCTACCCGTGCGCACCGTTGGTGTCATGGGAGATGAGCGCACATATGAGTTTGTCTGCGCGCTGCGCGCTGTCACTTCGGTTGACGGAATGACCGCTGATTTTTATCCCTATGACATGAAATTCCTTGCCGACGTTTCGACGCGGATTATCAATGAGGTTCAGGGTATTAACAGGGTTTGCTACGATATAACATCAAAGCCTCCCGGCACGATTGAATGGGAATGACATGCTGGTTCTAGTCGCAGGCCTGATCATTTTTTTTGCGGTTCATGTTTTTATCGTCAGAAAAAACTTTAAAAGCCGCAGCGAGCTGAGTGCTCGAGACAAGCGCATCCGTCTTGTGCATGGGCTGGTGTCACTGCTCGGGTTCGTCCTGATCGTGTACGGCTTCCATCTTTACAGGCTCAACGGTTACACGCCGCTTTGGCAGCCGCCTTTGGCACTCAAGCATTTGGCGCTTTTGCTAAATTTGCCGGTTTTTATTCTGATTTCGGCTGCTTTTTTTCGTGGCTGGATCAAATACCGGCTGAAATACCCGATGTTGGTTGCCATCAAATTATGGGCTCTTGCACATTTGTGCGCCAATGGCGACCTTGGAGCACTGGTTCTGTTTGGCAGCTTTCTGGCATGGGCGGTTGTGCTGCGCATACTTGCCAAGAAACGCAATGCGCCTCTGCCACCGCTTGATCGCACGGTCGCCATCCGCAATGACATGCTGTCAATTTTGATAGGTCTTTCGATTTACATTACCATGCTTCACGGCCTTCATCTCGCCTTGATCGGCGTCAGCCCCTATTGATTGCATAAGCGCCAACAACGCTTTATGAGCTAGAGTTCACTTAAAACGGCACGAACGGAAAACACCTATGTCCGACCTGATTTTTAAAGAAGTCGACGAAGATCTGCGCCGCGATCGCGCGGCTGCGTTCTGGAAACGCTATGGAACTGTCATTGCCGTTGCCGCCATTGTTCTCGCCGGTGTTTTTGCAGGCTGGCGCAGCTACCAGAAATGGCAGGACACGCAGCGCGCTTCTGCCGGTGATCGTCTGTTTGCCGTTATCGAGCGAAGCGATGTTGCGCCATCTGCCGATATTTCGAAAGACCTTGCCGCTTTATCCGGCAATGGTTCGGCAGGAACAGCCACGCTTGCAAAATTTCGTCTGGCGGCAGATCAGGCACGGCTCGGCCAGCCGAAAGAGGCGCTTGGATCTTTTGACACGCTTGCCAATGACAGCGCGATTTTAGCACCTCTTCGCGATATGGCACGCCTGCGTTCTGGCTTTTTGGCGCTGCAAATTGAAGATTATAATGGTGTTGAAAGCCGTATTCAGGCGCTAGCGGCACCAGACAACAGCTACCGCCACAGTGCGCGTGAACTTCTCGGTCTTGCCTCCTACAAAAAAGGCAATCTTGCCGCTTCGGCGCGCTATTTTGAGCAGCTTGTCACCGACCAGTCAGTTCCGGCCGGTGCGCGCTCGCGTGGCCAGATGATGATTGCGCTTCTTGCCGCTGATGGAATGACACTTGAAAAAGCAAGGCTGAGCCAGACATCGGACGACAAGCCAACGGCCTCAGTTCCGGCCGCGCCTATGCAGGCCGCGCCCACACCGCCTGCTGCACCGCAGTCCAAATAGGCATGACTGCCGCCTTAAAATGCACTTGCCTGATAGCGGCAGGACTTTTGACGGGCATTTGCCCCTCCAATGCGTTGGCGCAGGAGGATTTTCTCAATGCCATTAATCCTTTTGCCAAGCATGAAGCGCCTTTGCCCGGTGTGCGTCGTCCCGCGCTTGAACAAGATGAGGCGCTGCGCGCGCCGGATGCGTCGCATATTCAGCCGGTTGCGGTGCCGCCACCTGTGCCCATCGCCGACTGGCTTAATCCCGGCGGTCCCGCGACCAATGCGCCGCCGAATGTCGCTATCGCATCAGGAACGCAGACAGCATGGAGCATTTCGGGCGCTTCAGCTTCGGAGCGCATTTCCTCTTCACCATTGATCGCTGGCGGTAAAGTTCTCATCTACAGTCCGCGCCGCGTCACTGCCTTCGATTTGACCAGCGGCCTTCGCGTCTGGTCGGCAGCGCTTGCCAAGGGCGAAGGTGCAAGCGCACCGGGCGGCGGTATCGCCAGCGACGGTTTAAATGTCTACGCGATTAGCAGCTTGCGCCTTCTAATGGCGCTCGACCTTGCAACAGGGCGCGTGCTCTGGAGCAAAGACCTAGCAGAGCCACCACGCAGCGCGCCCACCGTCGATGACGGGCGCATCATTTCGGTCAGCACAGGCGGCGTTGTCAGCGCTTATTCCTCACTCGATGGCAAAGAGCTGTGGCGTTACACCGGTTTAGCCGGCTTAGGTGGATTGGCGGCAGCAACTTCGCCGGCTATTCGCGGCAAACTTGTTGTTGTCCCTTTCGCCTCGGGTGAACTGTTTGGCATCAATGCTGAAACGGGCGCGCCATTGTGGTCAGGCTCTCTGATCAATCCCAACGAAGTTTCCGGCGTGTCTGTTTTGTCAGATGTGGCGGCACGGCCGGTCATGAATGGTAAAACGGTTTATGCGGGAAGCCTCTCTGGACGCTTCGTTGCCGTTGATATCGAAACCGGGCGCAAGTTGTGGGAAAAAAACATACCGACCGCAAGCACGCCCGTCGTCGCTGGAAATGGCGTCTTTGTTCTGACGTTGAGCGGCGAAATCTATGCGCTTGATACAGCAACAGGGGCGGTACGTTTTGCCGTCAGCCTGCCAAAAGACAAAGGCCGCACGGTGTGGATGGGGCCTGTTCTTGCAGGCAATACGCTTTGGCTGGGTTCAAGCACAGGCAAACTTGCAGGCGTTGATGCCTCGACAGGGCTTGGCATTGCTCAAAAAGACCTTAAACAAGGGGTAGCCCTTTCACCGATTGCCGCTGGTGGCAAGATTATCGTCGCAACGCAAAGCGGCGGATTGATTGCATTACAATAATGACTTTTACAGCAGCCATTGTCGGACGCCCGAATGTCGGCAAGTCCACGCTTTTTAATCGCCTTGTTGGCAAAAAACTGGCGCTGGTCGATGACCAGCCCGGCGTCACGCGCGACCGGCGCGAAGGCGACGCTGATCTTGGCGGTCTCAAGTTCCGCATTGTCGATACGGCCGGTTTTGAAGACGCGACGAAAGAAAGCCTTGCGGGGCGCATGCGTGCGCAAACGGAAGAGGCCGTGCGCAATGCCGACGTGGTGCTTTTTACCATTGATGCCCGTGCGGGCCTGACACCGTTAGACGAAAAATTTGCAGCCGTTCTGCGCAGGTTTAACAAACCTGTTGTGCTGCTTGCCAATAAAACGGAAGGCAAAGTCGGGCGTGACAACGCGTTCGACGCCTATGCGCTTGGGCTTGGCGATCCCGTCATGATCTCGGCCGAGCATGGCGAGGGTCTTACCAGCCTGTATCAGGCATTGGTTGAGCATTTTCCCGAAGCTGCCGAAGATACGGTCTTTGCCGATGAACCTGACGTTGAAGACGGCGGGCCGTTGCGAATGGCCATTATCGGCAGACCAAATGCCGGCAAATCGACACTCATCAATCACTTGATCGGCGAAGACAGATTACTGACAGGCCCGGAAGCAGGCATCACCCGCGATGCAATTACGATTGAATGGAAATGGCAGGACAAACCCGTCAAACTTTTTGATACGGCAGGTATTCGCCGCCGCGCCCGCGTGCAGGACAAGCTTGAAAAGCTTGCCGTTTCAGATGGTCTGCGCGCAATCCGGTTTGCGCATGTGGTTGTCCTGCTCACCGATGTTGAGAGCCCGCTGGACAAACAGGACCTTCAACTTGCCGATATGGTTGTGCAGGAAGGTCGCGTTCTTATTCTTGGTGTCAATAAATGGGACATGATTGAAAACGGTCCGGCGCGCCGCAAGGCCATTGAAGAAGCGACCACGCGGCTATTGCCTCAGATCAAGGATTTGCAGATCGTCACATTGTCAGGGATTACCGGGCAGGGCGTCGAGCGTATGATGAAAACGGCGTTTGAACTTTACAATGTGTGGTCGCGCCGCGTCTCGACATCGCAGCTCAACAAATGGTTCGAAGGTGCAAGCTCAAAAAACCCGCCACCAGCTGTCTCAGGCCGTCGTTTAAAATTAAATTATGTAACGCAGGTGGCACAGCGCCCGCCAAGCTTTGCCTGTTTTGGAACACGCGTGTCCGAAGTGCCGGAAAGCTATCGCAGATATCTGGTGAACTCGTTGTCGGAAGCCTTTGATATGAAAAGCATTCCGATCCGCTTTTTTCTACGCGGTAAGAAAAATCCGTTCGAGGGACGGGCGCGGAAGATTAGGTAATTTGTTTGTCTAGTAAAACAATTGCGCATTATGCGTGGCGTGTGCGTAGTTCTCTTTCTGCCAACGTAAGCAAATACGGCATCAGCAACTGCTCGCTCGGCTTTTTTTCACCGTCTGTGCCCGGAAAGACCTGGCGGCGAAGGCTTGTGTCAGTTGGGCCGGGATCGATGATCTCCACCATGATGTTTGTGTGTGCCATTTCAGCAGCATAACTTTTGGCCAGAGCCTCAAGGCCAGCTTTAGACGCCGCATAAGCAGAATAAAAAGCGCTTGGGTTTTGCGCTTGCGCGTCTGAGATCACGAAAACACCGGCGGAGCCCGCGGCGCGAAGAAGTGGGCCCATCGCGCGCAGAAGTCTCCAGTTGGCTGTGAGATTGGTGGCAATGATTTTGTCGAAGTCTTTCGGGCGTAAATGACCCAGAGGCATCAACGCGTGGATGGCGCCCGCATTGGCGAGCAAGATGTCCAGTCTGCCATAGCGTTCGAACAGTGCAGCCCCAAGCCGGTCGAGTGCGTCATAATCGGTTACATCAACAGGAACGAGCGTGGCATGTGCGTTGGTGGCTTTGAATATTTCATCGTCAAGATCCTGCAGTCCGCCCGTGGTGCGCGCCAATGCAACAATATGAGCGCCCGCTTTTGCAAGGCCAAGCGCGGCAGAATAGCCGATACCGCGTGAAGCGCCCGTGACAAGGGCAATTTTACCAGTCAGATCAATCATAATTTTTAGCCGGCAAATTAGCCGGCTTCTCCTACCAAAGCGAGGCGGCGCGCTTCTCGTGTGCCGTTTCTGTCGGCGCCCGCATCGCGCAGCGGGGTTGGGTAATCGCCCGTAAAACAATGGTCTGTATATTGCGGCGAGGCGGTATTGCGACCTTGCTCGCCCATTGCCCGGTACAGGCCATCGATCGATAAAAAGCCGAGGCTGTCGGCATTAATGAAGCGGCGCATTTCTTCCATCGTATGCGTCGCGGCAAGAAGCTTGTCGCGGTCCGGCGTATCGATCCCGTAAAAATCGGGATGCATGATCGGCGGCGCGGCCAGCCGCAAATGCACTTCTGCAGCACCGGCCTCGCGCATCATCTGAACAATTTTCACCGATGTCGTGCCGCGCACAAGGCTGTCGTCGATCAGGACCACCCGTTTGCCTTCAACCTGCGAACGATTGGCCGAGTGTTTTAATTTTACGCCAAGCTGGCGGATCTGCTGGGTTGGCTCGATGAATGTACGGCCAATATAATGGTTGCGGATGATCCCCAATTCAAATGGGATACCGCTTTCCTGCGCGTAGCCGATTGCGGCAGGAACGCCTGAATCTGGAACAGGAACAATGACATCGGCGTCTGTCTTCATCTCGCGCGCGAGCTCTCGCCCGAGCGCTTTGCGCACTTCGTAGATGCTTTTTCCACCAACCACGGAGTCTGGCCGTGCGAAATAGACATATTCAAAAATGTCGGGTCTGAGTGGTTGTGCTTTGAACGGCTTTAGAGATTGCATTGCGCCGCTTTCATTGAAAACGACAATTTCTCCGTTTTCGATTTCACGGACAAATTTTGCGCCAATCATGTCGAGCGCGCATGTCTCTGATGCCAGCACCGGCGCGCCGTTCAGATCACCAAGAACGAGCGGGCGAATGCCATAGGGGTCCCGTGCACCGATCAGCTTTTTGTTGGTGAGGCCGATCAGTGCATAGGCGCCTTCAATTTTTGCCAGCGCATCGGTCAGCTTGTCGAGAAAACGCTTTTGTGTTGAGCGGGCGACGAGATGCAGAATGACCTCCGTGTCGGATGAGGACTGCATGATGGCGCCGTCCGCAATCAGTTCACGGCGTAATGTCAGGGCATTGGTGAGATTGCCATTATGGCAGACGCCAAACCCGCCTGAATTCAACTCGGCAAACATGGGCTGCACATTGCGCAGGCTGGTTTCGCCTGTTGTTGAATAGCGGTTGTGGCCGATGGCGCTATGCCCTTGCAGCCGTTCAATAACAGAGGCTTTGGAGAAATTATCGCCGACAAGGCCAAGCCGCCGTTCGGCATGAAATCCGCCGTGGCCATCATAAGCAAGAATACCGGCGGCTTCCTGTCCCCTGTGCTGAAGGGCGTGAAGACCCAGCGCAGTCAGTGCCGCAGCATCAGGATGGCGCGCTATGCCGAAGACGCCGCATTCTTCATGGCAGCGATCACTTTCAAGAAAGCGCCTGTAGTCGGTATCGCTCATTCCGATGGCGGAGGATCGGCAAGATCGTCCATCTGCTCCTGATCGTCGGTTGAATAGCCTGCAGGCGGTTTGGCCGGCGCGCCGGGCACGGTTGGTGTTTCAGGCTCAACAGCATCTGTCGGTTCGGCCTGTTGTTTACGTTTGTTTTTGATCTGGTTGATTGTTTCTTCGGGATCTGTCGGAAGCTGGGCAAGGATCCAGTTGCCGGTCATGCGAAGGACAGGCAGCGCGCGCGCCTGGCGCACCCATGGCGGCTGTTTTTCTTCCTGAACCAGCCAGTTAAAGAACAGCCAGCCGATGACAACAATGACAAGACCGCGAAACAGGCCAAACAGAAAACCGGCCGAGCGGTCCAGCGCGCCAACGCGGCTGTCGAGAATGGCGTCAGAAATGCGCGCTGTAATCAGGCTGACGACAAGAAGCGTAATGAGAAATGCGCCAATCACCAGAATGGCGTCACCAATCAATGGCTGTGTAAACTGGGCTTGAAGAACAGGGCGAAGGCCGCTGTTGTAAGCAAGCAAGGCGGCGACTGCTGCCGCACCCCAGGATGCAATTGAAAGAACCTCGCGGGTGAAACCGCGCATCAGCGCCAGAAACGCCGAAATGAGCATGATGACGATAAGAATAACGTCGAGAAGTGTAATCAGCATTGAAATCCAGCATCCTCCGCCGAAGCGGTACTAAAAGAACTCGTGTTGCTTATATCAAAAAATTGCCGCGCGACAAATCATCAGCTGGCCTGTTTTGCCGCAGTTTGCAGGGTTTTTACATTTTGTCCGTCGTTTTTTTGCGAACCGGCCATCAGCTCTGCCACCAACTGGCTTAAATCTTCAATCGCCATCAATGACAGCGATGTCTTTCCAGCGTCGGCGGCGTTGGCTTTGGGAAGAAAAATGTTCGCGAAACCCAAGCGCTCCGCCTCGCGGATGCGCAAGGACGCATTGTTGACGGCGCGCACCGCACCCGTGAGACCAACCTCGCCAAAAAACACTGATTCTTTTGGCAGGGATTTTCCCGTGAGAGATGAGAGCAAAGCGGCCGCAACCGCAAGATCGGCGGCGGGCTCCGAAATGCGTAACCCCCCGGCGATTGTCAGATAGACATCATTCATCGCAAATTTGACACCGCAACGCGCTTCGAGCACCGCCAGAACCATCGCCAGACGATTGCCATCCCAGCCGACCACAGTGCGCCGCGGGTTGCTGAGCGAGGACGGCGCGACGAGCGCCTGAATATCCACAAGCACCGGGCGCGTGCCTTCCACGCCCGCAAACACCGCCGTGCCCGGCGCTCCGCTTTCGGAACGGTCAAGAAACAATTCGGATGGATTGGCCACTTCAGAGAGGCCAAGACCCGTCATTTCAAACAGGCCAATTTCATCGGTCGCGCCGAAGCGGTTTTTGACCGCGCGCAAAATACGAAAACGATGGCCGCTATCGCCTTCAAAATACATGACGGCATCGACCATATGCTCGACCACACGCGGCCCGGCAATCTGCCCGTCTTTTGTGACATGGCCAACGAAAATAAGCGCCGCGCCGGACTGTTTTGCAAAACGGATCAATGATTGCGATGATGTGCGTACCTGAGAAACGGTTCCAGGCGCGCTTTCAATCTGTTCTGTCCACATGGTCTGAATCGAATCAATGATCACCAATTGCGGCGGTTTGCCCTGTTGTAAGGTTGCGAGAATATTCTCGACAGATGTCTCGGCCGCAAGATCGACAGGCGCATCAGCAAGGCCAAGCCGTTCGGCGCGCAAGCGGATCTGCGCAACGGCCTCTTCGCCAGAAATGTAAACAACGCGGTCGCCATTTCTGGCAATGCGCGCCGCGGCCTGAACCAGCAATGTCGATTTGCCGATGCCGGGATCGCCGCCGATTAATACTGCCGAGCCTTGAACGAAACCGCCACCGGTGACGCGGTCGAGCTCCGACATGCCGCTGACAAGGCGGGGCGGCGTATCGTTTATGCCGGACAGGCTTTCAAGTGCTACGGCGCGGCCTTTTTTGACCGTACGCGAGGCGGGGGCAGCGGCAATGCCGCTGCCAGCAACCTCTTCAACAATAGAATTCCATGAATGGCAGGCATCGCATTTGCCTGACCATTTCGACGAGACGTCGCCGCACACCTGACAGACAAATTGGGAACGTGATTTGGCCATATCTGCCACATACCTTTGTAAATTTATATTAACTTTTGCAGTATATAATGCGTCAAAGCTATAAAAAAAGGCATTGTACATGCGTACTCTTCTGCAAAGGCAGGCTGGACTCGTTCAACGATTTCTTCAAGATGAAGAGGCCGCCACTGCAATAGAATACGGGCTGATTGCCGCAGGTATCGCCGTTGTTATTATTACGGCGGTCAATCTTGTTGGTACAAACCTCTCCAGTATTTTTGGAAAAACAGCATGTCTTATCGATTCCCCAAGCAAAATCGGAACCTGCTAAATTTTTTAAAAAACAGAGATTTATATATAAATTTTTGAATGGCGTTTCCCAAGGCTGGTCATCACTTCATAACCTATTGTTTTGAGACGGCTGGCAACCGCATCAATGGGCAGTGTATTTCCGATAATTTCAACTTTATCTCCGCGTAAGGGCGGCGTCTGTGCGTCTGTCACATCAACAGTGACGAGATCCATTGAGACGCGACCGACGACTGGATAAAGCGCGCCACTCCATGCGATTTGGCCGCCGTCATCGTTCATGCTGCTGGCGCTTCGCAGAAATCCGTCGGCATAGCCTATTGATAAGGTGGCAATAAGACTGTCGCGCTGTGCCGTCCATATTCCATTATAACCGACCGTTTCGCCCTGTGCGATTTTCGACGTCTGGATCACAGGCGCAGTGAGGCTGATGACATTCTGCATGGGATTGGGCGCAGAGGGTGTTGGGTTGCCACCATAAAGCGCATAGCCGGGGCGAACCAGATCATAAAACGGCATCTCTTTCAGAAAAATGCCCGATGAGTTTGCAAGACTGGCATTGACGGTAGGAAAAACGGAGCGGGCGTTTTCAAAACGCTCAATCTGCTGACGGTTACGCTTGTCATCATGAACTTCGCTGGCAATAAAATGCGACATCAGAAGTTGAGGCTTGAAATTTCTAAATTGTGAAAGGTTTTGCGGCTTTACGCCAAGGCGGTTGATACCCGTATCGACCTGTAATGCGAAAGCATGACTGGAAGCGTGTCGCGTCCATTCGGCAAGCTCACTTTCACTACCAATGACAGGGCGAAGATTGTGCTTCGTATAGGTCGATCCATCGCCGGGCAACATGCCGTTCAGAATGTAAATGGTCGCGGTGGAGCAAAGCTCACGAAGCGCGATCCCTTCAGACAGATGCGCAACAAAAAAGGTGTGGCATCCGGCTTTCAAAAGTGCTGTTGCAACAGGTGCCATGCCGCAGCCATACGCATCGGCCTTGATGACGGCCGAACATTCGGAATTGCCGATTTTGGTTTGAAGGATAGTCCAGTTGGCCGTGATCGCTTCAAGCGAAATATTAAGTTCATAAAAGGCCATGTATTCTTACCTAAAATTATATCGCAAACGAACAGCTTTCAAAGATTTTCGAAGAGATGACTCTGTATTCCACTCAGGGCACAAAACACTATTAGTATACTTTTAAATACTTTTTATTATTGTATTTGCAACCAAATAAGGGATCGATGAAATGATAACCTTTTTTAATTGGAAAATATGCAAAGCATTACTATGTTGTAAAAAGGGCGTTACAGCCGTTGAATATGGACTTATCGCTAGTGGAATTGCACTAACAATTATTCCAGCTGTTTTGACAACCGGCATAAATATCCAAGCTGTCTTTGGTAAAGCAGGTGATGGGTTAGCTACAATAGAAGCATGGCCAAATTCTACAACATTTTCTTTTATAAACGGCAATCAGTTTTTGATGGCTGGTATCGGTGCAATCACAAAGGATTTGCTGATGCGAAAACTATCTGCAGAAGGACTTTCTCCATATAAAGTCACTGCATCAGACAACGTTTCTATGAATATTCAAGGCCTGACGGTTGAAGACATCCTTGCAATGCGTGGAGGTGCCAATTCGATATTATTCAGGAATTTTAATGGGGCAGGTGTTACATTCAATGGTACACCACCGCCTGGCGGCAGTATTTCAAGCAGTACAGCAAGTGGGATTACAACTTACAATTATCTAAATTCTGGTGGTGCAATTCTTGCAACTGTCACTTGCGTCTATTGCACTTAAATTCGTACTGTAAATTTACATCCTCGTCGGCAAACGATCGGCCTGTGCCAGATTTGAAAAACGCGTGAACGCGGCATCAAATTGAAGGTTGACCGTGCCGGTGGGCCCGTGACGCTGTTTGCCGATAATCACTTCCGCTTTGCCAAAAACATTGGCCATTTCATCCTGCCAGGCAATGTGCTCAGGCGTGCCGGGGCGGGGCTCTTTGTTTTTGAGGTAATACTCTTCGCGGTAAACGAACATGACGACGTCGGCATCCTGCTCGATCGAGCCAGATTCGCGAAGATCGGAGAGTTGCGGGCGTTTGTCGTCGCGGCTTTCGACCTGACGCGAGAGCTGCGACAAAGCAAGCACTGGCACGTTCAATTCTTTTGCCAGCGCTTTGAGGCCTGTTGTAATTTCAGTAACCTCCTGCACGCGGTTGTCGCTTTTGCGCGAAGAGCCAGTCATCAGCTGCAAATAGTCTATGACCAAAACGTCGAGACCACGCTGGCGTTTCAGGCGGCGTGCACGCGCGGCAAGCTGGGCAATTGAAAGGCCGCCGGTCTGGTCGATATAAAGCGGGATGGCCTGCATCTCCTGCGACGCCGTGACAACGCGTGCGAACTCGCTCTCGTCAATTTTACCGCGGCGGATACGCTCGGACGACACTTCCGATTGCTCCGAGATAATACGCGTTGCCAGCTGCTCGGCCGACATTTCGAGCGAGAAAAAACCGATGATGCCGCCATCAAGCGTTTTAATATTGCCGTTGGCCTCTTCGCCGCTTTTATAGGCTTTTGCGATATTAAAGGCCATATTCGTCGCCAGCGCCGTTTTGCCCATGCCGGGACGGCCTGCCAGAATAATCAAGTCGGAGGACTGAAGACCGCCCATGCGCTCATCGAGGTCCGCAAGGCCGGAAGCAATACCCGACAGATGGCCTGAGCGTTGATAGGCGTTTGACGCCATCTCAATGGCTGTCGTCAGCGCTTGGCTGAAACGCTGGAATCCGCCGTCATATTTGCCGGTTTCGGCAAGTTCATAGAGCTGCTTTTCTGTGTTTTCTATCTGTTGTGAAGGGCTGACATCAATTGGCGCGTCGTAAGACGTATTGACGAGGTCTTCGCCAATGCCGATGAGGGCGCGGCGTTGCGCAAGTTCGTAAACCGTGCGGCCATAATCAGCCGCGTTGATAATGGACGTCGCTTCGCCAGCAAGAAGACCAAGATATTTTGGAACGTCGATATCGTACACCTGGTCCTGCGGAAGAAATGTTTTGACCGTGACAGGCGTTGCAAGTTTGTTGGCGCGGATCAGTGATGACACAATTTCAAAAATGCGCTGATGCAGCGGATCATGAAAGTGCTGCGGCTGCAAAAAATCGGAGACGCGATCAAAGCTTTCATTGTTGACAAGAATTGCACCCAGCAATGCCTGCTCTGCCTCAATGTTGTGCGGGACTGTGCGGTAGTTTCGCTCAAGGTTTTCGTGCAGGCGGCGAATGGCAGGTTCAGACATTGAAAACTTTTCTGTTCAAGAGAGCGGAAGTTACCACTACAAACGTGAAAGAAAAGTGTTGAATCGATTTGTTCTCAATATCAACAGGCAAACAAAAATGCGCGATCAATTCGTTTTAAAAGTTGACTCTGATTTTGCATATTAAATTCATAGACGAATGATTTGCATTTCAAAATTGCAAATTACAAACAAAAAAAACCACGCATGAAGCGTGGCTTTTAGATTGTGTTTTTGTTTCAGTTTATGCTGCTGATGCTTCGTCCGCATTTGCATCATCACCATCTTCACCAGGTGCTTTTTCGAACAGAGCTTCAGCGCTTAATGCGGCTTGTGCTTTTTGTTCGTCATCATCACTGCGCCGCTTGGTCAGGTCTTCACCTTTTTCCTGGCGCTTGGCTTCGTCAGCACTACGGGCGATGTTAATCGTGACCGTAATATCAACTTCAGGATGCGGCTGGATCACCACTTTGTGCATGCCGATGATTTTCAGCGGTGCGTTCAGCTGAACCTGTGTCCGCTCAACCTTGTCTTTGTCGGTTGAAGCCAGTTCAGCGATATCGCGTGATGTCACTGAGCCGTAAAGCTGGCCGGTTTCAGACGCCTGACGAATGACAACAAACGTTTTGCCGTCAATCTTCTTGCCTGTTTTTGCAGCTTCCGCTTTCGCTTCTTCATTGCGTTTTTCAAGCTCAGCGCGCTGGGCTTCAAACTTCTTCTTGTTGTCTTCGTTGGCACGAAGCGCTTTGCCGCGTGGCAGAAGGAAATTGCGCGCATAACCGTTTTTCACTTTTACGGTTTCGCCCATTTTGCCAATGCGGCCGACGCGTTCGAGAAGGATAACTTCCATAACTATGCGCTCCTTATTTCACAACATACGGCAGCAGGCCAAGAAAGCGTGCGCGCTTGATGGCTTGCGCCAGTTCACGCTGCTTCTTGTTGCAGACCGAGGTAATACGTGCAGGGATGATCTTGCCGCGCTCGGAAATATGGCGCTGCAAAAGTTTGACATCCTTGTAATCGATTTTCGGCGCATTTGGCCCGGTAAACGGGCAGCTTTTCTTGCGACGAAAGAACGGGCGGCGTGCTGGCGCGCTCATGCTGAAGTCCTTTCACTGTCTGAATTGTCATTGTCGCGCGGACGCGACGGACGGCGCTCGCCTCTGTCACGGTCACCACGGTCGCGGTCGCCGCGATCACGGTCGCCACCACCAAATGAACGCTCGCCGCGGTCGTCATCGCGGTCACGGCGCTGCAGAACAGCCGATGGACCGTCTTCATGCGCTTCGACGCGGATGGTGAGATAGCGAAGAACATCTTCGTTCAGCTTTAACTGGCGTTCCATTTCAGCAATGGCCGCCCATTCAGCATCAATGTTCATGAAAACATAATGCGCTTTACGGTTTTTGTTCATGCGAAATGTCAGGGTGCGAAGACCCCAGCTTTCCGTTTTGCTGACTTTGCCGCCTGCTTTTTCAATCAGGCCTTTCATCTCTTCGCCAATGGCTTCAACGGCCTGTGGGGCCGCATCCGGGCGAACGAGGAAGGTATGCTCATAAAGAGCCATGGGATCGTTCCTTTCTGTTCAAAAGATCCTGACGCAGAGCCTCCTCGAACCGGAAAGGTTCGAAAAACAGTCTCGAAAGAGCGAAAGCCTGAGTGCAACCTTCAAAATTGAAAGTCCTGAAACATGCCGTTTCAGGTCACCCATCCAGCCCCCGGTCAGGGTCGATAGAAGATTTTCTACGCGTGATCCCCTTGAAAAGCAAGCAGAGTTGCTGCGATCTCTTGTCGCGATCTTGACATAAATGCGTGGCTGAAGTCCCTAGCAACTTCAAGGACAAGTTTATGACACTTGCATTTATATATCCCGGTCAGGGCAGCCAGGCCGTCAGCATGGGCAAAGCACTGTTTGATGCGTTTTCTTCAGCACGCGATGTTTTTGCCGAGATTGACGAAGCGCTGAAGCAAAACATCTCTCAAATCATGTTTACAGGGCCTGCGGATACACTTCAGTTGACTGAAAATGCCCAACCGGCCCTGATGGCATGCTCCCTTGCCATGCAGCGCGTATTATTAAGTGAGGCTGGCGTACCGGTCACGCGCGCCAAATTTCTTGCCGGCCACTCGCTTGGTGAATATTCAGCGCTGTGTGCGGGTGAGGCGCTTAGCCTTGCCGAAACGGCGCAGCTCCTTAAAACCCGCGGTCTGGCCATGCAGGCCGCCGTGCAGGTCGGCAAAGGCGCGATGGCGGCGCTTATTGGCCTCGAATTTGAAGCTGTCAAAGAGATTGCAGCAGAAGCGGCGAATGGGGAAGTCTGTCAGGCCGCCAATGACAATGGCGGCGGTCAGGTGGTCATTTCCGGCGATAAAAATGCCGTGGAGCGTGCCGCTGAAATTGCAAAAGCAAGAGGCGCAAAACGCGCCGTCATGTTGCCTGTCTCTGCGCCTTTTCATTGTGCATTAATGCAGCCAGCGGCCGATGTCATGAAAATGGCTCTCGACCGCGTGACGCTGAATGCGCCGCTTGTGCCTTTGGTTGCGAATGTGACAGCCGATGCCGTCCAGCAACCCAGCGATATTCGAAAACTGCTTGTCGAGCAGGTGACAGGCACAGTCAGGTGGCGCGAAAGCATTGCATTTATGACAGCGCAGGGCGTAACACGTTTTGCTGAAATTGGTTCGGGGAAAGTTTTAAGTGGTCTTGTCAAACGCATCTCGCCCGATGCGGAGACATTAAGCCTCGGCACACCGCAAGATATCGAAGGTTTTTTGAAAGCGGCAGCGTAAGCTTGACCTAATTTAAATATAAAAGTATTCGTGTCTTTCTATATATTTTATGATTTTTATGGAATGCTCAAATGCTTCAGATATCAAGCACTAAACCACATCAAAAACCTGTTTATTTGAATGAATATCAAACATTTTTCAAAGATTCTTTGGATGTGTTTAAAAAAATAACGGTTCCGGAAAACACACAAAAACACGATTTTCCGTCTGTGCTTCCACCTATAGTTTACGGAGCTTGGATGGGTAAACGTCGGCTCAATCCATCGGTTATCGAAAGTGTGATTGATACTGTGAGGCAAAAATCCATTGCGCAGCCAAAAAACTGGAACATGCGCTTTTTTGGCAAAGCAGTTGAGGAAACCGAGAAGACATTTTCGAGCCCTGCAAAATTCGTAAGCAAATTACCCGCAATGCCGAAAATCAAATATGGCAAAGCAGTCATGGGTGTCGCCTTCGCAGGTTATGCACTTCTTCATCTCAAAAGAAGCTTGGAAAACGACGCGGCAAACGATGACGGCTTGCGACTGACGTCCAATTATTCGATCGGCCGCAACACTTTCGGCTTAGTTGGCGCAACAGTCGCTGCGCTCGCATTAAGCAGGTTAATTTCAAAATACGCATCAATACCTGCGGATGGCTTAGATAAATTTGTTGCTGGCGCTGCTGGTGGCGCGGGCGCGCTGATCGGTGCAACATCCGGCGCGTTTTTCTATGATTTTCTTCGCGAGCCTGAAATTTTAGGAAAATATTTCAACTCTACCGACAAAGCGGGACGGCAAGTGGTTGCGGCCTGAGGCAAGCGGTGTAAGAGTTTGCCTCAATCAACCATCTACGGGGCATCATGTTTTCACTTGAAGGTAAAAAAGCACTGGTCACAGGCGCAACAGGCGGCATAGGCGAAGCCATTGCCAAAGCATTAATCGGGCAGGGCGCAACTGTTGTCATTTCAGGAACGCGGCAAGAAAAACTCGATGAGCTGAAATCATCCCTCGGTGAAAACGCGCAAGCGATCGCTTGCAACCTCTCAGACGGCGCGGCAGTCGATGCCTTGCCTGAGAAGGTAGCAGAAACGCTTGGCGGTCTCGATATTCTGGTCTCAAATGCCGGACTGACCAAAGACAATATTTTTATCCGTTTGAGCGATGAAGCGTGGGACGACGTGATCAGGGTCAACCTGACAGCATATTTTCGTCTTTGCCGCGCTGCCGGCAAAATGATGATGCGTGCGCGCTCCGGCAGGATAATTGGAATTTCTTCCGTTGTCGGTGTGACGGGTAATCCCGGACAGGGGAATTACTGCGCATCGAAAGCCGGCATGATTGGCATGTCAAAATCGCTGGCGATGGAAGTTGCTTCGCGCGGCGTCACGGTCAATTGCATCGCGCCCGGCTTCATTGGTACGCCGATGACGGATGCGCTCAACGATAAGCAAAAAGAGCAAATTTTGGGGCGCATTCCAGCAAACCGACTTGGCTTGCCCGAGGAAATTGCCAGCGGCGTTGTGTTTTTGAGCAGTCAGGAGGCCGCTTATATCACGGGCCAAACCCTTCACATCAATGGCGGAATGGCGATGATCTAACAGATCATCGCTTATTGGAATGTGTTTTCGAAAATATGAATTGACGTCATTGTCTGGACTGATATGTAACCAAAATAGTTAAAAAGCCATTTTACGCGTCATTTTACAGGTTAAAGTCTATGCAGAAAAATTTAGCTCTCTCCTGCTACAAACCTCTTTATGCATTGCAAACACCATTATTTGGTAGTGCCGATAATGTAAATATGCGGAGTGTCAAAGAGGGTGCACGCAACGCTTTATTGGGCATTGCAATTTCGAGCGTATTTGTTCCGCCGCGTTCGAAGCAGTACAAAGAGCTTGGTTATTTTATTACGGAAGGTTCAGAAAAACTGAACCAGGCAAAATCTAAGCTGCGGTCGGCTCATAAAAATTTTCTGTTGGGCAGCCGTGAAATCATGGAGGCTGAAAATGTTGTCGCAAATTTGCAGCATCACCTTTACAAGCAAGCACCTTTTTTCAAGAAGTTTGCTTACAAAGATTTTTACAAATCTACGTTTACGCTCAAATCAGCCGGAATGGTCGCGGGTCTTATCGGTGTCGTATGGACAGCATCTCATCTGATCGACTGCGCAAAACAAGACGGTGAGGCCCAAGGTAAATTTTATGCAATCGGCAAAAATACACTGCGTGCAAGTTTAGGCACTGCTTTTGGTGCAGGTGTTGCATTAGGTACAATGTTATTCACGGGTCGCAAAGTTGCGCTACCACATATGCTCATCGCTGGTGCATTTTCAGGTCTTGCCGCGTCTTATATCAATTACGATAACGCGGAATATTTTTCATCCGCAAAATAAATTGGAAATATAAAAATATGTTTTTACAAAATAATGCGGCCACGGCACGCGAGCCGTTATTACAAAAAAACAGCAGCTTTTTTGAAAAGCCTCTTTTTATGACTGCCAAGGCTTTTTCTGTGGCCAATAGCGCACGTTATTTACATAGTCGCTATGAAAATATCGCGGCAATCAGCCAATTTGAAAATTTGCGCGCTGTAACAATTCCGCAAAAAAAACAGGTCGTCAAAAATTTACTGGAGGCCGAGACAAAGCTTAAATTTTACGACAATCCTAAATGCGTTGCACAGCTTGTGAGACAAAATTTATATACAATTCCAACTAAAACACATGCATATAAACTTGTAGAAACTTTGCAGTCTGGAAATCATTTTTTTGAAAATTATTCAAAAGGTGATTTTTCCGGCTATGTTGAAAATTACAGAATGGTTTCAACGCCAAAACTGATTGATGGCAAATGGACAATTGAAACGCCAATGTTCAAACCATGGAATACAGAAAAAATTGATCTTGAGCATTTAAATAAGTTATCGCTTCTGACCCATGAGCATGAATCTGAAATTTCAAAAGGTTTTTATCCAAATAAAATTAGCTCATCATCTGTTGCACATGCACCAGCTAATAAATTAAGCATCCGCGCTCTGCAAACGGAAGTTATCGTTGCAGAAAAAGTTTTTAAATCAGATTATCAATATGCAAGCTCGCATTACATTGAAAACGCCGGAAATTTGCGCCAGTCATTCCCTGAAGGATTTAAACTCGAAAGCTATGTGCCTGCTGCTGGTTCAATTTCTTCAAAAATAGATTCTGTTTACACTGCGTTAAACGACGTTAAAGATATTTTATCTAATGCGAGCACAGCGCGCAGCGAGCTGCATGCAATCAAAGATAATGCTATGCGAACAATCTCAACATTTGAAGACGCTAGATACATGGCCAAACCCTATTGGCAAAAAATATTTGCGGCACGATTTGGTAAAGCTGCGGGACTTTCAGATGTGCTTTATGTTGGCGGAACACTACTGGGCGGTGCATTTGCAGCCTATGATTTGAGCACGGCCATGAAAGAAGACGGCGCGGAGAACGGCGCTGCGCGCCGCTTTGGGCAAAAGTCATATGCCTCAATCGGGTCAACTGCCGGCAGCTATGCCATTCTCGCTTTGCTCGCAAAGGGATCTGAAACGCGGGTTGGTTTTTTCAGCACGCTTGTTTGCGGTGCCGTTGGTGCATTTGGCGGCGATTGGCTGGGCAAAAAGACATATAATGCGGTTTCATAACCACAAACTTGCATGAGAAAGCCCGTTTTAGCCTTTGATAGCTTTCATATTGGCTCTTGCCTTGATACGACTCCCGAACGTATAAACACCCCTAGGCAACACCTGATTTGGTAGAGGATTAAAATGAGCGATATTTCGGAACGCGTTAAAAAAATTGTTGTAGAACATTTGAGCGTTGACGCCGAGAAGGTTGTCGATGATGCAAGTTTCATCGATGATCTGGGTGCAGACAGCCTCGACACAGTCGAGCTGGTCATGGCGTTCGAGGAAGAATTCAACGTTGAAATCCCTGATGATGCTGCAGAAACAATTCAGACTGTTGGCGATGCCGTTCGCTTTCTCGAAAAGAAAAAAGCAGCTGCTTAGTCTTTTGTGCCCAATCCATCTGGGCCTGCTCTAATCAATAAAAACAGATACCGGCTTTTGCCGGTATGTCTTTATAAGGGATACGACCAAAATGCAGAACAGTCCGCTTCGCCGCGTTGTGATAACGGGCATCGGCATGGTGACGTCGCTCGGCGCGAACGCAGAGCAGACCTGGGACAATGTCAAAAAAGGACAGTCTGGCGCGGCACGTGTAACTGATTTTGAGGTTGGCGATCTTGCCTGCCAGATTGCAGCGCAAATCAAGCGCGGCGACGGTACAGATGGCACCTTTGCTCCTGATAAGTGGATGGAGCCCAAAGAACAGCGCCGCGTCGATGATTTCATTATTTACGCGATGGCAGCTGCGCGCCAAGCGCTTGATGATGCCGATTGGCATCCGACCACTTATGAAGACCAGATTGCCTCCGGCGTTATGGTGGGTTCAGGCATAGGTGGGATTGAGGGCATTTCGGACGCCGCGATTACGCTGAAAGACAGCGGCCCGCGCCGTATCTCGCCTTTTTTTATTCCCGGCCGTCTTATCAATCTTGCTGGCGGATATATTTCCATTGAATTTGGCTTGAAAGGCCCGAACAGTGCTGTTGTGACGGCGTGTTCAACAGGCTCACATGCCATCGGTGATGGCGCACGTATTATTGCTCTTGGCGATGCCGATGTCATGGTTGCAGGCGGCACGGAAAGCCCGATTTCACGCATTTCACTGGCGGGCTTTGCGGCATGCCGTGCGCTTTCAACCCATTTTAATGATGACCCAACAAAAGCTTCGCGCCCCTACGATAAAGCCCGTGACGGGTTTTTGATGGGCGAGGGTGCTGGCATCGTCGTTCTTGAAGAACTTGAGCATGCAAAAGCCCGCGGCGCCAAAATTTACGCCGAAGTTGTCGGCTATGGCATGTCGGGTGACGCGTTTCATATCACGGCGCCAAAAGAAGACGGCGACGGCGCCTATCGCTGCATGAAGGCCGCTTTAAAGCGCGCAGGCATCGCACCCGCACAAATTGATTACATCAACGCCCATGGCACATCGACACCACTTGGTGACGAGATTGAACTGCGCGCTGTGGAGCGCCTTTTTGGCGACGATGCCCATACAACCACAATGTCATCGACAAAATCCTGCACCGGGCATCTGCTTGGTGCTGCGGGTGCGATTGAGGGTATTTTTTCCGCGCTTTCCATTCGCGACCAAATTGCACCTCCAACAATTAATCTCGACAACCCATCAATCAAAACCAAGCTGGATCTTGTGCCGCATAAGGCCAAGCCAATGAAGATTGATTATGCCCTTTCGAATTCATTTGGATTCGGCGGGACAAATGCATCGCTTGTTTTTAAACGTTATGGCGACTAAACCCGCGCCTCATTTTTGCTAAAATTTTGGTTTTCCTATGACGCATGACAACGACACTTCAGACAATCCTGACACGGTTGAGCCGGGGCCAGACGACACACCAATCTATGAGCACAAACAAGACCGTTTCGTGCCGCGCAGCCCACGCGCAATGATTGAGCCTGACCTTCCGCCGCCGCCACCGCGCCGATCAACCAAAGCCAAAAGCCCGTTTATCAGCGGCTTGAATGGAATCTTTTCATTTATTCTTATCTCGACGCTGTTTGCCTTCGCGGCCATTTATTTCATCAAACAGCGCCTTGTTGCGCCAGGCCCTTTGCAAAACGCAGTTGAGATTGTCGTTCCGCCGCGCTCAGGCATGACGGACATTTCCAGCCTTCTGAAACAGCAGGGCATTATTGATGAGCCGTTGACCTTTCAGGCGGGTGTTTTTCTTAATGGCGCGCGCGGAAAAATGAAAGCCGGCGAATACCGTTTTGAAGACCATGCAAGTATGCAAAGTATTATCCAGACTTTGCGCGACGGAAAATCCATATTGCATCCAGTTTCAATTCCCGAAGGCCTGACCAGCCAACAAATTGTTCAGCGTCTTTTGAACTATGATGCGCTGACCGGTCAGATTGAAACGATCCCGCCAGAGGGCACGCTTCTTCCTGAAACCTACAACGTTATGCGTGGAACAAGCCGGCAGAAAATTCTCGACAACATGGCAACGGCACAAAAAGATCTGCTTGCTGAATTGATGGCACGCAAAAAACAGGGCGCGCCTTTTTCCACGGCCAATGAAATGGTTGCGCTTGCGTCTATCGTTGAAAAAGAAACCGGCAAATCGGAAGAACGCCCGCATGTGGCTTCCGTTTTTATCAACCGTCTCAATAAGGGCATGAAGCTTCAGTCTGACCCGACCGTCATTTACGGAATTGTTGGCGGCAAGGGACCGCTTGGCCGCCCGCTGACACGCGCCGATTTGAACGGTGTCACCCCTTACAACACCTATATTATCCCCAAACTGCCGCCAACGCCGATCGCAAATCCAGGGCGTTTGGCGCTTGAGGCTGTTATTGCGCCGCTGGAAACGAGTGATCTTTACTTCGTGGCCGATGGTACGGGCGGCCATGCTTTTGCATCTACGCTCGACCAGCACAATGCCAATGTTTTAAAATGGCGTCAGATTGAGCGCGCGCGCGGTGCCGAGCCGCAGCCTGTTTCCACAACACCGCCTGCTTTGGTCGAGCCGCAAAGCGGAGCACCATCTGAAACGCCCGCGGCAGGCGATTCTGCACAGCCGCCTTTACGCACCAGCCCGTGATCTCTTGCCGCGTGAACTCTTGCGGCCTATGTTGGCCTATGGAATTGCGGCCCAGATTTTGCCAGACGGTTTGCCCGTGTTGACGTCGATGCTTTCCAGCATGACGGGGTTTGGCCAGTCCCATGGCAGTTTTGAAGGCGCGACATGGTCGTGGGAGCTTAAAAGCGTCAATGGCCGCAGCCTTGATCTGCGCATGCGAACGCCTCACGGTTTCGATGATCTGGAAGCGCCGCTTCGCGACATTCTTTCAAAAAACTTCAGCAGGGGCACGATCAACGTCACCCTTAATATTGAAAGACCCGAACGGGATTTTGATGTGCGGATCAACCAGAAGCTCGTGAATAAAATTGCAGAGGTTGCAAAAACCGCCCATCTGCAGGCCCCGGGTCTTGACGGTCTTCTGAGTTTGAAGGGCGTCGTTGAAATTGTTGAGGCCAAAGACACAGACGGTTTTCATATTCAACTGCGCGAAAAGTTGATTGAGAGTTTTTTGATTGCGGTTGAAAGTTTGCGCCAAGCCCGCCTGTCTGAAGGCGCTATCATATTTGCACTGTTTATTTCGCAGGTTGAAACCATAGAAGACGTCGTTGAAAAAGCAGGGGCGCATAAAAGCCGGACGACGGACGCCATTGCAGCACGTCTTCGGGAGCAGATTCAACCGCTTCTCGATGCTATACCGCTCGACGAAGCGCGTCTTTATCAAGAGGCTGCGTTGATCGCGACGCGCGTCGATATTCAGGAAGAAATTGAGCGGTTACGCGCCCATTGCCAGCAACTGCGCGCGCTTGTCGGCGAAGGCGCTGCACTGGGCCGTCGTCTTGATTTTCTGGCGCAGGAATTTAACCGTGAAGCCAATACTTTATGTTCAAAAGCACATGACAAGGACTTGACCGCGCTTGGCCTGTCGCTGAAAAACGTTATCGACCAGTTTCGTGAACAGGCACAAAATGTTGAATAATAACAAGGCTTTAAAAAGAAAATGACAATCAGCGCCGCAGGCCCAGGTATTTCACGACGCGGACTGATGTTTATTTTGGCATCGCCATCAGGCGCGGGCAAATCGACGCTGTCGCGCTTGCTCTTGCAAAACGAGCCGGACATTCATCTGTCTGTGTCCGTCACAACACGCCCCCGTCGCCCATCTGAAGTTGATGGCGTACACTATCAGTTTGTCAGCCGCGCGCGTTTTGATGGTTTGATTGCAGGCGGCGAGCTTCTTGAATGGGCGGAGGTGCACGGCAACCGTTACGGAACACCACGCGAGGCGGTCGAAAAAGTCGTTAAAGAAGGAAGGGACGTTCTGTTCGATATCGACTGGCAGGGCACATTGCAAATTTATGAACATGCCCGTGAAGATGTTGTCAGCGTATTCCTGCTTCCCCCCTCTGTTCCCGAACTAAAATCCCGTCTGGCGCGCCGTGCAGAAGATTCGGACGATGCCGTCAAGCTTCGCCTGCAAAGCGCAAAGACAGAGCTCTCAGCCTGGCAGCATTTCGACTATGTTCTCATCAATGATGATCTTGACCGCACTTTTGCCGGTCTGCGTGCGATTTTGACCGCAGAACGCCTTAAAAGGACGCGCCAGCAGGGTTTAGAGACAACTGTTAGTCGGCTGACACAAGATTTATAGCCTGTTTTCATTTTTCGTTAAGGTGTCATCCGGCAGGCTAAGCTGATCGCATGTTTATGTCCGTCTGTAGTCTTGCGATAGACCTTAAAAGCAGGCGCAATGTTTTCTCTACGTTATATTACCGTTGCTGTGCTGCGCATTTGCGTGATTTTTTGCTGTGTCGGTTCGGCGATGGCTCAAGAAGGTCCATTTATCGATGGCCGTGCCTATAGCGGTATTTCGCTCGGAAAAGGTTATGGGTCCGCTTTGAAGTTGCGCGGCGGCTTTGTTACGCCTGAAGATCGCTCGACCTTGCAGCAGGGCGCAGCTTCACCTCAAAACGAAATTGACGACGGATTGGTGCCTTCGCGCACTGCTGAACACTCCAATGGCATCATTGGGGCATACAATATTGGCTATGATATGCGCATGAAAAACCTGCCCTTGAGGCTTGGAGCAGAAGCTGATTTCAGCTTTGGCCAAATTTCTGACAAAGCGACGACAGTAACACGTGAGTTTTCAGCATCAGGATCGCACGGATGGTCGACATTCGGCAGTACCGATACGGATTGGATATCAACATTTCGTGGACGGCTGGCTTATCCTTTATCCAATGCTTTTTCGGTTTTTATGTCTGGCGGCGTTGCGGTTGGAAACATTGAAGTCGCACTGGCAGGCACAAGCATGAGACTGTGCGACCGGTGCACAATTCGCCCGAATACCTCATCATATGATGTCTCGTCTCGTTCCACCAAAACACTTATTGGCTGGACGGCCGGTTCAGGTTTTGAAGTGGCTTTGAATAGGACGATGTCGCTGAAATCCGAGTTTTTGTATTATGATCTGGGTTCCGTCACAACAACAGCAATAGATGGTAGTATTGCGTATGCATCGCCTTCGGCACCCATTCCTGCACTCCAGGCGGAAGCCCAAGCCAGAGGTTATCTTTTACGCACAGGGCTCAACTTCAATTTCAACGCCTTTTGAACATTTGAACTTGGTTTGACGGCCATTGCTTTAGAATGAAGCGCCGCATGCAGGGTGAAGCTTCGGTATCCTCAGTATAATATAAAAAAAGACTTATGGCCTCGCTTGTGACATTGCGCCACTGGCCGCTTTCCGCTATTGCCTTTTCATCTCTAAATCCCTTCCAAAAACAAGGATTCCTCCTCAATGGTTATCGATCTACAGGTTGTTTTATGGCTGGTTATGGCTTGTGGCCTTGCCGCTATTTTATACGGTATTATTACGACATCCAGCCTTTTGAAAGCAGACGCAGGTTCACCGCGCATGCAGGAAATTGCCGGCTTTATCGCTGAAGGCGCGCGTGCTTATCTTCGCCGCCAATATATGACGATTGCACTTGTTGGCGTTATCATTCTTGCGCTTCTTGCTTATCTGCTCGGGGGCTATGTTGCCGCTGGTTTTGCCATTGGTGCCATTCTTTCAGGCGCTGCAGGTTTTATTGGCATGAACATCTCTGTCAAAGCCAATGTGCGCACAGCGCAGGCCGCACTGACATCCTTGTCTGGTGGCCTTAATGTTGCTTTCAAATCAGGTGCCATTACAGGTCTTCTTGTTGCTGGCCTCGCTTTGCTTGGCGTATCGGTTTATTACTATATTCTGACACAGCACCTTGGTTTTGAACCCAATAACCGTATTGTCATCGACAGTCTCGTGGCGCTTGGTTTTGGCGCGTCACTGATTTCGATCTTCGCGCGTCTTGGCGGCGGCATTTTTACAAAAGGCGCTGATGTCGGCGCTGATCTTGCCGGCAAACAGGTCGAAGGTCTGCCGGAAGATGATCCTCGTAACCCAGCTGTTATTGCAGACAATGTTGGCGACAACGTTGGTGATTGCGCAGGTATGGCGGCCGACCTTTTCGAAACTTATGCGGTGACGATTGTCGCAACAATGGTTCTGGCTGCCACATTCTTTGTTGCATCGCCTGTTTTGACGGCCGTTATGATGCTTTATCCGCTTGCTATTGCCGGTGCTTGCATCATCACAACAATCCTTGGCACCTTCTTCGTTCGTCTCGGCTCAAACAACTCGATCATGGGTGCGCTTTACAAAGGCATTCTTGCAACAGGCGTCTTTTCAATCGGTGCGTTGTCACTTGTGACATATTACCTGATTGGTTTTGGCCCTATTGCCGGCACGGATTACACAGGACTGTCGCTGTTTTATTGCGGCGTCACGGGTTTTGCGATTACCGCGCTGATTATCTGGATCACGGAATACTACACCGGAACGAACTTCCGCCCTGTGAAATCCATTGTTGACGCGTCAGCGCGCGGCCATGGCACTAACGTTATTCAGGGTCTTGCTGTTTCACTTGAAGCGACAGCAATTCCGGCTCTGATTATTATTGCTGGCATTATCGTCACGTACACGCTTGCCGGTCTTTTTGGTATTGCGATTGCGGTGACTTCGATGCTTGCCCTTGCGGGCATGGTTGTTGCGCTCGATGCTTTCGGACCTGTGACAGACAATGCCGGTGGTATTGCCGAAATGGCGGGCCTTCCTGCGGATGTGCGTAAATCGACCGACGCTCTTGATGCGGTTGGAAATACCACCAAGGCAATTACAAAAGGCTATGCAATTGGTTCTGCCGGTCTTGGCGCACTGGTTCTTTTTGCCGCTTACAATCAGGACTTGAACTTCTTTGCGGCAAACTCACGTGCTTATCCTTATTTCGTCGGGACAACACCTGATTTCTCTCTGACAAACCCGTATGTCATCGTCGGCCTGCTGTTCGGAGGTATGATCCCATACCTGTTTGGTGGTATTGCCATGACAGCTGTGGGTCGTGCTGCAACAGCCGTAATCGATGAAGTGCGTCGTCAGTTTCTTGATCCGGGTGTTCGTGCAGGAACAACGCGCCCAGACTATGGACGTGCGGTCGACATGTTAACGCGTGCCGCAATCCGTGAGATGATCCTGCCATCGCTGCTTCCTGTTCTGTCTCCACTCGTCTGCTATTTCGGCATTGCAGCGATTGCCGGTAAAGCCAATGGGTTTGCGGCACTCGGTGCCATGCTGCTCGGCGTGATCGTGACAGGCCTGTTTGTAGCCATCTCGATGACAGCTGGCGGCGGCGCCTGGGACAATGCCAAAAAACTCATCGAAGAAGGTGTGCATGGCGGCAAAGGCTCAGAAGCCCACAAAGCAGCCGTGACTGGGGACACCGTCGGCGACCCATACAAAGACACCGCAGGCCCGGCCATCAATCCGGCCATCAAGATCACGAATATTGTGGCCTTGATCCTGCTGGCAGTCTTGGCGCACTTCGCGTAAACTTAAAATATATTGCTTTGTATTGTTAAAATACAAAGCAATTTCTTTGCCTGACTTTAAAATTATAATGCAACGATGAATGGCGTGTGTATTTCACGCCATTTTTTTGTGTCAGGATTTTATGATTTTAAGAACTTTCGGGATCGTGTCAGCACTCTACGTCTGGGGAGACCCCAGACTGGATGACATTCGCCCTAATGAAATAAGTTTTGTATCGCAGGCTGTACGTGAGGCATTTTCGCCTGTCGTCGAAAAAGTGCAGCTACAAGCTTTGAAATACGTGCCCGATCAGGTGAAGTATGCGAGCCTTAACAATCCCATGATCATTGTTGCCGACCGTTTCGGTCGCATCTAATTACCTTTTTGAAACAGCGTTCATAATCTGCTGCAAGAAGGTCACCTCGCGGCCAGAAGTTGGCGTTTTGCGCGAAATAAAGTCGACGACCTTGCCATCTTCAAGTCCATAATTGGCAATACGCGAGACACGTTGGTCTTTGCCAAAATAAATGGCCATGACTTTCTGGTCTTTGACTTGCATGCCGAAAAGGGGAGACTTTTCGACCTGCTGGCTGATGTAATAAAACACTTCACCATCAATCGTCGAAGTTGTGGACGGCGTGCCAAGAACAAAAAGAACCTGGTCTTTGGTCGAGCCTACCGGAACCTGCTCCAGCGCCCCTTCAGGCGCGATAAACCCGCGCGAAATTGTGCTGTCAAAGCTGCCGCAGGCACCAAGGGGCAAAAGCAGAGCTGAAAGAGCGAGCGAAGCGAAAAATGCTGATGCAGGTGTGCGTGCCATCTTAAAATACCGGTCAGAGCGGGAGGTTGAATGTATGCTGCTAACCTGTTGCCAGAGGTTTGGCAATGCCTTGCGGCCAGTCCAACGCCTTGTTAAACAGGTGTTCGATCTGGCATCAACTTATCCTGATAAATCACTGCAATGCATAAAGTATTTGAGCCGCCTGTAATCAAACCCGTGCTTCATTCGCATGTCAAAATTGGCGGCGTTCCTTCAGCAGGACTGGAAATTACAATTGAGGCCAACAGGCAGGAACGCGAGCAACTTGCAAAACTTGGCCAGCTTGAAGGACTCGACAAATTTATTGCGAAACTGGATGTGAAACAAAGTGGCCGTGAGCTTCGCGTTAAAGGCACATTAAAAGCCGACCTGACTTACAAATGTGTGCGAACCTTGGAGCCCTTCCAAGCGACGCTTGATGAAAGCCTGAATGTTCGTTTTGCGCCGGTGCGTGCACGCGATGAAAAACATATTGATCTGTCATTTGGCGACGATGCGCCCGAACCTCTTGTCGATGGCCGCGCTGACCTTGGCGCGCTCATCCAGGAATATTTTTTGCTGTCACTCGATCCATACCCGCACAATCCTGCGTCTGACTTTGTCGATGATGTCACGCCAGACAAGGTTATTCCCATCACATTGAAGCTGTCTGAATGACGTCAAAAATCACCCTTTCTCTGGATGCAATGGGCGGCGATCTTGGGCCTGATATCGTCATACCGGGAGCTCATCTGTCGTCGATCCGCCATCCCGATTTACATTTCATTTTTGTCGGTAATGAAGCAAAAATAGCGCCACTTCTTGCGGCACATGCTCGTTTAAAAGACCGTTCAAAAATCATCCATACTGATGTCGCGATCAAAATGGACGACAAACCCAGTCAGGCTTTGCGGGCAGGGCGTTGGAAATCCTCCATGTGGATCGCGCTTGAAGCCGTGAAAAGCGGCGAGGCGCAGGCCTGTGTTTCGGCCGGTAACACCGGCGCATTGATGGCAATGTCGAAATTTTGCTTACGTAATTTTGAAGGTGTAAAACGCCCGGCCATCGCAGCAATCTGGCCAACAATCAAAGGCGAGACTGTCGTGCTTGATGTTGGCGCGTCGATTGGCGCCGACGCGGGCGAACTGGTAGATATGGCCATTCTCGGCGGCGCGATGGCGCGCGCTCTTTTCGATCTTGACCGCCCGCGCGTTGCGCTTCTCAATATCGGCGTTGAAGAGGTCAAAGGACTGGAGCCTGTCAAAGAAGCTGCGCAAATTCTTAAAGATGCAAAGCTGGGTGATCTTAATTATATCGGCTTTATTGAGGGCAATGATATTGGCCAAGGCCATGCAGATGTCGTCGTGACGGAAGGGTTTGCCGGAAATATCGCTTTGAAAACGGCAGAAGGTACGGCCAAACAAATATCGCATTATTTACGCAATGCGCTTTCGCGCACGCTGATGTCTAAGCTCGGCGCACTGCTCGCGCGCGGTGCATTTCGCGCGCTGCGTGATAAGCTTGATCCGCGAAAATTGAATGGCGGCGTGTTTCTGGGCCTAAACGGTATCGTTATTAAAAGCCATGGCGGAACGGATGCCTTTGGTTTTGCCAGTGCTATCGACCTTGGCTACGACATGGCAAAACATCATTTTCTCTCCAAGATTTCAGATGATCTGCAACGCGTTCATGCAGACAGTGCCAAACCCCAGATGTTAGAGGAGGCGGTATGAGTTTTCCGCGCTCGGTTATTTGCGGTGTTGGCGCTTATCTTCCCAAAAAAGTTTTGGCGAACAGTGACCTCAAGGCCATTGTCGACACATCCGACGAATGGATTGTCCAACGCACCGGAATTAAATCGCGCCATATTGCGGCTGATAATGAATTTACGTCTGACCTTGCAATGCATGCCGCCCGCAACGCTTTAAAAAATGCAAATATGGAAGCAAGCGAGATCGACCTCATCGTTCTTGCCACCTCAACGCCAGACTACACCTTTCCCGCTACAGCAACAGTGGTTCAGGCAAAGCTTGGGATCACCAATGGCGCCGCATTCGATGTGCAGGCCGTCTGCACGGGTTTTATTTATGCTTTAAGCGTTGCTGATGCCTTGCTCAAAACAGGCCAGCACACATGCGCGCTTGTGATTGGCGCAGAAACATATTCGCGCATTCTCGACTGGACCGATCGTGGCACATGTGTGCTCTTTGGTGATGGGGCAGGGGCAGTTGTACTTCAAGCGCAAGACGACGAAAAGACACGCGGCGTCATTGCATCAAAATTACGTGCCGACGGCCAATATCGCGATCGTCTTTACGTTGATGGCGGACCCTCAACAACACAAACCACCGGCCATCTTCGAATGAACGGCAAGGACGTTTACAAACTTGCCGTTGGAATGGTGCCACAAATTATCGAAGATATTTTGGAAGAAAACCACCTCAACGCCGACGACCTCGACTGGTTCGTGCCGCATCAGGCCAACCAGCGCATTATTGATGCTACAGCCGTGCGGCTCGGAATCTCACCTGAAAAAGTTGTGCTTACCGTTGCCGAGCATGCCAACACATCGTCAGCGTCGATCCCTCTTGCTCTGGCTGCCGCTGTTAACGATGGCCGCATCAAAACCGGAGATCTCATTGCTCTCGAAGCCATGGGCGGGGGCTTCACATGGGGTGCCAGCCTTGTGAGATGGTAGAGTGCCAAGGCTAATTTGCTGTTGACGATCAATATGTTCTGGGAATAACCTAAGGGAAGCAACGAGGGCGACACCATGACAGCAGCCAACCAGCAAGCCGGTGCGGACAAAACAATCACGCGTGCTGATCTTTGCGAAACGGTTTATCACCGCGTCGGCCTGTCGCGCTCTGAAAGTGCTGATCTTGTCGAACAGGTTTTAGCGGCCATTTCAAAAGCGGTGATCAGCGGCGAAAACGTAAAGCTTTCTTCTTTCGGCTCATTTCTTGTGCGTTCCAAAGGCGAGCGCATCGGCAGAAATCCGAAGACAGGCGAGGAAGTGCCAATTGCACCACGCCGCGTGATGGTTTTTAAACCTTCGAATATTCTCAAAGCGCGCATCAACGGCGAGTCGATTGAAGGGCTCGATGACTGATCAGAAAGCAACTGCATCTCTGCGCAATTCCAGCAAGGCGGACGGCGCTTACCGCACTATTTCAGAGGTCGCGCACGAGCTTGAACTTCCTCAGCATGTATTGCGGTTCTGGGAATCGCGTTTCGGACAAATCCGACCTTTAAAACGTGGTGGTGGCCGTCGTTACTATCGGCCTGAAGATATTGCTCTGTTGAAAGGCATTCAGCATCTTCTGTATAGCGAGGGTTACACCATTAAAGGTGTGCAAAAATTATTGAAAGCACAAGGCGCGAAAGCGGTGCAGGAGATTGGCGGTGGCAAAGTGTCTGCGCCATTTCAAAGCGACGATACCGAAGATGATTTCGATGAGGTTTTGCCAAGCGCTGAAATTACACCGTTTAACGCCCGCGCACAGATTGAGCCTGCAAATCTCGCTCAAGCAAATTTAACACCTGAAAAAATTGCGACGAGCGATCTGTCTCTCCCGCTTTTTGATACGCATCATGATGGTCTTCTGCTTGAAAAAGCAGTTTCAGCGGCCCCAAAAAACAATGGCGCCGCAACTGTTGCAGCTTTGCGCAAGCTGCGTGATGAAGTCCTTGCATGCAAAAAGTTGCTGGAGCCCAGCCAGCCATAATCTGCTCAAGCGTTCTGCATTAAGTGGTTTCACGATTTGCGAATTATGCTATGTACGCAACCAAGTCGGAATGTAGCGCAGCCTGGTAGCGCACTTGTCTGGGGGACAAGGGGTCGTGGGTTCGAATCCCGCCATTCCGACCATTTATTTTATGTCTCGCCTATTTATTTTCTGGGTGGCGTTTGTTGTAATTATCAACCGCCTCCTTGTACTCTTCAGAGTTCAGGATGAGTTTCATATATTTTATATCGCGACGCAATTTTCGTGAAAATCCGGCACCTGAAAATCCACCGCGCGCACCACAGAATTTCTGGCAATTGCCTTGCTCATCATCGCTAAAGTGAATGTCAGTGCCATCAAACTTGATCTGAAGGCTGCAACCGCTTTCAATGTCTGGGTCTTGAAAAATAAAAGTTTTGTCAGCCTGCTGCCGGACGATTCCTGACAAACCACATTCATGTCCATTGTAAAATTCAAGATGAATTTTGATATAGGCCGTATCATTCTTCAAACCTACAAATTCAAAAATATTTTCTGATTTGTATGCGGTTCCATCCACCATGCCATTTTCAAACTGGTCCTTGTAAACGCCTTGCAGTTCTATGATTTCTGGTGTGAAGCCATCAGCATAGGAAAGCGCCATAATGCCAAAATAGACCAAAAGAGCAGGGGCGAGCCGTGTGATTTTCATTTTGTGCTTATCATGCTAGTGAATATGAAACACAAGCCACAAACAGATCATATGACCTATATCGTCGCTACATTTTACCATTTTTTCGATTTTGCAGATCGCGTCGCGCAGCGACCAGTTTTGCAAAAAATGCTGCTGGATCTTGATATCAAGGGCACGCTTATTCTGGCGCCAGAGGGACTTAACAGCACGTTGTCAGGCACGCGAACGGCGATCGATGCATTTTTGGCGTTCCTTAAATTGGATATTGTTAAAGATGACTTCGACCATAAGGAAAGCATTTCAGCCAAACATCCGTTCAAGCGCGCAAAAGTTCGCCTGAAAAAAGAAACGATTTCATTTGGCGAAGCTGCGCCTTTGCAAACTGTTGGACATTATGTCGAGGCTGAGGATTGGAACGCGGTTATTTCAGATCCTGAGACAATCCTGATTGATGCGCGAAATGACTATGAACTGCACCTCGGAACTTTTGAAAGTGCCGTCGACCCAAAAATTCAGACTTTTCGTCAGCTTCCTGCCGTGCTGCGCGCACTTGCACCTGAAAAAACGCGAAAGATCGCGACCTTTTGCACAGGCGGTATCCGCTGTGAAAAATTTACGGCATGGCTGATCAGCGAAGGTTATGAAAATGTCTGCCACTTAAAAGGTGGCATTCTTAAATATCTTGAAAAAATACCCGAAGACGAGAGCCGCTGGAACGGTGAATGCTATGTTTTTGACGAGCGTGTTGCTGTCGGCCATGGTTTGAAACCAACGACACGTGCAACGCTGTGCGCAAGCTGCGGCTATTCATTGGTCAACCACAGTATTGAAGCAGGCGAGGCGGACGAGCTGTGTAAGAACTGCAAGACGCGAAACGCAAAAACGCTTGTCGAGAAAACGCAGCTCGCCTGACGTTGAAAACGCGAGTTTAAACCAGCGGGTCTGAGCCAAATTTGTTCGAACCTGAATCACCTTTTTTGCAGAGCCAATACAAAAGCGGAATGACACCGATAAGCGTGAAAATCCAGAGCTGGTTCCAACCGCTGCGTCCGATATCATGAAGACGTCGTGTCAATACTGAAAGGCTCGGGATGAAGGTGACGACTGTCAAAAGCGCATTGAGCGGCGAAGCTCCCAGCGCCTCCCAAAAAGTTGTTCTAAGCGGGTCTGTAACGGGCGTGCCAATCATTCCGTCAATCATGATGGCCATAAACGACGCGATAGCGAGAAAAAGCACATACCACCAGTATTCCGAGCGCGACGAGCGTGAGCTGAAATTGGCGTAATTGAAAAAAGCCGAAAGGACTGCATTTGGGAATGTCATCTTGTGCCTTATGTTAAGGGCGGATCCCAATTCCAGTCTAATGAAAATAACACAATCCAGAAGCGTTGTTTGAGCGTTATACCGTGTCACATCCTTAAGTCGCATAAGATATATTATGGAACTATAATGTCAGGCTTCAAAGCTACCAGCTCAGCGTCATGCCGTCGTAAGCCGGCTCAATATGTGGCGGCAGCTTTGTAGCAAGTGTTGCATAATCCATATCGTTATGAAGATTGGTCAATACGGCGCGTTTGGGTTTGAAGCGCTCAATAGCCTCGAGCGCATCTTTCAGTGAGAAATGGCTGAGATGCTGCTTTTCACGAAGCGCGTCGATGATCCAGATATCAAGGTTTTCAAAGTAATGCTCCGACTGTTGCGGAATGCTGTTTAGATCAGGCGTGTAAAGCACGTTGCCAAACTTAAAACCAAGTGCCGGTATATTTCCATGCTGCACAATGACAGGTTGGGCTTCAATAGCGCCCCCTTTGCCGCCAACGCTGATCATTTTGCTATTCTCGATAACATGCGGATTTAGAATTGGCGGATAATCGCTACCCGGCGGCGAAGCAAAGCAATAGGTGAAACGTTCGCGCAACATCTTTAGCGTCTCATCGGCCGCGTAAACATCGATGCGTGAGCGCTGCACAAGCGCCAGACCACGAAGATCGTCGATGCCATGCGTGTGGTCAGCATGTTCGTGTGTGTACAACACGCCGTCGAGCCAGTTGATGTCTTGTCTAATCAGCTGCTCTCGCAAATCGGGCGACGTATCGATCAGGAGTGTCGTTGTGCCGGTTTCATTTGTCTGTCGGACAAAAACAGAGCATCTGAGGCGACGATTCTTGGGCTCGCTCGGGTCGCAGGTTCCCCAACCCTGCCCGACGCGCGGCACGCCGCCCGATGAGCCGCATCCGAGAATTGTCAGTTCAGTTGTCATTTAGCCGGCTAAATAAAGTCAAAGAGTTGTTTGTAACCATCTTCTCAAAATGATTGTAGTCGAGTTCGAGGTATGTTGCGAGAAATTGCGCCGTCTGCGCAACGTAGCTTGGCTCATTTGTCTTCCCGCGATGAGGTACAGGCGCAAGATAAGGCGCATCCGTTTCAACAAGAAGGCGATTTAACGGTGTCGCTTTAGCAATCGCTTGAATGTCCCTGGCATTTTTGAACGTCACAATGCCCGAAAAAGAAATATAAAAGCCGATATCAAGCCCGCGCTTTGCAAGTTCCGCACCTGAAGAATAGCAATGCAGCACACCGGTAAAATGGCCGAGCTTCATTTCATCTTCAAGAATATCCGCAATATCTGTATCCGCCTCGCGCGCATGCACGACAAGTGGCAGCCCCGTTTCACGCGCGGCCTCGATCTGCATACGAAAGCTTTTTTCTTGCAGCTCACGCGGCGCATAGTCGTAATGGTAATCGAGACCCGCTTCACCGATACCGACAACTTTTTTTGACGTGGTGAAGTTGATGTAGTCTTGAGTGGTCGCGGCCATTTCCGCAACTTCGGCGCAATGATGCGGGTGCGTGCCAATGGTGCAATAAATATCGCTATGTGAATTTGCCAGCGAAAGAAGGTCTGGAAAATGCGCAATACGCGTGCTGATGCTGATCATCTTTTTAACGCCGGCCAGTTTGGCCCTTGAAAGCACATCTGCAAGACTGTCTTTCAGTTGCGGAAAGTCGAGATGGCAATGCGTATCGATAAGCATCAGGGCGTATCAGTCTTCATTTCGTAACGCGGGAAAAGAGCAACAGGTGCTGGCAATGTTGCGCCATTTTGAAGAGGCGAAGGCGCATTAAGAGACGCAAAATCACGCTTGTCTTTTGCAATCGACAGCAGATCGAGAAGGCTTTCACTGGCATTTGGAATGAACGGCTGCAGCAAAACAGCAAAGTGCCGCAGTGCTTCCGCTGTCACCCACATTACCGTTTCAAAACGCTCATTGTTATTTTTACGCAAAGCCCATGGCTCCGATGATGCAAAATAACGGTTGGCTTCGCCAATCACACGGAAAATCTCGTTGAGAATTTGGTGAAGCGCATAATGTGCCAAAGCGTCGCGCGCTGTGGGCAAGAGCGTTTTTAACATATCGAGTAAGGCTGTATCGTTTTCTTCAAAAATGTGTGGCGGCGCAAGCTTGCCCTCGCAATTTTTTGCGATCATCGACAACGAACGCTGTGCAAGATTTCCAAGATCGTTCGCAAGCTCTGAATTCAGGCGAACAACGATCGCTTCAGGGCTGTAACTGCCGTCATGGCCAAAGCTGACTTCACGCAAAAAGAAATAGCGAACGGCGTCACTGCCAAATTCATCAACAAGCGCAAAAGGGTCGACAACATTGCCGACAGATTTCGACATTTTCTCGCCTTTTACAGTCAGGAAGCCGTGAGCAAAAACCTGTTTCGGCAACTCAATGCCGGCAGACAATAAGAATGCTGGCCAATAAATCGTGTGAAAACGCACAATGTCTTTGCCGATAATATGACAATCTGCCGGCCAGAATTTCGCGCGCTCGGTTTTGTCAGGCCAGCCGGTTGCGCTTAAATAATTTGTCAGCGCATCAACCCAGACATACATAACGTGTTTGTCATTGCCCGGAACAGGAATGCCCCATTTAAAAGTGGTGCGCGAGAAGGAAAGGTCCTGCAGGCCAGATTTAATGAAGCTGACAATTTCATTTTTCTTAAAGTCAGGCTGTAAAAAACGCGGATTGCTCTCGTAAAGATCAAGCAATTTTTGCTGATAATTGGACAGGCGAAAAAAATAACTTTCTTCTTCTGTCCAAGCAACCGGCGCGCCTGACGGCCCTACCCGCTCGCCATTGTCTTTCAGTGTTGTTTCAGCCTCAGCATAATAGGCTTCATCACGTACAGAATACCAACCCGAATAACGATCGAGATAAATGTCACCATTTGCTTCCATGCGCCGCCAGATTTCCTGCGCCGCCTTGTGGTGGCGTGGTTCTGTTGTCCGAATAAAATCATCATTGGAGGCGTTAAGCGTCTGTGCCATGTCACGAAATCGCTGCGCGTTGCGGTCGGCAAGCTGAAGAGGGGTAACGCCTTCTTTTTCGGCCTGCTGCTGCATTTTAAGGCCGTGCTCATCAGTGCCGGTCACAAACAATACATCATAACCATCAAGCCTTTTAAAGCGCGCTATCGCATCTGTTGCGATGAGTTCATAGGCGTGCCCGATGTGCGGAGCGCCATTTGGGTATGAAATGGCTGTGGTGATGTAGTAGGTTTTGTCGTTCATGCCGCTGACTTTCTATGCGCCAGTGTCGCGAGTTTTGAGATCTGGGTAAGAAGAAATGATTTTTTATCAAGATTGTAAATTGCCAAAGTCTGAGCTTGAGATGCAAGCTCAGAGGCGAATGTCGCATATTGGCTAATGTGCCCAATCTCATCAATCATTTTGCTATGGCAGAATGAGGCCATCTCGCTCAGAACCGATTGAAAAATGCTGTCATTTTTTCGCGACAGCCCATCTGCAAATTGCTGTAAGGATTTCGTTTCGATTACAGGAAGACGATCTAGAACAGCCCTTATGGTTTCTCGCTCTTCTTCACCCTGCCCGCTGACATCATCGAGAAGCGCGCGCACACTTCCATGCGCATTTTCAACCAACATCTCAGTCAGCTCTATGGATGGATCAACTGAAAGTGCAGCTTTGCACAGGTCTGTTGTATTCAAAGGTTGCAGCTGAACTTTCTGACAGCGCGATTTTAATGTCGGCAAAAGCAGGCCTGGCTGATGGGAGACAAGCAGAAAAAGTGTATTGCGCGGCGGTTCTTCAAGAATTTTCAGCAATGCATTGGCCGCATTCACATTCAGCTGGTCAATGCTGTCGATAATTGCAACACGCCAGCCGCCCGTTCCTGCGGTGTTGTGAAGAGCCGATGAAAGATCTCGAATGGCATCGACAGTAATAAACTTTTTGGGCTTGCCTTTTTCAATCTCGATTTCAACGCTGTGGCAATCCGGATGAGACGCATTTTCAACCTCGTGAAAAACTTTGGTATCGGGCGCTGTAAAAAGAGATACGTTTTGCAAGTTAGAGGTTTTGGCAGGCTCTGTGCGTTCCAACAGATAACGCGCGATGCGATAGGCCAATGTCGCCTTGCCAATTCCGACAGGTCCGCACAGCAACCATGCATGATGAAGGCGCTGCGATGTATAGGCCTGAAGAAACATCTGCTCGGCACTTTCATGGCCGAACAGGTCCGCACGCGCACGCGGGTGCGGATACTCGTTTGCAGCAGCTTCTGTTTTACGGGCGCGCGCCATGGTTTAGTGTTGTGCAAAAGCGGGATGGCGCGCAAGCGCCTCCCATGCTTTTTCCAGAACGATATCAGGCGGCTGAAGACCATCCAGAACGATACAGCGCGCCGGAAACCGCTGGGCGATGTCAAAATAAGCTGCCCGCAGTTTGTGATGAAAACTCATATCTTCACTTTCAAATCTGTCGGCGGCAATTTTACGCTGTTTCACACGCTCTAATCCCACTTCGGCAGGAATATCGATGACAAAAGTGACATCCGGCTGCATCTTGCCAACAACAATCGTATCGAGGCGCTCGATTAAGGTGCGCTCTACGCCGCCAACATAGCCCTGATACGCGCGCGTTGAATCTGCAAAGCGGTCGCAAATAACAACTTCGCCTTTGTCGAGTGCAGGCTTGATAATCATTTTGATATGCTCGTCCCGCGCCGATGCAAACAAAAGCGCTTCGCCAAGCGGACCAAGCTTGTTGGCAACTCCTGCCAAAAGCACTTTGCGCATCTCCTCGCCCTTGGGCGTGCCGCCGGGTTCGCGTGTGCGCACACATGTCTGGCCAACACTTGCAAAGCGGTCAACAAGACCTGCCGACAGCGTGCTTTTGCCAGCGCCTTCGCCGCCCTCTAACGTGATGAAAAGACCTTTATGAGAACGCGTCATTGTTTAGAACAGGCTGCGCACCAGCTCCTTTGCGCCATCAAATGCTTTTTGCGTCATCGTGCCTGTGCTTACGCTTTTGCCAGCGTAAAGGGGTCGCTCCTGCACCAGAACATTGCTGTTATAAATGCGCAGCTTGGCAATTTCCTGCCCCTCATTGACAGGCGCTTGCACAGGGCCTTTGTAAACAACCTTGGCCGTCACATCGCGCGCCTGCGCGGTGCGTGGCACCAGAACGCTGACATCATTGTCTGAGACAAGCGGCACCGTGCCTTCATTGCCGCCAAACACGCTGGCATCGCCGACGGCCTGCTTGGCGTTGAACAGCTTGCGGGATTCAAAAGCGCGAAAGCCCCAAGTCAACAATTTACGGGTCTCAATGCCGCGGTCTTTCGTGCTTTCAAGACCATTGATAACCAGAACAAGCCGGCGACCGTCTTGAACGGCCGAACCGACGATGCCGTAACCAGATTCCTTGGTATAACCGGTTTTCACGCCGTCAGCGCCCGGAAAATCAGCAAGCAGCGGATTGCGGTTCTGTTGCGGGACTTTGATTGTCCAGCGAAACTCCTTTTCAGAATACCACTTATAAAATTCGGGATATGTTTTGATAATGTGAATGGCAAGCTTCGACAGATCGCGCGCCGTTGTGTGAAGATTTGGGTCGGGCAAGCCCGTCGCGTTGGTGAACACTGAATTTTTAAGACCAAGCTCTTTTACACGCCGCGTGACAGCTGCGGCAAAAGCGCTTTCGCTGCCGCCAAGATTTTCAGCAAGCACCATGCAAGCATCATTGGCCGAAATAATCATGGCGCCGTGCAGAAGGTCGCGCACGCTAATTTTGCTGTTCAGCTCTGCAAACATTGTCGAGCCGCCCGACCCTGCACCGCCATTGCGCCAGGCATTTTCACTGACGACAAATGTATCATCAAGCGAAATACGTCCGGTTGTGATTTCGTGAAAGACATATTCCTGTGTTGCAAGTTTCGCCATGGATGCCGGCGCCATTTCCACATCAGGGCTTTTTTCAAACAGCACCGTGTTGGTGTCGACATCAACGAGAATGGCGTATTTTGAAATTGTGTCGATATCCACTTTCGTCTGCGCATTTGCTTGAGGCGCAAGTTGAGAAAGCAGAGCCAAGGCACTGACGACTATAGATAAAGCTCTAACATGCAGGCTGCATTTTGTGGTCATGACAGTGTGAACTCAAAGTGGAAACAAGGCCGGACTGAATGTCCCGCCGACAGATGTGATCTGTATCACATCCGGATCAGTTGTGCACCTGCGGCGCCCTGCTCTTGCGCGCCTTTTAATGCGATGCGCGCTGCTGCCATATCGGCAAACGGCCCCAGATTGACCTGATACAGGGTTTCGCCTTGTGTTTTGCTGACTTCAATCCGGCTAGGGCCATATTGGGACAGGCGATTGCGATAACGCACAGCTTCGGCCACATCGCGGTAAACACCAACCTGAACCAGCTGGTTGGACAAAGCAGGCTGGCCTTCTGCGCTCGCCATAAAAGCAGGCTGCGAACCTGCTGTTTGCCTTGGGTTACCATTGAGACGCGCGGCCTCTATGCCAATTTCCTCACCAGAGCCCGGCACGTCGGCAGAAGCTGTGACGATGTTTGGCCCGCGCAGGCTGGCGACCTGCTCAGCATCGGGTGGCAAGACATCGGCCAGCGCCGCACGTACAGGGTTTTGGGCATCGGGATCAACCATCGCCCAAGCCGGAACAGGCGCAATCGAAGCAATTTTTGAGGCCGGCATCGGCCGTCCGTTTTCCTGAATTTGCGCCATCAACCAGGCATCGTCATGCCCGTCGAGCGGTGCTTTTTTATCCAGATAAGACAGTTCGACATTGCCAAGGCCATTGACGCCCAAAAGATTTGCCGCGCGCTTGGAAAGGTCAATGACGCGGTTGGAATGATAAGGCCCGCGGTCATTGATGCGAACCACCAGGGACCGGCCATTATTGACATTGGTGACCCGCACATAAGACGGCATGGGCAATGTCGGATGCGCGGCTGTCAGCGCGTACATATTGTAAATTTCGCCGTTGGCGGTTTTGCGGCCATGGAAATCGTCGCCATACCAAGATGCCGTGCCTTTGGCGCGGTAGCCCGGCATATGTGCGGGTTCATACCAGATGCCATGCACCTGATAAGGTTTGCCGACACGATATGTGCCGCCGCCCCGCGGAACAGGTTGGCCAAGCTCAACAACGCGTTGGCTCGCGGCAACGCCATATTCGCTGGGGCTGAAACCACGGCGGCTGTCATTGGAATCGCAACTTGCGAGGAAAAGGCTGCTGCTGCCAAGCGCAAGAATGGCAATTGCCTGAGAGGTCAGCTTCAAAACCGCTTTGTTTCTGGATTGGTTTGACATCAAGAACCTCTGGCGCACCCACGGACAAAGCTTACGACTTTGAAACGCTGATCTATTTTGGCTTTTCGTTGTCAATATGGCGTTAAGTGGTCGAGATTGGCCCTTAAAAATGAACACAGGGTTAATAAACGGTAAAACCCACAGGCGCGTGCACCGCTCATGACATCGCCCGTTGCAAAGCAAAGTGATTTTTGCGACATAGGCGATATTAAAGGGTGGCCGCGCACAGGGTGTGTGTGCAAACCCGTCTATCGTAAAACACGAGGCCAGAACCGGGTCTCGTTTGAGTGTTGAGTTTGGAAGGGTGGCCGCGCACAGGGTTTGCGTGCAAACCCGTCTATCGTAAAACACGAGGCCAGAACCGGGCCTCGTTTGAGTTTTGAGTTTGGAAGGGTGGCCGAGTGGTTTAAGGCTCTAGTCTTGAAAACTAGCGTGCTCGAAAGGGTACCGTGAGTTCGAATCTCACCCCTTCCGCCATTCATTTTTTTATGAGTGCCGTTTGGCAAGCCTTGATCGCCCTTTCTGTTTTAAACAGTAAACATATTTTATTGTAGCAGATTGCCAGCTATACAGCCCTCAACTAATCAAAAAACGGAGCGCCCATGAAAAAGAATACAATCTGCCTCTGGTACAACAGCGATGCGGAAGAAGCAGCCAAATTTTATGCCAAAACATTTCCCGACAGCAGTGTAGGTGCCGTGCATCGCGCACCGTCGGATTTTCCGAGCGGAAAAAGAGGCGATGTATTGACTGTTGAGTTCACAGTCTGCGGCGTCGAGTGCATCGGTCTCAACGGCGGCGATGCATTCAAGCACACGGAAGCGTTTTCTTTTCAAATTGCGACCGACAGTCAGGAAGAAACAGACCGCTATTGGAACGCCATTATCGACAATGGCGGCAAAGCGAGCGAATGCGGCTGGTGCAAGGACAAATGGGGCCTGTCATGGCAGATCACGCCGCGCGCGTTGACCGATGCAATGGCCAAAGGCGGCGATGTCGCAAAGCGTGCTTTCGAAGCAATGATGACAATGCAAAAAATTGATGTCGCGAAGATTGAGGCGGCGGTGCGCGGATAACGAGCCGTTTATCGCGTTTTCGAGAAAGATAATGCCATCAAAACTTTCAAGCGGTGTAGTGCATGACCTGCCCAATGATTTGAAGAACGCGCTTCTTAAAAACAAGAAAGCAATAGTCACGTGGGAAGACATTACGCCGCTTGCGCGCAATGAATGGATTTGCTGGATTTTATCCGCGAAGAAAGCAGAAACGCGCCGTCATCGTATTGAATGGGGATGTGAGAGCTTGAAAAACGGCAAACGGCGGCCATGCTGCTGGGCGGGATGCTCACACCGCTAACTTGATTTTTTTCGAAATCCAGCAATCCGCAAGCAGAACTTTATCTCTGCGTCATCTCACCAATCAGCGCTTTCATCTGGCCAATTTCGCGGCGCTGCGTTTCGATGATTCCATCGGCAAGGCGGCGCACGCGCGGGTCTGTGATCTGCGCGCGCTCGCTTGTGAGAATGGCAATGGAATGATGCGGGATCATTGCCTTCATGTAAGCAACGTCATCAATGGTTGCCTGACTGCGCACAAGATATAACGCGCCAGCAAACACGACAGCGCTGACCGCGTAAATGCCGATATTGAGCCAGCAATTTTTATACATATGCGCCATGAAGGTAAGCATGAGGATCGACATCGCCGCCCCCATGATCAGCGCCATGTAAAAACGTGTCTGGCTGAAATAAAAATGGTCGATTTCATAGCTACTGAGATACATCAGCCCCAGCATCAGGGCGGTTGAGACGGCGATCATCAGGAAAAAACGGGGATAGGGGTTCATTGGCAATGTCCTCTTTGACCGACCTCAATAACGCAAGCCGAAGCCCGCAGCGCTCCCAAAATTGAAAAACAACAGGAATTTTTTAAAATCGAGCCATTTTGTCTTTAAATTTGAAATACCCCCACTAAAAACAGCCTTTGAAAATAAACGCAAATCCGGGCTGTATATTGTTCATAAATTCATTTTTTTGGCATAAATCTCTATAGATTAGCTGTGTTCACAACGGGACGATTCTCGAAAGCGCATGCCATGATAGCACATGTCAAATACCTCCTTCTCGCCGATGACGATCCAGATATTCTTTCAGTCACGCGTGAGTGTTTAAAAGAACGCGGCAATGTCAACGTGTTCTGCGCCATCGGCGGTGAAGAATTGATCGGTATGACAGAAGATTTGAAAGTTGATGCCATCCTCCTCGATGTGCGCATGCCCGGCATGGACGGTGTCGAGACCCTGCAAAAGCTGCGCAAGATCAATCGTCTTGATGACACGCCGGTGATTTTTCTTACCGCCAGCACAGAAAACGACATGATCGACAATTACATGGCGGCAGGAGCTGCAGGCGTCATTCCTAAACCCTATGACCCTATGTTTCTTTACGATCAGGTTTGCAAGATCACAACGAAGTTCAACAAAACTTTTGCATGATCATTTTGAACGTTGCGCGCGAAAAAAATCATGCGTGCTGGAGTTCCACCTGCATCACATCACTGCGCAAACTTTCAAATGAAGCAATACAGCTTGTGAGATAAAGCCTCCAGAGACGAATGAATTTTTCGTCATAGCCCAGAGCGCGGATGTCAGACAGTTTGCTTTCAAAATTTGACAGCCACTTACGCAAGGTGATGGCATAGTCCCCACCGAACGCATACAGATCTTCGCATTTGAGCGCGGCGTTGCTTGCAGCAGTTTTAAAGCGTCTTTTAGATGGCAGCATTCCACCTGGAAAAATATATTCTTCGATAAATCCGCGCTTGTCATGCAGGCGTTCAAAAACCTCATCATCCAGCGTGATCGTTTGCACCATGGCCTTGCCGCCTTTTCTCAAGCGCTCGGCAATGACCTTGAAATACGGCAGCCAGAAAGCCTCTCCGACATGTTCAAACATGCCGATGGACACGATGTAATCATAATGTCCCTGAACATTCCGGTAGTCGATAAGTTCGATTGAAACGAGGTGATCGAGATTTTTGTCTTTCAAACGCTGACGTGCAAATTCGGCCTGCGTATCAGCAAGTGTAACGCCCGTGACTTGAAGCCCGCGCAATGCCGCCTCTTCTGCAAATCCGCCCCAACCGCAACCAATTTCGAGAATGTGGCTACCGGGTTTTGCTCCCAAACGATCGAGGATACGGCCGTATTTTGCTTTTTGTGCTTGCTCAAGGGTTTTCGTCGCGTCACCCTCAAACAGCCCGCAGGAATAGGTCATGCTTGCATCAAGCCAAAGTTTATAAAACGCATTTCCCAAGTCATAATGGGCAACAACGTTTTTGCGGCTGCGATGAATGGAATTGCGAAGCAAAAAACTTTTTAGCTTTATCCAGATCGCATAAAATTTGTGCCCGTAGAAAAACTGTTCAAGCTGGTCTGCGTTGACAAGACCAAAATGCGTCAGAGCAGCAAGGTCGCTCGATTGCCAGCGGCCTTCAATATAAGCGTCGGCAAAGCCCATTTCGCCACGCGCCACAAAATCATCAAAAACGCCCCAGTCATTGACAGCCCAGTCGGCATCCGGGCCGGGTCTGCTTCCCTTAAAATTTTCAACACGCCCATCAGGTAATGTAATTTTGACATTGCCAAAATCAATATTCTTCAAGGCATTTAAAAAAAGCTGGGCTTTCATGATCTCACATTTCGATGGCAGAAATTTTTAAAAACGTTTATCATTGTTTCGAAAATCAATGCGAGCAATTTAATTCTGCACAAATTGTAACCAAACACAGATCCGCCACGAATCCTTGGGTTTTTTCGCTGCTGTTATTTGAGTTTTCAAGGCAAAGCGCTTAAACAGTGGTCATGTCTCTTTTATTTGAACCCTTCACGCTTCGCTCCCTCACATTTAAAAACCGGCTTTTCCTGTCGCCGATGTGCCAGTATTCAAGCACAGATGGGTTGCCGTCACATTGGCACCTTGTTCATCTTGGCGCCCGCGCTGTTGGCGGTTTTGCATGCATTATTCAGGAGGCCACCGCGGTTGTGCCTGAAGGGCGTATCAGCCCGCAGGACGCCGGTATCTGGGATGAGGCGCAGGCCAAAGCCTACGCACCAATCAATGCTTTTATAAAATCACAAGGCGCCGTGCCTGCCATCCAATTGGCTCACGCGGGGCGCAAAGCCTCGACCTCATCGCCCTGGCTCGGGCGTGGCACTGTCGATAAAGCAAATGGCGGCTGGGACGTTGTTGGCCCGTCACCACTCGCTTTCGACACTCATTCTCTTGTTCCGCACGAAATGAGCATTGCTGAAATAGAAGCTGTGCAACAGGCTTTTGTTATGGCCGCGAAGCGCAGTCTGGATGCCGGTTTCGAAGTTGCAGAAATTCACGCGGCGCACGGCTATCTTTTTCACGAGTTTTTGTCACCGCTATCCAACCAACGCACAGATGCCTATGGCGGCAGCCTTGAAAACAGAATGAGGCTGACGGTCGATACAGCACGTGCTGTACGCGTTATCTGGCCAGAACATTTACCATTATTCGTCAGAATTTCGGCTAGTGACTGGATTGAAGGAGGATGGGACATCACGCAATCTGTTGCGCTTTGCAAAATTTTGAAGACGATCGGCGTTGACCTGATCGATGTGTCCTCAGGCGGAAACGTACCAAAGGCTCCCATTCCAAATACGCCGGGCTACCAAGTGTCATTTGCAAACGAAATCAAGCACCAGTCTGAAATTCCGGTTGGTGCCGTTGGACTAATTACAACTGCACTGCAGGCAGAAAATATTTTGAAAGCCAAACAAGCGGATGTTATTTTGCTGGGCCGGGAAGCTTTGCGCGATGCTTATTTTCCGATGCATGCGGCAAAAGAATTAGGCCATGATTTGATCTGGCCAAACCAGTACCAGCGCGCCCAATAAAAAAGGGAGGCAATGGCCTCCCCATATTTTATAATACTATCTGTATCAGAGATTGCCCTGACGTGATGGCTTGTTCGGGTCGTTCTGTGTGCTTGTTTGTCCAGACTTCTGGTTCTGTCCGGGTTGTACGTTTTGCTGGTTTTTCTGATTTTGATCTTGGTTGGGTGTCTGTGTAGTGGCCATGATAAAGTGTCCTTTTCAAGCGGCGTGATTACCGACACAGGCAAAACCCTCTCCGGTTGCAGACGTTCCTAATTACATAAGAGAATAGATTAAAGTCTATCTCATTGTTTTGGCAGAAGAACCAGATTTCCTTCTACAAACCAATCCATATTTTGCAGCGTTGCATCATCAATTTGCTGGCCTGGTTTTGCTTTTTCCGCGCCAGCCTGATCTTTGATTGGCCCATTAAACACGGCCAGCGTGCGGTCAATAAATCCTTGGCGCGTTTCGATGGCGCGATCACGTATTTTGTCACTAACATGAATAAAATCACCAACAGAAACTATGCCTTCGTCGAAACCAGACCATGTGTCGGTTTTTTTCCATGCGCCTTGCTGCGCAAGCTGAATGCGGTTGATGTAGTAACCGCTCCAGTCATAATTTACGCTGCTCACCTGTCGTTGTGGCGCGAATGCCGACATGTCCGCGCCGCTGCCAAAAACCCATACGCCATTTTGCTCTGCAACTTGCGCAGGCGCGGGCGAATGTGTGTGATAGCTCAGTACATCGGCGCCGGCCTCAATCACGCGGCGCGTGGCGTTCGCTTGGGCTTCAGGGCTGGCCGCATCACCTGCAAATGACACGACGGTCTGAACGGCTCTCGAAACAGACTGCGCACCAAGCATATAGGCATTGATGGCGCGCATCGATGAAGGATTTTGCATTTCCGCGACAAAACCAATTTTATGCGAGGCTGAAAGCGCAGCTGCAATTTGGCCAAAAATGAAATAAGCCTGATAAAAGCGCCCGTTATATGTCGACACGTTTTCAAGATCAGACTTTCCAGTTGCAAATTCAAAAAAGCGCTCAGGAAATCTTTTTGCAGCTTCGCTGGCCTGCATATCGAGTGCTGGATCGGTCACGAAAATAAGGTCTGTTCCGTCACGGGCAAGGCCAATTAAAATACGCTCGGCATCTGCTCCCGGTTTGATATTATCGAATGTTTTGATGTTAACCTTGTCGCCAAAAAACGATGCGGCGCTTTGGCGCGCCAGTTCATGCTGCGCCGTCCATCCCGGCAAAGCTGCAGATCCGCTATACACAAAAGCAAGCGACAAAATCTTGGGTTTGAGCGGATCCGTGCCCTGCCCTACCGCGTGGCCGGCGCAAAAAATAAGACAAATGACAAAACAGGACTGGAGGAGTTGGGACTTCATCGCTATCTTCACTCTATGACACGTTCATCATCCTTGTGCGCGCAATGAAGTCAACCTTCCAGATTGCGATTGTTGGTGGCGGCGCGGTTGGCCTTTTCGCGTCGCTTCTTCTTGCGCAGCGCGGGCACGTACCTGTTGTCGTGCGTCAACAGCAAGGTTTATTGCATGGGCGAAGCGTGGCGCTAATGGCTTCAAGTGTCGACATGTTGAAACAGGCCGGCATGAGGCCTGATCTTGAAGAACGTTGCACACCGCTTAAAACCATTCGAATTGTTGACGCTATGGGGCGACTGTTTAAAGCACCTACAGTCAGTTTTCACGCCAATGAAACTGGGCTTGACGCATTTGCGATGAATATCGAAAACAATGCTCTGCTCGAAACGCTGGAAACGGCCGCGCGGCGGGCTGGTGTTGTTTTTATCAATGGGTTGGTGAGCACTGTCCATTCTTCAGACCTGTTCGTCACGCTTGCGGGTGATGGTTTCGAAGTTGAAGCGCAGGCCGTGATTGCAGCTGACGGGCGACATTCTATAATGGCCGCAAAAGATCAGTTCGAACGCGATATAAAAACCTACAACCAAAGCGCGGTCACCGCCGTTGTTGAGCATTCTGTTTCTCACTCAAATGTCTCAACCGAATTTCATACACCTCATGGCCCGCTTACATTTGTACCCGCGGGGCCTCATTGCTCAGCCGTTGTTTGGGTCATGACGCCTGGCCAAGGTGATCAAATCCATAAACTCAACGATGCAGAGTTCAATCTGCTTCTTGCTGAAAAAAGCTTTTCGTTTTTAGGCCCCCTCAAGCTTGCAGGACGGCGCGGAATTTGGCCGATTGAAATGTCGCTCGCATCGCCATTGGCAAAAAATCGTATCTATCTCACCGGCGAAGCAGCCCACACCTTGCCGCCAATCGGCGCACAGGGACTGAATTTAGGACTACGCGACGCGCAATGCGCAGCGCACATTTTATCGCAAAGAATTGAAAAAACGCAGGATGTTGGCGCGACAGACGCTATGGAAGCCTATCAGCGATCACGGGAAAATGATGTAAAAACCACAGCCCGCGCTGTTGATGCACTCAACAGATCATTGCTTTTGCCGTTCCTTCCTGTGCATATCGCACGTGGATTTGGTTTGTTCGCGGCACAAAAAAGCCGTTTTGTAAGGAACAGATTGATGCAGTCCGGCCTTGGTGCTGTATCTGGAGCAGTTCGTTGACAATAAAATCTGAGCCTTTTTGCATCTTGAAAAAAGAACCGAGGCGTCCCACATTGGACAAGAGGACGCCCATGCAAGCAATTAAATCACGTGAAGCAAAGTTCGGAATTGGCGAAGTTGTGCGTCACCGCCTCTTTCCATTTCGTGGTGTCGTATTCGACATTGATCCTGCTTATGACAACAGTGAAGAATGGTATCGTGCAATTCCAGAAGAGTTGCGTCCATCAAAAGATCAACCATTCTATCATTTGCTTGCTGAAAACGAGCAATCGGAATATGTGGCTTACGTATCTGAGCAAAACCTTCTTGCCGATGTTTCAGATGAGCCGGTTGAGCATTCTCAGCTTCCATTGATTTTTGAAAAATCTGATGATGGCCGTCTGATCATGCGCGCGTCATTGCTGAACTAATTGCACCCGTTGCACCAGCCTTCGAAAAAACTGGAAGATCTTATCGCCATTATGGCGGCTTTACGTGCCCCTGACATCGGCTGCGCATGGGACTTGAAACAGGATTTTCGCTCGATCGCTCCCTACACAATTGAAGAAGCTTATGAAGTGGCCGATGCGGCTGAGCGTGAAGACATGCCGCATTTGTGCGACGAGCTTGGTGATCTTTTGCTTCAGGTTGTGTTCTTTGCGCAGATGGCAAAAGAAAAAGAGTTGTTTGATTTTGAAGACGTTGTTTTGAGTATTACCTCCAAACTTATTCGCCGCCATCCCCATATTTTCAGCGACCGCAAAGCAAATACGCCTGAAGAGGTCAAAGCAATCTGGGACGAAATTAAAGCCAGCGAGCGTACGACCAAATCAGAAACGCTGCTGGGAGGCGTTGCGTTTAACACTCCAGGTTTAGAGCGCGCAGTCAAATTGCAGCAGCAGGCTTCAACCGTTGGCTTTGATTGGAACGATCCGCATGCCGTCATCGCAAAACTGCGCGAAGAGCTGGATGAATACGAGGTTGAACTTAACAACAACCATAAAAAACGAGAGCAGGACGAGCTGGGCGATATTCTGTTTGCGCTTGCCAATCTTGCGCGCCACCGTAAAATTAACCCCGAACAAGCCATTCGCGATGCAAACGAGAAATTTACACGCCGCTTTTCGATTATTGAACAGCAATTTAAAGACAAGGGACAAAACATCACCGACGCATCTTTGGCGGACATGCAATCCTTGTGGGACGCGATTAAAATCCAAGAAGCAAACATTTAATTCAGAACTGTAAACCGGTTTTTGGCTTGCGCGGCCCTGTCGGGCGACATGCGTACCGTAAAGAGAATGCCTTCGTCGTTTTGCGATTTTTCGAGAATATCGCCGTGACGGTAGACCCAGTTCTGTCCTTCGCCATCTTCAAATTTCACAAGAAGCTGCAAAGGTTTTTTGAAGGCCGCCATCAGGCTTTCAATGTGGGCAAGCAAATCATCGCAGCCTTCACCCGTTTCAGATGAAATTGAAACATGGGCGTTTGCGGCTGATGCGTAAGAAAGCTCTGCTTTTCTTTCATCGCTTAACAGATCAATCTTGTTCCACACTTCAAGAATTGGGATTGTGCTATCAATGCCGATGCCAAGCTCGGTCAGCGTTTTATACACTTCGCTGGCCTGTAATTCCGTTTCTTCGTGGGTGATATCGCGGACATGCAAAATGAGAGAGGCCGATATCACCTCTTCAAGGGTTGCAAGAAATGCCGCCACAAGCTGCGTTGGAAGATCGGCAACAAATCCCACAGTGTCTGATAGAATAATGTCGCCGCCAGACGGCAGTGTCAGGCGACGTAGCGTAGGGTCGAGCGTCGCAAATAACAGATCGGCTGCAACAACCGATGCGCCAGTCAGGCGATTAAACAAAGTCGATTTGCCGGCATTGGTATAACCAACCAAAGCAACGCTTGGAAAAGGAGTGCGATCGCGGTTTTTGCGTTGCAAAAGGCGGGTGCGTTTCACCTGCTCCAGCTCGCCTTTCAGCTTGGTGATGCGTTCCTGAATAAGCCGTCGATCGGTTTCGATCTGCGTTTCACCCGGCCCGCCCAAAAAACCAAACCCGCCGCGCTGACGCTCCAAATGTGTCCATGACCGCACCAAACGGCTTTTTTGATAGCTTAGATGCGCCAGTTCGACCTGCAGCACACCCTCGCGCGTCTGCGCCCGATCCCCGAAAATTTCGAGAATAAGGCCCGTGCGGTCAATCACTTTTGCGCGGCACTCTTTTTCAAGATTGCGCTGTTGCCCCGGCGTTAATGCGCCATCGACGTAAATCAACTCGGCCTGATCAGCCTCAACCGCGGCCGCAATTTCTTCGACCTTGCCGCTGCCGAAAAGCGTGGCGGGGTTTGGTGCATTCAATGAAGCCACCATTGTTCGTGTAATATCGAGGCGGATTGCTTCAGCAAGCCCGCGCGCTTCATCGGCCTGTGCGTCTGCCATGCGTTTTTTGGCCGCACCGGGCTGACGCATTTGCGGTATGACAAGCACCACGCGCGTTGGCTTTGCCTCAGTTTCAAATGTCATATGATGTCCGCGTCAGTCGCCGGTGTGTTCATCATCGAACAGGCTGATGGCACCGCCGGGCATGATGGTTGAAATGGCATGCTTGTAGACAAGCTGAACTTGTCCCTCGCGGCGCAGCAAAACGCAAAAATTATCAAACCATGTGACGACGCCCAAAAGCTTCACGCCGTTGACAAGGAAAATTGTTACTGGAATTTTGCTTTTTCGAACAGCATTGAGAAATGTGTCTTGAAGATTTTGTGCGCGTTCTGCAGCCATAATCGTGCTCGCCTTTGCCAATTTCAGGAGTTTAATCCGGTATCAGTTCTCTTTGTTGCCCATTAGACCAGTTGCTGGCGTTAATTCAACCCCAAAGACTTTAACTTGCGATGCAAAGCAGAGCGTTCCATGCCAACAAACTCTGCCGTTCTTGAGATATTCCCGCCAAACCTGTTGACCTGTGCATGCAGGTATTCTTTCTCAAACGTTTCGCGTGCATCGCGCAAAGGCAGAGCCATGATGGCTTCCGATCCAATCCCGTTTGGCATGGCCGGCAACATGGCGCCTACCTCGGGCGGAAGCATGTCAACGGTCACGATATTTTCCGGAGTGTTTTGCGTCAAAATAAGCAGGCGCTCAATGTTATTGCGCAGCTGCCTCACATTGCCCGGCCAGTCATGAGTTTGCAGCAAAGCCATTGTGTCTTCGTTGATGCGCTTTGGCATCAGGCCTGTCGTTGCCACGATTTGCTCGATGAAATAATGCACAAGTTCGGGGATATCTTCGCGGTGCTCTGCAAGGCTTGGCGTGCGAACAGGCACAACTGCGAGCCGGTGATAAAGATCTTCGCGAAAGCGGCCCTGAACAATTTCATTGTCAACATCGCGGCTTGTTGAGCAAATAATCCGAACGTCGACTTTTACACGTGTAGTTCCACCAACCCGCGCAAAGTCCTGATCGACAAGAACGCGCAAAATGCGGTTTTGTGTCTCGCGCGGCATGTCGGCAACCTCGTCAATGTAAAGAGTGCCGCCATGCGCCTCTTCAAGCGCGCCGACACGCCTGACAAACCCGGGTTTTTCCTCTTCGCCAAACAGTGCAGGTTCCATCGTCTCAGGCGTAATCGCGGCGGCATTGATGGCAACAAAAGGCGCCGCCGCACGCTGCGAGCGGTTGTGAATGGTGCGCGCCACAAGCTCTTTGCCGGTGCCGGGCGCGCCAGCAATCAAAATACGGCTGTTGGCCGGCGCAATTTTGTCCAGGGTCGAGCGCAACTGATTCATGATCGTTGATGAACCGACAAGCCGGGTCGCAAAAATAGATTGCTGGCGAAGCGTTTTAACTTCGCGTTTCAGCTGCAAAGATTCAATCGCGCGCGCAATGATCAAGAGCAGGCGGTCAGACTTGAATGGCTTTTCAATAAAGTCATAAGCGCCGCGCTTAATCGCCGAAACCGCTGTTTCGACATTGCCATGGCCGGAAATCATGACGACGGGTACATCAGGATGCTGCTTTTGAATGTAGTCGAGAATTTCAAGGCCATCCATGCGGCTTCCCTGCAACCAGATATCAAGCAGAACCAATGACGGCCTGCGCTGCGCAATCTGCACAAGTGCCTCATCAGCGTCACGCGCGGTGCGGGTGGCATATCCTTCGTCGCCCAGAATTCCGGCGATCAGTTCGCGAATGTCGCGCTCATCGTCAACGATTAAAATGTCACTGGACATTGGCAATTACTTTCGGTTGTTCAAAGTTGAGGTTTGCAGGCTGTAAAACGGGGCTTGTCCGCTTTGGAAACACAAGGCGTATCAAGGCACCCTGTTCGTCGTCAGAGGATGAATCCAGAAGTTCGATCACACCGCCATGCTCGTCCATAATTTTTCCAACAATCGCGAGCCCAAGGCCGGTGCCTTTTTCGCGCGTTGTCATGTACGGCTCGAGCAGGCGAAGGCGGTTTTCTTTGGGCAGGCCGATACCATTGTCTTCAATGCTGATAACAACTTTATCATCCTCGCGCAGTGCGGTGCGGATAATAATTTTTCCGGGATTGTCGGATGTTTTATCAGTGGCGCTAATGGCCTCGGTTGCATTTTTGATAAGATTTGTGACGGCTTGTGCGATCAGGCGCCTGTCGCATTCTGCGCGCAGTATCTGTGCCGGCAGTTCATAATCAAACAGAATGTCCGGATTACCAACGCGCATCAAAAACACAACCTGACGCACAAGATCGCCGATATCTTCTTCATGGATTTGCGCTTTAGGCATGCGTGCAAAAGACGAAAACTCATCGACCATGCGGCCGATATCGCTCACCTGACGGATAATTGTCTCGGTGCATTGGTCGAACACGTCCCGATCTTCGGGCGCAATTGATTTGGTAAATTTGCGTTTTAAACGCTCCGCGGAAAGCTGAATAGGTGTCAGCGGGTTTTTAATTTCATGGGCGATGCGCCGCGCCACGTCGGCCCAGGCGGAAGAGCGCTGCGCGGCAACAAGATCGGTAATGTCGTCAAGGGTAACGACGTAGCCGTGTTCTGCATCATTTGAAGTTTCTGACGTCAATTTAACCGCAAGATTGCGCTCGCCATCGCCGCGCCGCAGTACGATATCGCCTTGGACAAGGCGTTGCTGCGAACCTGTTTCATGAACAAGCCCTGCAAGTTCTGGAAGAATTTTAACAAGCGGCTGGCCGATAATATCTGAATTGTGCGACATCAATTCGAGAGCAATAGGGTTTGCAAGCGTAATAATGAAATTGGAATCGATGCCGATAATGCCCGCTGAAACGCCGGATAAAACGGCTTCCGTAAACAAGCGGCGCGCGTCCATCTGCTCATTGGCAAGAAGAAGATCGTCACGCTGCGAGCGCAGTTCATTTGTCATTTTGTTGAATGTCTGGCCAAGGCTTGCCAGGTCGCCCTCGTCAAGGCGCACGGGAACCTGTACGCTCAAATCTCCGCCGGCGACTTTATCTGCAGCGCCGATCAGCCTGCGAATTGGCGCCACAAGACGGTTGGCAAAAGATATACCAAACCAGATTGCAATCAGAAGAAGAATAAGCGCGATACCTGCATAGGTAATACCGAAGGCGGCCTGCACGTTGGGCTGGCGCGAATCCATGCTGCGATATTCATTGGTTGCGTCCTGCGCTTCGCGGACGGCACGAATGACATCTTGGTCAACAGGGCGCGCGGCGTAAAGATAGGCGTCATCAAATGTTTGAAGCTTCAAAATCGCGCCGACAAAATCCGATTTTTTTGACACGACAAGAACGGGCTCTGTTGCTTCATTGGCCTGTTTGATAATCTCTGCACTTGGCAGTTCGTAATCGCGTGGCAGCCTTGAATGCTGCATCACCTTGCCATCGGCGGACAAAATATAAACGGCAGGCAGTCCACGCAAAAATGCAAGCTGGGTCAGGAGTGTTTGAAAACCGATCGGGTCAACAAAGGCAAGCGGCTGCGCCCTGTTGACCGATTGCGATAACGCCAAGAGGTCATAACGGATCGTCTGATTGTGCTCGTTCATATAGGCTTGCGCGATATGAACCGAGTTATCGACAACAGCGCGCGTACGCTCCGAAAACCAGCGGTCAAGGCCAACGTTCAACGTGAAGCTTGCGACGACAGCAAGCACCACGGCTGGAATGGCCGCGACCCCACAAAACATACCAACCACGCGCGCGTGCAAACGCGCCGCTGCCCTGCCCGTTCGGCGTGCGCGCCAGAGCGGGCGAATTTCCATAATCACCAGAATGGCCAAAGCGATCACAAGCACAGCATTGACGCCAAGCGCGATGCTGATGACGTTCCGGTCGGGCTTTAAGCTCGTAAGGCCGGTGAGAACCATAAAGGTTGCAACAGCCGTGAGCAGAGCCAGCACCACAACTGCGGCGGCCACAAATGGTGTCAGACGTGATGGACGAATGGCCTCTGTCGGCTGAGCCGAGACCAATTCAACGCTTGTCATGAAAAACCCCCGATAAGCGGATGAACAGTTACGAACCGCCCTATCTGTTGCAAAAATGTGACATTCATAGGGCAAAGGTCAAGGCTTTTCTTTGGCCATGGTCTTAAAGCACCGCTTGCGCGGCGGGTTTTGGTGCGTAACAAGGCTGAAATGACACAAATCAAGCTTTGCGCAATTGTTCTGGCTGCCGGTTCCGGCACGCGAATGGGCGCGGGCACGCCTAAGCAATATCGCGATTTGGACGGCATGATGGTTTTGCGTCGTACACTTCAGGCGCTGCTAAGCTTGGATATTTCATTCGAGAAAATTGTGGTTGTCATCGACCCTGCGCACAGCGCGCTTTTTGAGACCGCGCGACACGGCTTTGACCAAAATCGAATTGTTGCCGTTGAAGGTGGGCCAACGCGCCAGTCATCGGTTTTTTGCGGGTTGAAAGCGTTGGAAGATTTAAATCCGGACCGTGTCATTCTTCATGACGCGGCGCGGCCGTTTGCGGCGCCTGTTTTGTTTCAACGCATTCTTAAAACACTGCAAACGCAGCAGGCTGCGATTTGCGGCGTGAAGGTGCATGATACGTTGAAGCGCTGCACCAATGGTGTGATATTGGAAACCATGAGCCGTGAAGGGCTTTATCAGGCACAAACGCCGCAAGGATTTAATTACATTCACCTGCTCGCCGCACACGAAAAAGCTGTAGCAGAAAAACGCAATGAATTTACCGACGATGCCGCATTAATGGAATGGCAGGGGCATGACGTGACGATGGTTGAAGGTGATATGGACAATTTCAAAATCACAACCGAGACAGACTTTGTGCGCGCTGCCGACAAAATATCTGCGCGTGTCAGCAAGACGGCCTTCGGCTATGATGTGCATGCGTTTTGTGACGGCGATCATGTGACACTCGGTGGAGTAAAAATTCCGCATGACAAATGCGTTAAAGCACATTCTGATGGTGATGTCGTTTTGCATGCTCTGACAGATGCGCTGTTTGGCCTGACAGGCACTGGCGATATCGGGACGCATTTTCCGCCAAGCGATGCACAGTGGAAAAATGCTGCTTCTGAACAGTTTGTCGCAAAAGCAATGGCTGAGCTTAAAAATGCAGATATCAGATTAATTCACTGCGATATCAGCGTGCTCTGTGAAGCGCCAAAGCTGATGCCTTACCGTGATGGAATGCTTGAAAATCTTGCACGCCTCACCGGACTTGAGCCTCGCAATATCGGACTGAAAGCCACGACGAGCGAAGGCCTTGGCTTTGTTGGGCGCGGCGAAGGGCTTGCGGCCTATGTTATCGTGACAGGTCTTGTCCATGTCTGATATTGCAGATGACATTTCAAGCCTGGCTCTGCAGCTTTACAAAGCCTGCATGACGGCCGGTTTAACAACGACTGCAGCGGAATCCTGCACAGGTGGTCTTTTGTGCGCCGCCATTACAGAAATTGCTGGCGCGTCTTCAATATTCCAGCGTGGATACGTCACATATTCCAATGCCGCAAAAACTGAGATGCTAGACGTCGATGTTAGCTTGATCGACAGTTATGGAGCCGTGAGCGCGCAAGTGGCCAAAGAAATGGCACAAAACGCTTTAAATCGCGCGAAAGCCGATATCGCCATTTCAATTACTGGCATTGCTGGCCCCACGGGCGACACGCCGACCAAACCGATCGGCCTTGTTTATATTTCCATCGCCGCGCAATCGCGCTGTGACGTCAAAGAATATAACTTCGGAGCCTTGACCCGCTTTGGCGTGCGTCAAAAATCTGTTGAAGCTGCGCTCAAGGATGCACTGCTTTTTCTTGATCGTAGCGGGCATACAGCAACCGCCGCATCATAGCCCCGAAAATATTGGAATAATCATCAGTCCATGCCGCAACTATGCTGGGCTCAGGTTTTTTCCAACCCTCCATTGTCACAAGTGCCCCAAACGCATTTTCGTTTTTGGCCAGTACGACGACCTCAGACGGTGTCACCATCTTGTCGAGATCCTTCGGTTGCGGCCGTTCCTGCCGATACAAGGCTGCAAGGCCAAGCTCTTTGGCGCTTGTTGAAAGCATGCTGCGCATTTCAAGATTGCGGTTCGAAATATGCAGCAGAACAATACCGTCGTCTTTCAGCTTGGAAAAATAAAGCTTTATCGCCTGCTGGGTAAGAAGATGAACAGGCACTGAATCGGACGTAAACGCATCAACGATTAGCACATCAAAGATATTTTCTGGCTCTTTTGAAAGTGTCAGGCGCGCATCACCAAGCACAATCGGTGCATCTGGCGCGCAATTTTTCAGAAATGAAAACTCTGTTGTTGCCAGCGTTACAACTGTCGGATCAATTTCAAAAAACCGGATATGTTCACCAGGCAGAAGATGACAGGCCATCGATCCGCTACCCAACCCGATTGCCCCGATCAGATCGATTTTTCTGCGTGCGCGAAAGGCTGTCAGCATCTGGCCAAAATTATGGTCTTTTGCGTAATAGGTCAGCGGCTGTGTTTTCTGTGATTCTATGTTTGATTCAGCGCCATGAATGGTGGTGCCATGCTGCAGAACGCGAAACACACCGTCTTGCGTGTCATAAACGCGGTGCACACCAAAGAAACTGCGTTTGGTTACGTAATGCGGCAGTTCTGTTTTTAAAAATGGCATGAACAGCAATGCGCCCGCAACAAGAAGCTGAAACCGCAGCACGTTTTTGCGATCTGCAATCAAAACCGTGCCAACAATCACAAGCACGGTGAGCCACATGATCCCCTCGCCGTAGGGTCGTTTTAAAACGAGGCCAACCATGGCGGCAAACAGAAGAACGGCAATCACAAACAAAAGATTTTGCAAAAATGACGTTTTATACGCTTTCAAAATACCCGGAAATGCAAAAAAAGCGGCGACGATGAGAATTGGATATTCGGCAATCGTGCTGAACAGATATTGCGACAACAGCGCTGCAAAAATTCCACCCAGCACCCCGCCCAAAGACAGGTAGAAATAGAATTGGGTCAGAAAAACAGCGCTCGGTCGTTGTGTAAAAAGCGTCAAATGGCAAAGCAATGCCAATGTGAAAAATGACAAAAGGTGAAAGGCCAGTGTCAACGGCCATATCAGATGGTAGCCACTGATCAGCAGCAACAACATCGGCATCACTGCAAACGGCGTCAGCGTGGCCAAGCGTTGAAGCGAAATCAGCGGCCTTGCGGAAAAGGCGATAATAAATGTCAAAAGATAGAGTGCGAGCGGCAACACCCATAAGAAAGGTACAGCCGCCACATCAGTGCTTAGATGCGCCGTGACCGCCACAAGCAGACCTGAGGCAATAAACGACAGGCCCGTCCACGCAAACCGTTGCCGCCAAAGGGGCGCGGGGCGCGGGCTATCATTGTTCTCAAGCAAAAGTGGTCTGGCCTTGTAAACAGCAAGACCCACAAGCGCCAATGCTGCAATCATCACGCCATAACCCACTGCCCAGACACCCGACTGATGGGCAAGCGTCAGGTTCGGCTCAAACAGAACAGGATATGAAAGCAACGCCAACAAGCTGCCCGTATTCGAAGCTGCATAGAGAAAATACGGATCTTCGGCATCGCGGTGGCCACTTGTTGAAAACCAGGCCTGCAAAAGCGGCCCGTTCGCCGAAAGTGCAAAAAACGGCAATCCGATAGACAATGTAAATAGGGCCAGAAGCCAGAACACCTGCCCTTCAACTGGTGGCGCACCCACAAGCCTCGAAAGGGCAAACGGCAGAGCGGTAAAACCAAGAGCTGTGACGGCCAGATGTGCCAAAACAGCCAGTTTTATTGGCAGATAGCGCGCAAGAACATGCGCATAAAGGTAGCCCGCGAGCAAAGCCGCCTGAAAAAACACCATGGCCACCGACCAAACGCCGGGCGCACCGCCCAGTTGAGGCAGCACCATTTTCGCAAATAAAGGCTGAATGGAAAACAACAAGAAAGCGGACAGGAAGATCGACACCACAAAAAGTGGCAAGATCACGCGATTCAAGGTCTTTGTGCTCATGTCTGATCGTGATAGGTGGTCGTGTTCGGCGCTACCCCCAGGGAAGCGATATGAACACATTATATGCGCGACACGGAACTCAACCAAATCTTTCTACGTTTAATTTGTGACACTTTAAACCTCAATCAGGAGATACTTATGACATTCAAAGCCCTTGCACTCTCAACCGCATTTTGCGCGCTTCTTGCACCTGCCGCATTTTCAAAAACAATGCAGATGCAAAATTCACCCGGTATGATGCAGCAATCATCCGGAATGATGATGCAAAAGCCAATGACAAAAAGCATGATGAGCGATGGAAATATCGCTAGCATTGATGAAACCATCAACAATGGCGAAATCAAGCTTGCGAAACTTGCGTTGCAAAAATCAAAAAACACAGATGTGCGCGGTTATGCCGAACTGATTATTGCTGACCACCAAAGCATGCAACAGAGTGGCATGCAGCTTTTTGCCTCGTTGAAAATTAAACCAACCAGCAACCCAACATCCAACATGCTGAAAAAAGAAGGCAACAGCACTTTCGCAATGTTGCAAAAAACCAAAGGCGCATCCTTCGACAAAAAATATCTTGAAATGAATGCCACAATGCACGGCAAGGTCGCATCTCTGATTGAAACCAAACTCATTCCATCGGCGCAGACCCAGGACGTCAAATCAGAATTAAGCACAAACCTGCGTGCTGTTCAGGTGCACGAGCAGAAAGCAAAGGATCTGCTTGCGTCCATGAGCACTCAGCCATCACAAATGTAATCATTTAAAACATCGCTTTAAAAACCGGCTTCGGCCGGTTTTTTTATATGTAAAGCTGCGAGGCGCGCCGTTCAAACGCATCAACAAAATTTGCGTAAAGCTTTTCAAAAGCCAAACCTGCTACCATCGCCAGCATGGTTGACTTGAAAGCGTAATGGAGACGGAAGTCGATCTCACATCCGTTTTCTTTGGCCGTAAAAATCCAGTTGTTCGTGAGATAACGAAACGGGCCGGACAAAAGCGTGACATCGATTTTTCCAGCTGTTTTATTCAACTCGACGCGGCTGACAAAACTTTCTGTCAGCATCAAATATTTCACGCTCATTCGCGCCTCGATAACTTCATGCCCTTCTTCAAGAGCAGTTGTCGATAAAATGCTCATCCCTGAGCAGTAAGGCACAAATTGCGGATAGGATTTAACGTCTGCGACAACATCAAACATCTGCTCGCGACTGTAGGGTACATGCCGCACACTTTCATGGCCCGGCATTAGCGCGACGCTTTTGCCAGCCGCGTCGATTTCAATTTTGCAAAATCATCGCCGGCATGGTGCGACGAGCGCGTCAATGGCGACGACGACACCATTGAAAACCCTTTTGTGTATGCGACAGTTTCAAAAGATTTGAATTCATCAGGCGTGACATAGCGGATAACCGCGTGATGCTTCTTAGTCGGTTGCAGATATTGGCCGATTGTAATGAAATCGACATCGGCACTGCGCAGATCATCCATCAGCTGCACAACTTCATTCCGCTCTTCGCCAAGGCCGAGCATAATTCCCGATTTCGTAAACATGTTCGGGTCAATCTCTTTCACCCGTTGCAGCAAGCGGATGGAATGAAAATAACGCGCGCCGGGCCGCACTGTCAGATATTTAGACGGCACAGTTTCAAGATTGTGGTTGAACACATCGGGCTTTGCGGCAACAACGATTTCGAGGGCCCCCTCTTTGCGCAAAAAATCAGGCGTCAAAATTTCAATTGTCGTCTGCGGCGTTGCAGCGCGAATGGCACGGATAACTTTTGCAAAATGCTCGGCACCGCCATCTTCCAGATCGTCACGGTCAACCGATGTAATGACAACGTGTTTCAAACCAAGCTGCGCCGTGGCACGGCCTACATTTTCCGGCTCTTGCGGATCGAGCGGCTGCGGCATGCCGGTTTTAACATTGCAAAAGGCACACGCACGCGTGCAGGTGTCGCCCATAATCATGAATGTGGCGTGTTTTTGCGACCAGCATTCACCGATATTCGGGCAGCCCGCCTCTTCACACACTGTGACAAGCCTGTTCTCGCGGACAATATCCAGCGTTGCGCCATAGACAGGCGAAGTCGGCGCCTTGACGCGGATCCAGTCCGGCTTGCGCAGCATTGGCTGGTCTGGGCGGTGCGCCTTTTCAGGGTGGCGAATAGCCAGTTGTTCAGGTTTAGGCTTATGAAATATATCAATAACCGCGGGCATTGCTTTTCTTTTTCTGAGCCAATAATGGCTGTCCATTTCTTTTGAAAATGTATTTTGAAACAAGCAACGCGATCGCGCCTATGCTAGCACCGATGGCCGCACATTTCAAAATCTCAATTGCAAAGATTGCGATCATCTATGCCAAGACACGCGCAATAAAAATGACGATGATGGCGCCAACTGTTGCCACAAGAATTTGCGCGGCCCATGGATTGGCGATGCCAATATTGATGTGGAAGTAGTAGACAAGACCCCAGCCGACAAATGCACCCACTAACCCTGTGAGTAAATAACGGATCAATCCACCGCCGCCCATGACAAAGCTGGCAAGCCAGCCTGCGATTAGTCCGATCACCAGTGTAACGATAATGCTCTGTCCGTTCATGCTGTCCTCTTTTTGGCTAAATATGAATTGCGCGGCCATACGCCGCAAGTGTGCTTTCGTGCATCATTTCAGAAAGTGTCGGGTGTGGGAAGATGGAATGCATCAGGTCTTCTTCCGTTGTTTCCAATGTCATGGCAATAACAAAGCCATGGATCAGCTCAGTCACTTCGGTGCCTACCATATGCGCACCAAGAAGCTTGCCGGTTTTTGCGTCAAAAATGGTTTTGACCAAGCCGTCAGGCTCGCCAAGCGCAATGGCCTTGCCATTTCCGATAAATGGAAATTTGCCGACCTTTAATTGGTAGCCCGCTTCCTTGGCTTTCGCTTCCGTCAGACCCACAGAGGCAATCTGCGGCTGGCAATAGGTGCAACCGGGAATTTTGTCACGTGCCAGCGGATGTGGGTTTTTACCTGCAATCGCTTCGATGCAGATAACGCCTTCATGCTCGGCCTTATGCGCCAGCATCGGCCCGCCTGCAACATCGCCAATGGCATAAATGCCCTTGATGTTTGTCTGGCCAAACTTGTCGATCTGAACAATGCCACGCTCGTTTTTGATGCCCAGTTTGTCGAGCCCAAGCTGATCGGCGTTTCCAACAACGCCAACGGCGGAAATCAATTTTTCAGCTTCGATTTTCTGTTTGGTGTTTCCATCTTCAAGATGAGCAATGACTTTGCCTTTGGTTTTTTCCACTTTCGTGACTTTCACACCTGTCAAAATCTTGATGCCCTGCTTTTCAAATTGTTTGCGCGCGGCGCTAGCAATGTCGGCGTCTTCGGCCGGCAGGATTTGTGGCAGCAGTTCAACGATCGTGACATCGGCTCCAAGCGCCCTGTAAAAACTTGCAAACTCGACGCCAATCGCGCCCGATCCCATTACGATAAGTGATTTGGGCATCGCTTTTGGCACCATTGCTTCAAAATATGTCCATATCTGCTCGCCGTCAGGCTCGATACCAGGAATGACGCGCGGACGCGCACCCGTGGCGATAATAATGTGTTTGGCTTTGTAGACGCCTTCGCCAAGCGTGTCTTTCGGGGATGGCGCTTCTGTGCGAGATGTCTTTGCCGGTTTACCGACTTTAACTTCACCGGGCTTGGTAATTTGCGCTTCGCCCCAGATGAGATCGACCTTGTTCTTTTTAAGAAGCATGCCAACGCCGCCATTCAGCTGCGCCGAGACACCGCGCGAGCGTTTGACGATGGCGTCCATATCAAATTCGGGATTTTTGATTTTGAGGCCGTAGCTGTCGGCGTGTTGCGCATAATGAAAAATTTCGGCGCTGCGCAACAATGCTTTTGTCGGAATACAACCCCAGTTGAGACAAATGCCGCCAAGATGCGTGCGCTCAACAATGGCTGTTTTCAGCCCAAGCTGCGCCGCGCGAATAGCGGTGACATAACCGCCCGGCCCCGCGCCGATAATAAGGACATCGTAACTGCTCATGAAGCCTGTTCCTGTTCTGCAGATGGCACTGGCCGCGTCAGCAAAATCCAGTCACTGTCATGTGGGTAGAATGCGTGGTGGCCCACATCAAGCTGCGCACGCTCGCGAAAACCGCGGCGCAAAAAGCTTTCCAACCACGCTTTATTGCTTTCATGGATGATGATTGATGCCTCTTTGAGCGCCGATGTTTCCGCAACCTGCATCGATAAATTGATGAAATGGCGGGCAATGCCAAGGCCGCGGTATTTTTTGTCGATTGCCACAATTGCAATGAACATCGAGCCTTCAACAAGACGCCGCAATTCGACGATATTCGTCTCAGCAGAGCTGAGCTCTTGTAAATGTTCTTTGGGCGGAATGGCCTCTTGTGGAAACGCAATTAAAATGCCCACCGCCTGACCGTCGGCCTCGGCGACAACAACGCGCTCAAAGTAAGCGATGCTGTTGGGTGTGTGAATGTCGCGCTTGAAGGCCTCGATCCAGCTTTCACCGTCTTTAGCCTGTGACGTCCACCAGATTTCAGAAAGCCCATTATTAGCGCTGTTGTAATACCGCGCAATATGCTCCGCGTCGTCAGGTTTCCCCATCCGAAAACTGACTGCGACCTGTTTTTGATTTTCGCTCATACAAGCATCAATGCCGGTTGTTCAATATTCTGTTTAAAGGCCGTGAGCAATTCAGCGCCAAGCGCGCCGTCAACGGCGCGATGGTCGGTTGAAAGTGTGACGCTCATCAATGTCCGCACCGCAGGCTGGCCGTTGCGCGCAACCACGCGCTCTTCGCCCGCACCAACGGCCAGAATGGTCGCCTGCGGCGGGTTGATAACGGCAGAAAAGTTTTTAATGCCGAACATTCCCAGATTTGAAATTGCTGTTGAGCCGCCCTGATATTCGTGGGGCGCAAGACGGCGGTTGCGCGCGCGCTTGGCATAGTCTTTCATTTCGTCCGAAATAGCCGTCAGCGTTTTGGTTTCAGCGGCACGGATGACAGGTGTCATCAACCCGCCCTCAATCGCAACGGCCACACCGACATCTGAATGCTTGTGTTTTAAAAGCGCATTGCTGGTCCATGTCACATTGGCATTCGGAACGCGTTGCAAAGCAACCGCCATCGCCTTGATGACAAAATCATTGACCGACAACTTATAGGCGGGTTTCCCATCGGCATCTTTCGGCGCAACCTCATTCAAGGCTTTGCGTGCTGCCAAAAGGGCATCAAGCTCGCAATCGACTGTCAGGTAAAAATGCGGAACAGTCTGCTTGGATTCAGTCAGGCGCTGCGCAATAATGCGGCGCATTTGATCATGCGGAATTTCTTCGTAAGAGCCGGGTTCAAACATCTGCCGGACGACATCATCCGTCATACCCTTGGCCATGCTTGATGGTGCAGGAACTGCGCCCGAGCGTTCTGCGGCATCAGAGGCCGGTTTTGCGGAACCTGCTTGTGCGCCGCCAAGATCGCGCTCGACAATGCGCCCGTGCGGGCCAGAACCCTTGATTTTTGAAAGATCAATGCCGTTCTGCTGGGCAATGCGCCTTGCCAGCGGCGACGCAAAAACGCGCTCGCCCGTCTGGGATTGCGTTTGCGGTTTTGCGACCGGGCCAGTTGCAAGAACGCTGCCCTTCACCTCGGCCTGAGGCGGTTGCTTTAAAACAGGCGGCGCACTGGGCGCCGCTTTCAGATCGCCTGCGCTTTCGCCATCATTCAAAATGACGGCGATCGGCGTGTTGACGGCCACATCATTTGTACCGGCCGTGACCAGAATTTTTCCAAGCGTGCCCTCGTCAACGGCCTCGACTTCCATCGTCGCTTTATCGGTTTCAATCTCGGCAAGAACATCACCGGACTTGATTGTATCGCCTTCTTTTTTAAGCCATTTGGCAAGGTTGCCTTTTTCCATTGTTGGCGAAAGCGCAGGCATCAGAATGTTTGTCGGCATTTATTGAACTTTCACAACATCGCCGGAACCCATATCAGTTGGGTGACGCGCTTCGGCAAGCGCACCCTCCATTATTTGCGCAACGCAGTCATCAAATTTTAATTTGGGATCATTGCTGCACATCGCGCGCGAGTAATGACGCGCAATGTCCATGAGAAAAATTCCAACTGAAAAAGCGTTTGGAAAACTTGCTGGATCAAGCTGCACGATATTGCTTTCATCCGGTGCGCGCCGCGCCACCAGAAAAACCGGCATGTCTTCGATGTCCTGAAGCTCATACTGTTTTGTCATTGCCGCCTCGCCTCATTTTAAATTTAGTCTAGAGTATTGTATCGTATACCATCTGCGAACAATACCAACACCGATGCCGGACGCCACAAGAAAAAAAGCCAGATATTTAACTTCTTTCAAAACACTCCAGATATAAATATTGGATTGCATTAAATCTGGCGCAAACATTTTGACGGTGTCAGGTATGAGTGAGACGAGCCCGCAAGACGTTAAACAAAACGAAATGAAATCCGCAATACATAAACATTTATACGCAAGCGCGTTGTGTTTAATATACAAAGCTGTGAAATAGCTGCTTATGCATATTGTAACTAGAAAAAGCGCAAGAACTGTAAAAATGCTGGCGTGCATGTTGATCTATAAATAAACGACTTGTTTGACAGCCTCGACAAGCTCAGCCACCGATGGCAGCGCTAGTTTTTCAAGATTTGCGGCATACGGCATCGGCACGTCCTTACCGGACACGCGAATAACCGGCGCATCGAGATAATCGAACGCCTCTTCCATAATGCGCGCCGAAATTTCTGAGCCAACGCCCGATTGCTGCCAGCCTTCCTCGATGACAACGCAGCGATTTGTCTTCTGGATTGAGGCGATCACTGTTTGCGAATCCATCGGCCGCAATGTCCGCAGATCGATAATTTCAACATCAATGCCAAGGTTGGAAAGTTCTGCTTCGGCCTTGATGGCGTAAGACACACCAATCGACCATGCGACAATGGTGACATCTTTGCCCTGTTTGACGATCTTTGCCTTTCCGATAGGCACGACATGGTCGCCGACTGGCACATCGAATGTTTGACCATAGAGAATTTCATTTTCCAGAAACACGACAGGGTTCGGGTTGCGAATGGCGGCCTTCAAAAGGCCTTTCGCATCAGCGGCGCTGTAAGGCGCAATCACAATCAAACCCGGCACATGGCTGTACCATGAGGAGTAATCCTGACTGTGCTGCGCACCAACGCGCGCGGCAGGGCCGTTGGGTCCACGAAACACAATCGGGTTTTTAATCTGGCCGCCCGACATATAAAGGGTTTTGCCCGATGAATTGATGATGTGGTCAATCGCCTGCATCGCAAAGTTGAATGTCATGAATTCGACAATCGGCCGAAGGCCCGCCATGGCCGCCCCAGCCGCAAGCCCTGCAAAGCCATATTCGGTAATGGGCGTATCAACGACGCGGCGCTCGCCAAACTCTTGAAGCAGGCCTTGCGTAATTTTATAAGCGCCCTGATATTGCGCGACCTCTTCGCCGATGACGAACACATTTTCATCGCTGCGCATTTCTTCGGCCATGGCATCGCGCAGCGCCTCGCGCACAGTTTGCTTGGCAAATTCCGTGCCTTCCGGCAATGTTTCGTCATGGACTTCGGGAAGATAGCTAGGGCTCTTGCCTGGCATCATTTCAGATTTTTCTTCGGCTTTTGAAACATCGTCGGCAGCGGCTTTTGTGCCTTCCGCCTGTTTTAAATCTTCGAAATCAATTTTTTCATTGTCATTGGCAATAACCGCAATCGGCGTATTGACCGCAACATCGAGCGTGCCTGCCGCAATCAGAATTTTCGCAATGACCCCTTCATCAACGGCCTCGACCTCCATCGTCGCCTTGTCGGTTTCAATCTCCGCAAGCACATCGCCAGATTTGACAGTGTCGCCTTCCTTGACCATCCATTTTGAAAGATTGCCTTTCTCCATTGTCGGCGAAAGCGCGGGCATGAGAATTTGCGTGGCCATTTAAAAAATACCTTTAAGCGTAGACATCCGTCCACAATTCGGACGGGTCGGGTTCGGGGGATTTTTGCGCATAGTCGGCCGATTTAAGAACCACGGCCTTGATATCATCATCAATTTTCTTGATGTCAGATTCACGCACATTGTGCTGCTTCAAAAGGCGTGCGCGCACAAGCTCGATCGGGTCATGCTCATTCCGCACTTTTTCGACCTCTTCCTTGGCGCGGTATTTTGCAGGGTCCGACATCGAGTGGCCGCGATAACGATAGGTCAGCATTTCCAGAATGTAGGGGCCGCCACCATCACGCACCTGTTTTAATGCGCGCTTTCCCGCAGCATAAACGGCGCGCACATCCATGCCGTCAACCTGTTCACCCTGTATGCCGAACGACAGACCGCGTTTTGAAAAATCGCCCTGCGCAGTTGCACGCTCAACCGACGTGCCCATCGCGTATTTGTTGTTCTCGATGATGTAGAGCACAGGAAGGTTCCACAGCTTTGCCATGTTGAAGGACTCATACACTTGCCCCTGATTGGCAGCACCGTCGCCAAAATAAGTGACGCAGACATTGTCGTCGCCGCGATATTTATTGGCAAAGGCAATGCCCGTGCCAAGACTGACCTGACCACCGACAATTCCGTGCCCGCCAAAGAACTTCTTTTCTTCAGAGAACATGTGCATGCTCCCGCCCTTGCCTTTGGAATAGCCATCGCTGCGGCCTGTCAATTCGGCCATCACGCCGTTCGCTGTCATGCCGCAGGCCAGCATATGCCCATGGTCACGGTAACCGGCAATGACCTGGTCACCGGTTTTCTGCGCCATTTGCATGCCGACAACAACGGCCTCCTGGCCGATATACAGATGGCAAAAACCACCAATCAAACCCATTCCGTAGAGCTGTCCCGCACGCTCTTCGAAACGGCGGATCAGCAGCATGTCGTGATAGGCCTGTAATTCCTGCTTTTTATCGAAAGGGGGAACCGCTGCCGGTTTCGTGCCCGTGTTCGACAGGGTTGCAGGTTTTTCCATCGCGCGTGCCATTGGTGGCTCCATATTTTCGTGGTGTAGGCTTGGGTTAGCTGATTTTGAACAGGTTGGCGAGAGCCATCCTCACCTTTTCGGTTTGTGCAACGCAAAATAAATTCTGCCTTGTGAAGAATTTACGTTCTACATATAACGTAAAAATCTATTCTTATATAAATTACATGGAAAAACATTATGGTTGAGCAGATTTTTGGACGCATCCTATCGGCGCACATTCGCCCCGACGAAACCAATGCTTTTCATTTGATTGAAAAATACAAAGATGCCGAAAAAGCTGTTTATCATATGGCGGTCACGTCAGAGCGGGAAGTTGCAGAGAAAACAACAGCAACCAACCTGAAAAACTATATTTACGAAAGCACGATTGAATCTAACGGATTAAACCGATTTAAAATAGGCAGCTACGCCAATTCAGGCATCAATGAAACGCTCAAGGGTGATTTAAGAATTGTGGAAAAAGCAGATCAGGCTTTGCTAAGCATGGATATTAGCAATGGTCTCGATGTCTTGTTTCACAGGACCAGATCCGGTGCCATTGACTACAGTGGTGTTTTGAAAAATGCGGATCGTTTTAACACGCAAACGTCAATTTTTGGCTCGATTACCCAGTTCGACAAGCGCGGATCATTTCTCTCTGTCGCTTTTAATAATTTTGAAAGAGTTGAGAGCCCTCATTTTTTTAGTGCAGGTTATAAAACAACAAAAAATTATCATCTGCTGACAGAAGCTGAAAAATTTCATTCCGCCGTAAAAACTGTATCGGTGGGCTTGTCCAATCTGACACATAGTTTTGAATTTTTTCGCAGTTTACGCGAAGGGAAAAAGGCGTTTATTCAACTTGCTTTAGTCGCGACAGGGGTATTGGCGGGTTACGGGCTTTACAATAAAAACACACAAAAGAGTTTCTCGTAATGACAGACAAAATTTTATTACAAAGCCTGACAGGCGCTTTAGTGCGCGGTAACCCCCGTAGCATAGATCCCAAGGCGTTTGATATCTGGAGTAAGGTCGCTGAAGACAGTGTCGGAAAAAATGTGCCATTGCTCGTCCAGGGGCGTTATTTTGCCGACGAGAAAAAAGATCAAGTTTTTAATATTATCAGCGGATCGCTGGAAAATCACCCATATGAGACTGGCTTTGGTCATACATCTATTAAGTCGTCAGCTATTGCAAAACCTTATCTTGAGAAGGAAAGATTTTACAATCATCTTTGCTTAGATAAAACTTTTGAAGGTGCACATCTTTCTAACGATCACTGGCAAGTTGCAAAACTTAATTTCGATTTTGCAAAAAAATATAATAAATTGATATTTACAGGAGAAAGAAACAGCGGCTACCCTGAATTTGTAACCACAAGCGTGAAAGGTGAAATTGAACAGCTTGAGAAACCCCTTTCAAAATTTATGTCTGTTATAAAAACGTCCAATTTACATAATAAATCTAAAACTTCTCTTGAGTTTAAGGGCTTTTATCGTGCTGGTTCGCTTATGTTTGCAAAATTGGATAAAACCGAACAATTTGAACTTCAAACGAAAACACTATCAAATTTCATTCTGCGCATGTGCCTTGAACCACACGAAGTTAAATTTTTGAAAACTGTAAAAGCCCATAGTGGCACAATCATGCTGGGCGCTGTGGCTCTAACCTCTGGCATTGCGCTGTGGAAAGTTTTGCAACCCAAACCGCAACCATCTATCGCGTAAAACTGACTATCGCTGCATAATCACAACATCGCGCGGGTGCGCCATGTTCAACGTGTCACGCACACGTTCTTCCAGCATGTCGGGGTCGATACGGTCGGCGCTGAGAAGCGCGATGTGATGCTCTAAATCCTGCCTCTGGGTCGTCAATCCGGCAAGTTCTGTTTTTAACGTCTCAACGCGGGCAATATAGGCTTTTTCAGCAAAGATACCATGCTGGCCATGAAAGGCGTGATAGCTGAAATAGCCCACACTGGCGCATGTCAGCGCGGCGATCGTCAGCCGCCGTTTTAGCTTTGCCCTTTGTAGCCTGAAACCCATGGCCCGATGTTCGCGGAAAATGGTTCATAAAGCTTTATCAGGCCGCGGCAACTTTCGAAGAACGTGGCGCCGCCCCGCCATTTTTCAAAACTTTGGCGCCGGCATATTGCGCACTGTCGCCAAGCTGCTCTTCAATTCGCAGCAACTGATTGTATTTTGCCAACCGGTCTGAACGGGCCAGCGACCCGGTTTTGATCTGGCCGCAATTTGTTGCCACCGCCAGGTCGGCAATGGTGGTGTCTTCGGTCTCACCGGAGCGGTGCGACATCACGGCACGGAAACCGGCCTTGTGCGCCATCTCAATAGCGGCCAGCGTTTCCGTCAGCGTGCCGATCTGGTTGACCTTGATCAGGATGGCATTGGCAAGTTTGTCGGTAATGCCCATCTGCAGCCGTTCTGTGTTGGTGACGAACAGATCGTCGCCGACCAGCTGCACATTCTCACCGATCTGGCGCATGGCTTCGGCCCAACCGGCAAAATCGTCTTCCGCCATACCGTCTTCAATCGATATGATGGGATAGGCTTTGGAGAGTTTTGCAAGATAGCTGGCCTGCTCAATGCTCGATAGGGTTTGTCCCGTTCCTTCATAGACATAGCTGCCGTTCTTAAAGAATTCTGTCGCCGCAGGATCGAGCGCGATAAAAATATCGCTTCCTGTTTTCAGTCCGGCTTTCTCGACAGAACTCATAATCAGATCAAGCGCTTCTTCGGCTGTCTTCAAGTCAGGAGCAAAGCCGCCCTCATCACCGACATTGGTGTTCATGCCTTTGGATTTCAGGTGGCTTTTCAGCGTGTGGAAAATTTCAGCGCCCCAGCGCAGGCCTTCGCGAAAGCTTGGCGCCCCGACAGGCATGATCATGAATTCCTGAAAGTCGATCGGGTTGTCGGCGTGCTGGCCGCCGTTGAGAATGTTCATCATCGGCACCGGCAACAGCCTTGCCGCCGCGCCGCCGACATAACGGTAAAGCGGCAGGTCGGCGCTTTGGGCGGCGGCTTTCGCAACAGCCAATGAAACACCAAGCAAGGCGTTGGCACCAAGACGGCTTTTGGCAGGTGTTCCATCGAGAGCGATCAGCGTTTGGTCGATTTCGGTCTGGTTTTCAGCCTCTAAACCTGTGATTTTATCAAAAATTTCGCTCTGAACCGCCAAAATGGCTTTTTGCACGCCCTTGCCCAGATAGCGGGTTTTATCGCCATCGCGCAGTTCCACCGCCTCATGCGCGCCAGTCGATGCACCCGATGGCACGGCCGCGCGGCCAAACGACCCGTCTTCCAGATGGACATCCACCTCGACCGTCGGATTGCCGCGGCTGTCCAGAATTTCACGGGCAAGAATGTCGATGATGGCGGTCATGCAAAGTCCTAAAGATGGATGTGGCCGATACCTGTTGTATCCGCTGGTCTTTTGTTACTAGAACAGGCGACAGCCAACACCAAGTGGCCGGACGACATTTTTAGGGCTTAAAATGGCAAAGCAAACAACAAAACTCGGGCAAAACAGCCCCATTCCGACGTCATCGAGTGAAGACACGCTGGAGCGCGTGCCCAACCCGCACAGCGACACCGATTATATTGCCCGTTTTACATGCCCTGAATTTACGGCGCTCTGCCCGGTGACGGGCCAGCCGGATTTTGCCCATATCGTCATCGATTATGTGCCGGACAAATGGCTGGTGGAGTCAAAATCGCTGAAATTGTTTCTTTTCAGCTTTCGCAATGAAGGCCATTTTCATGAAGATTGCACCGTTACAATCGGCAAAAAGACAACCGCTTTGATCAAACCGCGTTATTTGCGCATTGGCGGCTACTGGTTTCCGCGCGGCGGTATCCCGATCGACGTGTTTTGGCAAACCGGTAAATTGCCAAAAGACATTTGGCTGCCCGAGCAGGGCATTGCCAGTTACCGTCCACGTTAGAGCTGCAAAAAATCAGCGCTTGTTGAGCTGGTCCATGTCTTTGACGTCCGCATCATCGCCAAAAGCAACATAGTTGTCGTCAGGTGTTGTGAAACGAACGCGTGTGTGGCGCTCGGCGTCGACAAAATCGATGGCCCAGCCCTCACCAAGCCGCCACGCCGTAATGTTGGCCATGATTGGAAATGCTTTACTGCAATTTTTATCAATGTTGATCTGCATGCCGCCAATCGTTTCGTCTTTCAGCAGTGTGAACTTGCAGCGCTTGGTGCCTTTGTCATTGCGGATTTCCCATTTGCCAAACATGTCATCGGCCATCGCCTTGTCGACGCTGGTCAAATCAAGCGCCGGTGTTGGCACAAAATCGTAAGCCCATGCCGGCGTTACAAAAACAACAATTAAAAAAAGACAGATCAATCTATTCAAGGGTCACTCTCCCGGCTGTTTTGGCCAATGCGTCATAGTCTTTCAGTTCTTGCAGCAGTTCTGCCATGCGGTTCAGCGGGATCTGGTTCGGCCCATCTGAAATGGCACTGTCGGGATCGGGATGTGTTTCCATGAACAGACCCGCAATGCCTGCGCTCAGTGCGGCGCGCGCAAGCACCGGAATAAAGCGGCGCTCGCCGCCTGTCGACGCGCCCTGCCCGCCCGGCTGCTGCACACTGTGTGTCGCATCGAAAATAACCGGTGCACCGATTTCCGACAGGATCGGCAATGCGCGCATGTCGGTGACAAGCGTGTTGTAACCAAACGATACGCCGCGCTCAGTCACAAGCACATTCGAATTTCCACCTGAGACAATTTTTTTGACGACGTTTTTCATGTCCCAAGGCGCAAGAAACTGGCCTTTTTTAACATTGACAGTTTTACCGGTCTTGGCTGCGGCCAGAAGCAGGTCTGTCTGCCGGCATAAAAAGGCCGGAATTTGCAGCATGTCGACCGCGCTGGCCACGGGCGCGCAATGCGCTGGCTCGTGAACGTCTGTGACGACAGGCAATCCATAGATCGCTTTAATTTCAGCAAAAACGGGAAGCGCGAATGTCAGGCCGCTTCCGCGCGAAGCAGTGCCTGATGTGCGGTTGGCCTTGTCGTAGGATGCCTTGAACACCAAACCAATATTGAGCTTAGCGCAGATTTCTTTCAGCGCATGAGCAATTTCAAGCGCCTGTGTGCGGCTTTCCAATGCACATGGCCCCGCAATCAGGCTGAAGGGTTTGTCTTGCGCAAAAGCGACATTGCCGCATTCAACTGTGGCGTTCGGTTCGCGCATTACACCAACCTGCTTTGCTCTAAGGCCGCCGCGATGAATGATGTAAAAAGCGGGTGCGGCTCAAAGGGGCGAGATTTCAGTTCGGGGTGGTATTGCACACCGATAAACCACGGATGGTCCGGATATTCGATCGTTTCCGGCAGCAACCCGTCCGGCGACATGCCGGCAAAACTTAAGCCCTTGTCTTCGAGCTGCGCCATGTAAGCGCGGTTGACCTCATAGCGATGGCGATGGCGCTCGCTGATTGTCTGTGAGCCATAAGCTTCGGCAATCTTGCTGTTTTTCTTCAAGGTCGCCGCATAAGCGCCAAGGCGCATGGTTCCGCCAAGATCGCTTGTCAGACCACGCTGTTCAAGCTCGTTGCCTTTCATCCATTCGGTCATCAGGCCGACAAGAGGCGTGCAATTTGGGTCGAGTTCTGTCGAGTTTGCGTTTTCAATTCCTGCAAGATTGCGCGCCGCTTCAACGACTGCCATCTGCATGCCAAAACAAATACCGAAATACGGCACCTTCTTTTCGCGGGCAAATGTGACAGCGGCAATTTTGCCCTCTGCGCCGCGCGCCCCAAACGCGCCGGGCACAAGAATACCGTCGACATTTTCGAGATAGGCGGTCGGGTCTTCTTTCTCGAAGATTTCAGATTCAATCCATTCAATATTCACGCGCACGCGGTTGGCCATGCCGCCATGCACCAGCGCTTCATTGAGAGATTTATACGCGTCCTTGAGGCCGGTATATTTACCCACGATCGCAATGGTCACATCGCCTTCTGGCTCATGCGTGCGTGATGAAATATCATCCCATCGCGACATATCGGGCGGCGATGATTCAATTCCAAAAATACGCAAGACTTCATCATCCAGCCCGGCATTGCGGTATTGGGCCGGCACGTCATAAATCGATTTTGCATCGAGCGCATCGATGACCGACGTGTCGCGCACATTGCAAAACAAAGCGAGTTTGCGTTTTTCTTCTGGCGGAATCGGCCGGTCAGCACGGCAAAGAAGAATATCGGGCTGAATACCGATGGAGCGCAATTCTTTCACCGAATGCTGCGTTGGTTTTGTTTTGAGCTCACCTGCGGCTGCCACATAGGGAAGCAGGGTCACGTGAACATAAAGGCAGTTGCCGCGTGGCTGCTCACGGCCAAACTGGCGGATGGCTTCAAAAAAGGGCTGCGCTTCGATATCGCCGACCGTGCCGCCAATTTCGCACAGAACAAAGTCAAAGCCGTCATTGCCATCGCCAATAAAGGCTTTGATAGCGTCAGTGACATGCGGAATGACCTGAATGGTCGCGCCGAGATAATCGCCGCGCCGCTCCTTTGCAATGATGTCGCGGTAAATGCGCCCCGTCGTGATGTTGTCTTTTTTGTTGGCGGGCTGGCCGGTGAAACGCTCATAGTGGCCAAGGTCGAGATCGGTTTCTGCTCCATCATCCGTCACAAAGACTTCGCCATGCTGATAAGGCGACATCGTGCCGGGATCGACGTTGAGATAGGGGTCGAGTTTGCGAAGGCGCACGGAGTAGCCGCGTGCTTGCAAAAGCGCACCAAGCGCTGCGGAGGCGAGACCTTTACCTAATGAGGAGACCACGCCGCCGGTGATGAAAATATACCGGGTCATGGGATTTGAGAAGTATCAAAGCATCTCTTGTCTGGCCAGAACAAAATGATGCTGTCCCGCAAAATGACGGCTTATTGCGAAATCGGTGCTTTTGGCGTGGCCGGTGGCGGCGATGCTGGCTGCAATGGCGCTGTCTGCTGCTGCGCTGGCGTTGTCGTGACCGAGGAGGGCGGAAGCTGGTCGAGAATGCCGTTCTGCTTTGCGGGCGCATTATCATTAATGGTCGGCGCCGCATCAAAAATTGATTTTGGCCCCGTGGATGGTGTCGCAAGGATCGCAAGCAACATGGATGTCGCAAAAAACAGGCCGGCCAGAATTGCTGTCGTGCGCGTGAGAACGTTTGTCTTGCCGCGCGATGTCATAAAGCCGCCGCCCTGCCCCATGCCAAGCCCGCCGCCTTCGGAGCGCTGCAACAGCACAATGCCGATGAGGCCGAGAACGACAAGAAGGTGGACGATGATCAATGCTTCGGACATGCAACCTCAGAGTGAATGACGTGCTGTAAATGATATTGGATTTTGTTTCAACTACCCAATTTAGCCGCAGCCATCACAATCGGCAAAAACGCGGCTGCTTTCAGGCTTGCACCGCCCACAAGTGCGCCATCAACATGCGGCACTGCAAAAATCTCTGCCGCATTCGAGGCTTTGACAGAGCCGCCGTATAAAACGCGAATGGCGGCATGCCCAGGGTGTTTGACATGCAGCCATTGGTGGATGAACAGATGCATTTGCGTGATGTCGGCAATTGACGCCACCTTGCCAGTGCCAATCGCCCAGACCGGCTCATAGGCCAACACCAGCGCGGCATTGCCGTCTGGAAGAGAGCCCGCCAGTTGCTCTTCAACAACCTCCATGGCTTCGCCTGTCTCGCGCTGTTTTAGGGTTTCGCCGACACAGATGATGGGAATAAGCCCCGCAGCAACTGCTGCATCAGCTTTCAGGGCGATGTGGGCATTGTTTTCATGGTGATAGGTGCGCCGTTCTGAATGGCCAAGAATGACAAATGTTGCACCTGCATCCCGCAACATTTCAGCCGAGACATCGCCCGTATAAGCGCCTTTTTCAAGTTCATGGCAGTCTTGGCCGCCCAGAAGCAAAGACGTGCCGTTCAGCGCGCGTGCAGCATCGGACAAAAGGGTCGCGGGCGGGCAGACGAGCACATCGACGCCGCGAACGTCTGCCGCTGCAATGGCTTGCAATTCACCAAGGTCCGCCGAAATCCCGTTCATTTTCCAATTGCCAGCAATTAAAGGCTTTTTGCGGGGCTTTGTGGCAGAACTGTTCATCTTATCCTCATTGCGGCGTCCCGCGTTATATTGAAGGGTCAACTTGCGCCCGATGGCGCGATTTTGCTATGCGGGATGAACTACATAGCCTTAAAGGGTCACATGCTTCAACTGTTACGCCGCGCTGCCAATTCGTTTGTCGCGAAAATTCTTCTGGCCCTTCTCGTTCTGTCCTTTGCGTTGTGGGGGATCGGCGACGTGTTTCGCCATAGCGGCAGCACTATTCTTGCAAGTGTCGGCGGCACTGAAATTACGCCGCAGGCCTACCGCAACGACTACGACCGCGAACGGCAATATTTATCGCGCCGCAGTGGACAGGTGATTACAAATGAACAGGCCGAGAATATGGGCCTGCGCCGCAGTGTTCTCAACCAGATGCTGACGGAAGCGACATTTGACGAAGTAGCGCGCAAAAACGGGTTGCAGGTCAGCAATGGCCTAATTGCCAAAGAAATCTCGCAGGACAATGCCTTTCAAAGCCCCCAAGGCAAATTCGATCCTGCGCATTTTCAGCAATTGCTGCGCTCCAACGGCTACAGCGAAGCCATGTATGTGCATGAGCGCGCGCAGCTGATGAAACGCCGCATGCTGGCGCAAAGCATGACGGCAGGTCTGGAAATTCCAAAGCTTTACGCAGACTCAATCCAGCGCCTTGATAATGAAAAGCGCGTTGTTGACTACGTTGTGTTGACGCCTGAAAAATTTGCGCCTGTTGAACAGCCGTCCGAAGATGTCATCAAGACCTATTACAGCGAGGTCAAAAACGATTACATGGTCGGCGAGAAACGCGTGATTAAAACATACACGCTGTCGCCTGCGCAAATGGCCACAACAATTCCCATTAGCGATAAAGATGCGCAGAAGGTGTATCAGAGGACGCAGGACAAATACGGCAAGCCTGAAAAGCGTCAGATCGAGCAGATTAATTTTGCCGACGCGGCCTCTGCCGCAACCTATGCAGATGCTGTGAAAAAGAACGCTGCACAACCCTTGCCCAATGGAGCCACGCGCTCTGATCTTGGCCTTGTTCTTCGCGACCAGCTTGTCGATGTGGCTGTGCGCGACCAGGCCTTTGCCTTGCCGGCGAATGGCACAAGCAGCGTTGTGGCAAGTTCATTCGGCCCTGTTGTCCTGCATGTTCTGAAAATCGAACCTGCAAGCGTGACGCCGTTCGACACTGTGAAGGCCGCAATCAAGAAGGATCTGGCACTTGCACACGCCCGCGAAACCATTCTCGACATGCACGACAAGATTGAGAATGAGCGTGCATCAGGCGCGACGCTTGATGAGATTGCCTCAACCCTCAAACTCGATCTTGTCACGCAACCTGCCATTGACCGCGACGGCAAGGATGAGGCCGGTAAACCTATTGCCGGCCTTGGCAGTGATATTGTCGTCAATGTTTTTGCAGCCGACCAGGGCAGTGACAACGAGCCGGTGCAGACGCAGGCCGACAAAGGGTGGGTTTGGTACGAGGTGACCAAAATTGAGCCTGAACACGAGCGCGGCTTTGATGATGTGCGCGGCGATGTCGTCAAGCAGTGGGTGAATGAGCAGCAACGCATCAAGCTTTCCGAACTTGCAAAAAACATGATTGCCGATCTGCAAAACGGTAAAAGATTGACAGAGATTGCAGCGGACAAAGCCCTGCCATTCGTGACGAGCCCGCCTTTCAAGCGTGATGGCAAGCTCGATGATCTGTCGCCATCCGCGCTCGACGCGACATTCAAGGTTGCAAAAGGGCAACCGGGCACCGGGCTTGGTGCGAACCCGCTCAACCGTATTGTGTTTGTCGTTAAAAGCGTAGACGTGCCTGCACTAGCCAAGCTTGAGGCGAAGCTTGCCGATAATGTGAGGCAAAGTCTCAATGACGACCTGTTGTTTGAGTTTGTCGATGCCTCGCAAAAAAGTCTTGGCGTCAGCATCAACCAGACAATGCTGGACCAGATGTCGAGCGGCACCGGGCAATGAAACCCTGCAAGCCATCTTTTGATGACTTTCAAAACACCTATCTGACCGGCAAAGCCCAATGTGTCAGTCTTGTTCTGGCGGGCGATCTCGAAACGCCTGTTGGTGCCTATCTAAAATTGTCCGCAAAGCTTGGAAAAGGTTTTTTGCTGGAGTCGATTGAAGGTGGCGCGGCGCGCGGTCGCTATTCCATTTTGGGTTTTTCACCCGACCTGATTTTTCAAAGCGATAATGCAGCCATAACAATCCAGCGCGACGCGCACATCGAAACGCTTCAAACGCCGATGTTTGATGCCATGCGTGCAGTCTTGCGCGAAAGCCAGATGCAGCTTGATGAGCAAACACCATCCATGGCCGCAGGTATTTACGGTGTGATGAGTTACAATTGCGTGCGCCAGATTGAGCGCATCGGCGATGAAAAAGCCTATCCGTTTAAAGTCCCTGACGTTCTTTTGATGCGGCCGACTTTAACGGCCGTTTTTGACAATGTGCGCGACGAAATTACGCTTGTGACACCTGTTCGTGAGACAGGCACAGACGCCCGCGCGGCTTATGATGCTGCTTCTGCCAAACTGCAAGACGCTGCAAACGCCTTGCAAACGCCAGCGCCCGGCACAGATGCGCCGCAAGGGTTTGCGTTACAAGCCCCGGTTTCAAACACCAGCGAGGCCGACTACCTGCAAATGGTCGAGAGGGCAAAATCTTATGTTTTTGCCGGTGACGCGTTTCAGATTGTGCTGTCGCAGCGTTTTGAAACACCCTACCCGCTTTCACCTTTTTCGCTCTACCGCGCCTTGAGGCGGACAAACCCATCGCCCTATCTTTTCTTTTTTGACTATAACGACTTTGCCCTTGTTGGCTCATCGCCTGAAATTTGCGTGCAGCTCAAAGGCGATAAAATAACGTTGCGGCCTATTGCCGGAACGATCAAACGCGGCAGTGACAACAGGCAAGACAAGGCCAACGCTGAAACATTGCTGGCCGACCCGAAAGAACGCGCGGAACATTTGATGCTGCTTGACCTTGGCCGCAATGATGTTGGCCGTGTTGCAAAAATTGGAACGGTCGTTGTTGAAGAACAATTTACAATCGAGCGCTATTCGGAAGTGATGCACATTGTCAGCCAGGTGGGCGGCACGCTGCGCGAAGGCTTTGATGCCATCGACGTTTTAAAAGCCGCATTTCCGGCCGGAACGGTCTCTGGCGCACCAAAAATTCGCGCCATGCAGATTATCAATGAACTGGAAAAAGACGGACGCGGTTTTTACGCGGGCTGTGTCGGCTATTTTTCGGCCAATGGCGATATGGACACGGCGATTGTTCTGCGCACGGGCGTTGTCCAGAACAAAACGCTCTACGTTCAGGCTGGCGCCGGAATTGTTGCCGACAGCGTGCCGCAATCAGAGCAGAATGAATGTATCGCCAAAGCGCGGGCTTTGTTTCGTGCCGCCGAGCTTGCAGCAGAGGCTGCCCAATGACCGTATTGCTGATCGACAATTACGACAGTTTCACGTTTAATCTGATGCATCTGCTTGCGGCCGAAGGGCTTGACGTGGATGTCGTCCGCAATGATGCGATCACTGTCGACGACATAAAGACGCGCGCACCTGAAGCGGTTGTTATCTCGCCCGGCCCCTGCAGCCCAAGCGAAGCAGGCGTGTCGCTCGATATATTAAAGCATGCCGGTGATCTGCCTGTTTTAGGGGTCTGTCTTGGCCATCAGGCCATCGGCCAGGTGTTTGGCGGCGATGTTGTCCCCACCACGCCCATGCACGGCAAAATTGACCTGATCGAGCATGACGCGCGCGGTCTTTTTCATGGTTTCAACCGGCCGTTTTGGGCGACACGCTATCATTCTCTCACCATCAAACCTGAGACATTGCCCGACTGCCTCGAAGTCACCGCTCGCACGCGTGACGGCGTTATCATGGCCGTGTCGCACAAAACAAAATGCATTCATGGCGTGCAGTTTCACCCTGAAAGCATTGCGACCGAGCATGGCGCGCTAATGGTGCGTAATTTTTTAAAAATGGCCCGCGGTGAAAAGCAGGCATCGCCTTTACAAATTTCCGAAACGCTTGACCTCAAACCTTATGTCGTGCGCGTGGCGCGCGGTGAGCAACTCTCATTCGACGAGATGCAGGATGCAATGAACCTCGTCATGGAAGGCGCTGCAAGCGAGGCGCAGATCGGTGCCTTTCTCACAGGCCTTCATCTGCGCGGCGAAACCGCGGACGAACTGGCAGGGGCCGTCAGCGCCATTCGCGCCAAATGTAAAATAGTCTACGCGCCGAAAGGCGCGATCGATATTGTCGGCACAGGCGGCGATGGCTCGCATTCGCTCAATATTTCAACCGCCAGCGCGATTGTTGTTGCGGCCTGCGGCGTGCCGGTTGCCAAACATGGCAACCGTTCGGTGTCGTCAAAATCCGGCGCGGCTGATGTTTTGGAGGAGCTTGGTTTCAATCTGGATGCCAGCGATGCCCAGCTGCAAAACAGCTTCACACAGGCAGGCTTCGCTTTTCTTTTTGCGCCGCTCCATCACAAGGCTATCGCAAAGGTCGTGCCTGTGCGTCGCCAGCTTGGTGTGCCAACCTTGTTCAATTTGATGGGCCCACTCCTGAACCCTGCAAATGTTGGTTATGCCCTCATCGGGGTGAACAGCTATCAATGGCTACAGCCCTTTGCCGAGGTCTTTGGCCGTTTGGGCGGACAACGCTGCTGGGTTGTGCACGGCGAAGATGGCTATGATGAGTTGTCGCTTTCAACGCCGACCGATGTAGTGGAATATAAAAACGGTGTCGTTTCTCGTTTTAAAATAACCCCCCAAAGCGCCGGGCTTAATTTCCACGGTAAAACAGCGCTTAAAGGCGGAACTGCAAAAGAAAATGCCCAAGCCATTCAGGATGTTTTAGCCGGCAAAATGGGCGCTTATCGTGACGCCATAGCTTACAATGCGGGGGCGGCGCTGGTCATCGCCGGAGAAGCTGAAAACATTCAAACAGGCGCTGAAATGGCGCTCGGCGCAATTGATACAATGAAGGCGCTTGAAACTCTCAACGCCGCCATTTATGCGAGCAAAACATGAGAACAATTCTCGACGCCATTATGGAAGTGAAACACAAAGAGGTTGAGCATGCGCGCATGATCATGCCTCTGGTCGAAGTTGCGGCGCGCGCGCGCGACGCTGATCCCCCACGTGGCTTTTTTGCTGCACTGAAAAAGCAAAAGAAACGTGGCAATATCGGTATTATCGCCGAGATTAAAAAAGCCAGTCCGTCAAAAGGCGTCATCCGCCAAAATTTTAACCCGGTCGAACTTGCGGTTGCTTACGAAAACGGCGGTGCGACATGCCTGTCCATTTTAACAGATGAGCAGTTTTTTCAAGGTTCAAATTCTTATCTGAGCCATGCCCGCGAAGTTTGCGAGCTTCCGTGCCTGCGCAAGGATTTTATTTTTGACAGCTATCAAATCACGCAATCGCGTGCCTATGGCGCAGATTGTATCCTTCTCATTATGTCGGTTCTCGATGACGATACAGTCAAACAGCTGATGCATGATGCAAAAGTCTGGGACATGGACGTGCTGGTTGAAGTTCACAGCCATGACGAAATGGAGCGTGTATTGCGGCTCGACAGCGATATGATCGGCATCAACAATCGCGATTTGAAAACGTTTGAGGTTGATCTGACGTTGAGCGAAACCCTTGCCGTTCTGGCGCCCGAAAACTGCCTCCTTATCAGTGAGAGCGGCATCAATACGCCTGAGGATATTGAGCGCTTGCGCGATGCAGGGATCAGTACGTTTTTGGTCGGCGAAAGCCTCATGCGTCAAGATGATGTGACGCAAGCGTTACGCAACCTGAGCGCGTAATACTTGGGTTTTAGGCGTTTTATTGATCACATCAATGTGAGCGGAACAATATTCATTCTATTGGATTTAAGTTTTACTTAGATAAAATTCTTTGCTAGTCAGCAGAACCTTAAACTTTTGGAGATATTGAAATGCCCGGCAATAATGTAGACCGCATAGACCGACGCCAGCAAAATACGCAGGCGAACAGCCAGCCACAGAATTTTCCTCAGCGCACGCAGCAGCGCCAGGAGCAGACCAAGCCGCAAATTCAGCCGCAACGTCAGCAAAACACGCCGCAGCAGCCGCCCATTCGCCAGCAACAACAACAGCCGCCCATTCGTCAGCAGCAACAGCAGCCGCCAATTCGTCAGCAACAACAGCAGCCGCCCATTCGTCAGCAACAACAGCAGCCGCCCATTCGTCAGCAACAACAGCAGCCGCCAATTCGTCAGCAGCAACAGCAGCCGCCAATTCGTCAGCAACAACAGCAGCCAGATCGCACGCGCAATGATGGCACACGCAACCGGCAGCCGGATCGCACGCGTTATGATGGTACACGTAACCAGCAGCAGCAGGATCGCACGCGCAATGATGGTACACGCAACCAGCAGCAGGATCGCACGCGTTATGACGGAACACGCAATCGTCAACGCGTTGACCAGAACGACTATGGAAACAACCGCGGCGGCTACATAAACCGCGACAACAAAAATCGTTCAGACAACGACAACAGTCGCAATGATCGCAACCGCACCAGTCCTTACAACACAAAAGTGAATTACGGTCAGCGTCGTAACGACGGATTTGGACGGTTTCATCATGAATATCAGTGGCAATCATTTGAACGCGGCGGTCGCCGCTACGATTATTGCCGTCCGCAATACAATGATTATCTTCCCTATCTAGGTAATCGCGGACGTGGCTTTCATTCACGTCTCAATCAGTATTGCGATGTCAATCGCGGTTTTTATAATTTCAACAATCGCTATTACGGAGTGGGTTACAACAACCAATGGTACCCGATCAATACCGGCTTTTGCCGCGGCCTGAGCGGCCAGCAAGTGTCGTATTTTACAGACAGCGGTTTTTACATCGACCAGCAGACGGGCGTTGTGTATGCCGACAGTCCGCAGGGTCTCGTTGAAGTTGCCGTCGATCAAGACCAATATGGTTATTACACCTATGGTCCGAATGGCGAGCGTGTGCCAATTAATCCGCAGCCTCTCGAAGGTGGTGGTTACAATCAGGGCTATTACAACCAGACCTCTTATAACGGAGGCTACCCGACAGGCGCTTATGGCAATGGCGGTTACTCACCTTATGGTGGATATGCCGGCGGTGGCTATTCAACGAGCAATGTGCGCGTTGGCGGCGGTGTCAGCTGGGGCAATGGCGGCTTTGGTGTCTATGGCGGTTATGGCCAAGGCTACTAGCAGTTTCTAAAATCGTACAAAAAAGGGCGCTTTCGGCGCCCTTTTTCATTTCAACACGCGACACGCTTGTGGAACGAAGCAAGAACATGTATAACAAACATGACAAGATTCGTTTTGAGGCTTTTATGCTCACTCGCAAGCAACATGAACTTCTGATTTTTATTCACCAGCGCCTGAAAGAACAGGGCGTGCCGCCCTCTTTCGAAGAAATGAAGGAAGCGCTCGATTTGAAGTCCAAATCTGGTATTCACCGCCTGATTATGGGTCTTGAGGAACGCGGGTTCATCAGGCGCCTTGCCAACCGCGCACGCGCTTTGGAAGTTGTCAAACTTCCTGAATCATTCACGCCCAGCTTTGCCGCAACCGCGTCGGGCCGCAAGGGCTTCACACCCAGCGTGGTTGAAGGTGGTCTTGGCAAAATGGCTCTGAAAAAGCAGGTTGCCGCGATACCGGCAGGCCCCGAGATTATTTCAATTCCCGTCATGGGCCGTATTGCCGCAGGTACGCCTATTGCCGCATTGCAGACACAGCTTAATACCCTTCCCGTCCCAGCAGACATGCTTGCCGGCGGCGAGCATTACGCGCTTGAAGTGCGCGGCGACAGTATGATCGAGGCGGGTATTCTCGATGGCGATACCGTTCTCATCAAACGTCAGGACCATGCTGACAACGGCGACATCGTCGTCGCCTTGGTGGACGAAGAAGAAGCGACCTTGAAACGTTTGCGCCGTAAAGGTTCGTCCGTTTCGCTCGAGGCCGCCAATCCATCTTATGAAACCCGTATTTTTGGGCCAGACCGTGTGTCTGTACAGGGCAAGCTCGTCGGCCTTTTCCGCCGTTATTAAGTCGCGGTTTTAATTTGGGTTGCACCAGCCGCGTGTGCCACAGCGGCCTGCCACCGTTTCAATCTTAAAATAGCTTTGACCTTTCGCACCATTGTAAAGCGTTGCGCTGAGCCCTTGTGCTTTTTCTATAACATCACGTGCAAAAACAATTTTATTGGCACTGCATGCAGGCTGATCCAGCTTTGGTGTCACAAGAATATTTGCGCGTGTACAATTTTCGATGATCGACATTGGGTTGCGGCTGTACGCCAATGTCAATTGGCTCGCCATTTCAACAGCGCAGCCAAAACTGTCACAGCTTTTATCAGACAGGGACGTGACGGCAATGATGTCACGCCTGTCGCCATCGTTTTCAAGCCAGCGTTTGGCTTCAAAACTATCGCGCTGGCTCGCAAATATTTTTAACAGCCCGTCTTTGCCGCGTACCGCAAGGCTGCTGCCATAGCGCGAAATATACAGATCCGGCGCGCGTTCAGTAACGCCAATCAGCAATCCCAATATAAAAGGCACAACGGCAAGAAGTGCGATGCGTCCGCGCCAGAAGCAGCCCCAGCACAAGGCAAAACTGCACAGCAAAAGTGAGACCATGCCGAAACCAGATACGCCAATCAGGGCATGGGGCAAGTTGGAGACAAGCTTTGCGACAGCAATCATTTTATCTACGCCAAAACCAAGCAGAGGCAATGCCAATTTTTCAGCGCCAAAAGGCAGCAAAAGAAGCGTCAAAAGCACGCCGGGCATAATCGCCAATTCGATAAACACAAGTGCAAGCATATTGCCAACGATGCCGAAAAGGCTGATGCGGTGAAAATGGTGCAAGGTAAACGGCGCCGTCGCAATCTCGGCAACAATACTCGTGAGAAAAGTCACAACAATCAATGTCAGGCAAAAAGCAAAGGCCATGGCAAAAAAGCCTGTGTTCCATGCTTTGAACCGAGGAAAAAAATGGCGCTCATGTGCAGCAATTAAGGCCGCTGTCGCGGCAAATGACATTTGAAAACTGGCGCCCAGAATTTCATGTGGGGTAACAGCCGCAATGAGAAGCGCTGACAGAACGACATTGCGCATTGAAAGCGCTGGCCGATCAAGGAGCACCGCGCCAAAAACAATGATAATCATGATATAAGAGCGCGTGGTTGCGACTGCACCGCCTGACATGATTTCATAAAAACTTGCAATGCAAAGCGCCGCCACAGCTGCATATTTTTTTTCAGGAATTGCAAAAAGCCAGATATTGACGGCAGCAAAAACAAGGCGCGCGGCAAAAAACATTGCACCGGCGACAAGCACCATATGCAGCCCTGATATTGAAAGCACATGCATCAGACCGGAGCCATTGAACGAGGCATAAAGATCCTGCCCGATGATCGAGCGATCTCCTGTCACAAGGGATGCGGCAATTGCGCCTGTCTCGCCTTGCAGCACATTTTGAATGCGCAGAGTTGCGTCCCGCCGCCACTGTGTAATTCGCAGCGTGACGCTGTCGATAAAACCCCGGTTTTTGTGTAAAGCGGTTTCTGGAAGTTGTGAAACAAAACCTGTGCCCGCGATACCTGCAAAATAAGCGTTGAATGATGGATTATAGCCTCCGGGTGTCACTGCACGTGGTAGGGATTGCAGCCGCGCCTGCGTCATGAACACATCGCCAATTGCCAGCCCCTTTAGTTTGGCACCTGAAAGACGCAAGTAGAAAGGCATGGCTGGCGTGGAATTTTGAATGTCTTTCACGCGCACAAGCATGCGCGGGCGCAGCTGGCCGGCACGCTCAATATCAACGACCTCGGCGGTAAGGGGAACAGCTTCCTTTGTTGTGACAAGCCGCGGTACCGCGCTTCGATATTCCTCAATGCCACCGGCAAGACCGCCACATACAAACGATGCGATTAGTAGACCTGCCATCACATAAAAGCTGCTTTGGCGCACAATTACGAAAATCAGTCCTGAAATGATTGTTGCTGAAATTAGCCAGCTGAGCTGCGGTGTCTCGCGCAGCGTGAAATAACAGGCCGCACCGGCGACGAAGCTTGCGGCACACCACAATTGCGGTCGCCCATAGGCCATTTGCATCAGCCAGATGTCTTGAAGCTTTGCTGCTTTTGCCTGATCCATTGGTTTGGAGAAGGCTAGCCTATCGCCTTGCAGGGGCAAAAGAAAAATGGCGCTTGCGTCGGCCTGACAAACCTGTTTTCAACATTCCATGTCAGATCAGCAGCCCATCATCACGCGTTTTGCCCCTTCTCCAACCGGTTTTTTGCATATTGGCGGCGCACGCACGGCGCTTTTCAATTGGCTTTATGCGCGCCATACGGGCGGCACGATGCTGCTTCGCATTGAAGACACCGACAGGCAGCGCTCAACGCCCGAGGCCATTGATGCGATCCTTGATGGCTTGAGCTGGCTTGGCCTTCAGGGCGATGAACCACCCGTCTACCAGTTTGCACGCGCTGACCGCCACCGCGACGCGGCCTTAAGCCTTTTGGAAACGGGCCATGCTTACAAATGTTTTGCCACACCAGAAGAGCTGACCGAAATGCGCGAGGCCGCGCAGCGCGACGGTTTGCCGATGCGTTATGACGGCCGCTGGAGGGACCGTGACCCCTCGCAAGCGCCCGCAGGCGCGCCCTATGTCATCCGCCTGAAAGCGCCGAGCGAAGGCGAAACGGTTATTGACGACAAGGTGCAGGGCAAGGTCGTGTTTCAAAACAAGGAGCTTGATGATCTTGTGCTGCTGCGCTCCGATGGCAACCCGACTTACATGCTCGCTGTTGTCGTTGACGACCACGACATGGACATCACCACAATTATTCGCGGGGTTGATCACCTGACAAACGCAGCGCGCCAGACCCAAATTTACAATGCCTTTGGCTGGGCCGTGCCGCAAATGTCGCACATTCCGCTGATCCACGGCGCTGACGGTGCAAAACTTTCCAAACGGCACGGCGCACTTGGCGTTGAATCCTACCGTGCGATGGGGCTTTTGCCGCAGGCCGTGCGCAACTATCTTGTTCGGCTTGGCTGGAGCCATGGCGACCAGGAAATTTTCAGCGAACAGGAATTGATTGCGCTTTTCAGTCTTGAGGGCGTTGGCAAATCAGCCGCGCGCTTCGACCTTGCAAAGCTTGAAAACATCAACGGGCTATATATGCGCGATCTTGGGGTGGACGAGGTTTTTACCGCGTTTTTAAAAGCACTTCCCTATATTCCCGGCGGTGATGTGTTTCTCGGCAGCCTCAATGACGCCAACCGGAAGCAGCTCAAACATATTTTTGCGCCTCTCAAAGAACGCGCGAAAACATTTGTCGATCTTCTCGATGCCGCGCAGTTTATTGTCAGCCGGCGGCCGCTCAATCTCGACCACAAAGCGCGCAAATTGATTGAAACACATGGCGACAAACTGCAAAGCATTTTGCCGGTGCTGCAAAACAGCGACGATTTTTCAGCGCTTGTCTTGGAAGAAAAAGTAAAGGCGTTTGCCGATGCACAGAGTATTAAACTCGGCGATATCGCACAGCCCCTGCGCGCGAGCCTGACGGGCCGCGCCACATCGCCAGGCATTTTTGACGTGCTGGAAGTCCTTGGCAAAACTGAAAGTATTGCGCGCATTGAGGATCAGTTAACCAACTGATTCCATTGCGCTTTCATTGTCTTGCCGCTGCTGCGCAAATAGGTTACGCCTGTGTCATCTGATACCAGCCGCTCCGGCTGAGTCGCATTTTTCCAGAGGCGGGTCATGACAGCAGAAAACGTAAAACTTCAGCTTGGTGAAAAAACGTTTGAAACCACACTGAAGCATCCGACCATTGGCGCGCCTGCTGCCGATATCAGCAAACTTTACGCCGAGACAGGTTGCGTCACTTACGATCCCGGCTTTACGTCAACGGCAAGCTGCGAGTCAAAAATCACTTATATCGATGGCGACAATGGCACATTGCTGTATCGCGGCTATCCGATTGACCAGCTTGCCGAGCACGGCGATTTTTTAGAGACCTGCTATCTTCTGCTTTACGGCGAGTTGCCCACACGCCAGCAGCAGGAAGATTTTGTCTACCGCGTCACGCGCCATTCGATGTTGCATGAACAGATGACGCGCTTCTTCCAGGGCTTCCGCCGCGACGCGCACCCGATGGCCGTAATGGTTGGCAGTGTTGGCGCGCTTTCGGCGTTTTATCACGACAGTCTCGACATCACGGACCCGCATCACCGCATGGTCTCCTCCATGCGGATGATCGCCAAAATGCCAACGATCGCGGCCTGCGCCTATAAATATTCCATCGGACAGCCCTTTATTTTCCCCGACAACAATCTCGACTACACTTCCAATTTCTTGCGCATGTGTTTTGCCGTTCCTTGCGAAGAATATGAGGTCAATCCTGTTCTCTCGCGCGCGCTCGACAGAATTTTTATTCTTCACGCCGACCATGAACAAAACGCATCGACCTCAACCGTCCGTCTTGCAGGGTCGTCAGGCGCAAACCCGTTTGCCTGTATTGCGGCCGGCATTGCCTGCCTCTGGGGCCCTGCACATGGCGGTGCCAATGAAGCGGCATTGAAAATGCTTGAAGAGATCGGCACGGTTGATCGTATTCCGGAATATGTGCGCCGCGCCAAAGACAAGAACGATCCATTCCGCCTTATGGGTTTTGGTCACCGCGTTTATAAAAACTATGACCCTCGCGCCAAAATCATGCAAAAAACAACGCATGAAGTTCTTAAAGAACTTGGCATTAAAGACGATCCGCTGCTTGAAGTGGCCATGGAGCTGGAGCGCATCGCGCTTCATGACGAGTATTTCATCGAGAAAAAGCTTTATCCAAATATCGACTTTTACTCCGGCATTACGCTGAAAGCACTTGGTTTCCCAACATCAATGTTCACGGTGCTGTTTGCGCTGGCGCGCACCGTTGGCTGGATCGCGCAATGGTCTGAAATGGTGCAGGATCCGGCACAGAAAATTGGCCGCCCGCGCCAGCTCTATATTGGCGAAGCGCAGCGCGATTACGTTCCGGTCTCATCGCGTAAATAAGACAGCACCCGCCCCGCCGCGATTGTGGCGGGGTTGGCGTTGTCCGGCAGCATCATTGTTTTTTGAATGTGTGCGAAAGCGTCGAGCTGTGCTTTTCGCTGAGGGCTTTCACCAAGCAATTGTTCAAGCGCTTTTGCCAAGACGTTTGCGTTCACATCCGCCTGATAAAACTCGGGAACGACTTTTTTTCCTAAAATCAGATTTGGCAAGACAATGGTATTGACGACCAGGATGCGGCGCAAAATCGGTGCCATCCAGTTTTCAACCTTGTACGCTACCACCATCGGCACTTTGGCGAGTGCAAGTTCAAGCGTCACTGTTCCTGATGCCGCAAGCGCTGCATGGGCACGGCGAAACAGCGTCCATTTGGCTTGCTGCCCTTCGATCAAAGTCACGTTTAGCCCCCAGCTTTTGACCTCCTTTTCAATCGAGGCGCGAAGATGAGGGACAACGGGCAGAACCGCTTGAAAGCGGTATGTTTGCGAAAGCAATTTAAGCGCCTCGCCGAAGGGACCCAGCAGGCGTTTGACTTCACTTGAGCGGCTGCCGGGCAAAACCGCAATCACTGGCAGGTCTTTACGGCGTTCGCGCTGGTCTTCCGGCGTCAGCGTATGAAGATCTCTGCGCGCCATCAGCGGATGGCCGACATATGTCGCTTTTGGTCCTTCAAGCTTTTTGTAAAATTGAGGTTCAAACGGCAAAAGCGCCAAAACCTCATCAATATAACTGCACATTTTTTTGGCGCGCTTGGGCCGCCACGCCCAGACTTGCGGCGCAACATATTTGATGATCGGAAGATGCGGCAGGCGCTTTCTCACGCGCGCGGCAACGCGCTGTGTAAATTCAGGGCTGTCAATGACAACAAGAATGTCAGGCAGATTTTGAACGACCGCTTCAACAGTTTGCTTCAGGCGGCGCAGCAACAATGGAAAATTCGTTAAAATGGCGACAGGGCCCATCAATGCAATTTCGCTTGAGGGATAAAGCGGCGAGAGGCCTTCGGCCTGCATCAAAACACCACCAACGCCAAAAAATTGCGCGCGGCCTTGTGTTTGTAATTTAATTTCACGCATCAACTCCGCACCAAGCTGGTCGCCGGAACTTTCCCCCGCAATAAGAAAAAGTCGCGGATGACGCTTACCCATGCTGCGGATCGACCCCGACAATTGAAAGCTTTTCACGATTGGCCATTTGCACCATTTCGGGAAGATCAACCGTTACAACCTTTTCAGCCTCGACAATGATAGCCTTTAAGCCGGCATCTATTGCGTTCTCTACCGTGTCGATACCAATCACTGGCATATCATTGCGAAGCTGCTGCTGTGGTTTTGCCGCTTTCACCATAATGCCGGAGCGCTTTGGAGCCGGGTAAAGGTCACCGCCGCGCAAATCACGTACCCGTTTCAACATTGCATCGGTGCCTTCGGCCGCTTCGATGGCGATGACGCGGCTGTTGTCGACCACAATCGATTGGCCAATATCAAGACTGCCCAATTGCCGCAGCGCTGCGAACCCAAGCGCAATGTCGGCCTCCAAACCTTCGGGAAGCTGTGTCAGGCCGAAAACACCGCGGCCGGCAGCCATTTGCGGCGCCACATCTTTCAGCGAAACAACCTCAAACTTTTCATTCTCAAACGCTTTTGTCACGCGCTGCATAACGCTGTCGTCGCCATGCCCACGCGCGGTGAGAAGCAATGGCAGATAGCGCAGTGTCGTGATATCAAAGCGCATTTTGAAAAGGTTGGGCCGGAAAAACTGACCGGCAAAAACAACCTGCGTGCAACCGGCACGGCGTAGTGCTCTCAGCATTTCGCCAATTTTAAAAAAAGGAACAAATGTATTTGGAAACTGCGCCAGCGCTTTGTCTGTCACGCCCTGAAAACAGATTGAATGAAATTGCCGTTGCTGAAGAACAAGATCATGGCACAGAGACAAAGGCAGCGCGCCGCCAAGAGCAATCACACCAAGCGGGGCGATGTTTTCAACCTGCATTATCTGTGCAGCCTTGGCTGTGCCAACGGGCGGCGTTTGCCGACCGTTTTGATAAAATCAATCATGCGGCGAACATTCACATCGTCGCCGTATTTTTCCTCTGTCTCCGCAAGCCGTTTTGCAAACACATCTTTGCCATGAAATATCGCGCGATAAGCGCGATTCAACATTTTAATTGAGGCATCGCTAAAACCGCGCCGCTCCAGACCGATGATGTTCAGGCCGATAAGATGGCAATCTGCGCCTGTTGCGCTTGCAAAAGGAATGACATGTCCTTTAACGCCCGCGACACCGCCAATGATGGCGTGCTCGCCAATTGTGCAGAACTGGTGCACAGCGCTGAGACCGCCAATAAAAACCTGCTCGCCAATCTTGACGTGTCCACCTAGTGTTGCGCCATTTGCAAAAATACATTTGCGGCCGACCGTGCAGTCGTGCGCCACATGGGCGCCAACCATAAACATGCAATCATCACCAATTTCGGTAACGTTGTTTTCCTTGGGGCTTCCGCAATTCATTGTGACGTGTTCGCGAATTTCGCACCGCGCGCCAATCAGAAGTTGGCCCGGCTGCGTCACATTCTGGTAAATCTGCCCGGTTGCACCAAGCGATGCAAAAGGATGGACAACGCTGTTCTCGCCAATGATTGTCTCGTTCGCGATAATGACATGCGACACAAGCCGCACGCCGGATTTTAAATGCGCGTGCGGGCCGATGATGCAAAAGGGGCCAACCTCAACACTCTCATCAAGGCGTGCGCCATCTTCAACGATGGCGGTAGGATGGATTTTTGCCATATCAACTTTCGGAGCTAACGATCATCGCGCTGACAACGGCTTCAGCAACAGTCTGCCCGTCAACCTTGGCATCACCGTGAAACCACCACATGTTTTTACGGTTTTTGATTTTTGTCATATGGTATTCGATGACATCGCCGGGAACGACAGGCTTTCTGAATTTCGCATTGTCGATTGTCATGAAATAGACCAATTGCGGCACATTTGAGTTTGGCCGGCTGGCAATGCACATTGCGCCTGCCGTTTGCGCCATGCCTTCAATAATCAATACGCCGGGATAAATTGGGCTGGAAGGAAAGTGCCCTTGAAATTGCGGCTCATTAAAGCTGACATTTTTAATGCCAACGCAACTATTATCGCCGTCCATGTCGCGAATGCGATCGACCAATAGAAATGGATAGCGGTGCGGCAGCAGCTCCAAGATGCGCACGATGTCCGCAGATTTCAGGTCAGTCATTCGAAAGGCTCCTTCACCCTTGCTTATCGCGACTTGCCAGCTGGCTCAAGGCGGCCATTTCACGAAACCACTGTTTCACAGGCTTTGCAGGAACGCCGCCATAGCGCGCGCCCGGCGGCACATCATCTTTGACGGTTGAAACGGCGGCGATCTGTGCGCCCTTGCCGATTGTCACATGGCCCGCAATCGAACTTTTGCCGCCGATCATCACATAATCTTCCAGGATCACGCTTCCCGACACACCGACATGGCCGACAATAATGCAGTTTTTTCCGATCTGCACATTGTGGCCAATTTGCACAAGGTTATCTATTTTTGTGCCATCGCCGATGATCGTATCGCGCAAGGCGCCGCGATCGATTGTTGTGTTGGCGCCAATTTCAACATTGTCTCCTATAATCACGCGGCCAATCTGCGGCACTTTCAAATGTTGTCCGCCGTCGAACACGTAACCAAAACCGTCCTGCCCTATCTTAGCGCCAGGGTGAAGAATGGTGCGCGCGCCGACATGGCAATGCTGAAGCACACAGGCGGGTGAGATAACCGTATCGTCGCCAATCTCCACGCCATCACCGATGACGCAATTTGCACCAATCTGGCAGCGTTGACCGATCTGAACATTTTGCCCGATCACAGCGCCTTGTGCGATCAGCGTGCCCTCGCCTATTTTTGCATTGTCCGCCGTTTTCGTCGGCGCGACGCTGGTGACAGGTTGTGGTGTCAGACTGTCTGGGAAAAACAGACTCAGCACTTTTCCAAATGCCAGATTTGGTTTTTCGACGACGAGCGGGATCGTTGAAGCGGGGCAGTTTTTAACGAAGGCTAAACTCACAAGACATGCGGCAGCTTTTGTGTTTTCAAGCGCGCCTAGATATTTGCGGTTTTCAAAAAAAGTCAGGTCTTTGGCTGTGGCCTCATCAAGCGTGCGAACGCATGTAATAGACAAATCCGCAGCATTGTGCGGGAGGCTGGCGCCGACATGCTTGGCAATATCAGATAAGGAAAAAGGTCCGGCCTGCTTGAAAAAGCTGTGTTGCATGGCCGGACACTACGCTGATGGATGCGAAATTAGAAGCTTGTTCCACCGCCGAAGCGGAAAACCTGCGTCCTGTCATAATATTCTTTCTCAACAGGGAAGCCAAAGTCCAGACGAATAGGACCCACTGGCGAGCCTTCCCAGATAAGTGAAAGACCAACAGAGGCGCGAATGGATGTGTCATCGAAATAGTTACATCCGCCTGCTGGAGGTGCACCGCTGCCCTTTGCGCACTGCGTAAAGCCGACAGGAAGCTGGCCAACATCGTAAAGCGTTCCGGCGTCCGCAAAAAGCGCGCCTTTAAAGCCCATGCTTTCAGGCGCGTAAGGAAGTGGAAACTGCAACTCAGCCGTTCCGGCAAAGTATGTTTTGCCGCCAAGTGCGTCTTGGCGGAAACCGTCGGTCACATCGCGCGGGCCGATACCGTTGGGCTCGAAGCCGCGAATGAATTCGCCGCCTTTGAAGAAGGTATCAATCGGGCGGACATCAACGCCGCTGGTGATCGATTCAATATGGCCAGCAGACCCTTTCAGCATACCGACGACATCGCCATAGATCGGGTAATAGCCGCGCAGTTCGCCGGTTGTTTTGACGAAATCCGCATTTTCAATTGTGGGATCGAATGCGTTGACGCCGCTGACGCTGGCCACGTCAACACTTGCCGTGCCGAAGTAACCCAAAGTCGGATTGCGAACGTTATCGAGGCGATTATAGGCCACGGTGCCGCCAACCATTGAGATGAAAGCATTGCCCGCTGACTGGCGAATGGCGATAGACGCTTCGCCATCATCAAGACAGTCCGCCTGACCGTTAGGTCCACCGGTTCCGACGCCTGTCGACCCAGTATTGTCAGCATTGCCAGCCAATGGAATTGTACAATTCGCTAGAATTGGATCGAGGCTGATGTTCTGCTGATAGCCGGTATAACGCACCTGCGTGCTCAGCTCGTCCGTCAGCGTCATGCCAAGGCGAACAGCGCCGCCATAGCTTTCCTGCTCATAGGATGCTGTCGAGTTTGATTTGACCTTGCGGTAAAACGCGTCAAATCCAAGCGCCAGACGGCGGTCGAGGAAATAAGGCTCCGTGAACGACAGGTCGAGGCGCTGACGACGCTCGCCATAGCCCAAAGCGGCTTTGACATATTGGCCACGGCCGAGGAAGTTACGCTCGGTAACGCTGATATCGCCGATCAGGCCATCCTGTGTGGAATAGCCGCCGCCAAAGCCAAGATCGCCTGTCGATTGTTCTTCAACATCGACATTCATGATCATGCGGTCAGGCGTCGAGCCGGGCTCGCGGGTAATGTTGACCTTTTTGAAGTAGCCAAGCTTGTTAAGGCGCTTTTCAGCGCGGTCCGCCAAAACGCGGTTATAGGCATCGCCTTCGGAAATATCAATTTCACGACGGATGACACGGTCCTGCGTCCGGGTGTTGTTGACGATATTGACGCGCTCGACATAAAGGCGTGGGCCTTCTTCGATCACGTAGCCGACATTGACCACGCCATTGACAGGATCACGGTCGCCGCGTGGACGCACTTGGCTAAACGGAAAGCCGCGGCGCGCCACTTCAACACCAACATCTTCAAGTGTCTTGTCGATCAGTTCAGCATTATACACATCACCGGTCTTTGACTTGATGTAGCCGCGATAGTCCTCGGCATTCACCGAAGCGATGGCAGATTCAATATTGATGGCGCCGAAACGATACAGCGGACCTTCATCGATTGTGAATGTGATGAAAAACGCATTCTTGCCGCGGTCATAATCGGCAACGGCGGAGATCACGCGGAAATCGGCATAGCCATTTTTCAGATAATACCGGCGCAGCAATTCTTGATCGACCGACAGGCGTTCTGGATCATAGACGTCGCTGGATTTTAAAAAAGACAACCAGTTTGATTCCGTGGTCGTGATGACGTCACGCAGGCGGAAATCGGAAAACACATTGTTGCCGATGAAATTGATTTTCTCGACTTTGGTTTTTTCGCCTTCTCCAACTTCAAAAACAAGATTGACGCGGTTGTCTGGGAGGTCGATGATTTTTGGCTCGACGTGAACATCGAAGCGGCCCTGACGGCGATAGACTTCCGTCACGCGCTGCGCGTCCGACTGCACTTTCGCGCGTGTATAAGTTGTGCGCGGCTTGCTTTCGATTTCTTTGAGGAGATCGTCGTCGTCGTTTTTCTTGTTACCTTCAAACTGCACTTTGTCGATGATCGGATTTTCGACAACGGAAACGAGAACGCCGTCGCCGCCACGTGTAATTTTCACATCGGAAAACAGGCCGGTCGCGTAAAGCGCTTTCAGCGATTCATCAACGCGCGCGGCATCATAATTCTGGCCAGGCTTGAGCGTGAGATAGGAGCGGATGGTTTCAGCTTCGATACGCTGATTGCCCTGCACTGTAATGCGGCCGACGCTTTGCGCGGAAACCGGCAACGCAGAAACGAGCGCCAATGCCAGAAGAGCGAGTGCAAAACGTGTCGCGCCGCGCAAGCGCGGAAAGTTCAAAATCGTCATCATCCCAACCCAGATTTTCGCATGACAGCAAAGCGCCACACAAACTCTTAACCTTATTGATTCTAACCCTAAAGTCGTTTTGTTCTACATGGTTAAGGCCGCGTTGCAAACCCATTCGGCCGACCGATTTTTCGTCGCGCACAAGCGATCAATGGCACGGATTCAGCTTAGAAGCCCGCCAGTCGTGTCACATCGTTCCATGTGGCCAGAACCATCAGCATCAGCACGAGAGCAAGACCAATACGAAAGCCGATTTCCTGCGTTTTTTCGCTTAAAGGGCGGCGTATCAGCGTCTCAATGGCATAAAAAACCAGATGGCCGCCGTCCAGCATCGGGATTGGAAACAGGTTCAAAAGGCCAATCGAGACAGACAGCACGGCTGTCAGCGAAAAAAGCGCCATAATGCTAATATCTGCAGCTTGGCCAGACACTTGCGCGATACGAAGTGGCCCGCCAAGCTCTTTGACGGGGGCAGCGCCCGTGAACAGATCCTTGATAAAATACAAAGTGCGTTCAATGATGAATTTTGTCTCTTGTGTCGCCAAAGCCACAGCCTGAAGCGGGCCGTAGCGTTCAAATTTCACATCTTTCGACAAGGGCGCGGTTTTGAGACCCAGAACCCAAGTGGTGTGCTCTTCGCCTTTATCGCCAACCTGCTGCATGCGCGGCGTCACGGGAATGGGCAAAATCTGGTCATTACGTTTCACAGCGACATTGAGCTCATTGCCATTTGAGAGGGCAACAAAGCGCTGCACGTCTGAAAACGAACGCACTTCATGGCCATCTATGGTCGCGATGATGTCGTTTTCCTTGAAACCGGCCTGTTCAGCGGCACTGCCTGCTGAAATGGAGCTGATGCGCGGCTCAATAATGGCGCGGCCAAACGTCATGAACAAAACCGAGAAAATAACGATGGTCAGCAGGAAATTGGCGATCGGCCCTGCTGCGACAACGGCAGCGCGCGGGCCAACCGGCTTTAAATGAAACAGCTGTTTGCGTGTGGCTTCGTCATATTTTTCGAGCGCGGCTGTTTTGCCTGCGCTGCTGGCGTTTTCATCACCGAGAAATTTGACATAGCCACCAAGTGGAATGGCAGAGATTTTCCAGCGGGTACCATGCCTGTCATTGCGGCCAATCAATTCAGGGCCAAAGCCAAGTGAAAAGGCCTCAACTTTCACGCCAAAAAAGCGCGCGACCAGAAAATGGCCCATTTCATGGAAGAACACGACAATCGTCAAAACAAACAAAAACGGAATGACATAGCCAAGAGTGCCGGCTCCAAAGCCGATGAGATGATTTAAAAAGGCCATGTCTCAAGTCTCCAAGCGAGCAGTCATGCACTGACGCGTCTGTTTATGTTCATGTAATAGGGCAGAAGCGAGGCTGCAAGCTGCCGCGCCTCGTCGTTCAACGCAAAAACGTCATCAAGATTTGCAGGTGCGGCACGCGAGCACAATTTATCGAGGCATTCCTCGATCAAAAGCGCAATTGCCGGAAACGCAATCTCATTTTTTAAAAAGGCGCCGACAGCAATTTCATTGGCTGCATTCAAGCAGCATGGAAGACCGCCGCCCGCCTCCATCGCGCGGCGCGCAAGCGCCAGACATGGAAAACGTTTCTCATCAGCGTTTTCAAATTCCAATGTCCGCAAGGCAGCAAGATCAAGTGGTTTTGATTTGTTGGCAAGACGTATCGGCCAATTGAGGCAGGATGAAATGGCAATGCGCATATCCGGCGATGCAAGCTGCGCAATAATTGAACCATCATGAAATTCTGCAAGAGCATGCACAATTGATTGCGGGTGCACCAGAACGCCAAGCTGGCGTGGTTGCAGGCCGAAAAGATATTGCGCTTCGATGAGCTCTAGACCTTTGTTCATCAGGCTGGCGCAATCAACACTGATTTTGTCGCCCATTTTCCAGACCGGGTGCGCAAGTGCATCTTGAGGCGTGGCCTGCGCAATTTTTTCAATTGGCCATGTCCGAAAGGGGCCGCCTGACGCCGTCAGCGTAATTTTTTTCAGAGAAGTTGCATCGCGTCCGTCGAGAATTTGAAAAACAGCATTATGCTCCGAATCCACGGGCAGAATTTTTGTGCCGCAATTTGCGGCGTGGTTCATCAATATCGATCCAGCGCACACAATGCTTTCTTTGTTGGCAAGTGCAAGATGCGCGCCCGTGCCTGCCGCGGCATAGCTTGGCGCCAAACCTGCAGAGCCTGCAATCGCCATGACAATAACATCCGCCGTTTCGCCGGCTGCATCAAGAAGCGCGTTGTCGCCAGAAACCGCTTCAATTTTTGTACCTGCAAGGGCCTTTTTCAGACTGCCATAATGCACATCTGACGTGATGACGGCGCGCGCCGCACCAAGTTCAATTGCAAGCGCGGCAAGCGCTTCGACATTTTCATTGGCCGACAATGTGACAACATCAAACTGGTCTTTGTACTGGCGCACAAGATCGATGGTGTTTGCGCCAATAGAGCCCGTTGCGCCAAAAATACTGATTTTACGCTTTACCATACCAGCAAGCCTGCTGCCGGCGTCGCAAGCCCCGCACGCGCCGCACCGATGAGATAGGCCATCAGGCTGGCCGCGACAAAACCATCAAGCCTGTCAAGCAGGCCGCCATGACCGGGGATAAGGTTGCCGGAATCTTTTGTGTTGAATTTGCGTTTGACCCAGGATTCAAAAAGATCGCCGCCCTGCGAAGACACGGCAATGAACAGGGCAATCACAACAAGAAACAGCCAGGACTGTAGGTGCAAAACATAGGCTGTCAGCATGCCGGCAAGAGCGCCGGAGACCACGCCGCCGCAAAACCCCGCCCACGTTTTTTTGGGGCTAATGGACGGCGCAAGTTTTGGCCCGCCAATCAACACGCCAAAAAAGTAAGCGAAACTGTCCGTTGCCCATACAATGACAGCGACAAAAAGCGTTGCTTCAAAGCCGATCTGCGGACTCTGTCGCAGAAGGACAAGGCTGACGAGGAAGCCGACACAATACAGAGCGCCAAGAGCGCGCCAGCTGTCAATGTTGCGGGCGATCAGATGCATGCTTCCAATCGTCAGCGTAAGAACAACCAGAAACAGAGCGGCAAATTCATAAGCCTGCAACACCAGCAAAATGGCTGCTGTGACGATGACAAGCTGCGACATCCAGAACAAAAAACGCCTGCTTGAATGCATCAACCGCGCCCATTCGAAATACATCGCCATTGCGGCAGCCATGACGATGACAATCGCAATACTGCCTCCCAGCCAGATAACGGCGACAGCCAGCGGCAGCAGGATCAGAGCGGACAAAATGCGAAGGCGCAGGTTTTTATCGATGATAAACCCTGCTGCAATGCTCATGATTGCACGCGCGCTGTCGTCAGCCCGCCATAACGTCGCTCGCGATTGGCGTAATCGTCCAAGGCCTGATCGAAACACGCTTCATCAAAATCCGGCCAGAGAACCGGCGTGAACAGCATTTCTGAGTAAGCGAGCTGCCACAGCAGGAAATTCGAAATTCGTTTTTCCCCCGACGTGCGGATGACAAGATCGGGATCTGGAATATCGACCGTGAAAAGCGCTTCGGCAAAAAAGGCGGGTGTAATTTGCGACGGGCTGATTTCGCCGCGCACGGCTTTTTCGGCAAGCGTTTTTGCGGCCTCGGCAATTTCCTGACGGCTACCGTAATTTAAGGCGATGACAAGCGTCAGACCGTTATTTGAAGCGGTAAGTTGTTTTGCGTCATCAAGCAGCGCCAAAATGTCTTTGGGCAAATTGTCCGGCGCGCCAATAAATTTAAGGCGCACGTTTTCGCGGTGCAGTTCGGCAAGTTCTTTTTTGATAAACCGGCGCAGCAAGGACAAAAGATCCGAGACCTCATCCGCTGGCCGCGACCAGTTTTCGGATGAAAATGCAAAAAGTGTAAGATAGCTGACCTGCCTTCTGGCGGCATGACTGACAATTTTGCGTAAGGCTTCCATGCCGCTGTGGTGACCAAAACTGCGCGGGCGCCCACGTTGCTTTGCCCAACGCCCGTTTCCATCCATGATGATAGCGATATGGCGCGGTAAACTCCCGCGCCCTTCCGCATCAGATGAACTGGAACGCGTTACTGACATGAATGTCTCAGACCTGCGTAATGTCTTTTTCTTTGGCGGCGAGCATTTTGTCGATCTCTGCGATCGCATCATCCGTTGCTTTTTGCACTTGCTCGGACGCGCGTTTGGTCTCGTCTTCGCTCATGCCGCTTTTTTCAGATTTTTTCAGCGTGTCCATGCCGTCGCGGCGGACATTTCGAACGGCGACACGGCCATTTTCAGCATATTTGTGCGCGGCTTTCACGAGTTCCTGCCTGCGCTCCTGCGTCAGTTCTGGAATGTTGATGCGCAGCATCTGGCCGTCAACATTTGGATTCAGCCCAAGATTGCTGTCGCGAATGGCTTTATCAACGGCGGAGACAAGCGCGCGATCCCACACCTGAACCGAAATCGTCCGCGATTCCGGCACAGAAATGCTGGCGCATTCACGAAGCGGCATTTTGTTGCCGTAAGCATCCACCATGATCGGGTCAAGCAGGTTTGCCGAGGCGCGGCCCGTGCGCAAACCGGCAAAATCACTTTTCAATGCAACCGTGCTTGCCTGCATACGGCGTTTGAGGTCTTCAAGATCGAATGTGGCCATGGATCACCTATTTTAAGCAGCAGAAAGTTCGGGAGTCACAAGCGTGAAGACGCCGCGTTTTTGGCTGACCTCTTCAATGGCCCGTTCACCGTGAATGGAAAACACAACAATTGGCAGGCCGTTTTCGCGCGCGAGTGCAAATGCGGCCGTGTCCATGACGGCAAGACGACGCTGCAAAGCATCCTCTGCCGTGATTGTTTCAAAGCGTTTCGCGCTTTTGTCGATTTTTGGGTCGGCACTGTAAATGCCGTCGACATTGGTGGCTTTCAGGATGGCGTCGCAACCTGTTTCAGCGGCGCGAAGCACAGCGGTGGTGTCTGTCGTGAAAAACGGATTGCCCGTGCCGCCGACCATAATGACGACGCGATTATGCTCCAGATGGTGAACAGCTTTTTGGCGTGAATAGTCTTCGCACATCGATGGAACAGGAATTGCCGAAAGCACGCGCGCATCGATGCCGATCGCAGTCAATGCGCCATGAAGTGCAAGACCGTTCATGACAGTGCCCAGCATGCCCATATGGTCGCCTGTCACACGATCAATGCCTTGCGCCGCGATCTTGACGCCGCGCACGAGGTTTCCGCCGCCGACAACAACACCCAGCTGAAGGCCGGTTGCACGCGCCGCAGCCAGGTCTTTCGCAATACGATTGAGCGTTTCAGGATCAAAGCCAAAGGCCTTGGCACCCATAAGCGCCTCGCCAGAAACTTTAACCAGAACGCGTTTCCATTCGGTCATTTTTGACCCTCTTTCAATCGCTTCAGCGCAGATTTAGTTGTTATGCCGACTTTGCGACGGCAGCGACCTCGGATGCGAAATCCGTTTCTTCTTTTTCAACACCTTCGCCAAGTGCAAAGCGGACAAAGCCCGCAATCTCAACAGGGGTGCCAAGTTTCTGTTCAAGCTCTTTGACCGCCTGCGCAACAGATTTCGAAGGATCGATGACGAACGGCTGGTCGATCAATGTGACTTCCTTGAAATAGGTTTTCAAACCAGATTCAACGATTTTTTCAACCACTTGTGGTGGTTTTCCAGATTGCGCTGCTTTATCGGCAAGCACGGCCTTTTCACGGGCGATGACATCTTTGTCGATCGAGTCCGCCGTCAATCCGGCTGGATTGGACGCGGCAACATGCATGGCAATTTGCTTGGCCAATGCCGTCAGCTGAGCCATGTCGCCTTTGGATTTCAAAGCAACAAGTGTGCCGATCTTGCCCATGCTGTCAGCGGCGGCGCCGTGCACATAAGAGGCAACAACACCTGGCTCGACTTCAAGAAGACCAACGCGGCGCAATGTCATGTTTTCGCCAATCGTGGCAACGGCTGATGAAATTGCAGATTCGACCGTTCCGCCTTTTGGGTATGATGCCGCTTTTACCTGATCGACGCCGCCTTTGACCTGAATGGCAACTTCTGAAATATTTTTGACCAGTTCCTGAAACTGTTCATTGCGCGCAACGAAATCTGTTTCAGAGTTCAGCTCGATAAGAACCCCGGCATTGCTGTAAATGCAGGCACCAACCAGCCCTTCGGCAGCGACACGGCCGGATTTTTTGGCAGCTTTTGAAAGGCCTTTCTTTCGTAGCCAGTCAACAGCGTCATCCATATTTCCATTGGTTTCGGAAAGTGCCGTTTTGCAATCCATCATTCCTGCGCCGGACTGTTCGCGCAGGTCTTTCACCATGGCGGCTGTAATTTGTGACATCTCGGTTTCCTTTTATCTTCGCTTTAAAATTGCGTGCGGCCATTTGGCCGCACGTCTGATGTTTTTAAATATTAAGCAGTTGCTTTGAGCGCTTCTTCTTCATTTTCGACATGCTCGCGTGCGCCGATGTCAGCACCCGCACCGCTCTGGCCACGCTCCATGCCGTTTAACACGGCCTTTGAAATCATGTCGCAGTAAAAGCTGATCGCGCGGCCCGCATCGTCATTTCCCGGAATTGGAAAATCAATTTTATCGGGTGAGGAATTGCTGTCGACAATCGCGATAACCGGAATGCCAAGGCGCTTGGCTTCGAGAATAGCAATTTCTTCTTTGTTGGTGTCGATGACGAACATCAGTTCAGGGACGCCGCCCATATTTTTAATGCCGCCAAGACCGGCTTCAAGCTTTTCACGCTCGCGCGTAAGGTCAAGGCGTTCTTTTTTGGTGAAGCCCTGTGCTTCACCCGACAGCATTTCTTCAAGCTTCTTCAGGCGCGAGATCGAATTTGAAACTGTTTTCCAGTTTGTCAGCGTGCCGCCAAGCCAGCGACGGTTGACGTAATACTGTCCGCAGTTTTTTGCAGCCTGCGCAACGGCATCCTGTGCCGAACGCTTGGTTGCAACGAACAGAACACGGCCGCCACGGGCGACAGTGTCAGACACCTGCTGCAAGGCACGGTGCATCATCGGCACTGTCTGCGACAGATCAATAATATGAATGCCCGAGCGCACGCCATAAAGAAATGGCGCCATTTTCGGGTTCCAGCGGTGTGATTGGTGGCCGAAGTGAATGCCTGCTTCTAAAAGCTGGCGCATGGAAAGATCTGGCAAAGCCATAGGGTCGTCTCCTCGTTCTGGTTAAACCTCCGCAGCCAATACCGTTTAAGGCGGCACCAGCGAGGCCCATGGGATATGCCCAAAGAACTCCAGCTGCGTGTGTGATTGGGCTGTGGTAGAGCATTCGGGCGATTTGGGCAAGACCGGCCCCCACAAACCCCAAGTTTAGTCTTTTAAGATACTCTGATGAAGCTTGCCGAACTGCAAGGCCCACAATCCCCTGAAAATGCACGCACAGCGTCAAAGCAAGCTCGGATGACACCACCCTAGCTTAGACTAGGAATTTTGTCCTACGCTCATTTTTGCGAATTTAAGCGCGTCAGTATTTTTACGAATGGGATAAAATGGAAAAGAAGGAGAGAGTATAATTACAACTCCTGGACGTGAACAACACCCGGCAATGCGCGCAGCGCACCGCTGATTTGCGGCGTAATCTGGTAGCCGCCAGGCAATTTAAGTTCGACCTGCCTTCGGCCTTCTTCAAGATCAATCAACAGCAAGATTTCGCCCTCGCCTTTTTGAACAAGGCGTTTGGCTATCTGTTCAATTGACGTATCGCTGCTGATAGACACGCGCAAACCTTTTTTGATTTTGGCAGCGGCATCGTCAAGGCGCTCAACCGACTGGGCACGAAGGCGCACTTCATCACCCTGCACCTCAGCATTCACAGTCAGCAATAGGCCGGCGCCTGTTTCCAGAAGATCGCGAACCGAGAAAAGCAATTCCTGAAAACAGACAACTTCAAAACTGCCTGTTGGGTCTGACAAACCCAAAATACCGATTTTGTTACCCGTTTTTGTTCGCTTTTCCTGTTTATAGAGGAGATTGGCGGCAAGGCGACCTGCCGTTGCCCCTGCTTGCGCCGATGCGCAAAAAGCAGAATGCGTCTGGACGCGCAGGCGTGCCAGCAAAGGCGCATAATCATCAAGCGGATGACCTGAAAAATAAAAGCCCAAAGCGCCATGTTCATGCTGCAGTTTTTCTGTCGGCAGCCATTCGTCCACCTGCGGTAAAATGACAGCCGGCATTTCTGCGCCGCCGGTAAACAGCATGCCCTGCCCGCCTTCGCGCGCCGCAATCGCGGCGTTGGCAGCGGCAACGATGGCGTCCGCGCCAAGAAAAAGTTGCGCACGCGGCAGTTTGAAACAATCAAACGCGCCTGACGCGGCAAATGTTTCCACCATCCGTTTGTTCAGCGTTTTGGCAGGAAGCCGTTTTATGAAATCATCAAGTGAGGCAAACGGCGCATCGCCGCGCGCGGTGACAATCTCGTGAGCCGCACTTTGTCCCATGCCTTTAAGAGCGGCCAAGGCATAACGGATTGTGTTGCCATCGACATCAAATTCAATACCGCTGGCATTGATGTCCGGCGGCCTGACGTCAAGGCCAAGACGTTTGGCCTCGTCGCGAAAATAGCTGAGCTTATCCGTATTGTCGCACTCGAGCGTCATGGACGCTGCAAGAAATTCGGCCGGATAGTTGGCTTTGACATAGGCCGTTTGGTAAGCGACGAGCGCATATGCAGCCGCATGGCTCTTGTTAAAACCGTAGTCGGCAAATTTGGCAAGCAGATCAAAAATATTTTCGGCGTGTCCTTTTTTGACGCCGCGATCAACAGCGCCAGAGACAAACCGTGCCTGCTGTTTACGCATTTCCTCACGAATTTTTTTACCCATCGCGCGGCGAAGAAGATCGGCCTCACCCAAAGAGTAACCAGAAAGGATCTGCGCGATCTGCATCACCTGCTCCTGATAAACGATAATGCCATAGGTTTCTTTCAAAACAGGCTCAAGCAGCGGGTGCAGATAGTCAGCCTGCTGCTTGCCGTGCTTTACAGACCCATAGACAGGAATGTTGGCCATCGGGCCTGGCCGATAAAGCGCCACGAGCGCGATAATATCTTCAAATCTGTCGGGTATGATATCGGCGATCGCTTTACGCATGCCGGAGCTTTCCAGCTGAAACACACCGACCGTTTCGCCGCGTGCCAGCATCGCAAATGTTTTTTCGTCATCAAACGGTAATGCCGTCAGATTAAGCGTAATATTGCGGGCTTTTAAAAGCTCAAGCGCTTTTTGCAGCAGGGTCAGTGTTTTCAGTCCGAGAAAATCGAATTTGACCAAACCGGCCTGCTCGACCCATTTCATGTTGAACTGCGTTACGGGCATGTCAGATTTTGGGTCGCGGTAAAGCGGCACCATTTCATGGAGCGGCCTGTCGCCAATAACGATACCAGCCGCATGAGTGGAGGCGTGCCTAAAAAGACCTTCCAGACGAAGCGCGATATCAAGCATGCGCTTGACGATGGGCTCTTGCGCCGCGGCTTCCTGCAGTTTTGGCTCAGTCTCGAGCGCTTTTTTCAAATCGATTGGATTTGCAGGGTTGAACGGCACAAGCTTGCTCAGTTTATCGACCTGCCCATACGGCATTTCAAGAACGCGGCCGACATCGCGCAGCACGCCGCGCGCTTGCAACGAACCAAACGTAATAATTTGCGCCACCTGATCGTGCCCGTATTTGTCTTGCACATAACGAATGACGTGCTCGCGCCGCTCCTGACAAAAATCGATATCAAAATCCGGCATTGAAACACGTTCAGGATTGAGAAACCGCTCAAACAACAACCCAAAGCGCAACGGATCGAGATCGGTGATGTCAAGCGCATAAGCAACCAATGAGCCAGCACCCGAGCCACGACCCGGCCCCACAGGAATACCTTGCGCCTTCGCCCAGCGGATAAAATCGGACACAATCAAAAAATAGCCCGGATATTTCATACCCTCGATGACATCGAGTTCAAATTCCAGACGGTCGGTATAGTCATCAAGCTGCAAGCCCTCGGACAAACCATATTGGGCGTGTCGTTTTTCAAAGCCTGCTCGTGCTGCGGCGCGAAGCTCTGCCGCTTCCGCGGCCAATGGGTCGCTGGCTTTTGTTTTGGAGAAACGTGGAAGAATAGCGTTTTGCGTGCGCGGCCGGTAGGCACATCGCTGCGCGATTTCAACGGTCGAATCCAAGGCTTCGGGAATGTCAGAAAAAAGTGCCATCATCTCGGCACGGGTCTTGAAGCGATAATCACGTGTCAGCTGACGGCGACCCTCCTCGGCAATGTGCCGGCCACCTGCAATACACAGCAAAGCATCATGCGCTTCAAAATCGTCACTTGTCGCAAAATAACAGCTATTGGTGGCAACAATTGGCAAGGACATGTCATAAGCGAGTTCCGCAAACTGGGATTCCGTTTCTGCCTCACCCGCAAGGCCGTGGCGCTGCAGTTCCACGTAGAGATTGTCTGGGCAAAGAGAGCGCAATTGCTCCAGAAGGCTGCGGGCTTCGTTCGCTGAGCCGTTTTGCAAGAGTTCGCCAATAGGCCCTTGTGCGCCGCCGGTTAAAACAATGAGGCCTTCGCAATGGTTTGACAGCATCTCCATTGTGACAAGGGGTTTCATGTCGCCGGTGCTGCGCATAAAACCTTGTGTGGTCAGCGCCATCAGGTTTTTATAACCCTGCTCGTTTTGCGCCAGCGCAATAAGCCTCGGCGTGTCTGTGCCAAGCCGGTCGCGCCGCTCAGAGACAAATTCGTGAGAGAGAGAGAAGTTCAGGCCCATAATCGGCTGGACACCGAGCGATGGGGCTTTTTCAGAAAATTCCAACGCCCCAAAAAGGTTTGAGCTGTCGGTGAGCGCCAATGCAGGCTGTTTGTCAGCGGCCGCGAGCCCGACAAGGCGCGGTATCGACATTGCGCCTTCCAGAAGCGAATAGGACGAGTGCGCGCGTAAATGAACAAAACCGGGACCAGTCATAATATCTCCTGAAGCTGCATCATAGACGAAGTCGACCGTGCAGGCATGTCGCCGGGCACGGGCTGTGGACGGCGTCTAGGACAGGAGACTTAAAACGCTGCACCAGGCGCCGATCACCGCAACAAAAAGACCAGCCGAGACGAAAGCCATTGCGTTTTCAAGAGTTGCTTTAAGCATGTGAATGTCCTTTTTTCTGTTGATCGGACGCAGACTATGTTCACGCTCTGTTCTAGATGTCAACTCCTATCTAAAAGAGCTGTTTTATTGGTGTTTAGCTGTAAACGGCAACCTTGCCATCTTGTACGGTCAGGTGCCGGTCCATCTTCGCGGCAAGATCAAGATTATGAGTCGCGATCAGCGCTGCAAGCTTTGCCCCGCGCACGGCTTCCATCAACGCCGCAAAGACGTTTTCAGAGGTTTTGGGATCGAGATTTCCTGTTGGCTCATCGGCCAGCAGGAGCGCAGGCGCATTGGCCATCGCCCGCGCAATCGCCACCCTCTGCTGTTCGCCGCCCGACATTTCAGAGGGGCGATGCTTTAAACGCTCCGACAGGCCAAGATCGCCCAACAGCATTTGGGAACGTTGGCGCGCATCCGTTTTTGCAACGCCGGCAATAAGCTGCGGCATCATCACGTTTTCAAGGGCTGTAAATTCCGGCAAAAGGTGATGAAACTGATAGATGAAACCAATGGTTTTTGAACGCAATGACGTGCGCTGCCCGTCATTCAGTTTCCCCGTGTTACGTCCGCCGACAATCACGTCGCCGCTGCTTGGCGCTTCCAGAAGGCCAGCGATATGTAAAAGCGTCGATTTTCCAGTTCCCGATGGCGCGGTGAGCGCAACCAGCTCACCTGCATTGATCTGAAGGTCGGCGCCTTTCAACACATTGAGCAGGCTTTCGCCCTGCCCATACGAGCGGGTTACGCTCACAAGTTGCAGGACAGTCTCATTCATAACGAAGCGCTTCCACAGGATCGAGCTTTGCCGCGCGCCATGCGGGATAAAGTGTCGCAAGAAAAGACAGCGTCAACGCCATAACGACCACGGCCGTCACTTCATTGGTGTTCATTTCAGCGGGCAGTTTTGTAAGAAAATACAGTTCGGGCGAAAACAGATCTGTCTCTGTAAGTTTTGAAATGCCTTTTTTGATCGTGTCGATGTTCTGGCAGACCAAAGTGCCGATGAGAAGTCCGGCCATCGTGCCCACAACCCCGATCGACGCGCCCGTAATAATAAAAATTCGCAAGATCATGCCGCGCGTTGCGCCCATTGTCCGCATTACCGCAATATCATGCGACTTGTCTTTGACGAGCATTGTCATACCGGAAATAATGTTCAATGCGGCAACAAGAACAATCAGCATCAAAATAAGAAACATTACATTCCGCTCGACCTGCAGGGCACTGAAAAACGTGGCATTGCGCTGCCGCCAGTCTGTGAAATAAAGCTGGCGTGTCACTGTTGCATTCAGCTGTTCTCGCACCGCGGTGACATTGTCAGGATTGTCGAGATAAAGCTCGATCGCGGTCACGCGGTCCGGCTGGTTGAAAAAGTCCTGCGCTTCTTTCAGCGGCATGAAAACAGCCAAACTGTCGAGCTCCGACATGCCGATCTGAAATATTGCGGAAATGTTGTAAAACTTTGAGCGCGGTGTTTGTCCAAAAGGCGTTTTTGCGCCGTTGGGTGAAATCAGTTTGACTGAATCGCCAATCTGCACACCCAGCGTGTCGGCAAGACGTTTGCCGATGGCAACTCCGCCAAGTTCGGTAAAATTTTGCAGCGTTCCGGCCAGTACAGTTTTCGCAACCGACGGCAGCGCCTGAATGTCCTGATCGTTCATACCGCGCACCAGCACGCCGGAACCCGGGCCTGCTGCTGAAATAAACGCCTGCCCTTCCACGAAAGGAATAACCTGGCGGATGCCTTTCACCTGCTGCATTTGCGCAACGATGTCGCGGTAATCTGTCAGCGGCATATCAATTGGCTGGATCAGCACATGGCCGTTGACGCCAAGAATTTTGTCGAACAGCTCTTTGCGAAAGCCGTTCATCACCGCCATCACGATAATCAGCGTCGCGACGCCAAGCATAATGCCAAGAAACGAAAAGCCCGCGATGACGGAAATAACCCCTTCTTTGCGCCGTGCGCGCAAATATCTGCCCGCAATCATCCATTCAAAGGGTGCGAAAGCGCGCGGGGCAGCCATTTTAGAGTGCACCCAATTTTTTAAGCGCATCTTCGAGCGAAAGCAGATCTTTGGTGCCGTCAGCGCGATATTTTAATTCAACCTTGCCTTCGGCAAGAACTTTCGGGCCAATCACAAGCTGCCAAGGCACGCCGATAAGGTCCGCCGTTTTAAATTTGCCGCCAGCGCCATTTGCCGTATCATCGTAAAGAACGTCGATACCAGCAGCTTCTAAAAGCTCATAGGCCTTTGCGCAGGCCTCGTCCGTCGCGCTGTCACCAACTTTTAAATTAAGCAAGGCGACATGAAAAGGTGCCACGCTTTGCGGCCAGATAATTCCGTTCTCGTCGTGGCTGGCTTCAATAATTGCAGCAACAAGTCGCGTGATGCCAATCCCGTAAGACCCCATTTCAAGCGAGACCATCGCCCCGTCAGGCCCCGACACTTTTGCGCCCATCGGGTCTGAATATTTTTTACCAAAATAGAAAATATGACCCACTTCGATGCCGCGCGCACTGAGCTGATCCGTTTTTTCAACTTTTTCAAAGGCGTCCGCATCGTGCATTTCTGATGTTGCGGCATACAGCGATGTCCAATGTTCGAACACGCTTTTCATGGCGTTTTTATCGTCGAAATCGATATCTGCTTCTGGTACAGGAAAATCAAGAAAGTCTTTGTGGCAAAACACTTCACTCTCGCCGGTTTGCGCAAGAATGATGAACTCATGGCTCAGATCACCACCAATTGGCCCTGTGTCCGCTTTCATTGGAATGGCTTTAAGACCCAATCGCGCGAATGTGCGCAAATAGGCCGTAAACATCTTGTTGTAAGAATGGCGCGCGTCGTCTTCGCTCAAATCGAATGAATACGCGTCTTTCATTAGAAACTCCCGCGAGCGCATGACGCCAAAACGCGGGCGAACCTCGTCGCGGAATTTCCATTGGATATGATAAAGATTGCGCGGCAGGTCTTTGTAAGACTGCACCGAACCTTTGAAAATATCCGTGATCATCTCTTCATTGGTCGGCCCGTAAAGCATATCGCGACCATGCCGGTCGGTAATGCGCAGCATTTCCTTGCCATAGTCTTCATAGCGCCCGCTGGTCCGCCACAAATCCGCCGATTGAACAATCGGCATTTTAAGTTCAATCGCACCGGCGCGGTTTTGCTCCTCGCGGACAATCTGCTCTACTTTTTGCAAGACACGATAGCCAAGCGGCAGCCATGAATAAATACCAGACGTCTCTTGCCGGATCATACCGGCGCGCAGCATCAGGCGGTGAGATACGATTTCCGCGTCTTTAGGGGTGTCACGCAGGATTGGCAAAAAGTATTTTGAGAGGCGCATGGTTTTTCCGTTAGTCAACCGAGATCAAATTATAAGCGAAAGCAAAATGAATTGCGCCAACAATTATGGCTGTTGCAATTGTCGTCCATAGCGCTTTTTGAAGCATCATTGGTTTTGAAGGTGCGCCAGGGTCAGAGCCAGGAATGACAATGCCTTCTTCGTGCTGGCTTTTGACGCCAATAGGCAGCATTGCAAAAATGACAATCCACCACAAAACAAAATAAAGACCAACCGTAATTTTCCAGCTCATGCCTGCTCCAGCTCAACAAGTGTGCCGAGCATGTCTTTAGGACTGAGGAAGAGAACTGGCTTGCCATGAGCGCCTGTCTTCGGCTTGCCGTCACCAAGCACTTTCAAGCCTTGCGCAAGTAACGTTTCACGCGCCTTGTCAATATCAGCCACCTCATAACAGATGTGATGAATGCCGCCTTGCGGATTGCGCTCTAAAAATTTCAAAATGGGCGAGCTGTCACCGAGCGGCGTAATAAGTTCGATCTTTGTATTGGGCAAGGTTATGAACACAACTGTAACGCCGTGTTCCGGCTGCGGCAAAGGCGCGGAGACATCCGCACCGAGTACATGCGCGTAAGTTGACATACCTGCATCAAGATCAGGCACGGCAATCGCGACATGGTTGAGGCGGCCGATCATCAGCCCTCAAGCAAGTGAATTTCGACCCAAGGCTTCTTGCCCCATTCCTGCTCGACCGCGCCGCGCACCGAACGCATTAATGCATCGCGCAGCGTTTCGAAATTGCGTTTTTTAGGCTTTGGCAGGCTTTTAAATGTGTTGGTCAGCGCATCTTCGACAATGTCCAGCATATCATCACCGGACAGGCCAAACTTTGGCACGCCTGTCAGCGCAATGTCAGGGTCTGATGCCATTTCACCGTCGCGCGTGACAATCACGCCAAGGCTGACAATTCCAGCCTGCAACAGACGGCGCCGTTCAGCCACAGTCGTGTCTTCATGCGGCAGTAAAAGTTTGCCATCTTTCAGCAACAGGCCTGACGGAATATCATCGACAACTTTCAACGGTCCGGGGCACAACCGCACCATTTGCCCATCTTCGATGATCTGAATGTCTTTAATGCCAAGCTTGCGGCCAAGTTCGGCATGTTTTTGCAGGTGATATGGCTCGCCATGCACCGGTATCAAGGCCTTTGGTTTCACAACGTTGTAAAGCTCGGTGATTTCTTCAACACGCGGATGACCCGAGACGTGAACAAGATCATCCTGATCGGTAATGATTTTTACGCCTTGACGCACAAGACCGTTGACGACACGGCCGACAGGCTTTTCATTGCCCGGAATTGTCCGTGAGGAGAAAATAACCAGATCGTCCGCTGCGAACGTCACCTGCTGGTGGTCACGCCGCGACGCGCGGGCAATTGCTGAGCGCATTTCACCCTGACTTCCCGTCATGATGCAGACGATCTTACCACGCGGCAACTGGCCATACATGTCCATATCGAGAAAGGCCGGCACATCGTGCAGATAGCCACATTCACGCGCAACTTGTGTGTTGCGCAGCAAGGAACGTCCAAACAAGACAACGCTGCGGTTCGATGCCTTTGCAGCCAGTGCGATCGAATGGATGCGCGCGATGTTGGACGCGAACAACGTCACGGCAACGCGGTTTTTGGCTTTTGAGATAATGCGCGTAAGATTGACTGCAACTTCCGCTTCCGATGGCGAACGGCCTTCGCGCGGTGCGTTCGTGCTGTCGCCAATCAGCGCATCAACGCCGTCTTTTGAAAAAGCGGCAAACGCATTGAGGTCGGTAATGTCGCCAAGTGGCGGCGTGTTGTCGATTTTCCAGTCACCCGTATGAATGACACGGCCCGCGTCTGTTTCAATACCCAGCGCCTGACTTTCTGGAATGGAATGCGCAACGGGCAGAAATGTCAATTTGAAGGGTCCGGCTTCGAATTTGCCGCCGCTTTCAATAATCGTAATGTCCGGGAGATCTTTGCCATCTTCACCCGCTTTTGCCGCCAAAAGACCAGCTGTGAACTTTGTTGCAAAGATTTTGCATTTGAGCTGCGGCCACAGATCGAGCACCGCACCGATATGGTCTTCATGGCCATGCGTCAGCACCAGCGCTTGCAGTGATTTATGATCGTCTGCGATAAAACGGATATCTGGCAGAATCAGTTCAATACCGGGAGAGGCAGCATCGGCAAAAGTCATGCCGCAATCGACCATCAGCCATTGCATCGCACCAGGGCGCCCTATGCCATAGAGGCCAAGATTCATCCCGATTTCGCCAACACCGCCAAGCGGTGCAAAAAACATTTGTTTTGACATTACACCGCTTTCGCAGGTGATTGCGGCAGCATCACGTCGCCAGCAAGAACGCGCAGCAAACCGTCAGGCGTGCTGAGCAGCAAAGCGCCGTCAAGATCGATGCTTTCAAAAATACCGTGGACGATATTGGAGGCATCGGTTTTGACCGACATGATGGTGCCCTTGGGCAAAGCATGCGCCAGCCATTCGCTACGGATCGATGCAAAGTTTTTGCCTTTGTCCCACAAAGCCAGCATGGTTTCAAAATTTTTCATCAGCATGTCCGTTACACTTTCCAAGTTCAACTGTGGGTGGTTCTCTTTTAATGCTGTTGCCGGATAAGGCAAATCTTTCGGGAAATGGCTGATATTTACGCCCCAGCCAATGGCCACATAGGAATGGCCTGAAATGCGCCGTGACTCAAGCAAAAGTCCGGCAAGTTTGGCTTTTCCCTCAAGAAGATCGTTCGGCCATTTCAGAAAAAACGGCGATTGCGGTGCAAGTGCCTTGAGTGCCACAGCCAATGCTGCGCCCGCCACGAAGCCCAGCTGGGGTAAAAGCGGCGCTGGCGCTGGCTCTTTCAACCCGCAGGACAAATAAAGATTGCCTGCAGGTGAGCGCCATACTCGCCCTGCACGGCCACGCCCCGCCGTCTGGCTTACGGTAGTGATGTAAATATGATCGATATTCAAATCAGGTAGTTTTCGAAAAACGTCTTCATTTGTCGAGTCAGTCGTGTCCAGCCTGATGATTTCAGGCGGCATCAGCTGGTCCGCATCAAAAAAGCGCGTGTGCCGCCTGTGCGGCTGCATTCACAAGCGCAGACGGCATCAGCACAAAAAGAAGCACAAAAGCACCGCTGAGATAAAGAATATATTTCTGCTCAAATGCAACGGGTGCAAACGCCTCAACCGGCTCATCGAAATACATCAGCTTGACGAGGCGCAGATAATAAAATGCGCCAACAACGCTGGTGACGACGCCAATAACCGCCAGAACAAACAGGCCGGCTTTAACGGCCGCCATGAACACAAAATATTTTGCGAAAAAGCCTGCCAATGGCGGAATTCCGGCCAATGAAAACAGAAGCATAGCAAAGAGAAACGCCGTCATGGGCTGCGTGCGTGCAAGACCGCACAGGTCGCTGATGCGCTCGATCTGCGTGCCATCGCTGCGGCGCATGCTGAGCACCATGGCAAAAGCACCTAATGTCATCACGCTATAGACCAGCATGTAAATCACCACGCCGCGCACGCCTTCTTCATTGCCGCCTGCAAGGCCAAGAAGCATGTAGCCCATATGGCCGATTGAAGAATAGGCGAGCAGACGCTTGATATTTTGCTGACCAATTGCGGCAAATGCACCAAGCGCCATTGAGGCAATCGAAATAAAAGCAATGATTTGCATCCATGCCGGGGCGATGGGGCCGAGCGCAGTAAAAAGCACGCGCACCAGCATGGCAGTGGCGGCAATTTTTGGAGCGCTTGCAATGAATGCGACGACGGGCGTTGGCGCGCCTTCATACACGTCTGGCGCCCACATGTGGAATGGAACCGCCGACAATTTGAAAGCAATTCCGGCAAGTAAAAACACAAGACCAAACACCACGCCTGTTGGCAATGCGCCTGTGCCGATGGTTGCGGCAATTGCCGTATAATCGATTTGACCTGTGTAGCCGTAGATCAATGAAATTCCATAAAGCAGCATGCCAGACGACAGCGCGCCGAGCACAAAATATTTCAGGCCGGCTTCGGTTGATTTCAAATGGTCGCGCTGGATGCTTGCAAGCACATAAATGCTAAGCGATTGCAATTCGAGACCCAGATACAGCGTGATAAAATCATGCGCCGAGATCATGACGCCCATGCCAACGGCACAAAGCAAGATAAGAACGGTATATTCGTAGCGGCGCTCGTTTGTTGTCACAAGCGCTTCATTGTGAAAAAAACGCGGGGCCAAACACAGCGCGAATGCCGCCGCGCCAAAGCATGCAAGTTTCATAAACAGGGCGAAATCATCAAATATGAAGCTGCCCGCAAAAGTGGCGCGCGCCGCGCCCCAGCCTGTCATGACAACCGACGCGGCGGCTATTAACAAAAAACCAATGCCGAGTTTTTCGATAAAGCCGATCGCTTTATCGCCAGCCACTGCGCCGACAAGCAGACAAATGATCGCGCCGCCTGCCAGAATGAGTTCAGGCGCAAGAACAGTCCAGTTTGCAAACATCTGTTCCATTATCGACCTGCCAGTTGCGGAACGTGAGCGATGGCCTGCTTCACATTTCCAAGGAGCGCGCCGACCGCGCTTTGCGTGACATCAAAAACGGCGCTTGGATAAATTCCGTAAAAAACAACCAGCAAGGCAAGAGGCACAAGAATGACGGCTTCGCGGCGGTCAATGTCGAGCATGTTCATCAGGCTTTGCTTTTCAAGCTTGCCGAAAATAATACGGCGATAGAGCCAGAGCGCATAACAGGCCGACAAAATAACGCCCATGGTCGCAAAAAAAGCAGCCCAGCTGCTGGCTTTATAAGATGCCAGAAGCGTCAGAAATTCGCCGACGAAACCGGATGTGCCTGGCAGACCGACATTGGCCATGGTGAACAACATGAACAGAACCGCATAAAACGGCATGCGATGGACGAGACCGCCATAGGCCGAAATCTCACGCGTATGAAGCCTGTCATAAATGACGCCCACGCACAAAAACAGCGCGGCAGAGACAAGACCATGCGACAACATCTGGAACAATGCGCCTTGAATGCCCTGCTCCGTCAGCGTGAAAATGCCGAGTGTCACAAAACCCATATGCGCGACCGACGAATACGCAATCAGCTTTTTGATATCTTCCTGCATCAGCGCCACGAGCGACGTGTAAATAATTGCAATACACGACAATGCAAAAATCATCGGCGCGAAATAGATGCTGGCGTCTGGAAACATCGGCAATGAAAAGCGCAGGAAACCGTAGCCGCCCATTTTCAGAAGGATGCCCGCAAGAATGACCGAGCCTGCCGTCGGCGCTTCAACGTGGGCATCCGGCAACCAGGTATGCACCGGCCACATCGGCATTTTCACGGCAAAGGACGCAAAAAACGCAAGGAAAAGCCATGTCTGCACATGAACATCAAAGTGAAACGCCATCAAAGCTGGAATTTCAGTGGTGCCCGCAACGCTGTACATGTAAATCAGCGCGATCAGCATCAGCACCGAGCCGAGCAGCGTAAATAGGAAGAATTTGAAACTGGCATAGACACGCCGCGCGCCGCCCCAGACACCGATAATCAGAAACATCGGGATAAGCCCGCCTTCAAAGAAGACATAAAAAAGCACGATGTCGAGCGCCGTAAAAACGCCGAGCATCAGCGTTTCTAAAAGAAGAAACGCAATCATATATTCCTGCACGCGCTTTGTGATCGATGACCAGGACGCAAGAATGCAAAAAGGCATCAGAAAAGCTGTCAGCACGACGAACAGCACGGAAATGCCGTCGACGCCAAGCTTGTAACTCATCATCCCGCCAAACCATGGCTCATTTTCCGTAAACTGAAATGAGGGATTGCCGGGTTCGAACTTCCACCACATGAAAAATGTAACGCCAAGCGTGATGAGTGTCGTCCATAACGCGATTTGCCGCGCATTGCGCGCGCCGGTTTCATCATCGGCCTTGCCGCGCAAAAACCACGACAACACAATCAGCGCGACACCGACGAGCGGTAAAAATGTGATTGTTGAGAGAATGGGCCAGTTCATGATCAGAGGCCCTTCGCGAACAGATACCATGTAATCAGCGCGGATACACCGATAAGCATGGCAAAAGCGTAATGATAGACATAGCCGGTCTGAAGTTTAACGGTGCCGCGTGTAACGTCGAGCACGCGCGCTGAAAGCCCGTCCGCGCCAAATCCGTCAATTACTGCGCCATCGCCTTTTTTCCATAGAAAATAGCCAAGCCATTTTGCAGAGCGAACGAATATGAGGCCGTAAAGCTCGTCAAAATACCATTTGTTGAGCAGAAATTTGTAAATGAGTTCATGGCTGCGCGCGAGGCGTGCCGGAAGGTCTGGCCGGCGCACGTAAAAAAACCATGCCAACGCAAATCCCAGCAGCATCGCAACAGCAGGGCTATACGCGACCAGCTCGGGGGTGTGGTGCATGTTTTCCAGAAGTTCAATGCTCTGCTTTGTTGTTCCAGAATTGCCGCTTTGATAAAAAAGACTCTCACGGAAGAAATGAAGTGCGCCTTCAGGATCTGCAAATGCGTGGTGAAAAACAAAACCGGCAAACAGCGCGCCAAGGCTGAGAAGGATGAGCGGCACCGTCATGACTTTTGGGCTTTCGTGAATGTGCTCGCGTGTCTGGTTGTCCATGCGCTCCTGCCCATGAAAAACAACAAAAACCAAGCGCCATGAATAAAATGAGGTCATGAAAGCGACGAGAACAAGCACGGCCGCAGCCGCACCCGTAAACATGCCGTTTGAGGCATAGGCAGATTCGATGATTGCGTCTTTTGAAAAATAACCAGACAGCAGCGGAAAACCTGTCAGAGCCAACGTGCCGATCATCATCATCGCATAGGTCAACGGAATATATTTGCGTAAACCGCCCATGCGGCGAATGTCCTGCTCATTCGAAACCGCATGAATAACCGACCCTGCGCCCAAAAACAGCAGGGCTTTAAAAAAAGCGTGGGTAAAGAGATGGAAGACTCCAACCGAAAACGCGCCCGCGCCCAAGGCCACAAACATATATCCGAGCTGTGAGCATGTCGAATAGGCGATAATGCGTTTGATATCATTCTGGACGAGGCCAACGCTTGCCGCAAAAAGAGCGGTCAATGCGCCCGTAAAGGTTACAAGCGCGAGAGCATCCGGCGCAGCGGCAAACATGGGCGACAGGCGCGCCACCATGTAGACGCCGGCCGTTACCATTGTCGCCGCATGGATCAAGGCAGAAACGGGCGTCGGGCCTTCCATCGCGTCTGGCAGCCATGTGTGGAGCAGGAACTGCGCGCTTTTACCCATCGCGCCGACAAACAACAGGCAGCATACAAGCGTTATCGCGTTCACATTCATTCCAAGGAATGAAACGGTTTTTGCACTGTCCTGCGCGACCGCAAAAAACAGATCGCTGAACGACACCGAACCGTAAATCCAGAATGCCGCAAATATGCCAAGCGCAAAGCCGAAATCGCCGACGCGGTTGACGACAAAAGCTTTGATTGCCGCAGCATTGGCGCTGGGTTTGTCGAACCAGAAGCCGATGAGGAGGTAAGAGGCAAGACCAACACCTTCCCAGCCAAAAAACAGCTGGACGAGATTGTCGGCCGTTACGAGCATCAGCATCGCGAAAGTAAATAGCGACAAGTAAGCAAAGAAGCGCGGGCGGTGCGGATCGTGGCTCATATAGCCAATCGAATACAAGTGAACGAGCGCCGACACTGTCGTAATAACGACGAACATCATCGCTGTCAGCGTATCGACGCCAAGACCCCAAGATACATTCAGCGCGCCGACATTTATAAAGCGCAAGAGGTGAATTGTCTGCATTCCCTGTTGCTGGAAACCGATCATGATAAAAGTCGCCCATGACAGCGCCGCACTCACAAAAAGCAGGAAGGTTGTTATCAGCTCTGCTGGCTGATGCGCCAGGCTGGTGTGCTCGTGTTGCGCGTCATCATGGTGCGCGGCATGCGCATGCGTGCCTTTCAGAGAGACAAGCGTAAATGCGCCCGCCAGCAAAAAACCTGCAAAGGGAAGAAAAACGATGAGCGGAACGAAAATCTCCAACACTGTTAACCCCGCATCCTGTTGGCATCTTCGACCTGAATTGAACCGCTGTTGCGGTAAAAGGCGACGAGGATGGCAAGGCCAATAGCAGCTTCAGCCGCCGCGACAGTTAAAATCAGCATGGCAAAAATCTGCCCCGTAATATTATTCAGGAAACTTGAAAACGCCACCATGTTGATATTGACCGCAAGCAGCATCAGTTCAATCGACATCAAGATGACAATAATATTTTTACGGTTGAGAAAAATACCGAAAATGCCAAGCGTAAAAAGAACGGCTGCAAGGCTGAGGTAATGGCTCAGGCCAATTGTTAGAACAGCATCCATCAGCTTTGTCCCTTATTGGCAGCCATGTCGATTTCGACCGTATCAATGCCCACGCCGCTTTTAACTTGAACAATATCAATGGCACTTTCGCGCGTTCGCGCATTCTGCTGCGAAATATTCTGGCGGCGCACGCCCGATTTATGGCGGAGGGTCAGAACAATTGCGCCAATCATGGCGACCAGCAAAATCAAACCTGAGAGCTGGAAGGCATGAAAATAGCGTGTGTAAAGCACCATTCCGATTGCGGCGGTATTTGAAAGCGGCGCAACAGCATTTGAAGTATCAACAGCAAGCGGCGCTTTGATGACCCAGCCGCCAACAACAAGCAAAAGCTCGACCATCAGAACAAGGCCGACAAGCGCGCCAACAGGCAGGTAATTCAAAAAACCTTCGCGCAGTTTTGCAAAGTCGACGTCGAGCATCATCACGACAAACAGGAAAAGCACGGCAACCGCCCCGACATAGACAATCAATAATATCATTGCGAGGAATTCGGCGCCGAGCAGCATGAAAAGGCCAGCCGCGTTGAAAAAGGCCAGAATCAGAAACAGAACCGAGTAGACAGGATTGCTGGCCGCAATCACCATAATGGCGCTGACAAGCAGCACGGCGGCAAAAAGGTAAAAGAAGAGAGCGGCAATCATTTCATGTTACCTGTAAGGCGCTTCTGTCTTGATATTTGCGGCAAGCTGCTGTTCCCAGCGGTCGCCATTCGCAAGGAGACGTTCTTTGTTGTAAAGAAGCTCTTCGCGGGTTTCAGTTGAGAATTCGAAATTTGGCCCTTCAACAATCGCATCCACAGGACACGCCTCCTGGCAAAGCCCGCAGTAAATACATTTGACCATGTCGATGTCGTAGCGGGTGGTCCGGCGTGTTCCATCATTGCCACGCGGGCCTGCCTCGATCGTAATCGCCTGTGCCGGGCAAATTGCTTCGCACAGTTTGCACGCGATACAGCGCTCTTCGCCGTTGGGATAACGGCGCAGCGCATGTTCGCCGCGAAAGCGCGGGCTCAAATGTCCTTTTTCATAGGGATAGTTGATCGTTGCTTTTTTCTTGAAAAAATAGCGCAAGCCCAGCCATGACGCTTTTGCAAATTCCGCCAGCAAAAAGGAGCGTAATGTGTAAAGGATTTTCATGCGCCTCTCACGAATTGCAGCCAGCTCGCTGTCAGCACCAACATAACGAGGGATAAGGGAAGAAACACTTTCCAGCCAAGCCGCATGAGTTGGTCATAACGGTAGCGCGGCACAAAAGCTTTGACCATCGCAAACATAAAAAACACAAACCAGACTTTCAGCACGAACCAGACGATGCCGGGGATCCAGATAAAAGGAACAATCGGTGCGGGCGGCAACCATCCGCCCAGAAACAGGATTGTTGTCAGTGCACACATCATCACGATGGCGACATATTCGCCCAGCATGAACAGCAGATAAGGCGTCGCCGAATATTCGACCATGAAACCGGCCACAAGTTCAGATTCCGCTTCCGGCAGATCAAAAGGCGGCCGGTTGGTTTCCGCAAGCGCGGAGATAAAAAACACCACGAACATCGGAAACAGCAATGGATTGATAAAATGCCAGTGCAGCAGGCCATAGGGGCCGCTTTGCGCTTCCACGATATCGCTCAAATTCAGTGAGCCGACCCATAACAACACACAGATAAGCACAAATCCGATTGAGACTTCATAGGACACCATCTGCGCCGCAGACCGCAATGCACCGAGAAAGGCATATTTTGAATTTGAGGCCCATCCGCCCATTATGACGCCATAAACGCTGAGCGACGAAATGGCGAAGAGATACAAAATTCCGACATTAATGTCAGCGACAACCCAGCCCTTGGCGAACGGGATGACCGCCCAAGCGGCAAGCGACAAAACGCCGGTAATCAGCGGTGCCAGCAAAAACAGGATGCGATTGGCGCCCGCCGGAATAACAGGCTCTTTCAAAACAAATTTGAGAAGATCGGCAAAAGACTGAAAAAGCCCAAACGGCCCGACAACATTTGGCCCTTTGCGCAGCTGCACAGCCGCCCAGACCTTACGGTCGAACAGAAGCAGAAATGCCACAACAATTAACAGGCCAACGAGAACAACAACGCTTTGAAGCGCGATAAGCGCTCCATTCAGCAGCAATTGTGTGAAACCTTCGGCCATGCCCTACTCTGCCGCCTGAAGTTGATTGCCGCTCTGCACTTTTGAACATTCTGCCATTGTGCGCGAAGCGCGGGCAATCGGATTGGTCAAATAATAATCATCCCGCTTTTGTGCGAAAGGCGTTTTATCGAGTGTGCCGCCAAGCGCCGCAAGGCTTGCAAAATCCACAGGCGCTTTCTCGATCGTATTGCGCAGCGCCAGATGAGGAACAGAGCGAAACAAATTTGTGCGTAGCGCATCAAGATTGTCGAATGGCAATCTGGCTTCAAGCGTATCAGAAAGCGCGCGCAGGATTGCCCAGTCCTCTCTTGCATCGCCCGGCGGAAACACCGCGCGGTTGGCATGCTGTACGCGGCCTTCGGTGTTCACATAAATACCGGATTTTTCGGTGTAAGCTGCGCCAGGTAAAATGACATCCGCGCGCTGCGCGCCTTTGTCGCCGTGGGTGCCGATGTAAACGACAAAAGCACCCGGCTCGATATCAATCTCGTCGGCACCAAGATTAAACAAAGCATCCAGCTTGCCATTGCGTGTCATGGTTTTGGCATCGAGCGCACTGCCCTGCGGGACAAAACCAATATCGAGCGCGCCGACGCGCGACGCTGCACTCTGGAGGATGTTAAAGCCGTTCCAGCCGTCTTTAACAACGCCAATGGTTTGCGCAGCCTGTGCAGCCAGCGATAACACTGAGACGCTGTCATTTCGCGTTAGCGCGGCATCACCGATAATAAACAGGGGGCGCTCGGCTTTTGCAGGCGCGTGTTTTGATAATTCCGTGAGACTTTCTGTCCCCGCACCCATATAAAAATATTCATAGGTCAGATCCGCTTTTTCGCCGATGACGCCGATATGAACATTGCCTTTCAGCCACCGTTGGCGAATGCGCGCATTCAGCACGGGCGCATCAAAGCGCGGATTGACCCCGATCAGCATAATCGCGTCAGCGTCATCCAGTCCGGCAATCGTCGAATTAAAAAGATAAGACGCCCGCCCGAATTTTGGGTGCAGAATGCTGCCATCGGTTCGTGCGTCGATATTGGCCGAGCCTAAATTGCCCATCAGTGTTTTCAGCGCATACATGTCCTCGACGCTGGCAAGATCGCCGGCGATAGCACCGAGCCGCTCTGCCGATGTAGCGCGCACCTGCGCCGCGATATATTGAAAGGCCTGCCCCCAGCTTGCTTCGCGCAGGCGGCCGTTTTCGCGAATATAGGGTCTATCGAGCCTTTGCAGTTTCAAACCGTCCCAGATAAAACGGGCTTTGTCCGACAACCATTCCTGATTTACATCGGCTTTTTCGCGCGGCAAAATGCGCATGACTTCGCGGCCACGGCTGTCGATACGAATGGCGCTTCCCAACGCGTCCATTACATCCACGCTGTTTGTTTTGGTCATTTCCCAAGGCCGCGCCTTGAAGCTCGCAGGTTTTGAAAGAAGCGCACCGACAGGGCAAAGGTCGATAACATTACCCTGTAATTCGGAATTCATCGCCGTTTCGAGATAAGATGTAATTTCCATCTCTTCGCCGCGGCCTGTTGCGCCCAGATCGGCGACACCGGCAACTTCAGACACAAACCGAATACATCTTGTGCAATGGATGCAGCGGTTCATCGACGTTTTGACCAGAGGGCCGATATATTTGTCTTCGACCGCACGTTTGTTTTCATCATATCGTGAGGTATCAACGCCGTAAGCCATAGCCTGGTCTTGTAGATCGCACTCGCCGCCCTGATCGCAGATCGGGCAATCAAGCGGGTGATTGATGAGCAAGAACTCCATCACGCCTTCGCGCGCTTTTTTGACATAGGCCGTGTTGGTGTTGATGACAGGCGGCGCATTGTCCTTGCCGGGGCGCAAATCCCGCACAGACCGCGCGCAGCTTGCCACAGGTTTGGGTTCCCCAACGACTTCAACAAGACACATCCGGCAGTTGCCGGCAATTGACAGGCGGTCATGATAACAAAAACGTGGGATTTCCGCGCCTGCAGCTTCGCACGCCTGAATGAGCGTAAGATCCGCGGACACGTCAACTTCTATGCCGTCGATGACAAGTTTCGTCATTTTGCCTGTTCGTTTTTGCAAACAAATTCAGTGATATATTTTGTCTCGTCGGTTGGCACTGTTTTGACAGCGGTAAAGGTATCAGCCGTTACGCTAAAATTTTTGAGTTTTGTGACTGTAAAGTTTCGCCACGCCGGAAGCTGATTGTCCCGCCCCTTGGCTGTTTTCGAATGGCCGGACTGTTGTTCGCCAAGCAAAAGAAGCGAATGTCTTTGAGTTGTGCCGACACCGTAAGGGTGAACAACGCGGATCGCGCTGTCTGCAGGATCATTGTCGTAGCGAAACGACACAACTTTTTGGTCTTTGACATAGCTGCATAATGTCGCCGCATCCATTCTTGGAGCATCCGCTTTTATATCCTGTGCATGGGCTGGAAAAACCGCCAATGCCAGAAAAAGCGCCGCGCCTGGTGTAAGGAAGGGCTTCATCACAAACCTATTTCTCAGCCTGTGCTTTGACAGCCGACATGGCCGAAATTGATTGTGCATAATCTTGCGACGACAATGGCAACTGGCAAGTATCAGCGCTGGTTTCATTGTCAACGATAAAGCGGCGCTCAGAGAGCTGCGTCCCAGCAGGTGTCGGCCGCAATGTCATTACCACGCGAACACGGCGCTTGATGGGAGATTGGCCACACGCCGCAATGACTTCAGGCGTTGCGACTGGCAGTTCACGCTCAAGAACAAGACGGCCATTTCCAGACACTTTGACAACCGAACCTTTTGACGCCGCGCGTGAAACGATGACGCCTTGGACTCTTTCGACGGGAGCTGCGATCAATACAGTCGGTGCATCACCACTCAGAACCGCTGGCGGCGGCGGCGCATTCAGAACGGCAACTTCGGAATTGCGTCCCGTACAGGCGGCCAATGAAAGCGCGATAAAGGACGTCAAAAAAAGCATTTTATTCATGGGTGTACTCCTAACGTTCAGACGTAAAGGGATTCACTCTTTTGTCAATAAATAGACATCATATTCGGTGCATTATGCGATGCAAAATGGCCAATAAGATTACGGTGTCCTGTTATTGGGCTTTACCCTGATGATGAGTTGCGATTTCGCTATTCTGCTGCGTCTAGAAGACTTGAATTTCTGCTGTAGGCATCGATGCGGCGTTCGATTTCAGGGCGAAAATGCCGTATTAGACCTTGAACAGGCCAAGCGGCCGCATCGCCAAGTGCGCAAATTGTGTGTCCCTCAACCTGCTTTGTCACATCGAGCAGTTCATCAATCTCAGATTTTTGCGCGCGCCCATCGGCCATGCGCGTAAGGACGCGCCACATCCAGCCCGTGCCTTCGCGGCATGGCGTGCACTGGCCGCAACTTTCATGCTTGTAAAAATAGCTCAAGCGCGCAATTGCCCGAACAATATCTGTTGATTTGTCCATAACGATCACAGCGGCCGTGCCAAGGCCGGATTTAAGATCTCGCAAGGCATCAAAATCCATCGGGCAATCCATTATCTCGCTTGCCGGAACGCAAGGCACAGATGCGCCGCCCGGAATAACCGCCAGCAGATTGTCCCAGCCACCGCGAATGCCTCCGCAATGTTTTTCAATCAACTCACGGAACGGGACAGACATCGCCTCTTCAACCGTACAGGGCGTGTTCACATGGCCGGAAATGCAAAACAGCTTGGTTCCGGTGTTGTTCGGGCGACCGATGCCCGCAAACCAAGCCGCGCCGCGGCGCAGAATTTCAGGAACGACAGCAATCGTTTCCACATTGGTGACCGTTGTCGGACAGCCATAAAGACCCATATTTGCTGGAAAAGGTGGTTTCAGGCGCGGCATTCCCTTTTTGCCCTCTAAACTTTCGAGCAAAGCCGTTTCTTCACCGCAGATATAAGCGCCAGCGCCATGATGGACAAAGATCTCGAAGTCCCAGCCATGAACATTGTTTTTACCGATCAGCTTTGCCGCCAAGGCTTCATCGACGGCTTTTTGCAGGGCCTCACGCTCGCGAATATATTCGCCGCGCACGTAGATATAACAGGTGTTGGCGCCCATCGCGAAACCGGCGATCAAGCATCCTTCAACAAGATGGTGCGGGTCATGACGCATAATATCTCGGTCTTTGCATGTGCCGGGCTCAGACTCGTCGGCATTGATGACGAGATAGCTCGGCCGCCCATCAGCACCCGGTTCTTTGGGCATGAACGACCATTTCAAACCTGCAGGAAAACCTGCGCCGCCACGTCCGCGAAGCCCGGAGGCTTTCATCTGCTCGATAATCCAGTCGCGGCCATTGCTGATAAATGTTTTGGTCTGGTCATAGCCGCCGCGCGCTTGAACACCTTTCAGGCTTTGATCAAGACGGCCATACAAATTTGTAAAAATTCTGTCTTTATCAGCAAGCATCAGGCCTCACCCTTTTGCGCATTGTTGGCTTCCGCTTTTTTAAGGGTTGCGGGTGAAGCAGGCGCTTCACGATCGCTGACTTCTTGTGTCAGTTTTTTTGCCTGTGCGTCTGTCAGCTCTTCGCCGGAATTTCGCGGCGCTGTTGCGTGATTGTCCTGTATCAGCGTTGTCGCGCCGCCTTGCGGTTCTGAAAAGTGACGGCCGTTTTGCGGCCCGGGTTTGGGCGGTGTGCCTTTTGAAAAACCGTCAAGCAGGGCTTGAAAACTTGATGCGTCGAGATCTTCATACGTGTCTTTGCCAATTTGAACCATTGGCGCGTTGACGCAGGCGCCCGCACATTCAACCTCTTCCCACGAAAACGCGCCATCGCCTGAGAGATGAAACGCTTCATCGTGGATTTTGGATTTGCAAATTTTTATAAGGTCGCCGGAGCCGCGAAGCATGCATGGCGTTGTGCCGCACACCTGAATATGCGCTTTTGCGCCGACAGGTTTGAGCTGAAACATCGTGTAAAAAGTAGCCACTTCAAGCGCACGAATATATGGCATATCGATCATCGCGGCGACATACTCAATCGCCGCGCGCGAGAGCCAGTTTCCGTTTTGCTCATGCGCACGCCACAACAGCGGAATAATAGCCGATGCCTCGCGCCCTTCCGGATATTTTGCAATTGTCTCTTTTGCAAATTCCTGGTTGAGCGAGGTAAATGTAAATGTACTTTCCGGCTGGTCCTGAACGGCAAGTCTGCGGTTATAGCTCATTCAGGCGCCTCGTTCGGGTCTGGCTGCGGGCCGACGCCGGTGGAAAGACCTGAGCGGTCTTCAAGATCATGGGACGTCACTGACCAGTTATATTTAATCAGTCGCGAGGTATAATTGACATTGATCAGTCCGGCAGCGCTGAGCGTCGCAATAAAGCTGATGAGGATCGCATACATGATAAAGCCAAGCACAATTGCAAAAAATGTGCGCGCGGTTTTGCGCTGGACATAAATTGCAAACAGCACCGCAAAAATAAACGGGCCCAATGTGAAAAAGAAGGTCAGCGTTTCACTGACGATGGCGTAAAAAGAGGTTGCAAGCGTATGCGTCATAATGCCCGCGGCAAGCTTCAGGACGATATACAGGCCAACCAGAATACCGATGCACACAAGCTCTGGACGGTTTTTGCGCAATGTTCCGCTCATCTGTCGACTTCTCCAAAAACGATATCAAGTGATCCCAAAATGGCCGAGACATCGGCCAGCATATGTTTGCGGCACATGAAATCCATGGCCTGTAAATGGGCAAAGCCCGGCGCACGAATATAGCAGCGATAGGGTTTATTCGTGCCATCGGCCACAAGATACACACCAAATTCACCCTTTGGCGCTTCCACAGGCACATAAACTTCACCAGCGGGAACATGGACGCCTTCTGTGTAAAGCTTGAAATGATGGATCAGTGATTCCATCGATGTTTTCATCTCATTGCGTGTCGGCGGTACAATTTTGTTATTGATAACATTGATTGGCCCTTCGCGTTCAGGCCCAAGAAGCTGCGCAACGCATTGCTTCATAATGCGTGTCGATTGGCGCATTTCTTCCATCCGGATGCAATACCGGTCATAATTGTCACCGTTTTTGCCGATCGGAATATCAAATTCCATTTCGTCATAGCACTCATAAGGCTGGGAGCGGCGAAGATCCCATGCCGCGCCTGAACCGCGCACCATGACACCGGAAAAACCCCAAGCCAGTGCATCCTTCAGGCTAACGACGCCAATATCAACATTGCGCTGCTTGAAAATACGATTGCCTGTCAAAAGGTCTTCAAGATCGTCACAGACTTGAAGAAAAGGATCACAAAACGCGCCGATGTCTTCAACAAGCTTGTGCGGCAAGTCTTCATGCACGCCGCCCGGGCGAATGTAATTGGCATGAAGGCGCGACCCTGACGCGCGCTCATAAAAGATCATGAGTTTTTCGCGCTCTTCAAAACCCCAGAGCGGCGGGGTCAACGCGCCGACATCCATCGCCTGTGTTGTGACATTCAGCAAATGCGACAGCAGACGGCCGATTTCAAGATACAACACGCGGATCAACTGCGCCCGTTTTGGTACTTTGACGCCAAGCAGCTTTTCAACGGCCAGCGAAAACGCATGTTCTTGATTCATCGGCGCGACATAATCGAGCCTGTCAAAATATGGCACGGCCTGCGCATAGGTTTTATGCTCAATCAGCTTTTCAGTGCCGCGATGCAAGAGGCCGATATGCGGATCGACACGCTCGACAATCTCACCATCCAGCTCCAGTACAAGGCGGAGCACACCGTGCGCTGCAGGATGTTGTGGGCCGAAATTGATCGTGAATTTGCGATTGTCAAAATCTTGCTGTGCGCTGTTTGCGCCAGCGCGCGTGCCAAAATCCCCGGCGGCGGACGTCATTCCATATCCTCGCGGTAATAGATGTCGCGACCAATACCTTTGCACTCATGTTTTTTAGGAACAGGAATCATTGAGCGTAGAAAGCTATGAACATATGGAAAGAAATGGAAGTGAGGGTTAAAGCTGTATTTGCCTTCACGCTCGCGCGGCACAACGATAATCAACCGTTTTGCTGTGATGCGGCGCAATTCGGCAATGGCGGCACGGTGATCGAGAATATGCTCAATCAGATGTGTGCATGTGACAGTGTCAAACTCTTTGTCTTTGAAGGGCAGCTTTTCGACTTTTGTCTCAAAAAATTCAAGGCCAGTCATGTCCGCATTTTTGTGAAGAATAAAGTCAGTTCCTGCCAGTCGAGTGAGAGGCGCAGCAGACTTTTCACGGATTAACTTAAGAAGGTAGCCTGTACCGCATCCAACGTCACAAATGCTGGTGCCGACAACATCTGAAATAATCTGCGCCACGCAACCATCTGAATTGTCGGTTCCCTCCTGCACGCGCGGATGAACCATATAAATATCATGATAGTCTTTATCGCTCAAAAAAGGCGCATTTTGACGAAAGCCGACAAGATCATGAAAATGCTTGCCCCAAAAACACATCGCCAGCCATTTGAAAGGCTTGCTGTCACGGATGATGGGGGGAAGCAAATCTTCCATCATAAAACGAATTGTATTTGTGGTCTCGCGTTTCATGGTGCTGGTTCCTTTGCAGAAGGCGCAATGTAATCGGTGCCTTCCCATGGCGAAAGAAAGTCGAACTCCCGCATTTGCTGCTGGAGACGCACAGGTTCATAGACCACGCGCTTTTCTGTGTCGTCATATCGAACTTCTGTAAAGCCAGTCAGCGGGAAATCCTTGCGCAGTGGATGGCCCTCAAAACCGTAATCGGTCAGCAGCCGGCGCATGTCTTCATGACCGGTAAACAGGACGCCGTACATGTCATAAGTTTCCCGCTCGAACCACAATGCGCCCGGATAAACAGCCGTGACAGATGGGACGGCAACATGTTCGTCCGTTTGCAATTTGATGCGGACGCGGTGATTTTTTGTCATCGAAAGAAGCTGGTAAACAACATCAAAACGCTGAGTGCGCTGCGGGTAGTCGGCACCGCAAATACTAATGAACGTCTGGAAGGCAAAAACCTCATCGTCACGCAAAAGCGTAAGCAGTGAAACGATATGCTCCGGTGTTGTGGAAAGGGTCAGCTCATCAAACACCACCGAAAATTGGTCAATCTTTGAACCCGCTTTATCGCTGATATGCTGCCCCAAATTATTTAGAAGGATACTCATCAGCGCACAATCGTTCCTGTGCGGCGAATTTTCTTTTGCAAAAGCATTACGCCGTAGAGCAATGCTTCAGCGGTTGGCGGGCAGCCCGGCACGTAAATATCGACAGGCACAATGCGGTCGCAGCCACGCACGACCGAGTAAGAGTAATGGTAATACCCTCCCCCATTCGCACATGACCCCATCGAGATCACATAACGTGGTTCCGGCATCTGGTCGTAAACCTTCCGCAAAGCCGGCGCCATTTTATTGGTCAGCGTCCCTGCGACGATCATCACATCCGACTGACGCGGGCTCGCGCGCGGCGCAAATCCAAAACGCTCCGCATCATAGCGCGGCATCGACATTTGCATCATTTCAACCGCGCAGCAGGCCAAGCCAAAGGTCATCCACATCAGCGAACCTGTGCGCGCCCATGTGACAAGCTGGTCAGCCGTAGTCGTCAGATAGCCGCGGTCGGAAAGCTCATGGTTCAGTCCGGTAAAAAATGGATCATTTGAACCAACAGGTGCGCCTGACGCGTCCAAAAGACCTTTTGGCTCTGCGGAGATCAATCCCATTCGAGGGCCCCTTTGCGCCATTCATAAATGAAGCCGATCGTCAAAATGCCCAGAAAAACCATCATCGATACAAAGCCGAAAAAACCGATAGCGCCGAAGCTGACGGCCCATGGAAAAAGGAATGCGACTTCCAGATCGAAGATAATGAACAGGATCGAAACGAGATAAAAGCGCACGTCAAACTTCATGCGCGCATCATCGAAGGCCGGAAAGCCGCATTCATAGGCCGACAGCTTTTCAGGATCCGGCGCCTTGAACGCGATGACGAACGGCGCAATCATAAGGCCGCCCGCAATGGCAATGCTGACAGCCATGAAAATAACGACAGGAAGATAGCTTTGGAGAAGTGGTGAGGTCATTTAAACTGCGTGAATCAAAAAAGGCTAAAGAATGTATATCCCTAGCCTTTGTTCGTTACAATCGTTGAAGATGGTATATGCGGTTTAAAACTTAACCCTGCGGCGTCGTAATAACGACGTTTTGCATGTAATATCCTTTTAAACGCGAAACTTTGAACATCTTTGAAAACTCATCATAACTTTTCTCGCCGCCATCTTTATAAAGCGCGTTGGCGATGGTCTCAATATCCCAGTTAATGTCGCTGTTTTTTAGATCGCGTACCTGAAATTTTGCGACTCCACGCCATTTTTCGGCTGATTCAAGTTTGGCCGCATATTGAGAAACATCGAGGCCTTTTGCAGCTACTTCCCTCAGCTCTGCTGGATTGAGCCAGCCATCCGATTTTTTGACAACTTGACCGTTACTTCCGCCCGATTGGCTATCATAAGATTTAAGCCACGCCACAAACTCTTCTTTATTCAATTTTTTGTCTGAACCAGCGTGGCGGTTGAATTCTGCTTTATTGACCAAACTTGTCATAGTAAAAACTCCATCTGTTTACTTGTGATATCAAAAAAAGACTTCCTTCACAAGAAAAGCGTGTATTTTCAGTTAATTTAAGAAATGAATTAATCTGTCAAGAAACCAGATTTAGAGTTGTAGCGCTCGATATCTTTAAAATCCGCAAGATACATATTCTGCCTATCTCGAGTGCGCTGGCTAAATAGCTCATCAACAATTGCTTGGATATGCTCGCTTTTGTAAAGGTAGTTGTCATAGCGCCAATGGCTATCCAAGCCATATTTTTGGAAATTAAAGCCAGAAGCCCTGCACGCCTTGCCAATTTTCATCAAATTTAGAAATTCGTCTTTTCTGGCTTTATAATACTTTTTTACGATCAAGTATGTCCTGTATGAATATCAAAACTCTAATTCTGCAGGCATTTAACACAGACAGTTAAAGTTTAAAACAGAAGCGCGCCAAAATAAATTGTTGATGCCTTTTAAAACAGTGCTGTGACCTGCCGCGCGCGATACGCGCTTGGCATCAAAAAGCTAAAATTCGTCCGCAGGACGAATTTTTGTACATTTTTGATGGCGCGGCTGACGGGGCTCGAACCCGCGACCTCCGGCGTGACAGGCCGGCACTCTAACCAACTGAGCTACAGCCGCACGAAGAGTGAAGCAGCGAGTTACGACTTGATGGTGTGCAATGTCAAGGTCAATGCCTGTCAATACGATTACAAAATCTCTGGCACATGCAAAGCTCGGCGCATGCGATTGTAGGCAACGAAAGCCTCTGCCTCGAGCGGATTGGCGCGATAAAAGTATTTGTTGAGCTGTGCTGCGGTTTTTGGGTCTTTTGGATAGAGTTCACTACCAAGACCTGACAACCAATAAAACCTGCTGGCTTCACGCATCATTGCCGTATCGCCGTCCTGAAGTCCGGCCTTGATGCGATCATTTTGTTCTTTATGCATCGTCTCGTGATAAATCGCAGTAACGAGATCAGCTACCGTTTCGATATTGTTGGTATTCACATCGATCTGGTTGGTCTGCGGATTAAACTGGGCGATCAGGTCCGGGCTGTCGAGCTTGACCATATTTGGTGCTTCAGCAGTTGTCCCAAGCATTTTTGATGCAAGAATTGTTGAGGCCGAAGCCAGCCAGTCGACAACTTTTTGAGGGGCATTTTTTAAAGAGGCCCAAAGGTTGATGCCTTTCGCAACCGCACTCTTGGAAAGCGCCTGCACCGCGTTGGCCATTGCCTGCAGATAGCCACTCTCGTGCTGATAATTGGCACGTCGACGCTCAATGCTTGGCTGGTAGTTTTGAAAAATATCTTGAATGGAAATAATTTTATCAACAGCATTTGTGCTTTTAGATGCGGCAATGGTGTCAATTTTCGATGCACGTTCAAGGCCGTCAGATGCTTCGAGTTGCCAACCTTGATTTGGCTGTTCTTCGCTTGTGAAAACATTCGGCATTTCAAGCGCGGCCATCATCAATGCATCATCAAAAATTGATGTTAAGCCATCTGCGTGATCTGCCTGCGCGTTACATTTCGACGTTTCAATGAACATTGAATACCTGAAATACATTTTGGTGGGCGTTGAGAGGGTCGAACTCCCGACATCTTCGGTGTAAACGAAGCGCTCTACCACTGAGCTAAACGCCCCACTGTCTCGACTTATACATAGCTGACGACAAAATAAAAGGCTCGCACGTGCGAGCCTTAAAGTATTTTTACAAAGAAGTTCGTTACTGGGCTTGTGCGCGTTTCGAGCAAGGAATGCCGCCGCCGCATGGATTGCCATCTGAATCTTTACGGCTGCCAAAACTGTTTTTTTGCAAATTTTCGACAGCTGTTTTCACAATTGAAGTAAAAAAGCTTCCAAGTGACTCTAGTGTCGAACCTGCATTCGCAGCTGCTGCACGATCCGCTTTTTCTGCTGAACTTAAATCTCTACTTGACCCCATAATGGCCTCCATCAAATGTTTCTGTACGTTAAGCTTAACTGAAATTAAGCTTAACGCAACAGTATTTTTGATAGGTTGCGCAACTAATTTTGATGAGTCAGGTCAAAACTTAATGGTGCGCGGACGCTGCATCCTCAGCTTCGGCCTTACGATCAGCTTTAAGAGAGGCCTCCGTAATTTCCGGCTCTTCCCAGACGATTGGAACAGGCATGCGCACAAGTGCGTGCCTCAAAACCTCTTCCACGCGCGAAACCGGGACAATTTCAAGCCCGTTTTTCACGTTGTCAGGGATGTCAGCCAAGTCCTTGGCGTTGTCCTCTGGGATAAGAACCTTTTTAATTCCGCCTCGCAGCGCAGCCAAAAGTTTTTCTTTCAAGCCACCAATCGGTAGAACACGCCCTCGCAATGTCACCTCGCCTGTCATGGCAATGTCCCTGTGAACAGGGATGCCAGTCATCGCCGACACAATGGCAGTTGCCATACCGATACCGGCGGAGGGGCCATCTTTCGGGGTTGCACCTTCTGGAACGTGAACGTGAACGTCGCGCTTATCGAAAAGAGGCGGTTTGAGGCCATAATCGACCGCGCGCGAGCGCACATAGGATGCCGCCGCCGAAATCGATTCCTTCATGACATCGCGAAGATTGCCTGTCACAGTCATTTTGCCCTTGCCAGGCATGGGGATGGCTTCGATTGTTAAAAGTTCGCCGCCAACTTCTGTCCAGGCAAGACCAGTCACCACGCCAACCTGATCTTCAAGTTCGGCCTGACCAAAGCGGTATTTTTGCACGCCGAGATAGTCACCGACATTGGTGTCATCAATCGCAATCGATACAACTGTGCCTTTTGACGAAATAATCTTTTTCACGCTCTTGCGGCAAAGATTAGCGATTTCACGTTCCAAATTACGTACACCTGCTTCGCGCGTATACACACGAATAACACTGCGCAGTCCTTCATCAGTGATTGACCATTCTTCCGTCTTGAGGCCATGGCGCTTCATTTGCTCGGGAATAAGATGGCGCTTTGCAATTTCCAGCTTTTCATCTTCCGTATAACCGGCGATACGGATCACTTCCATACGATCCATCAGAGCGGGCGGAATGTTGAGCGTATTGGCCGTTGTGATAAACATGACATTGGACAGGTCATAATCAACTTCAAGATAATGGTCGCTAAAAGTTGAGTTCTGCTCAGGGTCAAGCACTTCAAGCAGTGCCGACGACGGATCGCCGCGGAAATCCTGACCCATTTTATCGATCTCATCGAGAAGGAAAAGCGGATTGGTTTTCTTCGTCTTGCGCATTGATTGAATTACCTTGCCAGGCATTGAACCAATATAGGTGCGGCGATGACCGCGAATTTCAGCCTCATCGCGCACGCCGCCTAACGCCATGCGAACATATTCGCGCCCTGTCGCTTTTGCGATCGACTTTGCGAGCGACGTTTTACCAACACCGGGAGGCCCGACCAGGCAAAGGATAGGGCCTTTCAGCTTATTGGAGCGCTGCTGAACAGCAAGATATTCCAAAATACGCTCTTTCACTTTTTCGAGGCCATAATGTTCGGCTTCGAGAATGTGCTCCGCATGGTCGAGGTCCTTCTTGACCTTGCCTTTTGCACCCCAGGGGATCGACAACAACCAATCAAGATAATTGCGCACGATTGCGCTCTCAGCAGACATCGGCGACATCTGCTTGAGTTTTTTCAACTCGTTGTTGGCCTTTTCACGCGCTTCTTTAGACAAAGCTGTTTTCTTGATTTTATCTTCCAGCTCGGACAAATCGTCTTTGCCGTCGTCATCACCAAGTTCTTTTTGAATGGCTTTCATTTGTTCATTCAAATAGTATTCGCGCTGCGTTTTCTCCATCTGGCGTTTGACGCGCGTGCGAATACGCGTCTCCACCTGAAGAACAGAAATCTCGCCTTCCATCACGCCAAGAACAGCTTCAAGGCGCCCGCGCACATCAAGCGTCTCAAGCAAGGTCTGTTTTTCACTGATCTTGATTGAAAGATTAGAAGCGACCGTGTCTGCAAGCTTTGATGCTTCGGTTGTTTGCGCAATGCTTGCAACGACTTCCGCTGAAATCTTCTTGTTGAGCTTTACGTAATTTTCAAACTCGGAAATAACAGACCGCATCAATGCCTGAATTTCGACGGCATCGCCCAGCACATCTTCAACCGGCGTAGCATCCGCTTCATAAAAATCGTCGCGCTCGGCATATTTCGTGACCAGTGCCCGCGAGCGGCCTTCAACCAAAACTTTCACTGTTCCATCAGGAAGTTTCAAAAGCTGAAGAATTTGGCCAAGTGTGCCAACTTCAAAAATATCATCGGCATTTGGCTCGTCTTCATTTGCGCTTTTTTGGGTGGCGAGAAGAATCTGGCCATCTGTCCGCATCACCTCTTCAAGGGCGCGGATCGATTTCTCGCGGCCAACGAAAAGCGGAACAATCATGTGGGGAAAAACAACGATATCGCGCAGCGGAAGAACCGGAAACGTTTTTTGCGAACCTGCTGTCTTGGTGCTCATAGGCTTTTAACTCCTCAACCGGAATGAAGGCGCCGGCGCGCCGCAATTGAATATGACTATCGATACAAAACAAAATGGGGAGACACAGGCCGCATTTCAAGAACGGCGGCAACGCAACTTATAAAGAGAAAACAAAAGCGCTGTTTAAGCGCTCTTGTCTTTTGTCACATCTTTATCGTCGGCTTCGCGCTCTGAATAAATGTAAAGCGGACGTCCACCGGCATCGACGACTTCACCCGAAATAACGACCTCGGACACATCTTTTAAATCGGGCAGCTCATACATGGTTTCCAGCAAAATGCCTTCCATGATCGAGCGCAAGCCACGCGCACCCGTTTTACGGTCAATTGCTTTGCGGGCAATAGCCAAAAGCGCTTCCTCGTTCACAGTAAGCTTTACGTCTTCCATTTCGAAAAGGCGCTGATACTGTTTGACGATCGCATTTTTTGGCTCAGACAAAATCTGGATCAAGGCTTTGTCATCGAGATCATCGAGCGTCGCAATAACAGGCAAGCGGCCGATGAACTCAGGGATAAGGCCGAACTTCACAAGATCTTCCGGCTCGACGGAGCGGAACACTTCGCCGACCTTGCGGCCTTCAGGCGTTGCGACAGCTGCGCCAAAACCAATCGATGTCGCGCTTGTCCGCTGCGAAATAACCTTATCAAGACCGGCAAACGCACCCCCGCAAATGAACAGGATGTTGGTTGTATCCACCTGCAGGAACTCCTGCTGCGGATGCTTGCGGCCACCTTGCGGCGGAACAGATGCAACTGTTCCCTCCATAATTTTCAGCAAAGCCTGCTGTACACCTTCACCAGACACGTCGCGGGTAATCGATGGGTTGTCTGACTTGCGGCTGATTTTATCAACTTCATCGATATAGACGATGCCGCGCTGCGCGCGCTCGACATTGTAGTCCGCCGACTGAAGCAGCTTCAGGATAATGTTCTCGACGTCCTCGCCGACATACCCCGCCTCTGTCAGCGTGGTTGCGTCGGCCATCGTGAAGGGCACGTCAAGAATGCGCGCAAGTGTCTGCGCCAGCAATGTCTTGCCTGTACCTGTTGGCCCGATCAGCAAAATGTTCGATTTTGCCAGTTCGACATCCGAGTTTTTAGCCGCATGATTGAGGCGCTTGTAATGGTTGTGGACAGCGACAGACAGAACGCGCTTCGCGTTATGCTGGCCGATGACATAATCATCGAGAACGCCGCTGATTTCTTTGGGGCTTGGAATGCCTTCGCGTGATTTGACCAGCGAGGATTTGTTTTCCTCGCGAATGATATCCATGCACAGCTCAACGCATTCATCGCAGATGAACACGGTTGGCCCCGCGATCAGTTTTCTGACCTCGTGCTGGCTTTTTCCGCAGAAAGAGCAGTAAAGCGTGTTTTTCGCTTCGGTTGTTTTGCTCATGTGGTCCTCCCCTAAAGCCGTTCTGTTAACGGCCTGACTTCCGGCGGCGCAGGCGATTCTCGCCCTGATTCCATCGTAAGCCCTTTAAAATATAGCACCACCCTGGTGTCGATGAATTTAATGTTAGTGGGAACATGACAGGGAAGTGTTAACGTTTGCGGCACATTTCGTGAACAGACTAGATTTAGGAGCGTCTGTTCACAATACAAGTGCCGGTTTGCTTACTTGATGCTTTCTTCAGGGCGCTGCTCAAGCACCTTGTCGACAATGCCAAAATCGCGGGCGGTATCGGCCGTCATGAAGTTGTCGCGCTCGAGCGCCGCTTCGATGATATCGTAATCGCGGCCTGTGTGCTTGACGTAAATTTCATTCAAGCGGCGCTTCAGGCTTTCCACTTCACGCGCATGGATCAAAATATCCGTCACCTGCCCCTGATAACCGCCCGATGGCTGGTGGACCATAATGCGCGCATTCGGCAGCGCGAACCGATGATCTTTTGCACCAGCGGTGAGCAGCAAGGATCCCATTGAGGCCGCCTGCCCTGTGCACAATGTCGAAACATTCGGGCGGATAAACTGCATCGTGTCATAAATCGCGAGGCCGGCCGTCACAACACCGCCGGGCGAATTGATATACATCGAAATTTCTTTTTTCGGGTTCTCGGCTTCGAGAAACAAAAGCTGCGCCACGATGAGCATGGCCATCTGGTCTTCAACCGGACCCGTCACAAAGATAATACGCTCGCGTAGCAGGCGCGAGAAAATGTCGAAGGCACGCTCGCCGCGCGCCGACTGCTCGACAACCATCGGAACAAGGCTGTTATAGGTCTCAATTGGATCGCGCATGTGAAGCATCTTTCGTAAAAGAGAAGCTGAAGGTACCTGACGATACAAACAGATGATTCGTCACCTAGACGTTAACATAGATGGGAACAGTGCCTAGACTTCACAAGTCTGATAAAAAAAGCCGCCCGGAGGCGGCCTTTTTTGTTGAAACCCAGTAAAATTACATCTTTGAAAGAGTGCTATCTAAATCCGAAAGGCGCTTAAAAGCGAGATTTAAACTGTCCATGGCTTTTGCAGTATGACCAAGCCCCATAAGCATCTCTGTTCCATGTGAAAGCATGCCAATGTCCGCAATTTGCTGGGTTAGATCAGTGGGCAAATCTTTTCTTTCAAGCAGCGGTAATGAAAATTCGAGCATTTTGTCAGAGGCTTCTTTCATCCATTTTTCATTTTGCTGAACAGGATTTTTTAATAACCCCGTAATTCGAGCTTTCAGTCCTAAATTCATTCCATCAATTAATGATGTCACTTGTGACTTTAGCTCTGAAGCAATAAACGCATTTTCTACAGTTTCTAAAGCACTGTTTGTAGTTTTTGGAGACATGGCAATCTGATAAACTTTTGCAAACTCTGCAATCGCGTCGCGATGCGGCGCCATGACTTTTTCCGGAATGGCTGAAGACGGCGCGTCTCGCAAAGCAAACCTTGTATCCAAAACCTGCCCTTTTAGCTTTTCGAGCTGCGAGATCTGCTCTTTCGACAATGATTTTTCAAAGCTCTTATAAACTTCAGGCTTGAATTTGTAATTCAGATTATTAGACTGATCGCTAACGATCAAATCTTGAAATCGTTTTTCGTTTTCAAGATAAGTATGCGCTTTTCCTTCGGCCAAACCCAAATTAAAAATGTTTTCGTCTGTAGTAGATTTTCCGCTCATAATTTTATGAACGCTTTTTAAATTTTCTTTAGAAAATTTTTCCGTTGTAAAACTTCCACCAATGTTCAAACGTTTTGGAAATAAAGAACTGTCTTTTCCCGCTCGACGAGCACGTTCCAAACCAAAATCAAAGGCAGGCGTTTCTCCAGCAAGCCTGTAATTGGACACAGCCATCAAGTCTTCCTGAAAACCTGTAAATGCCTTTCCTAAATCCGCGGTATAGCCTGAACTTTTAGCCTGGAGGCTTTCAATCGCCTTTTGTTTAATTAAAAGTTTTTTCAAATCGCGATAGGTAAAAAGATCAATTGCATTTTTGACTGGCAATGTATTTGTTGCAGTACCCACACGCAGTTCGTCTCGGTAATTTTCAAGCATCTGAAGACCTTTGAAATTGCCCACTTTTTCAAGCGGCGAAAGGCCTGGCAAGAAGTTGCGGTAATGTGTTTGGTCTTTCATCAGAAGGCTGCCAAAACGTCTGGCTGCCGCTTCAGGAACATTTTGGGTTGCTTCTGACACGGCTTTCCATTCACCCAATTTGAAAAGCGGTAGTTTTTTCAGATATGTATTACCGAAAGGCATGCCATCAAGGCACATAACCGACTTCAAATATTTACGGTCTTTTTCAAGCTCACTAATTGGAAAATTATGGCCCGCCTCGCGCAAATTTTTGATATCTGAGACAAGGCCGCCACTGATACGCTCTATTACACTGGCAAGCTTGTTTTTACCAAAAAAACTGCTTTCGGCAGCAATGCCGGGCTTTAGAATTTTATCGATAAGCGTTCCTGCGACCTGCCTGCCAAAAGTTTTGTAAGCCAGAAACCCCAAACCGACGGCTGCAGCGACACCCGCTCCAGCTGCTACATTCGTCCATGAAAAAGCACGGGGCGTGTCCGTCTGCGGCGCTGTTTGAAGAAGAGCAGCAGGTGCAACCAATGTTGGTGCCTTTAATGCAAATGGCAAATTGGCGTTTGCAGCTTTGAGAAATTGCGATGCGCGCGGTGGCGCTTGAATGGCTGCTAATTTAAAAAGCGAGTTTTGGACCGGAAGATTCATTTTTGCTCCATTAATAAAATAATACTGTTTCTCTTAGCGTATTTATGAATCGCCGCAAATCACGTTTTTAATTAAAATTTTAACAATCTTGGTCGAATGATTTTGCAAAGGAATGCGTGGAAACAACAGACCATTCCAAAAACGCCATCTTTTAATTTAATTTTTCAATCATTTCCATAAAATATGGAAGGGTTTGAAACCCCGTTATCAAAAGCAACAAAAATGCCGCGAGTGCAAACAGGCGATAATTTTTTGGTCCTAGTGCTAAAAGTGCGAGAAACCACAAGCTGGAAAGCAGTGAGAACAATCCCCACGTGATTAAACCGCGTTGATCTCCTGCTGTTGCCCCCAAAAGCGCCAAAACAAAACAAGCTACGCCTGCACCACAAACAACGAGGCGTGACAGTTGTTTGTTGTTCAAAGTTACGCCTCAGATTTAGTTTTTGCTGCTTTCTTGGCTTTGCCCTTAGCCTTACCTTTTGTTGGCAGCATGTCTTCATCATCTTCAGGCGCAAATAGGTCTTCGCGGCTTACTTTGGTCTCGTCGACCTTTGCCAATTCGAGAATGTAGTCGACGACTTTTTCTTCATAAAGAGGGGCACGAATTTCGGCCTGCGCCTGCGGGTTTTTCTGATAGAACTCATAGACCTGTTTTTCCTGACCCGGAAACTGGCGAATGCGGTCGATCAGCGCGCGGTTCATTTCGTCTTGCGTGATCTCAATCTTGTTTTTTTCACCCACTTCGGCCAGCAAAAGACCCAAGCGAACGCGGCGCTCGCAGATTGTGAGATAGGTTTCCTTCGCTTCATCTTCTGTTGTCTCTAAATCTGCAAAAGTCTGTTTTTTCTGCTGCATTTCGGACAAGACCTGCTGCCAGACCATGTTGAACTCCTGGTCGACAAGCGATTTTGGAAGCTCGAAATCGTATTGCTCATCCAGCGCATCAAGAAGTTTGCGTTTTACCTTGCGGCGGCTTTGGGCTGAATCTTCACGGGCAATCTGCTCACGCACGGCCTCTTTCAACTTCTCAAGATTTTCAACGCCAAGATGTTTTGCAAATTCGTCGTCAATGACATCATGCTTTTCAACCTCCTGCACTTCTTTGACAGTCACTTTAAAAACAGCGTCTTTGCCAGCAAGATGTTCAGCTTGATAAGGTGATGGAAATGTCACTTTGACATCTTGGTTGTCTCCAGCCTTGGCGCCAATCAACTGTTCTTCAAAACCGGGAATAAATTGGCCCGAACCGATGACAAGCGCGGCATCTTCCGCAGTTCCGCCTTCAAATTTGACGCCGTCGACACTGCCTTCATAATTGATGATCACGCGATCATCGTTGGCAGCTGCTTTTTCGGCCTTATGGTAGTGGCGATGACCGTCGGCGATACCTTTAATTGCTTTGTCGATATCGGCATCCGTTACTTCGGTCACGTCTTTGGCCACGCTAACTTTTTTGAAATCGCCAATTTCAATCTGAGGCAAAACTTCAACACTCATTTTAAACGCGAGGTCTGAATTGCCCGACAAAACAGATTCAATCAGTTTTTCATCTTCTGGAAAATCGATCTTAGGCTCGCCAGCAAGCTTTAACTTTTTTTCAGTTGCCAGCGAGCGGCCAGCTTGGCCAACAGTGTCGTTTAACACTTGCGCCATGACAGACCGGCCATACATTTTCTTCAAATGCGCAACAGGCACCTTACCCGGCCGGAAGCCTGGGATTTTTGCTGAATCTTTCATTGAATTGAGGCGTGTTTCGGCACTGCTGGCAAGATGTGCTGCAGGCACGGTCACATTATACTCGCGCTTCAAGCCATCACTGCTTGTTTCTTCAAATTTTAAAGCCTGCGATGTCTTCGCCATAGTTCATGTCCTTGTTTGAATGGATTTTCACAACGGTTTGACACGGTTAAGCGCCAAAGCCAAGGGCTGTCCACGTCCAATTGTTCAAGAAATGCCTGTAAGCCTTTCAAGATCGCCAAGACTGGTCTATGACGGCCTTCGTGCGGGCGTGGCGGAACTGGTAGACGCACTGGATTTAGGTTCCAGCGAGGCGACTCGTGGGGGTTCGACTCCCTCCGCCCGCACCATTCAAGCAGGTTTGCAAAACAAATTCTGAGCTCTGACACAACGTTAGAAAAATAAGCTGCAACGTGGTGCGCAAGCCTTCTACTAATTTGAAGTATGTTTCAGCAAAAACACAAAGATCTATGCACAAAATATGGTGACATTGACTTTCTCGTCTTGACGCAGTGCACAAAATTGCGCACTCCATAAGTCCCAACAACAAGATTAAATTTCGCGCCACAGGCCAGTCATCTGGTCTATCTGCCGTTGGCTTGTGCATGAAAACTATATCTTGTTCGCGCATTCGCCAACGCAAAGGGAATTTTATGTCTGCTAAAACACCAACGCCAAAAGACGTTCTCGCGCTTATAAAAGACAAGGAAGTCAAATACGTCGATTTCCGTTTCACAGATTTCAAAGGCAAATGGCAGCATGTGACCTTCGATGTGTCGATGGTTGATGAAGAGACGTTTGAAGACGGCGTTATGTTCGATGCCTCATCAATCGCCGGCTGGAAACCGATCAACGATTCCGACATGAAACTTATTCCTGATCCGGCGACTGCGACGATCGACCCATTTTTTGCGGAAACAACGCTTGTTCTTGTGTGCGATGCGGTTGAGCCGCTGACAAATGAGCCATATTTGCGCGATCCACGCTCTATCGCGCGCAAAGCTGAGGCTTACTTAAAAACTACAGGCATTGGCGACACCAGCTATTTTGGGCCGGAAGCTGAGTTTTTTATCTTTGATGATGTGCGTTTTAGCAACGACACTTACAATTCTGGCTACCAGATCGACAGCAGCGAATTGCCGATCAATTCAAACCGCGCCTATGATATGGGCAATCTAGGCCACCGCATTGGCATTAAACAGGGCTATTTTCCCGTGCCGCCCGTTGACAGTGCACAGGACATTCGCGGCGAAATGCTGGCAAGCATGGCGCTCATGGGCGTTGGTGTTGAAAAGCATCATCACGAAGTTGCCAGTGCGCAGCATGAACTTGGCATCAAATACAATACGCTGATGATGATGGCCGACCAAATGCAGATTTACAAATACTGCATTCATAATGTGGCGCATGCTTACGGCAAAACCGCGACATTCATGCCAAAACCGGTTGCTGGCGACAATGGCTCGGGCATGCATTGTCACATGTCAATCTGGAAAGGCAGCACGCCTGTTTTTTCGGGCAATGGTTATGCCGGATTGTCAGATACATGTCTCTATTTTATTGGCGGCATTATTAAGCACGCAAAAGCCCTGAACGCGTTTACGAATCCAACAACAAATTCTTACAAACGCTTAATCCCCGGTTATGAAGCGCCTGTATTGCTTGCGTATTCCGCACGCAACCGTTCAGCTGCCTGCCGTATTCCACATACCTTAAATAAAAATGCGCGCCGTTTAGAAGCGCGCTTTCCAGACCCCGCCGCCAACCCTTATCTTGCTTTTGCAGCACTGTTGATGGCTGGGCTCGACGGAATAAAAAACAAAATTCATCCGGGCGAGCCGATGGACAAAGATCTTTATCATTTGCCGCCAAAAGAACTAAAAAAAATTCCGACTGTTTGCGGAAGCTTGCGTGAAGCGCTTTCAAACCTGTCAAAAAACCGCGCGTTTTTGACAGAAGGCGATGTCTTCACCGATGACATGATTGACGCCTATATCGATTTGAAAATGCAAGACGTGATCGACTACGAGCACAGCCCGCACCCTGTCGAATTCAAAATGTATTATTCCTGCTAGGAAAAATGACTGTAAGCGCCGCGTGCAAATATGCGCGGCGTTTTTCCTTGTAAAAATTCCACTTTGGTAGTGCCTGTTACAACACCGACATCTGTAAGTTGGACGCCCACCTTCGCGCAGAGTTGTTGCAATCTTTGAAAATCATCTGGCTTAACGGTCAGCGCAACCTGATAATCGTCGCCGCCCGTCAAAGCGGTTTCAACCCATTTCGCGTCGTTTTGAAACAGAGATTTCGTTTCTGTTGAATAGGGAACATTGTTCAGCTGAATTTGTGCGCCACATGAAGAACGCTCACAAAGTGTTATGATATCGCCGATAAATCCATCAGAAATGTCGAGTGCGGCTGTTGCATAGTGATAGATATAGCGCGCGATCTTTGCAGGCGGATCAGGAAAGCGATAGCGCGAGGCCAGTTTTTCATCCTGATAACTTATATTTTTTTTGAGTATTTGCAGCCCTAACGCGCTATCGCCGATTGTGCCAGTCACACATAAAATATCGCCCGCTTTCGCGCCGCTGCGTTGAACTATGCGTTGATGCGGCACAAGCCCCATCGCCGTGATTGTGGCAGATAGGACCGGCGCCCGAGTTGTATCACCGCCGATAAGGTCGATACCGTAGGTTTTCTGGTCACAGGCGAGCTGCGCACTGAATTCGGCCAGCCAATGCTCGTCGATTGCTGGCAGCGAGAGCGACATCACATAAGCAAATGGCATCGCGCCTTTTGCGGTGAGGTCTGAGATATTTACGCGAAGCGCTTTAGCGGCAACTTCTGCGGCATCTGCATTTTTAAAAAAATCAATGCCCTCGGTGACGCTATCGACTGTCACAACCAGATCAAACCCGTCCGGTATTGTAAGTGCCGCGCAATCATCACGCAGCTTAAAAGCACCCTCGCCGCTTAAAGGTGCAAAATATTTTTGAATCAGATCGGTTTCAGACCCAATGCTCATAGATCGTTGAATTCATCGGATCGGTGCTGTCGTGCCAACGTGTCAAGCACAGCATTTGCAATTTTAACGCCATCGCCTTTGTCGAAAAAGCCACTTGCAACGTCGACATATTCAGAGATGACGGCCTTGGCAGGCACATCTTTTTTAAACATCAATTCATAAAGGCCTGCGCGCAAAATTTGTCGCAGCGTCAGATCCAGCCGCACCATCGGCCAGCCTTTGGCCAGCACGTCATCGATCTGCGGATCCAGACTTAGCTGATGGCTGACCGTTTCGCGAACGAGCATGGAAAAATAACCCGCATCGGCTGGTGCGTAATGGTCGCCGTAAATTTCCTTGCCTAAGCGGTGTTCTGCAAACTCTTCGATTGTTTCATCGACATCACTGCCTGCTGCATCCATCTGGTAGAGCGCCTGCACGGCGGCCAGTCGCGCGGTCGAGCGCTTGTTGCCTTTTTTTTCGGCTTCTAAAACCGTCATTGTTTTTGTTTCCAGAAAATAAGCTCAAGGCAGGCGCACGCTGCAAAACCGCCTTTGTCCTGTTGCGAAGGAAGCGCACGCTCCCTCGCTTGTTGTACTGTCTCGACAGTGAGAATACCATTACCAATAGCATGCAATTGCATTGTCAGCGCCATAATCCCCGCGGCCGATTGAGTGGCGACGATATCATAATGAGATGTTTCACCACGAATGACGCAGCCAAGCGCGACATAGCCATCATATGTTTCAGCTTTAGCGGCAATGGCGATTGCACCGGGAATTTCCAGCGCGCCCGACAGTGTCAATACATCAACTTTTGCAGATACCTTGGCAAGCGTCGCTTTAGCGCCTTCAAGCAATGCCGTACTGATATCTGGATAATAGCGCGCTTCCACGATAAGAATTCGTGGAGGGCTTAAAAATGACGGAAGCGAAAATTGTAGCGGCGTGTCCATGTTTTTAGAAACACTATTCCAAGCCCTGCTGTCCAGCGCTGTTTCGCACATCGTTCAAGCGGGCAACATAACGTGCCAGCATGTCCACTTCGATGTTCACTTTATCGCCACTTTGCGCGGCACCCCACGTCGTCACCGCCAATGTATGCGGGATCAACGTGATTGTGAAATGATTATTATCAACGCGATTTACCGTGAGCGACGTGCCATCGAGAGCGATTGAGCCTTTTTGCGCGATAAACTGCGAAAGTATTTTTGGATTTTCAAAAGTAAAAATAGAGCCATCTTCATTTTTTTGGATGCTTTTGATCTCAGCGATACCGTCGACATGGCCTGAGACAATGTGCCCGCCAAGCGCGTCACCCACGCGAAGCGATTTTTCAAGATTGATGTGCTGCCCTTTTTGCCAACTGCCAAGTGTTGTGCATGATATGGTTTCCAAAGACGCCTCAACATCAAACCACCGTCTCAAATCCTCTTCACCTTGCGTGACAACCGTCAGGCAAATTCCGTTGCAGGCAATCGACGCACCAATTGGCAAATCGGCGTTTACATAAGATGTTGCAATACGCAGTAACCGTCCCCCACCTTTCGAGTACACGGCAACAATTTCGCCAATGTCGTTGATTAATCCGGTAAACATCAGTTTCGCCAAAATCTCATTACGTGATCATTGCCCAGCAGTCTCTCATCAAACTTTTTAAAGTTCTGCGCAAGTTTTTCTGCTTTGCACAAATCTGGTATAAAGAGTGCGTCATCACTATGATAGTTTATGTCAGATTGAATCAGCACAAGTTCATCCACAAGGTTTTGCTCAAGCAAAGATTGCGCAAGCTTTACTCCTCCTTCAACAAGAAGGCGCCTTACTCCTGATTGGGCGAGCAAATGCAATCCTTCCAGCAAAAAATTGTTTTCTGGTAAAATTTCAACAGACATATTTGCAGCCGTCAGCAAAGAACAGTCATGCCCTGAAGTTGTCATTAATGTTGTCGGGAAAGAAAACGCAGATTGCACCATAGCAGATGTGACAGGGGTTCGCAGACGCCGATCAAGAATGACACGGCGCGGGCTGCGCTTTTCAAGACCTTGAAGCCGGCAGGTCAATAGCGGGTCGTCCGCAAGAACAGTTCCGCTGCCGACAGCAATTGCATCAGCCTGGGAGCGAAGGCGATGTGTGAAAGTGTTGGCATTCTCGCCGGTAATAAGCAGTCGATTGTTTCTTCGTCCCATCACGCCATTTGCAGTAACCGCAAGCTTTAGCTGTAAAAACGGGCGTTGTTTTTCAATTGCAATAATATGACCCGCATGGTCGCGGGCAGCCTCATATTCGCAAACTTCGGATAAAACCTCTACACCCGCTGCTTGCATTTTTTGTTTTCCTTGCCCTGCCGTCAGCGGGTTAGGATCTTTCACAGCATACACAACGCGGGCAATGCCTGCGCCGATCAATACATCACAGCATGGCGGCGTTTTGCCATGATGCGCGCAAGGTTCAAGCGTGACATAGGCTGTTGCGCCTTTTGCGTTCGCACCCGCTTCATCAAGCGCCAGACTTTCCGCGTGAGGGCGTCCGCCAATGGCCGTTATGCCTCTGCCAACGACACTTCCTTCACGAACAATCAGGCAGGCAACAGACGGGTTTGAGGATGTAAGCCCAAGATGACGGCGGCCAAAACGCAGAGCCGCATTCATCCATTTCAAATCATGATTGTGCATGACAGGAGCCCGCTTTACACGCGCGGGCGGCGTGGTGTTTCAACAGGCGAGAGTTCATCGATAACATTCTTGAAATCTTCTGCGCCTTTGAAATCGCGGTAAACCGATGCAAAGCGGGCAAAGGCAACATCATCAAGCTGTTTAAGACCTTCAAGTACCATTTTGCCGATGCGCACAGATGACACTTCGTTTTGACCTGACTCTTCGATATCGCGGACAATTTTGTTGATCCATGCATCCACGCGCTCCTGCTCGACAGGGCGTTTGCGAAGCGCGATTGCAACGGAGCGCTCCAATTTGCTTCTATCAAATACAGTGCGCTCGCCGGAACGTTTGATAACAATAAGCTCGCGGGCAAAGATGCGCTCAAATGTCGTGAACCGGCCCTGGCATTTTGGGCAGATTCGACGGCGCCGAATGGCACTGTGCTCATCTGTCGGGCGCGAGTCTTTCACTTGCGTATCGAGTGCGGAACAATAAGGGCAACGCATAAATCTACTCTAGGTGTATATAGGGAAACGCGCGGTGAGCGCCAGTGCACGTTCTTTGACATTCTGTTCGACGCTGACAGTGCCTTCGCCTGTGTCGGATATTGCATCGATAACTTCCGCGATCATTTGGCCGACTTGCTGAAACTCGGCCATGCCAAATCCGCGCGTTGTGCAGGCCGGTGTTCCGACGCGAACACCCGATGTCACCATCGGTTTTTCAGGGTCATATGGAATACCGTTTTTATTGCAGGTAATGTTCGCGCGTGCCAACGCTTTTTCTGCTGAATTGCCTTTGACGCCTTTCGGGCGAAGATCGACGAGCATTAAATGATTGTCCGTGCCGCCAGAAACAATATCGAGACCTGCCGATTTCAGGCTGCCCGCAAGTGTTTTGGCATTCTCAACAATTGCTTGCGTGTAAGCTTTAAAAGATGGCTCCAGCGCCTCGCCAAAAGCAACAGCTTTTGCCGCAATAACGTGCATGAGGGGTCCGCCTTGCAAACCGGGGAAAACCGCCGAATTGATTTTTTTGGCAATCGCTTCGTCATTGCAAAGGATCATGCCGCCACGGGGGCCGCGCAGTGTTTTATGCGTGGTGGTCGTGACAACATGCGCATGAGGAAGCGGGCTTGGGTGCACGCCGCCCGCTACAAGGCCGGCGAAATGTGCCATGTCCACCATGAACAATGCGCCCACTTCATCGGCAATGTCACGAAAGCGCGCAAAATCCCAAAAACGCGAATATCCTGAACCGCCCGCCAGAATAAGCTTGGGCTTTGTCTTTCGCGCAATGCGCGCCACTTCATCCATGTCGATGATATTGTCATCGCTGCGCACGCCGTAAGGCACTGGGTTAAACCATTTACCGGACAGGTTGACGGGGCTGCCATGCGTTAAGTGTCCGCCGCAATTAAGATCGAGCCCCATGAAAGTGTCACCGGGTTGAAGCAGCGCCAAAAATACAGCCTGATTGGCCTGCGCCCCGGAATGGGGTTGCACATTTGCAAAATGACAACCAAAAAGTTTTTTGGCACGCTCAATAGCAAGTGTTTCGGCAATGTCGACAAATTGGCAGCCGCCATAATACCGCTTGCCGGGATAACCTTCAGCATATTTATTTGTAAGCACAGAACCCTGTGCTTCGAGCACGGCGCGCGAAACGATATTTTCAGAGGCAATAAGTTCAATTTCATTTTGCTGGCGATGCAGTTCGCTTTCAATCGCGCTGAATAATTCCTGGTCGCGGTTTTCAAGTGATGTATTGAAAAAATCTTGCGTCTTTTCCATCTGTTTCTGACTGTTATTGCTCATCTCGCCCCCGCCAACCACATATGGTATGTGCTAGCAAGTGACGCCTGCTGGTGCAATGGAATAATGATTTATCACGACAGTTTGCGCAGTAATGACGAAGTCGCGAGTTTCTCAAGGTCTTTTGGGTTGGCGTTGAGAGGTCCTGAAACCGTGACTTCAACTGCTGTTTGCGCGTCGATGGCCGTGCATTTACGGTAAGGACCAAGCGCAAGATGTTCGAATATAATTTCGCGCCTGGTTGTCATTGATGAAAGTCTATATCAACCTTTGTCGCCGCGAACGGGCTTTTTGCTGCCCGGAACAAAGGCCTGTGGGCCAACGCGATCAAACGGTGTTGCTGGCATCGAATAATCGCCTGCAAGATGCATTTTATCGCGACCATAAATATCATCACGAAATTGAACACCCTCTTCATTGGCCCATGCGGTAATATACACCCAGTAAACAGGCACGGCTTTGGTAAGTGACACGTCAATGCGTTCGTCCATTCGTACAGCCTGATCAATACGACCGCGCGACCACTCCGAATTTTCTTTTAAAAGCCATGTCACAAGATCACGAACGTTTTGCACACGCGCGCAACCTGACGAATGAAAGCGCGCATTTTCTCCAAACAAAGATTTTTGCGGCGTATCGTGCATATAAACAGATTCAGTATTGGGCATGCCAAGACGGACAGACCCCATGGAGTTGATATCGCCAGGGTCTTGCGTGAAGCGGAAGTTGATCGCTTCCATTGTCGACCAGTTGATCTGGTTCGGTGGCAGTTCAGCACCTTTTTTATCGTAAATGCGGATGTGATTTTCCGTTAGATAGTTCGGATCTTTTTGCATTTTCGGAATCAGATCTTTGCGGATAATTGAACCCGGCACTGTCCAGAATGGATTGAAATTGATTTCGCGGATTTTGACAGCAAGAATGGGCGACTGCCTGTCGATTTTACCAACAACAGTTCCATGGCGCTGCACCACAACACCATTTTCAACAGCCTCGAGCTGTGTCGCTGGAATATTCATGGCAACAAAGCGCGCGCCAAGGTCTGATGGAATGGATTTGAGACGTGGAAGATTAAGCTCAAGCTGTCTCAAACGCTCGTCAGCGGGAACGTTGAGCGCAACAAATGTGTCTGCACCTACCCGGCCCGTTGGCTGGAGGCCGTGGCGCGCCTGAAACCTGCGAACTGCTGTCTGCACAAAGGTATCAAAAGCATCGGAGCGACCAACATTCTGCGTCAGATCGCCTGAAATCATCAAACGACGACGCAGAGCCGTCACGGCGGATGTCTGCGCGCCCACCTGCAACACTTCACCAGAAGGAACTTTGTTCCAGCCACCTTTTTGGACAATATCTTTATATTGCACGATTGCCGCTTCAGTGCCGGCTGTTGATTGCGGGCTCAGCGTTGGCGTCAACACATGTTGCGTCGTAGCCTCATCAGGCGTCGAAACGTCAAAGCCCTCAGTCCAGTCAAGTCCTGACTGCGGCTCCTGTGCTTTTGCGTGCGGCATAAATACCATGACAGCTAAGCTAAATGCGAGTGGCTTTAAAAGGCCTCGAGCAGGTGATGTCATCATCAGGTCCCCGGAAATGTAAATGAAAGCGCGATACCCAGCACAATGGCTGAATCGCTTGATTTCACCAAATTGACGTCACAATCAGGCAAAGCTATGGCACAAACCTGAAAAAGCTTTGTTTTTGTGTAAAAATTTCAGAAATCATTAACTATAGATCTAGAAGCTTTGTTCACTACGCTTGTGAAAGCGTGAAGAAAGGCTTAATCTTAAGGCATATTATTTCAGTATTTAAGTAAAGGCAAATAACATGGCAAGCTCATATCAGTATAACAATCCTTACAGCCAGCAGGCTTACAACCCATATTCTCAATTTGGAAGTTATGGGCAGAACCCTTTTCAGCAGGCCGTTGATCCGCTGCAGACCTTTTTCACGGGCGTCAATTACTCCCTGCCTTCGAATTACGACATTGTGCCTTACCCAACCAACAAATTGACAAATGATCTTGCCGATTTCGACAAAAATTTTCGCAAAAAAGACAATACATATGAGGCATTTCATAAACTTGGGGTCGATCAGCAGCGCAATATTCGTTACGCCGCATTTCATAACGTCGACCAGCGGGCAGTGCGCATTATCCAGATCGTCGAAAATTCCCTTGGTCCTTTGGCGGGCAATCTGACGAGCTATGACAACTGGTTTACAAGTCCGAACGACAGCTGGGCCGGCAATGCGCAGTCAAACTGGTTCGGTGTCGATCATCCACAAAGCGGCTGGAACAATTATGCCTTCAACGGCGCAATTTTGGGCGGCCCTACACCTCCCTATTACAATATCGACCCATATTCTCAGCAGTATGGCGGGCAGCAGTACAATGTGCCGCAGCAATACGGTTACAACCAAGGCTATTCGCCTTATCAACAGACCGGCCAGTATGGGTCCGTTCCGCAATATCAGAATGGTTATTACCCGCAGAACTACAGCCAGCAGCCTGTCAGCAATTACTGGAATACAAACTATACGTTTTAAAACTTGTTATTTTGAATAGCAAAAAACGGCCTCCTGATTGTATCGTTTGCGCAAGCGCTGAGATACGGAGGCCGCTTTTCTTTTTTTCCCAGCCCCCTAGGAAAAGTGTCTGCTCTTGTCGCGCCTGTTCCTGCAGGGCGTCCATAAGCGAAGCTGAGTGTAATTGTTTGGTTGGTTGGCGAGAGCGGTGGCCTGCTCTCGCCGAAACTTGTCTCAGAGACGGTAGCGGATCTGGTCAACCCAGAAGCGTTCAAGACGCTGCAAAGTCTGTGTGATCTGCTGGAAATCAGCTGTTGAGATGCCACCGACAACTTCCAAAGATGTTGCATGACGGTCATAAAGACGCTCAACAACCGAACGGATATCCTGGCCTTTGTCTGTCAGCTTGATCTTGACGGCGCGACGGTCAACGCGTGAACGCTGATGATGCACATAACCAAGGTCAACAAGCTTTTTAAGGTTGTAGCTGACGTTTGAACCGAGGTAATACCCGCGTGTTTTCAACTCGCCTGCTGTTAGTTCTGAATCACCCATATGGAAAAGGATTAAAGCCTGAACCGGGTTGACGTCTGAACGGCCTGAGCGTTCAAACTCATCCTTGATGACATCCAAAAGCGAGCGGTGTGCGCGCTCAACATAGGAAAGAGCTTCAAGGTAGTTGGCTTTAACTTCCGGATTGTATTTTGTCGCGTCTGAATTTGGTTTCTGATCGCGTGCAAGAGTATTTGTCATTTTGTAACGCCCCACTGTTTCAACTTCTGTTTCACATGGCAGGCTCTATCGGCCGCTCATGAATTGAATTTAGCGCTATCGTGATAAATTCGAATTAAATTACAGGCTTAAAATTCAGTAAGTCAGGACAAGGTTAAAAGTTAACCAGCAACACCGCTTAAAATACAAATGATTAACCATGATGGTCTTGCGCGTCATGCGCAGCATTATAAATACGGCATGTATACTTCGTATAAAAAAACCGGCCCTCTCTCTCCAAAGGGCCGGCTAAAACTTTGCTGGTTTTTAGTTCCAGATAATTGCAGGGTTCTGGAAGATATTGGTATTGGCCTGTGGCAACTGATACTGAGTGGAAAGTCCGCTCAATATGCTTGCGATGTCCAGACCGCCTGCCTGCGGCAAATTGTAACCAGCAGCTGCCGGAAATGTCGGGCTGATGGCGCCAAGGTTACGCGCATTCTGTGCGTTGATCCATGCAAGAATTTGCTGGGTGTAAGCATCATTTTGTGCAACCTGAGGCAATGTCGAAGCAGATGTTGTCTGCGGTGCAGTTGGCGAGGCAGGAAAGATTGAAGGGATTGAGGTTGGAACACCTGCCAGTACCTGCGGCAACTGTGCTGGAACTGTGCCTGGTATCGTTGTCTGTGCTGCCACGTTTGGAATGCCTGTTGACGCTCCTAGATCATTTGATATAGCACCGCTGCCAAACAAAACGTCGACGTCGGAACCGTCTTTTCCTGCATTCGCAAGTTTGAAGTTCTCATGAAGTCCTGCAAGCATCGCTTCACGAAGATTGGTGCGCGTGAACGCTTTGCCAGCTTTCTCAGCTATATCCATCTGCGACATGACTAGAGGCAATGTTTCTTCAAGACCTGAGCGCGTCAGGATTTGCTCTACAAAACCGCGTGGCAGTGATGCCTGCGGATTGGCGGCAAGCCAGCTGGCCTGATCCAGTGGTTTTCCATCAGGGCCAATATTGCCGCGTGGGAAATCTGCCGGTGTGCTGATAATTGTCTTTACGCCTGTGCCCGCACCGATCGCTGCACTTCCTGCAAGCATGTTGAGAAGGGTTGCATCGTCGATTTTGCCATCAGCCGTATTTGCCGAAAGCGCAAAGCCCGTATTTGTATATTGCATGCGCAGCAGGCCTTTTTGAAGAAGTTCATTGGCCTTAAATGCCGAACCTTCAATTTTGATTGGCTTTGGTGGCTCGGGAAGTTTGTCGATGTAAGCAATCTTGGGATCAAAAACCAGACCACCCATTGCAACAGCCTGTTTGCCGTCGACATTCATGACTGCATCTTCAGCACTTAAAGTGCCGTCGAATGCAGGACCTGACGCGTCGCCACCCTCTTTGCTTGCCATACGGGCAAGAATTGAAAGCGCAACTTCATCAATATTGAATTCTTCAGGTTTGCCATCAAGATCAATGCCTTTGACGAGCGGCAAAGTTCCAAGCGAAATCGCTTTGCCGTCTTTGCCTTTTAAAACGTTGAAGTTGTTCATCAACGAACGCGCTTCTGTGTAAACAGCCTCGCGAATGCCTGCAAACTCGTCTGCGCTAAGAACTTTGCCATTGCGCAATGCTGTGACGCCTTTCGGCATTGTTGCTTTGGGATCTGTGTCTGCTGTCACCAGCAGCTTAACGCCTTTAAGCTGCTCGATAAAAATTTCTTTTGTCGCATCAGGCTTGCCTTCAACGTAGCTTGCAAGAAGCTTCTGATAATTTTCATCAAGGCCGATTTTGGCTGGTTCACGAATAGGCATAATTCTCTCCTGAAATCACAAAAATAAAAATTCAAAAATATAACTTGCGTCGATCTTAAGGCGTTAATCGGGTTTCAGAAAATGAAACCTTTGATTAACCCTAACGTTTCGATTGAAATTCAAATGCTATGGATCTTGCGCGTGCAAGCGCACAAATAATATTAGAGATTCGCTTTCAAAAATTTGAACACGCCTGAAAAATCCAATTGCGCAAATCCCTGCCCGGCCATCAATGCGTAAATTTGCGCGGCAGCGGCACCAAGTGGAGTTGAAGCGCGCGTTGCGTTCGCTGCCTCTTGCGACAGGCGAAGGTCTTTGAGCATCATTGCCGCTGTAAAGCCCGGTTCATAACCTCGATTGGAAGGTGAGCTTGCAACCTGACCAGGCACGGGGCAATATTTTGAAAGTGACCAGCATTGACCAGAGGACGTGTTAGAAATCTCAAAAAGCTTTTCGCGCGGCAATCCCAAGGCATCGGCCAATACGAATGCTTCCGAGACGCCGATCATCGATATTCCAAGCAGCATATTGTTACAAATTTTTGCAGCCTGCCCATTTCCAGCATTACCAGCATGAACAATCGCCTGCCCCATTTTTTGCAAGTAAGGCTGCGCTTTTTCAAAGCTTGCATTGGTTCCGCCGACCATGAATGTAAGCGTTCCCGCTTCTGCACCGCTTGTTCCGCCAGAGACAGGCGCATCCACGAAAAAGTGCCCCTTCGCTTCTGCGGCAGCCGCAACATCCCGCGCCGTCGCCACATCGATGGTTGAACAGTCAATGAAAACGGCACCGGCGCTCATCTGGTCGATCAACCCGTCCGACCCAAGATAGACCGCGCGCACTTCCTTGCCGGAAGGCAACATGGTCACAACCACCTTGGCGTTTTTGACAGCTTGCAAAGGCGTTGGCGCTGTTGTGCCTCCTGTGGCTTTAAAAGCGTTAAGCGCCGTTTCCGAAAGATCAAACCCGCATGTCGCTTCGCCTTTTTTGACAAGATTGGCCGCCATAGGCCCGCCCATATGTCCCAGTCCGATAAATGCAACCGACATTTTGCTTCCTTAAAATGAGCGCTGGCGCGCAATTTGGATTGAGAGCCACAAATACACAATCATGCTGGCAGCGTGAAAAACCAGCAAGGGTAAAGGTGTAAGGGCAAATTTAGCGAAGAAGGCATGGATCACCATATCGGCGAAGGCCACGAACAGCCAGACCACGGCACCCCAACTCGATGTCAGCCATAAACCAATTGCGGCGACAATATTCGCCACCGCAAAAAACCCGATCAATGTTTGCTGCAGCAACGGCAGGTGCAAAAAAAAGTTTTTGCCCGCAACGTCCAAAATGAGCCCGCAGTAATAAAGACCTAGCGTAAAGAACACGGCCGCCAAAAGCCGCATGAACCAAATGAGATAGCGCTCAAGGCTCTCGACGTGCATGGCAGCTTTCATGTCAGCTCTAGTTCATGCGCATCGACCAGAGGCATGAATGTTGCATCTAAGTCGTTCGACTTCACATCGTCTATTGTCGCTGGCTGCCAGCGTGGTGCATTGTCTTTATCAATCAACAAAGCGCGGACACCTTCAGGAAAATCAGGCTGTCGCATGAGGCGGCAAGCAATGCGGTAATCCTGACGCAATGTCTCCTCAATCGAAATCGCACCACAATGCAATTGCCGCATTGCAACCGCCATGCTTGTTGGTGAGCGCCTTCCAATAATATCGAGCGCTTGCTTTGCAAAAAAATCGTCTTCATCATTTTTGAGAGCTGTAAGAAGATCAGGCATATTTTTTGCCGAAAAAAAATGGGACATCTTTTCAAGGTTTTTTTGAAGCTGGCTTTCGTCAGGTTTTCGTGCGCGCTCTGCAAGTACCGCATTGGCGTCTTTTGAAACTGTCAAGGATTTCAAAACGTCATTATAGTCTGATGCCTTGATAATGTGCGTTGCAAGACCTGCGAAAAGCATGTCTGACGCTTTGATCCGCTCACCGGTAATGGCCAGATAAGCGCCGACATTATGTTTCAGCGCGGCAAGAATATGGCTCACGCCAACATCAGGGAAAAAACCGATTGCCACTTCCGGCATCGCGAACACAGTATTTTCGCTAACCACGCGGTGCGATCCATGCGCCGAAATACCGACGCCGCCACCCATGACTATACCGTCAATCAGCGCGATATAAGGTTTTTTGTAACGCGCTATCTTATGGTTGAGCCGGTATTCCGTTTTAAAAAAATGCTCTGCCGTTTCAAATTGCCCGGCCACAAGTTCTGCCTGCATGCTGCGAATGTCGCCGCCCGCACAAAAAAAGCGTCCATTCTGTGATGAGCAGACGACAACATGTGAAATGTCATCATCATTTTCAAAGATGTTGAGCGCCTGATGCATAATTTCGCACATTTCGAGGTTCAAAGCATTCAAAGCCTTCGGGCGGTCAAGCGTTATGACTCCCGCATGCCCACGTTTTTCAAATATAACCTCAGGCATTGATCCGTCCGGCGAAAAACTCGCGTGCAGCGATCACACGCATAATTTCATTTGTACCTTCAAGAATCTGATGAACACGTAAATCACGCAAAACACGCTCTATAGGATAATCATTCAGATAACCGTAGCCGCCATGAAGTTGCAGCGCATCGTTGACGATATTAAAGCACGTGTCGGTAGCAAATCTTTTTGCAAGCGCAGCTTGCGCGGTCGCGCATTGTGTTTTCTCGTCAAGCATCGCTGCAGCACGGTAGACCATCATGCGTGATGCTTCCAGACCCGCCAGCATATCGGCAAGTTTGAAGCGCACTGTTTGCAAATCACTGAGCGGGGCACCAAATTGTTTACGCTCCAAGCTATATCGTTTGGCTTGTTGGAGCGCAAAAGCAGCACCGCCAATTGAACAGGCCGCAATGTTGACGCGTCCACCATCAAGGCCCCCCATTGCAATTTTAAAGCCGTCGCCTTCATCTGAGAGCCTGTTTCCAACTGGCACACGGCAATTTTCGAAGCTGACCATTGTCGTCGGTTGCGATTTCCACCCTAATTTTTTTTCCAGAGCGCCAAAGCTTAAACCGGGCGTTCCTTTTTCAACAACCAGACAGGATATGCCCTTTGACCCATCGCCGCTCGTGCGGCACATCACCGCATAAATGTCGGACACTCCACCGCCGGAAATAAAGGCTTTTGCACCGTTGAGCACGTAATGGTCGCCCTCACGCACCGCGCTTGTCGAGAGCGATGCCGCATCCGAACCTGCATTTGGCTCTGTCAGGCAATAACTCGCGAAATGCTCCATTGTTGTCAATTTTGGCAAAAATGCAGCGCGTTGGTCTGCACTGCCAAACGTGTCGATCATCCAGCACACCATATTGTGAATGCTGAGATAGGCTGCAGTCGACGGGCATGCGCGTGCCAGTTCCTCAAAAATCAGCGCGGCATCAATGCGTTTTAATCCCGCACCGCCATGCTCTGTTTGCGTGTAGATCGCGGCGAAGCCCAGCTTTGCAGCTTGACGCATCGTCTCTACGGGAAAAAAACTTTTTTCATCCCACTCTTTTGCAAACGGCAGCATTTGTTCATCGGAAAAACTTCGCGCTGCATCACGAAAAGCCTGCTGGTCTTCACTGAAGTTAAAATCCATTTTTCCGGCCTACCAACGGCGTTGATGTTTCGCAAGCTCAATTGCCGCCCAGAAGGCAACTTAACGGCTTTCACAGCCCGCTAACATCGTGTAAAAACGTATTCATGAACAAAATCTGGTCAAGAGATACAAGTTTTAAAGGGCAAGCCTCCGAAATGCCCCTTTCACAAGACAGCGCAGAACCTATGCTCAAAAGACCGCGCCGCCTGCGCGCGCATGACTGGTCACGCCGGATGGTGCGTGAAAATGCGCTTCATGTTGAGGATTTGATCTGGCCGCTTTTCATACAAGACAGCGATGATGCGTGCACACCCATTGCCTCAATGCCGGGGGTCGACAGGTTGAGCATTGACGAATGTGTGCGCGCCGCTGAAAAAGCAATGCAGCTTGGCATTCCCTGCCTTGCCTTGTTTCCAAACACGCAAGCGCATTTACGAAAGGATGATGGACAAGAAAGCCTCAATCCGGACAATCTTGTTTGCAAAACGCTGCGTGCAATTAAAGAAGCTGTTCCGCAGATTGGCCTGATGGCCGATGTCGCGCTCGACCCTTACACATCGCACGGTCATGATGGCCTTGTGAAAGATAGCGTCATTTTGAATGACGAGACTGTTGAAATGCTGGCACTGCAAGCTTTGACATTGGCGGACGCTGGTGCAGATATTGTCGCGCCTTCTGATATGATGGACGGGCGCGTTGGCGCCATCCGCCGCGCGCTTGAAGCGCACGGTTACAAAGACACGATGATTATGTCTTATGCCGCAAAATATGCCTCAAGCTTTTATGGGCCTTTTCGCGATGCCATTGGCACAACCACGACATTGCGCGGTGACAAGCGCAGCTACCAGATGGACCCGGCCAACAGCGCGGAAGCGCTTCTTGAAGCGCAGCTCGATATTGATGAAGGGGCTGACATGCTTCTTGTTAAACCGGGCCTGCCCTATCTCGATATTGTCACGAAGCTAAGCGACACATCGAATGCGCCCGTCTTCGCGTATCAAGTTTCAGGAGAGTACGCGATGATACAGGCGGCCGCGCTCAACGGCTGGATTGATGGCGACAAGGCCATGCTGGAAAGCCTGATCGCTTTTAAGCGAGCCGGCGCGCGCGGTGTTTTGACTTACGCTGCCCCGCGGGTTGCAGAATTGCTCCGCAACGCCTGAACCGTGCTTTCGCCTTGTTTGAGCGCCAGAACTTTCGTTGTCGCCCCTTTCATCTCGGCAATGAAATTGTCGGCTGACTGGTCGAGCGGCGGAAAAGTTGCGTAATGCATCGGGATGACCGTATCAAAATTAAAATAGCGCTTGGTCGCGACAGCCGCTTTTTTTGCACCCATCGTATAAACATCCCCAATTGGCAAGCAGCCGATTTGCGGCGCATAAAATTCATCAATCAACGCCATATCTGAAAAGATTTCAGTATCGCCGGCATGATAAAGTGTTGGCTCGTTTTTGGCCATAACCACAAGGCCGCAGGGCTGTCCCAAATAAATGGGCTTGTCCTCGCCTGCGGACGACGAATGGATGGCGTTCGTCAAAGCCAGACTGAATGGGCCAAGATCCATTTCACCACCAGGATTGAGGCCTGTGACGTTTTTTGCACCAAGGCCGCTCAGATAATTGACCAGCTCGAAAGGGCCGATCACGTTCGCGCCCGTTTTTTTGGCAATTCCTACCGTATCGCCGACATGGTCGTCATGCCCATGGCTGAGAAGAATGTGTGTCACGTCTTTTGACACCTCATCGACGGAAACCGGACAGGTCTTATTGCCCGTAATAAATGGATCGATGAGGATAACGGCATCTTTTATTTCAAGGCGGAAGGCCGATTGACCAAACCAGGTGATTTTCATGATGAAACCTGCATAGGTTAGAGTGTGGAAATGAATGTAGAAGAACTTGCCAAAATGCTCAATGGTTCCGGCGCAATACTTGGGTTTGACCTAGGCACAAAAACGATCGGACTGGCACTGTGCGACCCCAGCTGGCAGGTTGTGACGCCTCTCCACACACTGTCGCGATCCAAATTTACGCAAGACGCCGAAGCGCTTGGCAAAGTTGTCACCTCGCGCAACATCCGCGCGCTTGTGCTGGGATTGCCTTTGAATATGGACGGAACAGAGGGGAAGCGTGCGCAATCGACGCGCTCCTTTGCGCGAAATCTTGCGCCTTTACTGCCTTTGCCGCTTTTGCTCTGGGACGAGCGCCTCACAAGTGTTGCAGCGCAAGAGCAGATGTTCGAGGCAGGTTTGCCACGTAAACAGCATCAGGCGCAGATCGATGCAAGGGCGGCCGCGCTTATTCTTCAAAGTGCGCTCGACCAGTTACATGCCGTTTTAAGGAAAGCGGCGCTTGCAGCCACTAGCACAGGCGAATAAGACAGAAGCCATGTCAAAGCGTCTCTTAAGTTCCCGTTCATCCAACCGCAATCTTTTAAGCGTCGATGATTTGAACATTGAACAAATCAAACAGCTTCTGATACGCGCCAACTTTTACGAAAATGCGTTTCGCTCAGGTCCTAAATCGCATGACGCGCTACAAGGTAAAACGGTTCTCAACTTGTTTTTCGAACCTTCAACGCGCACACATCTCTCATTTGAAATTGCGGCAAAACGGCTCGGTGCTGACGTTGTGAATGTCGCGACACACAACATGTCGTCTACAAAAGGCGAAACACTGAAAGATACGGCTGTTGCGCTTAACGCCATGCGCCCTGATGCGGTTGTGATGCGCCATAAAGACACGGATGCCATTAAAACTGTAAGCGCCATTATGAGTTGCGCCGTTATCAATGCGGGAAACGGCACCGACGAACATCCAACACAGGCTTTGCTTGACGCCATGACAATTCAGCAGGCCAAAGGGAAAATCGAAGGCCTGAAAATTGCGATCTGCGGTGATATCAAACATTCGCGCGTGGCCCATTCAAATATCAAGCTTCTCTCCAAGCTTGGCGCCCATGTGAATGTGATTTCGCCTGCAATTCTACAAAGCGAAACACTCACTTCAAACCATATCACATCATATACAGACATGCATGCGGGCCTTGAAAATACAGATGTGGTCATGAGCCTGCGTTTGCAGCGCGAGCGCATGTTGACACCGCTGGATTTGAGCGCTGAAAACTATTTCGAAACATATGGGCTCACGACACAAACATTGGCCTATGCCCGCAGTGATGCAATTGTGCTCGACCCCGGCCCTGTTCTACGCGGTGTGCATATTGGCGACGATATTGTTGACGGAACGCGGCAGCTGATTGCCAAACAGGTTGAAAACGGCGTGGCGATGCGTGCGGCCGTCCTTGAAATGCTGACAAAAGACACTTCTGATGATTGATGCCCTTGCACCCTACGCTCCAACTTTTCTGCCGTTATTTGTTTTTTTATTTGGCTATTTGCTCGGAAGCATTCCGTTCGGGTTGCTGCTGACACAGTTTGCAGGTCTTGGTGATGTGCGCGCTATCGGCTCTGGCAATATCGGCGCAACAAATGTGCTGCGCACCGGCCGCAAAGACATTGCAGCAATGACGCTTGTTCTCGATGCGCTAAAAGCGACATTTGCAATCATGATTGTAAGCTCTGCATTTCCTTTAAACCCACACACGCTGACGCCTCAGGCCGCAATGATGATTTGTGGTTTTGGCGCATTTTGTGGCCATCTGTTTCCGGTGTGGCTGCGCTTCAAAGGTGGCAAAGGCGTCGCTACGTTTCTAGGCGTGACGCTGGGATTCAGTTTTGCCACAAGTTTTGTGTTTGCCGCAAGCTGGCTTTTGACCGCCTATATCAGCCGTTATTCATCACTTGCCGCATTGATTGGAAGCCTTGTCGCAAGTGTATTCGCAGCTGTTTTTATTGATTTCAGATTTGGCATTTTTCTTGGTCTGCTGTTTGTTCTTCTTGTCGTAAAACATCGCGCGAATATTGACCGCCTGCTGATTGGTCAAGAAAGCCGGATCGGCTCCAAAACATGAATGATGTTTTTGCGAACCCTCAGCAGGAATTGACAGTACCTGAACTTGTTAGCTGGGTGCGTCTGATCCGCTCGCAAAACATTGGGCCTGTCACATTTCGAAAATTGCTTGCGCGTTTTGGTAATGCACAAACAGCGCTTGATGCGCTTCCTGATCTTATGCGCAGTGGCGGCGCGCGCCATTTTGCCATCGCAACGGTCGATGCCGCTGAAGCGGAGATTGAAGCCGTTGAGCAGATCGGCGCAAAATTTGTAACCCCGCACAGCGCCAGTTATCCTTCCCTTTTGCGCCACATTGACAGTCCGCCGCCGCTTCTGACACGGCTTGGCAAAACCTCCCCTGCAAGCAAATGTGTCGCCATTGTCGGCTCGCGCAACGCGTCTGCCGCTGGCCGGCGAATGACACGCGATATTGCGCATGTGCTGGGCGAAGCAGGCTATCATATTGTCTCAGGTCTGGCACGCGGGATCGATGCGGTGGCGCATGAAGCTGCGCTTAGCACAGGAACAAGCGCGGTGCTTGCAGGCGGCATCAACCGCATTTATCCACCTGAAAATATCGAGCTTTTGCACAAGCTGTCAGAAAACGGCGCGGCATGGACTGAAATGCCTCTCAACTGGCAGGCCACGGCGCGCTGCTTTCCGCGTCGAAACCGCATCGTCTCCGGCATGTCACTGGCAACAGTTGTGATCGAAGCGGCGGAGCGTTCAGGTTCGCTCATTACGGCAAGGCTTGCTGCAGAACAGGGCCGCGAAGTATTTGCGCTTCCCGGCTCCCCGCTCGACCCGCGTGCCTCTGGCACTAACCGCCTCATCAAGCAAGGCGCACAAATGGCAACGAGTGCCGAAGACATTATAGAAGCATTGCAACAACTGCCTTCGGAATTTGCGACAATGCCGATGCGGGCTGGCGAAGAAGAGTTGGAATTTGCTCATAATTACGACGAACAGTCCTCTAGCGAAGGAGAGCATGATGTTTTGATGGAGCTGCTTGGCCCTTCGCCGATCATTGTCGATCACCTCATTCGCGAGTCGCGGATTGCGCCCGCCCGTGTGCACGCTTTATTATTGGAGCTGGAGCTTGCCGGACGGATCGAAATGCAGGGTGGTCAACGGGTGGCGCTCATTGCACCTGAAACAGGCGCGTGATCTTGAAATGATGCACAAATGTCCAAAGCCTCAAGCTGCGCAAGATGAAGCAGATAGCTTAGCATTTCGTGCTTTGAGGCGCGCGAAAGAAGCAGTAATTCTGGTAAAAAACTTGAAATATACTCAGCTGCAGCAAGCCGGTCATTTTGAAAATCATGCATTTTCATAAAACCTCGATACAATCTTGAGTTGTATCAGATTAGCTTTGATTCTGAAATAACACAACCTTTGGTTGATTTGATAAAATGCCGCCAATTGACCAGCGGCGCGAAAACCACCATACGATGCGCCTTTCGCCTTTCACCCTTACCCTTGGAAGTTGTGCCTTATGCCTGTGGTTATTGTCGAAAGTCCTGCAAAAGCCAAAACAATCAATGGTTATCTCGGCAAAGATTATGAGGTTTATGCCTCGTTTGGCCACATCCGCGATTTGCCGCCAAAAGACGGTTCCGTGCGCCCGGATGAAGATTTTGCGATGGATTGGGAAATCGATCCCAAGGCGCAAAAACGGATGTCCGACATCGCAAAAGCCGTTAAAGGCACCGATCTTCTCATTTTAGCAACCGACCCTGATCGCGAAGGCGAAGCCATTTCCTGGCATGTTCTTGACGTGCTGCGTGACAAAAAAGTGCTGAAAGATGTTCCGGTTCAGCGGGTGGTGTTTAACGCCATTACAAAAGAAGCCGTTCGAACAGCGATGCAAAATCCGCGCGAGATCGACACCGCTTTGGTAGAGGCCTATCTCGCCCGCCGCGCGCTTGATTATCTTGTCGGCTTCACGCTTTCCCCCGTTTTATGGCGTAAGCTGCCTGGTGCACGTTCGGCAGGACGGGTTCAGTCCGTCTCGCTTCGACTTGTAACGGATCGCGAAAACGAAATCGAAGCATTCAAAGCTCTCGAATACTGGTCGGTCGACACCAAACTGTTCACCCCGAAAGGCGACGGCTTTACGGCGCGCATTACAACGGCTGACGGCAAAAAGCTCGAGCGCCTTGATATTGGTTCAGAGACAGAGGCCAAAGACCTGCGCAATCTTCTTGAAGGCGCCGCATTCAATGTGACAAGTGTTGAAGCCAAGCCGGTCAAGCGCAACCCCGCTCCTCCTTTCACCACATCAACACTGCAGCAAGAGGCCTCTCGCAAACTTGGCTTTTCGCCCGCGCACACGATGCGCATTGCCCAGCGCCTGTATGAAGGCATTTCAATGGGCGGCGAAACCGTTGGTCTTATTACCTATATGCGTACCGACGGCGTGCAGATGGCGCCTGAGGCTGTATTTGAAACGCGCGACGTCATCAAAGACAAATACGGCGCGAAATATGTCGCTTCATCGCCGCGCATGTACAAGACAAAAGCCAAAAATGCACAAGAAGCGCACGAGGCCATTCGCCCGACAAAATTGGCGCGCCTTCCTGCAGACGTGCGAGGCCGTCTTGATGACGACCAGTCCCGGCTTTATGAACTGATCTGGACTCGCACCATCGCCAGCCAGATGGAATCGGCCGAGATGGAGCGCACAACGGCAGAGATTTTGGCCAGCAACGGCTCACGTCATGCACAGCTGCGCGCAACCGGCAGTGTTGTTGTCTTCGATGGCTTTTTAACACTGTATCAGGAAGGTCAGGATGACCCTGAAGCGGAAGATGCGCGCCGTCTTCCGGCGCTCGCGACAAATGACAATTGCAAGCTCGATGAAGTTGTCACAGAGCAGCATTTCACCGAACCACCACCACGCTATACAGAAGCGTCACTTGTTAAAAAAATGGAAGAGCTGAGCATTGGCCGGCCTTCAACTTATGCCTCCATTCTTGCGGTCTTGCGTGAGCGCGGCTATGTGCGCCTCGACAAAAAGCGACTTTACCCCGAAGACAAAGGCCGCATTGTCACGGCATTCCTCAAAAACTTTTTTGAGCGTTATGTCACTTACGATTTTACTGCCAATCTTGAAGAGCAGCTGGACGAAATTTCAGCAGGCACGCTTGAATGGCGCGATGTTCTTCGTAAATTTTGGGATGCTTTTTCGGCCAATGTCGCAGAAACAAAGGAGCTGCGCGTTTCGGATGTCATCGACGTTCTGAACGAAGCGCTGGCCGCACACATTTTCCCGCCACGTGAAGACGGCAAAGACCCGCGCACATGTCCTTCATGTGAAAACGGCCAGCTGTCATTGAAGCTTGGCAAGTTCGGGTCGTTCATTGGCTGCTCGAATTATCCAGAATGCAAATTCACCCGTCAGCTTGCCTCTGGCGAAGGCGGATTGGAAAGCGATGCCAACGGCCAGATGGATGGCGGCGCAAAAGTGCTGGGCGATGATCCGATGAGCGGCCTACAAGTCACATTGCGCACAGGTCGCTATGGCCCTTATGTCCAGCTTGGCGAAGGCGACAAACCAAAACGCTCCGGCCTGCCCAAGGGCGTGAACCCGTCGGATGTTGACCTTGAACAGGCGCTCAAACTTCTTGCATTGCCGCGCGATGTTGGCGTGCATCCTGAATCGGGCAAAAAGATTGTCGCCAATCTTGGCCGCTTTGGCCCGTATATTTTGCACGACAAAACCTATGTCAATCTCAAAGACCCGGAAGAGCTTTTCACCATAGGCATTAATCGCGCGGTGGATATGATCGCCGAGAAAATTGCCAATCCGGGGCGCGGCCGTTTTGGCGGCGCTAAAAAACCCAGTGGCAAGGTTCTGGGGCCGCACCCTGAAGGCGGTGACATTCAATTGATGAGCGGTCGTTATGGACCTTATGTCACGCATGAAAAAACAAATGCGACCCTGCCGTCCGACATCACGCCTGAAACGATTACGCTCAATCAGGCCATTCAGCTGATCGATGCCAAACAGGGCTCAAGCGGAAAGAAAAAGAAAGCTCCCGCAAAAAAACCGGCCACAAAAAAAGCGGCGGCAAAAACAGCAGCTAAAAAACCCGCCACAAAAAAGGTCACCGCAAAAAAAACTGCTGCTAAAAAAATAGCCAGGGCCTCTTAAAAACTTGCGTGAAGAACTCACCCCTGAGTTTGTGCAAGAGGCCGATAAAAAGACAGTTCGCGCGGATGTGCCTGTACGCGCCGCCGCAAGTCTGCTGATTATCGATACAAGCGATAATGAATTGAAACTGTTGACGGGCGTCCGCAAAAAAACACTTGCCTTTATGCCAGGTCTTACCGTTTTTCCCGGTGGTGCCGTTGATGAAGCTGATGCATCAACACCTCCTTCTTTTTTTCAGGCGCTGACATTGGATGCACTGCGCATGCGCAGCGTTGAGAGCGATACATCGCTCAACGCTTTTGGCATGGCTGCTTTGCGTGAAACCAAGGAAGAAACTGGCATTGAAATTGACGGGCTTTCATGTTTGCGCCTCGTCGCGCGCGCCATTACGCCGCCCTATCGCCCCCGCCGTTTTGATACGCTGTTTTTTGCGATCGACCGAAAACATGTCCAGGCTGAACCTTACCTGCAAACCACCACAGATCTGGAAGCCATCGAATGGTTGAACCTGACGCAGTTGGAGCAGCGCCCTCTGGCCTTCATTACAAGGCAGATTTTGGCCGACATTCGCGGCGAACTGATATCAGGAAAGCAGACACAAGGCGCTTACCCTTTTTATTATGCGGAAGCCAATAAGTACTACCGTGAATGGCTTTCGCCGCCTTTTAAATAGACTTTTTGCAGCAAAAGTGCATTTTATTCCGGCGCAGCTTGACCTTTGCCCTCTAAAACGACATAGGTTTCAATCAAATCACCAGACAGGTAAAAGACAATGGCCAAGAAGCAGGTTCTCAAAATTAAGCTCGAGTCGACGGAAGGCACAGGGTCTTTCTACGTCACGAAGAAAAACCCGCGCACGCTGACGGAAAAGCTGACAATGCGCAAATATGATCCGAAAATCCGCAAGCATGTGGAATTCAAGGAAACAAAAATCAAATAATTTCAAACCCGCTTCGGCGGGTTTTTTGCTCAAATTTTAGATATTTACTAAAATTTGATTTTCTAATTCTAATTTTCTCGATTAATGTAAAACTACTTTTTTTATTGATGCATATTTTTTAATGGATTTTACAAATGTCGATCAACAACACAACTTTCTCTTTTACATCAGCGAGCTCGAAGCTTACTGCAGAAAAGCTCACCTCTCTCGTTGGAACTTTTGATAAATACCCTGTTACCAAGACGTTTGACGATCGCGGTGAGTATGTCAAAGCCGGAGAGAAGTCAGATGGTGCCGTTTATGGCAGCATCAATGATGGCACTGGCTATTCCGAACCACAACCTGACGAACTGGCCGACATGCGCGCTGCAGGATATCCTGTTGATGAATATCTCAATGAGTATTCTGCATGGTCAAGATTGGGTTTGAGCGGACGCGGTGACAACTGGAAAAGCGGCGATGGAATTAATCCTGCAAATTTTGCGGCCTGGATTGTTAAAAAATATGATTTAAACAATGACGGCAGCGTTGATGCCTACGAGGCGCTTAAATCTGGATGCAAATTCTTCGACACAGCTGAAATTCAAAAATATAGCCCGAAGCTGGAACAGCTCAAAACTCTACTTGACGTTGATGCCAACCATGATGGCGTTTTGCAACGAGACGGAAAAGGTTCGGAATATTATAATCTGCTGTCAAAATATGATGTGGATGGTGACGGAAAACTCACTCTCAATGAACAAGGTGCATACAAAAAAGATTTCGGTCAGTATTTTTTCCACACATCGATTGTTGATGGCATTCGTACGACAGCACCAATGACTTTAGTCGACATTGCTGGCGCGTCTAAAGCTGATTTTCTCATGGATGGAAAATCAGTGTCTTCAATTCCGATCAAGGATTTTCTCTAAGCGTTTACGCCGCTGCCGAGACAACTCGGTTGCGGCCATTGCGTTTGGCCGAATAAAGCGCCTCATCCGCGCGCTTCAAAAGCTGCTCCGGCGTGTCGCCGGACAGGCGCAACATCGACACGCCGATTGAGATTGTCGCCTGCACATGCTGTGTCCCGTCACGGATCGGGAACGGCACCTGCGCCACTTTTTCTCGAATACGCTCAGCCACCGTATTGGCAACCGACATATCCGCCTCGGGCATCACGACGACAAACTCCTCGCCACCAAGCCGGCAGGTCAGATCAATACCGCGTACGGTTTTTTTGACACGCGCGGCAAATTCGCGAAGCACATCATCGCCCGCATCATGGCCATGCGTGTCATTGATGGCTTTGAAATAGTCGATGTCGAGAATAAGCAATGACAGTTCTTTGCCGCGCGCGGCCGACTGTTCAACCAGCGCACCTAAGTGGTTTTCCATATAGCGGCGGTTATAAAGCCCGGTCAGTCCGTCAGTAATAGCCTGTTCCAGAGACATCTGCACCGTGTCGCGCAGATAATCCGTGTAGCGCTTGCGCCGCACCTGCGTCGCAACGCGCGCATAAAGCTCGTTGCGGTCAATCGGGCGGACAAGATAATCATTCACGCCCATATCAAGGCCGCGCATCAACCGCGCCTGCTCATCGGGCTCCACCATAATCAGCAAAGGCAAATGGCGCAGGCGTTCGACGGACCTGATCTGGCTGCAAAGACGCAAGCCGTCATAGTCTTTGAGCGAAAGGTTGACCATGATGAGATCATGCACACCTTCAGAAGCGCGGATCAGCCCCTCTTGCGGGTTCATGACCACTTCAACATGGTGTACATCCCGGAACGCGCTGATCAGACGCTCATAAGAGGTCGGCCTGTCGTCCACCAGAAGAATACGGCCGCGATTGCCTGAAAAGTCATGGGTGGCTGCGGGAAGCGCAATTCCCATTTCCTGCGTTGTTTCAGTACGCAGGCGCAATTCATCGGTCAGCTGTTTGAGGCGAACGAGCGATTTAACCCGGGTAATCAAAGCGATATCGGAGATCGGCTTGGTCAGAAAATCATCTGCACCTGCCTCCAGTCCGGCAACGCGGTCATGCGGCTGGTCGAGAGCTGTGACCATCACAACAGGAATATGCTGGGTTTTCGGATTTGATTTAATCCGCCGGCAGGTCTCGAACCCGTCGATCTCCGGCATCATCACATCCAGAAGGATAATGTCGCAGGGTGTGGTTTTAAGAAGCTCGATCGCGTCGATGCCATTGCTGGCCGTCACGGTATCGAAATATTCGGCACCAAGGCGGTCGGCCAGAAGTTTAACGTTAGCCGGAATGTCATCGACGATAAGAATACGTGCGGTCATGGCTCAGGCGTTTCCATCACCAAGAAACTGGCGCATCGTATCCAGAAATTTTGTTACCGAAATCGGTTTCGGAATATATGCCTCGCAGCCGCCCGCCCGGATACGCTCTTCATCGCCCTTCATGGCGAAAGCTGTCACGGCAACCACGGGAATGGAGCGAAGATCATCATCGTCTTTCAGCCATTTTGTGACTTCAAGACCGGAAACTTCGGGAAGCTGAATATCCATCAGGATAAGGTCTGGGCGGTGCTGGCGGGCAAGACCAAGCGCTTCTGTGCCATTGCGCGTTTGCACGGTATTATAGCCATTTGCTTGCAACAAGTCGTGAAACAGCTTCATGTTCAGCTCATTGTCTTCAACGATTAAAACTGTTTTTGGCATACCGTCCCGCTTGAATTTATAAAACCGATTGGATTTCGGCTCGCCCCTGAGATATGGATTTTAACCTTGTAATTCTTTCTGAAACGTAAGGATTTTCCGTTGTTTTCAAGTCGCAAACATCAGATCACGGCTAAAAATGCTGAATCATTGGCCGTTGATGCCTTCACTTTCCTGAGCTCAGATGAAGACAGGCTTAATGGCTTCTTAAGCGAGGCGGGCCTTGACCTGTCCGATCTTGGCCATGCCGCGCGCCAGCCCTATTTTTTCGAAGCCGTGATGGACTATCTGACATCGAGCGACGAGCTTGTTCTTGGCTTTGCTGGAGCCACTGGTCATCCACCTCAAGACGCCGTGCATGTCGTCCAATATTACAAGCAGAATCAAACTCTTTAATTTTTGCAAGACGTTGCGGGCAAAAGCTCGAGTGAAACCAGAGTTGCGTCAAGCGCAAAGTCTGGATAAGCCATGCGCATTTTTGTTGTAATACCGCCATCCGTCATTTCCGCGCTAAGTTGATACAGCGCCAGCTGCTCGCCTGATGTATCGCTCTCATAATCGAAAAATGACAACGTCACCGGGTAGCGGGTCTGCGCCTTGATGATATCGGCCATAGCGGAATTTGCAGATGTAAACGGTTCTTTGACAGCGCTGCCGATAATAGCGGTCGTGGCCTGAACCTTCTCCCCGCCATCGCTTCCGTCAAAAAAATCAGCCTCCATCACATGTGCGCCGCTTTTCGCCGCCTGCAAGATTTTCAAAGTATGCGCGGTCGGAAAGAAGACCAGGCTTTTAAAAGCATGTTTGATAAGCTTTGGCTTTGAAAGCGTGACATTTACAGTATCGTCAGCGCTCTTTTCGGCAATACCTTCGCTCATTTCCGTGCCCTTCGAGGTCGTATTGGCATTAATGAAATTGAGAACCTTGCCGTCGCCACTTTCAAAAGTGCTGGAGCGCATTTCATTGGATTGAACTTTGCCTTCATGGGGCTGCAAAAGCGTCAGGAAGCGCGTTCTGGTGCTGTAACCTTCACAGGCATCGCCGGAAAAATCATAAATCATCTGGCCACTTGCCGAGGCAATGCTATTGCGGCCAGCTGAGGCTGCCAGCGAAAGGGAATAAACCGCCCGATGCGGTGTCAGATGAAGGACATTGGGCGTTTCTTGCGCAAAAACCGCGCCGTTTGAAAAACCAGCAAAACAGAGCCAAAATACACCGAAAACAAACCGAAAACACGACAAATGAGCATCCTTTTACAAAGCAGTCTTGCAAGCTGCGCCGCGCACCCTTGCCAAAAACATGTTCGCCTGATTAGTGGCAGCATCAAGGAGACACAAGATGAGCGTTGAAGATCGTATCGCTGAAATGGGGATTGTGCTGCCGCAACCGGCAGCGCCAGCTGCCAATTACGTGCCCTACACCCGTTCGGGCGATCTTTTGATCATCTCAGGCCAGTTGCCGATGGTCGATGGCAAGGTCGGCTTTACGGGAAAGCTCGGTGGCTCTGTCAGCCTTGAATCTGGTCAGGAAGCCGCGCGCGCCTGTGCGGTCAATATCATTGCCCAGGTCAAAGCGGCCCTTGGCGGCGATCTGGAAAAAGTCCGTCGCTGCCTTCGTCTTGGCGGTTTTGTCGCCTGCACGCCTGACTTCAGCCAGCATCCGCAAGTGATCAATGGCGCATCAAATCTGATCGCTGACATTTTTGGCGAGGCTGGCAAGCATGCCCGCGCGGCTGTTGGCGTGCCGTCCTTGCCTTTTGACGCAGCGGTCGAAATCGATGCCATGTTTGAGGTGGCTTAATTAGCTGGCTAATTTTTGTTTGGAATGCTGGTCATAATAGGCCGTTGCCATATATTCGCCTGCGCAGACGCCTAAGAGGCCTGTTGCGAATGAAGCAAGGAGCCCGAATTTTGCGCCCGCAGCAGAGCCGACCAAGCCGCCAATTGTCCGCCCGCCAAATCCAAAAAAATGGCGGTCATAGCTTTGTCCATCATCTTGATATGAGTTTATGCCATCATAACATGCTAAAGCGGCACCACCAGCCAAGCCTGCTACCAACATAAATTTAAAATAAGACGGAGACATATGGGTGAACATTTTTTTGACAATCCCATTATTTTTGTATTTGTAGCCGTCCAGTAGATTCCAATGCTCTATAACCTGTTTGTTTTTAGCAAGGTTATTTTCCAGCTCCGCAATGCGGCGGTTTAATTGTGAAGGTAGTTTGTCGAATTCAGATGAATTTATCTCAAAACTCTGAACGTCTTTATGCCGCTGTTTAATCTGAGCTTCTAAATTCAACAAATTCTGCTTTTCAACTTGTGCTGAAAAATCCAAATTATAGTGTTTTTCTGCTAGATTTTTAATTGTTTGATAGGCAGGTGGGTCAAACAAATATTTTTCCTGCTTTTTTACCAAACCATATATCGAGCCGCTCGCAGTGCTAAACGACAGAGCAAACGAACTATTTTTAATAGTTTTCAAAAAAGCGTCTAATGGCGGGGATTGTAAAGCAAGAACTGGCGATATTTGGCTTTTGGCTTGCATATTGTGTATCATCAATCAAATCCAGAGCTTGTATGTGCAGATATAATATTCTTAATCTTTTAAGGTTTTTTCTTAGAAAAGCAATATTAAAGAGCAACCCACAATGCCGGATTTACCCGTCACATTTGCAAACATTGAAGCAGCGCGAGCGCGCATTGCCGAGCATGTTTTACCGACGCCTTGCCTGCTTGCGCCGCAATTGTCCAAGCAGATGGGCGCCAAAATCTACATTAAATACGAAAATATGCAGGCCACAAATTCCTTCAAGGAGCGCGGGGCTTTAAACAGAATTCTTCATCTGACAGATGAGGAGAAATCGCGCGGCGTTATTGCCTTGTCCGCAGGCAATCACGCGCAGGCCGTGGCCTTTCATGCTCAGCGCCTTGGCATTCCGGCGACAATTGTTATGCCCGTGACAACGCCGGGCGTGAAGCTGGAAGCCACCCGCTCTTATGGCGCCAATGTTGTTTTGTCAGGCGAGACGGTTTCGGACGGCGAGCCCAAAATGCGCGAGCTGATGGCCTCACACAACCTTGTCCTGATCCATCCTTACGATGACGACGCGGTCATTGCCGGACAGGGCACAATCGGGCTTGAAATGTTAGAGGCCGTTCCCGACCTCGATTGCCTGATCGTGCCCGTCGGCGGCGGCGGGCTGGCTTCAGGCATTGCGATTGTCGCCAAGCACATCAAACCCGACATCAAGATCATTACGGTCGAGAGCGAGCTTTACCCTTCTTTTTACAACAGACTCAAAAACCTGCCCTTCCAGGCGCCGACCGTCGGCACACTTGCCGAGGGTATTGCCGTTAAAAATGTCGGCACCCTCACCTTTCAAATTCTTAGCCAGCTGTCCGACCAGACCTGTCTTGTTTCTGAAACCGATATTGAGTGGGCCATCAATACTTATCTGGAACAGTTAAAGACCCTTGCCGAAGGCGCGGGCGCTGCAGGGTTAGCCGCCTTACCGCAACTTAAAAGCCAGCTAACAGGGCTGAAAGTCGGCATTGTGTTGTGCGGTGGAAATATTGACCCACGCATGGCAGCGACCGTGATGGTGCGCGCGCTAGAGCGCGAGGAAAAGATCATTTCCTTCCGAATTGCCATCAACGACCGCCCGGGAATTTTGGGGCAGATCACCACACTCCTGGGTGCGAATGGCGCCAATATTCTCGAGGTCGAGCATCGCAGGTTGTTTCTCAACCTCTCCGCCAAAGGGGCTTATCTCGATATCACCGTGGAAGCGCGCAATTCAAAACACGCGCACGAGCTGTTCGAAATCATCAAAAATCAGGGCTTGAGCGTCATTCGTATTGATTCCGGCGAAGCGGGGTTTTGATTGATTTACACGCAAAACATGCTATCGAATATCTAAATTCTCGAGCAAATATTGATGGTTCTTATATGAAAATGACGCCTAAACTCAGCTTTTCACTTTTATTGCAGGTTCCGGACGTTTCCAATACGTTGCCAAAAAACTGGTCGAGTTTTATAGCACCGTCGTCGCAAAATGATGACAACAAAGCGCTCAGCAAGGAAACTGCGCGCTTATGCCTTGAAAAGGCAAACGACCCTAAAGTGTCTGCAATATGCGACAGCCACAAAATTGAAAAAGAAAAACGCTATTTCAAATATGCAAACTATTTGAATGGGTTAAGCGGCTATAAATCCAGCCATCCCGGCTCAACCAGGCTCCGCACGGATTATGCAGCGAACCAGCTTGCTGGCGGAGATGAGAAGCTATTGTCCATTTGCAAGAAAATGACGGATTACGACCATCCCGTCTGCAATTTTACAAAGTTTATCCCACTAATTACAGCTGGAGGCGCCGTCACAGGTTTTTCATTGGGGTTGTACGCGGCATTTAAGACCCGCTCTCCTTGTCTTTTTGTGTTGGGCTCACTCATCGGTGCCGGCACGACTTATCTCGGCGCCAAGCTTTACGAGAGCCATCTTAACGCCGAAAAAATGCTTGCATCGCAGACTTATGAAGGCCTTAAAAAGAGCGTGGAAGATGCCCATGAGGACGATGACGCGCAGGCCGATCGCAGTTTAATATCAACCATCACAGCTTTTCGATAACATCATTAAAGTCCGGTATGGTTTCTCGTCGCCATAAAATGCAGACCCACCACCCGCTGATCGCTGTACGCCATTCTCCGCGGCCTGCCGTCCACGTTGGCAACAGTTTCACGCTCTCACTGAAAAAGCGGCTGGTGCGCGCTGACAGTCAGCCGCTAGCGCCGCCATTGGCCGTCTCGCCAGTCAACCCAATTGCAAAACAAGCCCGATTTTTTAATCAAAACGCGTTTCAAACGCAGCAGGACCATTTAAAGGGAACTGTTTTTGGCTCTGTATTTGGTGCGGTTGGCGGTCTTTTTATTGGCACACTTTCGGGCGTTATTTTCACGAAAGAGGCCAAATATGTGCCTTTACTGGGCTTGGCAATGGTCGGCTCCACCGCTTTGTGCGCGTTTCTGGGTGGGGGGGTCGGTTATTCCTGGAACGATCCCGGCGCGCTTGTTTTGCAACAAAGCTCAAGCATCAGTGCATCGCTTGGCAAGAAATTTACTGGTTTTTTGCATTTTTAAACCGGTTTCACTTATACTTTGCTGGTGACTGACCAGCGCCGCGAGGCCTCGCAATTTTTTATGACACAGCCGCAAAAGTGCCCCTACCTTCCGGGGCAGCTGGAGCGGAAAGTCTTCACGCATCTTGTTGGCGACAATGCTCCTGCCCTTCATGACCTGCTGGCGCAGGGCGGCTTTCGCCGCAGTCAGGCCATCGCCTATCGCCCTGCCTGCGAAACCTGTGCCGCGTGTATTTCGGTGCGGGTACTGGCGCAGGCGTTTCAACCCACACGCAATATGCGAAAAATCATGGCGCTGAATTCCGACCTCGACATTTTCGAAACACGTGCCTTTGCCACGTCTGAGCAGTACACACTGTTTCGCGATTATGTCGAAGCGCGCCATGACGATGGCGGCATGGCGGATATGAGCGTGCTCGATTATACAAAAATGGTTGAAGACACGCACACACGTACAATGATGGTTGAATACCGCAGCGGCGAGCGGCTGCTGGCTTGCGCATTGACTGACATTATGAGCGATGGCTTTTCGATGGTCTACTCATTTTACGATATTTCACACGCGCATCGCTCATTGGGGACGTTCATGATCCTCGATCATATTGCGCGCACCAGAGCGCAGGGCTTCGAGCACCTTTATCTCGGCTATTGGGTCGAGGGCTCGCAAAAGATGGAATACAAAGCGCGTTTCCAACCGCAGGAACGGCTAAGCCGCCAAGGGTGGGAGCGCGTTCAGGCCGGCTGAAAAAGTACACCGCCGCTGAGCGGTTTTTTGACACCTGTGGTTCCCGGAAAGCTGATAGGACGTTTATAAAGCGCGCGCGCCGCTAGAAATGCAAAGGCCTGCGCTTCCAGAAAATCGCCCGACCAGCCTAGACTGTCCGCTGTCACAATTTCGGCATTGCTGCGCTGGGAAATGGCGCGAAGAAGCGCAGGGTTGTGCGCGCCGCCTCCGGCAATGACGATTTTTTCGAGCGGCATGGCCGAAAAACGCAAGCCCCTTGCAAGCGCTTCACTCGTGAAAGCTGTCAAAGTTGCAGCACCATCTTCCAGCGATTTGGTGGCCACCATCTCCCGCACATATTGAAAGTGGTCGCGGTCAAGCGACTTTGGCGGAGGCAGGATAAAAAACGTGTCCTGCATCATGGTCGCGACAAGCGCGAGGTCTGCTGTTCCGCGTAATGCTGCCGCGCCGTCACGGTCCATAATTTCGCCGGTACGGCTTTTCAGAAAATCATTCAGCAGTGCATTGCCCGGCCCGCAATCAAAAGCGGTCAACGTTTCATCTGCATCTATGATCGTAATATTGGCAACGCCGCCAATGTTCACAATGGCGCAGGGGAACGGCAGGCCTGATCGTTTTGCCATTGCCAGATGCATAACGGGAACAAGCGGTGCGCCCTCGCCGCCTGCCGCGACATCGGCAGCGCGAAAATCACCAATCACAGGAATAGCAAAACGGTTTGCAATTTTCTGTGGCAGACCAATTTGCACGGTCAGACCTGCTTTGGGTTTGTGAAGAACGGTCTGACCATGAAAGCCGATCAGCTGCACCGTCGTTTTTGTGCTGCTTTTTTCCATCAGCATTGCGATGGCCTCGCAATGGCAGTCTGTCACAACTTGTTCAGCTTCAGCGATAGCCGCAGGGCGTGCATTGCGGTGATTGAGCCCGCGGCCTTCTTCAAGCGCCTTTGCGAGCACAGCCTGCTCTGCATCAGAGTAAGGGCGGTAATGGCTCGCTCCGAGCGACGTGATCGTTATGCCATCAGTTTCAATCAGCGCCGCGTCGATGCCGTCCAGCGATGTGCCGGACATCAGGCCGAGGCACAAAAAAGAGGGTATATTTTCAGTCATGCAAGCCTTGATCCGTTCGCTGGTTTATAACACAGTGCCAAGAAATTTCATCATAAAGGCCGATTGATTATGACGTCGTACCAATCAGATTTTTTAAATATTTTGTCGCAGCGCGGGTTTATTTCACAGCTTTCCGAAGGCGCGGCACTGGACAGCGCCTTGGCCAAGGCTCCTGTCACCGCCTATATCGGTTTTGATGCGACCGCGAAAAGTCTGCATGTAGGGTCTTTGCTGCCTATTATGGTGTTGTATTGGCTGCAGCAAACCGGACATAAGCCGATCGTGCTTCTTGGCGGCGGCACAAGCATGGTTGGCGACCCATCCGGCAAGGATGAATCGCGCCAGCTTTTGACCGAGGTCGATATTGCAGGCAACGCTGCATCGATCAAAACCGTTTTCGATAAATTTTTGACATTCGGAAGTGGAAAGACAGACGCGCAGCTCGTCAACAATGCGGAGTGGTTGCTGCAGCTCAATTATGTGCAGTTTTTGCGTGACACAGGACGGCATTTTTCCATCAACCGAATGCTGAGTTTTGATTCCGTTAAACTGCGGCTGGAGCGAGAGCAAAATCTCTCCTTTCTTGAATTCAATTATATGATCTTGCAGGCCTACGACTTTGTTGAGCTTTACAAGCGTTATGGCTGCACCTTGCAGATGGGTGGTTCCGACCAGTGGGGCAATATCGTCAATGGGATTGATCTTGGGCGGCGCATGGCCGAGGCGCAACTGTTTGCGCTGACGACACCATTGCTCACTACGTCCTCCGGTGCAAAAATGGGAAAAACGGCCGCTGGTGCCGTCTGGCTCAACGAGGATATGCTTTCGGTCTATGATTACTGGCAGTTTTGGCGCAACGCTGAAGACGGTGATGTCGGACGTTTTTTGCGCCTGTTCACAACCCTTCCCCTCAATGAAATTGAAAAGCTAGAAAGCCTTCAAGGCGCAGAGCGCAATGACGCCAAGAAAATTCTTGCCGACGAAGCAACCGCGCTTTTGCACGGGCGCGACGCAGCAGTCAAAGCCAGCGAAACAGCCCGCCAGACATTCGAGCAAGGCATTCTCAACACCGATCTGCCAACATTTGACATTGCGTCGGCGCAGTTTGAGCCAGGCTTCAGTGCTCTCGATGCTTTTGCACTGGCACAGCTTGTGCCGTCCAAGTCCGAAGCGCGACGTCAAATTCGCGGTGGCGGTCTTAAAATAAATGACGTGGTTATTACCGATGAGTTCGCGCTGATTACGCATGAGATGTTCGCAGATGAACGCGTTAAATTGTCATATGGCAAGAAAAAACATGCCCTTTTAAAACGCGTGTAAGCCTAACGTTGCGGCGGCGAATTGTCGGCGGTCGGCGCTTGGAAAAGGCCACGCAAAAAGCCCGGCGCAATTGCGGAAACAGGATTGATCCGCAAGATCGGATTGTTCAGCGAACCACCGACCGAGAATGTGACGCCCAATAAACCTTCCTCGCTTCCGCCGAGCAGAAGGCCGACAATGGGCACGCGCGCGAGGAGATTGTTCAACGCATACATTGGAATGAACGAGCCTTGGATATCGACATTTTCGCGGCGAAAATCGACCATGCCTTTGAAGGTGATCCCGATGGCCGCATTGCGAAGAACGCCCTCATTGACACGAATTGCCCCTGTGACGCGGCTGAACGAGACACGCAACCTGTCGAACGACGGATCATTCTCAATCGATTTTGGCCCGCCCTGTTGCTGCGGCGAGGCGCCAAACATTTTTTGCATGGCCGGTTCATTGACGATACGGAAATTGTCGAGAACGACAACCCCATCGGCAACCTGATCGCCCGTGGTCACGGTTTGCGTCATTGTCAGCTGGCCACCGCCAATTTTTGTGTAAAAATCAAGAAAGCGCAAAACAGAACCGCCATCGCCCGCTCGCAATGTAAAGCTGGGGCGGCCCCTGTCAGTGACAGTGTCTCCAATAATTTCGCCGCCATTATCGGTCATTCCACGCAGGACGACATTGCGAATGTTACCACCGCTTTCAGACAGCTTTAATGTCAGATTTTTAATCGCTTCTTTGTTTGAGCCGATCGCACTGTCGATTTTCAGATCAACGGAAAGATCGCTGTTGTTTTCTTTTGCCGTTGGGGCGTTGCTGGCTAAAAAAGATGAAAGAAAAGGTTTCAAATCAATGCTTCGGCCGGTCACGATTGCATTTGTTTTATTGCCTGACAGTTCGACACGCGCCGCAAAATTATCATCGGCACGCAAATGCGCCTCGGCAATGTCTATGAGTTTCGGATTTTTCTTATCGTCAAACTGCACCGTACCGCGCAGCAATGTCGATTTTCCGCGTAATACAAGATCATCAAGTTGCGTCACATTTTTCCCGCCGACAGGAATAAAACTTAAAACGGCTTCCTGTTTTGCCGGTTTTTTATAAGCCAGCTGCGGAATCGAAAGTGTCGCATTGGTCAAATCGACTTCAATGTGCTGCGGCGTTTCAGGCGAAAAATCATCGACAAGCCGAATGGTTGTCGGGCCCGAAACATAGGGGTCGAGATCAAGGCCAAGCTTTTTGCGCATTGACGCATCCGCATCGACTTCCGCCTTTAAAACGGTTCGGCTTGCCGAATCGCGGTCCAGCAAAAGTTTGACCGGAATATCATCGATCAGGGCGTTGCCGGAGGCACTTAAAACATTTTGCTCGATCTTGACGACAAAGCTTCCGTTTTTCAGGTTACGTCCATCAACAATATTATCGGCCGCAACATTGCGAAATTCGGCCTCAAAATTTGTCTTTGCTTCATTGAGCTTTGCACCGCGCCATAATGGCACGCGTATCTCAGCATTCGCAATGCCTTCGCCGCTGAGCTTGCTGAGTTGAAAACCCTCTGGTTTTTCTAATGGTTTTTCGCCTTTTGCCGTCTTTTCAATGTCGGCGAGCGCAACGAGAGACTGGACATTGCCGACCAGCACAAGGTTGAGACGGCCCGTAGGCTTGGGCTTGCCAAACTCATCGGCGACAAACACAGCGGTTGGAATTTGTACCGATCCCGACTGCATTTCAAGATAGCCGTCCTGTGCATCGACGCGTGCGGAATTTCCGGTGGCAGAAATTTGCGCCGAGATTTTGGAAACGGGCGGCACATTACCGTTCAGCTTCACAACGCCATTGCTGATCCGCCAGTCTGTCTGCACAAATTCCCGCTGCAAAGGCCGGCCATCCAGCCAGCCTGCAGGGATGGCGACATGAATGAGTCCGCTTTCGACTGTTCCTGTCTGCACATTTTCAAGCACCCAGTTGCGCGTTGGCGTCGATACAAAAGCGGGCCAGAGCGCTTTGGCAACTTCAACACTTGTTTTTGCAATGCTTGCATCAAGCTCAAGCGATGGCGGCGCACCGCCAACAAAAATCATTTTACCAGACATGTCGAGAATGGGTTTCTCACCAGCTCCGGCTCTTAAGTGATCGAGCCAGAATGTCCGGTTGGACATTTCATAAGCACCGGCAATCTGCACGAGATCGACATCGGGAAAATGTGTTCCATTATTGAATGTCATATTCTGCGCCGAAAGATCAAGCCGAACGGGGCGTGTCGGGTCGCCCGAAGCGGGAAGAAGAATTCGCCCTGACAACAGACCTGCAATGCCGCTAAAGCTGAAATTTGCCGGTGCAATCGTCACAGTGCGCCCATCGACATCCATCTGCGCTTTAATTGTCAGCGGCTCGATATCAGCTGTAAAATCCTTGTCGATAATACGGCTTTTATCGAGTGAAATTTCACCAATAAGCGGCGATGCGAGGCCGGTATTGTTTATGCGCGTTGTGAAAACAGCGCGAAGTGGTGTTTCTGAAATCGATATTTTTTCAAGACGCGGCAACAGCGAGGCAAGGTTAAACCGCTCTGTTTCGAGTTTGACACTTCGCTCGCCGTTCTGCGACGCGCCAAGCGCAACGCCAATTTTCCAGCCGCCTCTTTTATCGGGCGCGGACACTGACACATCGAGCCCTTGCGTTACTGTGCGCTCAAGATCGACAGTGAAGGGATCAAACTGGCGCGTCGTATTCCAACGGTAATCGGTGATGACAATCGTCACATCTTCCAGACGCAGGAACTGCATCTGGCCGCCGCTCATTTTACCTTGCTCGCCGCCCGCTTTTGGCAAAAGGCGGGTGATCAATTGCGGATCGAGCAGACCGATGGCAGGAATGGTCTGCTTTGCATCCTTGTCAGCTGGTTTGCCGCCCAGTTTTACCGAGCCATCACCCTGAATGGTTAAAGCCAGAACGGGCTTGATGATTTCAAGCGCAACGGGTTCTGTTTCACCACGTAGCAATGACAAAAGCGAAAAACCGATGTAAGCGCCTGGTGCTTGCGCAATCAGTTCATCATCGGGCCCTTTCACGATAAAATCAGCCACGCGAAGGCGAAGGCCGTCTTTCACCCATTCAAGTTCCAGCCGCGAGAAATCAGCCTTCCCTTGCTCGCCAAGAGCGCGCTGCAGGCCGGGGCGCACATAGCTTTCAGCAAATTGCAGGTCAAGCGCACCTGCGCTCAGCCGCAAAAACAGGGCCGCTGACGTAATTCCAAATATAAGGGCGAATGTGAGTATTGTGCCGAGAATATTTCGGTTCAATCGTCGTCGGCGGGCAAGGAAATGGGCGCGCGACCCTGCATCCATCCGCCGACGCCTGCGACCAAGGAAACTCCACACCAGCCTTTTGCGTGACGACTTAATCAAAAACTCTCCGGTGTGGCGCAAGATCGAACAGTGTCGTGATATAACCGCGAATGAATAGCAGACAAGACAGGATTTTAGGCAATGGAGCAACGCAAAGTGTCAAAAAAACTCATCGAAGGCCAGCTCGCGCCTGATTTTGATCTGGAAGCTGCTGGCCCAGGCCGCATTACATTGGCCGAGCACAAAGGCAGATATGTGGCTCTGTTTTTCTATCCCAAAGCCGACACCAGCGGATGCACGCAAGAATCACTCGATTTTGCGCAGCATTACGAAAGTTTCACATCAAGAAATTGTGCTGTTATCGGCATGTCTCCGAATCCCTTAAAAAAGCAGAACACGTTTCGCCTGAAACATGGTTTGCCCTATCCCCTTGCCTGTGATGTCACCTTGGAGACATTAAACGCCTATGGCGTCTGGGTGGAAAAAAGCATGTACGGACGCAAATATATGGGCGTAGAGCGCACAACTTTGCTGATTGACCCCGCACAGCGCATTTTACAAATCTGGCGAAAAGTCAGCGTTCCGGGCCATGCCCAAAACGTGTTTGATGCACTTCAAACCCATGTGAATTAGGCCGTATTTAAAGGTGCGTTAACCCTAATAGGTCATCAATAAAGGCTGGAAACAGGATCACAGGATCAATGTCGCAGCCCGCCCGCAACCGCAGAGCTTATCAAAGACGAAAGCCTGTGCATCAGATCATTATCGCTAAAGGCGATGAAGTGCGCAGCTTTACGCTGCATGGCTGGATGATCGGCGCTGGCATTCTTCTGTCCCTTGGTATCACCTTCTGGCTTTTTGCGGCCACCGCCTATGTGGTTTTCCGCGACGACGTGCTTGCCGGCATGATTGCCCGCCAAACCCGCCAACAACACGCCTATGAAGACCGCATCGCGGCGCTTCGCCTTTCAGTGGACCGCGTCACCAGCCGCCAGCTTCTTGATCAAGAGGCCTTCACCGCGCGCCTCGATGATCTAATCGACCGGCAGAACACATTGCAAAAGCGCTCGACGCAGGTTTCATCGCTTCTCGATAAGGCCAAGAGCATGAACGTGAAACTTGGCGATGACGATCTTGTAACAGGCTCTTTGTCGAATGCCGCCTCGAAAGTTGTAGCGTCGGCACGCATCGGCGACACGCTAACCAATGTGGAGCAGGAAGTTGGCCGCATTGGCCGCTATCAGGACAATACTTTGGTCGCGCTGGAACAGCAGATGTCGTCATCTGAGAAAAATATGCGTGCGGCTGTTGCCGATCTTGGTGTTAAAGTCGACGATTTCGCCGCCAAAAAAGCGCTGCCAAGCGCACAAGGCGGCCCTTATATTCCTTTGCGCACGAATTACACCCAAGATTTTCAAACGCGCGCCAGCTATGTCATCGACCAGATGGACTGGCTGGGGCGCTTGCGCAAATCTTTAAACGTATTGCCGCTGCACCGTCCGTTGATGACGGAAATTTCACTCTCCTCACCGTTCGGCACGCGCTTCGACCCCTTCACAGGCCGCTCGGCCTTCCATTCGGGTCTTGATTTTCGTGGCAATATTGGCGTGCCAATTAAATCGACCGCGCCGGGCATTGTGATCAAGGCCGGCGTGCTTGGTGGCTATGGCAACTGTGTTGAAGTGCAGCATGCCAATGGATTTTCAACACGCTATGGTCATCTTTCAAAAATCCTCGCGCGCATCGGTCAGAAGGTCGATACCGGCGACACCATTGGCCTTTTGGGTTCAACCGGACGCTCAACCGGCCCGCATCTTCACTATGAGACCCGCGTCAACGGTCAGGCCGTCAACCCGATCCGCTTTGTCAATGCCGGGCAGAAATTGAATATCTGGTAGGTATTTCGATCCAATTTAATTCAAACCCGCTGCACTAAGATTAAAAACAGACAAAAAATACCTGACAAGTGATCGATGATAACTTGCTACTTAGTAGTGAGTTGCGTTGATGGTTGATAAAGTCAAGATTAAAAAAACCGCATCAAAAAGCGCGAAGGTATTTGAGCAATTTTTCAAGCTTCCCACAAAGGTTGAAAGACCTAAGCCGAATAAATTCGGTATTCAACCTTTTAAAGTTGGTGACCTCAAATCGACGACATCTGGCACTGGTATTTTTGAAAAGCGGCCGAAAACGCCATTGGATTTTTCTGGCCACAACATTTTTAAGGGTTTTAGTGCGAGTTCAGACGAGGGCTTTTACAAACCAATTGCCAGCAAGACACTCGACGCTGTTTTCAAAAATTCAAAAGTAAAAAGTCTTGGCAAGTTTGAAATCAAAGGGAGCACTCCAGACAGCCTAATAGAGCGCTCCAAAATCAAATTTAACGTCAGCGCGCCTCGAAAGGCTCAAACAGATAATAAATCGACGACGCCCACGTCCACAACGTCGAAAGCGCCAGATAAAAGCTGGACGTCCAATAAAGGTCCTGGCGTTATTGATAACATCATAAATACAGTAACAAACCCATCTAAGTGGATGGACGCGATTTTTCCATCGGCCTATCAAGACATTCAAACAAAAGAAGCCTTAGAGGACGCACAAAAAGCGCCGACAAGTTCTAGGCAAGTCGTTGCAGGAACCCTACAAACGATTGTTGATATTCCGCGACTTGCGGAGACAGGGTATAGGGTTTTAACTTGGAACTGGGATACTACGGATAAAGGTGTTGCAAAGCTTCCTGACATTTTAAAAAGCTATGATGCATTTTCAAAAAATGTGTACAGCAATCTTTCTGGAGGCGTACCTTATGAACGTACACGTGATATCAATGAGCAAAACTTTGTTGCAAGCGTTGCGTCGACATTACTAACGGTAGGCACCTCACGCATTACTTCAGCATCGCTTACTAAAATTCCAACACAACGTTTTTTGAGCAATACACAAAGCGCTGCAAAAATATTTGCCCAAAATTTGGAAAATTTTAGTACGGGCGGCATGAGACCCATACTTGAAACTGCTCCAGTTGGGCGCACACCTTCGGTTTCACAAATGCTGAAAGGCATTTCAACTGGGCAGTTTTCAAATACTTTTCCAGTAGCGAACCAGATTTTAATGCAAAGCACGACAGAAGTGCAGCCACTGAGACCCGAGAAATTATGGACTGATCAAGGTTTACCTGCTTACAAAAGATTTCAGAAACCCGAAGGAGTTTTATCAAAGATTGAACTAAATAACAGTTCTAAAAAAACTTTGGAAAAATTGCTCAAAAGAATGAGCACGCCTTTTAATGATGTAAAAAAGCTTTTTGAACACTTAGGTGGCAATGTATCTCAAAAAAACCATGTTGTATCTTTTGAAATTAATGGGATGAAAACAACAACGCACGCACCACATGGCGGCAAAGAACCACCCAAAGGATTTTTCAAGGATATTCAACGCCTTCTCCAAGAATCTGGAGTTGAATCGACATATGTTTCTAAAAACTGATGACGGGTTTATGATATGAACAAAAATATTAGGCTTTTCAACTAAGCCTGATGTGTATTTTTGTAGAGCAGTATGCCGCTTGTTACAGCCAAAACAGCTAAGGCCGTAACTGGTAAAATATGTTCCACCATTTCGGGCAAAAAATGAAAAAGGGTTTTTAACGCCGTTTGCTTCGCGCCTACGGCGCGCAAAGTTTTAAATGGTAGTTTTACCCGGGGTGAAGCTATGCCTTGGATGACATGAATTGTTTCGTTGTCCAGCGACTTTGACATCAAAGTATAATTGTAACGTTGTGCATATATCGAGATGTTGCCGAAAATAGTTCCACCACGACTTTGTTTCATATAATCAATAATCATGTTGTCAGCGTTTTCGCTGTGATTTTTAAGCGCGCTTTCCAGAATACCTAGCTTGTCTTCAATAGAATTTACTTGGCCATTATTAATGACTGCTTTTCCAACCAAATATATTTGCCTGTCATGCTTTTGGACAAAGTGGCCGGCTGCAAAAAAACGGGTGTCGCGCTTTTTCGATTTAAGAATGAGATCATCTAAACCTGTACGACCCAAACTTTGCTCGAACGTAAATGGCGAGATAGTTTTATCAATACTCTTTATCAACCCTTGTGAGATGCTATTGCCGTTAATGTTCGCGCGCGAGTTGAAATGACTGTTTTTTATTTTATTTTTGAATTGAACATCATCTCCTATTTTAAAAAAGCTTGCGTTGCGCACTTTCGAATCTGTGTCTTGACAGTTTGGCCATTGTTGAAAAAATTTGTCAGCCTCGGTGAACGATAGGGAAATTGAGCTCTTATGAGGTAAAATAACTCCTGAAATATTACCTTCATTGAATGGAACTTCCGCTGATCGAATTGTTTGTCGAATAGCGGAAATATCATAAAATAATTTACTTGAAATTTTCATAGCTCTATCAAAATTTAATAAAATAAGTTTTATTTATACGGACAAGCTATCATATATTAATTGTTTAATCTACGTCCTCAACCTTATCGGGTCCACCGCCAAATACACGCTGGATCAAGGCCGCCTCCATGAATGCGCCGACATTGCCGTCAAGCACGTCGGAGGGCGTGCCGGATGTGACGCCTGTGCGAAGGTCTTTCACCATCTGATAGGGCTGCAACACGTAGGAGCGGATCTGGTGTCCCCAGCCAATGGCTGTTTTGCCTTGATGGCCCGCCAGAACGGCGTCTTCGCGTTTTTTAAGTTCGACCTCATAAAGGCGCGCGCGCAGCATTTTCCATGCCTCGGCGCGGTTTTTATGCTGCGAGCGATCATTCTGGCTGGACACCACAACACCGCTTGGAAGATGCGTAATGCGCACGGCGCTGTCGGTTGTATTGACATGCTGCCCGCCTGCACCGGATGAGCGGAATGTATCAATGCGGCAATCGCTTTCATTGATTTGAATATCGATCGTATCGTCGATGACAGGATAAACGTCGACGCTTGAAAAACTTGTATGGCGACGGTCATTGGCATCAAATGGCGAAATGCGCACAAGCCGGTGAACGCCAGCTTCTGTTTTCAGCCAGCCATAAGCGTTCTCACCCTTAATGAGCAGCGTTGCAGACTTGATGCCTGCGCCCTCGCCCGCGCTTTCTTCGACAAGCTCGGCCTTGTAGCCATGCCGTTCGGCCCAGCGCGTGTACATGCGCAGCAGAATCTCGGCCCAGTCTTGGCTTTCGGTGCCGCCTGCGCCGGCATGAACTTCAAGATAGCTGTCATTGGCGTCAGCTTCACCGGAGAAAATGGCAAGAACGCGCTGCTCTTCAACTTTTTTCCAAAGCTTTTTCAGAGAGGCAAGACCCTCATTGACCAGCGCTTCGTCTTTGTCGTCTTCAGCCATCTCGATAAGTTCGACCGTATCGCTGAGATCGGCCTCGAGCGCGATCTGTGCGTCGATTGCTTTTTCAAGGCGCGTGCGTTCGCGCATCAGCTTTTGCGCATTTTGCGGATTGCTCCACAAATCAGGATCTTCGGCGGCTGTATTCAGTTCGCCGAGGCGCTTTTTTGCAACGTCAAAGTCAAAGATGCCTCCTCAGCAAGGACAAGGCCTGCTTGATTTCATCGACAACGGTTTGGGCTTCGTAGCGCATGTTTTTTAGTCCAGTAAAAATTATTTTTGCAAATCGGTTTTAATCAACCGCTGTGATGTAGCATATGTCGAGATCAGGCAAACAGAAAAGCGTTGGGCTAATACAGCCCACCCGTTCCAGAGCCTTCGCCGCCACCACCCGATGCGGGAGGTGCGCCTTGGCTAGGCCGTGTCGACCAGCCATCGCCCTCATACACCGGCGGCCCTTGTGAGATTGGCTGGCCATCTGGCCCGATAACAGCCGGCGCCGCAGTTCCGGGCTCGGCGATATAACCGCCAAAACTCGTCGGTGGATTCTGGTTCAATTTGAACGCCTCTAAAATTGTGCGACCTGACGTTGAACGTGTGCCTGTGCGCGCATCGACCGAAACCAGTTTAATGCCCGGTGGAACACGGAACGGTGTGGCTGGCTTGTCCGCAAGCGCCGCTTTCATGAAGTCGCGAAAAATCGGCGTGGCAATCGTTCCGCCGGTCTGGCCCTTGCCCATTGGCTTTGGCTGGTCATAGCCAAGATAGACACCCATTACGAGGTCAGGCGAGAAGCCAACAAACCACGCGTCTTTTTCATCATTGGTTGTTCCGGTTTTACCCGCAAGCGGTTTACCGACAACTTTCGCGGCCGTTCCTGTGCCACGCTGAATAACGCCTTCCATAATATGCACAATCTGGTAGGCGCTGGTCGCTTCCATGACCTGATCGCTTTTGCCGATCATCAAGGGTTCTTTTTGGCCTTTCCATTCCTCGGCATTGCAATCGGGACATTGGCGGTCATCATGACGATAAATGGTGCGCCCATAACGGTCCTGAATGCGATCAATCAGTGTTGGCTTGATACGACGGCCGCCATTGGCAAACATGGAATAACCGGTGACCATGCGCAGCACCGTTGTCTCGCCAGCGCCGAGCGCCATCGACAGGACTTGCGGCAGATCATCATATACACCAAAACGCCGCGCATATTCCGCGATGAGCGGCATGCCGATGTCTTGCGCGAGACGAACCGTCATCACGTTGCGTGAGCGCTCGATGCCGGTGCGGAGCGTCGAAGGTCCGCCGAATTTATGGTCATAGTTTTGTGGGCGCCAGACAGGCAGACCCGGCCCTTGCGAAATTTCAAAAGGGGCGTCGAGAATAACGGATGACGGCGTGTAGCCATTATCAAGAGCTGTGGCATAGACATAAGGTTTGAAAGACGAACCGGGCTGACGGTAAGCCTGGCTGGCTCGGTTGAAAACAGATTCAGAAAATGAAAACCCGCCGACCATGGCCAGAACACGGCCCGTATACGGATCCATCGCAACAAGGCCGCCTGCGATTTTAGGAATTTGCCGCAATTCAAAATCGCCTTTGGTGGTAGCGGGTTCAACATAGACGATGTCGCCAACGGCCAGAACATCGCTTGCATTTTTGATAGCCTGAAAACGCTTTGGCCCATCTGCAGGTTTCGCCCATTTCAAGCCATCAAATGTAATGCGTCCTGTTTCGCGGCGGGGATCAACCTGACCGGAGCGCAAGATTGCGGGCTGCAACCCAATCTTGACCTCTTTTGGAGACACATCGAGCACAATGGCCATGTGCCAGGGTTGAATATCGTCCAGCGCATTTTTCTTGCCGACAACAAGACCCCAATCGCTTCCCGCTGGCAGCACGGCCTTATCGACAGGGCCTCTCCATCCGCGCGCCTGATCAAACCGGACAAGGCCATCGACCAGAGATTTGCGAGCGATCAACTGAAGCTTGGGGTCGAGAGTGGTGCGCACAGACAGGCCGCCCTCGTAAAGCTTGTCTTCGCCATATTTATCGACCATTTCGCGGCGCACATCTTCAGAAAAATAATTGGCGACGAACAGGCTGTCCGCGCGTTTGCTCTCCGAAATATTGAGTGATGTGGCTTTTGCAGCTGTGGCGTCGGCAGCAGAAATATAGCCATCTTCCTGCATGCGGTCGATTACATAGTTACGGCGGTCGACTGCTTTTTGCGTATATTTGTAAGGATTATAATTGTTAGGCCCTTTAGGAAGCGCGGCAAGATAAGCGGCCTCTGGAATTGTCAATTCCTGAACAGATTTGTCAAAATAGGCCAGCGATGCCGCACCAACACCATATGAATTGAACCCAAGAAAGATCTCGTTGAGATAAAGCTCAAGAATTTTTTCTTTGGAATACACAGATTCAATACGCATCGACAAAAGGGCTTCTTTGACCTTCCGCACCAGCGTTGTCTCATTGCCGACGATAAAATTCTTGACGACCTGCTGGGTGATCGTCGATGCGCCTTCAGGACGCTTGTCGCCCCAGTTGCGCAAATTGTTAATCGTAGCGCGCATCACGCCTTCAAAATCAACGCCTTGGTGATTGTAGAAATTTTTGTCCTCAGCGGCGACGAAGGCATGGACAACAAGTTTCGGAATGGCCTGTATCGGCATATACAGCCTGCGCTCATGCGCATATTCCGCAATCAGTGTTCCGTCACCCGCATGAAAGCGCGTTGTCACAGGCGGCTCATATTTTTTGAGAGCGTCATAATTTGGCAGGTTGCGGTCAAAATACCAGATGCCATAAGCAACGCCAGCTGCCACAACGAGGAAAAGCATCGTCGCGACTGAGAAAAGAAATCCTAAAAATCTTGGAAACCGCAACGTCCCGACCCTTTGACTACGTTCAGACAGACATTGAACGTGATTCTGGCATAAGCGTGACGCAAAGCCGATAACCGACGTTTTAGCATGAATCGGCGGTTGCGCTACAAGGGTTTAAAAGGGTTATTTGCCTGTTTCAGCTGGCAAAATTGGAAGCGTTGCACCTGTCACCTGACTTTGTTCCAAAAAGGCCAAAACGGCTTTGCTGATGGCCTTGCTGGCGGAGACCTGCCAGTCTTCGCTCTGCATGAGTTTGCGGTCTGCCTCGTTTGACAGATAACCCATTTCAAGGAGCACGGAGGGGACATCAGGCGCTTTGAGGACAATGAAACCGGCCGCACGCCGCGGGTTGTTATTGAGGACAATCTGGTCCTTTAGCTCGGTCGTCAGATGATGGGCAAAGCTGGTCGAAAAGCTTTTGGTTTCCCGCTGCATCAGATCGAATAGAATATCAGCAACTTCGGGACTGTCTTTTTTATTGTCGATTCCCGCAATTTCGTCAGCACTGTTTTCGCGCTCGGCAAATGCGGCCGCAGTGCTGTCGGATGCTTTTTCAGACAAGGTATAAACGGTAGCCCCTCGCGGGCTTTCTTTCTGGCGGCCAAAACTGTCCGCATGGATCGACATGAAAAGCGCGGCCTTGGCATTTTGCGCAATTTCCCGCCTTTGATGTAAAGGCACGAACACATCTTTGTCGCGTGTCAGCAGAACACGCACCTGCCCTGTTGCGACAAGTTCATGCTGCACATGTCTCACCAAAGACAGCGTGACATGCTTTTCATAAGAGCCGTCTGAGCCGTTGGCGCCGCTGTCGATGCCCCCATGACCCGCATCGAGAACAATTAAAGGCAGGTTTGCCGCGCCTTCGGCAATGGGTTTGTCTGCTATTGCGACCTGTGCAGGCGTTTTTAACGCGTCGGCGCGCTTTTCAACCATGGCATTGAATTCAGCTGTTGATGCGGCATTCAATTCGATCGTAATTTTGTAAGGTTCGCCTTCAGCCCTAGATACGACGTTGACATCACCAATCACGACGGGCCTGGAAATATCAAAGACCATGCGGGACTGGCCTTCGGCAAAATGCCCGAAACGATAGTTTTTGATAACGCTTTTTTTATCGGCTTTAGCGCGCGCGATATTAAAATCAGCATCCGGCAGATCAATGATGATCCGTGCTGGGTCAGCCAATGCAAACACATTAATGACAGGCGACTGGCTCGCCTGAATGGTCAAGACAGTCTGTTTGTCCTTCTGCTCGATCGCGACGCCGGAGATGAGAAGCTTGGGGTCGGCCTTGGCTGCTGTCCCGTTTAAAAGGACAAACCCGAGAATTGAGGCAAAAGAGATAAAACGTCGCATCATGGCACAAAGTCTAGCGGTTAGGGCTTGTGAAGGGGTTAAAGCAGAAAAAGGGTTGATTTGGCCAGCGCTCCCGACCCTGTATGAAAGGCAGATGGCACGCATGCAAGGTTGACTTTGGCGCAAAATGCCTCATGTAAGAAGGAAGGGTTTCAAGCGACGTCCGCTGCCCCCCGCTTCTGGCTTTTTGCCGTTCGAGCGTGGTGGGGCGGTTTTCCGGCAGAGTTTGCGATAGTCGCAAATGGAAAGATGGCAGTCCTTTTCACCCGAGGCGCGGCAGTCCCGCCGCGACTGAACCTCAACGGTTCACACCTTGGAGTTTTTGGCATGATCGCCTGCGCTAGATCCGCTCATTATAAAGCTGCTTTTCAGCTTTCGAGCGCGACCGATCTTTTTGTCAGCCTTGTGCTGCAAAACGCGCGCGGCCTTCTGTCCGAAATTTCCTCATCTCTCACACAATTGCGCCTCCGCCTTTTCTGCAAGGCAATATCGCGGCGCATAGAAGGAACATATCATGGCAAACAAAATGTTGATCGACGCAACGCACGCGGAAGAAACGCGCGTCGCGGTGGTGCGCGGTAACCGCGTCGAAGAGTTCGATTTCGAAAGCGCAAACCGAAAACAACTTCGTGGAAATATCTATCTTGCAAAGGTGACGCGCGTTGAACCGTCGCTTCAGGCCGCTTTCGTTGACTATGGTGGAAACCGTCACGGATTTCTGGCGTTTAGCGAAATCCATCCTGATTATTATCAAATTCCTGTTGCAGACCGGCAAGCGCTGATTGAAGAAGAGGCGCGTTATGCCGAAGAGCGCAACGCAGAACATGAAGAGCGCAATGAGCGCGGAAAAGGCCGTGGACGCCGCCCACGCAATGGACGGGGCCGCAATGAACGCGGCGGCAAGCGCATGGCTGCCAATCGTGACAGTGATGCTTCAGTCTCTGAAAACACCAATGATGAGATGCCTGACAATGAGGCACTTGAAAATGCCACGCCTGAGGACATGATTGACATCGTCGCTGTTATGGATGGCGATGACAACGAACTTCCGCAAGACAATGACACCGTGCAAGACGATGATGTGCAAAGCGTCGATACATCGCAAGACCATAGCGATGACACATCGCAAGCAACGCTAAGTGAAGACGATGATGCTGAGGCATCATCTGAAACAGCAGGCAGCGGCGATGAAGAGGAAGACGAAGACAGCGACGACGTTGAAACAAAAAGCGAAGAAGACAGTGTTGAAGCTGTCGGTGGCAACAACGATGTTAGCGAAGAAATGCCACGCGCGCAGCGCGTTGCGCCGCGTCGTTATAAAATTCAGGAAGTCATTAAACGCCGTCAGGTTATTCTTGTGCAAGTTGTCAAAGAAGAGCGCGGCAACAAAGGCGCTGCCCTTACAACCTATCTTTCACTTGCCGGTCGTTATTCGGTTTTGATGCCAAACACGGCGCGCGGTGGTGGCATTTCACGCAAGATTACAAATGGTTCCGACCGCGCCCGCTTGAAGGAAATCGCTGAGGAAGTTGAAGTGCCAGAAGGCATGGGCATGATTGTGCGCACCGCCGGTCTGGCGCGTACGAAAGTCGAGATCAAACGCGATTTTGAATATCTGATGCGCCTTTGGGAAAATGTCGCTGAGCTGACATTAGAAAGCCAGGCGCCTGCCCTTGTCTACGAAGAAGGCTCGCTCATCAAGCGCGCGATCCGCGATCTTTACAATAAGGACATTGATGAAGTTCATGTCGCGGGCGAAACGGCGCATGGTGAAGCCAAAGACTTTATGAAAATGCTAATGCCGTCGCATGAAGACAATGTGGCGCTTTATAATGGCAGCGTGCCTTTGTTCAGCAAATTCGGGGTTGAAGCGCAGCTTGACCAGATGTTCCAGCCGCAGGTGCATATGCGCTCGGGCGGCTATATTGTTTTGAACCAGACCGAAGCCCTTGTCGCGATCGACGTCAATTCGGGCCGTTCCACCAAAGAACATAATATCGAGGACACGGCGCTACGCACAAATCTGGAAGCTGCCGAAGAAATTGCACGCCAGCTTCGCTTGCGTGATCTTGCAGGTCTGGTCGTGATCGATTTTATCGATATGGAAGAGCACCGAAACAACCGCGCGGTTGAGCGCAAACTTAAAGATTGCCTGAAACATGACCGCGCCCGCATTCAAGTGGGAAGGATCTCACATTTTGGTTTGATGGAAATGTCGCGCCAGCGCTTGCGTGCCAGCGTGTTTGAATCAACAACCGATGTCTGCGCGCATTGCAACGGCACAGGCCATCTGCGCTCGCCGTCCTCAAGTGCCTTGCAAATTCTGCGGGTGATAGAAGAGCGCTTGTTGCAAGATCGTTCGCACAATCTGGTCTTGCGTGCACGCACGCCTGTTGCGCTTTACGTCCTCAACCAGAAGCGCGCCCATTTGGGAGAACTGGAACAGCGCTTTGGCGTTTCCGTCCAGATCGAGGCTGATGAAACCCTGCCCGCCGGAACGCCTTATCTTTTAGAACGCGGGTTAAGCAGCGGGCCTTCAAAGCAACACCGTTCGTCTGGCGTCCGCGTTGACAGCGTCGACGCTTCAGATATCGAAATGGATGAGGAAGGCGAAGAGCAACCGGTTGTTCAAACACGCGCGCCGCGCGAAGACCGTCCACCGCGCGAAGATCGTGCACCGCGTGACAGTGAAGGCGAAGATGGCAATCCGCGCAGGCGCCGACGCCGCCGTGGTGGCCGGGGACGTAATCGCAATGGTGCCGAAGGTGAGGCTGTATCAGGCAGCGATGATCAACCTTCCAGTGGCGATGAGGTCAACCCGTCGCATTCTGCTGACGAAAGTGACAATGACAGCAGCGAGGCGAAAGTTGAACGTAGCAATGAACGCCCGCAGCGCCCAACACGTAATGAAGAACGGCCACGCCGCACGCCGCGCCGCAAGCGCAACACAGCAGACGAGAACAGCAGTGGTGGCGGTGACGAGGCTGTAAAGGCACCGGAGAATGTGAAGGAAGCGCCCAAACCACAGCTTGTTTCTCAAAACGACGATGATGCGCCTCAAACCATGCCACGCATCCCTGATTTGCCAGAAAGCAATGACGCACCTGTCAAAAGCGATCGCAAAGGCTGGTGGTCAAAGAAAATTCTTGGCTAACATATCAACGGCTTCAATTGCGCATGGAGCGTTTTTGGAGCTTTTCACGGAACTGATTGCAATACTGGTGGTTTGCTCATGACAATCTCGGAGTAATGATATGCCTTCAAACAATCCCGTCGCCGCTGCCCTGATCAAAGGGCTGGCTGACAGCTATGCGCTTTACATCAAAACACAAAACTATCACTGGAACATCACTGGCCCGAACTTTCGTGGGCTTCATCTGCTTTTTGAAGAACAATACGAAGATTTGCAGGACGCAGTCGATGTTATCGCAGAACATTTACGCACACTCGGTTCAAAAACACCTGCAAGTCTTCATTCATTTCTAAAAACATCTTCGATTAAAGACGGCGATGAAAATTCTGACGAAGACACAATGGTTCGGGATCTTCGTGACAGTCAGGTTATCATCCTCAACACATGGAAAGAGATTTCAGACATTTCTGAAAAGCACGATGATCCAGCAACGGCCGATCTTGCGGTAGATCGCCTGCGAGCGCACAAGAAAAACAATTGGATGCTGTCATCTGTTCTTGATGAAGAAGCGCCTTCCAGCCTGAAACCGAAACAGGATATTAAAAAAGCAAGCTAGCAAAAATCTCTAAATTTATAAAATGTTGCTATCAACAATGATGGCAGCATTTTTTATTAAAGCTATTTAATCTGATTAAATAGTTTTTCTCCAAAATATATTTTTACCAATACCTCAAATGAAGCATGGTGTAGCAAGGCGTTTTTAATTCAGCGCCTAACATTTTGTAATCTGTCAAATCGGTGATTTGCGTTGTCATTTTCCTGCTTGCGCCAATAACTCTCGGCCAATCAACATTCGGCGAATTTCAGACGTGCCCGCACCAATTTCATAAAGCTTGGCATCGCGTAACAAACGACCCGCCGGATATTCATTGATGTAGCCATTTCCACCAAGAAGCTGGATGGCATCGAGCGCAGTCAGTGTTGCCTTTTCGGCGGCATACAAAATAGCACCTGCGGCATCCTGCCGCGTTGTTTCATGCCGGTCGCAAGCTTTGGCAACAGCATAAACATAGGCTTTGCAAGCGTTAAGCCCCACATACATGTCGGCAAGCTTGCCTTGGACAAGTTGAAATTCGCCAATGGCTTTACCGAACTGTTTGCGCTGCTGCACGTAAGGCACAACAAGATCGAGCGCGGCCTGCATAATGCCCAGAGGCCCTGCCGCCAGAACTGTGCGCTCATAATCGAGACCCGACATCAGAATTTTAACACCCTGCCCCACTTCGCCAAGAACATTCGTTGACGGAACCTCGCAGTTACTGAAAACAAGTTCCCCGGTTTCCGAGCCACGCATTCCGAGCTTGTCGAGCTTTTGCGCCACAGAAAATCCCTTGAAAGATTTTTCAATCAAAAAAGCCGTGATTCCTTTTGAGCCAGCTTCAATATCCGTTTTTGCGTAAACAACGAGCGTATCGGCTTGTGGGCCATTTGTGATCCACATTTTCGTGCCGTTGAGTACGAAACCTTCCGATGTTTTATCCGCACGGCAGCGCATTCCCACAACATCAGAGCCGGCACCACTTTCCGACATGGCAAGCGCCCCAAGATGTGTTCCCGCGATCAGTTCAGGTAAATATTTTTTCTTTTGCGCTTCATTGCCCCAGCGGCGGATCTGATTGATGCAAAGATTTGAATGCGCGCCGTAAGACAGGCCAACTGACGCAGAGGCGCGCGAGATTTCTTCCATGGCGATGCAATGCTCTAAATAGCCAAGGCCGGCTCCGCCCCATTCTTCTTCTACAGTGATGCCGTGAAGTCCCAGAGCGCCCATCTGCGGCCACAACTCGATCGGGAACCAGTCCTCGCGGTCAATCTTGTCGGCAAGCGGCGCAATTTTTTCGTTCGCAAAAGCGCGGACCACCTCACGAATGCTGTCGGCAGTTTCGCCAAGATCAAAATTGAAAGCCGTATGACCAGTTTGTGACATTTCATTCCTCAATATTTTGCGCCTCGCCTTATTTTTGCTATAGTAAAAATTATAATTCTGCTATGGCTAGTTTTTGAGTTTATGGCCTGACATTTCAAGCATTGCGTATGACCTTCTTATTTTACGAATGAGGAAAAGAAAATGAAAATTATCTTACCATCTTATTCAGATTTAAAGACTCAAAACTCATTTTACGGCGATGAGATTGCAATTAACGAAACAAAATTTGTTGATCTTTTGAAAAAGCTTAATCCCTCTCTTATTGAACAAAATGCGCATACGCTTTTCGCTTTAATAAACACGAATACAAAATCGCGGACACAAGACCCCGAGTTAAGCCCACAAAGTAATGCGCAACTTATCGATGGAACCGAATGGGAAAATTTTTGGGATTTCGTTGCTGATCAGTCGAACGTAAAAACGCATTGCCCATCCTGTATTGAAAATATTTCAACGAAAATCGAAATTGACAATAGTTTATTAAAACGTTTTTTCAAATCTCAATTGCAGCGCTTTGACAGTGATATGGCACTGCAGACTGAAACAGGCGACACATCCAATAATTTTGAAAAGCTGAAAGAGAACTACGTAAACACTGTAGGACAGGATCTTTTGTAAATTTTTTTAAAGCTTGAACCACAAAGTTGCTGTTGCAAGAAATGCAAAAAAGCCAACGATATCCGTCACGGTGGTGACGAACGTGCCAGACGCCACTGCGGGATCTGCACCGCCTTTTTCAAGCACGATTGGAATAGCAATTCCCGCCAGCGCGGCGGCAAGCATATTGGCCAGCATTGCAATTGCAATCACAAAACCAAGCTGCGGTTTTGAAAACCAGAAGGCGGCGACAAGGCCGGTGATGATTGCAAAAGCGAGCCCGTTTAAAAATCCAACTGACAATTCACGCATAATAATACGCCAGGTATTTGCGCTGCGAAGCTGGCGCGTCGCCAGCGCGCGAACCGCGACCGTCATTGTCTGCGTGCCCGCATTGCCGCCTTGGCTGGCAACAATTGGCATAAGAACGGCAAGCGCCACCATTTTTTGTAATGAGCCTTCGAAAAGGGCGATGACAGCCGATGCAGCAATGGCCGTGATCAAGTTGATGAACAACCATGAAAAACGACCACGCGCGATCTTGAAAACGGTATCGCCAATTTCTTCATCGGCCTTGACGCCGCCCAATGCCTTAATGTCGGCATCGGCTTCTTCTTCGAGAACGTCGACGATATCGTCGATCATGACAACGCCGGCCAGCCTGTCTTTGTCGTCGATGACTGGCGCCGAAACAAGATTGTAGCGCTGGAAGGTGCGCGCGACTTTTTCCTGATCGGCGTCGATATTAAACGCGTGTTTGGGCACTTGCATCAGCGAGCCGATGGTTGCGCCTTTGTCGGCACGCAAAATGCTGTTCAGGGTTGCTTCACCAAGCAGTTTGAATTCATTGTCGATGACAAAGATTTCAAAAAAATCATCGGGCAGATTTTGGGTGGTCTGGCAATACTGTATCGTTTTTTCGACCGTCCATTCAGGCGGGACAGCGATATAGTCGGTCTGCATCAGACGACCGGCTGTTCCCTCATCATAATCAAGGCCGCGTTGAAGCTTGATACGCTCACCCAGCGGCATCAGCGCCAGAATATCGACCCGGTCCTCCTCGGTCATATCCTCCAGAATGGTGACAGCGTCGTCGTTATCGAGATCGCGCAGATTGTCGGCGATAAGCTCGTTGGGCAAATCTTCGAGAATTTCCTCACGAAGCGTGTCTGTGACTTCGGTCAGGGCGTTAAAATCGAAATTTTGGCCTAAAAGGGCGATAAATTGCTGGCGCTCGACAGGGATTAAAACGCCCAGAAGATCACCTAGGTCTGCCTCGTGAAGGTCGCCTGCGAGCAAAGCCAGATGCGCTCCATCACCGGAGCCAAGGGTTGCAGAAACGGCGGTCAGGAATGCCGGGTCAATATGCCCCTCACTGTCGCGCAACGGCGGCAGGCCAGCGCCGCTCGCTTTGCCCTCCACCTCTGCCATCACCTGTTCCATATAAAACTGCATTCCCAAGGCTTAAGCCAACAAAGCCTATCGAGACAAGCCGAAGCAGGCATCAACTGTGCTTGAAACAACCTTTCTTTAAGCATAATGAGGCATTGTCTTTGGGGGACGGGTGAAGCGCGATGCGGCAACGGGTTATTATGGGTTTGGTGGCACTTGCCGCTTTGGGCATTTCGCATTCTGCGATGGCGGCCGGCTGCGCGGCAAATCCTGAAGCGATTGGAACATCCCGCGTCATGTCGCTCGACACCAGCAAAGGGATGGCATTGGGGGAGCAATACCACCATGACCTGCCGCTGGCCGACAAGGAAATCGTCCTGACATTCGATGATGGTCCGCTGCCTATTTTTTCGGAAAAAGTGCGTGCCATTTTGAAAGAGCAATGCGTGCGGGCCACTTTTTTTTTGGTTGGACGGAATGCCGCCTCTTATCCTGAGTTTGTCCGGAAGCTTGCCGAAGATGGGCACACAATCGGCAGCCACACGCTGACACACAACATGAATCTTCCCGCCGATGCCTTTGATGGCAATGGTGAAATTGATAACGGCATTGCGGCTATCGACAAAGCGCTGAAAACCTCTAAAGCACAAAACAAAACAGCGCCATTCTTTCGTTTTCCCGGCCTCACCGACAAACCCGAATTGCGGGCAAAGATGGAAGCCAAGGGCATGGCCATTTTTTCAATTGATGCTGAAGGGGGTGATTGGAAGCGCGATTACACCGGCAAGGATGTTCTCAACCGCGTGATGAAACAGATCAGCGAAAAGCGCAAAGGCATTGTTCTTCTTCATGACATCCAACCACGCACCGTCAAAATGCTGCCTGAGTTTCTGGGCCGCCTGAAAAGTGAAGGCTATAAAATCGTTCATGTAATGCCTGCTTCAATGCCGCAGCCTGAGACGCTGACAATTGCGGCGACATCGACTGACGACCTGGTTGCGGCCACACACTTCCCTCGCTCCACACATAACGGCCATTTTGATATTGGTTCGGCTGCGCCTGAGGCGGCAAAACCGCAGTTGAAAACTGCCGCACATGCAAAACTTTCATCTGAGAATGATGTCGATACGGCAATCGCCGAGGCAAAAGCTCGCTTTGCAAAAGAAGATGAGCCAAGCGTCGCGGCTTTACCAGTGCATGCCGAAGCCAAAACAGTGCCAGAGACCGATCCAGTTTTGATTGCAGCAGAAGCAAAAACAGAAGCGGTCAAGACGGCCGAGGTCAAAACCGATGACGATACACGTCGAAGTTTAAGACGCCCCAAGGTTACAAAACGCGATCAAAGGACACGTCTGGCAATGTATCGCCGTCAGCATGACAATGACAGCGATGACAGCGCGCCCGCAGGCCTCTTAAACCGCAAGCCTGCAGGACAGTATATTGTCGCGAGCCCGTCTTATATTTCACACCACCGCCCGGCCTCGTCTGAATATCTGCTCAACTCAATCTTCAACTCTTTCCGCGTCAATTAATCTTTTTATTTCTCGAATTTTGAGCAAATGAAGTGTTTTGAGGTGCTTGTCAGCGGCCTCATCCTACGCTAATCACTAAAACCTTGTGCGGTCGTGGCGGAATTGGTAGACGCGCAGCGTTGAGGTCGCTGTGAAGAAATTCGTGGAGGTTCGAGTCCTCTCGACCGCACCACTTTTATATATTTGATGTTTTGGATTAAGCCTCAGGCTCTACAGGCCCGGCGCTATCGAGATCAAAACTGTCGTCCGTTTTCTCAGTCTTCGCCTCATCAGGCGCATCGGCAGGCTTGGATTCTTCGGACACTTCATCCCCCAGACTGGCGTCCTCGCCTGCAGCCTGCAGACGCTTCAAGAGCTTGGTGATTGTGATGCCGATATGGCCATTATTGACAACAATACCCGCTTTGGCGATGGGTGTGTTATTCGCCATAACAATGACATCGTCCATTTCGGTGGCGTTCAGCTCAATGACAGCGCCGCGCCCCATTCGCAGGATTTGGTGAACAGGCATTTTGGTCGAGCCAAGCACGACTTCAATATCGACATTGACATTGTCGAGCGTCTCACCAATTTCAGACATCGAATCCCCGAATTTTCATACCTGACTACCTTCGGGCCTATATGGTTAACAAATGCTTGAAAAACCCGCCCGCACCTTCTTTCGAAGCGATGAACAGCCTGTTGAATGGATCGTCATACATGGACTTGCGCCCTATGCCGAAACGATTGCGCGTATGGAGGCAAGGGTTGCCCAGATTATTGACGGCAGCGCCATTGAGGCCGTCTGGCTGCTTGAGCACCCTGCCCTTTACACGGCCGGCACGTCTGCCAATCCTCGCGATTTGCTTGATGCTCGTTTCCCCGTTCATCAAAGCGGCCGCGGCGGCCAGTTCACCTATCATGGGCCCGGGCAGAGGGTGGCCTATGCAATGCTTGATCTCAACCAGCGTGGCCGCGATGTGCGGTCTTATGTGCAGGCTTTGGAAGATTGGCTGATCTCGACTTTATGGGATTTCCATATCAGGGGGGAAAAGCGGTGCGAGCGCGTCGGCGTTTGGGTCGCACGCAACGACCTCAACCAAGCGCGCCGCGCGAGTGGCGAAAACTCGAGAGACGACAAAATCGCCGCGCTCGGCATCCGCTTGCGCAAATGGGTGAGTTTCCATGGCATTTCGATCAATATCGAGCCCGACCTCAGCCATTTTGACGGCATTGTCCCTTGTGGAATTCTAGAGCATGGCGTGACCAGCTTTGCTGATCTGGGATTGACAACATCAATGCACGACGTCGATGTGTCTTTAAAAAAGAATTTTGAGAAATTATTTGGACCGATACAAGCGATAAAATCGCTCTAATCTTTGAAATCCAGTCCCATCTCGCGATAGTGCGAGGGATCATCTGACCAGTTCTCGCGTGTTTTGACGTGCAAAAACAGATGCACATTCATCTCGATTAGCGCGCTTATCTCTTTACGCGCTGCCATTGAAATTGCCTTGATCATCGCCCCGTTTTTACCAAGAACGATTTTTTTCTGGCCATCGCGTTCAACGAAAACTGTCTGGTCGATGCGAACATCGCCATTCTTTTTATGCTCCCATGCATCGGTTGTGACCGTCAGAGAATACGGCAGTTCCTCATGTAGGCGGTCAAAAAGTTTTTCACGCGTGACCTCCGAGGCCAGCATGCGCATTGGCAGGTCAGACAGCTGGTCATCAGGATAAAGCCACGGCCCTGCTGGCAATTCATTTTCAAGAAAAGCGGTGATCTCTTTCAAGCCATCGCCTTTTGTGGCAGACACCATGAATACGGCTTCTGGCGCAAGCGCTTCTTGGCCTTTGGCCGCGAGAGCCAGCAACTGGTCGCGCATGACCATATCAATTTTATTGAGGATCAGGATACGACGCCCGCCGCGTTCTTTCAGTTTTTCGGCGATGGCCATGTTTTCACTGTCGAAGCCGCGCTTGGCATCAATAAGCAGCGCCGAAATGTCGGCGTCACCTGCCCCGCTCCATGCCGAGCGCACCATCGCGCGGTCGAGCCTGCGTTTGGGTGCAAAAATACCGGGCGTATCGACAAAAATAATCTGCGTTTTGCCTTTCATCATCAGGCCACGAATAATGAAACGCGTTGTTTGCACTTTGCGGCTGACAATCGTGACTTTCGAGCCGACAAGCGCATTCACCAATGTCGATTTACCGGCATTTGGTGCGCCTAAAATCGCTGCATAACCGCAGCGCATACCCTCTTCGAAATTCATACCGGCCACACACCTTCGCGTTTCATCAGTTTTTCTGCCGCCTCTTGTTCGGCATGGCGCTTGGTCGCGCCTTTGCCTTTCTCGGGCTTCAGCGTATCGACTTCAACCTTCATCACAAATTCAGGCGCATGGTCAGGCCCGTCACGCTTCACCAGCGTGTAAAGAGGCAGGCCGTAAGTCCGGCTTTGCGCCCATTCCTGAAGCAGAGTTTTTGCATCGCGCAATTGCTCAGGCGTATGCTCTAAATAAGGCTTCCATGCGCGGGCGACAAATGCTTTGGCTTCATCATAGCCGCCATCAATGTAGATGGCACCAATAATGGCCTCACACACATCAGCAAGCAGCGCTGATTTGGAGCGGCCGCCAGATTGCAACTCGCTCAAGCCAAGAATAAAATGCGAACCAAGATCGAGATCGGTCGCAACCTTGGCGCAGGTTTCGGCGCGGACAAGAAACGTATGGCGCGGCGCAAGCTCGCCTTCTTGTGCGTCTGGATTTTGCTGATAAAGCGCATCGGCGATACATAGCCCAAGAACGCGGTCACCTAAAAATTCAAGACGCTCGTAGGTTTTATCTTTTGCGCTGGTGCTGTGGCTCGCATGGGTCAAGGCCTCCCGTAAAAGCGGTAACTGCCGAAAAGTATAACCAAGCGTTTCAAAAAGTGCTTTATCAGTTTTCGAAGCGCTCATTGGATCGTTTTGGCAATCCGGTTCCAGCGCACTGTCCACGGCCATTGCCAGATCATCCAAGCGGGCTCGCCTTCCTTGACGGAAAAGAAAATAATTTCGGCACGCCCGACCAGATTTTCCTTTGGCACATAGCCTACATCATTCATCACGCGGGAATCGCTCGAATTGTCGCGGTTGTCACCCATCATGAAATAATGATCTGCCGGAACAAGATACTCTTCCGTATTGTCAAGATAACCGTTGGGCGTAATATCGAGAACTGAATAGGTTCTGCCCTCTGGCAAAGTTTCACGATATTGCGGCACTTTGATCATCTGGCCAAAAGCGTCTTCCATTTCAAAATCTTCGATGCGTGTGCGCGGAATGGCTTTGCCGTTGATGTAAAGCACATCACGGATCATCTGGATGCGATCCCCCGGCAGACCGATCACGCGTTTGATATAATCTGTCGTATTGTCTTTAGGTGTTTTGAAAACAACCACATCGCCGCGCTTTGGCGCACCTTCAAAAACACGCCCCTGAAACAACGGCACTGAAAACGGAAACGAATGTTTTGAATATCCGTAAGTCAGCTTCGATACGAAAAGATAATCGCCGACCAGAAGATTGCCCTTCATTGAACCCGACGGAATGTTAAATGGTTGGTACAAAAAGGTGCGGATGAACAGAGCGATTGCCAGCGCCTCAATGATAACGACAACCGTTTCAAAAAAGCCGCCTTTCTTTTTTGGCGTTTTACGGGCGTTATCGTTTGTTTGTACGGGGATGTGAGATTCTGTCATGGCCTTGCACTATCTAAAGTGTTGCTATAGCTGCCAGCCCGTTCTGACGCAATCTTAAAGCGGGACAGCTTCAAGAATAACATGGGCCTGCGCCAGTGGCATTTCATCCGTCAGGCTGACATGAATATGTGCTTTCATCCCTTTCGGCGTCAGCATTTCAAGCCGTTTTAAAGCGGCACCCGAAAGGGTAATTGTCGGCGGGCCATATTGCGCCCGCACGACGCCAATATCGCGCCAGCGCACGCCTGCGCTCATGCCGGTGCCCAAGGCTTTTGACATGGCTTCTTTCGCCGCAAAACGCTTGGCCAAGGTGGCCGCAAAATTTGCCGGACGGCGCTCCGCATAAGCGCGCTCTTCAAGCGTGAAAACCCTTGCCAGAAAACGCTCACCATGACGGTTGAGCACTTTGGTGAAGCGATGAATGTCGCAAAGATCGGTGCCAAGCCCAATGATCATGTGCATGCCTCGTCCATCAGCCTGCGCATCGTCTGAATTGATTGTGGAAGACCATTAAAGACAGCGTCAGCGATCAAAAAATGGCCGATGTTCAATTCGGCAATATATGGCAGGGCGGCGATCTTCCTGACACTTTTAAAAGTGATGCCATGTCCGGCATGCGGCTCAAGCGCTTTTGCATGTGCATAAACAGATGCCTCACGCAATGCACCTATCAACACATCGGCCGCTGCATCATCGCCTGCCTCAATGGCATGACAAAACGCGCCTGTATGAAATTCAACAACCGGCACAGCCAAAGCCGCGGCGGCATCAATCTGTGCTTTTGCGGGTTCTATAAAAAGTGAAACCCTGATACCTTTGGAACGCAGTGCTTCGATTTTTGGTTTTAGCGCATCAAAAGCACCTTCAACATCAAGCCCTCCTTCTGTTGTCCGCTCTGCGCGTTTTTCGGGGACAAGACAGCAGGCATGGGGCTTGATCTGCACAGCAAGTGCAATCATTTCATCTGTGGCAGCCATTTCAAAATTGAGCGGCACCTTGCCAAGTGCTTTTTTGAGACCGAACATATCTGCATCGCGGATGTGGCGGCGGTCTTCACGCAAATGCGCGGTAATCCCATCAGCTCCGGCTTTAATCGCCAGCTGTGCAGCCAATACCGGATCAGGGAAATGCTCCCCGCGTGCGTTGCGCAAGGTGGCAACGTGGTCAATATTGACACCAAGACGAAGTCTGCTCATGACGCATCCAGCCCGCGACTGCCGGGCTTGATAGCAGGAACAGATGCCAGCGCAGGCGGCACTGCATCAGGCGCATAAGCTGGAACATTCAATGTCGCCAGCGCGACAAGAGGTAGACCAACATCGGCCGTGCCATTAGAGCGGTCAATAAGGCAGGCCGCACCTAAAATATTACCTCCAGTCTTTTTTAAAACAGAAAGACATTCTCGTGCCGAAAGCCCTGTGGTCGTAATATCTTCGACCATAACTGTGCGCGCACCATCTGGAATTTCAAAGCCGCGGCGCAAAACAAAACTGCCGTTTTCGCGCTCTACAAAAATCGCTTTTGCTTTAAGATGACGGGCTGTTTCATAGCCTGGAATAATGCCGCCCATTGCAGGCGATACAATCAAATCAACTTGGCCAAAAGCCTTTGTAATTTTTGCGGCCAATGCTTTGCACAGTCGCTCCGTGCGTTCTGGATCCATGAACACAAACATTTTTTGTAAAAAAACAGGCGAGTGAAGACCAGAGCTTAAAACAAAATGGCCTTCAAGCAATGCGCCCGCCGCGCGGAATTCTTCGATGACATCATCTTCAGTCATAACAGCTATGTGCGCCAACGTGTTCTGAAGGTCAACTGTTGACGCGCGTCACCCGGCTGACATTCGGGCGCAGGCGTAACTGACTGATAATCCTGTTCAGATGCTTGAGATCAAAAACTTCAAGCTCAATCGTCAGCTCCGTAAAATCTGGGGATTTGCGCCCCATATTGATATTGTCGATATTGCCGTCATTTTCAGCGATAACGCCTGCAACCTGTGCCAGCGATCCGGGCTCGTTGATTGAGTGAATAATAATGCTGGCCGGAAAACGACGATCAAGGCTTTCTTTTGCGTCCCATCTGACATCGATCCACCGTTCGGGTTGATTTTCGAATGCTGCAAGAGATTTTGAATGAATTGGATAAATGGTGATGCCCTCGCCCGGCATTAAAATTCCGACAATTTTGTCGCCGGGAACCGCGCCGCCATCAGGTGCAAAGCTGATCGGCATATCGTTACCGGACGCACGAATTGGCAAAGCGCCCTCACGCACGATTTTTGGGCGTGCGGCATCTTTGCTTGGCACTGTAAAGCTGACACCCCGACCCGCATTCACTTCGACCCAACCATCCTGTTGCGGTTTTGCAAAAGGCTCTTTTTTGGCATGGCGCGGATCTTCCCAATCGGGATTGCTCGCTTTGATAATGTCTTCTGCCGCAAGTTCATCGCGGCCAACTGCGGCAAGCGCTTCGTCAATTGTCGGGCGTGCCAGTTTTTTCAGGCTGTCTTCAAGTTTGGCCTGACTGTATTTCATTCCATAGCGCTCAAACGTACGTTTGACGATACCAAGCCCCAAAGCGGCATATTGCTTGCGCGATGCAGCACGGGTTGCTTTACGGATTTCAGAACGCGCTTTTCCGGTTGCCACGATTGTTTCCCACGCCGTTGGCGGGTGATGGTCTTTTGCCGTAACAATTTCGACTTCATCGCCATTGGCAAGCTCGGAAGCAAGCGGCGCAACGCGGCCATTGATTTTACAGCCCACACAGCTGTTTCCGATATCGGTATGCACATGATAAGCAAAATCAATCGGTGTCGCACCGCGTGGCAGCACGATCAGCTGTCCATTTGGCGTAAAACAGAAAACCTGATCATGAAAAAGTTCAAGCTTCGTATTTTCAAGAAATTCTTCAGGATTTGAACCATCGCTGAGAAGTTCAACTGTGCGCCGCAACCATTGGTACACATAGCTTTCTGACCGAAGCTGCAACTGCCCATCTTCGCCGGTATGCACGAATGCACCTTCTTTATAAAGCGCGTGCGCGGCAATGCCGTAATCGGCAACCTCATGCATTTCGCGCGTGCGGATTTGTAGCTCGACGCGCTGACGACCCGGCCCGACCACTGTGGTATGGATTGAGCGATAGTCATTTGCTTTTGGTGTTGAGATAAAATCTTTAAAACGACCCGGCACCACAGGCCATGTCGTGTGGACATGCCCAAGTGTGCGATAGCAGTCTTCCACGCTGTCAACGATGATACGAAAACCGTAAATGTCCGACAGCTGCTCAAAGGCAATCGACTGGCGCTCCATCTTTGTCCAGATCGAATAAGGCTGTTTTTTGCGTCCTTTCACATCGGCTTTAATGTGAAATGACTCAAGCCGCTGATGAAGTTCGCTTTCAATTTGCACGACCAGATCAGCATTGCGCTGCTGCATCGCTTTCAAGCGTTCTTCAATCATCGTGTAACCTTTGGGATGAAGATTACGAAACGCAATGTCTTCAAGTTCGTGGCGGATATCCTGCATGCCCATGCGGCCGGCAAGCGGTGCATAGATATCGAGCGTATCCTGCGCAATGCGTTCGCGTTTTGCCTGCGGTGTATGTCCAAGCGTCCGCATATTGTGAAGACGGTCAGCCAGTTTTACCAAAAGCACGCGCACATCATTGGCGATGGCGAGCAGAAGTTTGCGGAGATTTTCGGCCTGTGTCGCTTTTTTTGAGACAAGATCGATTTTGTTAAGCTTTGTTAGCCCATCGACAAGACGCGCAACTTCGGGGCCGAAAAGCGTTCGAATTTCTTCAAGCGTGTTGTCCGTATCTTCAACGACGTCGTGCAAAAGAGCAGCTGCGATGGTTACATCATCGACTTTGTAGTCCGTGAGGATGGCCGCAACTTCAAGAGGATGCGTAAAATAAGGATCGCCTGATTCACGCAGCTGGCTTCCATGCGCTTTCATGGCATAGACGTAAGCACGGTTGAGCAAGTCCTCATTTGTGTGAGGATTGTAGCGAGCCACCCGCTCCACCAGCTCAAATTGACGCATCATAGCGTGATTAAAAATCCAAAAGGCGGCAAAATGCCGCCTTTCAATAACATCATGATTGTAATGTGCTGCGCAAGGCGCAGATCAGCTTATTCGCGCTCGTCGTCTTCCGAAGACGAGCGGCTGTCATGAGCTGCCATATGCTCCACGCTGGTTTCCATTGCACGTAGAAGATCAGCTTCGCTCATGCGATCAAACGATGTGTCATCGTCTTCGCTTGTGCCGATCATTGGCACAACATCTGCTTCCGGCTCGTCAACCTCGACATATTTCTGCAATGAGTGAATCAGCCCTTCTTTAAGATCGCCCGGACTTAAGCATTCTTCAGCAATTTCACGCAAAGCAACGACCGGGTTTTTGTCATTGTCACGAGGGACAAGAATTTCCCCACCAGAAGAAATAGTCCGTGCGCGATGGGCTGCCAAAAGCACCAGTTCGAACCGGCTATCGACTTTATCAACACAATCTTCAACGGTGACGCGCGCCATTTTGGGGAAAACTCCTGAAATTAATGAGATTGACTAAGGCGTTATCGAGAATCAGCCATAAAAGCAAGGGCAAAGCTGAGCCACAGCGCTCAAGCCAGAATTACTTGTGCGTAATGCAACATAGAGTTGCAAAGGTATAGATAAAAGTTTAGCTTTTCTGAATAGTTTGATCGATTTCAGAGGTAAGAATGGCCAAAACACCCATAGATGACAAACCCTTTACAAAAATGCGCTTCCATTCAAATGAGCGTCTTGCCGTTTTTATTGACGGCGCAAATCTTTACGCTACCGCGAAGGCCCTTGGCTTTGACATCGATTATAAAAAACTTCTTCTCAAATTTCAGACCAATTACAACATTCTGCGCGCTTACTATTACACCGCGCTTTCTGAATCTGAAGAGTATTCGTCGGTTCGCCCACTGATCGACTGGCTTGATTACAATGGCTACACAATTGTAACAAAGCCGATCAAGGAATTCTATGACAGTCTCGGCCGCCGCAAGGTAAAAGGCTCAATGGATATCGAGCTGGCGATAGATGCGCTCTCTATGGCCGATCATATCGATCATATGGTGCTTTTCTCCGGTGACGGCGATTTTAAAAAGCTGGCCGAAGCAATGCAACGCAAAGGCAAAAAAGTGACCGTTATTTCAACGGTAACAACACAGCCGCCCATGGTTGCAGATGATCTGCGTCGTGCGGCCGACCAGTTCGTTGATCTTGCAGATCTCACAGATGAAATTGGCCGCCCCGCAACTGACCGCGCGGTTCGCGATCCAGCAACAGCTGCGCCTCGCCGTGATGCAAGGACGTTTGACGCGGATGACGTCATCCACACGTAACGCAAAAAGGTCTGGCAAAACGGCAGTCAAAAAAAGCGCGCAAAAGCCAGCCCATTCTGCGCCTCATCACAGTATAAAAGAGCTAAGCCCCGACTGCCCTTTTTGTCCTAGGCTTGTTGCCTACAGACAGAGCGCGCGCAATAAATATCCTGAATGGTTCAATTCACCTGTACCATCATTCGGCCCAGATCATGCGCGCTGCCTGATTGTCGGTCTCGCACCCGGAATGAAAGGTGCAAACCGCACGGGGCGCCCTTTTACCGGCGATTACGCCGGCAATTTGCTTTATTCAACACTTCTCAAATTTGGCTTTGCCAAAGGCAATTTCGACCCAGATGGCAACGATAATTTAAAGCTTGTCGATTTGCGGATTACAAATGCTGTGCGCTGCGTCCCGCCGGAAAACAAACCCCTGCCCGAAGAAATTGCAACATGCCGGCCATTTCTGTTGAATGTGCTCGATGAAATGACATCGTTGGAATTTTTCGTGGTCTTAGGGCGTATTGCGCACGAAACGCTGCTGCGCGCGCTTGGCCTCAAACTTAGCGCGTATCCGTTTGTGCATGGCGCTTCACATTTTTTGCCGGATGGAAAAATGCTTTTTGATAGCTACCATTGCTCACGCTACAATACGCAGACTGGCCGCCTGACCGAAAAAATGTTTCATGATATTTTTCAAACACTGCGCAAAAACTGCGACAGCACGAAGCCTTAGAACTCAGCGCGCACGCATCAATCGCGCTTTGTCGCGCTGCCATTCGCGTTTTTTAATCGTATCGCGTTTGTCGTGGCTCTTTTTACCCTTACCAAGCGCAAGAAGAAGCTTAACGAGACCTCTCGCATTGAAATACAGTCGCAAAGGGACAAGCGTCATGCCTTCACGCTCGGTGGCATCGCTTAATTTGGCGATTTCTTTGTGTTTTAAAAGCAGTTTACGGATGCGGCGACGATCATGGTTGGCACGATTGGCTTGGTTGTATTCAGGGATGTCGGCATTGATCAGAAAAATTTCGCCGTTTTTTGCGTCAGCATAACTTTCGGCGATCATCGCTTTGCCAAGGCGTAATGATTTCACCTCTGATCCTGCAAGCGAAATACCGGCTTCAAATGTTTCGCCGATTTCATAATTGAACCGCGCTTTTCTGTTCTCGGCAATCACGCGGCCTTTCTCAACAGGTTTTTTTGCCATCAGCTGAGCAGACCTGTCGCAATCATGGCCTCGCGGATGCGCTTTTTAGCGCCGTCAGTGACGGGAACAAGCGGCAAACGTACATCCACGGTGCATTTGCCTAAAAGCGAAAGCGCATATTTGGCAGGTGCAGGATTGGTTTCACAAAACATGGCACCGTTTAAAGGCAGAAGCTTATCAAGCACATTTCGCGCATCGTCATAGCGCCCATCCATGCAAGCTGTTTGCATTTGTGCACACAGCTTTGGCGCAACATTCGATGTCACGGAAATGCAGCCCGTGCCACCCTGCGCATTAAACGCGACCGCTGTCGCGTCCTCGCCAGACAGTTGAACAAAATTGATGCCGCATGCGACACGCTGCTCTGTCACGCGGGCAAGATTGGCTGTTGCGTCCTTCACGCCAATTATATTTTTAATCTCCGACAACCGCTTCATTGTGTCGACAGACATATCGACCACGGAACGGCCTGGAATATTATAAAGGATAATCGGGAGCGCCGTGGCCTCTGCAACGGCTTTAAAATGCTGGTAAAGGCCTTCTTGGCTAGGCTTATTGTAATAAGGGCAAACAACAAGCACGGCATCTGCTCCGGCGGTTTCTGCAAATTTGGCAAGTTTGACAGACTTTGACGTATCATTGGCGCCTGCCCCTGCAATGACCGGCACACGTTTTTTTGCAGTTTCCACGCAGAGCATTACAATTCTTTTGTGCTCTTCATCAGACAAAACGGGGCTTTCGCCTGTTGTGCCGCATGCAATTAAAGCGGTTGTGCCTTCCGATATCTGCCATTCGCAAAGACTCTGAAACGTCGCTTCATCGAGCAATCCATTGCGAAATGGCGTTACGAGGGCTGTCATTGAACCAGAAAATTGCATTTTTATAGCTTTCTACAGGATTGATTGATCCAAATGGCGCGAGAGAACAGATTTTTGCAAGTGTTTATAGATGAAAAACAATCTGGTTTTCGTTAAAATACCACATTAACATGGTGAGTGGTTCGCTCATCATTTTTAACCGTTTAAAGGTTGTGGCCCTCATTTTCATAAAGATGCCCCCTCGACAACTGATTCAAGGCTTCGGCGTTTTGTCTTTGCTCACAGCAGCACTGTTTGTTTGGAGTGCAGCATATTGCGATGCAGCTGTGGCTTCAAGACACAAAGCCGCCACCTTGCGATCCGCCGTTGCACCGGGAGAAAATAAATCCAGTCTGAAACCGATCAAGGTTGATCCAAAGGCCAAGTCTAAAAAAGTGGCACCGACAAAAAATCCGCCTGTCAGCAAAGCGGCTCAGCCGCCAGTTTTAAAAAATACTAATTTGCCCGCTCCCGTTATTGCTAAAAAACCTGTTGCAGAGATCGCAACCGCACCTCAGGTTTTATACAACACGTCTTTAACTGCGCTCCGCTCTGGTCTGGATGCCGCGGCGCGCGGCGATATTGCGCAAGTCGCGGCCATACAGGCACAAGTCAGCGATGTTGCCGCAAAAAAACTTTTAAGCTGGACGCTTTATCGCTCAAATTTTCATGCAACACTCGCCCAATTAAAATCTTTTGTAAACGATCCTTCATGGCCAACAGATGGAACGCTTAAATTCAAGATCGAACAAGAACTGCTTCAGGGTAATTATGGTTCGAAAGAAATCATTTCGTATTTTGGAGCAAACTCTCCTTCATGGCCGCAAGGATATATGGCTCTTGCAGCTGCGATGGTGCAAATTGGTCAAATTGACCGTGCCAATAAACTCATTCACGAATGCTGGCGCAAAGCAAAAATGTCAGCCGCGAATGAAAAAGATATTTTGCAGCGCTTTCCAGGCGTCGTGAGCTATGCCGACAAGAAGTTTCGCATGGATGCATTGCTTTATAAAGAAAACATCGGCGAAGCATCGCGTATTGCAAAAGAACTGGGCGGCGATGCAGTAACGCTCGCAAATGCGCGCATTGCTGTTATCAAACGCGTCGCCAATGCCGGTGCCGTGCTTGATGCCGTTCCCTCTAACCTTCGCAAAGATCCAGGCTATATTTTTGCAAGCATTCAGTTTTTGCGGCGGCAAGAGCGGTTCAAAGATGCGATTGACTTGATGTTAGCTGCGCCAAGCGATGCAATGGCTGTGGTTGATGGCGATGAGTGGTGGACTGAGCGCCGGCTTCTTGCGCGCTCCGCGCTCGAGATGAAAGACTTTAACGCGGCCTATCGTCTTGCTGCGCATCATTCGTCTGAAAGCCCATTGGAAAATATGGAAGCGGAATTTCATGCCGGTTGGATTGCGCTTCGTTTTCTTAACAATGCAGCGATTGCCGACAAACATTTTATTGCCTTGGCAAAGGATGCTGAGCGGCCTATTTCAGCTTCGCGCGGTGCTTATTGGCGTGGACGTGCGGCGGAAGCGTCAGGGCGTGCTGCAGATGCAAATACTTTTTATCAGGCTGCGGCGCGCAATCCGACGACCTATTATGGTCAGCTCTCGCTCGTCAAGCTTGGTCATGGCGCTTTTTCGCTCAAACCCAAGCCAGTTGCCGACGCGTCGTCACGGCAAGCCTTTGAGCAGCGCGATGCGGTAAGAGCACTCAAAATGCTTATGGCGATGAATGATAATGGCAAGACACACATGTTTATGCAGTATCTTTCAAAAACACTTAAGAGCCCTCAGGAGCTTACGCTTCTTGCAGAACTTGCGACACAGACAAAAGATGTTCGCGATGCTGTAACGGTCGGAAAGGAAGCACTTTACCGAAGCCTGCCGCTTGACGTGTATGCTTTCCCGACAACCGGCCTTCCAAATATTCCACCGACAAACGGCGTCGAGCGGGCATTGGCGCTCGCCATTGCGCGGCAGGAAAGCGTTTTTGACCCTAATATTAAAAGCGGCGCTGGTGCGGTCGGCCTGTTTCAAGTGCTTCCGACAACGGCACGCGATATGGCAAAACGAAGTGGTTTGAAATGGGAACCAAGCAAAATAACAGACCCCGTTTACAACATGCAGCTTGGCACCGCTTACCTCGACAAGCTTATTAATGACAATAACGGTTCCTACATTTTGACGATTGCTTCATATAATGCAGGACCGGGGCGTATACGCGAATGGCTGCAACGTTTTGGTGATCCGAGAAACAAAAATGTAGACGCGATCGATTGGGTCGAAAGCATTCCGTTTACAGAAACGCGAAACTACGTCATGCGCGTGATGGAAAATCTGCAAGTATACCGTGCGCGACTTTCGAACAGTCCGTCGTCACCAACAGTTATTGACCGTGATATGAACCGCGGACAAATCTAGGATTTTTTGTCTAAAAGCACGCTTCCAAGTTTTTTGCGTGAAACAACACCTAAAAACTTTTTTTGCTTGCTGATAACCGCAATATCAAAGCCTTCAGTCAACAAGATCGGGATAGCCTGTTCAATCTTCAGGGTTTCTTCCAATGCCGAATTGCTTTTTTTAAATACATTTCCATCGCTGGTTTTAATAAACGTCTGAATATATTGACCACGCTCGGTAAGAACGGCCTCTGTAGCTTTTGAATTTAAGAAAATATTTGTCGCCTCTTCCTCATTTTTGTCTTTGATTTCGAGTTGTGGCGGAACAAGCAATGTCTCAATGGTTTGTGTGCGCGCAAGATTGACATTGCCCGTAAAAGCTCGGACGTTTTCATTTTTTGGGTTTGAAAGAATGTTTTGCGGCGTATCGTATTGAATAATGCGCCCATCCTGCAACAGAGCAATACGGTCAGAAATTTTAGCAGCCTCATCAAGATCATGTGTGATGAAGACAATTGTTTTTCCATATTCTTTTTGCAGCCGTAAAAGCTCGTCTTGCAGCTGCGCACGGACGATAGGGTCAAGCGCTGAAAACGGCTCGTCCATCAGCAAAATGTCTGTCTGACAGGCCAGCGCGCGCGCCAACCCGACACGTTGCTGCATTCCGCCGCTAAGCTCACGAGGGAAACGCGCGGCATAGCTTTCGAGCCCTACTTTTCCAAGCCATTTAAAAGCTTGCTGACGCCGCCGTTTTTTTTCCATTCCACGCACTTCGAGACCATAAGCTACATTGTCAAGAACAGACCGGTGCGGCATCAAACCAAAACGTTGAAACACCATGGACATTTTGTTGCGGCGAAGTTCAATCAACTTGGCACGCGAAAGCTTCAAAATATCATGCCCATTAATTACAACCTCGCCGCATGTTGGGTCAATCAAGCGATTGATGTGCCTAATCAGCGTTGATTTTCCTGAACCTGAAAGGCCCATAACTGTAAAAATTTCTCCGGCGTTGATTTTGAGATTAATATTGAAAAGAGCGAGGACATGCTGATGTTTTTGCAATAATATATCTTTACCGATACCGTTCTCAACATCTGCAAGATATTTTTTTGGCGTGCGGCCAAAAATTGTCGTCAGGTTTTTAATTTCAAGCAATGACATCAGTTTGACTCGATCCTGTGACTTTGTAGCCTGCGGCCATAAGCCTGTGTCACGCGGTCGATAATAATAGCAATAACAACAATTCCAAGACCGCCAATAAATCCCATTCCCGGATCGCTGCGCTGGAGCCCTAGCAAAACAACTTCGCCAATGCCGCGCGCGCCAATCATTGATGCAATGACAACCATCGAAAGCGAAAGCAGGATTGTTTGATTGATACCCTGCATAATGGTCGGCAAAGCCAAAGGCAGTTCGACGTCTTTCAGAATTTGCCAGCGCGTTGCACCGAAAGCGCGTGAGGCTTCACGCGTTGCAACGTTGACTTCCTGTATGCCAAGCGCGGTTAGACGGATCAGCGGCGGCGTAGCATAAATGACTGTTGCAAGGATCGCTGGCACTTTTCCGAGCCCAAATAGCATTGCGGCTGGGATGAGATAAACAAAACTTGGAATTGTCTGTGCAAGGTCAAGAAGCGGCATCATTATTTTATGAGCAATACGGCTGAGCGCCGCAAAAATACCGAGCGGCAAACCAATGACAATTGCCAATACTACCGAAACGCTGATGAGCGCCAGTGTCTGCATTGCCTGGTCCCACAAGCCGATCGCACCAATAAACCACAGGCCTGCCGCAGTAAAAAGCGTCAGCATCCAACGGCGTGAGGCAAGTCCTGCAAATGCGGTAAATATTGCAATGACAGATAAAGGCGGGGCAGCGCGCATCGCTGTTTCCAATGCCACAAGGCTGGAGAGCAACATCGCAGAAAAATGCTCGAAAGCATCGCCATAGTTTGTGACCAGAGCATCAAGCTGCTTATTGATTGCTCCCGCAATTGCGGTTTGCCATTCAGGAAAAAGCCACATGGTTTATTTCAATGCAGCTGTAACGCGTGCAGAAATATCGTTTTTCACCCATTTTTGCCAAAGCTCAGGATGGGCTTTCAAAAAGTGCTGGGCAGCGTCCGCTGCGCTGGCTTTGTTGTCTTGCATATCTGCCAGCGCTTGCGACACAAGCGCAGCAGTTGTTTTATAATTATGCAAAAATTCTATAATTTCGGGCGCTTCTTTTGCGAATGCCGAGTTGGCGCCGATCAGCACTGGCAGCACGGCATAGGCTGTCGCTTCTTTTACATCAGCCTCAGATTTGGCCTCTTTGAGAGCTTTCCATTTCACCTCATCAAAAACAGGTTCATTAAGGGCAACAAGATTATTGTTGAACTTTCCTAGAAGCCATGTCGGTCCCCAGTAATAAAAGACAATTGGTTTTTTTCGTTTTATGGCGCTTGTAATTGCTGCGTCCAGCGCTGCGCCTGTGCCAGGGCGAAAGTTTACAAAGCTCGCGTCCAATTTATAGGCATGCAGTTTTTTTGAATTGACAGTTTCGCATTCCCAACCCGAAATACAATTGTAAAAACGGCCTTTGGCCGGCTCTTCTGGGTCACGAAACAAATCTTTGTATTTTGCAAGATCCGAAACGTTTTTTAAGTCTTTGGCAGGCGCTTCATCTCCTTCAACAAGATAGCGCGGCACATACCAATGCTGGGTACTGTCTGGATAGTTGATGCCAACTTCCTGAACAGTGCCTGCAGCGCGCCCCTTGTTCCAGACTTCTGGAGCACTGTTTTGCAAGACTTCCATGACAATATCGATATCGCCACGCACCACGCCACCAAGAATCGGGATTGTTGCACCCGGCAAAACATCGGTTTTGCAGCCATAGCCTTTTTCAAGAATAAACCTTGCAACTTCAGTATGAAAACTGTTGGATTCCCAATCGAGGCCGCCAAACATAATCTTGCGCGTCAAAGAACATTGCGCGGCCTGCGCCTTTGCATCCGGCGTTACAAAACTGGCAAATAGGGCAATCGTAGTGAGAATGGCGAGGAAAAGTGGCTTTGAATTCATGGCAGTTGTCCTTTGGTTTTGTCTTAACCGAAATAACGACAAGCGTAAAACACAATGCCGACAGTTTTGCCCAAAGGTTTATTTAATACCGCGATTTTGGACAAGTTGAGCCATATTGCGACCATCATTGAAAATCAATCTGCAGTAACAACTGTGTTTTCACGTTTTTTGAGGAACTTTTATGCCCAAATCATCGTCATCTTTTATTGCAAGCCTACTTATCTGTGTTTCTGTTCCCGCAGTAAGCCTGAGTGCAGCTCATGCCGGTGATGCTTCAATTGCCCAAGCTGAAGATCAAACAACGCCAGGCTCTTGGCCAACTCGAATTGCTCAGTCAGAAGAGACAAACGCCGCCTCTGATTCAAACGCCGATAAAGACAAAGCTGAGCGCCCAGCTCTGCGCAACCGCATTGTCGCTCCACGCCGAGAGAGAAGTGTTGAACAAGGCGTACAGCCATCTGATGGGTTATCAAGGCCACAGCAAGAAAAAGCGGTTCCCAGGGCTGCGCCGGAGTATTCTGCAGCGCCTGAAAGAGAAAATAATTTAGGCAATACATCAAACCAAGAGCGCCTGCGTCCTCGCCGCGAACAGCGGAACATTGAGCAAAAAACTGAATCTTCTATTCCTTCGGAGGTTAAAACTGCCCCGATCGAACATCGCCAGCGTGCCCCTGAAGCCCAACCATCGCAAGAACGCTTTTCGCGTGAAAACCCGCAAGCCGAGCCGAAGGTAGAACCAAAAGCCGTACCAGAGACAAAGCTTGCGCCAACAGTGCGTAGCGATGAGCCATCTGAAAAATTGAAATCTAATGAAGAACTGCAGAGCCGCGAGCGCCGTTCTTCCGAACAAAAAAGTGAAACACTTTCACCTTTACCTGATGCGGCTTCTGAATCTGCAGGACGTTCTTTACAAACCATACAACCATCGGCGCCAACAACGCCTCTGCCTGTGGGTAGCAGCACCGCGCCTGCAGGGGAAATGCCTTCAGCACCTAAAAGCGCTACTTCCGCTACGTCGTCAGATCCACGTTTTGCTCCGGGATTCAGGTCCGCTGGCCCCGAAGCAAATACAATCGATGACGTGCAACGTCATCGTCGTCAGCGGACGATCGGCAACGAGACTTTGATTGAAGAACCTGGAAATCGCGTAATTGTGCGTGAAAACAACCAGACGATAATTCGCAGTGACGAAACAGCGCGTTTTGCCGGTGAAGGTCGTCGCATCAGTTCCGATCGACGCGCGAATGGCGAAGTGGTAACAACAATTACACACGACGGTTCGCAGGTTTTCAATATTGTCGATGTCAATGGACGGACGTTGCGTCGTTACAGACGTGACCGCGATGGTTCTGAAATCAATATTATTGATAACCGCGATTTCTACAAAGGTTTGGCAGCAGGCGCTGTGATAGGCGCGGGTATTGGACTTGTCACCGCGCCTGTACAGTTGCCACCGCCGCGTCTTTCTATCCCACGCGACGAATATGTTGTTGATTATGACGATGCGTCGGAGGATGTGGTTTATGAAACGCTCAATGCACCCCCTGTTGAAGATTTAAGCCGGAGCTATTCGCTTGACGAGGTGCGTTACAGTCCACGCCTTCGCGAAAGAACGCGTAGACTTGATTTGAATGCTGTAAATTTTGCTACAGGCTCATGGTCAATTTCTCCATCACAATACGACAGTCTTGAGCGTGTTGCACAGGCCATCAATAAAATTGTCGCCCACAATCCACGAGAGGTGTTCCTTGTCGAAGGTCATACTGATGCCGTCGGCAGTGATATCGATAATCTCAGTCTTTCTGACAGGCGTGCTGAATCTGTGGCACGCATTCTTTCTGACGAGTTTAACGTCCCACCTGAAAATCTCGTGACGCAGGGTTATGGCGAGCAATATCTTAAAATTTCAACTCAAAACCCTGAACGGGAAAACCGCCGTGTTGCTATTAGGCGAATTACTCCTTTAATTTCAAAGCGATAATAAAAAAGAGCCCGTTAGCGGGCTTTTTTTTACACAACCTATGATATTAATGTACAACTAAGGGTTGTGTTCTATCCTCCTTTTCGAAGTCGTTTTGAAAAGGTGGAGCATGGCATACAAACAAAAATGGGCAAAATATTGCTCGACTTGTACGCCGTTTATGAGCTCCCAACTGCTTTGGTCGCTCGGGGCCGCATTTTTAATAAACCTGCTATCACTCGCTTTGCCTTTGATGATGTTGCAGGTTTATGACCGTATTATTCCTTTTCATTCTTACAGTACGCTTGCGTGGCTTACGCTTGGCGTTTTGAGCGCTCTTGCCTTCGAACTTTTTTTAACAGGTGCTCGCGACACATTTCTCAAAAGCACCCATAACGAACAAAACAACGAAGAAGATCTTTTCGTGCTTGAATGCATACTTCGCACAGACACTGAACAGGTGCGAAAAACAGGTACTGCAAAATACTTAAAAACATTTTCGCAGATCTCTCAACGAGATGACAACCCTTCAAACAGCGTATCGGCGGTCTTACCAGATGCAGTATTTATACTTATTTTTCTATCCGTACTGACAGCGCTCGGTGGTTGGTTGGTTGCTGTACCTGTTACAGCGTGTGCAGTCATGACAATCGTCGTTGTAAAATCCAAAGCAACGCTAACAAACTTTGAAAGCGCTTCGCAAAAATCAGAAAATGAAACGCAGAAAATCATTATTTCAAGCTTGCATCGACTTTTCGACATAAGAATTACAGGCCAACACAAATCATACAAAATACAAATTGAAAATAAACAGCTTACTCAGGGAAAAGAATTTTTTAAAAGAAACGTGGGAAAGTTTTTTCTCGAAAGCACACTTGTTACAATAAACCAGCTCTCATTTATTGTGTTGATATTTGTAGGTGGTATTATGGTTGTAGATGGAAAACTAAGTGTTGGCGCACTATCGGCTGCAACCCTTCTTTCGACGCGCGCTATTCAACCGGCACTGCGGCTTCTTAACATTTGGAAGGGCAAGGCATTGCATTCAAGGAGCAAAATATATCACGACTTACGCTCGGAAATGAGACCGCGCGCAAAAAGCCCATTACCAGCGGCCAAAGGCAATATTGCTCTCAAAAACATCACATTGTTTGGGCCAATGGGAAAACTACTGCGTGATGTTTCGTTTTCACAACTGCCCTGCACGAGCGCCTGCATTAACTCACGCCAAAATGGCTCTGTCAGTTTACTTCTTCGAATTATTGTCGGAATGAAATTGCCTGACGATGGCGCTGTTTTAATTGACGGCTTTAGCCCTGCCTTGCGAAATTTAAGCTGCGCAGAAAATCACATTTCCTATCTTGGTGACCAACGCGCAATTTTTACGGGAACAATACTTGAAAATATTACTGGTTTTTCAAATGAGGAAAACCGGCGGGAAAGCGCAATTAAATATTCAAAACTTTTTGGTCTTGATGTCTTTGTCAGAAAATTACCCGATGGCTATCATACACAGCTTAATGATGTAATGGCAGATCCACTGCCACCAGGAATGAAGCAACGCGTTGCGCTTATTCGTGCCTTCTCTGTGCCTTCCTCATTGCTTGTTTTAGACAGAACGGAATACGACCTTGATGCTGATGGATGTGAAAAGCTTTGTGCGATTCTGAGCAGCGAAAAGCACAAAAGAACAATTACTTTAAGTACAGAAAATCCATCGATTGCGACTGTGGCAGATACATTTTATAGACTGCAAGAGGGTCAGCTTGTTAGAGCCGATAAAAACCTGAAAATATCAATACGGCAAAGCGCATGAGTGAGTGCGCAACATCGTCAATAGAAACTCAAAACCTTTTCAAACCTTTTTTGAAAAAAGCTTTTGTGATAAGTCAATTAAGTGCCAGCGTTGGGCTTACGCCTGTTGTTTTCAGTCTTGTAGTTTATGACAAGATTATTGCATCAGGATCAATCAAAGGCCTTACTCAGCTTATGTGTGGTGTTGGCCTCATCGTTCTATTTGATATTTTACTTCGCAAAAAAAGAAGCGTGATATTGGTTTCGCTGGCAACAAAACTTCATAATAACGTAACACCAGATATTTTTGAAAAACTTGTTTTTCTCCCACAAATAACGCTTGATCGCCTGAATCTGACATCACAACTCTCGCGTTTCCGTGATTATGATGCTGTAAAAGAGTTTTTAACCAGCTCTCTCGTCATCGCAATTCTAGAACTTCCAATGATTATCGCTTACCTGCTTGTTACAGGTTTGGTTTGTGGCATTTTTGTTTATGTGCCTTTGCTCTTTATTTTTTTATATGTTTGTATTGGCATCTATGCTTTTAGATCGTTGAGAGTTGTTTCCGCAAACACAGCCAAAACCGCTTCGAAAAAAAATGCTTTCTTGATCGAAGTTTTAGAAAAACATGAGCATGTTTGCGCATGTGGATTACAAAACAGATGGATGGAGCGATGGAAAGATTTATCACAAAATTCAAATAAAGCGGCAATGCGGTCTACTGTGCAAGCGCTTAAGCTTGATAAAATAAACAGTACGATTACAACGTGTGGGGTCATTTTCGGTTTGTGGGTTGGCGTCTACGGTGTCATTCACCTCCAATTTACAATTGGCGAAATGATCGCGGCCATGATGCTTCTGTGGCGTATTCTTATCCCAATCCAGCAAATCTGCAGTTCTCTTTGCCGCTTAAAACAAATTTCAGACTGCCATGGCCAACTACAAAATTTAAGTGCGACACAGGTTGAAACTGAAACTACTAAATCATTAGAAAAAGAAAGGCTTTCATCGCTTCAGCTTCAACGTCTTACATTGCGCTATGATGGGCAGATTCACCCTGCACTTTTAAATATTAATTTAAATATTTTATGTGGAGAGCGGATTGCGATTTGCGGCGCCAGCGGAAGTGGAAAAACAACGCTTCTTCATGCGATGATGGGTCTTTATCAAGCACAGGCTGGAACAATACATTTCAACGAAAAAGATATTCGTCAGTTTTCGAAAACGTTTTTTTGCCAATCCATGTGTTTTATCTCGCAGACACCTACATCGATTGAAGGTAATCTGCGGATATTTTTAGAAAATGGTGATCCTACTCACACTGACAATGAAATCTATTCAGCATTGGAGGCCGTCGGGTCGCTTGAAACCGTTCTGGCCTGCCCAAACACAATTGATACAGATTTTACTCACGAAACCAATTTGTGGCTTTCACAAAGTGATATTCGTAAACTTTATCTGGCGCGCGCTTGCCTTCATTCTGCTGATTTGTTTTTTATCGATGACTTTTCGTCATCAAGCACAGATCTTATAAACGCAACTCAGCAATTTTTGAAAAGACTGTCAGACCATAAAACGGCTGTTGTTGTAACCCAAAGCCAATCTCTGCTCGCAAACGTTCAACGTGCTTATGGCATGCGGTGCGGCGAGTTATTTCCTCTCAACTTAGAAAAGACAGATTCATGATGACCAAACCTATGTCTCCTGAAAGTTCAAAGTGCATTCAAAAACCCTATTTTGCGATAGCTTCCTCAAATTTCGAACCCTTGCTCAACGGTGATGAGTATGCAGGTTTTAAAAAATCTGTGGTGATAACCGGTAGCCTGATGTTGGCTTTTCTGGTCTGGGGCCATTTTACCGTCTTTGACGAGAGCATCTCCGCCTCGGGACAACTTCTTCCAGCGGGACATGTTCAAAGTGTTCAACATCTTGAAGGCGGAACGATAAGCGAAATTTATGTTGAAGACGGAGAGCTTGTCGACAAAGGCCAACAGCTTTTACGGCTAAACGGAAACAGTGCACAAGCCGACCTCGCGCAAATGCATTCGCGGCAAGACAGTTTGAAGGCCGAGCTTAGCCGTCTCAAAACTTTTTCTTCGCCTCAAACAGCTGGTTCGCCTCTTTCCTTGACCGACGACGAGAAAGCCATTCTTACCAGCATGGAGCAATCACGCGATCGTCAGCGCGCAGTTTTAGATATGCAGATTTCTCAAAAGAAAAAAGAATTTCTTTCTTTGTCTCTGACAAAAACAATGATGAATAAAAATCTTCACCTCCTTAAACATGAAAACGGAATAAAAATGAGTTTGGCGGCCAAAGGATTTGGCTCGCAATTAATGGCAATCACCAGTCAACGTGAGCTCAACGAGGCAGAAGCAAAGTTCAATGATATAGTTTCCATGGAAGCGCGTGCGCAAGACGCACTTGAAGAAGCTAAAAGGAAACGACAAGCGCTCGATGCCGACCTTTTGCAGCAAGCAATGAAAAGATACGGCGAGATTCAAGCACAGCTGGCAGAGCTTAGTAGCTCACTTACAAAACTTGAAGATGCCGCAGCGCGCACTATTATTACAAGTCCGGTTCGCGGATATATTAAAGGCCTTGGCGTTCATACGCTTGGCGGCGTCGTTGAGGCTGGTAAGCTTTTACTCGAAATTGTTCCTATAAACACGCCGCTTCAACTGGAAGCCATTATCGAGCCTCAGGACATTGCGCGCGTGCATGAGGGTGAGAAGGTAAAAATCAAAGTGTCAGCCTATGACTATGCACGTTATGGTTATGCAACAGGCCACGTAAGCAATGTCTCAGCATCGACGTTCCAAACTGCTGAAGGCCGCGCTTTTTACAAAACAAAAATTGCGCTCGACCAGCCCTATATTGGGAATGCGGACAGTGGTGCGCGTCTCAGCGCTGGCATGACGGTAGACGCCAGTATCATCACAGGTGAGAAAACAGTGCTGCAATATCTTTTAAAGCCGGTTTATACGCTGAGTGAAGGCGCGTTTCGCGAGCATTAATTTTTAGGCATTTTGTCTTTATTCTGACGAGCCGCGCGCTTTTTTTCTGAGAAAATGAAATCAGGGTCAGAAAAGCGCTGTTTAAAAGGTGCTTTGAGTTGGTCTACAAAGCGCTCGGGCATCGCGTGGGAAATGCCGACATTGACCGGCGGGCGGCGGTCTGGCCGAAAATACGTGCCAAAAATTTCATCCCAAAGCATCAGGTTTTCACCATAATTGGTGTTGCCCTCTCGAAGCTTGCGTGAATGGTGCCAGCGGTGAAGCTCAGGCGTATTAAAAATAAAACTGAGAAAACCAAAACGCATTTCAACATTGCAATGCGTCATAATACCAATAAAAGCTGTGATCGCGGCCGCCCATGAAAAAACAAGGTCAGGAGCGCCAAGAACAAATAAAAGTGGCAGGCCGAATAGCAATCCTGTCACGCTGTCGACGAAATGAAACCGTCCAGTGTTCCAGAACCAAAGCCGCGGCGCTGAATGATGCACGGCGTGAAATGGCCAGAGCCAGCGCACCTCGTGTGCCATCCTGTGTTTCCAATAAAGCCCAAATTCCATGACTACGAGCGCAAGCACGACTTGAAACCAAACTGGCGCGGCATATGGCCACAGATGCAGCCCAGCGCCACCTAGCCATTCGGCAAGGCCCATGATCGTTCCAACGACCACAAGCACCTGTACGATGCCCTTGCTGAGCAATGTATGGGCAAGATCAACTTTCACCTGACCATCATTCTCAAGCCATTTGCGCTCGTGCGGAAAATTGCGCTCCAGCCACCATAAAGAGGTCGCAAGGCAAACATACACAATGTTGAAGCCAAAAATCGGGTGATGTAGCGTGATCCCAATCTGCGTGCCGACACAGGCGGCAATCAGCAGTCCGGGCCAGAAAATATAGGTAAAGATGCGCTGCATTTAACTTTCCAATAGAAAGTCATATTGCTATTGCACGAGAAAATTACAAGTTTTTAATACTGAGCCAATCTTAGTTATAGTTAAATACCAAATTTACGCACTGAGAGCGCGAATGTCATGGAGTGCTTCTTTTTTAACAGGTCCGCTTGGCATCAATGCATAAAGTTTTTGCGCCAGATCTTTCGCGTCGGCATTTCCTGTTGATTTGAACAAATCCACAGCAAATTTGATTGCTGCAGGCGTATCTCCGGTACGTGCTTCAAAGCGCCCAATTTCACCAGCATTCTTAAAGCTGGAAACATTGAGTGCATCTGCGAACTGCATTGTGCTCGAACTGCGCGGGAGTGCTCCGTTACCGTCCAGACCTTTAACGCTCATTGCCTTCATCCTTCACACGGCGCGCCAGACCTATGCCTGTGTCACTGCCGTTACCTGTTCAACTTCATCTAATCTGACGGCAAATTCTCAATTCGGCGTAAAACAATGCAGTCAAGAAATGTTTGACTTATTATCTAAAGATTGAGTGAATGGTTTTTCAAAAGCCTGATAAATAAGGCTTTTAGAGATTAAGGGCGCAGGACAATGCACAAGACGCAAAAGAATGTTTTTTACGCAGTCCGATTTTCGCTCCATGTATATTTCATTTTGGCTGTTATTTTGACATCCCTTCAAGCCAATGCCGCCGATATTACCGGCATTTGGATGAAAGACGATTTAAGCGCTCGTCTGCGGTTAGCACCCTGCGGCGCTTTAATTTGCGGTCGATTGATATGGCTCAAAAATCCACGCAAGGATATTTACAATCCAAACCGCGTTTTGCGAACAGAACCTTTAACCGGGCAAAGAATGTTGTGGGATCTTGATTTTCTAACCTCAAAGCATTCCCGGCCAAAAGGCCGATTTTACAATTATGAGGACGGCCGTGTTTATGACGTGCTTGTTGATCTTCAAAACAACAGAATGTTTGTGCAAGGCTGCGTCAGCGGCGGTGTCATTTGCATCAAAACAACCTGGTTGAAATCAGATTAAAACTTAAAAATTCCAATTGCATTTTTTAATAAGCAAGCTCAGTCTGACGCGTCGAAAGGACACATTCATGAAATATCTTAGCTTGGCACTTGTTTCTGCTTTTCTCCTTGCCGCCCCTGCATTGCAGGCCGCCGAGAAAAAAGCCACCACTACAATTACTGAAGTGACGACACCTGCTGCAACCACGACGACCGCAACAGCGACTGTAAAACCTAAACGTGAAATGAGCGAAAAACAAAAGCATAATGTCGCTGTCATGCGCGCTTGCGGCGCTGAATGGCGTGCGGCAAAAACAGCCGGAAAAGTAAAAGACCAGAAATGGCGGACTTATCTTGCCGAATGCCGCAAGCGCCAAGCCTAAGTAAAATTGATCAGCGCGCGGCTACCGCGCGCAGATCTTTACCGACATCCATGCCTTTTTGGACAGCAGGCCTGCTGCCGCATTTTTCAAACCAGGTTTTGATATGTGGATAGTTTTCGAGGCTTACGCCTTGTTTTTCGTGCGAATTGATCCAAGGGAAAACAGAAATGTCGGCAATTGAATAATCGGTACAGATAAATTCTCTCTCCAACAAATGTTTGTCGAGAACGCCGTAAAGGCGCTGCGCTTCATTCGTATAGCGTGTAATCGCGTAAGGAACTTTTTCTGGCGCAAAATGCCTGAAATGATGAGCTTGCCCCAACATTGGGCCAAGGCTCGCCATCTGCCAAAACAGCCATTGCTCAATTTCGCTTTTATGCCGCTCATCCTCTGCGTAAAATTTGCCTGTCTTGCGTGCCAGATACATCAAGATGGCCGCAGATTCAAAAATGGCGATTGATTTTTTATCCGGACCTTCCATATCGACTAAAGCCGGCATTTTGTTGTTTGGTGATATTTTCAGAAAATCAGGCTTGAACTGCTCGCCTTGAGAAATATTGACGGGCTTAAGCTGATAACCCAGCGCGCATTCCTCGAGCATGATGCTGATTTTGAGCCCATTGGGGGTTGGCCAGAAGTAAAGGTTGATTGGATAAGACATAGGTGCAGGCTGTAACGCCTCGATTTACGCTTTAAAAGCCTAAAATGAGGAAATTCAGAGCTTTATTGCGGCCGCTTTGTCAAAATGGCTGGCTTTACCCTGTTGCTGCGGTGCGGTATACACGCGCCATGACACAGCTGCGTCCTCGCTCATTTTGCGCTTTTTTCAGCAGATCGTTTTAAGCTCCGCCATGACACATTCCAATTACGCCGAAAAGGCTCATTCCCCGCGCGCATTGCTATGGCTGACAATTGGCGCAATCGGCGTTGTTTTTGGAGATATTGGTACCAGCCCGCTTTATGCGCTTCGAGAATCTCTTGCACATATTAGCAAAGATGGCCTTGAGCGTTCTGAGGTTGTCGGCACGGTATCTCTCATCCTTTGGGCATTGATCATTGTTGTGACGATCAAATACATTTTTTTCATCATGCGTGCAGACAATAAAGGTGAAGGTGGAACGCTGTCTCTGGTAGCGCTCGCTCAAAAAGGTCTGGGCAAAAGCACGCCATTGGTGTTTTCGCTTGGGCTTTTAGGTGCAGGACTGTTTTTTGGCGATGCATTCATCACGCCGGCAATTTCTGTATTGTCGGCAATTGAAGGGCTGAAAATTGTTCAGCCGCATCTTGAGCCGTATATCATACCGCTGACGATCGCTTTGATCATTATACTTTTTTCAGTCCAAAGCCGAGGGACTGCCAAAATTTCATCGTTTTTTGGGCCTGTGACGGCTGTTTGGTTTGTTGTTCTTGCTGTGAACGGTGTTTCGCACATCGCCGATGATTTAAGTATTTTTGCGTCTTTCAATCCGATAAATGCCGGTGCATTTTTAATCCGACACGGTCTTGTCGGCTTTACTGTGATGGGTTCTGTGTTTCTTGCCGTAACCGGCGCAGAGGCGATTTACACCGACATGGGACATTTTGGCAAAAAGCCTATTCGTATGGGCTGGCTGTTTGTCGTCTTTCCATCTTTGGCGCTGAATTATCTTGGGCAAGGTGCGTTTGTTCTTCACAACCCGCAAGGTGTAAGCGATCCGTTTTATCTGATGACGCCCGAATGGGCGCTCGTACCAATGATTTTGCTTGCGACATGCGCCACAGTGATTGCGAGCCAGGCTGTTATTACCGGCACTTATTCGCTTGTTCAGCAGGCTGTGCAGCTTGGATTGCTGCCGCGCGTGGATATTCGCTTTACATCCGAAACACAGGCCGGACAAATTTATTTGCCCGCAATGAATACGATCTTGATGATCGGTGTCGTAATGCTTGTGCTGTTTTTTCGTAACTCAAGCAATCTCGCATCGGCCTACGGTATCGCAGTTTCCGGAACAATGATTGTTACAACAACGCTTGCATTGATCGTGGCTGTTAAAGTTTGGAAATGGCCATTATGGGCCACGGCGCTTGTCGCTTGTTCATTTTATTTTATTGATGCCGCATTCTTTACGTCCAACCTTTTGAAAGTTGCCGATGGTGGTTGGGTGCCACTGACTATTGCGGCTGTTGTCATTTTGGTTATGAGCACGTGGGTGAAGGGATCGAAAATTGTAGCTGACAAAACGCGAGGTGATACCCTGCCTCTTTCGACCTTGCTAAACTCTTTGCACAGCGTCACGCGCGTTCCGGGCATGGCCGTTTTTCTCACAAGTGATCCAGATTCCGCTCCGCACGCTTTGCTTCATAATTTGAAACACAATAAGGTGTTGCATAAACAGAATGTCATTTTGACAGTGCGAACATTGATGCAACCGCGTGTCGAGCAAAGTGAGCGCACAGAAATCAAGCAGCTTTCAGAAGACTTCTGGCAGGTCGTTCTGACATATGGATATATGGAAACGCCGAATGTGCCGCGTGCGCTTGCGCATTGCCGTAAAATGGGTGTTGCGTTTGATATTATGTCGACATCTTTTTTCCTCGGACGACGTACATTCAAAATGAGCCCCACTCCGCGGATGGCTGCATGGCGTGAGCGGCTGTATTTCCTGCTTGCCAAAAGTGCAACCAACGCTACGGAATTTTTTAGTATTCCCTCGGGACGTGTCGTCGAGCTTGGCGCGCAGATACTGATTTAGAGGTGTGGATATTCGACGCTGGACATCATGTAATTGAGTTCATCAAGCTGCATCAACAGGCTGGGCCTTTTATTCTTGCCGCTGTCGCATTTGGTGAAAGCCTTGCCTTTATCTCTCTGTTCATTCCAGCAACATTCATCATGATGGGGCTTGGTGGAATTATAGGAATGGGCGGGCTTGATTTCTGGCCTTTTTGTATAGGCGCAAGTATTGGTGCAATTCTTGGCGACATCATCTCTTATGAGTTCGGAAGATATTACGGCCTTCAAATTCGCAAGTTCAAAATCGTTGCAAAACATAGGCGATTACTCGCTATTGGGCGTCATTATTTTCGTAAATGGGGCGCTGTCAGTGTCGCAATTGGACGGTTTATCGGTCCCGCGCGCGCAGTTGTGCCATTGTGCGCAGGCCTTAACCACATGAATCGCTTGGCATTTCTTGCGATTACGGCATTGAGCGCACCTGTCTGGTCTTTTATGCTGTTGGCACCGGGGGCAATAGGGCTTTCCGCCATTTTGTAAACACAATGATAGCATGTGGTTTGGCTGTAACTGAGAACAAATAACGTGTTCAAACGTTACATTTGCGTAACTTCACCCCCATTGGAGAATTCCATGTTGAAACAAGCTCTCGCAGTACTCGCACTATCAGCCGTAGCTGCACTTCCAGTTAAAGCCGAAACTTCTATGAAGATGAAAGACAGCGTCACTGTTGGCGGAGCGCCAATGTATGCTTCAAAGAACATCATTCAGAATGCAATCAATTCAAAAGATCACACAACACTGGTTGCTGCCGTTAAAGCTGCTGGCCTTGTTGAAACTCTTGAAGGCCCAGGCCCATTTACAGTTTTCGCTCCTACAAACGCAGCTTTCAAAAAACTGCCAAACGGAACTGTAGAAACACTTTTGAAACCAGAAAATAAAGAAACATTAAAAGGCGTTCTGACTTACCACGTGGTATCAGGCAAATTATCTTCAACAGATCTTGCAAAGCTTATTGCTGATGGCAACGGTTCAGCCAAACTGGAAACAGTTGCAGGCGGCACATTGACAGCAACAAGCCCATCAGCTGGTAAAATTGAACTGACAGACGAAAAAGGCGGCAAGTCGATGGTGACTATCGCTGACGTCAACCAGTCAAACGGCGTCATTCACGTTGTAGACACAGTGTTGATGCCAGCTGAATCAGCTTCGGAAAAAATGTAAAGCATCTTTGCTTTTAAGAAGGCCGGGCTTTTGCCCGGCTTTTTTTTGCTCAAATTTCAAGGCGCTGCTTTAAAATATCATTGAGTGTTTTAGGGTTTGCCTTGCCGCCCGTTGCCTTCATGGCTTGGCCAACGAACCAACCAAGCAGGCTAGGTTTGTCTTTGACTTTGGCAACCTGATCAGGATTTGCAGCAATAATCTCATCAACGGCTTTTTCAATTTCAGCCGTATCCGTTACCTGCGTAAGGCCGTGCTGCTCAACAATTTTGCGCGCAGGCTCAACAGTCGTCCACATAATATCGAAAACATCTTTCGCAATTTTTCCGGATATGACATTTTGAACAATAAGACCAATTAGTTCCGCAAGGCCCTCAGCGCTGACGGGGCTGTTCTCGATAGTTTTGCCTTCTTTGTTTAACCGCCCAAAAAGTTCGTTGATCACCCAATTTGCAGCAAGTTTGGCATCACCTGCTTTTGCAACCTGTTCAAAATAATCTGCTGAAGCACGCTCTGCGACAAGAACCTGCGCATCATAAGGCGACAAACCAAGCGTTGTAACAAAACGCTGATATTTATCGTCCGGCAGTTCCGGCAGCTTGGCATGGAGCGCGTCAACCATGCTTTGCTCAACAACGAGTGGCAAAAGATCAGGATCTGGAAAATATCTGTAATCATGCGCCTCTTCCTTCGAGCGCATTGATCGCGTTTCACCTTTGGACGGATCGAAAAGACGCGTTTCCTGTTTGATAGCTATGCCTTCTTCAAGAAGATCGACCTGACGGCGCGCTTCACAATCAATGGCCTGACCTACAAAGCGGATCGAGTTCACATTTTTAATTTCGCAACGTGTGCCAAGTTTCGAATCGCCAACGCGCCGCACTGACACGTTTACGTCGGCACGCATATTGCCCTTGTCCATATCGCCGTCGCATGTCTCAAGATAGCGCAAAATCGTGCGCAGTTTGGTCAGATAGGCTTTTGCCTGTTCTGAGGAACGCATATCAGGCTTAGAAACAATTTCCATCAACGCGATACCGGAGCGATTTAAATCAACGTAAGATTTATCCGGATGCTGATCGTGGATTGATTTTCCCGCATCCTGTTCAAGATGCAGTCTCTCAATTCCTACGACGACATCATCACTGTCTTTGAAATTGAGGACAACCTCACCCTCGCCTACGATTGGCGATTTAAACTGGCTGATCTGATAGCCTTGTGGCAGGTCGGGATAAAAATAATTCTTTCGGTCAAAACTTGAACGCAAGTTGATCTGTGCCTTTAATCCCAGGCCAGTTCGAATAGCTTGATAAACACACTCCTGGTTAATGACAGGCAACATGCCTGGCATGCCCGCATCGACAAATGATACATGGGAATTTGGTTCACCGCCGAAATCCGTCGAAGCCCCCGAAAACAGTTTGGCTCTTGAATTAATTTGCGCGTGGACTTCAAGTCCGATGACGATTTCCCATTTGCCAGTTGCGCCTTCAATAATCTGGTTCATTTCAGTTTCTCTGATTCAAGTTTTACCGCCCAGTCGATAATGGCGCGCCAGATCATCTCTGCAAATTCGACATTCAATTTTTTCATAGTTGCTTTTTGCCTGACGTGATTAATCACGGCTTCAACCCGCTCTGGCACCAATGCAGGAATGTTCATAATCTTTTTAATTTCAACAGCGCGATGAATGTAGGTTTCGCGTTCAGCAAACAATGTGACAAGACTGTCATCAATCCTGTCGATCTCCGTGCGTAGCTCGCCCATGTCGCGGCAGTCTTCCGGCTTGCGGTTCATGCCGCCCACCAGTTTTTTGCAGCAAATGTGCCTGCGGCAATTTCCAGAACATGCCCTCCACGCAATAGCGTGCTTTCATCAAAAGCCTTGCCAATAAGCTGAAGGCCCAGAGGCAGGCCATTTTCATTCAAGCCACAAGGCACAGCAATCCCCGGCAAACCTGCCATGTTCACCGTGACTGTAAAAATATCATTGAGATACATTTCGATAGGATCAGCGCTGCCCTTCGACCCTTGGGCAAAAGCTGCCGAGGGCGTCGCCGGGGTCAGAATCATATCGATCCCACTGTCGAAGGCCTGTTCAAAATCACGCTTGATCAACGTGCGGATTTTTTGTGCCCTGACATAATAGGCATCGTAATAGCCAGCTGAAAGAACATAAGTGCCGATCATAATTCGCCGGCGTACTTCCTTACCAAATCCAGCGGCACGGGTTTTTTCGTAAAGGTCGATAATGTTATCGCCTTCAACGCGCGTGCCATAACGCACGCCATCATAACGCGCCAGATTTGACGAGGCTTCAGCGGGCGCGACAATGTAGTAAGCCGGCAAAGCTGTTTTGGTGTGCGGCAGGGAAATATCACGGATTGTGGCTCCCGCGGCTTTGAGCCAATCGATGCCCTGCTGCCATAATTTTCCTATTTCTTCAGGCATTCCTTCCATCTGGTATTCTTTGGGAATGCCAACGGTCAGATCTTTCACGTCGCCAACAAGTGCTTTTTCATAGTCCGGGACAGGAATATCAACCGAGGTCGAATCTTTCGGGTCATATCCGGACATTGCTTTCAATAAGATTGCGCAGTCGCGGACATCACGGGCAATAGGGCCAGCCTGGTCGAGCGATGAGGCAAAGGCCACAATGCCGTAACGCGAGCATCTGCCATAAGTCGGCTTGATGCCAACCGTGCCTGTGAAGACAGCTGGCTGACGAATTGATCCCCCCGTGTCGGACGCTGTTGCGCCTGCGCATAAAAAGCCTGCCACGGCAGCCGCTGAGCCACCTGACGACCCACCTGCAACCAGAGGTTCGTTTGAGGCCTTTGAGCGCCATGGATTGACCACCGGCCCAAAGCACGACGTCTCATTGGACGACCCCATGGCAAATTCATCGTTGTTAAGCTTGCCAAGCATTACCGCCCCATCGCGCCAAAGCTGGCTGGTGACTGTTGATTCATAAGGCGGAATAAAATTGCCGAGGATATGAGAGCAGGCTGTTGTCCGCACATCTTTGGTACAAAACAGGTCTTTAATTCCAAGCGGAATGCCCTCTAATGCGCCTTGCTGGCCTTTGTAAAGCCGCTCTTCGCTGTCTTTGGCCATTTTAAGGGCATGATCAGGCGTCTCCAAAACATAAGCGTTAAGTGCCTTTCCTTTGACCATATTGCCAAGATAAGCCTTCGTGACTTCCGTAGGGCTAAATGTTTTTGCAACATAGCCATCGCGCAACTGCGCAATTGTGAGCTTTGTCAGATCATCCATTATTCAACGACTTTCGGAACCAGGAAAAAACAATCTTCGTGTGCGGGAGCGTTTTGGGTCACAAGTTCGGCCTGCTCACCATCGGTCACAATATCAGGCCGCATTTTTAAATTTGCTGGAATAACAGATGTCATCGCCTCGACACCATCGATGTCAATTTCGTTCAGCTGTTCAACAAAGCCCAAAATAGCGTTCAGCTCGTTCTGCAAGGCTGGAAGGTCCGCCTCTTCGACTTTGATGCGGGCAAGATGCGCTACGCGCTTTACAGTTTCGGCATCGACCGACATTGGCACTTGTCCTTTGTGTGAATACGACCAGCTAGCACTGTCTACGACCTTGTTTCAACTGAGATTTTGCGTGATTCAATGCGTTTTCACAAAGCCCAAAGGCTTGCGCAGGTGTGCTTTAGAGGTATGACAGCAGCTTACAAAGGAATAAACCCATGACAGCCTATGACACCATGAATATTTTTGCCAAGATTTTAAGGGGTGATTTGCCCGCGCACAAAATATTTGAAGATGAGCACAGTCTTGCTTTTCTTGACATTATGCCAAAGGCAAAAGGCCATGCGCTGGTCATCCCGAAATATGAAGCACGCAATATTTTGGACTGCCCACAAAATATTTTGTCCTATCTTATTATGACAACACAAAAAATTGCACAGGTTGCACAGCGGGCATTTCATGCCGATGGAATAAGTCTCATTCAATCAAACGAGGCTGCTGGAGATCAAGAGGTTTTTCATCTGCATTTTCACGTCATCCCGCGATACAAAAATGCTGCAATGCAGCAGCGAGATATGGGGACGACTCCCGAAAAATTAAAAGAAACCGCTGAAATTTATAAATCCGCGTTGTAAGGAGATGAACCTTGTCTCTTGATCTGCGTTAACCAAAGATGTTAATATAGCTTATTGAAAAACATAAAGTTTTATTGAAATGACATTTCAAATACTTCGACACAATAGCGCCCGCTTGTCACTTAAACGACAGGTTGAAAAGCAAGATACAACTCAAACAGACACAAAAATAAATTCACCCGAAAATAAAAAAAGCAAAGATTCTAAAAATAATTTAGAGCAAAAAACAAATCTGAACGTTTTAAAACAAAAAAGCTCAACATCTTTATCTCAAGATCGCACACACAGTCTTGATAAGATTTTTCCAGAAAAACAGCTCGGTCTTTCACATATCTTTGCTTTCCAAGGCAATCCATTTCACTCGAATAACAGCTCGTTGGAATTTGAAAGCTCGGTTAATACGCGCCCTTTGCCAGCATTAACTGCAACGGCGCAAACTAAAATAAAAATCTCACGACGCGACCCTCAAAATCATGAAAAGAAAATCGTTTTTGATCGTGACCCGATTTGGCTTGATAAAGCACATGCCGATCTCATTGCACTCAGCTCTCGCAAAGGCCTTTTCCGCGGCAGCATTCTTCTCAATTATTATTTAACAAAAAAATACAATTGGCCAATACTGAATTTGACGCGTGGCTCCGAGCTTTTTAATCAAAACTCCAGACCTAGAACTGAGTCCCAGAATTATATTCGAGAATATATTATTCGCAAAAAACTCGACACAGAATTTAGAGAGCTTGCAGACAATACAGAAGCCCTTGAAAATCGTATTAGTGCAATTAGGGAACACGGCGAAAATGTTCTTAAACGGCTTGAGCCAAGCCAAACTGCGGAAGCGTTGCAAGATTTCATCAAAGATGAAGATCAGACTTTTATCAAGTCTAGTCACATTGGCAACGAAGTGCGTGATGGGGCAAAAATCGTAAATTATAAAACATTTCGTATTAAAGGCGTAGACATTACGGCTGATGGTAAACTTCAGATTTCCGGCTTTAAACAAAAAGATACGCATCTCAATTTTCGAACTTACGTCTCAGAAAATACGTTGCCGGAAAATTTGGTCAAGGAAATTCAGTCACCTAATTTTAAACCAAAAGTTATTTTAGGACCTGGTTATCATGAATACGTCAAAGCCGCGAATGAACAAAATATAAAAGACAAAGGCCTTATTGATTCCTTTCAACAAGAAATCAAAGTCTTGAAAAACAGACGCTCTGAGCTTCTTAGTGAGATTGAGCCCGTCGAAGCCGTCGCCAAGCGCACAAACGCTTGGATGAAAACGATTGCGATACTTGGAACAACGGCGACACTCGTCAATATTGGCATCGGCTCGCGTCTCGATGGGTATGACCGCCAGCTCAATGAAGATGGCACAAGTGATCCGACACGTTCGGACTACGCTTTGGGCCGGCGCACATGGGGGAATATCGGCGGCCTTATAGGCGGCGTAACCGGTTCCTATTTTGCTGTCAAAACCTTATTTGGTAAAAACCTTGCCGGATGGGGAATGAGCAAACACGTTTTTGAAGCGAACAAAATTCACCCGGAACGCCTCAGTACGCGTGCGGCGATGTCGCTTCCGCAAAATATTATTTTTGGAAACCCGTTTGCGTTTACCGGCCGTTTAATTGGAATTTCACTCTACGATTGGAAAGAGGGAGGATACAAATCTTCATTTTCAAGCGAAGATAAAGAAATCCTCGCTCGCGATGTAAGCTATGCGTGGGCGGACTATTCGCTTGGCGCGATTGGTAGCGGCTGGCTAGGCGCAAAGCTCGGTAGCCATGCTGGTTATCGTATTGGTGAAAAGTGGCTGGTAAAAAAGGCGGTTTGCTTGGCGCCTCAATTGGCGGCGTGGTAGGAAGCATTGCCGGCACATTCTTTGGACCACAGGCCATTCATAAAAATCTCACAGGACCCGCACTGGACTGGGTCTTTGACAAAACCAATGTCTCGAAGAATTACAGCCCAGAAGAAATGGGTCGCAAACGTCTGGCACTTTACAAAAAAATTGGGGCAGGCACGCCGGAATCTTGAGGCTTGTTTATTTAAGCTTTGGCCGTCATTTGTTTTTTGTCGGCCACCATTTCGGCGCGCATATTCATAAAAATAAGAATTGGCGCTGCAATAAAGATTGATGAGTAAACGCCGACAACAACTCCCCAGATCATTGCCAGGGTAAATGAGCGGATAACCTCACCGCCAAAAATGGCGAGTGCGATAAGCGCCAATAATGCCGTGACCGATGTCAGCACTGTGCGGCTCAGTGTCTCGTTCAAAGAGGTATTGAGAATTTCAGCCATGCTGATCTTTTTGTAGCGGCGCAGTGTTTCACGAATACGGTCAAACACAACTACAGTGTCGTTAAGCGAATAGCCAATAATCGTCAAAATCGCGGCAATCGACGTCAGGTTGAAATCAAGTTTCAACACTGCAAAAAACCCGATTGTCAGCACGACATCGTGCAAAGTTGCGACAATTGCCGCAACCGCAAATGGCCACTCAAACCGGAACCAGAGATAGACAAGAATAGCCAATACCGAAAGCACTACGGCGAGAATACCGACTTGTATCAGCTCACCAGAGACTTGCGGTCCGACCACTTCCAAACGCCGGATATCATATTTTTCGGCAAGCGATGCTTTTGCGGCGTTATTGGCGGCCATCTGCGCCTGCTCGCCGCCGCGCTGCTGCTCTAAACGTATAAGAAGCTCACGCGCGCTGCCAAATTCTTGCACCTGCACTTCACCCAGTTTCAGCTCGGTCAATGTTTCGCGCACTTCAGCGATATTGGCATTTCCCTGTTTGGCTTGAATTTCGAGAAGCGTGCCACCACGAAAATCAATGCCGTAATTCAAACCTAGAAACAGAAAAAGAAGAATAGAAAGCACAGACGCCGTTGCCGAAAACGGAAAACTGTAGCGGCGAAACCACATAAAATCGAAACGCGTATTGTCAGGGATAAGGCGAAGATAGCGCATAATTGTCTGCTCTTTTTTAAATACGAATGTGTGTCGGGCGGCCATAGCGCACCCATGCGGAAACCATCAGACGCACAAGCGTGACGGCGGTAAATACTGTTGTGATAATGCCGATGCCCAGCGTGATTGCAAAGCCACGCACTGGACCCGTGCCGACGAAGAACAGGATCATCGTCGCAATAAACTGCGTGATATTGGCGTCCCAGATCGTGCCGATCGCTTTTGTAAAGCCCGTTTCAATAGCCGAAATCGCACTTCGCCCCGCGCGGGCTTCTTCGCGGATGCGCTCATAAATCAGGACGTTACTGTCAACCGCCATGCCGATTGTCAAAACAATACCGGCAATACCTGGAAGGGTCAGAGTTGCGCCAAGAAGTGACAGACCTGCAAATGTGAAAGCAACGTGAACAAGCAGCGCAATATTCGCGAGGAACCCCAAAAACCCATAGGTTGCAAACATAAAACCGCAGACCAAAATGGTTGCGATCAATGCGGCCATTTTGCCGGCCGAGATTGAATCAGCGCCAAGGCCAGGGCCAACCGTGCGCTCTTCAAGCGGGATCAAAGGCGCAGGCAAGGCCCCTGCCCGTAAAAGAACCGCAAGTTCATTAGCGCTTTGGGTCGTGAATGAGCCTGAGATCTGCCCGCGCCCGCCCGTAATAGGCTCGCGAATAACGGGGGCAGACAAAACTTTATTGTCGAGAACAATTGCAAAAGGCTTGCCTGTATTGTCAGCCGTGACCTGCGCAAAACGGCGCGCGCCAGCAAGATCAAAGGCGAAATTGATGACAGGCTCATTGCTGCGCTGGTCAAAACCCGCATCGGCATTTGTCAGCTGCTCACCGGAAATGATTGTGCGTTTTTGCACCAGATGCTGCTGTGTTCCATCTGCGGATGGAAGCACTTCAGATTCACTAGGCACACCGCTTTGCAAGGCTTCGGCAGGTGTCATGCTGTCATCAACAAGACGGAATGTCAGCTTTGCCGTCTGCCCAAGAATACGGCGAAGCTGGTCAGGGTCTTGCAACCCCGGAACCTGAACAAGAATACGGTCTCGGCCCTGACGCTGAATGGATGGCTCTGTCGTGCCGAGCTGGTCAATGCGTCGGCGGACAATTTCAATCGATTGGTCAACGGCCTTCCGGATACGTTCGCTTAAGCCCTCATCCGTCACATGCAGCGCATAATTGCCTGGCTGTGGCTCATCGATTGCAACTTCCTTGATAGCTCCTGTCAGGCCAAGCCCGCCGGTTGGTGTCAAAAGCTGGTTCAGACGGTCGTGCGCGCGTGTCGCATCTGCCGGATCACGCAAGCGAACTTGAACGAGATTGTTTTTAACAGAAAGACCCGTAAATTTTACAAGAGGCGCCTCGGCAAATACGCGGCGCACATCTTCGCGCAAAGCCTCCGTGCGGTCAGCACGAACAGCATCGGCATCAACCGCAAGCAACATATGCGACCCACCCTGTAGATCGAGGCCAAGCACAATGCGCGGCATATGAAATGGCAATTTCTCAAAAACACTATTTGGCAAAAAGTTGACCGAAGCCAGCAGGAGTGCAGCAAATGTGAGCGCCAGAATAAATGTGGCATAAAGCTTTGAGAAACGAAGCATTACAAGGCTTTCAGTTCAGTTCTAAAAATGACAACTCAGCTTGATCTTTAAGCGCTTTTCTTTGTGCTTGATTTGCTTTCGTCATTTGCGGGTTTCAAAGGCTCTGTTTTTGAGCGTACTTCGGTGATCATTGCACGCACAAGGCGCACTTTATTGCCATCGCCCAGATCAATCATAACCTCAAAATCATCGATGACCTTGTCGACCTTGCCGATAAGCCCGCCAGAGGTCACAACCACATCGCCCTTGCGGACATTTTTGATCATTTCGCCATGAAGTTTTACGCGGCGTTGTTGCGGGCGGATCATGAGAAAATAAAGAATAGCGAAAATGAATGCGAATGGCGCGACCGACATAATCAGTTCGCTTGACTGCGAGCCTGCCGCGGGTGCGGCCGTTGTTGCAGCTTGCGCGTAGGCAGTTGAGATAAACATGACAGCTCCTGTGGCGTTTCTTTGCCAACAGGTATTATGTCTTCAAGGCCAAAGCAAGGTGCGATTAACACCTTGCGTTGTAATACCTATTCGGTAATTGAACCCTTAGTTTCCGGCAAGGCGGGTCATCGGGTCGATCGGGCTTGACCCTTTGCGGATTTCAAAATGCAGCTGTGGCTGCGTGACATTACCGCTCTGACCTGCAGAGCCGATAATTTGACCGCGTGTGACTTTGTCACCCCGTTTGACTTTGATATCTGCATTATGGGCATAAGCCGTTACAAAGTCATTGTCATGACGGATCAGGATGAGATTTCCATAGCCTTTAAGCTCTGAACCTGCATAGGCGACGACACCGTTTTCAGCAGCTTTGACTGGAGTGCCAGCTGGGACAACGATGTTGATACCATCATTGCGTCCGCCGCCTTGGATTGGTCCAAAGTTTTGAACAACCCGTCCGCGCACTGGCCAGCGGAAATCTGTTGATGACATGGCAGATGGGTCTGGCAATGATGCAGTGACATCCGATTTTGCCATCGCTTTTTCATCTGCCACTTTTGCAGTCGCTTTTGATTCAGCGATTTTGACAGGTTCAATTGCTGCAACTTTTGTTGGTGTAATATGCGGCGCTGCTGTCGTTGCAACTTGTGTCAGTTTTTCTGCGCTTGCGGTCTTAGCCTTTTCGAGACCCAGAATTGGCGCATCCTTCACATTGGCAACCGCCTTATTTGTAACAGCGGCTTTTGCGGAAGACGGCAATTTGGCGAGAACAGGTGCTTTTGATGCGATCAGAGGTTCTACTTTTGACGGCGCACTTGCGGCAAAGCTCTGCGGTTTTGCAAGTGCGGCACTTGCTGGCAGTTGCAGAACTTGTCCTGGCTTTACGTCCGTTGCTGAAGTGATGTTGTTCATAACCATCAATGTGCCAACTGGCACTTCATAACGCCGCGCAATACCGTAAACGGTATCACCCTGGCCAACCGTGATCGATTGGCTGCCTTGAGAAATCAAAGGCTGTGATGGCTGCTTGTTTGAAGCTGTATTCCAGCTAGGGTTTGAAAGAGGCGCAGCTGCAACTGGCGCAATGCCCTGCGGCTTAAACGATGAGGCTTTGCCGATCGAACCGGTCGCATCGTTTTGATAATCATTTGTTGTATTTGAAGCGACTGGAACGCTCCATGGCATTTCGATGCGGTGTACATCAGAGCTACAACCCGCAACACCTGCGAGAAGGGCAAGGCCCGTCAAACGAAACGCAAGTGTGGACACCGATGCCGAATTGGCTTTACGCATGACAAACAACCCTACAACGCAAACTCTAACAAATTTGATTAGACACTATTTACGTAAAGGGCTGATTAACGCTGCACAAAAAAGTCACATTAGAGACAAATCGGCAACCCGGTCTCTGCTGGCAATAACCGGACAATGCCCAGATCGGCCTGGTCATAGCCGCTGGATTTTTTTATAAACCGTTTTAAAGTCTGGCTTTTTTCAGATGTACCAACAGCACAAATGAGATGCGCGCCAGTCTTGAGACGCCTAATAAGTTGGGCAGGCTCCTCGGTTAATGCGCAGTTAAGAAAAACCCGATCTGCGCGCTCAATGTCATTATGGCCATCGCCCAATCCGTCACCGTGAACCAAAGTGACATTGGCAAGTCCAAGCTGGCGCATGGCGCCAAGCGCAAAACTATGAAGAGCACGATAACGCTCGAACGAGATGACCCGCGATGACATAACAGCGAGGATTGCTGTCATCAAGCCGCTTCCTGTACCAACTTCCACGACCGCATGGTCAGGCTCTGGTGCCAGCGCCTCGATAAGTCTTGCGGCAAGCGTCGGCTTTTCGATTGTCTGCCCGCAATCAAGCGGCAAAGGGCAATTGTGGCCGATCTGCGCCGCATAACTTTGATTTATGAAAAGTGCGCGCGGCACATGTTCAAACGCATTGAGAATTCGGCGGTCGCGTATGCCGTGTGCGCGTAGCAAAAGCACACGTGCGGCGCGCTGCTCTAGCGTTTCAGCCATGTTCAAACTCTTTTGCCATGCGTTCCAGCGTTATATGGTCAGTCAGATCGAGTTGAAGAGGTGTAACGGAAACATAGCCATCGGCAATTGCCTTCAAGTCAGTCCCTTCAATAAGGTCGTGCGTTTGTGCACGAAAAGCAATCCAGAAATAAGGCAGTCCACGTCCATCAGCACGGCTGTCAATTTTCATCAAGTCGGGCGTACGTTTGCCTTGGCGCGTCAGCATTACACCTGCAATTTTGTCCGGCGCACGATTTGGAAAGTTCAAGTTCAACAGGCTTGAGTTCGGCCATTCCATTTTCAAAAGCTTTTGAATCAATTCAGGAGCGAGCGCTTCTGCCGTTGAATAAAGGCATGTGTCTCTCGCGCCATGATCATAGGCTTGCGATAACGCAATGGAGCGAATTCCTAAAAGTGTGCCCTCAATAGCGCCTGCAATCGTGCCGGAATAAGTCACGTCATCAGCAAGATTTTGCCCACGGTTCACACCCGATAAAACAAGGTCGGGCAGCTTGCCGTGCATCACGTTTTTGACACCCATGATGATGCAATCGGTCGGCGTCCCCTTAAGAGCATAGTGGCGCTCTGACACTTCACGCAGGCGTAAAGGATCTGACAGCGTCAGTGAATGCGATACACCAGACTGGTCTGTTTCCGGCGCAACAATCCATACATCGTCGCTAAGTGCACGCGCGATATTTTCCAGCGCTTTAAGACCCGGCGCATGAATTCCATCATCATTGGTGATTAAAATTCGCATCAGGCTTTTTCGATTTTTGTCTTGCCGCCCATATAAGGGCGAAGAACATCCGGGATCGTTACAGAACCATCGGCATTTTGATAATTTTCAAGAACAGCGACAAGACAGCGCCCAACCGCAACGCCCGAGCCGTTGAGTGTATGAACAAATTGCGTGCCTTTTTCGCCGGCTTTTTTGAAACGGGCCCCCATGCGCCGCGCCTGAAAGTCTCCGCAATTCGAGCATGAGGAAATTTCGCGATATGCATCCTGCCCCGGAAGCCAGACTTCTATATCGTATGTTTTGCGCGCCGAAAAACCCATGTCGCCGGTGCACAATGTGATTGTGCGGAATGGCAGGCCAAGCTGCTTTAAAACGGTCTCCGCGCAGCCAAGCATACGTTCATGCTCGGCTTGCGACTGCTCGGGTGTTGTGATGGAAACAAGCTCGACCTTCATGAACTGGTGAAGCCTAATCATGCCGCGCGTATCGCGCCCTGCCGCACCCGCTTCAGCACGAAAGCAGGGTGTCTGTGCGGTGAAGCGCAAGGGCAAAATGCCATCTTCAAGAACCGCGTCACGCGCCATATTGGTGAGCGGCACTTCGGATGTTGGGATGAGCCAGCGTCCATCTTCTGTATAAAAAAGATCATCAGCGAATTTTGGCAATTGCGCTGTACCAAACACGGCCTCATCGCGCACCAACAACGGCGGCGTCACCTCGGTATATCCATGTGTGCCGGTATGCAAATCGAGCATGAAACTGCCGAGCGCACGCTCAAGCTTCGACAACGCGCCTTTCAAGATAACAAAACGCGCACCCGACATTTTGGCGGCTGTTTCAAAATCCATTAGTCCTAGCGCTTCGCCGATTTCAAAATGCTGCTTGGGTGTAAAATCGAAAACTCTTGGCGTGCCGATCTTGTGGCGCTCGACATTGCCATTCTCATCATTTCCCTGCGGCACATCATCGGCTGGGATATTCGGAATTTGCGCCAACTGTGTTGAAAGCTGGTCATGCAATTGCGACATGGTTGCATCAAAAGCTGCCATGCTGATCTTTAACGCGGCAACCTCGGCCATCATACCATCGGCGGCAGGATCGCCATTTGCTTTTAAAGGACCGATTTCTTTGCTTAAGGCATTACGCTTTTCTTGGGCAGTCTGAATTTTCGTCGAAAGCTCACGCGCCTGCCCTTCTGTCGTCAGAAGTGATGATGACACCGGAGGCAGTCCGCGGCGCGCGAGACCCTTGTCAAAAGCGGCCGGATCATCGCGTAGCGATTTAATGTCGTGCATGTCAAAACCCAGTTAAAAAAGAATCTGGCTTCTTTTTACGCTTAAAACCCAGCCTGTGAAGCTTTTTCAGCAGCACTTTTGCGTTTCTCGACGGCTTTCACGGCAAAAATTGTCAGCTCATAGAGAAGGAGGGTCGGCACTGCCATCATAAACTGGCTGACGACATCGGGCGGGGTCAGAAACGCTGCAATCAGAAAAACAATGACAATGGCATAGCGTCTGTTTTTGCGCAGCATGCTTGCGGTGACGATGTTTAACTGCGCCATAAGCGTCAGCACCACAGGAAGCTGAAAGCACAGGCCAAACCCAAGCGTGAATGCCATGATAAAATTGAGATAACGCTCCGTGGTCGGTAGCATTTCGATCGTAATGCCGGAAAGCTGATGTGACTGCATGCTGGCAAAAAAGCGAAGCGCATTGGGTGCCGCAAAAAAATAGACCATCAAAGCGCCGAGCAAAAAGAAGACAGGCGTTGCGATCAGATAAGGCAATAATGCGCCGCGTTCTTTTCGGTAGAGCCCTGGCGCGCAGAACAAATAGATTTGTGAAAACAAAAATGGTGCGGACAAAAACAGGCCGCCGTAAAAGCCAATTTGAAGCTGCGTGAAAAGATATTCTGCAGGCCCTGTAAAAACGACACGCGCTATCTGGTCTTTAGGCAAAGCGTTTTTATATGGCAGCAGCAGAATATTAAAAATAGCATCTGCAAAAGTGAAACACAGAGCAAACGCACATGTAAACACAATCAAGCTAAACAAGACCCTGCGGCGCAATTCCATAAAATGCGCCAACAAAGGTGCACGGCTCGCATCGATGTGCTCATCTTCAGACATCAGTGTCTTTAGATTTTGCCGTCATAATGGGTTTTTCCGTGCTTATGCCTTTGTCTTGCAGCGCTTTTGCAAGCTGATGCCGAGGTGATAATTCGCGAAGCTTTCGCACCTCATCAAAGGCCGAATTGACGTCGCCAAGATCCGCCTCATCCATCGCGCTACGAAATTGTGATTGCATATCATGAACAAAACGCCGGAGCTTGCCAGCCCATTGACCCAGCTTGCGCATAATTTGCGGAAGGTCTGACGGCCTGAACAAAACGATTGCCAAAATCGCCACAAGCAGAAGCTCCGTCCAGCCGATATCAAACATCAGACGGCTTTCCGGTCAGGAGACTTTCGACGGATTTTTACGCTTGGCAGTCGTCGCTGCAGGGCTTTTTGACGCGCGTTTTTTTGGTGCAATCGTTTTTGTATCGACCATGCGCGTCACATGTTCATGAGCGTTGTCGTCATCATTGATACCTTTTTTGAAGTTTTTAATACCTGTGGCCACGTCACCCATCAGATCTGAAATTTTTCCACGACCAAAGAGCACGACAACAAGAACGACAACGATCAGAAGATGTAAGAAACTAAATTGCATATGTAAGCCCTAAACATCTTTCTTTGTGTCGTCATCATCTTCGTCGTCATCATCTTCGTCGTCATCATCGTCAAGATCATCTTCGTCTTCAAAATCGTCGTCATCTTCATCTTCATCCTGAAGGTCGACATCCTCGTCTTCATCTTCATCATCGTCGTCGTCGTTGGCAATAACAGCCGTTTCTGGCTGATTTTCATTCGCGCTTTCGTCATGGTCAATATCGGCTGCTTCAAGTTCTTCGGTCATGCCATCATCCTCAAGCGGGTCTTCATCGTCTTGCAAATCGTCATCATCGTTTGGTGACGGTATAGAAAAGCCAGATGGCAATCTTGTGTCGAGAAGACCAGCACCCCGTAATTCATCGAGCCCGGGCAGGTCTTTAATGCCATCGAGACCAAAATGAACAAGAAAATCTTCGGTTGTGCCATAGGTTACAGGTCTGCCGGGCGCCTTGCGCCGGCCGCGCATCCGGATCCACCCCGTCGTCAATAAAATATCAAGCGTGCCTTTTGATGTCGTGACACCGCGGATGTCTTCGATCTCGGCGCGTGTCACCGGCTGATGATAGACAATGATCGCCAAAGTTTCGAGCTGTGCGCGTGTAAGATTGCGCCTTTCAATTTTTTCATGGCGCAAATGATCCGCAAGGTCGTCTGCGGTGCGAAACATCCACTTGCCGGCGATACGGCGCAAGGTGACGCCGCGCTGGGCATAATCATCTGAAAGACTTTGCATTACGGCTGCAATATCTGTTCCTTTTGGAAATTTCGCGGCAAGCGAGTCTTCACTTAAGGGTTCGGGGCTTGCAAAAAGCACCGCTTCGGCAATGCGCATGGCTTGTGTCTGAATCTGCTCATCAAGAACAGGCTCAAATAAATCGCTCGCTGGTTTTCGCTGGATCTGTTCTGCCATGGTCATCCCCTAACTCACCGTCTCTACCGGACTTTTACGCAAATAAATTGGATCAAACGGCCTGTCCTGCCGAATTTCAAGAACGCCTTCACGCGCCAGTTCGAGCGAGGCCGTAAAGCCGCTTGCTAGCGCGCTTGTGCGCATGCCCGGCGCGTTGAGCTCTGCAAGGATCGCCATATCGAAGCGAAACCATTCAAGGCTGAGCCCTGTCATCCGCTCCAGCGTTTCGCGCGCTTCCATCAATGTCCAGACAGGCCGCGCTTTCATTGTCACATGCGCCAGTGTCTGGCGCGAGCGTTGCTGGGCATAGGCTTTTAAAAGCTGCGTATAATCCGCAAGCCAGACCACTGTGCAGTCTGGCGCAGGCGCATCGGAATAACCGCGGGCAAACACATCATGGCCAAGCCAAGTGCCTTTGGTGAGGCGCTCCCCTGCCTTCTGCATCATCGCAAGCCGTTTCAGCCGCTCCGTCAGCGCTTCGGCAAGATCAAACCCGCTTGGAACATCATCTTTTGGCGGCTCTGGCAACAGAAGCCGACTTTTGAGATAGGCCAGCCATGCCGCCATCAGAAGATAGTCGGCAGCGATTTCAAGACGCAGCGTCCGTGCCTGCTCAATGTAATCGAGATATTGCTCGGCCAGTGCCAAAACGGAAATACGCGCAAGATCTACTTTTTGCTGGCGCGCGAGTGTCAGCAGAAGATCGAGCGGACCTTCAAACCCATCAACGTCAACAACAAGCGCGTCATCAGTGACGCCGCGTTCTTTCATCAGGTCGTCTGGAAGATCTTCCATTTGCTGCATCATGCGACAAGCATTTCAAAAGCACTTTCAACGCCTGCATCTGCAAGCAGGTTTTTGAGTTCAATCTCTGCATTTCTGCGGTCGAAATCTTGTGGAGCCTTACGCTGCGCCAAGGCCGCATTGAAACGCTCCAATGCTTTGCCGTTCAACTCAGGCGCATGCGGTGCAATTTCACGCATTTCGTCCATGTTTCCCGAGCAATGAAGCAGAAGATCACATCCTGCTTCAATCGCCTTTTGTGCGCGGCTGGCAAAGCTGCCAGATAAGGCCTTCATTCCCAAATCATCTGTCATCAGACATCCATCGTAACCGATTTCGCCACGGATGATGTTCGCAATAAGTTTATTTGACGTGGTTGCCGGTGCCCAGGAATCAATATCGGAATAGACAACATGGGCTGTCATCGCAAAAGCGGCTTTGGAAAACGGCTTGAACGGCGCAAAATCCGTTTGTGAAAGTTCGGCATGCGAGGTCATTACAACCGGTAATTCAAGATGGCTGTCCGAGGAAGCGCGGCCATGACCGGGGATATGCTTGATAACGGGAAGAACCCCGGCGGCGAGAAGCCCGTCAACTTTAGCTTGCGCCAATGTGACGATGGCTTCAACCGTATCGCCATAGGCGCGCGAACCGATAATATCATGCGCGCCCCTGATACGAAGATCGAGCACGGGGTCACAGTCGACATCGATGCCAAGCTCATGTAGATCGTCACCGATCAAGCGGCCTGCAAGAAAAGCGGCCCGACGGCCTTTGACTTCATCTTTTTGAAAGACAGAGTTGATTGCCTCTGCAGAAGGATAATTAGGTGCGAGTGGTGGGCGAAGACGCTGTACTTTGCCGCCCTCTTGATCAATCAAAACAGGGGCCTCGCGTCCGGCTTCATCTTTTCCGACACAATCGCGATAAGACTGAACCAGCGCTTTAACCTGAGTCTTATCTTGAATATTACGTGCAAAAAGGATCAAAGCAGCAGGTTTTTGCTGCGCGATAAAATCTGTTTCGCTCTGTGTGAGCGTTAGACCGCAGACCCCGATAATGAGTGCTTTTCCCATTCTTCAACAGGTATCGGGATGCGATGCAAAGTCAAGCAAAACGGGGCTTAATTCACCGTCACAACGCAATCGCCACCGGCTGATTTTAGCTTTGTGCACAAAGCGCTGGCTTCATCACGGGTGTTTAAGGGGCCAACGCGAACACGGTAATAGGTACCCTTGGTGCCCAGTTCAACTGGCTTGATCGATGACGCATAGCCTGCAAGCACTTGCGGGTACTTGTTCTGGATGCTTGTAAAAGAGGCCTGTGCCGACGCCTGATTGCGCTGCGAAGACAATTGCACGACATAACCACCACCGTTAATGGTTGTAACAGGCTTTGCCGCTGGCTGTGTCGGCGTCGCATTTGCCACCACACGAGGCGGTTTGGCCGGTGTCGCTTGGACAGGAGGCGCTGGCGTATTGTCGACCGGATCGCCATCAACTGAGGCAATTTCTGATTCTTCCGCGGCCGATGGTGCCGTCGTCTGCGCGGGGTTAGACGTATTACGTGCAAAATTTTGCGGATCGGCAACCGTTGGCGCAGCTGTTGCAGCCAAAGGCGGCGCCTGCGTATTGGTGACAGGCGGCGAAACCGTTTGCGGTGAAACAGCTGCAGCAGCTGATGGAACTGTCTCCAAAGTTCCGTCCGGTTTCACGCGAATTGTCGTAGTTGTAACGGAGCGAGGAGCATCAAGGGTAGATGACGGATTTGCTGTTGAAGAGCCATTGCCTGCATTAAGCGTATCAACAGGCTGCTCTTCACGGGACACAACCTGCTCATTGTCGGCCTCGTCCGCAGCGTTGCCAAGCCGATCGTAGATCAGCTTGCTGTTGGAAGGCGTGGCAGCCTGTTCACCGGGTGCAATTTTCACGGGGGTCGTATCCGCATTGACGACAAGCGCTTCACCGTCGGAGGGCGCACTACGCCAGCTGTAAAGAAGCGCCGCAATAACAGCTATAAAAACAAGTCCGCTAACAGCAGCAATCGTGACAATTCCGCTGCGAGGCTTGCGATCTGACAAATAAGCAGGAGCTGGTTCTTCGTAATAATCCGGCTCAACTTTGTCATAGTTGGTCGTGTCGTCGTCAACCTTGAAATCAAAATCAAAATTATCAGCGCGGCTTTCAAAATCATTGGTGGTTGCGGCTTCGTAAAGCGGCGCATCAGCAGCGATTGTGTCATCAGGATAATCAAAAGACTTTGAAACGGGCTTCCAGTCATCATTGTAATCAGAAACAGGCGCCTGTTTGGTCACGGGTGTTTGTGTGAATGCAGCACTTGGGGAAACAGAACTTGGGGTAACAGGACTTGGTACGAAAGGTTTAGATGTGTAAGCGGGGCTGGTGGAAAAAGGGGTTTCACGCGGGGCCGGTATTGCGCTTGCCGAAAAAGTTGAACCATAAACGGGCGCGGGTGTAGGTGCTGACGTCACTGGAGGAAAAACGGGTGGTTTTTCAGCTTTCCTCTCTTGCGACTTACCGGAGCTTTTTTCCTCTAGCGCGCGGAACGCCGCCTCAAATTCGTCTTCATTGATACCGACAAAAGCATTGATTTTTTGGTCGGTGACAGTGTCTTTCGTCGCCGCAGCATCGAACCCGTCCTGACCTTTAACTGGAGCATTTCCTGAAAGAGGCTGGCGAAAAGCTGGAGACTGTGCCGGTGCAGGGTTGGAAGCGGCCGTTGTGCGGCCGACGATGCGCTCAAGTTCCGCCAAAGGATCGTCCAGACGCGCTTGGGTGTCATTTCCACCGCTTGATGGCCAGTTGGATCGGCGAATTGGCGTATCGTTCATTTCATGACCTTTCGACTCAAATCTAAGTTTAGCGCATTTCTTGCGGAGCAGAGACACCTAAAATGCGTAGTCCAGATGCAATAACACCCTTAAAAGCCTGTAAAAGAGCCAAATGTGCTATAGTCCAAGCTTCATCATCGGCTTTTATGAACCGCAAATGCGGCATATCTTTGCCTTTATTCCAAAGACTATGGAAGGTACTTGCAAGATCATAAAGGTAAAACGCAAGTCGATGCGGCTCTTTCGCAGTGGCTGATGAGGTAATCAGCCGCGGATAAAAACTCATTTTCTTAATCAAATCTATTTCTGCACTGTCTGCAATCAACCCAAGATCAGCACTTTCAAACGACTGAACGTCTTCAAGCATCGGCAATGCTTGTGCGGCCTGTTTTGACACCGAATGCACGCGGGCATGCGCATATTGGACGTAGAAAACCGGATTGTCCTTCGATTGCTCCACAACTTTTGCAAGATCAAAGTCCAGCGGCGCATCGTTTTTGCGCATGAGCATCATGAAACGAATGGCATCACGCCCCACTTCATCGATGACTTCGCGCAATGTTACAAAATCGCCAGAGCGTTTTGACATTTTCACAGGCTCGCCATTGCGCATCAGCTTGACAAGTTGTGCAAGACGCACATCAAGCACGCCCTGCCCTTTGGTCATTGCTTTTACCGCGGCCTGCATGCGTTTGACATAGCCACCATGGTCCGCACCCCAAACATTGATGAGATGACTTGCGGCAGGAGCATCGCCCTCGCCTTCAAATTTTTTGAGATGGTAGGCAATATCTGTTGCGAAATACGTAAAACTACCGTCCGATTTCATCAGTGGCCGGTCGACATCGTCGCCAAAATCGGTCGCACGAAACAAGGTCTGAGTTCGCTCTTCCCAATCGTCGTCAACCGCACCTTTCGGGCGTGGCAACACGCCCTCATAAATCACGCCCTGCTGACGTAAATGCTCAATCGCGCTTTTAACGCGGCCATCATCGACAAGTTTGCGCTCGGAATAGAATACATCCTGCACAATGCCGATCTGGGCAAGGTCATCGCGGATCATTTGCATCATCGCCCTGATTGAAAAATCGCGTACGGGAGCGAGCCACTCACTCTCAGTTTTTTGCAAAAGCGATGCGCCAAATTTGTCTTTTAGGCCAACGCCAACATCAACGAGATAATCTCCGGGATAAAGTCCTTGAGGGATGTCACCGATATCTTCGCCATTCGCCTCGCGGTAGCGAAGAAAAGCAGAGCGCGCCAGCACATCAACCTGTGCGCCCGCATCATTGATGTAATATTCACGAACAACATTCTGGCCGGACGCTTCCACAAGATTGGCCAGCGCATCGCCAAAAACCGCGCCGCGCCCGTGCCCGACATGTAATGGCCCCGTCGGATTGGCCGACACATATTCAATATTGGTAGTGGTGTTTTGTTGTAAAGGTTGTTTTTCAATTGTGCCATAGGCTTCGCCTGACGCGATGATGGCTTTCAAAACATCTTGCCAGAATTTTACAGTAAAGGTCATATTGACGAAGCCTGCACCCGCAACCTCGACTTTTTCAATGTCAGTCTCTGCCTTGAACTTTTCAGCAAGTTTTTCAGCAAGCTCTTTTGGCGGGCGTGATAGCTGTTTTGCCATCATCATGCAAATGTTTGTGGTGACGTCGCCATGGCTCTGGTCTTTGGTGAATTCAACACTGTTTAATTTCACCGAGCTGGCATCGGCGCCGATGTCTTTGCACACAGCTTCAAAATGCCGAGCAGTGCGTAAATTTAAATCATCTAAAATATTCATGGCCGATCTTTCAACGCAAACGAGACTAATTTCTAGCCAATCGTGCGCTTTCCTGCAATGCAAATCGATCTGTCATCCCGGCGATAAAGTCACAGATACGACGTGCTTTTTTTACACTCGTTGCGTTCAAAAGGCCTTGCTGCCAGTCTTCCGGTAAAAGCGCAGTGTTTGCAAAATAAACTTCGAAAAGGCGCGAAAGATTAAGCTTGGCTGCATTCATCGATGACATGACACGTTCATGGCGATACATTTTGGCCCGCAAAAATTGTTTAAGATCGGCTTCTTCAGTTTGCATACGCTCCGAAAAAGCAATGACAGGCGACTTTGCTTTTCGCACATCATCAGCGCCAGAGCCGGACAATTTCGACAGCCGTGAGCGCGATGTATCAATTGCATCTTCAATCAGCCGTGTAATTAATCGCCGTGTAACTTCATGCTGGCGCCGAAATGGCTCCAATGCGGAATACCGCTCATCGACTTCACGCACGATCGATTGCCCAAGCAATGTTTCTTTCAAATCATCGACCTGAAAAAGACCAGCACGCAAAGCATCGTCGACATCGTGCGCGTCATAGGCAATATCGTCGGCAATTGCTGCAGCTTGCGCCTCGGCCGAAGCAAAGCTCCATAGCCACAAATCCTGCACTTGGTCATAAGCCTGCAGTGCGTGAGGAAGGTCGGACACTTGCATATCGCCAGTCAGCAAAGGGCCATTATGCTTTACAAGTCCTTCAAGCGTTTCCCAACACAGATTAAGCCCATCAAAATCTGCATAAGCACGCTCCAGTTTGGTCACGACGCGCAGCGATTGGGCGTTGTGGTCGAAACCACCAAAATCTTTCATGCATTCGTTTAGAGCGGTTTCGCCGGCATGACCAAATGGCGGGTGGCCAAGATCATGCGACAGCGCCAGCGCCTCGGCCAGGTCTTCATCAAGACCAAGGGCACGCGAGATTGACCGGGCAATTTGTGCGACTTCGATCGTGTGGGTCAGGCGCGTGCGGTAATGGTCGCCCTCATCGTAAATAAAAACCTGCGTTTTGTCTTTCAGACGACGAAAAGCGCGAGAATGGATAATGCGGTCGCGATCACGCTGAAATGGCGTACGGGTGCGGCTTTCAGGCTCCGCAATAACCCGCCCGCGCGAACAGGAAGCGTCACTGGCAAAAATTTTTCCAGCTTGCGGGTTATAAAGATCGTGTTTCATGCTTGAGCTTTTGCCAGACATACCCATATTCTTATCACGACTGCGCAACCAGATAACGGGATCTTCAAGCTTATGAACAGCCCAACTTTCACCATGACGGAGAGTGCCGCGACCCGAATTAAAACAGTTCTTGCCAGTGAACCTGGTAAAACCGCTTTGCGCCTTGCTGTCTCAGGCGGCGGCTGCTCTGGCTTTCAATATGAGTTTTCTTTAGTGGACACGCGCGCGCCAGATGATCTTGCGATTGAAAAAAATGGAGCTCTTTTACTGATCGATGAGATATCGATGCAATATGTCGAAGGGTCGCAGCTCAACTATGTCAATGAGCTGATGGGCGCTTTTTTTCGCGTTGACAATCCACAAGCCACGGCCTCTTGCGGCTGCGGCACAAGCTTTTCGATTTAATTCCGATGCGAGTTGCAACATGGAATGTCAATTCTATACGCCAGCGTAGCGAGCATCTTCTCAGTTTTATCAAGGCACATGCCCCAGATGTTTTATGTCTTCAGGAATTGAAATGTCAGGAGGACACATTTCCCCGGCAGGCCTTTGAGGATCTTGGCTATAACATTGCACTGCAAGGCCAAAAAACATTTAATGGTGTTGCCATTCTAAGCAAGTTTCCGCTGGAAGATGTGAGAATCGGCCTGCCCGGCATGGAGCATGATCCGCAGGCACGCTATATTGAAGCACTTATTGCAACACCAAAAAACGCTTTTCGTATTGCCTCCATCTATGCTCCGAACGGCAACCCGGTTGGAACAGAAAAATTCCCATACAAGCTTGACTGGCTTACAAAACTTCGTGCCCATGCGGCGATGCTTTTAAAGAATGAAGAGCCAATTGTTCTGGCAGGCGATTTTAACATCATACCCGAAGATATTGACGTTTATGATCCGAAAGGATGGCTTGGGGACGCGTTATTTCAGCCCGAAAGCCGCGCTGCCTATCGTGCTCTCATAAATTTGGGATACACCGAAGCCTATCGCAGCGTTGCTCCTGCGGCACGCGCTTATACCTTCTGGGACTACACATCCGGGGCATGGCAGAAAGACAACGGCATCCGTATTGATTTTGCGTTTCTGTCGCCGCAGGCCGCCGATCTCCTGAATGCTGTCGAAATTGACAAAGCTCAGCGCAGCACTGAAAAACCTTCTGACCATGTGCCTGTGATCGTTGATCTCAATGCGTAAAACTTGAGACATTAACTAAACACTTTGTTTTCATTCGCTTTCATTACCAAACCAATTCATAGTTTCTGTAATATTAAAAACCAATTTTGAGAGTCATTTTATGTCAAGCGTTACATTGGGCAGCCAGTCCCTCGGCAATGGGCAAACCATCAAAGCCCAACTCGATGATGGCATCATGATCATTTCATACAGTGGAAAAAAAGACCACGACATGACCGATGCAGAACGTATTGGCTACATGAAGTTTATGGACGCAATGACGGAAGCGCGCTCAAAGAAAACACCCGGCTCTGATTTTTTACGCAAAAATGTCGCCATTGTTAAGGAGATGACTGAAAAACTCACAAAAGAAACGGGCAGCATTGATAAGGCTTATTTGTCGCGGATGAAAGATCCGAACCTTCAGCCACGAGAATTTGTTTATTCCGGCGACAAACCTTCACTTTCAGAAAAGCTTGCCGACAGCAATGAAGACAAAACGGTTGCACCATCAACAATTTCAAAAAAAGATACTCCACCAACGGATATGTCGGACGAGACGGCCAATGCCGAAAAGCCAACCGCGCCTGTTAAAGCCAGTACAGACGTTGCCAAGAAGCAGGAAAAACCATCGTCTGTATCTGTAACGCCTCAACCAACTCAGACACCGGTGAAAGTGACGCAAACAGTTGCCAACACAACGCAAACCAGTTCCGGATTTCGCAATCTTGGCGACCCGTTCAGCAGTGGCTATCACGCCAACCTTATGAGCAATATCAACTGGGTCAAAACGGCAGATAAATTCACAAACTACCCTGACCATGTCAAAATTGCGCTCGGCTATCTCGGACTGAAAGAAGTGCCTGGCAACGGCAATAACGAAGAGCTGATTAAAATTGCTGAATCAATCGGCCTGACCAATTTTGATGACAGCCAGACATGGTGTGCCGTGTTTGCAAATTATGTGGCGAAACAAATTCTAGGCGACAAGTTTATTGCGCCTCTCAACAATCGCACAGTGAATCTAGAGCAATTTGGTCGAAAGATTGACGATAGCTCACAGATTCACGCTTATGACTGGCTGTTCTTCTTGAACAACCCCGCCCATGGCGGCATCTTTCTGGGTTATGACAAGCAAGGCAACTATATGGTTCTAGGTGGCAACCAAAATGATGAAGTGAACATCATGCGCATTCCAGCCTCAAGCCCAAAACCTCAAATTCGCCGCATGTTTGAAAATGTTCAGGGCAGCGAAAACATTGCATTTTCAGCACGGCCTGAGCTTTCTCGTTTTGTCGTCGGCAGCGACGCAAGTTATACTTAAAGGATAATATTGTGACCGATATTTCAAAACGCATCGAAGTTAAAGTTGGTGATAAAATAATCACTGATTACACGACGAAAGATCTGGGTAGTGGTGACTTTGAAATCATTCTTGCGGAGCATTATCATTACAAAAAGCATTTAACAGTTCATCTGGAAGATTGCGTTCCCTGTGATACAGACAAACCAGAGCCTAAACCCAAACCTACGAAAACGCCTTCCAACACAATTTCATTCAATGAAGATTACAGCGAGCCTAATCTTGACAATTACGATTTGAAAGACCCCTGTTTTAAAGTCTGCACACAACCTCTGCTTGATAAATACAAAGAAGCAATACCAAAAGCTGTGAAGCGGTTGAAAGAGAATGACGGCAGTATTACTGCCGAAGATTGGGGCGCACTTTTAATTGTCAACGATCTTTACCGCACAGAAAAAAATCCATTGTTTGCCCGTGATGGTGAAACACCAAAAGCCCTCGACGAGAAATCGCGTTTTCTGGCAGTTCCATCTTCTGGTGAATTAAAAAACACACTGATGCGTTATTCACATTGGGATGCGACACTCGACGCTTTGGGGCTTGGCAAATACAAAGGCAAAATGCGCCCTGACGGTGTTAGCAATTCGCACTATTACAATGGCATGACATTTGAAACAGGCGTGCCTGTTTTGCTCAGCCTGATCCACAAAGATCTTGGAAAAAAGGCGGACGGCTTGTCAGATGTTCAAGTTTTGAAGCTTGCCGGAGCAAAAATCTAGTTATTTCGCGTTCTGCTGTTCCCATCGCCGCACGTAAGTTGCAGCCTTCATGCGCTCGTCATCGCTAGCGAGCGTGTAAGCATCTTCGAATGAAGTCGCGATCCAGCTGTCAGTTGCGGGCTGCATTTTGTTGCGGGCGATCGAGAGCCACATGAGCCCTTCAATACGTCCGCGTGATGTATCCGCGTTGGAAAAAAGAACATCGCCTAACTTAGCCTGCGCTTCCACATGTCCTTTTTCGGCGGCATTGCGCAGCCAGTTCACACCAAGCCGCACATTTTTCTCTATGCCTTCGCCTTCCAAACACATAAGGCCCAATTGATATTGCGCATCCTGGTCGCCAAATACCGAAGCGGCCTGGTAATACATTTTCCATGCCTGCTCGTTGTCACGTGTGTGAAAAGCACCGCCCGGAACGCCATTGTGGTAATACGTGCCAAGCTCCAGAAATGCTTTTCCGGCAAGCTGACCCTGCAATGTGCCCGGCTCATCATCGGCATGGTCATCAATAAGTTTTTTAAACCATTTAAATGCAGCCGCATCATCGCGGGTGACACCCTTCCCGTCAGCATACATGCGGCCCAAACGCCATTGCGCGACGGCGTGGCCCTGCTCGGCAGCGCTGGTCCAGAGCTTAACGGCCAATGTCGTATCACCAGCACGGTAGGCTTTCGCACCAAGCTTTACATTTTCTGCGGGTGTCGATTCGCTTTGCGTATCTTTGCCTTCAATAACAGGATCAATTGTCTCAATTGCATAAGCCATGTGTAAAGGCGTAAAAAGCGTGACTGCGGCACACAACGCAGACATATGCCAAAAGCTTTTAAGCCATTTGCAATTTCTCATCGCTGAAAAGTGCCTGAATGTTGAGACAAGGTGGCCCGCCTATGGTGAAACCCCATATGTGACTGTTTTTCATGGCAAAATCGAGGCGTCAGGTTTTGGGATTAGCCAAGGGCTTGCAATGCATCGTGAATACGCGCTTGACGCAATAAAGCGTCTTCTTTTCGCTCCAAATGCTCGTCCACAACCTCTTCAGGGGCATTGGCAGCAAATTGCGGATTGGACAGTTTGGCTTCGAGTTTGGCAAGATCGTCGGACAACTTGTCAGCCTCCTTGGCAAGACGTGCCCGCTCGGCCGCAAGATCAATAATGTCAGCCAATGGCAAAGCTGCAACACTGTCGCCGACCAGAAAACGTGCTGCCTGTTTTGGCGGCTCAGCGACGAAAGTGATGCTGGAAAGACGGGCAAGGCGCTTTAAAAGAACCTCGTGCTTTTGCGTAAACGATTTTGCATCCGGTGCACCGCCAATAAAAACCAGTGGGACGATCGCGCCGCCCGGCACATTCATTTCTGCGCGGAGCGCCCTTACAGATGTAATGCAGTCAATTACCCAGTTGATTTCAAGGCGCGCATCATCATCAATAACGCTTTGCGTTTCTACCGCCGTTGGCCAATCGGCGAGGCAGAGCAATGTTTCGCGTGCAGAGCCCGTCTTACCCGTTACCTGCCATAACTCTTCTGTAATGAATGGCGTAAAAGGATGAAGCAGTTTTAAAATCACGTCATAGACAAATGCGGCGGTCGCTTGCGTCTCTTTGCCAAGTGGATGTTCGTCCTGCAAAAGAGGTTTGGCAAATTCGACATACCAGTCGCAAAACGTATTCCAAACAAAGCGATAAACGGCATTCGCCGCTTCGTTAAAGCGGTAATCTCCCAAAGCAAGTTCGACATCTACAACGACTTGAGAAAGCTCAGTGAGCAGCCAGCGGTTGAGCGTGCCCTGTGCTTGCACAGGCGAAAACCCAGACGCGCGAATGCAGCCGTTCATAGACAGGAAACGTCCTGCATTCCATAATTTGGTGGTGAAATTGCGATAACCTTCAATGCGCTGGTTCGACAGTTTGATGTCACGCCCCTGCACGGCAAGCGACGCCAATGTGAAGCGCAACGCATCAGTGCCGTACTGGTTCATAATATCGAGCGGATCAACGACATTGCCTTTTGACTTTGACATTTTCGCGCCGTGTTCATCACGCACAAGCGGATGCACGTAAACATCGCGAAACGGCACTGTTTCCATGATAAACTCAGAGGCCATCATCATGCGGGCGACCCAAAAGAAAATGATGTCGAACCCTGTGATCAAAACATTTGTCGGGAAATAACGTTTCAGATCAGCATTGTCTGCAGGCCAGCCCATCGTGCCCATCGGCCACAAGGCTGACGAGAACCATGTGTCGAGCACATCCTCGTCGCGGCGCAGATAGTCATTAAGAAATGCTTCGCGCTTTGCATCATCTGTCGCAATCGCACGTCCTTGCTCAGGGCTAATTTCGCCATTTTGGGTGTAATGCGCCAAAGCCTTTGCCGCGACCTCATCATCAGTGCGCGCCACAAAAATATGTCCGTCGGGACCATACCATGCCGGAATTTGGTGTCCCCACCACAACTGGCGAGAGACACACCATGGCTCGATGTTTTCCATCCAGTGAAAAAACGTCTTTTCCCAAGCCTGCGGAACGAAACGGGTCACACCGGCACGCACAGCCGCAATGGCTTTTTCGGCCAAGGGCTTGACGTTGACATACCACTGCTCGGTCAGGCGCGGCTCAATAACGACATTTGAGCGATCCCCATGCGGAACCGTATGCACATGCGGTTCAATCTTTTCGATAAAACCCTGTTCTTCAAGCGCTGCGACAATGCGTTTGCGTGCTTCAAAACGCTCAAGCCCGTCATAATTGGACAAATGCGAAAGATCATGATGCTCGGTGGTTATTTTGCCAGCGGCATCAATGACGCTGATCTGCTCAAGCTGATGGCGCTTGCCAACTTCGAAATCGTTGAAATCATGGGCAGGCGTAATCTTGACGGCGCCGCTGCCTTTTTCCGGATCCGAATAGTCATCGGCAATAATCGGAATGGCGCGGTTGACCAAGGGCACGACCACTTTCTGGCCGATCAGTTCCTTGTATCGCTCATCATCGGGATGTACGGCAATAGCGACATCGCCCAGCATTGTTTCTGGCCGTGTTGTTGCAATGACAATGCTGCGGCTGTCATCGCCCGCGAACGGATAACGGATATAAGTCAGCTTGCCTTTGACCTCGACCTGCTGCACTTCCAGATCGGAAATTGCGGTCTGGAATTTTGGATCCCAGTTCACAAGGCGCTTGTCTTTGTAGAGTAAACCCTCTTCATGCAGACGAACAAAAAACTCAGTCACACCGCGGCATAGGCCTTCGTCCATTGTGAAACGCGCACGCGACCAGTCGCACGATGCCCCGAGCCGTTTCAACTGGTTGAAAATCAGGCCGCCCGATTCGTCTTTCCACTTCCAGATTTCAGCAACGAACGCCTCGCGCCCCATTGCCTGGCGTGTCGTTTTATTTTCGGCATAAATTTTGCGCTCGACAACCATCTGCGTTGCAATACCGGCATGGTCCATTCCCGGCTGCCACAGCACATCTTTGCCGCGCATACGCTCATAGCGGCATAAAATATCCTGAAGCGTATTGTTCAGTGCGTGACCCATGTGCAAAGAGCCGGTAACATTCGGCGGTGGAATGACAATGCTGAACGGCTCAGCGTCTTTCCGGTCCGCGCGCCCTGCTTTGAACGCGTCTGCGCTGTCCCATGCCGCACTGATGCGCGGTTCGGCTTCCGCCGGATTGAAATTTTTTTCCCACATTATGTTTTCATCCGGCGCGCAGGGCATTTTGTCAATGGAACAGAAATGTGTATCAAAAAAAATGATAAGTAGACTTTGGAAAAAATATAATATAAATATGTATTCGTTGAGGTTAAAATTTATTATATTTAGTTCTAATTTTACAAAAGATAAAAATAATGAACCAGACAGAAAACGCTTCTAAAAAAATACTTTCTTATCAGCAAACTAATCTTCTTCAAAATGATACAGCTTTAAAGATAGCTTTTGGCTTTATTTTAGGCGGCGCAGCGATGGGATCAAATAAAATGATCTCAGAACTAAAGAAACATTATGAAGCGCTTGATACATTCAGCTTGTACTCTAAAACACGCACCCAAAAGTTGCCGAAGCTAAGTTGGATCCGCACAGGTGGAAACAACTCGAGTGTTCAGCGTACAGAGTTGGAGAAAAATTATAAAACAATTCTTTGGCAACAAGACCAAATTTCTAATTTGAAAAAAATGCCTGAAAATACGGTTTTTAAAGGATTTTCCTTCAAAGAAATAGAAACTAAAGCAGACAGACTTGCAGAAAGTAATTATCAAGTCAAAAAGCTTAAAAAAGATTTCGTCGATGATATCTCGTCCATTGTTTTGGCAGATCACTCTAGGCTTGTAGAAAAAGAAGTATTTAAAAACACATCTAAAAAAGCTGAAACTTTCTCACGCCTAAAGGGAGATTTTATAACTTTTCACTCAGAAGTGGCTTACACTTACAATACGCTAAAAAGTGGCAATCAATATTATCTTGCTAAGATTGGGCATGAGCCAGAAGATTATTTGAATACCTTAAAAAAACTTACAACAGAGCTTAATGGAACAAAGCCTTTGCCAAAAATTTTTGCCGTGCAATTTAACAATATCGAGAATTTGACAGATTTTGAAACTCACACAAACGCCTTTGAAACTTTAAGAAATTCTCCAAAATTTTCTGCATTTGACCTGAAAGATGTAGGGCATTGGAACTTGCTTAACCAAAATATTTCAAGTGTAGAAAAAAAGATTACCCCCCCGATAACAGGTAGTGTTGTCGATGCTCTCAAAACCATTCAGAAGACAGCCTTATTTGAATACAAATATGGAAATTACGTAAAATATGCTTCTGCTGCTTATAACAAAGTCAAGTTTGCTAAAAAAATATTACCATATTTAGGCGGAGCAATAATATTAGCAACAGCTTTGTACGCTGGAAAAAAAGTATGGGAAAACTATCAAAGTGATGGAAATATGCTTTAAAGATTATAATAAAATAAAAAAATGCCCGGCAAGCCGGGCAAAGTTGACAGGAATACGTTTGAAAGACGTTCACCTCTAATATTAAGCCCGGCGTCCGCCTGTTTTTATTAAGCCCGGCGTCCGCCTGTTTTATTAAGCTCGGCGTCCGCCTCGTGCGACGCGCTCAATTTCATCACGTACGACACGCTCAACCAGTGATGGCAGATTGTCATCGAGCCACTGTTTTAAAAGCGGTTTGAGCATATCTTTTGTCAGGTCTTCGATGGTGCGCGGTTCTGATGAGAAAATGGCACTGGCCAGAGAGTTAAACGCAGCTGAAACAGCCGTGTCAGTGTGCGCGGACACAAGGCCTGAAGACTGCGGATAAGAGGGTGTCTGATAGGCCGAAGGTTGTGGTGGTTGATAAGTCTGGGCTGGCGGTGTGTAAGCCTGTGATGGCACGGGCTGTGGTCGGATCTGCGGCGCAGGTCTGTTCACTGTTTCATTCCATTCATTGTTCTGGTTTTGCGCGGCGGGTGCCGGCGCTGGGATATCAAAATCCACGTCGTCCATATCGACATGGGCAACGGGGCGCGCGGGAATATTCACGGGCGCTGTATCTTCTTCGCTCGACAGGTCAAGAACATCGTCATCGCTGTGGCTGTCTTCGTCCGGCTCATCTGGCAAAGGCTGTGCAATAAACTCACCGGTCTTAGCACCCGCCTGCGCCGGATCTTCATCAGCGATAATCCGGCGTATTGATGCCAGAATATCTTCCATGGACGGTTCTGCCGCGAAATTACCTTTTGCCATGGTCCCTCTACTCACTTGAAACGACACCTTAGCCTAACACATTGGCCAGAGACATATTCAAGCGCGATTTAGGTCGATTCGTCCATAAAAAGCGGTGGGTAAGCGGTAAACTTTTAGAGAGAGATGAGGAAAAGCCCAGACTTACTGGCCTTCAGGCGTGCGCAGGCCAAACCACTTATCACGAACCTGTTCATAATGCAGGGTAGGATCGTGGGTTTCAACTTTTAGGCTTAACTGCTGCGCGTTGAGCCGCCCAACCGCGCCCAGCAGCGCATAGGCCGCGACAACGCGGTCACGTTGCGCTGTGATGCCCGTGACCTGTGCATCAAGATATTCCTGCTCAGCATTCAAAGCATCCAGAATGGTCCGCTGGCCGACTTTCGCCTCTTCGCGGACGCCTGTCAGCGCAAGCTGGTCTGCGCTTGTCAGGGCTGTGGTTGCCTCCACCTGCGCCCGCGCCGCATCGAGATTGCCCCAGTTCGCAACAATCAAAGCGCGGATCTGGTCTCTGACATTATCAACTTGCAGACGACGCTGATTGACCAATTCTTTGCCTTGTCGCACCTGCGATGAGGCAATGCCGCCATCATAGATTGGTATTGTGACGCGGCCAATAACAGAGGCCGTATCCACGCGGGTCTGACCTGGAACAGCGACGACAGCGCCGCCGCCCGCACCGCCGCCCGTAAAATTCGACGATGTATCAAACCTGCGACTGACCGTGCCTTCCAATGTGACTGTGGGCAGTAGTAGTCCTTCGGCAATGTTGATCGCGAAAGCGGCGCTGTCGATCCCATAGGTCGCCGAGCGAATCTGTGGGTGTTCATCGGAGCCCACTTCAAGGGCTTTTTCCAACGTTTTTGGCAATAGTCGGTCGACTGAATCGGCTCCGGAAAGGCGATAAGGGTCGCGGCCAACAAAACGCCGGAAATTAGCGCGGCTGGCATTGAGCTGCGCCCGTGCTGCGGCAAGCTGAGCTTTGGCCAAACTTTCGCGCGCGCGTGCCTGTGCCGTGTCGGTTCGCGTCAGTTCGCCGGCATCAAAGCGCGCCTGTGTGCTACGAACCTGTTCCCCAATCACAGTAATGAAATTTTGGCGCAGCTCCAGAAGTGCGCTATCGCGCACGACATCCATATAGGACGTCACAGCGAGAAGAAGCACATCCTGTTCCGTTGTGCGCAGCAATTCGCGGCTGACAAGAACATCCGCCTCAGCGCGGCGTACAGTGCTTTCCGTGCGGTTGCCGTCATAAAGGGTCTGATCGGCCGTAAGGCTGGCACCGCCGGGTATGCCAGTCGTGTTCGATTTGTAAGTCGGAGAATCAATCGTGCGGGACTGATAGCCCGCATCCAGTTCAAAATTGATTTTAGGGCGCTTACCTGACAGCGCCTGCGGCAGATTTTCATCGCTGACGCGCAAGGCCGCGCGCGCCGTGTTGAGCTGTGGGCTGCCTTCATAAGCTTGCGAAAGCGCATCACGAAGCGTTTGCGCATGGCTGATCTGCCCAAAGCAGACGAGCAATAAAACAGACAGCACAACGCGCAGCGATGACATTAAAAACGAATCCCGAAGCGGCACTCGCCGCTCTTTCCTACAATTCCCTGATAAAGGCGACCATAACGGCTGAAGACATAAAGACAAGCACAGCCATGCAACACTTTGTAAGGATTACACCGCAAATTTAAAAGAAGGCGCTGCGCCAAATTCTTTCAGCGAGGGAACGCCAAGGTCAAAAACACCCCGGCCTGAAAGGCCGTTATCCGTGTTGGCATACAGCGTTGCGCGGGCGGAGCGGCCTGCCCCTGTCACAGCGATAAGCCGACCCTTGCCAGTTAATTGCAACGAAAATTCGTTTGGAATATTTTCAACCGCGCCTTCGATGATGATTACGTCATAAAGACCGCCGTCGATAAAGCCGGCCACAATAGACCCTGCTAAAACCCGCGCATTCTCAGGTAATAGATCCGTATTCGCAGCCGCCAATGAGGCGTCGCTTTCAATGCCGATGACGCTATGAGCCAGTTGCGCGATCAGCACCGTTGAATAACCGGTGGCGCAAGCCACATCCAGAACATGGTCGTCAGGCGTAATTGTTGCCAACTGCAGCAGGCGCGCCAAAGACGCTGGCGCCAGCATAAAGCGGTCGCTTCCTGCAAAATGAATGTCACGGTCAAGATAAGCTAGCGATTTAAGTGTTTCAGGCAGATATGCTTCGCGTGGCACTGCACCAAAAGCGGCCAGCACACGCTGGCCGGTCACATCAACCGTTCGCAGCTGTGTTTCAACCATTGTTGTGCGAAGGCGATCAAATCCGGTCATGATGTTCTCTGGAAAAATCTGGAGGCCTCGCCCGGAATTGAACCGGGGTACGCGGATTTGCAGTCCGCTACGTCACCACTCCGCCACGAGGCCTTGAAGCGCATCTGTATACGTGCTGTTTTGTGGCCTGCCAAGTGGGCAACCGCGTAAGTCGCTTGTCCTTGTTGTCACGAAAAAGTCTTAGTTGATCCTCGTTTTCGCGTAACTTTAATGCAAAACACCACGAATGACCTGATAGACACACTGCTTACAAGGATCCCACGCCATGAACCGTCGCTCTTTCCTTTCTCTTTTCGGCATCAGTACCGCACTTTTTCTATCACCCTTGCGACATGTCGCGTTTGCTGTCGAAAAACTCGTGAAATCTGATGCGGAGTGGAAAAAACAGCTACCCACAGATCAATATGTCATTTTACGGCAGGAAGGGACTGAGCGGCCTTATTCCTCAGCTTTAAATGAAGAGAAGCGCAAAGGCGTGTTTTCATGCGTCGGCTGCGCGCTTCCGCTTTTTGACAGCGCAACCAAGTTCGATAGTGGCACCGGATGGCCCAGCTTTTTTGATATGAAGAGCGGAGCGCTGGAGACCAAAACGGATTCGACACTTGGTATGACACGCGTTGAATATCATTGCGCGCGCTGTGGTGGCCATCATGGGCATATCTTTAATGACGGGCCCAAGCCTACAGGCCTGCGCTATTGTAGCAATGGCGCGGTTTTGAAATTTACACCTGCAGCCTAAACCATAATTTTTTGTAGCAAAACGCCGTCAAAAAGATCAAGGATCTGACATGAACCTCGCCGAATTTGCACTCGCTTTTGTCGAGGGTCTTGCCCTCATTGTCTCGCCTTGCATTCTCCCTGTTCTGCCGCTGATTTTATCATCTTCGATTACGGGTGGCAAAGCCCGCCCGTTTGGCGTGATCGCAGGCTTTATTCTGGCTTTCACGGCTTTTGCATTGCTGTCGCGTGAGCTGGTCAGTCTTTTTCATATCGATCTCGACATTATCAAAAACGTCTCATTGGTTTTGCTTGCTTTGTTCGGGCTTGTCCTGCTGTCAAAAACCCTTTCCGATAAATTTGCGGCCGCAACCCAAGGCTTTGCCAATACTGGCGCGAGGCTGTCACAAACCAATGGTGGCGGTTTTTTAAGCGGTATCGCTATTGGCGGATTGATCGGACTTGTCTGGACGCCTTGCGCTGGCCCTATCTTGGCAGCTGTGCTGGTTCAGGTCATTCGTCAGGAAAATGATACCGCGGGTATTGTTCTTCTGCTCTGCTTTGCACTTGGCGTGGGTGTTCCCATGCTTGCAATCGCGCTGACCGGACGTAAGCTTGTGGCAAAGCTGGGTTTCCTCGCGCGTCACGCGGATAATGTGCGCCGCGGATTTGGTGTTCTCATCCTGATTGCGGTTGCTTTCATCTATTCAGGCATTGATCCGCAATCCCTTTTCACGCGCAGCGACAGTGCTTCAAATACAAGCGGAAATACGTTGCGCGATGGGATCGCAGTGCCTTATGCGGCGCCCGATTTCAAAAACATCACAGCCTGGATCAACTCCCCGCCGTTGACGATGGGCGCTTTGAAAGGAAAAGTCGTTCTTGTCGATTTTTGGACGTACTCATGCATTAACTGCCTGCGCACACTGCCAATCATTACAGAATGGGACAAAAAATACCGTGACGCTGGTCTTGTCATCGTCGGTGTTCATTCGCCTGAATTTGAATTCGAAAAAAACAAAGACAATGTGCAGGCGTCCGTCCTCAAAAACCATATTCGCTACCCTGTTGCGCTTGATAACGCGCTGGATACATTTACGACGTTCAAAAACCAGTTCTGGCCCGCGCATTATCTCATCAATAAGCAAGGGCAAGTGGTTTACACGCATTTCGGTGAAGGCGAGTATGCGAAAACAGAAAATAACATTCGCTATTTGCTCGGACTTGGTGAAACCAGCGAGACCGTCAAAGACCAAAATGTCTCATCCGATGACCAGACCCCAGAAACCTATCTTGGCTATGGCCGCGCCGAAAATTTTGCCAACGGCACGGGCATGGCCACCGATGCCACAACCACATATTCGTTTCCCGGTAAAATGGCCGATAATGTCTGGGCGCTTGACGGCAAATGGCGTGTTGAAAGCCAGCATATTACCTCACAGGCTGCAGGTGCCGCGCTGAAACTCAATTTTAAGGCCGGCAAGGTTTTTCTGGTTCTTGGAACGCCCGACGGCACGCCTATAAATGCAAAAATCATGCTGAACGGCAAGCCGATTAGCGCAGATCAAGCGGGATCCGATATCAAAAACGGTCAATTGAGTGTTGCACAGCACCGCCTTTATGACATCGTGAAATTTGCTGAACCGCAAAGCGGCGTTCTTGAGATTACAGCCGAGAAGCCGGGTCTGGAGGCCTATGCTTTCACCTTTGGCAGGTAAAAAGCGCTATCTCGGCTGTTTTGAAACTTTTGCACCAATCCCGCATTGTAAAAATGATGCAATGGATTACTGCAAAATCAGATGCCATACGCGCGTATTCTTATGATGTGCGCGACAAGAACCTTCGTGTCCGCTTTCGTAGCGGTCAAATTTATGATTACAGCGACGTTCCAGTTCGGCTTTTTGCGCAGTTTGTAACCGCAGATGCTCAAGGCGCTTTTTTGAACACGCACATCAAGCCAAGTCACGATTTTAAGCCTGTCAAAACAAAAGCTTGAAATTTCCACACTTACTTAAGGAAACTGGGCACTGCGTAGTCATCCCTACACTCCCATCAGCAAAAAATGGGTTATGATGCCTCCATGAATAGAATCAAGCTATTTGCACTTCCCATACTTATTTTTACGATCCTCTCGCTTGGCTCGTTCAACATATATTTAGCCTTACGTAAACAGGATCAGCATTACATTGGCGCGCTCATTGATGAAGAGGGCAATAAGGCGCGGGTGATTATCAAGTCTCTTTGCGAACAGAAGATCGCTGCAATTACTCGAATGGCACGGCGTTGGGAAGCGGCTGCAGGGACACCCGAGAAACTCTGGAGAGCCGATGCAGCCATTTTGATCAGGGACATGCCCGATTTAAAAACACTTGAATGGGTTGATTCAAACTTTTACGTGCGTTGGTCTGAACCAGTTGTCGGCAATGAGAAAGCTATCGGGCTTGATATTCGCGCTGACCCCAAACGCCGCGAGCTTGTTGAGACATCCTCACAGACATTTGCAACGACCTTAACACCGCCGCTTGACCTTGTTCAGGGATACAAAGGGTTCGTTGCCTATGAGCCGTTGCAGGTCAATGGCCGTTTTGATGGATTTATCGCTGGTCTTTTTACGATCGTCGACCTTATGGGCCCGACATTCGAAAAAGAGGTTGGCATTAATTATCTTACGACAATTATTTTTGGTGGGGAACGATTTGTTGAAGCAAAAAAAACATCGCCTCTGGCGCTGGGATGGCAAGTTGAAAAATCTTTTACTCTCTACGATCAGCCTTGGAAAATACGCCTAGAGCCGACGAGCGATTACATAAATTCAAAAATGAGCAATACTCCTTTGTTCGCGCTGATAGCGGGCCTGGTTATTTCTTTATTGTCGGCCGCATCGGCCTGGCTTGTCTCAGTTTCGAGAATTCGTGCAAACGAATTGCAAAAAACAACCGAATTTATACGCGAAAAAACCAAAGAACTTGCCATTAGTGAAGGCCGTTATGATCTTGTTGTTCGCGGTATGAGTGTAGGTCTCTGGGATTGGGATCTAAAAACAGATACGCTGTATTGGTCAGAAAAATTCAACAATATGCTCGGAATTACAGACCCTGATTTTAAACCTACTTATGAGTTCTTCTCAGAACTCGTGCATCCTGCAGATATTGGCCCTACAGAGACAATGCTCAAAGAGCATATGCAGAAAAAAGGGCCCTACAACATCGAATATCGCATAAAAAGAAAAGATGGAATTTATGTTTGGGTTCATGCAGCAGGCCAAGCACAATGGGATGATGAGGGTAAGCTTGTTCGTATTGCTGGTTCCGTTGTTGATGTGACTGCCCGCAAAATTGCAGAACAGCAAAAACAGGAACAAATGGAGCAGACGGAGAGCATCGCCGGCATGCTTGAAGAATCCATCAATGAGATTTACATCGTCGACGCCGAAAGCCTGCATTTCGTGCAGGTGAACCGCGGCGCCCGTAACAATCTTGGATACAGTCTTAATGAGCTTCAAGACATGACGCCGGCCGATATCAAGCCGGAATTCACGCTTGAACTGTTTCGGAACAAAGTCGACGTTTTGCGCACCTCGCAGCTTGGTAAAATCACTTTCAATGCGCAACACAGGCGAAAAAATGGTACTTTTTATGATGTTGAAGTGCATATGCAGATGGCGAAATATGCCGGGCGCGATGTTATTTTTCAGATTATTCTCGACATTACCGAACGCAAAGAAATGGAACGCATTAAGAGCGAATTCATCTCAACAGTCAGTCATGAGTTGCGGACGCCGCTTACATCGATCAGGGGTTCTCTTGGCCTGATGGTTGGCACAATGTCGGAGGCTTTTCCGGACAAAGCAAAACGCTTGATCGACATTGCCCATAAGAATAGCGAACGTCTTATCCTGCTTATTAACGATATGCTTGATATCGAAAAAATCGCTTCCGGCCAGATGCGCTTTGATATGAAAGACGAAAATCTTGCCGCACTGATCGATCAGGCTGTAGAAACAAATCAGCCTTACGCAGAGCGCTTAACTGTCAAAATCGTGATAGATCCAGTTCCTGCAGATTTAGTCATTCGAGTTGATCAGCAGAGGTTGCTGCAAATTTTGGCAAATCTTCTCTCAAACGCAGCAAAGTTTTCCAATCCAGGTGAAATTGTGACTGTGCGCGCTGAAGTAAATAATGCCATGGCACGTATTTGCGTCGACGATACAGGCCAAGGCATTGCTGATGAATTTCGTGACCGCATTTTTACAAAATTTTCACAAGCGGATTCCTCTGCAACCCGCTCGAAAGGCGGCACAGGCCTTGGTCTCAACATCAGTAAGGAAATTGCTGAATCTATGGGTGGGATGGTCGGCTTCAAAAGCAAACTTGGAAAGGGCAGTACGTTTTGGGTCGAGTTTCCGTTGATGAAAACATTAGTGACCCCATCGCCACAAAATAGCGACCTGCCGCTTTTGCTTCATGTCGAGGATGACAATGATCTGAGCACGATGCTTGCAACAGCACTTCACGGCAAAGCAGACGTTATTACATCAACAACTTTAAAACAGGCCGAGCGTTTAATCGACACTATTGATTTCAGCATGGTTATTCTTGATATGACCTTGGCAGACGGTTCCGGACTGACTTTACTTGATAAAATCGATGCAATCGATGGTATAAAGCCACCGGTTGTGATTTTGTCTGCAGCTGAAATGCCTCAATCTGTGAGCAGTAAAGTTGCAGCTTCAATGGTTAAATCAAGATTATCGGAAACGCGTATCGTTGAGACAATCCTGGAAATGCTTCCGAAAACAGCCCCAATGAAAGCCCCAAATGAGCAAAACATTAAAACACGTTCTGTGCGTTGACGACGATCAGGACATTCTTGACGTTGCACAGCTTTCGCTGGAAACGGTCGCAGGTCTTCAGGTTACGGCGCTTACAAGCGGCGTTGCTGCTGTTGCCCATGCGGCAACCATTGCCCCTGATTTCATCCTGCTTGATGTCATGATGCCTGTTATGGACGGCCCTACGACACTGACAACATTGCGGCAGAACCCTGCTTTGCAGAATACGCCGATTGCATTCATGACAGCGCGCGTCCAGTCTTCCGAAGTCGAAGAGTATTTTTCAATTGGCGCCAATGGTGTTGTACCAAAACCTTTTGACCCAATGGCGCTTTCTTCGCAAATCGAAGACATCTATAATAAATTTCATAAATTTTAGCGCTGTCGAGAGACCTATTCCATCACGGCGGCATGGTCTGGCGCTGCCGATTTTTGTTTTGAAACTTTGAGCAAAATAACCAAAGGAATCGTCGATAAGACGACCCACATCATCACATGAAAATCGTTGAGGTAAGCGAGTGTGGCAGCCTGCTTGTTTATCTCGCCATCAAGAATGGCAAGCCCAACACTTTGATTGGGTAAATACATAGGGTTCATATAAGACAACAAAGGTTTTATATTAAAGATTGTAATAGATTCACTCAAATAGGCATGGTTGCGCTGAATGGATGTACCAAGCAGCGTTGTAACAACCGATACGCCAATCGAACTTCCCAAATTTCTCATTAGGCTGAACACACCTGCCGCCTCTGTTCTTACAGAAGGTGCAAGTGTGGCATAAGCAATTGTACTTAAGGGCACGAAAATAAACCCTAAACCAAATCCCTGAATAATGCCGGTCCAGATGATAAGACCTTCAGGCACAAAACTGCTGAATTTTGTCATTTCGAACAAGGAATAAGCTGTCAGCGACAACCCCAGCAGCACCAGAAAGCGCGCATCGACGCGACCTGAAAGGCGACCGACAATGATGATTGCCGTGGCAGTTCCAAAACCGCGCGGCGCCATCGCAAGACCGACATCGATAACCGGGTATCCCATCAACGTCTGCATGTAAGGTGGCAGCAACGCGATCGTGGCCAAAAGAATAATACCGGTAAAAAAAATAAAAACGGACGCCACGACAAATGTGCGATCACGTAAAATTTCCATGCTGAGAAAAGGATGTTTGGCGTTTTGCGCATGGATCACGTACATCCAAATACTGCCTATAATAACTGCTGCATAAGTTTTAATTTCCGCAGAGGCAAACCAGTCCTCGCCTTGCCCCCTGTCCAGTAACAATTGCATGCTTGCAATGGCCAAACTGATTGTTACAAAACCAAACTTGTCGAATGGCCGCTCTTGTTTGTCGCTTTCGGCTAGATAGCTCCAAATACCCCAAAAAGCTAAGATGCCGATCGGCACATTAATGTAGAACACCCATCGCCAATTATAATATTCTGTCAGATAGCCGCCCAATGTAGGGCCAAGAATGGGGCCGATCATCACACCAAGCCCCCACAGAGCCATGGCCTGTCCGTGCTTTTCTTTCGGGTTGATGTCGAGCATTATAGCTTGTGCAATCGGCACCAATGCGGCGCCAAAAACACCTTGAGCCAGCCGGAAAAGAACCATTTGTGAGATAGAGCCGGCCGCACCACAAAGCATGGATGCAATGGTAAACCCGCCAATTGCGATCAGAAAAACCCGCTTACGGCCAAGCCTTCCCGCAAGCCAACCCGTTGGCAGGGTCATGATTGCAGAGGCGACAATATAAGATGTCAAAACCCATGTGACTTGGTCTTGCGTCGCCGAAAGCGAGCCCTGCATGTGTGGTAGCGCGACATTGGCAATTGTTGTATCAAGCACCTGCATAATTGTAGCAAGCATCACAGCAACCGTAATGAAGGTTTTGTGCGGTACTTCTTTAAAAGCCGTGCTTGCCGTAGAGAGATTTGCAGCCTGAGCAGTTGCGCTTGGCGTTACTGCGGCGGCTGCCGCTTTGTCATCTTCGTCACTCATGGGTTTTGATGAGCAAAACCAAACATGCGCGAGATTCGTCTTGCGCCCGTATCAATCGTTACATTCGTACTCATGCCCGCACCAAGCGGCACATTTTTATACGGTTCGCTAAACTCAAGGCGAACCATAATCCGTTGCACAACCTTGACCCAATTACCTGTTGCGTTTTGCGCTGGCAGGATTGAAAACTCAGACCCTGTTGCGGGAGTAATGCTTGCGACAGTGACTTCAAAAGAATTTGAGGGAAAAGCATCAACGTCAATGTCCGCTTTTTGCCCGGCGCGCACATAAGTGAGATCAGTCTCCTTAAAATTTGCCTCAATCCAAAGATGCGTGTTTGAAACGAGTGCAAACACCGGCAAGCCGGCTGCAATATATTCACCAGGATCAAGATTGATATTGGTGACAACGCCATCCTCGGATGCATGAATTTCCGTGCGCTTAAGATCAAGCTCGGCTTTGGCGCGCGTTGCATCAGCTTCCCGATATTTTGGCAATTTTTCGGGCGCTGTATCAATCTTTCCGCCAAGCTGTGCTTCAAGAGACGTTACGCCCTGTTCAGCTGACGCAAGCGCCGCAATAGCGGTCTGCTTTTTGTTACGGGCTTGATCAAGCTGCTGAACCGCACCTGCGCCAGCCCTTGCCAATTGCTGCGTGCGGGTAAATTCCTGTTGTTGAAAAATGATATTGCTTTTCGCGACTTCCACATCAGATTTGCGTTGCTCAAGCGTTGCACGCAACGTTGTAATGTCGGCCATAGCCACAGCTCGGGCAGCATCTGCCTGCTCCAGTGCAATAATATATGGCTTGGCATCGATTTTAAAAAGAAGATCGCCCTTATGGACAGGCTGATTGCTTTTGACCATGACTTCGGCAACGACACCGCTGACCTCTGAAGCCACATTTATTTTTTCGGATTTCAGATAAGCGTCGTCTGTTTCGACATAGCGCTCTCCGCCAAAATAAAAAATGGCTGCAATTATAACAAGTATGGCAGGACCAAACAAAAGGAGCTGGCGGCGTCCGGGCCTATATCGTGAAAGCACGGACTTTGAAGAAATGTCAGTCATAACCTGTTATTTACTCAAAAAAATGGCGAGCCCGGCAGGGCTCGAACCTGCGACCTGCTGCTTAGAAGGCAGCTGCTCTATCCAGCTGAGCTACGGGCCCTTTGTGTTTTAATGTCGCTTATCTTTCAACCGCATGCAAGTCTTAACAGTTCAAAGCGGATTTGAAGTTGAGGATGTTAAAGGAACAGAAAAAACCCGGCCCGTTACACTCATTATTGTTACAATCGCCCTACCGCGCGGTGTTAAAATAATTTTGTTACCGTTGATGATAAGGTTGCCACTAAAAGTATTTTCATTAAGCCGCTTTTGCAGCATGTTGTGGCCTTTGACATACCCGTCTTGAAAGTCCTGCTCCAATTTTGCTTTCATGATACCGTCTGGATGCTCAGAAATTGTGCCAAGCAAAAACACAGTAATTGAGCGCTCAAGGGCGAGCGGAATAATAACCTGAAAAGCTATTGCAACAGAAAAAGCGCCAATGCAGATACAAACTTTACGCTCGATCAATAATTTAGAAAAGCAGTAATAAAAAAGAATTACAAGCGTAACAAAACCTGCGATAGTGCTTCCAACAAGTTCAAACGCATAGTAATCATGACTTAGAGGTACGAACAACCTTAAAATAAATGCTGAACTTGCAAGAATTATAAAAACTCCAAACGTAAGCAGAGCTAATTCACAAAAAATAGTCCAGCTTGTTTTTTTTAATTTTTGCATGCGATCCATGTGAATTTCGCTTTGTCATATATGTTATCCGCTTCGATATAATTCTGATTTGGGACGCTTGCTCCATAACGTGTAGGCATGCAGGGGGGGTGGTTTTTTTTCCAGTTCAAGTATTTTTCCATCATATTTTCATCAGCAAGGTAAACGTAAAGCAATTTCCATGTAGGGTTGTTATATCCATACGCCGCTCTGCCGGCTTGTATCGACAGGCTTAAAATCGCTTCTTGCTCATTTTCCATAGCAAATCGAGAAGGTGTGAGTGAAGTTACCGTGTGCCACCATATATGGTCGTTATGAATATTGTATGGGATTAAAGTTTTTTGTGGTTTTGTCGTGTAAGAAATCACCGATTTTAGTGGTACATTTTGATTTATTACACGGGCCGCCTCCCCTGCAGGAACGCAATACGCGAACCTTTGTTGTGTTTCATAAGCATAGCTGGCGGCGCCAGGAATAAAAAAGATCAAAACAAAAAATTTCATTTTGTTTTGGTGACGATAATTAAATTCAGAAAGTCGAGATAGCCCCCACATTGCAGGAACAGTAGATAAAATGATCAGTCCAAAATTACCCGTACGCCAGTTCCAATCATGATTTTCTGAAGAAAAAAAAGTAATTGAGCCAACTGTTATAATCGCAAACGCACAAAGCAGAGCGGCATTTTCATGCTTGTTTTTGTAAAGCTTGTAAATCAATGCCGGTACTAAAAATAAAGACAGGCAATGCAATGGGCCAAATTCGGTAAGAAGCGTTAGAAAAAACAAATGCCAGTCGTTTGCTGAAAGTGAAAAAACAGGTTGTTGCGTAAACCAGGAGACGGGCATGGCGTGAGCAACCAGGAAACTTTGATGCCCAAGAAATGTGAAAGCTTGCGGCACAAATAAAATTACAAATGCAAAAAAGAACGTCACAAAATACGCCGGCGTTAAATTAAAAGCATACCAAAACAGAAGGCGGCGCCAGTCTGTCAGGCACATCAAGGCGTAATATGTCAGAAAAATAACGGCAAAAAAGATGCCTGTAATTGACGAATAGAGCGGTGTCATTATGGCAAAAAGAATGGCCGCCAATGCACTTGACCCTCGCCGGTTCGCAAAGGCCTGCGACAGACATATTAGTGATGAAAACCCTAAGGCAGCCGCAAATAGATAATGATAGAGCCAATGCCAATAGGCCGCCATCTGCGTAATTTGCAAAGGGTTCCACCAATCGGACGAGTATGGAACATGCAACACGAAATCAAGGCCGTAAAACGTCAGAGCCATCGCTGCAAAAATCTGCCATGCCGAAAATAGTTTCGGCAGAAACAACTCAACAAACTTCATGAATAGAAAATAGAACCAGCCGATTGCAAAAATTGCGCTGGTGACAAGTAAGGCACTGGGCCACGCGTGGCCAGCGATGCCACTGTAAACCAGCGCCGGATACATGTAAAAATAATAGCCGTAACTAATGGGGATGCTGAGATCGAGAGGGTGCGCCGGCTTTAAACTGTTTGCACTGAAACCTGCGATAAACCCAAGACCGCGAAACTGGTCAAGATTGTTGATACCGCCTTCAAAATAGCACCATTGTGCGGTAACAAAAACGCCAGTGCCTGCTAGAGCAAGCAAAAGAATTGCGATGCCTGTTTTCGTTTGAAGACGATATCTCGCTTGCTGCATGATATTGCGGCGATGAATGATGATTTTTGAAAAAGCATAAAGAGCAGCTATTGCACAGATAACCTGCGCAACTGGAAGCACAGTACCAATTTGCGAAAACCCGACTATGCTAATGAGCGCGGGTATAAAACCATAGCCAAGAAGCAAAACCTGCCAGAAAGGCAGCGCACGAAAAACTTTCAGCAAATAGAGCGTCCGCACGCCAATTAGACCAAGGCCAATAAGAACGGCCACCATATAAAGCGCGGCGAATATTGATATAGCGAGCATTTGCCTAGATTAGGAGTGATGGCTCATAATTTCCATCACCAACCGCAAAAATATCAATGCGTCCACATCTGCTTTCGGCTGACCTTGAAATTGTCGGCATAGGCTTTTGTCGAGGGCTTAGCAGGTGCGTTTTCTGGTTCGACCTCATAAGCGATTTGATTGCGCTTGGCATATGCCTCGGCTTCTTCCAGCGAAATAAATTCAAGGCTGACCTGACGGCGCATATCGTCGCTGGCAGTCCAGCCCATTAACGGCTCAACCGCAGTCGGTGACGATGGCTCATATTCGACGATCCAGCCATTCGAATTTGCCTTGCCAGACTGGGTCGAAGCTTTTGGTGACTTAAAAATGCGCGCTTTCATTTTTTGACCTTAATATGAAATCTGCCTGATGCGAAGCCATAATGTGATTCGACATTTCTCCCATTTGTTTTACGCTCAATGTCTGGTCGCCCAAAATTGAAGCATCAATATATTTTTAAAAGGCTTTTAAAATGACAATTGGTAACGATAAAACACGATTGGCGCCGTTTGAGAAAGCGTGGCGTTATTTCCAGCTCAACGATGCTTTGCCATCAAATAAGGGCTTCGAGCGAACCTATACCAGCGCGCCTTCGGTTGATAATGAACGGCTAAAAGCCGTTTATGAGCAGTGGTTCGGGTCAGGCAACAAAGACAGTTCCGACTGGGACAAGTTTGCACATAAATTTCAAAGCATAAAAAGCTATGCCGATATCAATACTGACCAACAAAGTGGGATTAGCTACGATGAGTTTTGCAAAGCGCTTGGCGCGAAATTGGCTGATGGTTGTTATGAGCTGACGCTCGACGCCCTCAAAACCGCAAATGTTTTCAGTGCTGAGGAAAAACCTTTTGTGCTTGCCGAGCCAGAAAAAACACGCCAGCTTTTAGACCTGCTCCCAAAACCGGAATATATAATGCCGCGCATTCGTGCAGCCAATGCCAATGATCCAACGCAAGCTGCGCAGTTGCGGCAGACCTTGCGCACTGCAATTAAAAGCTTTTCGCAGACTTTAACCCAAAATACAGCAGGACTTGATGAAACGGATGGCAGCGCAGCACTGCCTGTTTTCAAAGATATCGGTTATCTTTTCCGGTGGCTGGATAATGGCGGCGGTATGAACTCTTCTGGTGATGGGCTTGCCACGGCAGAAGACATTTCATCTTGCATTGAGACTTTATACGACATCTGGTCGCCGGCAATGAAGGATGGTCTCAATGACAGCGTGAAAAAACTTGAAGCCGATGAAAAGATTTCGGATCTGGCAAAAAAAGAGCAAGCCTCAAAATTAGAAAAAAAAGACGACGACGAAAATGAAGACCATACCGCAAAATTGTCTGGATGTGAGGCAATTGCTAAATTGCCACCCGACGGTTATTTACCAGCTGAAATGGTCGACGATTTTGTATCGCGTGCGTACCAGTATGTTTTGCACAGCAGGCGCGATAGCAAAAACAAAGACAATTATGGCCTTCGCTGCCTTCTCGCGTTGAAATCAGCAATAGCTGGGAACTACCAAAGCATTGACCAGCTTTTAATTGAAGAGATCAGCGGTGAATTGAAAAAGCTGGATGACTACAAAGACAAAACAGTTATTGTTTCAGACATCAGCTGCTTGAAAGGCCAAGTTGATAACGAACTGACTGCAGCATTGGCCAAAGTCAACTGGCGTAAGGGCGACATCGCAACCTTGCCGGAGATTTAAATTACGGTTTGAAAAACACTCTAAAATTTTTGGGAGAAATGGTCGGAGCGGCAGGATTCGAACCTGCGACCCTCTGGTCCCAAACCAGATGCGCTACCAGACTGCGCTACGCTCCGTATTCATCATTTTAAAAACGCATTGCAGTCTGGCTTTAATTGCCGTTCGGGGTAAACCCTCACTGTTCCTGCGCTACGCTCCGTATTCATCATTTAGGCGTACCCAAACGCCAGATGAAGCGTCTAGCTATACCGACTGACACGCGAAGCGCAATGGTCTTTTCACCTCATGCTTGCCATTTGCCTAATGGCTGGCCGGACATCCCGTCTCGCCACAAAAATGCTTGTTGCGCACATGGTCACCGATTTTAATGTGAAAACGACCGATTGCCCCGCTTGCCAGCTCTAAAACTGCAGAAACAGGCACTCCTGATGAAATAACATCCTGCGAAAAAGGCTCCGCGTTTCCTTTCAGGCTGGCAATCCGGCCATCGTTTTCAATAAATATCATATCAAGGGCGGCGGGTGTATTTTTCATCCACATCGACACTGCCCTTGTTTGCTCGTCAGCCATCAGGAACAGCATCCCCTCGCCTGCTTTTGGCGCATCGCGAAACATAAGACCCATTTCGCGTTCATGCTCGCTTACAGCAATTTCAACCTCGAATAGATGCGAGATATTGTCAGCGCCAGTAATCGTAAGCGGCTCCGTCCGGAGTTTTGGCTGGGGCGCATCCTTTGCAAAGGCTGGCGTAAACGTGAATAGGAAAAAGGCAATTCCAACCGCGACACGTTTAGGCATACTCATAAGACTTAATGTGAATGAGGGATTGAAGAGCCTTCTTCAGGGCGCACTTCAGCAGCCATCAAGCCTTTTGAGCCATTGCCAAATTTGACATACACAACCTGACCGGGGCGCAGCTCGGTGACGCCATACCGGCGCAGCACTTCCATGTGAACAAAAATATCTTCGGTGCCTTCGCCGCGTGTAACGAAGCCATAGCCTTTAATCCGGTTAAACCATTTCACGACCGCTCGCTCCAAACCAGATTCAGGGATGACCTGAACATGGGTACGCGGCGGCGGCATTTGTGAAGGGTGAATGGCGGTTGATTCGTCCATCGATAAAATACGTAGCGCCTGCATACCGCGTGGGCGGTTCAACACTTCAGCGACAATACGCGCGCCTTCATAGGCGGTTTGGAATCCATCACGGCGCAGGCACGTAACATGAAGAAGGACATCAGGCATGCCATTGTCTGGCACGATAAAACCAAAGCCCTTGGCAACATCAAACCATTTAATTGTGCCTGAAATTTCGATAACATCGACGTGAGGATCGTTCGCGATATCATGATCAAAAAAAAGTTCAGCGCTTTCGACGCTATCGTTTTTCGTATTCATGGCTCACCCTTAACTAAAACTACCGGCTAACCTCTATGTTAGAGGTCACCATATGGAAAACATATCAAGATTCGTCCTGTTCCCCAAGTTTTGCTAAAATGCCACTCATCGAAGCAGGGTGCAAGGGCTTTGAAGGCGCTTTAACAGCCTGGTCAATGGTTTGGCTTGATTATCAGGCAGGCTTCAGCTATGGCCTTCGTCATCACCGATACGCGCCCATCGTCTATCGGTTAGGACACGTCCCTTTCACGGACGAGAGCGGGGTTCGATTCCCCGTGGGCGCGCCATTTCAAGCCATTCGAAAAAGCGGGCAATTGCCAAAACCTAAGGCAAAGACTTCATGATATAGGGCCTTGGCTTCCAACCATGAAAAGCGACAAACAATCTCATATTCTTAACGCGTCTTCGAACCTTCTGGGTATCTGCTTCCTGCTGATTACAGGCATCAAGCTCACCAACAATAATCTTGCAACCTATGCCGATGAAATTGGCATCTTGGCTGCTTTCTGCTTTCTGGCTGGATGCTTACTTTCCTATCTGTCTCTGCGGACAATTGAAGCAAAAAGTATTCTATACGAGCATCTTGCCGACTATGCTTTTTTGTTGGGCCTTTTCACCCTCTTCTGCGCTGTTTTAATTTTTGCTGTGCAGATCCGGTAGATGTGACCACTCCGCCACTTACAGTTTTTTATAAGCGGCCAAAGCCTTGTCGCGTGCTTTTGCATGGTCGACGATTGGCAATGGATATGTTTTTCCTAAAACAACACCTGCCTTTTCTAAAACATCGGCGCTGGCTTCAGATGGTTCGTGAATATGCTTGTCTGGCAAGCTTTTCAATTCAGGCACATATTTTCGAATATAATCACCGGCCCCATCGAATTTGCGACTTTGCAAAGTGGGATTAAAAATACGAAAAAAGGGTGAGGCATCCGCGCCGCAACCGGCAACCCATTGCCAGTTAAAACTGTTATTTGCGAGATCAGCATCGACAAGAGTGTCCCAGAACCACTTTTCGCCGTCCTGCCAGCTGATCATAAGATCTTTGGTTAAAAACGATGCGACAATCATGCGCACGCGGTTGTGCATATACCCGGTGTGCCACAACTCGCGCATTCCGGCATCGACAATCGGATAGCCCGTTAAGCCCTGCTGCCATGCTTCAAAATGTGTTTTATTTGCTGCCCATGTCAGTTTTGAAAACTCTTTTCGAAACGGCTGATCAGGCAGCGCGGGATAGTAACTGAGCAGCTGCGTTGAAAATTCGCGCCATGCAAGTTCAGACAGGAATTTTTCAATTCCTTGCGTCTGGCCATGATGTGCGGCGTGATATTTCGCTTTATGCCAGACCTGACGCGGGCTGATTTCGCCCCAGTGCAGATGTGGCGACAGGTCCGACGTAGCGTGGACGCCTGGATGATCACGTTGTTTTGGGTAGGTTGCACACCGCTCGTCTAAAAACTCTGAAATTCTGTACTGTGCATTTTTCTCACCCGGCGACCATCGTTTTAAAAAACCTTTTGCCCAGTCTGGTTGATGTGGCAGCAAATGCCAGTCTGACAGGGTCTCGCTTTTGACAGCTTCAGCTGCGTGAATTTTTGGCACCGCAATAGGGTCAGAAATTTTCTGTGCCCGCAGCTTGTTCCAAAACGGCGTGTAGACTTTGTAGGGTTGGCCTTCATTGGTCAAGATTTCTCCCGGCTCAAATAGAAGGGCGCCGCGGCAAACAACAGCTTCAATTCCATGTGTTTTTAGAAAGGCGACCAGCTTTTTGTCATTTGCCATAATGGCGGGTTCAAAACACGCACTAAAAAAAACGCGAGTTGCGCCTGCTTTTTTTGCGATATCAAGAATCTGAGTTTGCGTTTCTCCTTGCCGCAAAATCATCGGGCATTGATGGCGGCCCAAGCTTTTCGTTAAATCCTCAAGAGAATGGTGAAGCCACCACTGGCCCGCCGCCCCCATAGGCCAGGCGCCTGCATAAGCCGGGTCGTAAATGTAAACTGGCAAGACTTTGCCAGTTTGAGCGGCGGCGGACAGCATTTCATTGTCAGAAAGGCGGAGGTCTTGCCTGAACCAGGCGATGGAGACTGTGGTCATGTTAAAAATCCACTTTGTTTTTTCAGACTATGCCTTACGCTTGTCACAGGCCTTTAGGCAATCAATCACAGGACCTCGCTCATGCTTAAATCAGCACTCACTTTCGCGATTTTCCTTTTTCTGGCAAGCGCCGCCTCTGCGCAGAGCGACACGTCGGCTTATGATAATATTCAAAGCGTGTATATACAGAACACGTCTGGTAAAATTGACATCAAAGCCGAGGGAAGCAAAGTCAGCATTACAACAAACAAAATTAATTTTGGGACGCAATGTGAGCTGAATACAAAAGCTGAAAAAGGCCAGCTTTTTATCGAGGCCAAGAAAAAGTCTTTTTTTGCCAGCGATTGCGTGATTGATTTCCTCATCCGCGTTCCGCGCGCAACCAATCTGCAGATTCTCAATGGTTCGGGCGATGTCTCTATCAATGATGTAAGCGGCAAAGTGCGTTTTAATCTTGCAAGCGGCAGTTTGCGCGCCAACGCCCCGCTCCATGATTTTTACGGTGAGACGGGGGCCGGCGATATTACAATTAACAATGCTGCAGGGTCTGGAAAGCTGCAAACCGGTAGCGGCGCAATTATGATCAATTTTATCGGCAAGCCAACCGGCCGTCTGCAGCTTGAAAGTGGCAGCGGCAATATGACTGTTGTTCTCAACAAAGGCGTTGAATCTTACGCTTCTTTGAGCAGCGGCTCTGGCAAACTACAAACCGAAAACCCTGTGATCCCCGGCGCGCCGTTTCTGATCGATGCAAACAGCGGATCAGGCAATTTAACAGTTTTGAACAATCCCAACTGATCAGGCGAACGGGCTTTTCTTTTTTGAAGCGCGCATCACAAAGCCTATGACTTGCGCAACCGCTTTATAAAGTTCGACTGGAATTGTATCGTCGAGCTCCACAACAGAAAGTGCCGCCGCAAGTTCTGCGTTTTTTTCAACGGCGATATTATGCTCGGCTGCTTTTTTGATAATGGCTGCGGCAACATCGCCCCGCCCTTTTGCGATCACCCGCGGCGTGCCGGGATGTTCATATTGCAGGGCAACGGCAACCTGTTCCGGCTGTTCTTTGTCACTCATGTGCGCGTATCCAATAAAGAGCCTGCCGGAACAGTGCTGTGCGGTGACCCGGCCCTGACTTCAAGACTGCCAATATCAAGTGTGTCAGCGCTAAGCGCACCGCGCAGCTCTTCCTCATCGGCCTTAAAGATCTGAAAGGTATGTGGCTGCTCCGCCCACAAAGTCACATTGACCAGCCCTGCTCCGAAAGCCAGCAGCGCGTGAATGCTGCCAAGCTCCGTCAGGTTGAAGGTAAAACGCACGCGCCAGCGTCGCTCGTGTTTTTTTGCGTCCTTGCGTTCAGGATCGCGTTCAATCTGTAACGGAATAACAGCTGTCTGGTTTGGCAGCAAAAGCGGCAAGTCAATATGCAGGTTTTGCGCAGGCCGTATTTGCGGGTCGGCATCTGGTGCGGCGGCCGTAGGTAGTGATGAAAATTGCAAAACACGCAGCCGCGATAGAGCCGCCCCTGTTTGCTGCGTCAGGATATCAACAATTTCAGCCTGCGTTGAATCTGCCCTTATGCTTGGTTGCTCAGATTTTTGTGTCTCAAGCGATTGCTGCGCTTTTTGAGAAGAGAGATTAATTTGTGGCTTTCCATCTGCGCTGTCTTCGCGCGGCAGATTTTGTAAAAGTGAGGTCAGTTTTAACAGTGTTGATTTCAGGTCTGGCTGAATCAGCTGTGAACTGGCGCCATCTTCAGCCAGTTGCGCGAGTGTTGATTCCTGAAAAACGCCAGACTGATGCAGTGCCTTTTCAAGCGTGGCAGCCGAAAGCTTTTCAATCGGCACAAGCGTATTGAGCACATTATCAATTGCATTTCGTAACTGTTCGGGGACATTTCTGCGCAAGTTTCGGGCAACATAATCAAGATTGGCAACCAATGGCGCAAGGCTTGTCTGCCGCGCGAAGGCTTCGTGCAATGCATCTGTCAGGCTTGCAGGCACAACAGGTGTTTGCTGAACATTCGTGGCGACTGTGACAGGTGCTGTATTTTGAACGACAGATCCTGTCGGCAAATCCTGCTGTGCCGCGACAAGCTGAGCTGTTAAAGGCAGTGCTGGTGCATTTGTTGTATTTTGTTGCGGCTGCACTGCGCCAGAGAGTGTTTGAGGCGTTACCGTTGGCTGGGGTTGGGCTTGTGGTGAGGACGCTTCCTGAAGCGATGAATTTAAAAGCGCCGACGTGGTATTGGCCTGTGATGCAGCTACCACTGGCGGGGTTACATTTGAAGCAACACTTTGTGGCGTGCTGCTCTGTGCAGCGGGCACTGTGCCTTGCGCTGTCGTGGTCGAAAGTTGGGCTTGCGTGAACGCCAAGTTTGATAATGTTGCTGTTGTTGCGGCTTGCTGTGGAGATGCTGGCGTGGCTGATGGCAATGTAATTGTGACATCGCCGTCCTGCGTTACCGCAAGACGCACGCTTGCGCCAACTTCAAGCGGTGGGCCACTTGTCAGCAATTCAACTTTTCCTAAAGACGATGTCAGCTGAACCAGCCCGTCCGAAAGAATTTGCGCGACCTTGGCCTCAACTGACGCACCAGCTGCCGGTAAATTCAAAGCCGGAATTTTTGAAGCCGTTGGCAGGCTTGGAATGACCGCTGGAATTTTCGGAATATCTGCCAAACGTCGTCTGCTTTCATCGCACCTGATTTGCTACCGCGACAGTATGACATTATCCGGTGAAAAAGGGCTAAATTTAAGAGATTTCCGCAGCGTCCACCAGACGCAAACCCACAGATTGACGACCCTGCCAACTGTCCAGTGACAGATTAACGGCAAAATGCAGGCTTTTGCCTTTAAGCCGCATTAAATTTTCACCGAACTCTTCGCCCGCGGCGCGAAATGCCATAACTTTCAGTTTACTACCATCCTGCCCCTGAACCGTCAGGCGAAGATGTTTTGAGCCAACAACATCCGCGAAAAGCAGTGTCATGGATGGAAGAGCGAAGACTGGCTCTGGGCAGCCTGCTCCGTAAGGCCCCGCGCTCATCATTTCGCTGACAAGCTCGGTTGTGATTGCTGCGGGATTTAGAAGTCCGTCAATATGCAGGCTACGATTGGCACGTGCAATATCAACTTCAGTGGCGCAGGTTTCATCCAAAAAAGCCGCAAGCCGATCAATATCGCCTTTTGAAACTGTTACACCTGCCGCCATGGCATGACCACCACCTTTGATGACAATTCCTTCATGAACAGCACGGCGCACGGCGCGGCCCAAATCGACGCCCTGAAGCGAACGGCCTGAACCTGTGCCCTTGTCACCATCAAACGCGATGGCAAAACATGGGCGGTTGAATTGCTCTTTCAGACGTGAGGCAACGAGACCCACAACACCCGGATGCCATTTGTCTGAACCAACAACCAGAACGGCAAGCTCGTGTTTATCCCGCAAAATTCTTTCTGCGATGTCTTTGGCCTCTGCGACGGCAGCTTGCTCAATCACTTGCCGTTCCTGATTGAGCGTATCGAGCTGAAGCGCAATTTTCATTGCCTCCGCCTCATCATCACAAACGAGAAGCCGTGTTCCAAGAACGGCATCACCGATACGCCCGCCGGCATTAATGCGCGGGCCTAACATAAAGCCGAGATGGTAGGTATCGACCGGCCCACTGACGCGCGCAGCGTCACACAAAGCACGAATGCCAATCGAATCGCGACTTCGTATGCGCTCAAGCCCACGATGGACAAAAGCACGGTTCAGCCCTTCAAGTGGTACAACATCACAGACAGTTGCCAGCGCGACCAGATCGGTAAAATCCATAAGGTCAGGCATTTGTTTTTCGCTTGTAAAATAACCTTCATGACGCAGTTGGCGTGTGAGTGCCACAAGCACCATGAATGTGACCCCGGCAGCGCACAGCGTCCCAAGATTTGAAAGATCGTCCTGCCTGTTTGGGTTAACGAGGCCATTCGTTAGCGGCAGTGTTTCATCTGCAAGATGATGATCGATAACCAGAACATCCAGCTTTAGTTCAGCAGCAGCAGCAAAGGCTTCAAAACTGGTTGTTCCGCAATCAAGTGTGACGACAAGGTTTGCGCCATCGCGCTTGAACTTTTCCAGTGCTGCAATATTTGGTCCATAACCTTCAGTTATTCTGTCGGGAATATGAAACAAAGGTTGAAGTCCAAGGCGGTGCAAATAGCGCAGCATCAGTGCAACCGAACAGGCACCGTCGACATCATAATCACCAAACAGGGCAATTTTTTCTTTTTGTACGATTGCTTTGCTGAGCCTTGCAATCAACCTGTCCATATCTGTCATGAGCGATGGGTCTGGCATCAAGTTTTTGAGCGAAGGCTTTAAGGCCTCGTCAACAGTTTCAACTGTGACACCACGCGCCGCCAGAACCTGCGCTAAAGAGGGCGCAACGCCGTGCTGAACAATCATTTGCTCAGCAATGGCCTGTTGTCGTAGCCCCGCTCTTTGCAGCCATTTTCGATTTTGCAGTGAATCTTTAACGCCTAAAAAAATCTTGTTATCACAGGCGTGGTTTGTATCGTCAGTGCGGCTTGATGCACTATTCGACAAATTTCACCACGTCATTATGTGTTGCTTTTACATAACGGATTGTTCCGGTTGCAGCGCGCATAACGACTGATGAAGTCGTAATCTGGTTTTTGCCAAAATGAACGCCTTTGAGAAAATTACCGTCCGTGACACCAGTGGCTCCAAAAATCACATCGCCTTTGGCCATATCACCCATCAAGTATTTCCGTTTAGGGTCAGCGATCCCCATCCGTGCGGCACGGGCAATTTTCTCTTCTGTATCAAGAATGAGGCGACCTTGAATTTGTCCGCCAATACAACGCAGTGCGGCTGCTGCAAGAACGCCCTCAGGCGCACCGCCGATACCGATGTAAATATCAATTCCTGTTTCATCAGGGTTAGTCGTGTGGATGACGCCCGCAACATCACCATCGCCGATCAGGCGGATTGCCGCACCGGTCTTGCGGATTTTTGCAATCAGCTCCGCATGGCGGTCGCGATCCATCACACAGGCGCTGATATGTGACGGCTTAACGCCTTTGGCTTTCGCCAGCGCATTGATGTTGTCACCAGGCTCGGCATCAAGATCAATCACACCTTCGGCATAGCCAGGGCCAATTGCGATCTTATCCATATAGACATCAGGCGCATACAAAAGACCGCCCTTTTCTGCCAGAGCAATAACCGCAAGAGAATTTGGCGTGTTTTTGGCGCAAATTGTTGTGCCTTCAAGCGGATCGAGGGCAATATCCACAACAGGGCCTGCGCCAGTTCCGACCTTTTCACCAATATAAAGCATTGGCGCTTCGTCGCGCTCGCCCTCTCCAATCACAACAGTGCCATTAATATCGAGCTTGTTCAGTTCGCGGCGCATGGCGTTAACGGCGACCTGATCGGCTTCTTTTTCATTGCCCTGCCCGCGCAGACGCGCGGCAGCAACGGCAGCACGTTCGGTAACGCGCACGATCTCCATTGAGAGCGAGCGGTCGAGAAGTGAGAGCGGTGTTTCGTTTGTTTGCGAGCTCATAAATATTCTGCCTTGGGCTATTGGTAAGGGATGTTACGGTGTCAGAGGTTTTGCCGCTTCAGTTTTGTTTGTGGCACGCGCGGCATTCAGTTCAGATGTCAATTTTGCCCGCTCCGTTTCGCTGAGCATTTGCGGATCGGACTGCGGAACAGCCCCAATGGATGGGTAGCTGCCATTAGCGTCTTTGCTTTCAATATCACGCGTTGGCATAATCGCCGAACAGGCTGAAAGCACCACAGAAAGCACGATTGCTGATAAGATTTTCAATTCTGCCGTATCCTTGATAATTTTCGCTGACAGCAATGGCTTATTTTGCCATAACCAGCAAGCGAGCGTGGGATTGGTGCGTAAATGTCTCAAGATAATGAACAGGTCATAGCGTCAGGAATGAATGGCCCAGAGGTCTTTGTTCATAACCTTGCCAAACTCTATGAAGAATATGGCCGCGCCGTGGCGGCGTTTGTTGAGCCCCGCGAGCAGGGTATCGCCCCTATCCAGTCACCGACAGACAGTGCCGAAGTTGCAGCAACATTGACCAAAATAGCGGAAAGCTGGCTCGCAGACCCGCAAAAAGCAGTGGTATTACAAACGCAGCTCTGGACTGGCTATATGAACGTCTGGAGCGGTGCATTCCGGCGCTCGATGGGCGAGCAGGCAACTGAGACTGCGACGCCGCTTGCAGGCGACAAGCGTTTTGCCAGCCCCGACTGGACAAAAAATCTTTTCTTCGATTTTTGCAAGCAGTTCTATCTTGTAACGACAAAATGGGCTGAAGAAGCGGTCGAGAATGCGACAAATATTGACGACCATACCCGCGACAAAGCGCGTTTTTATGTTCGACAAATTTCAGCGGCTTTATCACCCTCCAACTTTGTGATGACAAATCCAGATCTTCTCAAAGAAACTCTGGAAACCAACGGCGAAAATCTGGTTCGTGGCATGGCGATGTTGACCGAAGACATCCGCAAGGGACAGGGCGATGTCAAACTGCGCCAGACAGATGAAAATGAATTTCAGCTTGGAAAAAATATAGCAACAACACCCGGCGTTGTTATTTTTGAAAACGACCTGATCCAGCTGATTCAATATGAAGCAACAACGCCCGAAGTTAGTGCAACACCGATGCTGGTGGTTCCGCCATGGATTAACAAATATTATATTCTCGATCTCAATTCTGAAAAATCATTTATCAAATGGATGCTCGACCAAAAGCAGACGGTTTTTTGCATTTCATGGGTCAACCCCGATGAAAAGCTGAAAGACAAGTCTTTTGAAGACTATATGCAGGAAGGTGTTCTTGCAGCGTTGAGCGTCGTTCAAGACATTACAGGCGCGCCCGAAGTCAACACGATGGGCTACTGCGTCGGCGGAACATTGCTGGCCGCAACCTTGGCTTATCTTAGCGAAACAGGGGCCGGCAACAGAATTGCCAATGCAACACTTCTTGCAGCGCAGGTTGATTTTTCTGAAGCTGGTGACCTTAAAGTGTTCATTGATGAGCCACAAATCGAAGCGCTTGAAATACAGATGGAGAAAACCGGCTATCTCGATGCCAAGCATATGGCATCGACCTTCAATATGCTGCGTGCCAACGATTTAATCTGGCCGTATTTTGTCAACACCTATCTGCGTGGTCAGCAGCCCGGCGCTTTTGATCTGTTGTACTGGAATGCAGATTCAACACGTATGACGCCTGCCAACCATTCTTTTTATCTTCGCCAGTGCTATCTTCAAAACAGCCTTGCAAAAGGAAAGATGGCGCTGTCGGGCGTAACTTTAGATTTAAAAACAGTGACCTGCCCTGTTTATCTTCTTGCGACTCGCGAAGACCATATTGCGCCTGCAAAATCTGTCTACAATGGAAGGTCCTGTTTTGGTGGAAGCGTCACATTCACGCTGTCTGCATCAGGCCATATTGCAGGCGTCATCAACCCGCCTGCAAAACATAAATACTCTTACTGGACAGCGCCTGTATCTGCGCCATCTCTGTCACAATGGCAGAATGAAGCCGCACAACATGACGGCTCATGGTGGCCGCATTGGTTGGGTTGGATGGAAAAAAACAAAACATTGCGCGCCGCACCTGCAATCGGTTCAGGACAATATGCAGCAATCGAGCCTGCACCGGGCCGCTATGCCAAACTTCGCAGCTAAATTTACATGTTCCCTTCTTAAGGAAAAAGCGGAACGAATTTTAAGCCAGTCGTTTCATCTAACCCGTACATCGCATTCATGTTTTGGATCGCCTGCCCCGCCGCGCCTTTGACGAGATTATCCAGAACCGAGACAAGAATAAGCCTTTTGTCTTGCCTGTCTTTGGTAAGGCCAATGGCGCACATGTTAGAGCCACGGACACTACGCGTTGCAGGAATTTGCCCAAATGGCAAAACTTTTACAAAAACTTCGCCCTCATATGCTGCTTCAAGCTGTTCATAGGCGTCTTCTGCTTTATAGCCCGCTTGAAGCTTTACATAAATGGTCGCGAGTATTCCACGGTTGATCGGTAAAAGATGGGGTGTGAAACAGACTTTGACATCCTGCTTTGCGGCGATTGAAAATTCCTGATCAAGTTCTGCCATATGGCGGTGATGGCCAACACCATAAGCATGAAACCCTTCTGACACTTCCGTAAAAAGGCTGGCCTCTTTTGCAGCACGCCCCGCACCTGTCGCGCCTGATTTCGCATCGATAATGACATTGTCCGTTTCAATTAACCCGGCTTTGAAAAGGGGCAACAACGGCAGAATAGAAGTGGTTGTGTAGCAGCCCGGATTTGCAACAAGGCGCGCGCGTTGAATGTCGCTGCGATATTGCTCCGTTAGCCCATAAACGGCCTCGGCCTGCAGGTCGGGAGCAAAATGCTCATGCCCATACCATGACGCATAAGCCGAAATATCACGCAAGCGAAAATCTGCCGAGAGATCGATGATGCGCAAAGCAGGATTGCTTGCGAACGCTTTATAAATAACGCGTTGAGTTGTAGCATGCGGCAGAGCACAAAAAACAACATCAAGCGTAGACCAATCGACATCATCTGTCTTGATGAGCGTTGGAAGATCATAAAAACTCAAATGCGGAAAAACCTCGCCCATTTTCAATCCGGCTTTGCTTTCGCCAGTGAGCGCCACAATATCAATATTGGGATGATGGATCAGGAACCTTAGCAGTTCTGCGCCTGTGTATCCTGACGCACCTAAGATGGCCGTACGCAATTTCATTTTGATTTTTTTCTCATTTTACGCAAGGCCTGCAAGCATAGCAATTGCTGCAACACAGCCGCAGCAGCATTGGCGGTAATGTCAGCCACATCATAAGGCGGTGAGACTTCGACAACATCGCAGCCGACAATATCAAGCCCGTCGAGCCCGCGGAGAACCATAAGCGCTTCGCGCGAGGAGAGACCGCCGGGCACAGGCGTACCTGTTCCGGGCGCATGAGCAGGGTCGAGAACGTCGATGTCGAATGTCAGATAGGCTTTTCTTTTGCCGACACGCTTTTTAATGCGATCGATAATTTTATCGATGCCAATCTTGTAACAGTCTTCCGCATTTATTTTTTCAATGTCGTGCGGATTTGGCGCCATCGTCCGTGTGCCGATCTGAATAGACTGGCGCGGCGAGATAAAACCTTTTTCTGCGGCGTGAAAAACGAAATTTCCGTGGTAAAGCGCTTTTGTACCCTCGTGCCAGGTATCAGGATGCGCATCAAAATGGATCAAAGCCAGCTCGCCGTGATGCTCAGCATGTGCCTGCAGCATCGGGTGCGTTGCGGCGTGATCGCCGCCAATCGTGTAGAGCTGTGCGCCTGACTTTAAAATAACGGCTGCTTGATCTTTAAGATCATCAAAAATAGTTTCGGGACGTGAAGCGTCAAAAGCGGCATCACCATAATCGATAACTGCCAGTTCTGAAAATGGCGTGAAATCATAAGGCCATGCATTATCTGCCGGTTCCCACATTGCGCTTATGCGGCGCACGGCCTGCGGGCCAAAGCGGGCACCTGCGCGGTGCGATGTCAAAAGGTCAAATGGCACACCCCATATGACAGCTTCGACATCTTTGAGATCGCGGCTATATCGTCGTCGAAACGCTGAGAGCGCGCCTGAATAAGCAGGCTCCGGGGAGACATCTCGATTGGTAGTGGCAAGGAAGGCCGCATCTGTGCGGTGTGCATTTTTCATTTTGGGCATAGAGCCGTTTTAGACAGGCTGGGCTGCGAATGCAAAGCGCAACTTTGCGCCCAATAAAAAAGGCAGCCGAAGCTGCCTTTTTTGAAACACAAGATATGAAATCAGCGTTTCGAGAACTGGAAAGAGCGGCGTGCCTTTGCCCGTCCGTATTTTTTACGCTCAACAACACGCGAATCGCGTGTGAGAAAGCCGGCTTTTTTTAACGCACTGCGAAGCTCAGGTTCCTGCAATTGCAAGGCCTGGCTTAAGCCATGGCGCAATGCACCCGCCTGCCCTGACAAACCGCCACCTTTAACGGTGCAGACGATGTCATATTGGCCTTCACGCTTTACGATTTCCAGCGGCTGCTGGAGAACCATCTGCAACACTGGACGCGCGAAATACGCTTTAAAATCGCGGCCATTGACCGTGATCGCGCCTTTGCCTGGCTTAACCCAAACGCGTGCGATGGCGTCTTTACGACGACCAGTTGCATAAGAGCGGCCTTTGGCATCAACTTTGCGTTCACGAACAGGCGTGCTCGCAGAAGGATTTTCAGTTGTTGCTGACAATGCGCCGCCAAGCGACGAGAGAGATTGCAAATTTTCGGCCATTAGGCTGCCTTCACGTTTTTACGGTTAAGAGATGCGACATCAAGTTTCACGGGCGATTGTGCTTCGTGTGGATGATCGGCGCCAGAATAAACGCGTAAGTTTGTCAGCTGCTTGTTGCCAAGCGGGCCTTCTGGAAGCATGCGCTCCACAGCTTTGCGCAAAATACGGTCTGGGAAACGGCCATCGCGGATCTGGTCTGCGCGGCGTTCTTTAATCCCGCCGGGATGTCCGGTGTGATTATAATAGTATTTTTTTGTCCATTTGTTGCCTGTAAAAGCAACCTTGTCTGCATTAATAACAATGACATAATCGCCATCATCCATATGCGGCGTAAATGTTGGTTTGGTCTTGCCGCGCAAATGCATGGCGATAATCGAAGCAAGACGGCCCACGACGAGATTTTCTGCGTCGATGAGGAGCCATTTTTTTTCGATGTCATCCGGGCGCGCCGAATAGCTGGTCATCAGTTCTTCCTTTTTAGCGAAACGAAACCGGGTGATAGCTTTTTTCAAATTGAACGTCAACGAGAAAGCCTCAAAAATATGAGGAATTTATATGTGGTATTAATATACCTCACAAATAAGAAGTTTTAAAAATCACTGTAAAGTTAGCGTGGCGGGTGATAGACATGAACTGCCAAGTCGTTCAAATAACAGGGCTATCGAGGATTACATGACATCAAGATTTTTTCCTGCATTTTACGCTGTGGTTTTATTTATTGCGCTTTCAAGCTCTGCTTTGCCTGCTAATGCGCAGGAAAGTGAAGAGGAAACGCCACTGGTTCAGGTGACGCTGACACCTGACAAGGTAAAGAACTTCATTGCAGCTTTTAAAGATGTGAAGTCATGGCAAAAATCGCAACATCCCGAAAAAACATCCGGCGATGCCGAACAACATGACGATACGGAAGAAACGGATGCCATGAGCGTTCCGCAGAATCCTGAAAGCACTGAAAAGATGAAAGTCATCGTTAAAAAATACGGCTTTGACACACTCGAAAACTGGGAACAAACAGCACAGACCGTAATGCTGGCCTACGGCTATGCAGATCCTGAAAGTGGAATGGCCGATTTAAAGAAGAATCTGACAGACAGTATCGAGCAGATTAAAAAAGATTCAACACTTCCAGCAGCTGAAAAAGCAGAAGCGATAAAAAACCTTCAAGATGAAATTTCTTCATCAGAAAAAATGAAGCCGTTGCCTGCAAATGTCGATGCTGTAAAACCTTATGTCGCGGAACTTAAAAAGACAGTCGAAAGCGAATAACAGCAAATATGCCTAAAGAGGTTAATCTCGCGGCGCTTTTAAAAAACATCAAAACTGTTGCGCTTGTTGGCGCAAGCGACAATCTATCACGTCCGTCTTACCAGGTTGGCCTTTTCCTTGCGAGCAAAGGCATCAATGTTTTTGGCGTAAATCCAAAACTTGCTGGGCAATCATTGTTTGGTCAAAAAGTCGTTGCAAATCTAGCCGCGCTTCAGACGCCTGTTGAGATGATCGACATATTTCGAAACAGCGACGCGGTAAGCGAAATTGTTGACGAGGCCCTTGCCCTACCCAAACAGCCAAAAATTATTTGGATGCAGCTGGGCGTCGAAAACACCGATGCTGCAAAGCGTGCTGAAGCGCACGGCCTAACCGTGATAATGAACAAATGCCCCAAAATAGAGTGGCGCAATTAAAAAAAAGCGCCGAAGCGCTTTTTAAATTTCAGATTATGCTGCTATTAATTTTTTACAGTACGTACGCGGTCTGTCGCCGGAACAGTTTTACGAACCATTGTTTCGATCTCAGGCTTTGTTGGCAGAGCGCGTTTTTTATCTTTTTTAACAACCGCCGGCAAAACTTTGTCTGCCGGCTTTGCTCCCACAATACGCTCTCTATTAGCGCCGCTCGTTACTTTTGGTAACTTTGCTTTTTCCTCAGCCGCTTTATCATTGCTTAGCTCATAAATCATTTTGAGAAAGCTGTTCTTGTCGATCCCATTGGCTTCACAATCATAGGCTTTAAAAATCTGATGCGCGAGGCTCTGAATGTTGTACTGCGTACGACCTTTTTTATCTGTAAATTTGTCTGTCGCGGCAAGGATTGCTTTAAATTTTGGATTGTTGACGTCGATATCAAAAGCACCCGCAAAATTTTCAAGCTGTTTGGCATCTTTTCCATCTGCAAGATATTTGCCTTCAATCGTGTAATCAGAAATTGCCGAAGCAAGACCTTCCTCAGTCAAAGACTTTGATTTTTGTGTTTTAACAAGACTGTCAAAAAATTCACCGCGGCCTTCAATATCGTATTTGCTGCTATCGCTTGAAATTTTACCAAGCGAAAATTCAGCGTTGTTACGAAGCGTTACGTGTGAAGATGAAATAGAGGAAACAGAACCCATAATGAAAATCCTTTAATGTTATGTGTAAGACAGTATTGGAAAGCTGCCATTTACACAAGGAAAACCATAAAAAGGGTAAACGCAGGAGTTTGACGGTTTGATGACATCGCATTACAACCTAAAACTGCATCAACAATTAAAATTTTAGGAAACCGATGTCCAAAGATCGAATGCAAGGCTTTAATACGCTCGCAATCCACGCTGGCGCATCACCAGACCCCACAACAGGATCTGTGATCACGCCTATTCACCAAACGGCGGCTTATGTGTTTCCTAGCGCCGATGAGGCTGCCGCGCGCTTTGGCCTCACAAGTTTTGGTAACATTTATTCACGGCTCACTAATCCGACAACCGCCGTTCTTGAAGAGCGCGTTGCTGCATTGGAAGGCGGTACGGCAGCTGTCGCCGTGGCATCTGGACATGCCGCGCAATTTGTAATCTTTCAGACACTTCTTGAACCAGGAGATGAGTTTATTTCAGCCAAACAGCTTTATGGCGGAACGATCACTCAATACAATCACGCTTACAAAAAATTCGGCTGGCAGGTGAAATGGGCAGATATTCACGACATTTCGACGTTTGAAAAAGCTGTGACACCAAAAACCAAGGCTATTTATGCCGAAAGTCTTGCCAATCCCGCAGGCGACATTACGGACATGAGCGCACTTGCCGAGCTTGCTAAAAAAATCGGCGTTCCGCTAATTATCGACAACACAATGGCGTCGCCTTATCTTTGTCGCCCGTTTGAGCACGGTGCTGACATCGTGCTCCACTCGCTAACCAAGTTTCTTGGCGGACATGGCAATTCCATGGGCGGCATTATCGTTGATGGCGGAACGTTTGATTGGGGCGCATCCGGCCGCTATCCAGCAATGACACAACCGCGCCCGGAATATAACGGAATCGTCTTGTGGGATAACTTTAAAGATATTTCATTTGCAATTGCATGCCGCGCAGGTGGCCTTCGTGATCTTGGCCCCAGTATTTCACCGTTCAATTCTTTTCTGATTATGACTGGCATTGAAACGCTTGGCTTGCGCATGGAAAAACATTGTTCCAACGCGTTGAACGTCGCCAAATGGCTGAAGAACCACGATCAGGTCTCATGGGTCAATTACATTGGCTTGCCAGATAATCGCCAGCACAATCTCGCGCGCAAATATCTGCCAAATGGCGCGGGCGCGGTTTACACATTTGGTGTAAAGGGCGGATACGAATCCGGCGTCAAAATGGTACAAAATGTGAAACTGTTTTCACATCTTGCAAATATCGGCGACACGCGTTCACTGATTATCCATCCCGCATCAACCACGCACCGTCAGCTTACTGATGAGCATAAAATCGCAGCTGGCGCATCTCCGGAAACTATTCGTGTCTCAATCGGCCTTGAAGACATTGAAGATATCACGGCTGATTTGGATCAGGCTTTAAAAGCGGCATAACGCTGCGCATAAATAATCGTTGCCGCCAATACGGCAACGATTCCAGCCTGATGCATCAGTGCCAGCGCCATGTTCATAACACTCATCAGCGTTAAAATTCCAACACACATTTGCAAGCAGATAAGTCCAAGCAGAATCGCAGTTTTTTTATCTTTTTGTACAATAAAAATAGCCAGCGCATAGATTCCCAATGAGTACGCGATCAAGCGATGCATGAATTGCACAAGCGCAGCATTTTCGAAAAAATTACGCCATGCCGGACTTAAAAAGAACATGCCTTGCGGTACAAATTGGCCATTCATGAATGGCCAATCGTTATAAAGATAACCCGCGCGTGCGCCTGCAACAAGCCCGCCAACAAAAATCTGTAAAAACAAAAGGACGATAAAAATCTTCAAAAACAATGGCCATTGCCTTGCGGTTTGGTTGAGATTTTGTGCGAGTGCAATGACACAGGCAAATATTGTCAAAGCCAGAGACAGATGAATGGCAAGTCGGTATGGCGCGACATCAATGCGGCCAGACAGGCCTGATTTTACCATCCACCACCCAACAACGCCTTGCATGCTGCCTAGAACAAGCACGACGGCAAGCTTCCATGAAAGCGTTCGGTCTAGTTTTTTTGTTAAAAGAAAATAGAAAAACGGAAGCGCAAAGGCGAGACCGATCAGCCGCCCTAAAAGGCGGTGCGCCCACTCCCACCAAAAGATTGATTTGAAATGGTCAATTGTCATTCCCCTGTTCGTCAACGAATATTCAGTTGTCTGCTGGTATTTTATAAATGCGTCTTGCCAGTCTTGAGCGGACAAAGGCGGCAGCGCGCCGCTAATCGGTTTCCATTCTGTAATCGACAAACCTGATTCAGTAAGACGCGTTGCTCCGCCGACAAGAACCATTGCAGCAATGAGTAGTGCAACACCATAAAGCCAGAGTTTCAGATATTTATGCGTAGTGTTTAAAGCGGCTGAAGTCATCATTGGCAATGATTACAGCGGATTATAATGTGTGCCTATCAAAATCTTTAAATGTTGTGTTGTTGAGGGATGACGTAATGCCGCAAAAGGTTTATGTTCGGCCTATGAACAACTTGCTTTTAATTCCGCAATCATTACGCAAATTCATCGGCGTTCTTTTGCTCGTTCCTTTTGTGATGATTTACGCCTTGCTGGCAATGGTTCTTGCCGTGCGGCTTCTTCCCGGCCAGCCGCTTGTACTGCAGACGCTTTATTATGTTGTTGCTGGTCTTGTTTGGATTGTTCCGGCGGCAGCCATTATCTGGTTTATGCAAAAACGCTATCCCATTTCAGGCAAGGTTGACGCGCTCGAAACCGTTCCAGACAAAAAATGGCAAGCCTGACAATAGCACGTCGAGATAACGCACGGATTGATACTCGCCGTTAAGTGAAACGCGTGGCAAAGCGTGCATGTGTTTTGCATGCTCAGAGTATAAAATTCCGGGGCGCGTTGTTACCGCCGTCGAAAAACCTGCGCTCGCTGCAAGCGCAAATTCGCGCCCCGCTGCGGCGCTGCTGTTTCCATAAGGGTAAGAAAAATGTTTTGGCTTTGTCCCTAAAGCTGACTCGATAATGCGAGCACCTTCCCTCACCTGTTTTTCAATCTCTCTCATATCAGCTTTCGACATTGTGACATGATCGACCGTGTGAGCACCGATTGTAACAAGTGGATCATTTGCAAGTTCTGCAATTTCGAACCAGTTCATGCATAGGCTGCGGCAAGTTTCGCGCATGTCGAAACGATAACGCGCACAAAAATCTTGCATGAAGTGTGACATGGCTTTGTCATCGAGCTCACGCAGCCACCAATAAAGATCATTATAAGCTTCGTATTTTTCTTCTAGACTGCCTGTAATATAAGTACGCGCTTCATTATTAACATCGACGCGGACAGCCTCACGTGAACCAATAATATATTCCAATGCACGCCACCACAAAACGCCTGTTCCGTCTGGAAACGAGGTTGGAATGTAAATTGTGAAAGGGCATTCATGTTTTTTCAGGATGGGATATGCAAATTCTTTTACGTCGCGGTAACCATCATCAAACGTAAAAACGATAAATTTGCTCGAGGAGCCGGGATCGGCCATCCGCCGCGCGGCTTCATCAAGATCAACGATATCAAACTTTTGGGCGCGAAGCCGCAAAATCGTTTGCTCCAGAAACTCTGGTGTAATCTCCAAAATCCGGTTTGGCTGAAACGCGCCTTTTTCTTTCGGCTTCACATGGTGAAGGGTCAAGATCGCACCAAGTCCGCCAAGATAAGGGCGCGCAAGATGGTGCGCGCCTGTGAGGTAACAGCCCTCTAATCCAGCTTTAATGAATGTTGTACGACTTGATAGCATTGCGATTGGCGCCCTTTCCCTCATCGAAAGCATAGCAAAATGGGGCGTGCTTGACGCGAATTTGCTGGAAGTAACCTTAAACAGTTAACTTTAATGCAAAATCGAAACTCATTTTTAGCGCAATCTGAGCTAGGAAAGGGTTATGGTAAATCAAAGTTCGCAGAGTTTTACTGTTCCGGGCCTACAAGGCGATTACCTTGTGACCTATAGCCCAAACATTTTGAATTGTGCTGATCTCTGGCTTCGCCTTGAAAAAGCGCTAACAGGGTCTCCCTATCAAAGTTTTGCCTATGCGCATGCCTGGTTCTCGGCTCAGGAAAAAAACGTAAAGGCCTGCGCGTTTCTCGTGTCCGACACCAATGCAAAACCGCTTTTGTTTCTTCCCTTGTCGATTGAAAAATCTTACGGCGCGCAACTTGCTGGATTTATCGGTCACAGCCAGACCAATTTTGGCTTGCCAATTTTTCAGGGCGAACAAAGCATTGACGAGCAAAGCCTGCGTCTTATTTTTAAAGAGATAGCGGTGCTCGCATCCATCGATATCTTTTATCTGGATAAGATACCGCAAGTCTGGCTGGGACATCCAAACCCGCTAGCAATGCTTCCCCATCAAAAATGTGCGGATCGTGCCTTTATGCATGAATTGAGCACTAATGCTGAAGAGACATTGCGCAGCATGCGCAGCTCTTCCCATTTAAAACAGCTTCGCTCCAAGGAACGCAAGCTTGGCGAAATGGGTCAGCTTGAGATTGGAGAAGCCTTGCAAGCAGGCGAACGCGCGGAAGCCCTCAACACTTTTCTTACGCAAAAAAGCCAGTGGTGTGCCTCGAACGGCCTTCATGATGTGTTTTCAGAAGAAAATACCAAATTATTCATGCGTGGGCTGTTAAGCCAGCAAAGCCTTTTCAGGCTTTTTACTCTGCGTTTTAACAGCACAATTCGCGCCGTCTTTTTAACATTGCAACAAAAAAACCTGATGTGCGGCTGGGCCAATTCTTACAATACCGATGAAACGGCACAATGCTCGCCAGGCGACCTTCTCTTGCAACATGTAATTGCGATTGCCGCAAAAGAAGGCATTAAACATTTCGATCTAGGTACGGGTGATGCCAGTTATAAAATGCGGTGGCTTCATCAGGAAATTCCGCTTGTGACAGCAATCATGGCCTGCAGCACAAGAGGTAAGCAGCGCATTATGCTCATCAAAGCTGTGGCCGCGCTTAAAGCGCGGTTGAAACGCTGGCCTTCGCTTTATAAAATTGCAAGACGCCTTGCGGGCTAACTAAATCATTTTGGCTTGGCCGCGTTCTTCATAGGCTTGGCCTTCATCAACAAAAATTGCCAGTTCAACAGCGGGCGTGCCTGTATTTAAAAAAGCATCACGCGCGCGCACGACCAGCTCTTCGGGCATTGATTCATACGCCATTAGAATGACGCGGTCGGCAAGGCTTGCAACATCAGCGGCCTCTTCTGTCTCGGCAATTGCAGGCCCAGCAAGAATGACAAAGTCATAGGTTGCGGCAAGCGCTTTCAGGCATTTATTGAAAGACGGGCGCGTGAAATTGCGCGATGGCAAGTCCCGCAAAGACGAACCAAACGGGATGATGTTGAGGCGTGTCGACGTGTCACGATAAATGACCGTCGGAAATGGCGCTTTTCCAGCGAGCAGTTCGGACAGGCCTTTGCCGGAATAATTATTGGCGATCAGGCTGAGCTGTGGGCGCATCAAGTTGACATCAACCACAACTGCACGACGTTTGGCCTGAACCAGTGCCCGGCCCAAGCGCAGCGCAAACTGCCCTTCCTGAACAGCTGATGTTGCACCGGCTACATATAAAATCTGCGCTTCTTCACCTTCAGCCTCGGGCCCGAGAAGGGTGTAAAGCAAATCCGTCAGAACCATCTTTTCATTACGCGGTTCAAGCGTAATGCCTGTCGCAACCGCAATACCTTCTTGCGAAGGCCCGTTTTTTTTATTGACGACACTCTCAAGATCACGCGCCAGATTTGGCGGAGTGCTTACAACTTGTTGCTGCTGCGGGACGAGATCATGAACGATAAACGCACGCCCAGAGGCCATTTCATTGGTGAAAACAATAATGACCATCAGCAACAGCGTGCCCAATGTCGCAATCAGGACGATTGGTCCGCGTTTGGGAAATGAAGGGCTGTTGCTGGGTGCCGCAACCGAAACAATGCGGCCATCAACATTGCGCGCGTCAAGGCTGTCACGGGCAATAGCTTCACGATACATGCCAAGCCAGGATTCAAGCAGGTCGCGCTGGGCTTTGGCTTCACGCTCTAGTGAGCGAAGCCCGACTTCCTGACCACCCGACGATGTTGAAACCTTCTTGGCGTCTTCAACGCTTTTTTTGATGGATTCAAGACGGACAGAAGCAAGCTCGCCTTCACTTTCAAGACTGCTTGCAATTTTGGCCGCTTCCTGCCGGATTTGTCGCTCTAAATCGGCATGCTGCGCCTGCAACTCCCGCATTTTGGGATGGGCTGGAAGCAATGTTGTGCTTTGCGTTGCAATTTCACCGCGCAGCTGCGTTCTTTGCTCAACAAGCCGTTGGATAAGGGGCGAATTAACGACATCGCTGGCTTCAATGCTGCGCCCTGATTCCAGAAGCTCGTTGATGCCGGCAGCTTTGGCCTGTGATTCATCATATTTGGCCTGCTCCTGCGCCAGCTGCGTGTTAAAATCGCTCAGCTGTTGGGCGCTGATAGGCTGGTTGTTCTGGCCAACAAAAAGGCCTTTGCTTGAACGGTAATCTTCAACCTTGGCCTCGGCCTCTTCAACCTGCTTGCGCAGCTCATCAATTTTGCCCTGCACATGCGCGCTGGCCTTGCGGTCACGCTCAAGTTTCGATTGAAGCTCAATTTCAAGATATTTCTCGGTAATCGCGTTCGACACCTTTGCCGCAACCAAAGGGTCCTGGCTTTGAAACTTGACCTCAATAACGCGCGAGCGCTCCACGGGATAAATACTGAGGCGCTCATAATAAGCGTCGAGCGTGCGCTCCTCCACCGTCATGCGCGATTTGTCTTTCACAAGGCCCATGAAAATCATCGGCGCGGTAATAAAGCTGTCCGAGGGCGAGGCATTGAATTCGGAGAGCTTATTAAGGCCGGTTGAGCGAATCACGCTTTTTGCCAGATCCCGCGAATACATCAGCTGCACATGGCTGGCGATGGCCTCTTGATCGAGAGGCAGGTTTTCAGGCGCGGGCGAGCGGTCGCCCAGCATTGAGCGGGCGTAAACGCTTTCACGGTTCTCGACATAGACCCGCGCTTCAGAGGAATAGCGGGACTGGATCATATTCACAAAAACATAGGAGACGAAGAAGGCCGCAAATGTCGGAATAATGACGACAAAGCGCTTGAACCATAATGAAGCCAGCAACATACGCGTATCAAGCTCAGCTGGCGCGGCGATTGGCGCTGGCGGCTGTCCATACGGGTTTGCGGATGCGGTTGTTTCTGTCATCGACTCAAAAGCTTTAACGGGTGCACGCTCTAACTCTTTATCAACATGGTAACTCAAGAGTTAATTTCGCCCAGAAAATTGCGATTTGTTAACCATGATTGTTTAGCTTCGATTAAGACACGTGAATCGTTTAATAGGCGTTCGATGACCTTTCGGCATGTTTTTCACCAGCTTTGCCTCACCGCTTTTGTGGTTGCATCGCTCTGCCTTGGCGGTTGCAGTGCTTTCAAAGGGATGCAAACCGCAAACCAGTCTGTGTTTGATGCCGTCGAACAGCCTTACACGCTCGACACGGGCGACCGCGTTCGCCTGATTGTTCTGGGACAGGCCGACCTTTCAAACGTTTATGCCATTGACCAGTCAGGCCAGATTTCGGTGCCGATGATCGGTCTTGTTGATGCGCGTCAGATCACACCATCCGAGTTAGAGCAGCGGATTGCTGAAAAACTCTCAAATTTGCTTCGTGAGCCAAAAGTCACTGTTGAAATAGAGACTTACAGGCCTTTCTTCATCTTAGGTGAAGTCACCAATTCAGGCCAATACCCTTATGTTAACGGCATGACTGCGCAGACAGCTATCGCAATTGCAGGTGGTTTTAGCCCCCGCGCACGGCAAGATTCGGTCGAAATCACACGTCAGATCAGTGGTGAGATTGTGCGCTCCACCGTGCCAATGGCACAGCCGATCAGGCCCGGCGATACGATCCGCGTCCATGAACGCTGGTTCTGAGATACAAGCCAAGCGGCCTTTGCGAATCCTGCAGGTTTTACGCGCACCTGTCGGCGGACTGTTTCGCCATGTCTGCGACCTGACACAAAAACTGAATGAACTTGGGCACGCGGTTGGCATCGTTTGCGACAGCACAGCAGCTGACCCCTTCTGGAACCAACGCCTGCAAGAGCTTGCCCCGCACGCCCGTCTTGGGATTACAACGCTGCCCATCGGTCGCTTGCTCTCAATCCATGATTTTTCTTCGATTTCAAAGCTTTACAAGCTTACGCTCAACAAAAACATTGACATTATCCATGGCCATGGCGCCAAGGGCGGCGCTTATGCAAGGCTGGCAGGACGTCTGGCGCAGCGTCACAATCAAAACCGAAAGCCCGCGACCATTTATACGCCGCATGGCGGCAGCCTTCATTATCGGAAAGGCACGCCGTCCGGTCTCCTTTATCATACGCTGGAGCGTGCCCTGTTTCCGCTCACCAGCCGCCTGCTTTTTGAAAGCACCTATTCACGCACGCGCTATGGCGCGCTCATCAATTCAGACGCTGATGCTTTTACCGTCATCCATAACGGGCTGAACCCTTCCGAGTTTTTGCCAATCGATATCAGTAGTGATGCGACAACGCTTGTATATGCCGGAGAGCTCCGCGAGCTAAAAGGTGTCGGCGTCTTGCTGCAGGCCGTAATGCTGCTGCCACAAGATGTCACGCTCACTTTAATCGGCTCGGGGCGCGACGAAAATCTTTTTCGTGCACGTGTCGCGGCATCGGATCTTGGCCATCGCGTGCGTTTCATGGCACCGCGACCGGTGCGTGAGGCACTGGCGTTCGGAAAAATTGCCATTCTTCCCTCGCTGGCGGAAAGCATGCCGTATATTATTTTAGAATCTTTGGCGGCGCGCCACCCGATTATCGCAACGCGCGTTGGCGGGATTCCGGAAATTTTTGGTGCTGATGAATCCCATCTGATTAGCCCGCACAACCCTCAAGCGCTCGCTAAAGCCATATCTGACGGGCTTTTTGATATGAATGCACTTCAAAGCAAGACCAACGCACTTAGCGATTATGTTTGTAAAAACTTTACTTTGGATAACATGGTGAATCGTATTATTAACGAATATCACCAAGCACTTAACTGATAGACTGCTCTGAGTCTTAAGTGATCTAAAAGGATTTTGACGTAATGATGATCTTGTCCGCAGCCGGGGATAGGATCAGGTCAAGCGTACCTATCACCCCGCTGCAGGACTGAACATGGTCGAGACACCTTCGGGGCACCAGCCGGCACCGCCTTCCGGTCAAGCAGAACAAAGCTACCCGCCCCGCCTGCCGCGCATGCGCTGGCCCAACGCCGACAATCCGACATCGCCGCTCGCGCTTTCCATTGGCGTTCAGCTGATCGATTTTGCCAGTTTAAGCTTTTGCGGTCTTATCACATACGCAATTGTCGTGTTGCCGGTTGAAGGATGGCACACGCTTTTCTTAAGCATCATCGCTTTGTTCGCTTTGCTCACGGTTTTGAGCATTCATAGTTTTTCAGGCTACCGCCTTCCAAATCTGCGCAACACCGTGAAACAACTTTGGCGCCCGCTTGTGGGCTTGCTGACGGCAGCCTTTTCTTTGATCGCCGTGCTTTTTTTCCTCAAAATCGGTGCAGAAATATCAAGATTTTGGGTGATTAGCTGGCTTATCTTGAGCCTGATAACACTCTCGCTGCACCGTTTTATCCTGCAGCGATTTATTGCCACACGGACAGCTGATGGACGCCTTGCACGGCGTGCTGTAATCGTCGGCGGCGGCGCACCCGCCGCAAAGCTGATCATGGCGCTTGAAAAAGCCGAAAGCTCCGAGACGAAAATTCTTGGTGTATTTGACGATCGCGGGGCTGACCGTGTCGAAATTATCCCAGGCTATCCTGTGCTCGGCACATTTGAGGACCTGCTGGCATTTTGCCGGCTATACGGCGTTGATCTTCTGATTGTCGCCCTTCCGATTGCTGCTGAAAAACGACTGCTCGAACTGCTGCGCATGCTGTGGGTTTTACCTGTCGATATCCGCCTTGGCGGGCACATGACAATGCTGCGCTTTACCCCGCGCTCTTACTCTTATATCGGCACGGTTCCTTTTCTCGACATTTTCGACAAGCCGCTCAGTGATGGCAGCGTTGCCGTCAAATGGCTGTTCGATAAAGTCATCGGCAGTTTAATGTTAGTCGGCTTATCGCCTGTTATGCTGGTCACGGCTTTGGCCGTGGCCGCCACAAGCCGGGGGCCTGTGCTGTTCAAACAGAAACGGTATGGATTTAACAACCAGCTGATCGAAGTCTTCAAGTTTCGCTCTATGTACGTCAACGCCTCCGACATGAACGCAACTACGCTTGTGACCAAAAACGACCCGCGCGTGACGCCGGTCGGCAGGTTTATCCGTAAAACCTCTATCGACGAGCTGCCCCAGCTTTTCAATGTCGTCTTCAGCAGCAATCTGTCTCTGGTTGGTCCACGGCCACATGCCACGGCCGCAAAAGCATCGGCGAGGCTGTATCAGGATGTCGTCGATGGCTATTTCGCCCGTCATAAAATGAAACCCGGCATTACAGGCTGGGCGCAGGTCTCAGGCTGGCGCGGTGAAACGGATACAGCGCTTAAAATACAAAAGCGCGTGGAGCACGATCTCTATTACATCGACAACTGGTCGCTCTGGTTTGATTTTTATATTGTCCTGATGACGCCGATCGCGCTTTTAAGTGATCGGGAGAATGCGTATTGAACGCGGCCCAGCAACAGGCCTTCATGCTCCGCCGCGCGCAAAAGGCGGCTTTCGGCGACTGGCTGTCTGGCTTTGCCATTTTCACCATGGTGGCGCTGAGCGGGTTCGTTCTTTTTGAACCTGCGCCTTATGAATTTGCCGCCTCGATTTTTATTCCGCTCTTTTTCATTTCGGGACTTCGTTACCCCAAAAGTCTGGCCATCCCGACGGCGCTTCTCAGCGCGCTTTTTGTCGGTGGCCTGATCAGTGCGTTGGTTGCGCCGGAACTTGATGTCGCAATTACCCACGTCTCAATCACGGGCTTTTTGAGCTTAACAGCGCTTTTCTTTGCCGCGCTGATCGCCGGAGACCCTGATAAGCGCATGCGTCAGGCAACAAATGCCTATGTCGCCAGCGGTGTGTTTGTGGCGATCCTCGGTGTTGCCGGTTATCTTCACCTTATTCCCATGGCCGATAGTTTTACATTGTACGACCGCGCCAAAAGCACGTTCAAAGACCCTAACGTTTTTGCAGCTTTCGTTGTATTTCCCATGGTATTTGCGCTGCTACGCGTTTTGATGGGCAGTTTCAAACAGACTCTTGTCTGGGGCGCGCTGCTGCTCGTGCTGACGGCAGGACTGTTTTTGAGTTATTCCCGCGGCGCGTGGGGGCATTTTGCCTTTTCTGCAGTCTTTGCGACGATCATGGCCTTCGTTGTCCACCGCTCCAGCATCATGCGAATGCGGATTATTCTCATTTCGGCAATCGGTTTAATAATGCTGATCGGGCTGGTGCTTGCACTTCTCAGCGTCGATCAAGTCTCAAATATGTTTTCGGAGCGTGCGCAGCTGACGCTTCCCTATGACGAAGGCCAGTTCGGACGCCTCAACAGGCAGTTCATCGGTTTTGCCATTGCCATGGAAAACCCGCTTGGAATTGGCTTTCGTGGTTTTGCCAAACTGTTTGTCGAAGACACGCACAATGTCTATCTGTCGTCGCTTTTGACCTATAGCTGGCTCGGCGGCATCGCTTACATTTCGCTCGTTTTCATTACATTGTGGCGTGGCTTTGCATTAATGCTGCGCGCCGCGCCTTGGCAGATTTATGCCATCGCGGCCTATTCCAGCTTTCTTGGTTCATGTCTTGAAGGCTGGATTATCGATACCGACCACTGGCGCCACTGGTTCCTGCTTTTGGGAATGTTGTGGGGATTGATCGCCTATGATTTTACGATGCGGCGCTCTCTTTCAAGGTCACCCATTCTTCAGCAACCGTAGGGTGAACGGCCATTGTTGCATCAAGGTCCTGCTTGCGCGCCTTCATGCGAATGGGGATGGCAAGCAGCTGGATCATTTCACCCGCCTCTTCGCCAAGCATGTGCGCGCCAAGCAAGATGTCCGTGTCTCCATCAACGATCAGTTTCAGATAAACACGTGTTGGAAGATCTGACATGACATGTTTGAGTGAACGAAAATTGCTACGAAAAACTTTAATATTTTTATAGCGCGTGCGCGCCTTCATTTCATCAAGCCCGACCTGTGCCAGTTCCGGCGTTGTGAATGCAGCGCTTGGAATGTCCTCATGATTGACTGTCCACGGCTTGTTGCCAAACAGCGTATCTGCAACGGCGTGCCCTTCGCGAATGGCAACCGGCGTAAGCGCAACCCTGTCGGTAACGTCGCCCACCGCATAAATATGCGGTACTTTGGTTTGAGAGTGTGCGTTGACTTCAAGCGCGCCGCGGCTATCGGCACTAAGCCCGGCCTGTTCAAGATTAAGCGAATTGAGATTTGGCCGTCTTCCTGTTGCAAGAAGAACGTGGTCGGCTTGATGAACGGTGCCATCTGTCAGAACGGCCTCAACGCCATCGCCTGTTTTTTGCAGGCGTGTAATCTGCACACCGCTTTCAAAACGAATACAATGCTGCAAACTATTGATGAGTTCGCCTGTCAGCTCATCATCAAAGCCGCGAAGCAGTGCGCCGCTGCGGCGGAGCAATGTGACTTGCGTTCCAAGTTTTGCAAAAACGCAGGCAAATTCAACGGCGATATATCCACCGCCAACAACAATAAGTTTTTTTGGAAGCTGTGTAAGATTGAAAATATCATCCGAAACGAGTGCATGCTTGTTGCCTTCAAATTCAGGACGTACGGGATGTCCGCCCGTCGCGATTAAAATATTTTTTGCCGTTATTCTTTTTCCGCTTGCAAGTTGCAGTGTATGCGGATCCGCGAATGCGGCATGTTCATGAAAAAGGGTGACGCCCGCTTTTAAAAGATTACCGCTGTAAATTTTTTCAAGGCGTGAAATTTCAGCGTCTTTGTTCGCCATCATCTGGGCAAAATCAAATTCCGGCTCTTTCACATTCCAGCCATAACTTTTGGCAAGCTCAAACGCATGCGGGAAACGCGAGGCGTAGACCATAAGTTTTTTAGGAACGCAGCCGCGTATCACGCATGTGCCACCAAACCTGTCCGCTTCGGCAATACCTACCTTTGCGCCATGTGTGGCCGCAATGCGTGCGGAACGCACCCCGCCGGAGCCGCCGCCGATGACAAAATAATCAAAATCAAACGTCGTCATTTATACAAACAATTCCCTAACAACACCGCCCTCAACGATCAGCGCCTGTTTGGCAATGCCGATAAAAAGGCCATGCTCGATGACGCCCGGAATTTTGTAGAGCGCTTCGGCCACGGCATAGGGATCGGAAATCATGTTAAGATGAAGATCAAAAATCAAATGGCCGCCATCTGACATAAACACCGTGTCGGCAGTCGCCATTCGCAGGATCAGCTTTGCGTCATAACCAAGTGCATTCATTGCGTCTGTGATCGCGACTTTTGTGGCACCTGCCCCAAAAGGCACAACTTCAATAGGCAGAGGAAAAGCACCAAGAGTTGCCACCATTTTGCTGTTGTCGGCGATCACCATCATCCGCGCGCTTGCGCAGGCGACGATCTTTTCATACAGCAAAGCGCCGCCTCCGCCTTTCATAAGCGCAAGGCCGGGGCCTATCTCATCCGCACCGTCGATCGTCAGATCAAGGCGGGGTGTTTCTTCAAGGGTTGATAGCTTTAATCCTAATGCAAAAGCACGTTGCTCTGAAGCTTTTGATGTCGCCACGCAAACAATATCGAGATTGCGCCCGGCAAGCGCATCGATGAAGAAATTGGCCGTGGAGCCTGTGCCAAGCCCAACCTTCATTCCGTTTTCAACGTAGGTCGCGGCAGCCTCGCCCACTTTGCGCTTTGCGTTTTGCGTGTCCATTGCGTAGTCTTAAGCTTTCCGGTGTGCGATGGCCAGCCTTTCGCCGACCTTTCAAGCAGGCGATGACGTGAATGCAACCACTAACTGTTATTTTTGACCTTGATGGCACGCTTGTCGATACGGCAGGCGACCTTGTTGCGACACTGAATATTATTCTGGCCGGCGAATCTTGCGCCCCGTTAAGCATGGATCTGGCGCGGCCACTGATTGGCCATGGTGCAAAGGCTTTGCTTGAACAAGGGCTGCTCTTTAACCAAAAAGCCTATGATGCGACAAAGCTTGCGGTTTTGACTGACAGGTTTATTCATTATTACAGTGCGCATATTGCCGACCACAGCACAATTCGCCCTGACCTGTTGCCGACCTTAAAAGCATTGCAAAAGCGTAATTGCGCGCTCGGCATTTGCACGAACAAGCGCACGCCTTTGGCACAACAGCTTGTCGATGCGCTGCATCTTGGTAGCTATTTCAACGCCGTGATAGGCAGCGGGGAGCTGCCTTTTTCAAAACCTGACCCACGCATGTTGAAGGTCGCCATCGAAGAAACGGGCGGCACAAGCGACAAAGCGGTCATGATTGGTGACAGCAAAACCGATGTCGATACGGCGCATGCGCTCGGCGTTCCGGTCATTGTCGTTGATTTTGGTTATACGGCCATTCCAGCGCATGACCTTGGTGCAAATGCGGTCATTTCCGGGTGGAATGAGCTGATACCCGCTCTGGCTGACTTGAAAATTCTGTAAGTCCTCCAATTCGGCTATTTTCTTTGAAAGAAAAAACGGTTTTAGAGAGCCCGTTTCGGTTGTTTTGAAAACATGCTTAAAATTTTCAAAGGAAATTTTGTGAATTTACTTTAAACCTTAATGTCCCCAATTACGCGAAAGCTTGCGACATAAGCGCTTCTGCATATGTGATTTTAAATTGTTTCAAATTTGAATGATTCAGAATGAATCAATTCCCAACGTGCGTTTTAACCTGCATCACTTATTCTCATTCTACAGTAATCCCCTAGTGGGGCTTTCAAGTTTTAAAACGCGTCGTGCGTGTGGAGTGGTGAGATGACAAATTTAAGTGACATTATTAAACAGATCGCAGTCAAAGACGGAAAAAATAATCATATTGATACAGCTGACGAATTTGCAGCACTGCTGAACGTTCTAAAAGCCCAAGATGGCGTTGAAGTTACTAATGCAGGCAGCATTCGAGTAAATGGCAAATTTGAAGCTGCACTTAAAAAGCTAAATGCTACCGATGATCAAATCACAGCTCTAAAAAATGTTGCAAGCGCCGTATCCACAAAGGGCCGGGATGGAAGTCAACTTCTTTCGGCAGTCGATTTTGCAAATATAAAAGACAATTCACAGCTTGCAACTGCTCTATCTTTCAAAGAAGAGAAGAAACCTGTTGAGAAACCAGTCGAGAAACCGGTTGAAAAACCAGTCGAGAAACCGGTTGAAAAACCAGTCGAGAAACCGGTTGAGAAACCAATCGAGAAACCAGTTGATATCCAAGAAAAGAAAACTGTTACAAAACCTATCATTAAAGAAAAGCAAATCATCACAGTTGCAGGTATGAAGGCATTTCTTGATAAGGCCAACCTTGATGACAAACCTAACCTTTTCAAGAAAATCCTGAGTTTTGGTAGTGTTAAAAATGACAAAGCCATTGCAGAATTACAACCTGACAAAGCGCATGATATAAGCGTTGTACAAAATGATGGCACCATTGAAGTCATCAAGGGCTTTTACATGTCAGAGGTTCTTGATGCATTGAATGCTCGCATTGTTCCTACTGCAAAAAAAGGAACTGATGGAAGCATAGCGTCAGAAAATAATTACAAATATAGTGGCGATGGTGATCTTAAAAAGCTATCAAATAGGGTTACGAAAAATGATGGCAAAATTGACGCAAGTGATGCTCAGTATGTTCTTAATCAAATTCAAAAAGACTTGCTTGATAACTCGCAAGGCAAAGATGTGAGCAAAACCTATTTTTATAAAGCAGATGTAAAGACAGGCGAAACAACAGTTACAACAACTGAAAAGTCAAAAAAATCAGCTGACACAAAAGATAAACAAGATAACACTGTTAAAATCACCACCGATGCTGTGGAAAAAAAGGCTGTAACCAAAACAGTTGTAAAAACTGAAGTAGATGCGAATAGCGAGGCTAATTCTGACTCCAAAATTGTTGTGGTCGAAAAAAAAAAATTAATTAATCAGCCTGATAACAAAACCGAAAACATAAAGTCTGGCCCAGAAAGCCAGACTCCTGCTTTGGTAAAGTCTGCCTCTGTTGCGCCGAGTGTTGTTAAAACAGAGGTAAAGCTCAACTCAAGCTTGCCAACTGTTGCTTCGATGATTGCAAACAGCGCTGCAGGCCGCAATAAAAGCAATATGCTGACAGCAGATAACCTTCTGAAAATCATGAAGGACGCGAATGTTCAGGATACCGAAAAACAAAGCTATGTAAGCGCAAATGGCGGAACACTTGTTACAAAAAGCAGGTGGGAATCATGGCTCGCACAACTTGGACTTTCAGAATTTAAACCTTCAAACGATTTCTACACAACTGTCATTGGTGCTGACCCAACGAACTATCAAGACAATGTTCCAGGGGAAACTCTTGACCATCTTGCCGAGCAGTTGATGAAGGATATTCGCAAGCAACCATTGCCTGGCTCAATTGATGCCGACCATCCAACAGGACAAAACAAAGTCACATGTCCGTGCACCGACGCGACCGCTCTGCAAGCTTATGGTATTTTTACTCAAGCTTAATTGAGCGATCTGAAGACCAAGTCCCTGTTGCTCATCCGCAACAGGGACTTTCTAATTGGAACTGTTAACCTTTAGCGGTGTTATGAGACGTGACCTTTTGTCACACCTTAGCGTAAAGCATGGGTCTCAGACTTCAGGAAAACCCGTCATGACAGCCAAACTTCTTTCACTCGCAGCTTTTTCGGCGTTAATGGTGAGCGTATCGCCCCTTCTCGCTCAGCCCATCTCGCCCGCTTCCCCAGCATATACGAATACCGAGGTGATTGCTGTTGCCAGCCATAGGCCTGCGCGCGCTGTGGCGCCCGGCTTTGAAGAAGACGAAGACCTTCCTGCCTTTGCACCCGAAGACAACAACGCAAATGAAGACCAGTGGCGCGTTCAGCGAGATGAAGCATGGCGTCGCGGCGGCGATCAGGACCAATGGTTGCAAGAGCACAATTTACAAAATCCGCAGCGTTATCGTCAGGAAGCCGCCTATCAGCAAGACGACAACGCCGCTGGCTGGGTGCAAAGTGATGCAGGCGGCAATCCGCTGGCGCGTCAGGAAGTCGCTTATGACAGCCGCGAGCGTGCTGGCACTTTGATTGTTGATACACCATCCAAGCGCCTTTATTACATTCTCGGCAATGGTCAGGCCATTCGCTACGGCATTGGCGTTGGCAAACCGGGCTTTGAATGGGCCGGTGTTAAAACCGTAAGCCGCAAACAAGAATGGCCAGATTGGCGCCCGCCGGAAGAAATGATTCATCGTCGCCCCGACCTGCCCCGCTTCATGCCGGGTGGTCCAAGCAATCCATTAGGTGCGCGTGCGATGTATCTTGGCTCAACGCTTTATCGCATTCACGGCTCGAACGAGCCTGAATCTATTGGAAAAGCCGTCTCGTCAGGCTGCATCCGGATGATGAATGCCGACGTGATCGATCTGTACAACCGGGTCAATGTCGGTACAAAAGTTGTCATTCGCTAACCGCATTTTGCAAGTTGGTTAACAGCGCTTAACCACTTGCCTTTTTTCGATCACAAACGTGTCATAAATTTTGTGCAATGCAGCGTTAAAGATCTCGCTCATTCTAGTGCGGTCTGTTGTCATGTCTCCCTCTTCTGTTTCGAACTCCCCCTCAAATACGACTGGCATTTTGCTCATGTGCGTGGCCATGGGCCTTGGTGCAGGCAATGACGTCATTGTCAAACTCTTGTCTCACAGCCTTTCAGTGCCTCAGATTTTGACCCTTCGCGGCATTTTTGTTTGCATTGTCTCACTGGTCTGGGTCATCGCGGCCGGATATGGCCGTGCACTGGTGCAGATGAAAAATCCGCTGGTTATTGTTCGCTCAGGGCTTGAAGCGCTATCAGCAATTACGTTTTTTCTGGCTTTGGCCAATATGCCGATTGCTGAGCTCAGTGCGGTTTTTCTTGTCACGCCATTGCTGATTGCTGCGGGCGCTGGCCTTTTTTACAGTGAAAAAATTACGCTTGGTGGTTGGGGTGCGATTATCGCGGGCTTTATCGGCATGCTTCTTGTTGTCAAACCGGGCACAGATAATTTCACAAGCTTTGCTTTCTATGGCATCGCCTCTGCTGTCGCCACAGCGTCGCGCGATTTGCTGACACGCAAGATCAAATCTGATGTGTCATCGCTCGTCGTCTGTTTTTCGGCTGGCCTTGCCAACATGTTGCTGGGTCTGGTCATGACAGTTGCAGAGTGGAGCCATTCACCGTTGAAAGCGGCAACTTTGGCATCGCCAACATTGTGGCTTGGGCTTTTACTGGCAGCCGTTGTTGTGACACTGGCAAATTACGGTGTCATTCTTGCTTTCCGTCAATCAAAAGCCTCTGTTATTTCGCCATTTCGCTATTCAGCTCTGTTGTGGGCGATGCTGGCCGGATTGATTATCTGGCATGAAGCTCCCGATTCAATCGCTCTTGCCGGCTCTGCAATTATTATGGCTTCAGGCCTATATGTCCTGCGCTCCGAGCGAAAAGAACGACGAAAATTTCAAGTGGTTGCAGCGCTTGAAGCCTGATTGATCAATGATACGGCCAGCCGGCAACAATATCGGCGCCAGTTGGTAAGTGTTGGGCGAGTATACGGCGCGCAGGTGAATGCGCCATTGGCATGCGGGCTGGCCTGTCATTCATAGATACTTTTGCGCAATCACATTTTGCTGCAGCGGCATTTGATCTGTGGCGGGACGGTGTGTAGCTGTCGTCATCACCGCGGTTAACTGTGTAGCTTCCATCATCGCCTTCTTCAGCGCTGCGGTTAACGACCAGATCGTCTTCGTTTTCTGTTGAAATAATCGTCAACGGCTCTTTGCGAATAAAGCGTTCCTCAGCTTCGGCACGTTCGTGCTGCTTGTTGGTTCCAGTGGTCACAACCTCTTGTGTCTGGATCACAACTTGTGGGGTATTGATAATAACCTGCTGCCCAGGAATAACAGTTGAGCGCACGCTGGTTTTTATCTTTGCATTCGATGAAGGCAATGGTGTGAGGCGATCCGCCGTTTTAATCGGGCGCGATATACTGTCTTCTTTTTGAGACACAGCAACCTCTGGCACAGGCGCTTTTTCAACATCCGCCTTTGCAGGCTTGGCGGATTTTTCAACTTTCGCTGTCTTTGCTTCAACTCTTGCGATTGGTTTTACAGGTGCCTGAACAGGCACCGCTTTTTCAACAGGCTGCGCCTTTACAACAGGTGCCGCTGGTTTTGGCACAGATACCGCAAGCTTTTCTTTACGCTCAGCATCAATCTCACTTTTTGATTTCATTGGAACAGCTGCAACAGCTTTTTCAGCGGGCTTTGAATGCTCGGGCAGCGCAGACGCGATCTTGGCTTTGCGCTCAGTGTCAATTTCATCTTTTGATTTCATTGGAACAGGTGCGACGGCTTTTTCAGCGGACTTTGCAGGCTCGGGCAGCGCAGACGCGATCTTGGCTTTGCGTTCGGCATCGATTTCGTCTTTCGATTTCATTGGAACGAGTGCAATGGCTTTTTCAGAGGGCTTTGCAAGCTCAGGCAGCGCAGACGCGATCTTGGCTTTGCGTTCGGCATCAATTTCGTCTTTCGATTTCACTGGAACGCTAGCAGCAACTTTTTCTTCAGGTTTTGCAACAGCAGGAATGGACGCTGCAATTTTTGCCTTGCGCGCTGCATCTGTTTCTTCTTTTGTAGGCACGACTGGCACTTCAGCAACAAGTTTGTCATCGCTTAATCGCTCATCTGTTTTAACAGTTGTCGTTTTTTGAATGTCTTGCGGTTTCACAACGATGCCTTTTTTGTCTGCAACGAGCAGCGCAGGCATTATTGTGACTTCGCCGCAAGCTGTATCATCGGCGGCGTCGGCATCATTCGAGATTGATGCGGCTTCGCCAAACAAATTTTCAAGAAGGTCTGGCGTAATTTGCGCAGGGCCTGGAATGTTGACAACTTCGCGCAGCAACCGGATGGCCTGAAGCGTTTTCGGTCTGATGTGACCGTCAATACCGCCGGGCTCGAAGCCTGCGCGCTGCAATGCATATTGAACAGCCGAAATCTGGTCTGAGCGATACACACCGTCTTTAGAGCGACCAACCCAGACAAATGCCATACATATTTTTGCTTTTGTTTCCGATGTGACTTTTGGCGTTGCCCAATCAATTGCAAACGATGTCTTTTCACCAGATTTTAAAACGACCCCAGTTGATGCGCATGTCAGCTTTGGATCTGCATAGCCGCATGTCCATCCCGATGTCAGCGTTGCTGCGGTTTTACCCAGCGCCAGTCCAAGCGTCACTGAAACAAGGATCGGGCTTCCAACATCGATTTTCCCTGTATTCTCAATATTAAATATAAGCTTGCAGCTTTCACCATCTTTGCAGGACTGCGGCAATTGAGTTGTTGCTTTCAAGTCTGTCTCGACAGGCGCACCTACGGTTGCATCTTCCTGAATGCGCCGTCCCATTGCAATGACTTTGTCATCAAGGCTTGGCTGCATGTCATAAGTGCGAGGCGGGTTAAGAACTTTTACTTTTTCAAGCGTTGCAACCATCATCTTGCCTGACGCTGAAAGCGCGTAAACGCTGCTTTCCGTTACAAACAGGAATGAGCAAAGAATTTTGAGCGTTATGGAAACGAGCTTTTTCATTTTTGTGCCAGTCAATTCAATTTAAATATCAGTTTATATGATCGTAAAAACTTTATCTTCATCGCTAACATATCATGAACCTTTCAAATGGTTATGATAAGATTTTGGTAACCTGAATAGGTGGCATTTTAAGTAGTTGTTTTTTGTCGAATGATATCGATATGTTTCAGCAAATCAGTGATAGACATTTGAAGTGCCGAATTTTTTGAAAGATACTTACCAAGTGCCGATTGGTCGGCGGCTTCCCGTAGCGGTTGTGCAAGAGGAACACGTGCCAAAACATCAAGCTTGTCAGTTCCCGCCTTATATTCTCGCCGTGAGAGCCCGAAAATATCTGACTTCGTCTGGCACTTGTCGCATTCAAAATAACTCATGTTTTCAATAACGCCCAAAATGGGAACAGAAAGTTTGTTGAAAAGCTGGGCTGCACGCCGTGCATCGGCCCATGCAATATCTTGAGGTGTCGTCACAAGCAGAACCCCATCAACGATAACAGATTGAGCGAGGCTCAAAACAATGTCTCCCGTACCAGGGGGCAAATCCACGAGCAGCAGATCCAGCTTGCCCCATTCAACATCAAACAACATTTGCCGGATTGCGCCCATCGCCAATGCGCCACGCCAGATAACCGCTTTTTCAGGCGGGACAAGCGAGGCCATCGACACAATTTTTAGATTTCCTGAAACTGCAGGAATGATTTTTTTATCGGCACTAAAATAACAATGGGATGTGTCGCCAAATAAAAGTCCTGTCGAAGAGCCATAAATGTCGGCATCTAAAAATCCGGTTCGCAAGCCAGATCGTGCAGCTGCATGCGCGATCAGTGCAGCAAGGGTAGACTTTCCAACACCGCCTTTGCCAGAGCCAACTGCTATAATCTGCTGTATGCCCGTAAGACGCTGTGCCGACGGCAACTGCCGCGACGCTGTCATGTGTTGAGCACGCTTTTGGCAATCTTGACGCTCAATTTATTTCTCAGCATAGTCGCCCTTTCCTTTTACTTGCAGTCACGGAGCGATGATCGAACAGGATGTTTCAACCGGCTGGAGGCGCGCACAAAGCGGCGCTTCTCTGCACGATGTGTTTCGAACCATCGTCATACCTGAAAATGCGTCATCATGGCGACGTTTTTTTGCTTTTGCTGGGCCAGGCTACCTCGTTGCCGTCGGATATATGGATCCCGGAAACTGGGCCACGTCCCTCGCAGGCGGTGCAAAATTTGGTTATTCTCTTTTATTTATAGCCTTGCTCTCAAATATCATGGCCATCGTGCTGCAAGCGCTTTGCGCACGGCTTGCCATCGCGACTGGCCGGGACTTGGCACAGGCCTGCCGCGATGCTTATCCGGCATGGACAGCTGTGCCATTGTGGTTGCTTGCTGAAATCGCAATTATCGCGACGGACTTGGCAGAAGTTATTGGTACGGCCATTGGCCTATACCTGCTTTTTAATATGCCACTTGAAATTGGTGTATGCGTCACCGCTGCCGATGTCCTGTTAATTTTATGGTTGCAAGGAAAAGGCTTTCGCTGGATTGAGGCTTTTGTCATTTCTTTAATCGCGATTATTTCAATCTGTTTTCTTGCGCAGATACTTCTTGCCCAACCTGACTGGAGTGCCGTTGCATCTGGCTTTTTATTGCCTTCGCGGCAAACTCTTACGAACCCTGAAATGCTTTATCTGGCGTTGGGCATTATCGGTGCTACCGTTATGCCGCATAATCTTTATCTTCATTCCTCTATTGTTCAGACCCGTGCGTATGGTTCTGGCCTTAAGGACAAGCGCGAAGCACTGCGCTTTGCAACCATCGATTCAACCATTGCGCTGATGTTCGCACTGACGATCAACGCCTCGATACTCATTCTTGCTGCGGCAACATTTCATAAACGCGGGATGTTCGATGTGGAAGACATTCAGCAGACATATAAATTGCTTTCACCGCTTTTAGGCAGTTCGCTCGCACCAATCTTTTTTGCAATTGCACTCTTATGCTGCGGCCTTAATTCTACACTGACTGCGACCATGGCTGGTCAAATTGTAATGGAAGGCTTTGTCAATATTCGCGTGCAACCATGGGTGCGGCGACTGATTACCCGCCTAATCGCCATTGTTCCAGCGATTATCGTTACAATTGTTTATGGTGAAAGCTGGACAGCAAAGCTTCTGATTTTCAGTCAGGTCATTTTAAGTTTACAATTGCCTTTCGCTGTTATTCCTCTTGTCCATCTCACAGCGTCGCGTGCAAAAATGGGCGCTCTTGTATCGCCGCTTTGGCTGAGCTTTCTTGCCGGCCTGATCGCAGTCCTGCTTGTTGTTTTAAATCTCAAATTTCTTCTTGATCTTTTGTTGGCATATTTATAATGGCAAAAATTGGTTTTATTGGTGTTGGCGTCATGGGTGCCCCAATGGCACGGCATCTCATAAATGCAGGCCATACACTTCATGTCTACAACAGGACAACAAGCAAAGCGGAAGCATTCTGTCATACGCACAATGCCCTCCTTTCCCCTAGCCTATATCAACTTGGTAAAGATGCGGATTTTGTTATTGCCTGCGTTGGTAATGATGACGATGTGCGCAGTATTACAAAGGCAAGCGACGGCGTGTTTTCCTCGATGCATGAAGGCAGCGTCTTTATCGACCACACGACGTGTTCGGCCACGTTGGCGCGTGAAATAAATACCTTTGCAACTGGCAAAGGGATTTACGCGCTTGATGCTCCGGTGTCAGGCGGGCAAAAAGGCGCCGAACAAGGCAGTCTAACAATTATGTGCGGTGGGGATCAGCCAGGATTTGACAAGGCAAAAGACATATTGGCGCACTACTCCAAATCCTGTCGATTGATGGGTGAGGCTGGCAGTGGGCAGCTGACAAAAATGGTCAATCAGATATGCATCGCCGGGCTCATCGAGGCATTGGCCGAAGGCATCCAATTTGCAGAAAAATCAGGGCTCGATATAAACGCTGTGCTCGATGTAATATCGCAAGGCGCTGCAGGATCGTGGCAAATGAACAATCGCGGCGCAACAATGCATGCCCGTAAATTTAATTTTGGATTTGCCATCGATCTTATGCGCAAAGATCTGGGAATTGTTTTTGAAGAAGCGCATCGCAATGGAGCTGTACTTCCGGTGACTGAACTCGTCGATCGCTTTTATAATGAATTGCAAGAAAACGGTGGTAACCGGCTTGATACATCATGCCTAATCAAACGGTTTGACTAAGCGATATCAAAATCTTCTGTTGCTTCAGGCTTGTTCGTATCTTTTTTTCCAGCACGCAACTGGTTTCGAGCGTCAGCGGCAAGATGGCAATAGCGCCGTTTAATCTTTTCAAGCTCAACTTCTGAAAGCTCTTCAAGATTCATCAGAGCGTTATGTGCCCCTTCCGTCGCGCGAATAAGCTCGTCAATTTTAAGATGGAGCGCCGTTGTGTCTTTGTTTTGTGTATTTTGAATAACAAAAACCATGAGAAATGTAATGATCGTGGTGCTTGTGTTAATGACGAGTTGCCAGGTCTCGGAATATTGAAAAACGGGTCCGGTCAAACCCCATATAATGACGGAGCTGAGCGCGAGACAAAAGGCCCATGGGCTTCCGCAAAGTTTGGCAACAAATTTTGCAAATTTTCCAAAGTAGTCTTTGCTGTCTTGATCTTCAGCTTTAACAGTCTTGTGGTTTGGCTTACGCCGAAGCGGTTTTTTGGTCATTTTATATTGCTCCTTCAGCTATTGAGCTATGCAAATTCAAATTAGAAACGCTAATCGATAACGATCGCATTTTTTACAGGCGAAACCTTTCAAAAGCTGCAAGCCTTTATTTAGGCCTTGGATCTTTCAGCTTGTCATCAGCAACCGGAAATTTCCCTGCCTTTTTCAAATGTATCGCCTTGGCAAGTGTGCGTGCGACATTTCGCACCTCTTCCTGAAAACCCTTTTCCTTGTCGTAATCGTCATGGGATTCTGCATATGTGCCATAATAACAAACGAAAGAGTCGTATTCCGCTTTATTACCGGCGGAAATCATTTCCATATCGGCAAACCAGTCACCAAGACTACGTCGCAAATTTTCAACGCCGGCGCTATCACCGTGAACAGCCACACCAAACAGACGACCCGCAAGATGGCGTGGATAAGACCAGCCATCCAGTTCAAGTTTTTTAGCTTCCTCAGGCGTTTTTCCATGGGTGGATGTCGGATCGGGGTTTCCCCCATCGCCGCAGACCAACCTGTCCATCATGGATTTAAGAACAGTAGGCGCCTGATACCAGTGAACCGGTGTAATGATCATAACGCCCTGCGCTTCTACCCACAGCGGATAAATTTCATTCATCCAGTCATCGGTCTGCTGCAAAGAATAATTTGGGTAGCAACTGCAAGGCCAGTGACAGAGCGGCATGGCTGTTGAGACACATGCTTTACATGGGTGTATCTGCTTACCCATTTCCGATGTCAGCCGGCTCAGATCGATAACGTCGACATCAATCTCAGCTTTTTTAAATATTTTTTCGACCTCTTCAACCATTCGCCATGTCTTGGACATTTCGCCAGGACATGTCTGGTCAGATCGGGGAGATGCATTCACCAAAACCACGCGTGGGTTTAAAGATTGATCTTCATGGCGCGCCTGTGCTGCCATAATGGCATCGCGCGTTGCAAGCCAGTCTACGGACAGTTCATAGTCCGGATCTGAAAAACCTTCGCCAGCGCGTCGGGTTAAAGGTGATTTTCGCCCATCAGTATAGGCGTCCCACGCTGCACTGATAATCTTTGACAATTCAGGCTGCAAACCATCGAAAACAGGATCTTTAAACCGGCTTTTATAACGGTCTGAAAATTCCTCTTTTGACAACTTAACGCTGGGCATTCCTTTTCGAATTTCAGGGATTTTGGTCAACGGGCTATTACCTCTGATGTTTAAGAAAAAGCTATAAAAGTAGAAAATGGGCCCAATCGTTATAGAATATGCAATTGAAAAAAACCATCGTTAAAACTTGCTGAATGCTTAGCATCGCTTTTGAATGCTCTTTCAAACATGATTTTAGTTTTTGCCCTGCACAGTGATTGCAAGAATTTTACATTTTGAGGGCACTACCATGAATATGCGTATCGATTCAGCGTCAGCCACTTCTGCAGCTTCTATCAAAGCAGCCTCAGCCGATTCCAAAGAAGTAACATATTACATCGACGACAGTGGTTTGAGCGGTGGTGGCGGTGGTGCATCCACAAGCTCTTCCAATGAAGAACTCGTCAAATTTTATGAAGCTGAAACAACTGAAAATTCAGGCACAACGGAGAGCAAGTCAGGGCTCTTGACGGCCGGTTCAGATTTTTCAAAAATCAAACTGCAAAGCCAGAATACAAGCAATCTCTTGTCGCAGAATACGGTTGTTTCTGCAGACATCAAAACGCTCGACACCCCTATTCTGGTTGCAGAGCAAACCGATACATCTTTACCGACAGTTATTGCTGATGCCACAACGGCGGTTTCCGATTTTCCAAACACAAGCGCACAAAACGCATTTAGCTCTATTTTTCCAAATGGTTCGTTTGACCAGGCTGGTTTTGATAAATTTCTATCAACCGTTCTAAAAGGCAAAAGCGACACCGATACAATTAGCTGGGGCGAGCTGAACGACCTCGGCAATGCGCTTGGATTTGAAGGCAATGCAGATCTTCGTAATGGCTCTGCCATCGACGCAATGATGGCACACCCGACACTCGGCCCTGCACTGCGTGCACTCGATCCGCGTCAGGAAAAAATCAGTGTTTCTGGACTTAAAGAGGCTTTGAAAAACGCATTTGGCATCCCGACCGCGCCAACTTATGCGCCCGTAACTTTTACAGCAGCGGGTTACAGCTCAGTCCTGAAATCAGGCAAAGACAGTATCACAGGCTCTTATCAAGCATGGAAAGAAATGACGTTGAATGGCAAGCTTAGCCTGACACGCGTTGTGCGTTTTCTCGATAATGCAATTGGTGGGAAAACCAGCCTCAACAATGCCGATCTGGCCGGCATTGCACAGAAGCTCGGTTTTGACACGCTTGATACAATGTTGTGGCACAAAAACGCAGATGGTTCGGATGGTCTTGGCAAATTTTTAAACCAGTACCGCGACGCATCAGGTACATATAATGTACCTTCGGACGAGTTTATCGCAAAATATTCAAACATGCTTGAAACGGCTGCTGGTGCGGATGGTGTTTCGGCCTTGGATTACAACGAATATAAAGCGTTGCTTTCCGATGCCTATCTTTTTGACACACAAACTCCGCCACATGTCGATGGCCTTAGCGATATCAATATGTCTGACGCAACCGCACTTACAAAATTTATTTCGCTAGTGTCAGGCTCGCAAGGTGGTTTGAACGTGCCTGTCGATAAAAATGGCAATCTTGTTTTGACAGATGCAAACGGACAATCCAAACCCATTATGGCTGGTGCTTACGCGATGGCCATACTTGCAAAGCAACTTGGATATCCAAGCCTTGATGCAATGATGAAAAGCCCTGCCCTGCAAAATATTTTAGGCGCGGCCAATGAGAACAAAGGCATTAAAGGCTATATCAATATCAACCTGAACACGCTTATCAATGGCTCCGACACAGGCATCGTGCATGTTCAGGGCTTGTCACAGATTTTCAAAACAGCCGCTGGCAGCGATAACGTTCTAAGCGATGTTGAACGTGCTGGCGTTATCAACGGCACGACAGTCGATGACACTCAGCCAGTCATTACTCCCGTTACGTCTCTGCCAATCGGCATAGCGCAGGCAAATGCTGCGGACTTCAAAACAACCATCCGCAACTATCTCATTACTAAAGCCCGCGAGTATGACACCGACAGCAATGTCACAATTAATGCGAACGGAAGCGTGTCTGGCTTTATTAGCAAAGATGCAATGGACAAAATTGGCAAAGACATGGGCTTTACCGGCGGTCTTGAGCAAATGAAAACCCATCCAGAACTTAAATCTCTTTTGGAGGGCTCCGTCGACAATGGTGGCATCACGGGTAAGCTTGAAAGATACGACATTTCAAAGCTTGCGAACGGTGTCAGCGGTCAAAGCGTCGGGTTTCCTGACATTCTTTTGTCAGCCGCACACTCAGATCTGACACTGAGCGCTGCTGATATGACAAGCTTTATTGCACTTTCAGGCACAGGCGGCATTAAACCAATTCCAGTTCCTGATTATATTAATGTAAGCGGCGGCAGTAATTTTGATGACGTCATCAAAGCTGCGGGTTTTAGCAAAGTTGCAAATCCGCAAGATTATGATGTTCCAACAGGTACAAACGTGTATTTGTTAAATGGCAAGGCTTACAAAGCTGTTGAAGAATCTTCGACCAACTCTGTTCCGCCAACTGTAAATTTTAAAATCAGCGAAGTTCAGCTAAAGTCAACAACAACGCCGGTCGATCCTACAAAAATCAAATGGACATTTCCGAATATCAAACCTCTTGCACGTCTTGATAAAGAGCTGACTTCTAAAGGTTACACCAAAATCGAAAATCCAACTGATTATGGAGTTGTTGACGGTCGTCCAGTTTACATGCTCGGCAACCAAGCTTACGTCTTTACGGCAACACGCCCTAACGGCGTTAATGGTGTTGTTACATTTACAAGTGAACTGGTTGACCGTGTTGATCACGCGCCGCCGGTTGATGTTCCTACGCCAGAAACAAGCACATTGCCGACAGACTTGCAGTCCCTTAATGGCGTGCCAATGACAAGTTCGCTTGCAGACGCGCTTTATGCAAAAGGCTATGTTCTTGCAGGCGTTTCGGCAGCGGGCAATCCTGTTTATGTCAACAGTGCTGCGCCTACAAAACTTCGTTATTTTGAAATGGTGCCGACAAATGGTGGGATTAATCCAGCCTATCATGCGGTGAGTATTAACGAAACAACAGCACCTGCAAAGTCCGCAAGTCTCAGCGAGCAGCTAAAAAGTTTAAGCTTTGACCAAGCAAAACAGCTGCTTAAAGCCAAGGGTTTTGGTGAGCCTTTCCTTATCAGAGCACCTATTGATCCGCTCGGCGGAAGCAGTGCAGGTTATAGATTTACTGATTTATCAAACCTTAATCACGTTGTTGATGTTAACGTCTTACTTTCAGGTATTGCAAATGATCCAACAGCCAATCATGTAGGTTCGGCTGAAGAGTCAATCGGGGATCCGGGTCCGATCGGCCAAACACCGCCATGGTCGCCAGTTCCTACACCAACGCCAATCAATAATATTTTTACCGATGCAACAAGCGGTGGCAGCCTTGATGAGCTGATTGGCAAAATCAACGACAAGCTGATTGCGGGTGCAAAATCCATACCTGTCACAGTTTCTGACAAAGGTGACGGCACACTGAATGTTGACCAGTTGGCCGCGTTCATGAAAAAGCTTGCGCCAGATATTTTTACAGATCTGGATAAAGTTCTGCTGCATCCTGATCTGAAAGACCTTATTTCAGCTGCAAAAATTGCAGGGACCAGCCCTGTTCAGTATGATTTGAAGCAATTGACAAGTGGCTTGTCAGCGCTTCTTGGCAAAGCCGCAGCTCCGGGCGATCCGTCAACTTTGAGCCTTGAAGAAAAGAATGCGTTTTTCAAGAAGACGATCACAGTTGGAACAGAAACACCGCCAATTATCGCGGTACCACCTGTGATTACGCCAACAGTTCCGCCTACCACATTGACGCCATTGCAACAGGCACAGTGGAACATGCTGGCGGCCAATTTGAAGCGTCGTAACATTACGTTCGATCCGACAAGCTCGATCGAACAGCTTCGCGCACTTGTCAGTACGGGTGCACGCGTCTTCCGGTCTAACGGCGGCGGAAATATTACGAGCAAGTAAGATTTACAACAGTTTGGAGCAAGGCGTTTAAGTGCGCTGTTCCTCCGTTTAAGAAGCAGGAAGCCCTCTCCTGCTTCTTTCCATTTTAACTGTCGAGGAAGCTGCGCAGTTTGCGTGAGCGCGAGGGATGTTTCAGTTTGCGCAGCGCTTTTGCTTCAATCTGGCGGATGCGTTCGCGCGTGACCGAAAACTGCTGGCCAACTTCTTCCAGCGTATGGTCGGTGTTCATGCCGATACCAAAACGCATGCGCAAAACGCGCTCTTCGCGCGGCGTCAACGATGCCAGCACGCGCGTTGTGGTTTCGCGAAGGTTTGACTGAATGGCCGCATCGACAGGCAAAATGGCATTCTTGTCTTCGATGAAGTCACCAAGATGGCTGTCTTCTTCATCGCCAATCGGCGTTTCAAGAGAGATCGGCTCTTTTGCAATTTTCAAAACCTTGCGAACTTTTTCCAAAGGCATGGCCAGCTTTTCGGCCAACTCTTCAGGCGTAGGCTCACGGCCAATTTCATGAAGCATCTGGCGTGATGTTCGAACGATCTTGTTGATCGTTTCAATCATGTGCACGGGAATACGAATGGTACGCGCTTGGTCAGCGATCGAGCGGGTGATCGCCTGCCTGATCCACCACGTCGCATAGGTCGAAAACTTATAGCCGCGACGATATTCAAATTTGTCGACCGCTTTCATCAGGCCGATATTTCCTTCTTGGATCAAATCAAGAAACTGCAGGCCGCGATTTGTGTATTTTTTGGCGATTGAAATCACAAGGCGCAGGTTGGCCTCGACCATTTCTTTTTTGGCGATGCGCGCTTCACGCTCGCCTTTTTGCACCATATGCACAATGCGCCGGAACTCACCAATGTCGAGACCTGTTTCAGTGGCCAGCATCTGGATGTCGCCGCGCAGATGTTTAATCGTGTCTTTGTCTTCTGCAACAAAATCTTTCCAGCCTTTTGCTGAAAGATTGGCCACGCGCCGGATCCAGTTCGGATCAAGCTCAGAGCCCTGATATTCTTCGAGGAAGCTGTCGCGCGTGACGCCATAGCTCTCCGAAAGACGCATCAGGCGGCCTTCCAAAGAGAGCAGCTTTTTGTTGATGTCATAGAGCTGCTCAATCAGGGCATCGATACGCGCCTGGTTTAGCCGCAGCGATTTCACATCGACGATAATCTCGTCTTTCAGCTTTTTATATTTGCGGTCCTGCGCCGGCGACAGCTTTTCATTGTTGAGCTGGTTTTCAATGTCCTGATCTTGCAGCTTGCGCAGTTTTTTAAAATTGCCTGCAATGCTTTCGCAAATTTCAAGAACTTTTGGCTTAAGCTCTGTCTCCATCGCGACCAGCGACATTGCGTTTTCGTCTTCATCGAAATCGCCTTCGCCCTCAGCCGCTTCGCCTTCTGCAGGCAAGGCGCCCGGCAAAGGTTCTGCTGCAGGTGGTTTTGGAATATTGGTATTTGCGCCGACATGCGGAGGGCCACCTGTCGCTGAATGATCAACCTGCGCATCAGGTCCTGAATAGGTGGCTTCAAGATCAATAATATCGCGGAGCAAAATTTTGCCCTGCACCAGCTCATCATGCCAGATGATAATGGCCTGAAAGGTGAGCGGACTTTCGCAAAGCCCGGCGATCATCGCCTCGCGGCCAGCCTCGATCCGTTTCGCGATGGCAATTTCGCCCTCACGTGAAAGAAGCTCAACCGTTCCCATTTCGCGTAAATACATGCGCACAGGATCATCGGTGCGGTCGCCGCGTCCGCCACCTTCGGCTTTGGCCAGCTTCTTGGAGCCGCCAACAGGAACAAGTTCTCCGCCTTCGGCCTCTTCTTCGTCGTCCTCTTCTTCTTCCGCGTCAGCATCGGCTTCATCGGCTTCAATGACGTTGATGCCCATTTCATTCAGCTGCGCGAGAACATCTTCAATCTGCTCAGAGGAAACAGCTTCGGCCGTCATCACTTCGTTGAGCTCTTCATAAGTGACATAGCCGCGCTTTTTCGCGGTGCGGATCATTTTTTTGACCGCAGCATCCGACATGTCGAGCAAAGGGCTATCGCTTGTGTCCTTTGCATCGTCTTTTTTAGGTTCGACAGCGGCGTCTCGCTTGGCCATAAAGCTTAAGATCCTTCTTGCGGCGATGAAGCCGCCATATAAAATTTGCCCGCAAAATGCAGGCTGGTCGCGAATCACTCGTTAAACGACAAAAGCTCGCATGAAAAGCAGAAAAAAGCTATATCTGGCAAAGCCTTTAGCTGCAATACGCGTTTCAAACCATTTCGGGCAGATGCTGTTCAGCTTCCGCATCGAGCAGTTGCTGCTTTACGGCCTGCAACCGGCCCCAGTTTTGCTCGTCCTGCGAGACATCCCATGCGTCCTGGGCTTCGCTTAGCTCTTTATTTAGTGCCGTAAAGCGCAGGCGCAAGGCTATCATCCGCTCAAAATCAGCTTCAATATCAATTTCAGGTCGATTTTCATCAAGAATTTGCGGCGCATTGCTTAAAACAAAGCTTTGAAGACGCTCAATTAGCTCGGAAAATACATTTTGTGCGAAAGCACCACTTTGCTCCATCCCATCGGCCAAAATGGTCTCCCGCAGCTCGGCAAGCTCTGCATCTTTGAAATCCAGTTGCGAAAAAGCCTCCGCGTGGCTCTCAATAAGCCGCGGATGCCTGATCGCAAGCACCAGAATGATCGCTTCTGTCATGGGCCAGGTGGATGCGCCAGCGCCGCCTACGGCTAGCCTTGAATGCCGCAAGGCTGAGGATGGCATGATATTGCGCGACGCCTGAAAATTGTCTCTCCGGCCTTCGTAAGACCCGCGCGCGCGGTTTTGCCGATGGCCGTAATTGTGGTTTTCAAAACGGCTCGCGGGTTTTTCGCTTGTTATCCCTGTCATGGCTTCAAGCTTGGCTTTGAACTCCGCACCGTAATATTTGCGCACATCCTTGTCAGCAATACTGCGTAACAATTCACGAAGACGCGCTTCGAACGCCGCACGCATTTCTGGCGTCCTTGGGTTTTTGGCGCGCAGCTCGCGCTCCCATAACTGTCCCGCCAGCGGTTCAGCAGAAGAGACAATACGTTCAAACTCTTCGCGGCCAAATTTTCGAACATAGTCATCCGGATCAAGCCCTGCAGGCAAAAAAGCAAAGCCAAGGCTTTTTCCGGCGCTTAAATGTGGAAGCGCAATATCGATGGCGCGGTTCGCTGCTTTTTGTCCCGCGCTGTCGCCATCAAAACAAAAGACCGGCGTATCAGCAAGGCGCCAGACCAGCTTTAGCTGGTCTTCGGTAAATGCCGTTCCAAGCGGTGCGACCGCCTGCTTCACACCCGCCTGAAACAGGGAAATAACATCAGTATAGCCCTCAACAAGAATGAGCTGGTCGCTGGTATGCGCCGCAACGCGCGCGCGATGAATGTTGTAAAGCTGCGATCCTTTGTGAAACAGCGGCGTTTCCGGCGAATTTAGATATTTTGCCTGTGCATCTTTTGAAAGTGCGCGCCCGCCAAATGCAATGACCTGGCCGCGCGTGTTTTGTATTGGAAACATCACCCTGTCGCGAAACCTGTCATAAGGCACAGGAATATCATCACCGCCAATCAGCATGCCGCTGGCAATCATGTCAGTGACAGGCACATTTTTTGAGCCAAGAAATTCTTTAAGGCCATGACGCGCAGAGGGCGCATAACCGATACGAAATTCCTGCTGCGTTTCTAGACTTAGCTCGCGCTGCACAAGATAGCTGCGTGCCCGCGTACCGCTCTCACCACGCAACTGCTTTTCGAAATAGGTCGCTGCAAGCTCACAAATCTCAATGAGGCTTTTTGCACGCTCTTCTTTCTTTTGTGCTTCAGGGTCAGGCTTGGGAAGCGCAAGTCCTGCCTCACCTGCCAAACGTTCGACAGCTTCAGGAAAACTTAAACCCTCCGTTTCAATAAGAAACGTGAACTGGTCGCCGTGTTTTCCAGATGAAAAACAATGATAAAAACCCTTTTGATCATTGACGAAAAAACTCGGCGTTTTTTCTTGGGCAAAAGGTGAGAGCCCGCGCCATTCGCGGCCTGATTTTTTCAACGCAATTCGCTTTGCGACAACGGCCGACACCGGCACGCGCGCACGTATATCATCAAGAAATGAAGGGGAAAAACGCATCGGCGTAACCTACAACCAATTGCGGCCGATGAAAAACGCTTCGCATTTTTACAACTTGTGTCTGCAAACGCACAAATCCGAATCTTATATGTAAATTAAGAATAGTTTTTACATATCAACATCTTAAGAAAATGACTGTTATTTTTAGAGATGGCTTTTGCCCGTGGACAACATGTGGATTTGGAGTCATCCTGCTGGCTGAATGAAATGAGATTCTTGCGTGTTTTGCCGTTTTCGCAAAGAGGCCTTCCAATGACATTACAGAAAATCGAGCAGCTGCGCGCGATCGTTGAGACTGAAAACAAGCGCGCCGATGAGCTTCGCAAAGGCACACTTTATATCGTTGGAAATGATGGCGTGAACATTGCAAGCCAGATGCTCCGTGAGCATGAAAAGCGAGCCAGCGATGCCGCAAATGCCCTTGATCTTTTGGGTGCGTCAAAAACCGCAACAACGGTGCAGTGATACGTTTTCTTTTGGCAACAATGCTTATTTTTTGTGCGGCGGCTCCAGCCTCATCACGGCAAACGCACACACCACCAGCTGAAAAATGGTCAACCGCGCCTGACAAAAATGCTGACCGCGACTGGCAAACACGCGAGCACGAACGGCAAATGGATGGCGCTTACAAAGCCGACTTGTTTGGCAATATTGACAATACGTCATCTTGTCCAGATATACAGGCCGACACGCAAAGGGCAGCAACCGACAGCGCATGTGCGATGCAAAACCAACCGAAGCGTAAAAGACATATTCGCTAAATCAACTCTTTTTAGATGTGCATAAGCGGGACAAATACTTTCCCGATGCAGGCTCTGCCCTTTTTTTTCATTTAGGCTCCGATGAACAGCGGAGCAGATCTATGAAAGTTGTCCTCGACCTTGATGACCTTGTCGCACAGGGTATCATCACGCCTGAAATGTCAAAACAACTGTCCGTCGCCGCCACTCGCGATACAGGCTCGACAGCCATTAACATATTGCTTGCCTTTGGCGCTGTCGTCGTCGTCGCGGGCATCATTGCTCTCGTCCCGAATGAAAAAGTTGGCGCGCTGTTCGGCATTGCCTTTTTAGTTGCAGGATGGTTTGTCCGTCATCGCTATCTTCAGCATTGGGCAAAGCTTGGCGACATCTGGCTGATTGTTGGCGCGCTTCTCTTGGCGGGCTCCGTTGCTGTCATTATTCAAAACCCCTTTCCGTCCTCGATTGCTGCGGCAATTATTCTGTCAGCGATCGGATATGTTGCCAAAAGCCGGCTTCTCTTCGCGCTTGTTCCATTTGCAATCATTGGAGCGATTGGAGGCAGTACAAGTTACTGGTCGGGCTGCTATTCAATCATCGTGCAGGAATGCACACTTACAATTCTGCTGTTTACAGGACTTGGGTTGATTGGTTGGCAAACTGTCAAAAAAACCACCGGCGACAACAGCGCCCTTGCTCTGACATTCACGCGCGTGTGCGTCATTCTGGTCAATTTTGGTTTTTGGGTCGGTTCATTATGGGGCGATACGCCAGGCGCATTATGGCGCTTTAAAGAATCCGATTATTATTCCAATCAGGAACTTTACAATCGGTTGCCTGAAATTTCATCCGCTGCATTTGCATTTGCATGGGCTGCCGCTTTGATTGTCGCAGGACTATGGGCTGCAAAAAATGGAAGACGTTTTCTTGTTAATCTGGTTGCCGTTTTTGGTGCTATTCATTTTTACACGCAGTGGTTTGAACGTTTACAGACAACGCCTTTGACAGTTATTGCTGCTGGCATCATTACAATTGGAATTGGTCTTGCTTTATGGAAATACAATAAAAGACAGTTAAGCTAAACTGTGGCTGCCATTTTTGTGTAAGCCACGTCACTGGCTTTCTGGCCTAAATAATTGCCGCCATAATAAGCCGATATTCCCAATGCTGCGGCAGCAACCGTATTGGCAATGGCGCCAATACCTGTTTTTGGTGCTGCCCTTCTGCTCCACATCATGCCTGCAAACATGGATGTTGCCAGACCAGTCATCCATCCGCTCGATAGTTTTGAAACATCTCTGTCAAAGCTAAATGTTTTGTTTTTAAGATGGCCGGACTGCATGCTGGCATATGCAATACCGCACCCCATCCACAACAAGGGAACGATATAGCTTGCCCTGCAACTCAGCTTTGCCAAAGTTGGCGATAATTTTGAAATTTTTTGTAGAGCGGGAAGTGCGGCTGGCACAAGTTTGGCAATACGCCTTGTTGCCGAGAGATCGCCTAAAATGTGCGCACCTGTATCGAGAATAAAAGGTGACGCCATTAAAGTGTTAAATCCAATCGCCATATTGGCCGCCGATTTTTCGGCGTCTGTCTTTGCGTTGGCTCTCCGCCATAAAGACGAGCCAAGATAAGCAAGCGATACGGATGTCATGGCCAGTTTCTGGCTGCATTCAGGATTGGCAAGGCCTGCAAAAAATTTTTGCGACAACCTTAATAAAGCGGGCTGTTTGGGTGCTGCGGCAGGCGCTAGCATTAATGCGCGTTTGAAAGACGGATCTGATACACGCAAATTTTCTGCAGAAAAGACTTTTGCAAAAGTAGATGAGACATCAACTGGCATAACGGCTTACTCAACAATTTTAAAAAGACATCGATAAATTAGGCGAAAGTATCTGGCTGCGGTACGTCTTGAGGCGGCGTTACAGGCTGCAACGGATTTTCACCGGGCTGCGGTTCAAGATCAGGTTGTGCCGGTATCGGTTCTTTGGCCATCGTTGTGCTCCTTGACCTTTTCAACGCGCGACGGGTCAAGAAGTTCACTGCTGACACTTCACACTTTTCGTAAGGCTTTATTGTCAGCGCAAATGAAACGCTTTTGGGAGTAGTGTCAGAAACATTTTATTCTTCAAATTTCTTTCAATCTGTTTATACGCCAGCTGCAAATTTTGAAATTTGCAGGGCTATGTCATAACTGAAATGTATAAAAAAAGCTCAGAAAGCGGGATGTGTAAGACCCAATGTTTAACTTAAACGCGCTTTGATAACGGCGTTGGCTTTCGAAAAATCCATTTTGCCGGCAAATTTTGATTTCAGTTCGGCCATAACCTTGCCCATATCTTTCATTTCCTTTGCCGCTGTTTTAGCGACGGCATCTGCAACAGCATCATAAACTTCTTTTTCAGACATCTGCACCGGCATAAAACTTTCAAGAACGCGCAGCTCGTCATTTTCCTGATTTGCCAGTTCAATACGACCGGCTTTTGCATATATTTCTGCACTTTCATGACGCTGTTTCACCATTTTCTGTAAAATGGCGACAATGCCCGCATCATCGGTCTGCTCTTTGCCCTGCCCGCGCGCTTCGATATCCTTGTCCTTAATTGCCGCATTGATCAGGCGGATTGTGCTGGTGCGCAGCTTGTCTTGCGCCTTCATGGCATCTTTGTAAGCATTATTGAGCGTATTGCGCATGGAAATCCTTGGGTTAGGCGTGATGATGGCTTGCCTGTTCTGCAGGCCCGTCTATAAACTGTTCTCTTAGCCATACAAAGGAACGCCATGCCGACGCAAGACCTTGCGCCAGATCTCGCACGCGCGCATTTTTCACGAAAACGCGACGCGTGTCTCGTCTTTGCATCTGGCGACGTTCTTTACGGATTTGGCATTGGCGCGCGGGGCAGCGCTGTTGGCGAGCTCTGCTTTAACACGGCCATGACAGGCTATCAGGAAATTCTTACAGACCCGTCTTATGCCGGCCAGATCATCACATTCACATTTCCGCATATTGGCAATACCGGCATCAATGACGAAGATATTGAAGCGCTCGATATGGATAGCGCCGGCCACGCGCTTGGCCTTGTTGTCCATGCAGATCTTACCCTGCCCTCAAACTGGCGTTCTGTTCAGTCTTTTGACGGATGGCTCAAAAAGCGGAACATGATCGGCATTTGCGGGATCGATACGCGTGCGCTTACACTTCACATTCGTGAGCACGGCATGCCAAATGTTGTGATTGCGTTCGATGAAGAACAAAAATTCGACATTCCAAAACTGAAAAATCAGGCGCGTGAATGGCATGGATTGGCAGGCGCAGATCTTGTGCCTGATGTTAGCAGTCATGCACAGTGCAGCTGGACGGAAAATGCTTGGAATAGCCAAAATATATCACAGCACACTACTGGGCAGAGCCATGTCGTTGTTATCGATTATGGCATCAAAAGAAATATTCTTCGCCAGCTCGTTCGCGCAGGTGCGCGTGTTACGGTCGTGCCATCAACAGCAACCACGGCCGACATTTTAATGCTGAAACCCGACGGTGTTTTTCTCTCCAACGGGCCAGGCGACCCAGCAGAGACGGGCAAATATGCGGTTCCAGTCATTCAAAATATTCTGGCACGACAAATTCCGCTTTTTGGGATTTGCCTTGGTCATCAGTTACTGGCGCTCGCCATTGGCGGGCAAACATTGAAAATGCTGCAGGGTCACCATGGCGCTAATCACCCTGTTCATGATTTGACCAGTGGAAAAGTTGAGATCACATCAATGAATCACGGGTTTGCAGTGGACCGCAAAAGCCTTCCCGACACCGCAACCGAAACGCATGTTTCACTTTTTGACCGAACAAATGCGGGACTTTCTTTGAAAGATGCACCCGCTTTTAGCGTCCAGCATCATCCTGAAGCCTCACCGGGGCCAGAGGACAGTCATTATCTGTTCGACCGTTTTATGACGATGATTGCCAGTGCCAAGAAAGTCGCAGCATGAGTATTACGGGCATAGGAAAGCCTCGGTTACTTGTTTCCTGTTTTTTTCTTTTTGCTTTTCTCGCTATGGCCAGCCTGCAGCTTTTTCGGCCAACGCTGAACCGCATTTTTCTCGATGAGACAGCGCATGCGTCTTATATTGTCCACCTCCAAAAAACCGGACATTGGTGGCCAAACCTTGAAGATTTACCAATGATCGACAAAGGCAGTTTGGAAATAACCAACTGGCGAAAAAACTATCTTAACCACCCGCCATTTTATTACAAAGCACTCGCCATGGCTTTGCCACAACTTGAAGGGCATCCAGAATATATTCCGCTGTACAGGGCTGCAAACATTGCGTTGATTGCTTCAGCACTTTGCCTGCTTTACGCATTTGCAGCTGGGCTTAATCTTTCCCTGCTAGGTTTTTCAAGTTTTTGCGCTCTTTGTACATTCGTGCCATGGCTGCCGCTTCTCAGCGCTACGATCAGCAACGACAATCTCGGTATTTTTTCTGGAGCGCTTTCACTTTACGCCGTGCAAAGATTTCTCAAAACCCAAACCGGCTTTAACTTTTTCCTGATTTTGATTTCTGTACTGCTTGCGGCTGCAAGCAAGCTGACATGTTTTATTTTCGTTGCGGTTTTTGCATTTACGTTTCTTGCGCCGTTTTTATTCGAAAGAAAATTGAGCCGTTTTTATATTATAACAGCGGTTGCCATCATTTTCCTTTCAAGCCTGCCTTATTTTGTTTATTTTCAGTCTTATGGAAGCCCTGCACCACTTACCAGCGGTCATCTTGCTTTAATTCAAGAAACTTCAGAACAGTTAGGCTGGGCAAATAGCGAAAAAATGTCACCACTGTTTTTTGTCGTTTCGTTTTTCTTTTTTCTTACAACTTTGTGGAGCGATACTCCTCTTACAAATGGTTTTACAATCGCAATTTCTGTCTGTGTCTTTACGTTAATGGTTTTATTCTCGGTTGTTTTTGTGAAAGCTATTTTTCGATATTTCGGAAGCAGTCACCAAAAGAATTTGGTATTGGCTGCAGGTGGAATCAGCCTTGGCATTACGTTACTTCTGCATGTGCTTTGGAGCTATAAGCATCACGTCACCTATGGATACATTTTAGGCGCTTACCCACGATATTACTATCCCGCACTCGGACTAATCGCATACGCATTGATTGAATTTTTTCAACCAATGCAGCCAAGGTTTAGAAAATTGGGTTACAGCATTTTAATTTTATTGCCGATCATTTTTATGGCGTCCAGTTTTTCGCATTTTCTTCTTAACGATATCACACAATAAGGACTTCACATGCCACGCCGCACTGACATTAAATCCATCCTCGTCATTGGCGCTGGGCCAATTGTTATTGGGCAAGCGTGCGAGTTTGATTATTCAGGAACGCAGGCGATCAAGGCCTTGCGTGAAGACGGCTACCGCATTGTTTTGGTCAACTCAAATCCCGCCACGATCATGACTGATCCTGACCTTGCCGATGCAACTTATATCGAACCGATCACACCTGATATCATCACAAAAATTATCGAAAAAGAGAGACCGGACGCCCTGCTGCCGACAATGGGCGGGCAGACCGCTCTCAACGCTGCTCTCAGTTTGAAAAAAATGGGCACGCTTGCAAAATACAATGTCGAGATGATTGGCGCCTCATCGGAAGCCATCGATAAAGCTGAAGACCGTTTGTTGTTTAAACAAGCGATGGATAAAATCGGCCTTGAGAGTGCGCGCTCACATCATGTCAAAACACTGATTAATGCACTGCGCGCTTTGGAAGATATTGGCCTGCCTGCCATTATCCGCCCTTCTTTTACGCTCGGCGGCACAGGCGGCGGCATCGCTTACAACCGCGAAGAGTTTATCGAGATTGTTGAGCGCGGCATTGATGCCTCGCCGACCAATGAAGTGCTCATTGAGGAAAGTGTGCTTGGCTGGAAAGAATATGAAATGGAGGTGGTGCGCGATAAAAACGACAATTGCATCATCATCTGTTCCATTGAAAATATTGACCCGATGGGCATTCATACAGGCGACAGTATCACCGTCGCACCCGCTTTGACCCTGACGGACAAAGAATATCAGCGGATGCGCAACGCATCAATTGCCGTGCTTCGCGAAATTGGCGTCGAAACCGGTGGGAGCAACGTGCAGTTTGCAATTAATCCTGCCGATGGCCGCATGATCGTGATTGAAATGAACCCGCGCGTGTCGCGCTCATCGGCGCTGGCCTCAAAGGCAACTGGCTTTCCCATTGCAAAGGTGGCAGCAAAACTTGCAGTTGGGTACACGCTTGATGAAATTTCAAATGACATTACCGGCGGCGTAACGCCTGCAGCTTTTGAGCCGACCATTGATTACATTGTCACCAAAATGCCGCGCTTTAATTTTGAAAAATTTCCCGGTTCTGAGCCAGTGCTGACAACCTCAATGAAATCGGTCGGCGAAGTAATGGCGATGGGACGCTCGTTTCAGGAGTCCTTACAAAAAGCGCTGCGTGGTCTTGAGCTTGGCTATACGGGCTTCAACGAGGTTGAAATTGAAGGCCTCGGCGTTGGTGATGACGCAACAGCCCTTCGCATTGCGCTAGGGCAACCGCGCCCCGACCGGTTGATGAAACTGGCGCAGGCACTGCGCCTTGGCATGAGCGTTGATGACATTCACGAGGCCTGCCGCATTGATCCGTGGTTCATTCGCCAGATCAAAGATCTTATCGACGTTGAAGCCGTTATAAAAGCGCGCGGCCTGCCAACGGACGCAGAGGAATTACGCTCGCTCAAAGCCATGGGATTCTCAGACGCGCGTCTTGCAGAACTGACAGACACAATTGAAACCGAACTGCGTAAGTATCGCCAAAATTTAAACGTGACGCCAGCCTATAAAAGGATTGATAGCTGCGCTGGCGAGTTTCGCGCCCCAACGGCCTACATGTATTCAACCTATGAATCGCCTTTCTTTGACGGAAAGGTTGCCGATGAATCGCAACCGACAGACAAACGCAAAGTCGTCATCCTCGGCGGCGGACCAAACCGGATTGGCCAAGGAATCGAGTTTGACTATTGCTGCTGTCATGCAGCCTTTGCACTGCAGGATGCGGGCTTCGAGACCATTATGATCAACTGCAATCCGGAAACCGTTTCGACAGATTACGACACGTCAGACCGGCTTTATTTTGAACCGCTGACACAGGAGGATGTTCTCGAAGTGCTGGCTAAAGAACAGCAAAACGGAACGCTGCATGGTGTTATCTTGCAGTTTGGCGGGCAAACACCTTTAAAACTCGCGCGTGCGCTTGAAGCGGCCGAAATTTCCATTCTCGGCACGACGCCCGACGCGATTGATCTTGCAGAAGACCGCGACCGTTTTAAACAGCTGATTGAAAAACTGAAACTACGCCAGCCCAGAAGCGCAATTGCATATTCGCTGGCGCAAGGCCGGGTTGTTGCCCGTCAAATTGGCTTTCCGCTTGTGGTACGGCCATCTTACGTCTTGGGCGGGCGCGCAATGGCTGTTTTACATGATGAAGCTGCGTTTGAAGACTATCTGCAAATTACACTTCCCGCTTTAGTGCCGCCTGATATCCAGATGAAATTTCGCGGCGACAAAGCAGCACAGATTGATCATGTGCTCGCCACCAACGCCCTTCTGTTTGATGAATATCTTGTCGACGCCACCGAGATCGATGTCGATGTCTTGAGCGATGGCAAAGATACATTTGTATGCGGGGTCATGGAGCACATTGAGGAAGCGGGCGTCCATTCCGGCGACAGCGCCTGTTCGCTACCGCCGCATTCATTAAAAGACGAGATGATCGCCCGCCTTGAGCACCAGTCCAGCGCTTTGGCGCTGGCGCTGAATGTGGTCGGGCTGATGAATGTCCAATATGCGATCAAGGATGGCGACATCTATATTCTTGAGGTCAATCCGCGAGCGTCCCGTACCGTACCATTTGTCGCCAAAACCATTGGTATTCCGATTGCCAAGATCGCAGCGCAGGTGATGGCCGGGCAATCTCTGAAAAGTTTCAATCTGCAAAAGCCGAAACTTCGGCATATTGCCGTCAAAGAATCCGTGTTTCCGTTTGCCCGCTTTCCTGAGGTTGACATTGTTCTTGGCCCAGAAATGCGTTCAACCGGCGAAATCATGGGTCTTGATACGGACTACGCCATTGCCTTTGCCAAATCACAGCTCGCGGGCGGCACCAAGGTGCCATTAAGCGGAACGGTGTTTGTTTCAATGAAAAATGCAGACAAACCGCGTATCCTTGAAACGGTGCAACTTCTTGAAAACATTGGCTTTAATATTGTTGCGACGGGTGGCACCGCATCTTTCCTGATTGACAAGGGCGTCAAGGCGCGCAAGATTAACAAAGTTCTGGAAGGGCGGCCCCATATCGTGGACGCCATTAAGAACGGGGAAATCTCGCTGATGTTCAATACCACCGAAGGCGCAAGATCGCTCGCGGATTCGCGTTCACTTCGCCGCGCAGCTCTGATGCATAAAGTGCCTTATTACACGACATTGTCTGGCGGCATTGCTGCTGCGCGTGGAATAAAAGCAATGAAGTCAGGTGAGCTTGGCGTTCGCTCCTTGCAGGATTACATCGCACAACCCAAATAAAGCCCATTGTTTTCTGGGGCCGGCGTAAATGCGTTGGCTCTGTTTTTATTGAATCGAACTGAAAGGCACGACCATGGAAATGATTCCAATGACTGACGAAGGCCACAAGCAGCTGCACGTCGAGCTGCATCGTCTTCAGGCAGAAGAACGCCCGCGCATTATCGAAGCCATTTCGGAAGCGCGCAGCCATGGTGATCTGTCGGAAAATGCAGAATATCATGCGGCCAAAGAAGCGCAGGGCATGAATGAAGCGAAGATTGCCGAGCTTGAAGACAAGCTGTCGCGCGCTGAAGTCATTGATGTCAGCAAGCTGTCCGGCAAGCACATCACTTTTGGTGCAACGGCGCATCTGGTAGATGAGGACACTGAAGAAAAGAAAAAATTCAAAATTGTTGGCGAAATGGAAGCCGACGCCAAACAGGGTCGCATTTCCATTACCTCGCCCATCGCACGCGCGCTGATTGGCAAAGGCAAAGGCGATGTGGTTGAGGTTACAACGCCTGGCGGCGCTAAAAGCTATGAAGTCATGAAGGTTGAATTCAAATAAGATTGAGAATTTTCTCTTTAACACTGTTCATGCCCGCCGCGTTGCGGGCATGTTTTGTTTATGGCGCGTAAACTTATGGCAGTTGTAAAAAATGTAAATTTGCGTGATTGCGATGCCATCGCCCCGAACCTGCATGCACGCTATTCGGGCATTACCTCTGTTGTCATCACAATCGTTCCTGAACTTGCAAAACACATCTCGATTGCAAGCGTTGGCCCGCATCTTCCTGCCCGCGTACCACGCATCAAATGGTGGCAGCTTTTTACTGAAGGGTGGAGCACGCCGCCGCTTCACAAAAAACGTATCTGGCACGCACGGCGCAATGACGAAATGATTATTGGCTTGATTCTGCGCAACATCTTGCGCCAGCCTTGGCTTCTCACATTTACATCCACCGCGCAGCGTAACCACAAACCTTTGACCAAATGGCTGATGCGCCGCATGGACGCATTGCTGGCAGGCTCATCGAAAGCCGCAGCCTATTTGCAAATTCCGGCTATGGTGGTCGACAATTCGATTGAAACGGCACGTTTTGCGCCAGCGCCTGACCGTGAACGGGCATGGGTTGAAACGGGCCTGCCCGGTAAATATGGCATCGGCGTTTTCGGGCGTGTGCGCCATCAAAAAGGCACGGACCTTTTTGTCGAGGCCATGATCCGTCTTTTGCCGCAATTTCCGGATTTTACCGCAGTCATTGTTGGTTTGTGCGCGCCTGAGCAAGAGGCTTTTACAACAAAGCTCGAGCAGCGCATTCAGCAGGCAGGTTTGCAAAAACGCATTTTTTTTCTAGGTGAACTGGCCGAGCACGACGTGCCGATATGGTTCTCAAAACTTTCGCTTTACGTTGCGCCAATGCGCTGGGAGGGTTTTGGACTGACGCCGATCGAGGCGATGGCATCAGGGGTCGCAGTTGTTGCAACGACTGCCGGTGCCCATGAGCAGATCGTGCTAGAAGGTGAAACCGGCCATCTTGTCCCGCCCGACAATCTTGATGCGCTAGTCACAGCCATTGAAGGCCTGATTCAAAACCCGCAAAAAATGCTAAAAATGGGTCAAAAAGGCCGTTTAAAAGCTCTTTCAACGCATGACGTGGCGATTGAAGCGGCACGCACCCTGCAAGCCTATAATTCAATGTGGGCCGGCCAATCCTTGCCCGACGACCGTAAAACGCAATAATTTATTACTCGCCCACACCTATTTTAAGTTACTTTTTCCTCGCCTCGGACGAATACGCTACAAAAGGCAAAAATCATTCCTATGTTATGCAGATGAACACAACACACGCAAAAACGATTATTATTGGCTCTGGCCCTGCAGGCTATAGCGCCGCGATTTATGCAGCACGCGCAATGCTGGAACCTGTACTTATTTCAGGCCTGCAAACTGGCGGGCAGCTGACGACAACAACTGATGTTGAAAATTATCCCGGTTTTGCAGATGTCATTCAAGGCCCATGGCTGATGGAGCAAATGGAGCATCAGGCAAAACATGTCGGCACTATTTTTGTAAATGATATCGTCACAGCCGTTGATCTTTCAAAGCGGCCCTTTAATCTGACGCTCGACAGTGGAAATACGTATTCGGCAGACACATTGATTATAGCGACGGGCGCGCAGGCCAAATGGCTTAACATTCCGTCCGAAACTGAATATCGCGGCTTTGGCGTTTCGGCTTGCGCCACCTGCGATGGTTTTTTTTACCGCGGTAAGGAAGTTGTGGTTGTCGGCGGCGGCAACACTGCCGTTGAGGAAGCACTTTTCTTGACCAATTTCGCGTCGAAGGTTACGCTTGTGCATCGCCGCGACAGCTTCCGCGCAGAGCGCATTTTACAAAACCGTCTCTTTGCTCACGATAAAATTGAAGTCGTCTGGGACAGCGCGATTGAGGAAATTGTTGGCCAGGACAACCCTAAGCTTGTCACCGGCGTCAAAATTAAAAACATCAAGACAGGCGCAATCAGCGAGCGCAGCGTTGATGGCGTTTTTATCGCGATTGGTCATGCGCCTGCTGTTGATTTGGTCAAAGACCAGTTGAAAATGAAACCGTCCGGTTATTTGTGGTCAGCTGCAGATTCAACCGTCACATCCATTCCCGGTGTATTTGCCGCTGGAGATGTGACTGACGACATATACCGGCAAGCTGTCACAGCAGCGGGCATGGGATGTATGGCCGCACTTGAAGCAGAACGTTTTCTCAGCACGCTGAAAGATGAAGCGCTTGAAAACGCTGTGTTTGCTGCTGAATAATTTACATTATCCCTACGACCATATCGCGGCGCACCATATCCACAGGGCGATTCTGTATTCTTTAAGTCTTGGAGCAGACTTGACGTACTGCGGGGATGTGCATGAGCAATGGATCGACCGGACTTACTGTAAATAATGCGGCGCAGCGACCCGCGCCAACAAAACCACTGTCAAGTTTTGACCGTTTATTGACGGCGCTTGATAAAAATAAAAATGGAATGATCGACGAATTTCATGACGTTGTTTTAACAGACACCAATAAAGATGGCGCGGCTGACAAAGTCACCCTGCTTGGCACGCCTACAGTTGGAAAAATTATTCGCTTTGAACGCCGCGGCGAAGATGAAATCGGTAATTACATTCGAAACATTGCAAAGCTTGATTTTATTTTCAATAGCGATGAGCAAAAAATTGCTGAGCAGATTTCCAAAGATCTTGGTGTGACTTTAACGTCGGCTGAAATGATAAATCTGCGCACGCGTATTGATGCAAAAACATCGTCAATTCTCGTCGATGTTCTAACAAAATTTATCGTTAAAAAAATGAAGGCTGTGAACCCTCAACTTTTTAAAGAGCCAAATCTTGCAGTGAACACAAACTAACTGAGATTTCCGCAAAAGCGCTGAATGCGCGTGCACGCCTCTTCTAGCGCATCCGTTGCTGTAGCGTAAGAAATACGGAAATGATTTGCTAGGCCAAACGCATCGCCTTGCACAACCGCAACACCTTCATCATCGAGAAGCGCTGCCGTAAAATCGGTGTCATTGGTAATCTTGTGGCCGGATGCCGATGTTTTTCCAATGAGTGCTTCGACAGATGGAAACACATAAAAAGCACCTTGCGGATGAGGGCATTTCACTCCGCTGGCTTGGTTCAGCATCGATACGACCAAATCACGACGTTCTTTGAAAACTTCGTTATGGGCTGGAATAAAACTCTGCGTTCCGTTTAAGGCTTCAACTGCCGCCCATTGGGCGATCGAGGCGGGGTTTGATGTGGACTGCGACTGCAATGTCGCCATAGCCTTGATTAGCGTCTCTGGTCCTCCTGCATATCCAATGCGCCAGCCCGTCATGCAATAGGCTTTTGAGACCCCATTCATGGTCAGCGTACGTGCATAAAGCCTTGGCTCCACTTCAGCGGGCGTGCAAAACTCGGCCATATCGTAAGTCAGATGCTCGTAAATATCATCGCTTAAAATATGAATGTTCGGATAGCGCAAAAGCACATCCGTAATCGCCTTCATTTCGTCGCGTGTGATGACCGCGCCTGAAGGATTGTTTGGCGAATTCAAGATCAGCCATTTGGTGCGGCTGGTGATCGCTTTTTCAAGCGCACGCGGATTAAGTTTAAAATTTTGTGATGCGCTTGTTGGCACAATAACAGGGGTTGCACCTGCAAGCCTGACGATATCGGGGTAAGACACCCAAAACGGCGCAGGGATGATAACTTCATCGCCGGGATTTAACGTCACCGATAACGCATTGAACAGAATTTGTTTGCCGCCCGTCGCTACCGAGATTTGGCTGCGGGAATAATCAAGATTGTTGTCGCGCTTGAATTTGGCGGAAATGGCGTCTTTCAACTCTGTAATGCCGTCAACCGCCGTATATTTGGTTTTGCCTGCGTTTATGGCGGCAATAGCCGCCGTCTTGATGTTGTCGGGCGTGTCAAAATCAGGCTCGCCTGCACCGAGGGCGATAATATCACGCCCCTGCTCTTTCAGTTCGCGCGCTTTGTTGGAGATCGCGATTGTCGGCGATGGCTTGATGCGGCGAATGCTTTCAGAAAAAAAGGCCATGGCCTAGCTAATGGAAAGCAGGGGTTTTGCGCAAGTGTCGAATATGCCTTATGCAGTAACAACCTGTTTGAGCTCATGAGCTTTCCGATGCCAGCCCTGCCAAATATCCGCTTTTTCATTCAGCGCTACAAAAATAACGAACTGGCGCGTGAAATCTTCTTTTTCTGCGTGGTCGGAGGCATCGGCTTTGTCGTCGATTTTTTGAGCTTTGTCACAGCCCAAAACTATTTAAATGATGTCAATGCCCGCTGTCTGGCATTGGCGATTGCGACCTTTGTGACATGGCAATTGAACCGGCACCTCACCTTTCGCTCAAGTGATCCGCGTTGGTTGCGCGAACTTGGCCGCTTTACACTGACGCGTGTCGTCGGCGCCGCCATCAACGCAGGTGTCTCACTCGGTATTTTGTGGGAGTTCCCGCAAGCCGGCCGTTTGCTGGCACTGGCGAGCGGCACAGGCGTTGCGCTTCTCATCAACTATTTCAGCGCAAAAATGTGGGCTTATCAAAAGCCGGTTATTTAAACTTCCGCCGCCCAAGCCCGCCTGTCGAGCGCCCTTTCGGACGCGGAACGGACGAGATCAACTTATTGCCCATATAACCGCCGATTGAAGGCTCTTCTTCAAGGTCGCGCTGGCGCACCATTGGATTGTCCATGATCGCAAGCTCGGTGGCGCGAAGGCGTTTGACTTCATCACGAAGGCGCGCGGCCTCTTCAAAGTCAAGATCGCCAGCCGCATCGCGCATCTGTTTTTCCATGTCGGCGATGACAGCCTTAAGGTTATGCCCGATGCTGATACCGTTTTCAGTAAGCCCCGCATCGACAGTGACGCGGTCTTTTTCATACATCGACGACATGACATCGCCGATATTGCGCTTGATCGTCTGCGGCGTGATGCCGTTTGCAAGATTGTAAGCTTCTTGCTTTTCGCGGCGGCGGTCGGTTTCGCCAATCGCGCGCTCCATCGACCCTGTGACACGGTCGGCATATAAGATGACCCGGCCATCGACATTTCGTGCCGCGCGGCCAATTGTCTGGATCAGCGATGTTTCAGAGCGTAAAAAGCCTTCCTTGTCCGCGTCAAGAATGGCCACGAGCCCGCATTCAGGAATATCAAGGCCTTCGCGCAGCAGGTTAATCCCAATCAGAACGTCGAACGCGCCAAGACGGAGATCGCGAAGGATCTCAATACGTTCGAGTGTGTCGATGTCGGAATGCATATACCGCACTTTGATGTTGTTCTCGTGTAAATATTCGGTGAGGTCTTCGGCCATGCGCTTGGTCAATGTCGTTACCAGCGTGCGGTATCCGTTTTGTGCAACCTTGCGCACTTCGCCCAAAAGATCATCGACTTGTGATTTTGCAGGACGTATTTCAATCACAGGATCAATCAGCCCTGTCGGACGGATCACCTGTTCTGTGAAAACACCTTGTGTCTGGTTCAGCTCCCAGTCGCCCGGTGTTGCTGATACATTCACCGTTTGCGGACGCATCATTTCCCATTCTTCAAAGCGCAAAGGGCGGTTGTCCATGCAACTCGGCAGTCGGAAACCATACTCCGCCAATGTTGCTTTACGTCTGAAGTCGCCTTTAAACATGGCGCCGATTTGCGGAATTGTCACATGGCTTTCATCAACGAAAACAAGTGCATTTTCAGGCAGGTATTCAAAGAGCGTTGGCGGCGGTGCGCCGGGCTCGCGTCCTGTCAACCAGCGTGAATAGTTTTCAATGCCTGCGCAAGCGCCAGTGGCTTCCATCATTTCAATGTCAAACGTGCAGCGCTGCTCGAGCCGCTGCGCCTCTAGCAAACGCCCCTGCCCGTAAAGCTCATTCAGACGCGCTTTAAGCTCAGCTTTAATGCCTTTAATGGCCTGCGCCAAAGTCGGCTTTGGCGTCACATAGTGCGAATTGGCGTAAAGTTTAATGAAATCAAGCTCATTGACCTTCTCGCCTGTGAGCGGGTCAAACTCGTGAATGCTCTCAATCTCATCGCCAAACAAATTCACGCGCCATGCGCGGTCTTCGTAGTGGGCTGGGAAAATATCAATCGTATCGCCGCGCACACGAAACATGCCGCGGGCAAAATCCATCTGATTGCGCTTGTATTGAAGCGCGACAAGCTCGGTAATCAGCTTGCGCTGGTCAATACGCTCGCCCCGCTTCAAGCCCAAAGTCATCGTTGAATAGGTTTCAACCGAGCCGATGCCGTAGATACATGACACGGATGCGACAATGATCACATCATCGCGTTCAAGAAGGGCGCGCGTCGCCGAGTGCCGCATGCGGTCGATCTGTTCGTTGATCGAGGATTCTTTTTCGATAAATGTGTCAGAGCGCGGCACGTAAGCTTCCGGCTGATAATAATCGTAATAGGACACGAAATACTCAACCGCATTGTTTGGAAAAAAACTTTTGAACTCGCCATAAAGCTGTGCTGCCAATGTCTTGTTTGGTGCAAGAATTAAAGCGGGGCGCTGCGTCGCTTCAATCACCTTTGCCATCGTGAATGTTTTGCCTGACCCTGTAACGCCAAGCAGGACCTGATCGCGGTCTTCTTTCGAAATGCCGTCGACAAGTTCGGCAATTGCGGTTGGCTGATCGCCGGACGGCGTATACTCGGTTTCCATTTTGAACGCGATGCCGCCTTCCGACTTGTCGGGGCGCTGCGGGCGATGCGGCATCATCATCGGCCCTTTAAATTCATCGCGGCCATTGACAAGCAGGCTTTGCAACGCGTCATTCGTCATGGCGCTTGCACCTTCAAATGGCGACTGCGGTGCTTCAGCAAAGCCTGTGTTCAGCGCAGGGCTTAAAAGTGCGGCAAGCGACGCGTCCATTTCAGGCGATGGTTCTTTCGATGCTTTGGATTTCGGGGTGCGGGCCATTCCCCCAATATGGGATAAATTCAGGCAGAAACAAGGGTTTTCAAGCCTCAAGATTGCAGTGAAATTTAAAGCTGTTATGCAATAAGGATCATGCCCCGCCCTTTGGCCGCACTGCTGCTGGTTTTTTGCACTCTCCTTTGGGGGCTTGCCTTTACGGCTCAAAAAAGCGCCATGCTCAGCATGGGTCCGCTGACATTCGCCGGTGTTCGATATGCGCTCGGCGGCCTGCTGGTTCTGCCATTGGCAGTTTTGGAACTGCGACGTGAAAGCCGTTCGGAAATTCGTGCTCTTCTCAAAAAAGCAAAATGGATGGCCCTGCTTTGCGTCAGCTTTTTTCTGGGCGTATGGCTGCAGCAAGCGGCGATGAAAACGGCCTCTGTCACCAGCGCGGGGTTTTTAACATCGCTCTACGTCATTTTTACACCTTTTCTGGTGTTTCTGGCTGCGCGTATGCGCCCGCACCCTATCATCTATCTCACCGCGCCGATGGTTCTTGGCGGCGTCTGGCTTTCGACCGGCGCAGACATTCACCTGTTTCAGCTGGGCGAGTATCTGCTCATTGGATGCGCCCTGTGCTGGGCAATGCAGGTGGCTGTGCTTGGCAAGCTTGTGGAAGAAACACGGCTGCCGGTTTCTTTGTCCTGCCTGTCCTTTTTTGCAACCGCCTTTTTGTCGCTGATCGGGGCGGCAATGTTTGAGCAACCGAATTTTGCAGGCATCGCTGCCGGTTGGAGCGAAATTTTATATACGGGCGTCATGTCAACGGCAATCGCGTTCACATTGCAGGCTGTTGGCCAGCAATATGTGCCCCCTTCCAATGCCGCGATTATCCTGTCGCTCGAATCAGTCGTGGCCGCCTTAGGCGGTGCGGTTCTGTTAAATGAGCGGTTGCCCATGATAAATTATGTCGGCGCAGCGGTCATTTTTTGTGCCGTTGTTCTGACAGAACTGGTTCCACAGCTGCAAAAGACACATCGCCGAAATCTTGGGGCGGCATGAGGCGGCTAGCGCTTGACATCACTGCCCGTCTTGCCACTGTTGGCGCCATGAAACGCCTTGCCACTTTTCTTCTCATGCTTCCTTTGCTTGCCGCCTGCGACACCCGCTACAATGAGCCCGTGACGCGCGCCGACGCTTACACTGTCTATGGCATGGATCCATCAAACGGTTTGCTGTCCGATCTTCCGCTCTGCCGCGATATTAAACTCTGGGATGATGTACGCTCAAAATATAACGGCATTGAACGCGATTACCGCACAACCGGCGTGTTGATGGACGAGGTGCTCGACGTTCAGCAGGCTGGAGCACATGTAAAATATGATGGCAAAGTCGCCCGTGGCTGGTGTGAGGGTAAAGCCTTGTTCTCAGACCAGATAGTGCGCCGTGTTGTTGTTGAACTTGGCTCGGGACAGGGTTTTGCGGGTACGGATTACAGTTTGAGCGTGTGCGTTGACGGCCTTGACCGTCACAAGGCCTATGCGCCTCATTGTCGTGCATTGCGCCGCCGCGAATTCTAAAAAACGGCCTCAAAACTTCTTGAAAACAAAAAACGCGCCTGAGCAGATCAGCACGAAGCCAACGGCATGGTTCCAGCGAAGCGGCTCGCCAAGATAAAAAACTGAGAAAACTGCAAAAACAATCAGCGTGATGACTTCCTGCATGGTTTTAAGCTGAGCTGCCGAATAAACCGCCGATCCATAGCGATTGGCAGGAACTGCAAGGCAATATTCAAAAAATGCGATGGCCCAGCTAATCAATATTGCCATCATAAGCGGTGCGCCTTTGAAGCGCAGATGGCCGTACCAGGCAAATGTCATGAAAATATTTGACAGCGTGAGCAGAACAACAGGCAAAAGCGATAGGTACGATATTGGCATGATTGATCTCCCAACATGCTCTCATCATGTAACCGGAATTGATGCAAGAACTGACTTGCCCGCACCCCTTGCTTCTGCTTGATGTTCAGGCATGAAATATCTTTTTCTTACATTCTTATTGCTGCTGTCTTGCAGAGTTTCTATTGCCGCTGACACGCCTGGCGATTTCGATTATTATGTGCTCGCCATAACCTGGCTGCCCAGTTTTTGCCAAGGCCGGAATGAGGCGGCATGCCGCGCTGACACGGACCATTTTGTTGTTCATGGTCTTTGGCCCCAACGTGAAAAAGGCTGGCCTGAATATTGTGAAGCAGGCTCACAGCACAGCGACGTTCGCGCTATCGATAAATCTCAAGACCTTTTCAGCAGCAAGCATGCGGCTTTTCACGAATGGCGCAAACATGGCACATGTTCTGGGCTTGATTTAGCCGCCTATTTCGACCTCACGCAAAAAGCCTTCTCAGGGCTTAATTTTATTGAAACAACTGCGTTTTTGAAAACAAACAACCGGCTAAACTGGCGTAATATCAAGGCGATTGTGAGAAAAGACAATCCACGCCTGCCTGAAGATGCAATTTATGTCAGCATGAAAAAAAGTGCCGTTGATGAAATCCGCTTCTGCTTTACAAAAGCGCTCCAGCCGCGAGCCTGTTCAAAGCCAAGATGAATTACAGGCACGCTTTCCATGCAGGTAATTTTGCCGATGTGATGAAGCACACGGCTCTTCTTCTGGTTCTTGACCATTTGCAGAAAAAAGACACTCCGTTTTTTTGCCTTGATACACATGCCGGTCGCGGCGTTTATAATTTGCTGGGGCCGGAAGCCAGTAAAACAGGCGAGCATACAGATGGTGTCGAGCGGCTCATTGCTTTAAACCAAACAAATCTGCCCTCGGCTTTTTCGCTTTATCTGCGCCTGATTGAAGAACTCAACAGTGATCCTGCGCAAAAGCTTTACCCCGGCTCTCCGTGGCTAATAAGCAAAATGTTGCGTACCAATGACAAGGCTGTGTTTTATGAAAAACACCCCGATGATTTTGCTGTTTTGAAGAAAAGCCAGAGCGCAAAAAATATTCGCGTTGTTGGCGATGATGGCTGGCATGCGCTCAAATCGAAACTCCCGCCCCTTGAAAAGCGCGGCCTTGTTTTGATAGATCCGCCATACGAACAGCCGGATGAATTTCAAAGACTTGGCGACGCTGCGTTTGAAGTGGCAAAACGTTTTGCAACCGGCACAGCTTTGCTTTGGTATCCTGTCAAAGGCACGCGCGACCGAGAACTGCTCTTAGAGCGCCTCAAAGCTCTCTTAGTGCCATCATTGTGTCTTGAGCTGTATTTGCGCCGCCCGAATGACCCCAAGCGGCTGGATGGCTCAGGGCTAATTGTCCTCAACCCGCCATGGGGCTTTGAGAAATTGATGGCAGAGGCCTTGGAATGGATGGCTCGCGTCTATGCGTCAGGCGCCGGCAGCGCCTCGATCGCCAAGTGGATTGTAAAAAAAACCTGACGACCCCCTTTAATACGTTTCAAATATGCTTTAATAAATCTGCCAGTCATTCAGCACAGGCGCTGACACAATGCGGGGGCAAAATGAGCGGGCAGCAAACAGGCAAAGTTAAATTTTTTAACAGCGAAAAAGGGTTTGGTTTCATCATGCCGGATGACGGCAGCAAAGACCTTTTTGTTCACGTCTCCGCCGTTCAGGCCTCCGGCCTGCCAACCTTGCTGGAAGGCCAGTCGGTTTCATTTGAAGTGGAGCCCGATAAAAAAGGCAAAGGCCCGAAAGCGGTCGAGCTTCAAATTATTGGCTAAACGCGTCTATCGATTATCCAAGCTTGAGACAGAGCAAAGATAAACTATATATGTCTCATGCCTGAGACCGCTGCGTGACCGATACACCAGACAAAACGAATGCCGAGCTTGCCTTCACCAATGCGCCGGTGACGGCATCCACATTGCGCGGCGCCAAGCTGATCGCTGATATCGTCAAGCGCCTGCCTGACACGCCAGGTGTCTACCGTATGCTAGATGCGACCGGGCAAATTCTTTATGTCGGCAAAGCCCGCAACCTCAAAAATCGCGTCACGTCCTATTCGCGGCCAACCGGCCACTCCAATCGTATAGCGCGTATGATCTCGCTGACAGCAAGTATGGAATTTATAACAACCGAAACAGAGACAGAAGCGCTTTTATTAGAGACCAACCTTATTAAAAAAATGAAGCCGCGCTTCAATGTCCTGATGCGCGATGACAAGTCATTTCCCTACATTCTCATTGCCACCGACCATGAAGCGCCTTCAATTCTTAAACATCGCGGCGCCCGGAACATAAAGGGCCGTTATTTTGGGCCTTTCGCTTCGGGCTTTGCTGTGAACCACACGCTGGATACATTGCAAAAAGCTTTTTTGCTTCGCAGCTGTTCCGACAGTATTTATGCCTCGCGCACACGGCCTTGTTTGCTGCACCAGATCAAACGGTGCTCTGCGCCATGCACAAAGGAAATTGATATCGAAAGTTATCAAGGTCTTGTGAAAGATGCGACAGACTTTCTTCTGGGGCGCACGCAGCAGCTTCGCGCAACGCTTGCAAGTGAAATGGAAACAGCTGCCGAGCAGATGGATTATGAGCGCGCAGCCCAATACCGCGACCGTATTGCAGCGCTGGCACCGATTACAACCAGCCAGGGTATCAACCTGCAAAATCTGGAAGAAGCGGATGCTTTTTCAATTGTTCACGATGGCGGCGAAGTTTGCGTGCAGATTTTCTTTATTCGCAATTATCAGAACTGGGGCAACCGCGCTTATTTTCTGCGCGCAGACGCTTCGATGGAAAATGCCGATGTTTTGCAAGATTTTATCATGCAATTTTACGATGAGCGGCCAGCGCCTTCACATATCCTTGTCTCGCACGACTTGCCGGAATGCGACCTTGTGGCAAAAGCCCTTTGTGAAAAGTCCAGCCATAAGGTCAATATTATTTTCCCAAAAGCGGGCGAGAAAAAAGACCTGATCAATCATGCCTTGAAAAACGCCAAAGAAGCCCTGTCGCGCCGTCTTGCGGAAAGCGCCGCACAAAACAAGCTTTTGGGTTTGCTTGCCGAGCGTTTTGAACTGGCAAGCCCGCCGTCACGCATTGAAATCTATGACAACAGCCACATTATGGGGGCACAAGCCGTCGGCGCCATGGTCGTTGCAGGGCCTGATGGCTTTATCAAAAACCAGTATCGGAAATGGACTATCAAAAACGAAGAACTCTCCCCCGGCGACGATTACGGAATGATGCGCGAGGTTTTTACTCGCCGGTTTTCGCGACTGATTAAGGAAAGCAGCGATGAGACGAATGCACCTGCATGGCCAGACCTCATCCTTGTCGATGGTGGCAAAGGGCAGCTTGATGCCGTCAATGCCGTACTTAATGATTTAAATATCGGTGACAAGATTTCCGTGATCGGCATTGCCAAAGGGGTCGACCGGCATGCAGGGCGCGAGAGGTTTTTTCGCGCAGGTCATGAACCTTTCCAACTTCCCGAACGCGACCCTGTATTGTATTTCGTTCAGCGCCTTCGCGATGAAGCGCACCGTTTTGTGATTGGTGCCCATCGCGCCAAGCGTTCAAAAGCGATTATCGCCAACCCGCTTGATGAGATCGCGGGCATCGGCCCCACACGCAAGCGCGCTTTGATGCGGCATTTTGGCACAACGAAAGAGGTCTCACGCGCCTCGCTCGACGACCTTGCAAAAGTGCCGGGAATTAATGCCATGACGGCACAACAAATCTGGTCGTTTTTCAACGCTGGCTAATAGACTTTTTTATCCGGCTCTGCCAGTTGTAAACCATGTCCCGCGCACTTTCCGTTCCCAACCTCTTGACCTATGGCCGCCTGATTGCCGTGCCTGCGGTGGTTGCATGTTTTTTCTGGGGCGGCGGTTTTGCCGTCAATGATGTGACGGCGCGCTGGATCGCGCTTGCCATTTTTATTGCAGCAGGTGTCACCGATTATTTTGATGGCCTTGCAGCGCGTTATTTTGACAGTGCCAGCTCCCTTGGCCAGATGCTTGATCCGATTGCCGACAAATTGCTTGTTGCCTCATCACTTTTATTGCTGGCCGCTGATGGCACCATCGCGGGCTGGTCACTGTGGGCCGCCATTATTATTCTCTGCCGTGAAATTCTCGTCTCCGGTCTTCGCGAATTTTTAGGCGGCGTTCAGGTGCGTGTGCCAGTTTCAAAACTTGCCAAATGGAAAACAACGGCACAACTTGTCGCCATCGGTTTCTTGCTTGCAAGCCCTGCGGGCGACCGGCTTGTTTGGGTCAATACAATCGCCCAAGCTCTTGATGCCCAGTTCACATTTTTACCAATTCAAACAGGTCGCCTTATCACGCATATTGGGCTGACTTTGCTCTGGATATCTGCCGTTCTAACGCTTTATACCGGCTGGGATTATTTTAAGGTGGGCATTCGCACGGTCGTGACCAATCGAGATGTCAGCGATCTGTAAGCCACTGGCTGTGCCAGTCTTTTTTGTTGCTAATCCTTTTAACGCGCACCACCATATCAAACTGCCCGCTGTTTTTTTTGACGATCTTGTCTGAGCTATCGACATTCAGCGCATCATTTTCAAGCATGACGGACATCGCATGCACATTTTCGGAGCCATGCAGCAAGCTGAGCTGCTCGCCCATAGGATCATTAAAATTCATGCCGTAAAGATTTTTATCTTTAACGGGTTGAACGCTGTCTACCATTTGTTTGGGCACATGGCAGTTGCCAAAAATACCAACAAAAATAGCATCGGGATAGGTTTTCTGAAGCTCTTCAATACGCAGGACCATTGCGCTGTCCCTATCGGCCAGATTTTCATCATACGCTTTTTTAAATGGGCTATAGCCACTATCGTTTATATCGACCCCGTAGGCTTTTAGACCAGGGAACATATCCGAAGCTTTGTTAAGAGCCGACGGTAAATAAATATCATTGAGATAGTCTGACCACTCGTCGCGAGCTAACCAGACATCATCTTGCCATTGTGTAACGCTTGCTGGCGCGGCAACCATTGAACCTAAAGTTCCTTTTGCACTGTTACCCATATTCCACGTGTCAAACGCCTTTGCCACTGATGACATTTTAGGATTATTTTCGCGCAGTAAAATCACTTGCCGTGGCCGTGCCATTTTGTCTTTCAGGCCTTGAATGACACCTAAAAAACCATCCATCGCGGACGGTGAACCATGCCATTCACCAATTAAAACAAACTGGCTGCCTTTGAGATTGGCAACGTCGCGGCCCATTTCACGACCCTGTTCGATCGCATTGACCGACTTAATATCCGGCATTTTTCTTTTGGAAAAAACCTGCTGCTGTTTTTTCTGCGCAAGCGTCTTTTGTAAATCCAAAAAACGAGGATCATCTTTTCGAATTGGTAATAATGCGCCTGAAACCATTTATACTCTAGTGTTAAAACCCAAAGCTTAGCCGCTTATTTTTTGATTTCAAGCCCTGTTTTAAAGGCATGTGCGCGGACATCTTGAAGCGGAAATGCCGGTCCAGGATCTGTTTTTCGTGGCCATGAAATGTCCTCATGGCCGACAATATCTTCAAAACCAAAATGCTCGTGCAAAGCCATGACAATCGCAAGACAGGTTTCAACCTGTACTTTTGTGTAGAGCTGCCATCCGCATATATCGCCACCAAGACGATGGCGCGCCTGCAGGACATCCGCCTGTGCAATCTCCTGTCCAAACCATGTTGTCCATTTTGCATCCGTTTTTTTCTGCAACAGTCCCGCATTGTCCATTTCAATACCGATGGCACAGGTATTTAAAAACCGCGTGCCTTTCCACTGGCTTATCCCTGCATGGTAACATGTCTTATCAAACGTCTGCATTTGGCAAATTTCGCCTTTTTGCCCGATGACCAGATGTGCGGACGCTTTGCTTGTCCTGTTCTCAAACCACTCAAGCGTGCTCTCAAAACTTCGGCCAGCCGTATAATGAAGCACTAAAAAGCGCGGCCGCAGCGTCTGGCCGCCATGCGGCGTTTGGCGAAAGGACACGGCATTCCCATCCTTGCAAAGCTTTTGATCTGAAATCGCATAAACCATTTCTTCAGCCTGAGGCCAAATTTGCTGAGGAGAAGAAACGGGAAAAGCTGGATAATGTTCTTCTTTTGTTCTAGGCTGGGTGTATGGACAAAGCCAACGGCCTCACCACGCTTTATATTGATTTTGACAGTTTTTTCGCGAGTGCCGAGCAATATTTGCAGCCGCGCCTCGCCGGCCGGCCGGTCGGCGTGCTTCCTGTCATGAGTGAGGCGACCTGCTGTATTGCGGCAAGTCGTCAAGCCAAAAAATTTGGCGTTCGCACCGGCACCGGCGTGCGCGAAGCAAAAGCCCTCTGCCCCGAGATTGTTTTTACGGTCGCGCGCCACGACGAATATGTAAAACTTCACCACCGGATCCACAGACTTGTCGACAATATCGTGCCTGTCAAAGCTGTGCGCTCGATTGATGAATTTACATGCCAGCTGATGAACAATGAACAGGTGCGCGCTGAAGAGATTGCCGCGCGCATCAAAACAGCGTTACGCGAAACCTTCAGTGTCGCCCTTACATGTTCAATCGGTTTTGCCCCTAACGAACTTTTGGCAAAGCTGGCCGCCGAAATGCAAAAGCCGGACGGGCTTGTTTTGCTCTACCCCGAAGATTTGCCGCGAAAAATTATTCATCTGCCGCTACGCGACGTGGCTGGAATCGGCAAGGGCAATGAGGCGCGCCTAAAAGCTGTCAATGTGACGACAATGGCGCAACTCTGGTCGCTCGCGCCCAAACAGATGCGGGGCATTTGGGGCGGCGTCGAGGGAGAGCGGATGTGGGCCGCGCTTCATGGCCATAGAACCGAGCGCACTGAGACAAGCCGCTGCATGTTTGGCCATAGCCGCGTGCTCGCGTTCAATTGGCGCAACCCACGACGTGTGCGTCTGTGCGCGCGTATTCTTCTTGTAAAAGCCGCACGGCGAATGCGCCGCGAGCAATTTGCGGCCGGGGCGCTTGGTCTAACCCTTCATTGTCAGGAAGGGCCCGGCCTGTCAGGTTATCATCGCTTTGTTACAGCGGCCCGTGATGACGTGCATGTGCTGCGCGCATTGGATGGGCTTCTTCTTGCCGCTTTTCACAGCATGGGACCGCGCAAGCCAAAATTCGTGCATGTGATGCTGTATGAGCTTGTTCTGGCGCAAGACAGGTCATTTGATCTTTTTGAAACGGCAGAAGATACAACCCATCTTCGCCAGCGCTGGGAAAAACTTTCAGAACTGACAGATGCACTGCAGACGCGGTTTTCCCCGCATGCGCTACAGCTTGGCTGTGCCGATGAACAGGTCCCCGGCGGCTATGCAGGTGGTAAGATTGCGTTCAACCGCGTGCCAGACCTTGCTGATTTTTAAGCTGCGGAGGTTTTGTTTAAATGTGAATTACCGCGCACAAGATTGGAATAGTCATCCATCAGTGTTGTGGCGATATCGCCAACGACAAAATGATAAGGCCCAATTTCAGACACCGGCGAGACTTCCGCAGCTGAACCCGTTAAAAAGCACTGCTCGAAGCTTGGGAGTTCGTCAGGCATGATGCGGCGTATATGAACCGGAATGTTACGCTGTTTTGCAAGCTCAAGCACAGTCTTGCGGGTGATACCATCGAGAAAACAATCGGCAATCGGCGTATGAATTTCACCGTCTTTGACAAAGAAAACGTTTGCGCCCGTGCATTCCGCAACACGGCCCTGCCAGTCAAGCATCAATGCATCAGCATAGCCTTTGCGTTCCGCTTTGTGTTTTGAAATTGTGCAGATCATATAAAGGCCGGCAGCTTTCGCTTCCGACGGCGCTGTTTTCGGGTCGGGCCGGCGGTAGTCCGCCATATCAAGGCGAAGACCTTTCAGCTTTTGCGCGGCATCAAAATAGCTGCCCCATTTCAAAGTTGTGAGCGCCACATGAATTGTATTGTTTTGCGCCGAAACGCCAAGCGCTTCGTCGCCGCGAAAAGCAACGCAGCGAATATAAGTATCGCTGTCGCCATTGCGCTTGACCAGTTCGGCTTTGGCTTTATCGAGAACATCAACAGCAAATGGAATTTCAAAATCGAGAATTTGCGCGCTGCGATGCAGACGCTGCGAGTGCTCGCTGCTTTTAAAAATCACGCCGCCATACGAACGTTCACCTTCAAAAACAGAAGACGCATAATGCAGGCCATGTGTAAAAACCGAGACATTTGCCTGTTCTTGCGGAATAAAGGTTCCGTCCAACCAGACAAAATCGCCGCGCCCTGAGCCTGCCATATCAATTCCTTTAAATGAACAATTCGTTATCAGTTTCATAGGCAAGCGTTTATGCTGAAGCAAGCCCCGAAAGTGTGAAAAACCGGTGTCTTTTCTTTGCGCCTATGCCATAAATAATCTGAGATTTGCTGCAGTGCGAGATTGAATGTCGGAACCGCTTAACGCTTCACACAAACATCTGCTCGTCATTGATGATGACAAGCGCATTCGCGAGCTTTTGTCACGTTTCCTGCAGGCAGAAAATTTTCGCGTAACAATGGCGGCTGACGCTGCCGAAGCGCGGCGCGCGATGAACGGGCTTTTGTTCGACGCGCTCATCCTTGATGTGATGATGCCTGGCGAAAGTGGCCATCGTTTTCTTGACACATTGCGTAAAGACAACAATGCCATTCCGGTTCTGATGCTGACGGCATTGTCGGAGACAGAAGACAGGATCAAAGGCCTTAGCCTTGGCTCTGATGATTATTTGTCAAAACCGTTTGACCCGCGCGAGCTTGTCCTGCGCATTAACAATCTTTTGAAACGCCAGACGGGCGATATCAAAACGGCATCCGACGTTGTGACGTTTGGCCCTTATGTCTATTCCCTCAAACGCGGCGAACTGCGCAAAGGCGATGACTACATCAAACTGACAGATCGCGAGCGTAAACTGCTGCGTATCTTAGGCGCGCGCGCAGGTGAAACTGTTCCACGCCTTGAACTTGTGCCCGATGAAACAGAGCTGACCGAACGCGCGATTGATGTGCAGATGAACAGGCTACGCCGAAAGATTGAACCGGATCTCACCAACCCACTTTACCTTCAAACGGTTCGTGGCATTGGCTACAGGCTTGTTGTCTAGATGTATCGCGGGTTTTTAGCATTTCTAGCATTGCCATTTGTCTGGCTGAACGGCCAGTTTCGTTCATCTAAAATGCTCCGCCCTTTGCGGCAAAGCCTTTACCGCATGACGCCGAAAGGCCTCTACACGCGATCCTTGCTCATCATCATCGTCCCAATGTTTTTGCTGCAATCGGTTGTCGCTTATATTTTTATGGAGCGGCATTGGAATATTGTGACGCAGCGCCTTTCTGCAAGTGTTGTTTCTGACATCGGCGCGATGATTGATGTTTATAACAGCTACCCGCAAGACAGCAGCGGGCAAACCATATCGCGCATCGCCCGCAACAACTTGCATCTGACGATCGAGCTTCTGCCACTAGGCGATTTGCCCCCGGCTTTACCCAAGCCGTTTTTTTCGCTTCTTGATACGGCATTGTCGAATGAGCTGCAAAGCCAGATTGGCAAACCATTCTGGATTGACACGGTTGGCCGCTCAAGCATCGTTGAAATCAGGGTTCAGCTTGACCATGCCATCTTGCGGGTCTACGCGCCGCGCAGCCAGACCTATGCCTCAAACAGCCATATTTTTATTGTCTGGATGATGGTTGCTGCGGCCGTACTTTTGACGGTGGCCATTCTTTTTCTTCGCAACCAGATCAAACCGATTCTTACACTTGCCCATGCCGCAGACGACTTTGGCAAAGGCCGCGATGTCCCATTGTTCAAAGCGCGCGGTGCGCGGGAGGTCAGGCAGGCGGCGCAGGCCTTCCAGCTGATGAAACGGCGAATCGAAAAACAAATTGAGCAGCGCATGACCATGCTCAATGGTGTCAGTCATGATCTTCGCACCATTCTGACGCGGTTCAAGCTGCAACTTGCTCTGCTTGATAACACAGTTGAACGCAGCGCGCTGGCACGTGATGTCGATGACATGCAAAAAATGCTTGAGGCCTATCTTGCCTTTGCCCGCGGCGATGCGGGCGAGCAGCCTGTCGCAACGGATATTTCATCCATGTTGCAAACGGTTGCCGATAGTTACAGGTCCGAGACCAAAACAATCGATTGCCTGTTTTCAGGCGATAGCTTTGTAATGTTGCGGCCGCAAAGTTTTAAACGCTGCATTGAAAACCTTCTTGTTAATGCGGTGCGATTTGCAACACATATAACGCTCACCGGCGTTCACAAAGACGGGTTTTTAACTGTGATCGTGGATGACAATGGGCCCGGAATTCCCGAGCATAGCCGTGAAGATGTTTTTCGTCCTTTTTTCAGGTTGGATGATGCACGCAACCAGGATGAAAGCAGCACAGGGCTTGGCCTTGCGATTGCAAAAGACATTGCAACATCACATGGCGGTGATATTGCTCTCACAGACAGCACGTCAGGCGGCTTGCGTGCCGTTGTCAAAATTCCGGGATAGGTAAAATGGAAAAAGTAGCTTTGATGACCTTGGATCAGGACAAAGTGGTTGTAACGATTACAAACAACGAACTCGCTTCCGCTGAACAATGTGTTTATGCGTGGAAGACAGGGGACGGATTATGGGTAAGAGTGGGATCGTCTATGCATAAATTAGGCAAACGCCTTCTTATTCATCAACCACATATTAATCGGTCTCTTGAAGGCAATCACAAACCTACCCCGAAAGAACAAGCCGATAAGTGGGTCGAGCTTCTTAAAAAACATGGAAAAATTATTGCTTTTGGTCACCAACCACCTTTTGTAAAAACATTAGTTGGTGAGATACGGCCTTATCTTGATATTGAAAGACATCTTATTCGTGAGCATAGACCGCTGCTTAATAAGAGCCATCGTTAAAAGCGATAAGTTATTTATTTTAGAAAAAGGATTTTAAATAATCCAGAAATTGCGTAGCAATCGACTTTTCCCCATCAGCAGCTGCTTGCGTGCCTTCAATTTGAGCGCGAGATACAGGCTTGTAATAAGTGACGGGCAGCTGCGTGCTTCCCTCAATTTTTTTGCGTGACATTACTTTGTCTTTTGGTGGCGACTTGGGTGGTAGAACAAAAACCTGTTTTTTAGGCCGTATTTTTTGGGGTTCGTTTTGTATCTGAAACATAAAAATCTCTAAAATTTGATTGAATGAAAATTATACCACTTAATTCGCAAATCGGAAATGCATCACATCGCCGTCAAGAACGGGATATTCCTTGCCTTCAAGCCGCATCTTGCCCGCATCGCGGGCACCGCTTTCGCCTTTCAGCGATACATAATCATGATAGGCGATTGTTTCAGCGCGAATAAACCCTTTTTCAAAATCCGTATGGATCACGCCTGCTGCCTGCGGCGCTTTCGTGCCTTTGATGATCGTCCACGCGCGCGCTTCTTTCGGCCCGACTGTGAAATACGTGATCAACCCAAGAAGCGCATAACCGGCACGAATGACGCGGTTCAGGCCCGCCTCTTTCAAACCAATTGCCTCTAAATACGCCGTCTGCTCTTCTTCCGGCATCACGGCGATTTCAGATTCAATTTTGGCTGACACAACGACAGCCTGTGCATTTTGGGTTTTTGCCAAGGCAACAACCTTGTCAGAAAAAGCGTTGCCTTTGTCGGCATTTTCCTCTTCGACATTGCAGACATATAAAATCGGCTTTGCTGTCATCAGGCCAAGCGCCTGAAATATTTTTTCCTGCGTTTCATCGCGCTTGACTGCCCGCGCCGGCTGGCCGTCACGCAAAACTTTCAGCGCTTCATTCATCAGGCTGATCTGTTCGATAATGTCTTTGTCCTGAATGCCCTTGTTTTTCTTTTCCAGAGCAGGCACACGCTTTTCTAAACTTTCCAGATCGGCAAGCATCAGCTCTGTGTCGATGGTTTCAATATCAGATAGCGGGTCGATGCGCCCTTCAACATGGGTCACGTCTTCTTCAACAAAACAGCGCACCACATGGGCGATGGCATCGACCTCGCGGATGTTGGCGAGAAACTGGTTGCCAAGCCCTTCACCGCTGGCGGCGCCTTTGACGAGACCTGCAATGTCGACAAAAGTTAAACGTGTTGGAATAATTTGCGCGCTGCTTGCTATCCCCGCGAGCTGCGTCAACCGCTCATCCGGAACGGCAACATCGCCCACATTCGGCTCAATTGTACAAAACGGATAATTGGCCGCCTGCGCGGCAGCTGTCTGTGTCAACGCATTGAACAGGGTCGATTTTCCAACATTGGGAAGCCCAACGATACCGCATTTAAAGCCCACTACGCATCTCCTGTTTCAACCGGCAACTTGTCTTTGACCGCGCCGGATATGCGGTTCATCAATTCTGAATCCTGACCTTTTAACGCAAGGCCGAAATTTTTAACGACAGATTGCGCCATGGCATCAATCCATGGTGCATCGTCTTTACGAAAATCCTGCAGCACATAATGGTGAACTTGATCGCTTGTCACTGGCCGGCCAATCCCGACACGATATCGCTTGTAATCCGCCCCGCAATGCGCCGAAATTGATTTTAGCCCATTATGGCCGTTATCGCCGCCACCTGTTTTGATGCGAAGTTTACCACGTGGCAAATCCAGCTCGTCATGAATAACGATCAGGTTCTGAAGCGGAAGCTTCATAAACCGCATTGCTTCACCAACAGAAATTCCGCTTTCATTCATGAATGTCTGCGGTTGCATCAAAAGCGCCCGCTCACCTTGAATGTCGGCCTCGACGATATTGGCAGAGAACTTCGAACGTGGCGACGAGCGACCAAAAGCCTGCGCGAGAGCATCGACGATGACAAAGCCGATATTGTGCCGATTGTGGGAATAGCGTGGGCCTGGATTTCCCAGACCCACCACAAGAAAAACCATGTCGGCTTATTTCTTGTCGCCTTCAGGCTTTTTCGCAGCATCCGTTTTCGCGGCATCCGCACCTGCGGCTGGCGCTGCTGCAGCAGCAACCGGCACCACTTCAATTTCTTTTGTCGGCGCCGCAATCGTGACGACCGTGAAATTGCTCTTGTCGCGCAAGGCAACGTTTGCAGGAAGCTTCAGGTCACCGATATGAAGGCTGTCGCCGATTTCGAGACCTGTGAGATCGACCATAATTTCCTGCGGAATTTCATCCGGCGGGCAAAGAAGCTCGATCGTATGCGCAACAACGTTCAGCGCGCCGCCTGCTTTCAGGCCGGGTGACGCTTCGTTGTTTTTGAAGTGAACGGGAACGTCAACGCGAATTTTGGAACCTGCAACAATGCGCAGAAAATCGACGTGAAGCGGTTTGTCCTTGATCCGGTCCAGCTGGTAATCGCGCGGAATAACGCGATTGCTTTTGCCATCGACATCGATTGTAAAAACGGTCGACAGGAAATGGCCTGCATAGATCGTCTTTTCAATGTCATGGGCATTCAGTGTGATGGTCAAAGGCGGTTCGTTGCCACCGTAAATCACGGCTGGAACCTGTCCCTCACGACGTGCAGCCCGCGCGGCCCCCTTACCTGCCCGCGGACGCGCTGTCGCTTTCAATTGCTTTTGCGCACTCATTTTATATTATCTTTCAATTAGATAAGGCCGCGTCCTGCGGCCTTAGACGATAATCGCGTCCCGCGATCAGGGATCCCAAGCTTCCTCCAGGGGTGGAGCGGGACGGGTCAGATTTAGGGGAAAGCCGCGTTTTTGTCTAGCTCAACAATAAAACCCAGCTTTTTGCTTGTTGCCTTAGCAAGCGGCTATTCCATGGAAATTTCTAGCCCAATACGCAATCATGGCGGGAACGATTATTTACTCTATTCGCTCATTCCCGCGAAAGCGGGAATCTTTGCATGTCGATTTTTTTGACAGCATTTACAATCACATCAATCTCCCCAGCTCCAGATAATTCTTTTGGAATTAAAAACATATTTCGAGGTGAAAGAAATCTGTAAAATTCGGCTTCGATAAGCTCAATCGGAGCATTTTCAATTTTATAACGCTTTCTATCAGATACGGGTTCAATATGACAAATTTTCCAACCTGCTTTGTTGAGACAGCGCTTTGCAAATTTGCCTTTAGTAACAAACGTTAAAGGAATAGGTGACGTAGAAATATTACCATCCCAACCTTCCATGAGAGGAGTCACACCCTGAAGCGCCAAATCAAAAACAATATTTGCTGGTGTGTTGTCAGCGAATATGACCTTTCGCCCTGTGAAAGTTGTAGCTTCCATCCCACGATTTCTTCCATCTCTCAGTAACAAAGGTCGATCTGTTTTTTGCCAATCTAAAAGAAATCTATCCCATAAGTTTAATGAGGCTGCTGAAGGGCATATACGAAGTGGTGACACCGCCCATCGCCTGCCAAACTCTGCGAGGGGTTCTAATAAATCTTCCGTAAGCTCAATCATTCAAATCCTAGATTCCCGCTTTCGCGGAAATGAGCGGTAACAAATTTTAGTCAAACAGGCTGGAGACCGATTCTTCCTTGGAAATGCGGGCAATTGCCTCGCCAATCAGCGGCGCGACGGACAGCACGCGGATATTGCGGGCCACCCGAATGGCTTCGGTCGGCATAATGCTATCGGTAATGACGAGCTCTTTGATTTTGGAAGCGGCAATACGCGACACCGCGCCGCCGGAGAGCACGCCATGGGTAAGGTAAGCGCAAACAGAAGCCGCGCCGGCGTTCAGCAAAGCTTCGGCGGCATTGCAAAGCGTGCCACCTGAATCGACGATATCATCGACAAGGATGCATTCGCGTCCTTCCACTTCGCCAATAATGTTCATGACTTCGGACTCGCCCGCTCGCTCGCGGCGTTTGTCGATGATCGCAAGCGGCGCATCAATGCGTTTGGCCATTGCCCTTGCGCGCACAACGCCGCCGACATCCGGCGACACGACGATGACGCTTTCTTTATTGCGCTGTTCTTTAATATCGCGCACCAGCACGGGCCCTGCAAAAAGGTGGTCGACTGGAATATCAAAAAAGCCCTGAATTTGTCCGGCGTGCAGGTCAACCGTCAAAACACGGTCGGCGCCAGCGCGCGTGATCAGGTTGGCGACGAGCTTTGCCGAGATTGGCGTGCGCGGGCCCGGTTTCCTGTCTTGCCGCGCATAGCCGTAATACGGAATGACCGCCGTGATCCGGCGCGCAGACGCACGGCGAAGCGCATCAATCAGGATCAAAAGTTCCATCATGTGGTCGTTGGCAGGATAGCTTGTCGATTGAATAACAAACACGTCTTCGCCGCGCACGTTTTCAAGAATTTCGACAAAGACTTCCATATCGGCAAAGCGCCGCACCGTTGCTTTTGCTGGCGCAAGATTTAAATGCGCACCAATCGCTTCGGCCAAGGGTCGGTTCGAATTTCCGGCCACCAGCTTCATCGTGCTCAACCTATGTAAAGAATGAAATCTACCCTGTCCCTAACAAGGGCGGCGTCAGCTTTCAAGACAAATGGCGTGTAAATGACGCCCATAATCGGGTTCATTTCGGTGAGTCATGCGTCGATAGCTGAAAAACAGGTCTTCCTGCGTGTAGGTATCATGCTGCAAATCTTCAACTGCTGTCACACCTGCGGCCTGTAGCTCGGCCGCGACAAGACCCGGCAGATCAAAAAGATATTTGCCGGCCATGCCAAACTCTTCAAAAAAACGCGCCCTGTTTTCGCCGCGCGCCGTGCATTCGTTAAAAACATCCTGCCCTACCTCATAGCTGGGTTGGCGGATGACGGGGCCAATGGCCGCAACAATATTTTGCGGGTGAGCGCCAAGCGAAATCATTTTGGACACGGCTACACCTAAAATGCCGCCAACCGCACCGCGCCACCCTGCATGCACGGCGCCGATAACACCTGCTTCAGCATCGGCCAGCAAAATCGGCGTGCAGTCCGCGGTTGAAATCGCAATGGCGATATTTTTTGTCTTTGTGACCAGAGCATCACAGCGCAGTTCATCGCGCTGCGGGTTTTGCATAAAAGCCTCGTCAATTGTTGCGCAGTCCACTGTGTGCGCCTGATAGGGCGAGACAAGCCGGTTAAACGGCACATTCATCATGCCTGCAACATAGCCGCGGTTTTGAAGGACAAAAGCGCGGTCGTCTTTAGAACCCAGTCCGCAATTGAGACTCTGGTAAATTCCTTTAGAGACACCGCCTTTTCGCGTGAAAAAACCATGCCTGATCTTTTGAAGTTGCTTGAGAGTGTCAGCTTGCAGCATTTGATATCTCTGTTTTTTTTGTAATGGTCATCACCTTGAACAGATCGCCCATTTCCTTGGCAGAAGTGAGGCGGTAAAGTGCGGAGAGAACATCCACATCAGGGTTTTTGGCCTGCAATATTTCAGCGCGCGCCTCAATCCCGTTCGACACCAGAAATTCGCGCTGCGTCACAATTTTGCTGTCGCAGTCATTCATTGCCGCCACACGCGCCAGTGCCTCAAAATCGACATGGGTTGTCAGGTCCTGTTCACCGGGATTTTCAAGAACATTTGCAAAACTGTGGTTTCGCATCGCCTGCAATGTGTCGCCGTGGCCGCTGTGTTCTGAACCATAATCAACTAAAACGGCTAGGCCGCTATCACGCTGCACACGCTGCGCAATTTCTTCAACCACTGCCTGCTGAATGGCCGAACGCTCAACAATCATGCCCTCAACTGCGGGCGCGTTGAGGGCCACAGTCTTACCTTGTGTAAAAGCCAGCACGCCGTTGTGAACGCCGATCAATCGCTCCCGCCATTCACCTTGATGGAAAATCAATTGATCGACAGGCAGCGCGTCAAGAAACTCGTTGGCGACCAGCGCAAAACAACCGCGTGGAAGTGTTGCGATACTTTGATGCCATGTCACATTTGCAAATTTTTGTAAGGCCTGTTGCTGCATCTGTTGAAGTGCCGGCGAAATTTCAACAAGATGGATATGAAGTGCAGCAGGCAGGCCTTGCACTTTTTCCATGACGCGCAATATATCCGTTATCAAAGTGCCGCGACCCGGGCCACATTCAACAAGATGAAACACAGACGGGCTGCCCTGCGCCAGCCAGTGCTGTGCGAGCGACACAGCGACGATTTCGCCAAACATCTGGCTGATCTCTGGTGCGGTAATAAAATCGCCGTCTTTTCCAAGCGGCAGCTTGGTCGCGTAATACCCGTATCTTGGATGGCTGAGTGAGAGCGCCATATAGTGCGAAACACTGACCGGACCACTTTGTGCGATCTGATCGACAATCAAGGCCTGCAAAGCATTTGGCTTTTGCGCTGCCTGCGCAGGCTCAGGCATTTTCGGCTTTGCGTGTGCTGGCGTAAACAATCAGTGCAATGCCTGCGGCAATCATCGGCAACGACAACAGCTGCCCCATTGTAATCCCGCCCCATAGATAGCCAAGCTGCGCGTCAGGTTCGCGGAAAAGCTCAACCACGCATCTTGAAAGCCCATAGATGATCAGGAAAAGCCCCGTGACAATTCCGGGTTTTTTAAGCGCATGAAAATGCCAGATTGCCGTCATTAAAACAGCGAACAAGAGTATGCCCTCTAACCCTGCCTCATAAAGCTGGCTGGGATGGCGTGGAATAAAATTGCCGCGCGGAAACATTACCGCCCACGGCATGTCGCTGGCGCGGCCAAAAAGCTCGCCATTGATGAAGTTGGCAATGCGCCCAAGAAACAGGCCGATCGGCGTTACCGCTGCGACCATGTCCATCAATGTAAAAAAACGAATCCCACGGCGTTTGGAGAAAATGTAGGTGGCGCTTGCAAGGCCGATCATGCCGCCGTGAAACGACATGCCGCCCTGCCATAGTTTGAGAACCTGCAGAGGGTCTCCGGCATAAAACGGCAGATTGTAAAAAAGCACGAAGCCAAGACGGCCGCCAAGAACAATGCCCAGCACGATCCAGATCAGGAAATCGTCGATGTCACTTTGCGCCGGGACTTTAATTGTCCCAAACAGTTCAGGGTGTTTGGCAATCGCCTGACCCAGCCACCAGCCAAAGACAATTCCGCCAATATAAGCCAGCGCATACCAACGGATGGCCAAAGGCCCAAACTGAACCAGAACGGGGTCGATGACAGGAAATGGAAGCGCAAAAAACAAAAAAGCTCCATTCGGCTTTTCGAGGATTTCTTAAAGCTTTGCCATCGCCCGCGATGGCTTGCAAGCGGCTGTGCCAGCCTTTATGTAAAAAGCATGACCCAGACAAAAAACCCGTTTTTTGACCAGATTGCCGGTGCGATGACAAATGCCGCCGGATTTGCCGAAGGCATGTGGAAAGAGGGCGAAAGCTTTTTCAGGGCGCAGGCCGAAAAAATTCTCAACGAGATGGATGTTGTCCGCCGTGAGGAATTTGAAGTTGTGCGCGCTATGGCTGTCAAAGCCCGCGAGGAAAACGAGGCGCTCAAAGCACGGCTCGAATCGCTTGAAAAAGGCGTCAAGCCAACGCCGCCGGCTTCAACACAGCTTTAATTGCTGGGCAGCGCGGCAATAACGCGCTTTTGATACGCTCTGTTCAGGTTTTTTATGTATGATGGTGTGGTGAGCGCGATTCTCACTAATGTGGATATGCGAGTGAAGACATTTGTTCTCTCATCTCAGACCACCCTTCGCCTGAAAAGGCTTTTCAACCAGTTTTGTCTCGTCTGCATCCCAGCGCCGCAGGGTCGATATATTCTTCGTCTTGTGCCCGTTGTCGTGCGCTCTTGCCAGTGGAAGGATCATCGTAATGTCTCTTCTTGATTTTGAAGTCTCAGCCCTTGCCGCCAATCCGGTCGATAGGATTGAACAGTTCGCCGAAAAAAATGATTGGGCATTCGATCGCTCTTGCGACGAAGAAATTACAATTTCAATGACTGGCGCATACGCCGATTATCATATTTCTTTTACCTGGCTCGAGGAGATGCAAGGCCTGCACCTTGCCAGCGCATTTGATTTTAAAGTGAACGACAGGCAGCGCGGCGAAATTCTCGATCTCGTCGCCCGCATCAATGAACGGTTGTGGATCGGCCATTTCGACCTTTGGACAAAAGAGGGCATGGTCATGTTCAGGCAGACTTTGCTCTTGGGTGATGACTGCGAGGTCAACCCGCTTCAGGTTGAAAAACTGGTCACAACCGCTGTTGAAACTTCGGAGCGCTATTATCCGGCTTTCCAGTTTGTTGTCTGGGCCGGAAAGTCAGCCAGCGATGCGCTGGACGCTGTGATGATGGAAACGGTCGGCGAGGCTTAACCGCCAAAAATGCCTTTTAAGAAACCACCGAAAGGCAGGTTTTCCAGGGCGTTGGCCGTGGCAATTTTTGAGGTTGGAATGCCTTTACCTTCACTGCCCTGTCTGGCGATATAGGCTTTCAGGTCTTTTTTTGAAATTGTGTCGCTTTTGTTGTCGCCCGCCGTTGCAATTGTGTCGAACTCGCTTTGCGGCAACTGGTAGCGTGATGCAAGGATGGTGTAATCTTCGCGTGTCAGCTCTTTGTCGATATGCGGCAACAGGCTGTGCCATTTGAGGCCAACCAGTTTTTCTTTTTTAGCGCCTGCTTCAATTTCTTTTTCGCTGAGATAGCTATCATTGTTGGTATCCAGCGGATGCTGTGCGTCGGACGTGCCAAAAATAGAGCCGTTTTGCGTCAGAATGTCTGAAAAGAGATTGGAGTTTTGTCCGCCTGAGCCGCTTAAAACGCTGCTTGCAATATTGAGAAAACCGTCGAGGGGACCTGCCATAAAAATACTCCTGACAAAGCATGCGTCAAATGCAGAATAATTCAAGTTTTTTGGCTATTAACAATGAATCAGGGCATTTGATTCAACAGCTAAAGTGACGAGGGAAGAAAATGGACAACACTGTTTTGATGATTGGTTGCGGACGGCTTGGTTGTGCGATCCTCAAACGCTGGTTGGACAAATTGCCGCTCGCGACCTTTTTTGTTCTGGAACCCACGCCGGGGCTTGAGCTGCTGCAGCTTGTCGAACCTTATGGCCACCGCGTCACGATCAATCCTACCCGTTCATTTACGCCCGACATCGTCCTGCTGGCTGTTAAACCGCAGACTGTCGACGACGCCCTCGCGCGTTTGAAAACATGGTTGCCTGCAACCACGCTTGTCATTTCGGTTGCCGCAGGCGTTCGCCTTGACAGATTGCGCGATGGCCTTTCGCCAGACCAGCCGATCGTGCGGGCCATGCCGAATGTGGCCGCACTTGTCGGCGAGGCCGCCACTGTGTGCGTCGCCAATAAAAAAGCTAGCAATGCGCATCTTGAAGCGGCAGCGCAGCTGATGAAAGCCATCGGCACCGTGGAATGGATTTCTGACGAGCAGCATATTGATACTGTCACCGCTCTTTCCGGGTCTGGACCCGGCTATGCTTTTTTGTTCACGGAAGAGCTGGCGCGCGCCGGTATCGATGCCGGATTGCCGGAAAAACTCGCCATGCAGCTGGCAAGACAAACCATGATCGGTGTTGGCGCTCTACTTAAACAGTCCGCTCAGTCTGTAGAAGAACTGCGCGCATCTGTCACATCTCCAGCAGGCACAACCGAAGCAGGTTTGAAAATCCTGTTGCAGGACAAAACGGGTTTAAAACACATGATAGGCGAGACTGTTGCGGCCGCCAAAAAGCGTGCGGCTGAACTGTCTTAAAAAATATCGCGCAAATTTAAAACGCAAAACCATCACGTTTCAAATATGAAAGGCGAAGATGGATAAAGCCGGTTTTTAAGCTTGTGGTTTGTCGCTCATACCGTCCCAGACCTTCTTCTTTGTAAAATAAAGAAGGCCGCAAAACAGCACGAGAAATACCATCACTTCAAAACCAATACGCTTGCGCTCTTCCAGTTTTGGCTCGGCGGCCCACATCAGGAAAGATGTGACGTCGCGCGCATATTGATCGACGGTTTGCGGGGAGCCGTCCTGATAAGTCACCTGTCCGTCTGTTAAAGGTTTTGCCATCGCGATGAAGTGGCCGGGATAGTATTTGTTATAATTCGCGTTTTCCGGGCCTTCAACATCTGCAGGCTTTGGCTCAAAACCGTTTAGCAACGCATAAATATAATCTGGTCCAATCGTTGTATTGGCACCGGTGATGACGTCCGCGAGGAAAAGCGGAAACCCGCGCTCATAGCCACGCGCTTTTGCCATGACGGAAAGATCAGGCGGCGCTTTGCCGCCATTGGACGCTGCTGCAATGACAGGATTGGCATATGGGCTTTTCAAACGGTCAGAAGGTTTTGCCGGTTTTTCAACAGGCTGGCCCTCATCATCGAGCGCATTGATAGTTGTATCTGCGGCCAGCGCTTTGACTTCAGCTTCCGAAAACTCCGGCCCGCCTTTTTGGCTTAAGTTACGAAATGAGACAAGCTCAATACCGTGGCAGCTTGAGCAAACCTGTTTGTAGATCTGGTAGCCGCGCTGCAACTGCGCGCGGTCGTAATGGCCGAACAGGCCGGCAAAAGTCCAGCTTTGCGCTGGAGGATGCGGTGTTTCAGTCGCATCTTCCGCGCGCACGGCGGCGGACGACAAAAGCGCAATTGCGAGTGCTGTCAGTTTTAAAGAACGCATGTCAGTTATACCCTGCCTGGCTTAGCGTGGCCCGGATCTGCGGGCGCCATGTCACTTGATCCTTTTTTGCGTGCCGCATCCGCAACCGAAAGTGGCAAGGGTTTTGGTGTTTCAAACACACCAAGCAAAGGCAGAATGACAAGAAAATGGAAGAAGTAATAAAAGGTCAGAACGCGGCTTGCGATGACGTAAATGCCTTCAGGCGGTTTTGCACCAAGCCAGCCCAGAACCACGCAGACCGCAACCCAGATCCAGAAGAACTGGCGGAACAGCGGGCGGTAGCGCGCTGATTTGACGCGCGAAGTGTCAAGCCACGGCAGGAAAAACAAAACCGCGATTGCACCGAACATCGCCATAACACCCATCAACTTGTTGGGGATGGCGCGCAAAATTCCATAGAAAGGCAGGAAATACCATTCTGGCACAATGTGTGACGGCGTCACCATCGGGTTGGCGCGGATATAATTGTCGGCATGGCCAAGATAGTTTGGGTTGTAGAACACGAACCACAGGAACATCAGCATAAATACGCCAACACCAAACCCATCCTTCAAAGTGGCATAAGGCGTAAACGGCACGACATCATCGCGTGTTTTGACCTCAACCCCTGACGGATTGTTTTGGCCTGTAATATGAAGCGCCCAGATATGCAGAACGACAACGCCGGCAATCATAAACGGCAGAAGGTAATGCAATGAGAAAAAGCGCTTTAGGGTAGCGTCATCGACGGCAAACCCACCCCACAACCAGCTGACAATGCTGGTACCAACCACCGGAATGGCTGAAAACAGGTTGGTGATAACGGTCGCGCCCCAGAACGACATCTGCCCCCAAGGCAGGACATAGCCCATGAATGCGGTTGCCATCATCAGCAGGAAAATGATGACGCCGAGAATCCACAACACCTCGCGCGGCTCTTTGTAGGAGCCGTAATACATGGCCTTGAAAATATGAATGTAGACGGCGATGAAAAACATCGAAGCGCCATTGGCATGAAGATAACGCAGCAGCCAGCCATAATTGACATCGCGCATAATGTGCTCAACCGACGAAAACGCGCCATCTGCGCTCGCCGTGTAATGCATGGCCAGAACAACGCCAGTGATGATCTGCGCCACCAGCACGATCATCAAGATCGCGCCGAATGTGTAGGCATAATTCAGATTGCGTGGCGTTGGAAACGCAACAAACTGGTCATGCAGCATGCGCACGATGGGCAAACGCCTGTCCATCCAGCGGCCAAGGCCGGTTGAAGGCTGATAGGTACTGAGAGGCTCTGTCATGGCGTTTCCTTAACCGATCTGAACAAGGGTATCGGATACAAACTTATAATCCGGGACAAGAAGGTTAGCAGGTGCCGGGCCTTTGCGGATACGGCCCGAGACATCATAATCCGAGCCGTGGCAGGGGCAGAACCAGCCACCAAATTGGCCTTTATAACCTGAGACGTTGCTGCCAAGCGGCACGCAGCCAAGATGTGTGCAAATGCCGACCAGAATAAGCCATTCAGGTTTTTTGACGCGGTCTTTATCGGCCTGCGGGTCTGGCAGGTCGGCCATTGGCACGCCTTCGGCTTTTGTAATTTCTTCCGGCGTACGATGACGGATGAAAACAGGCTTGCCGCGCCACATCACAGTAACAATCTGGCCGGGCGCAATGGCGCCGATATTTACTTCAATAGAGGCCAGCGCCAATGTGGAGGCATCGGGGTTCATCTGGTCGATAAACGGCCACAAGGTCGCACCTGCGGCAACGGCCGCTGCCGCGCCTGTTGCGATATAAAGAAAATCACGACGCGTGGGGTCGTTGTCATTGATGATTTCAGCCACGTGCCAAGTCCCTCGATATTTAAATCTGATAGAAAGACGCGCCAGAACCTGCGCATCTCTTTGGAGTAGCTGGCTCTTTAGAATCGATCAAGCCCTTTTCCCTGCCCCATAAACGACTTTATAAGACCTTCAAGATGATGATTGCCCTGTTTCAGCCCGACATACCGCAAAACGCAGGGACACTGGCCCGTTTTTGCCGTTGCTTAGGGTTGGAGCTGCATATCATTGAACCTGCAGGGTTTACCCTCAACGACAAAGACTTTCGCCGCGCGGGTCTCGATTATCTCGACAAAGCGGTCATCACCCGCCACGATGATTATGTCGCATTTCAGGATTTTTGCCGCGCCCGTACCGCGCGCATCCTGCTTTTGTCCAGCCACGCGGCAACCCCCTATCTGAATTTTCGTTTTGAAAAAAACGATGTGCTTTTGTTTGGCCGGGAAAGCGCGGGTGCGCCGGAGCATGTCCATGACAGCGCTGACGCACGCCTGTGTATTCCAATGCGTGAAGAGGCACGCTCGCTCAATCTGGCACTTGCGGCTGCGATGGTTGCTGGCGAAGCGCTGCGTCAGATCGGCAAATTTTAAAAATCATCCTCTCGTGCACGTCACCTGAACTTGATCGGAATTGAACGCGCTTTTGGCAAATCCTAACAAAAATTAATTCTCTGCGTCGCAAAATAAAGGGTCTCACATCAGGAGACTCAAAATGAAAATAATTTTCGGACTTTTTGTATGTTGTGCCGTGTCTTGCTTTTCAGCCAGCAGCGCGGCCGCAAAACATTGCAGCAATGAAAGCTGGTCTGACCGCTTAAATGATGCTGACGACAGGCGAAATACGCAAAACTCTTCACGCAATGAAACACCTTACACGCTTTCAACACCGCGCGTTGACGACGAGGAAGTTCCGCGCGAATCCTGGCAAGATGCCCTGCGCCACAAGCGCGACAATCAAAAATAATCGCTGTCGATTTTGCTGTGTCTGAAAAGGCTTTTTAAGACTGTCCCGCCTTTTCACAATTCTGTAATGACGCTGTCACACGCTCCTCACTGAACCCAAACATCTTAAGGCCCAAGCAAGGGGAAACAGATGCTTGATTCGGTAAAACGAAATTCTTTCGACCGCCCGCTTTTAATCGCGCCGAGCAATTTTAAAAATCATCTTATCGCTCCCAAGCCTCAGTCTTTTGAAAAAACAAAATCTGAAGTTCTGCGCGCCAATCCTTTCGACACAGGCGAGCATATCCAGATTGTTGACACAGCCATACCCGGCCTTGCCAAAACATTGAACATTCGCGGCGTGGAAATGACGTTTGGCGAGATTTCCGCCATGCCTGATTTTTACGCAGCGCCTTCAGACCTCAACACAACTGAAACTGCAAAACTCTCTGCACTTTTAGCTGCCATGCGAAGCGGCAAGTCCATATCTGAAAGCGAATGGGCAAAACTGAGCGAGCATTATTTTCAACTGAAAGAAAACAACAATGATCATTTCGCCCTTGGCAAAGATGGTCGCCTGACCAATAACCGCGACAGTTTTCGGCGCTATTATTCCGATGGATTGAGCATTGCAAAAGTGAACCCGGACCAAGGCCGTCTTTATGCCGCATGGTCGATGCATTACCTGACAGATGCGTTTTCATCCGGCCATCTTTTCAACAAGGCCGAGGCCATGCGCGCCTTTGATGCCAACATGAAAAACCCGCAAATTCAGGACAGGTTTTTCGACCAACTTGCAGGCGCACTTTATGCCGACAAAAATTCAAAATCGCTCGCCAATTATGAAGTGAACGGGTTTTTCACAAATCTCCTTGGTTTCAACTGGATCTCGGGCACCATTGATACAAAAGAAGACATAAAAAAACTTCTTCGCGGTATTTACAGCGCGAAACCCGATATGTTTGCCAATATGTCAGTTGCGGCATTGCATGACAGCCTCAATGCCAAAGGTGTCGATGTTGAAAACGACAAAGGCGATGTCTGGCACGCTTATGGCGACGGACAGCTTTCAAAAAGCCCGCAGTCGATAGTGTCGATGCAAAAAGCCATCTCAATAATGAATGATGAGATTGAAAGGGTCAAAACCGGAAAGGCGCCCCTGACAACACCCGAAGATGTGTGGTCTCACGTTCCGCGCCCGACAGCATCCTCGGGGCAGCCTTTTATCGATGGCGAAATGAAAGCGCTGACCAACCCGCTTAATGCGCGGCTTGTCGGCTACATCAAGTCGAAAGCCGCGGAGTTTATGCCAACCCTGATCGAAACGCTTGTGGCGCAAGGCTATCTCAAAAGAACTGGCAAAAAAGAGACCATGGTTGCTACAGTCAGGCGCTAAATCTTAGGCCGCGATTTCCGCCAGAAATCCGCCAGACTGGTGCGCCCACAGGCTTGCGTAAAGGCCGCCCCGCGCAACCAGCTCGTGATGTGTGCCCTGTTCCATAATCATGCCCTTGTCCATCACGATCAAGCGGTCCATCGCTGCAATGGTTGACAGGCGGTGCGCAATTGCGATCACGGTTTTGCCGGCCATCAAGGTCACAAGCTGTTCCTGAATGGCGTTTTCAACCTGGCTGTCGAGCGCAGATGTGGCCTCGTCCAGCACAAGAATCGGCGCGTCTTTGAGCAACACACGCGCAATTGAAATTCGCTGGCGCTGGCCACCTGACAATTTGACACCGCGTTCACCGACGCGGCTATCATAGCCCTGATAACCATCCTTGTCGGCAAGATCTAGTATAAAGTCATGCGCTTTCGCCTGCTTTGCGGCATTGATGATGTCCTGCTCGGAAGCATCGTCGCGGCCATAGGCAATGTTTTTACCAATGGAACGGTGAAGAAGCGAATTGTCCTGCGTCACGACACCGATCTGCGCCCGCAGGCTGTCCTGCGTTGCGTTGGCGATGTCTTGCCCGTCAATACGGATATGCCCGCCCTCAAGATCATAAAGGCGTAGCAACAGAGAGACGATTGTCGATTTTCCAGCACCCGAAGGACCAACCAGCCCGACCTTTTCACCTGGTTTAATGGTAAAGTGCAGGTCGTCGATCACACCGCCGCCCTTTCCATAATGGAAGCGGACATGGTCGAATGTGATTTCGCCTTTGTGAACTTTGAGGTCTTGCGCCTGCATCGTGTCTGTCAGGGAATGGGGCTTGGAAATTGTCTCCATCGATTCCTGAACCGTGCCCAGATTTTCAAAAATACCGCGCACGACCTGCATCACCCAGCGCGACATGTCGGACAGACGCAAAATAAGGGCCAGACCTGATGCAATTTCGCCAACTGTAATTGCGTTGTTCTGCCATAAAACGATTGCGGCGACACAGGTGATAGCAAGCAGAACGGCGTTCATCACAAACAGCGCCGCCATTGTTCCGGTGAGGAGCCGAAAGACATTCAACGCCTTGCGACTGTGGTCGATGATGGCATCACGCACCGTTGACCGCTCTTCATTGACGCGGGCAAAAAGCTTAACCGTTTGGATGTTGGTATAGCTGTCGACAATACGCCCCATCAGCACAGAGCGCGCGGAGGACTGTATGTGCGAGAGCTTGACGGCGCGCGGCACAAAATAGCGCAGCATCGCCACATAGCTTGTCATCCAGATCAGAACCGGCAAGGCAAGCTGCCAGCTAATGGTTGAAAACGCGAACAGGGCAACGCTGGAATAGATGACGACATAGACCATCACATCGAGAATTTCGACGGCAACGGCCTGAACGCCCGGCCCCGACTGCATGATGCGGTTGGCAAGCCGCCCTGCATAGTCATTTTGAAAATAAGAAAGCGAATGGCCAAGCGTGTAGAGATGCGTGCGCCAGCGCACGCGGCTGATGACGGGCGTCACCAGTGACTGGTTGACCAGCATTTCTGTGACAATCAAAACCACAGGCCGGAAGACCACCACATAAAGCGCAAGCGACCATAACAATGTGCCATGGTCAGACATCAGCGTTGAGGGCGTCGAATGCGTCAGCAAGTCGATAAACTTGCCAACAAGCAACAGCATTGAAGCTTCAATGACGCTGGTGGCAAATGTGAAGCATGTTGTCACAGCCAACAGCCCGCGAAACGGGCGGATATAATGCCAGATAAACCCGCGAACGCTGGACGGTGGGCGGTGCGTTTCATCAAAGGGCGCAAAGATGTCGATGCGCCTCTCGAGCCAGCCCATGAGCTGCGAAAACATGTGTTCAACCTTTTTAAAATTGGAGCTTAAGGTAAAATCCGATAGATGCGGCGCTATTGTGGCAATAGAGCCAGCCCGCAGCAAAATTGCAAAAGACGATTCGTTGCTTGCACATTGGCCACACATGGTTTTGAACAGCATATCGCTCTACTGAAAGCTTTTCCCGTGACCATGCCCCCTGACATCAATGCCAAGAAAGCCAGTGCTGCAGCGTGGTTTGAAGACCTGCAGAGGCAGATTATCACGGCGTTGGAACAGCTGGAACAGGAAGCGGGTGACGCGTTCTATGCGCCAGATGCTGGTACGGCAGAGCTCAAGCCATGGACGCGCACCGATCATTCCGGCGCTGAGGGCGGCGGTGGCACAATGGGATTGCTGCGCGGGCGCCTGTTTGAAAAAGCGGGCGTCCATACGTCGAGCGTTTATGGCACATTCGCGCCTGAATTTCGCGGCCAGATTGCAGGCTCTGACGAAGACCCGCGATTTTGGGCGTCTGGCATTTCTGTCATTGTCCATCCGCTCAATCCGCATGTTCCGGCCGTGCACATGAACACGAGGATGGTCGTGACCTCAAAACAATGGTTTGGCGGCGGCGCTGATCTCACGCCTGTTCTGGACGCACGCCGCAATCAGGATGACAAAGACACAAAAAACTTTCATCAGGCGATGCGTGCGTGCTGCGACCGTCATAAAGCCGTTGCCGATTATGAGACTTATGCCGCGTGGTGCAAACGCTATTTCTTTTTACCGCACCGCAATGAAGAGCGCGGTATTGGCGGCATTTTTTTTGATGATCTCAACAGCGGCGATTTTGGCGCCGATTTCAGCTTTGTGCGCGATGTCGGCACAAGCTTCATCGAAATCTATAAAAGCCTCGTCCGCGACAACATGCACAAGCCTTGGACGGAGCAGGAGCGCAACGAGCAAATGGTGCGCCGTGGCCGTTATGTGGAATTTAACCTGCTTTATGACCGCGGCACGCTTTTTGGCCTGAAAACAGGCGGAAATATCGAAAGCATCCTGTCGTCCCTGCCGCCCATGGTTAAGTGGCCGTGAAGATTGTCCGGGATTGAGGGGTTTTTTAAGATCGATTCATTATTTCTGTTGTGGCGCTATTAAAGCTTCAAGTGCAATGATTTTGCCTGTAAATGGCGTGGAAGGGGGCCCGTTTTGCTGACCAAGTCTCGACAAGATGTCATCATGATCGCCGCGCTGATTTCATTCGGCCTTATCATGGCATATTCAGCCTATATTTCGGGGCAGTATTTCCGTAATTTCGTGCTTCGTCAGGATGCGGTGACCATTGGTGAAGACTGGTCGACACGCATCGACAACAGCCTTCAAAGCGATACGCCAGAAAATATGCTCGGCCGCTTTTCACAGCAAGCGGAGGGTGACGGCGTTCTTGCCATGCGCATCACAGCGGAAGATGGCAGCACACTGCTTCAGGAAAAACGCGAACGTGCGTCAACTGACTTTTTTAAACTTGTCCCGCATATGGACGACCCTTATTCGGGGTTTGACGAGCAGACAAATGGCGGCCTGATGCATTATGCCGTTGTCAGCCTTCCGCTGAAAAACCGCGACATGCATGCGGGCGCTTTTCTTCAACTGACAATCGACCAGAGCCGCGCCGCGCGGCTGTTGACGCGCACGCTTGGTTTCTTTTCATTTGCAACAGCGATTTTCGTCTGGATGGCGCTGTGCGTTCCGGCGCTGATGACACTTGGCCGCATGCGTGACCGCAAGGCCGCAGAAACCAAAATGCATTATATGGCGCATCATGACAGCTTGACCGGACTGCCCAATCGCAGCTCGTTCAACATGCGTCTGAATGAGGCTTTGGAGCGTGCCGAGCGAAATGACACACAGATTGCGCTGTTCTGCCTCGACCTCGACAAATTCAAGGAAGTGAATGACACGCTGGGCCATTTGTTCGGCGATATGCTGCTTGTGCAGGTTGCCAACCGTTTTGAAGAAATTATCCGCTCCAATGATATGGTCGCACGTCTTGGCGGCGATGAATTCGTTGTCATTTCCGAACGTATTAAAAGCCAGGATGACGTGGCCCAGCTTGCAAAACGTATGGTCGACCACCTCGCCCGTCCCTATTTGCTTGATGGCAATACAGTTGTTGCGGCAGCCTCTGTGGGCATTTCAATGTCGCCCGACAACGGCACGGACGCCGTGACATTGCTGAAAAACGCCGATCTTGCACTTTACCGCGCAAAAGCCGAAGCCCGCGGTTCATTCCGTTTCTTTGAAAAGAACATGGACGTTGAACTTCAGCTTCGTCGCGATCTTGAAAGCGACCTGCGTGATGCTGTGGTGCGCGGCAACTTTGCGCTTCACTACCAGCCGCAATATGATCTTGAAACCAATGAGCTGGTTGGCTACGAAGCGCTTGTACGCTGGCCACACCCGACAAAGGGTTTTATCCATCCCGGCGAATTTATTATGCTGGCTGAAGAGACCGGCCTTATCATTCCGCTGGGCGAGTGGATTTTGCGCCGCGCGTGTATCGATGCGCAAATCTGGCCTGAAAATATCAAAATTGCCGTCAACCTCTCACCCGCGCAATTTATGAAAAATGACGTCGCTGGCCTCGTCAAACGCGTGGTTGCGGAAACAGGCATCAGCCCTTTCCGCCTTGAACTTGAAATTACCGAAAGCCTGCTGCTGCAGAATACCGATTACATCATCGAGCAGCTGACCAGCATTCGCTCCTTGGGCATTACCATCGCCATGGATGACTTTGGCACCGGCTATTCGTCCTTAAGTTACCTGTCGCGCTTCCCCTTCGATAAAATTAAAATTGATCAGGCGTTCGTGCAAACACTCGACACAGACTCAAGCGTGGTGGCCATCGTCAATTCAATTGTCAGTCTTGGACGCACGCTTTCAATGACAGTCATTGCCGAGGGCGTGGAAACACAGGAACAGGCCGATATTCTGCGCAAAGCCGGATGCAGGCTGGTGCAGGGCTATCTTTATGGTAAGCCCATGCCGACAATGCCAAGTGCCATCAGCGCAGCGCCGGTGCAGAACCAGATCAAATATCAGGAGCTTTTGGCGCTGATTTCAGACGAGAAAAAAGCAATCGAGGAAAGACTTGCAAAACCTGCTGATGCCGAACAGGTTGCGTGATTTTTTTCTACAGCGAGAGAAGTGCCTCTCGGCTCATCGAAAAATCACTCTTAATCCAGAGCTGTTCCAGACGTTTTAATACCGCGCCAATTTCCGGGCCTTCGCTCAAACCCTTTGCGATCAGATCAGCGCCTTTCACAGGGAAAACCGGCGGCGCAATAAGGCCGGCAAAATCAAGGGCGAGCAAGGAGACAGCCACGTTAAATCCGTTGGGGAAAAAATAAAGCAATACCCGTGCTTTTTTGGCTTCGACACAGTCTTTGAGACCTTCCATCGCTGCGGCGATGTCTGCAAGCTGGCGTGTTTCACCACGCGACAGCCGCAGGTTCTTGCTCAACCGCGCCGCATCTTCCGTAATGCGTAGACACAGCGCCGCCAAAGCCTCGATGGATGAAGGTGTGTTATATTTTGCAAACCGGTTGAGGTTTTGGACGCCAAGCATTCGCGTCGTCAGCCCTGTCTCACTCATCATTGTGAGAGCCTGCGCAGCGCGCGGTGCAACGAGCAGCTTCCACAATTCCTGCTTGACGCGCTCGGCTGAAAGATCACCAAGACCGGCCCGCTGCGCAATGCAGGCCTTGATGCCCTCTTCGCTAAACGCGCCTTTTGCGTAGCGCGCCGAAAAACGAAAAAACCGCCAGATCCGCAAATAGTCTTCCTGAATGCGCAACATTGCATCACCGATAAATCTGACAACGCCATTATGCAGATCGTCCAGGCCGCCCACGGGCTGATGCAATGTCCCGTCCTGTGACAGGTAAAGCGCATTGATGGTAAAATCGCGCCGCTCCGCGTCCCTTGTCCAGTCGAGGCCGAATTTGACGACGGCATGGCGCCCATCGGTTTCAATGTCCTCACGCAATGTCGTAATTTCAAAATGGCGCGTTTCGGTGACAATCGTCACCGTGCCAAATTCGATGCCGGTCGGAATGACCTTAATCTGGTGGCCTTCGCAAAAGGCGATCACCTGTTCTGGCGTCAGCTGGGTGGCAAGGTCGATGTCCTGTATCTCGCGCCCTAAAATCGCATCGCGCACGGCGCCGCCCACAAGGCGGGTGGTGTCGGGCTCCGGATTTAAAATATAAAGAAGCGCCGCCGTTTCATCATCTTTTAAAAGCGCTTTGGCAAAACCATCCATTATGGCCTGCTTTGCTGTGCAAGAGCATTACGGCCAAAGAGCTTCGCGCCCGCATTGCTGGAAATCGCGCTGAAAAGCCCGACGGACAGCGCAAGGCCAGCCAGCGTCAATAAAATAAGGGTGCGCAAACGCCACGCCGCACCTGTCAGCGGATTGCGCCGCGCCAAGGCATGCCAGCACGCATAGAGCGCAAAAGGCAGCAGAAACAGGATGAGTTGCAGGGCAAAGACGCGTGTCATCACACAAATACTACGTTGATCGCGCAAAACGCGCCAGACAGGATGCCAAGTTGTCCTCATCCTGCTTTTTTGCAAGCATTGCGAGGCCCATCGCACCTGTGCGAGCATGACGCGTCTGATGGCTGAGTCGCTGGCAGGCAAGTTTTGGAGGAATGAATGAACAGTATTTCAGGCAAAGACGACTTGCCAGTGCCTGAAGCGCAGGAATTTAGCGCCATTCATGCCAAGCTTTCCAAAGTCCGCACCGAGGTGCAGCGCATTATTCACGGACAGGATGATGTGATTGATGCCGTGTTGATTACAATTTTGTGCGGCGGACACGCGCTTCTTGTCGGCCTGCCCGGCCTTGGCAAGACACGGCTTGTCGATGCGCTTGGCACCATTCTTGGCCTCAATACACGCCGTGTCCAATTTACGCCTGATTTGATGCCTTCCGATATTTTGGGCTCGGAGGTTCTGGAAGAAGACGAGCGCGGCCATCGCGCTTTTCGTTTCATCAAAGGACCTGTGTTTGCAGAACTTTTAATGGCGGATGAAATCAACCGCGCCAGCCCGCGCACGCAATCGGCATTGTTGCAGGCGATGCAGGAACGCCATGTTACCATTGCCGGCGAACGCCATGATCTTCCCGCGCCCTTCCATGTCCTTGCAACGCAGAACCCGCTGGAGCAGGAAGGCACATATCCGCTGCCCGAAGCGCAGCTCGACCGCTTCCTGATGCAGGTGGACATTACATATCCTGATCTTGAAGCCGAGAAACGGATTTTGTTTGAAACAACCGGCATGAAAGACGCCGCACCGCAAACTGTCAGCACGCCGCAGGATTTGATCGACGCACAAAATCTTGTGCGGCGCATGCCGGTGGGTGACCATGTTGTCAAAGCGCTTCTCCAGCTTGTGCGCTCGGCAAGGCCATCTGAAGACAAAAATTCCGATTTGAAAGACATTGTGATGTGGGGACCGGGCCCGCGCGCAAGCCAAGCTTTCATTCTCGCCATTCGCGCCAAAGCGCTTCTTGAAGGGCGCATGGCGCCTTCGCTTGATGATGTGAAAGCCCTTGCCGAACCGATTTTGAAACACCGCATGGCTTTAAGTTTTTCTGCACGTGCCGACGGGCTTGATGTCTCGGCATTGATCGCCCGTCTTGCAGGCCAAATTGCCTGATGACAGATGTCATACGCAGCGACGATCTCAGCGCTGAAACCGCAGGACCACTTCTTTACGCTACGCATGATCTGGTAGGGCGGATGCCAGCCCTGCTTGCTGCTGCAAGACGGCTTGCCGCCACACAGCTGCAAGGCATCCATTCACGCCGCCGTGCCGGCCCCGGCGACGATTTCTGGCAATATCGACGCTATGCATTTGGAGAGCCCGCTTCGTCCATCGACTGGCGGCGTTCAGGGCGCGGCGACCATACATTTGTGCGCGAAAAAGAATGGCAGGCCACACACGGTTTCTGGTTCTGGACGGATATTTCGGCATCGATGGCGATCCGCTCAAAACTGGCGCAGCATTCAAAACGCGATGCTGCGCTTATCACGGTGTTTGCTGCCGCTGACCGGCTTGTCGATCTTGGTGAGCGGGCGGGACTGCTGGGGCTGACGCCAGCGCTTGCCTCCCGCACGATCGCCTCGCGCTTTGCGCAGGAAATCTGCCTTCACCAAAACACATCCCTACCTGCCGCCGTACCCGCACCCCGCTTTTCCGACAGCGTGATCATCAGTGATTTTTTGAATGATACGGACGAGCTTTTGCAGCGCTGCGCGCAGATTTCATCTGAGGGCGCGCGTCTCCACCTTGTTCACATTCTTGATCCGGTCGAGGAAATTTTCCCCTTTGCCGGACGCATGCAGTTTATTGATCCTGAAACGGGAACCGCCTTTCTTGCAGGCCGCGCCGAAACCTATGCGCGCCGTTACAAATGGGCGCTTGAAGCTTTGAAAACCAAACTTCGCTCAACTGCGCGTGCCAATGGCTGGACATATCGCCTGCACAACACATCAGCGCCGCTAACAACCTTGTTGCTACCGCTCTTGCTCGGCTTGACGCAGCTGCCGCATGCAAAATCGCAAGGACACCACTAATGGGTGCGCTTGGATTTGCAGCACCTTTCATGCTGGCGGGCTTTATTTTACTGCCAGCGCTTTATTACCTGCTGCGGCTGACGCCGCCAAAACCACAGCAGGTCTGGTTTCCGCCTCTCAGACTTCTGGCAAAAAAAACGCAGGAAGAAACGCCGCAGTCGAGCCCGCTCTGGCTGATCCTGCTGCGCCTTGTTTTGGCCGCGTGCCTTATTTTTGGTTTTGCCCAGCCGCTTTTGCACGGCGATGAAAGCATTCCGCTTGGGCAAGCCCCTCTTGTTCTCATCATCGACAATGGCTGGACGGCCGCAGGTGATTGGGACGCCCGCCGGACGCAGGCCGCAGATCTTTTGCAAAGGGCGCGTGACAAAAAAATTCCGGTTCTTCTGGCCGCGACAAATGGCACGGGCAGTGAAAGCCTGAATTTCAACGATGCGCAGGCCTCGCTCGCCACCTTGTCAGGCTTGGAGCCTCAGCCTTATCTGGCGCCGCGTCTTAATACTCTGACAAAACTTAAAGAAAAATTGTCGCAGCAGGCCGCGCCGCAATTCATCTGGCTGACGGACGGGATTGAAGGCAAAGACGGCACAGCATTTGAAGATGCGCTGGCAGCATTGACGCCGCAAGTTTCATCACTGCGTCTGGCCGCACCACAGCACAGCATTGTTGCAATCTCATCGGTGACAAACACGGCTGATGCGCTGGAGGCAAAAATTGTCCGCGCCGATCCGCTTCAGGCGGGAACGGGAACGCTGCGCGCTTTCGACCGGCAAAACCGGCAGATTGGCAGCGGCATTTTTTCTTTTGACGCTTCATCGACGCAGACGAATGCCAAAATTGTCCTGCCGACCCAGCTGCGCAATGACGTGTTTAAACTTGACCTTGCAGGCCAGCCTCATGCGGGTGCGGCCTTCCTTCTTGATGAGCAGTTTCGCCGCAAGACGGTTGGTCTTTATAGCGGCGGCGTTGAAAACAGCGAACAGGTTGCTTTGTCATCGCGTTTTATTCTTGAAGAGGCGCTACGCGGTTTTGCCGACCTGTCCAAAGCCAGCGGCAGTTTAGAAGACGCGCTCCAGACGTTTATCCGCGATGGCGTCGGTGTGATTGTTCTGGCTGATACGGGCGCATTGCCAGCCTCCGTCAATGAACGGCTTAATGAATGGATTGCGAAAGGCGGCGTGCTTCTTCGCTTTGCCAGCGCGCAAAGCGTCACCGCAGAGCCTGATGGTTTTTTGCCCGTTAAATTGCGCCCCGTTTTGCGCACACTGGGCGGACAATTGTCATGGGAAAAACCGCAAGGCCTTGGCAAAGCCTATGGCGCAATGGCGGGTCTTGATCTTGCACCCGATGTGACCGTTTCCACGCAGGTTCCGGCAGAGGCGACAGCGGATCTCACCACAAAGACATGGATCGACCTTGCAGACGGCACACCGCTTGTCACGGCAGAACAACGCGGGCGCGGCCAGATTGTGTTCGTTCATGTCAGTGCAGATGCAAGCTGGTCGAACCTGCCTCTCTCGGGCACATTTCTGGCCTTGCTGCGTAAAATTGTTGTGCTTTCTAATTTCAATTCGCCACAGGCCGCAAACCATGATGCGGCAGGCACTGAACAGGTTCTCAAACCTTTTCGCACTTTAAATGCGTTTGGTGTTTTGACGACGCCGCCCGCAGGCACACAGGCCATCAATGCCGGTGATTTTGCAGCAACAAAAATCGATGCCGAACACCCGCCCGGCCTTTATGGAAGCGAAGGCGGCTTTCAGGCTTTGAACACATTGGAAGACATCAAGACGCTGCGCGTGCTTTCCGGCGCGCCAAAACTGCAGCAGGCCTCTTTTGCAAAAAGCCATGACCAACAGTTGGCCTCTTGGTTTTTTATCGCCGCGCTTACACTGTTTTTTCTCGACATTCTTTTAAGCGTTTTGCTGCTTGGTCGTGGCCGCCTGATTGCCGCCCATGCGGCAGCGGCATGCTTTTTCTTGGTGTTATCAACCCCGCACGGTTTTGCAGCCGACGAGACCGCGCTTGCCGCAAGCGCGAATGTCACGCGCCTCGGATTTATCCGCAGCGGCATTTCCGACATCGACGATGTGACGCAGGCGGGCTTAAAAACCCTGTCCCGCATCTTGCGCGAGCGCACCTCCATTCATCTTGAAGAGCCCGCCGCGCTCGATCTATCAAAAGACGAGCTGGTTTTTTATCCTGTTATTTATTGGCCCATCGACCCGCAAATGGCGCAGCCTGCAGCGGCTGGCCTTATCAAAGCCGAAACCTATATCAAAAACGGCGGAACCATTTTGTTTGACACGCGCGACCGCGGCGATGGTTTTTTAACCGGTAGCAATGGGGCATCGCAAAGCGAAATGATCCTGCGCGGTATTCTGGCAAAAATTAATGCGCCGCGTCTCGAGGCGATGCCGCAAGACCATGTGTTGACAAAGGCCTTTTATATTCTCAACGCATTTCCAGGCCGTTTTGAAGACGGCCCGCTGTATGTTGAACACACAGTGCCAAATGCGCCCGGCGACATGCGCCCTGTGCGGCTTGCAGACGGTGTCTCATCTGTCATCGTCACCAGCAATGACATGGCCGGCGCATGGGCCGCCGACGATGACGGCACGCCGCGCCTTCCGCTTTACGGCAGCAATGAACGCCAGCGTGAATTTGCCTATCGTGCTGGCGTCAATATTGTCGTCTATGCCATGACCGGCAATTACAAAGCCGATCAGGTGCATGTGCCTGATCTTTTGAAACGGCTTGGCCAATGATGAACATGTCCTTGCATTTCGCGCCTTATCTGCCGCCATGGCTTTTGCTTGTGATTGCGACAGGTCTTGTGGCCGTTGTTGTTTTTGCCTGGCTGCGCGGGCAGCGCAATGCACCGTGGAGGCTGATTGCCGGCGGCATGCTTCTTCTTGTCATCGCCAATCCTGTTTTGCAGCGTGAGCTTCGCGACACACTGCCTGATATTGTCGTCGCCATGGTTGACGAGAGCACCAGCCAGACCATCGGCCAGAGGCGGCAAGACAGCGAGAAAGCGCTCGCTGACCTTCAGGCGCAGATCAAAGCCATGCCGCAAACCGAACTGCGTGTTGTGCGCGCGGCAAGTGATGTGACACCTGACAGCCGGGGCACATCTCTGTTTCAACCCTTGGCGCAAAGCCTTGCCGACTTGCCGACCGACAGGCTGGCAGGCATTTTCATAATTACCGACGGCGCTGTGCATGATGTGCCGCAAAAAGACGTTGCTTTGCCGTTTAAAGCACCGCTGCATGCGCTGATCACCGGTGTGGACAATGAACGTGACCGCCGCGTGACCCTGATCGATGCACCCCGTTTTGCCGTTCTCAATGCAAGCGCACATTTTCGCTTTCGCATCGACGACAGCGCGCAGATCAATGACATGGCGCAGGTCACGATTGCGCTGAACGGTGCTGTGGTTTCGACAGAGGCCGTTAAAGTCGGCACCGAGCTTGAACGCGTCGTTGAAATTACCACCCCGGGCGAAAATGTTGTCGAAATCAGCGTTGCCAAAGCCGATGGCGAGCTGACACAGCTGAACAACCGCGCGGCCATCGCCATTAAGGCCGTGCGCGAAAACCTGCGCGTTCTTCTGGTCTCCGGCGAGCCGCACACCGGCGAGCGCACATGGCGCAATCTGCTCAAATCCGACCCCGCGGTCGACCTTGTCCATTTCACCATTTTGCGGCCGCCGGACAAGGTGGATGCGACGCCGGTGCGTGAGCTCTCCTTGATCGCATTTCCCGTGCGTGAACTGTTTCAGGACAAAATCAATGATTTTGATCTGATCATTTTTGACCGTTATGAGCGGCGCAACATTCTGCCCATGATTTATTTCAGCAACATGGCAGACTATGTGCGCGGCGGCGGTGCTATTCTTGTCGTGTCGGGCCCGGAAGATTCAGGGATCGACAGCGTTTATCAGACGTCGCTTGCCGATGTCCTCCCCGTCACACCAACGGGTATGACCTTGCAAAAACCGTTTGTGCCAAATCTCACCGAGCTTGGGCAGCGCCATCCTGTCACGCGCGCCCTGCCGGGCTGGAGCAAGGACAAGCCGCAATGGAGCCACTGGTTCCGCGCCATTGATGTCGATGTGCATCACACTGCAAAAGCGGTGATGACCGGCCCCGACAACAAACCGCTTCTGGTGCTAGGTGAAGTTGAAAAGGGTCGCGTTGCCACGCTTTTGTCTGACCAGATCTGGTTATGGGCGCGCGGCTTTGAAGGCGGCGGCCCGCACACGGATTTGCTGCGCCGTATCGTGCATTGGCTGATGAAAGAGCCTGAGCTTGAACAGGAAGCGCTGCGCGCCCATCAAAACGGAGCGTCGCTTTTAATCGAGCGCCAGAGCATGGAACAGGCCGGCACTGCCGTGCAGGTACAGCGCCCTGATGGCGCCATCGAAACGCGGCGCCTGCGGCAGGACCAGCCAGGACTATGGCGCACAAATGTGGACGCAAAACTTCCCGGACTTTACCGCGTCAGCCAAGGCACGCGCGCCACGCTTGTTGCCGTGGGTCCGCCAAACCCGCTTGAATTTGCCGACATGCGATCAACAACGCAAAATTTAGGCGCTTTTGCAGCGTCGACCGGTGGTGACGCCGTGCGCCTGAATGAAAAGCAGCAGTTTCATGTCCCGCGCCTTCGCTTTGTGCAGGAGGGCGATGTGGCAAAAGGTGCTGGCTGGGCAGGCATTGTGCAGCGCCATGTCAGCGATCTCAAAGGCATTGAAACCTATCCGCTGCTTCAGGGCTTTGCCGCTTTCCTGATGACTTTAGGCTTTATCGCCCTTGCCTGGTACCGCGAGGGGCGCTAGGCCTCAACGCTTCAACATGACAATCACAATTGCCCATCTGTCAGACATCCATCTTGCGCCGTTGCCGCGCTTTGGCACGAAGGCGCTGTTTTCAAAACGGCTGTTTGGCTATCTCAACTGGTGGAATGGCCGCGATGCCATTCACAAGCCCGAAATTCTTGGCCGGCTTGTCGATGATATCAAAACATTTCATCCCAACCATTATGTGGTCACGGGCGATCTGACCAATCTTGGGCTTCGCGAGGAATATGAGGCCGTAAAATTATGGCTGGAAACCGTCGCGCCTGTTGAAAAAATTACGGTCATTCCAGGCAATCACGATGCATATGTGCCGGGCGCGCTTGATATTGGCATGAAGATGCTGACCGCGTGGATGAAACCTGACTATCCGCAAGACCACAGGTTTCCTTTTGTTCATCACTGCGGAAATGTTGCGTTTGTCGCCACATCGAGCGCGATTGCCACCCGCCCCTTTTCGGCGGCGGGGCGCATGGGCGATATGCAGCTGGAGCGCATCGGCGGCGTTTTGCATCAACTTGGAACGCAGCATCAGTTTCGTATTGTCCTTGTCCACCATCCGCTGCGCGTCCGCAAAAGCAAACATTCAAAACGGTTGAAAGACGGGAAAAACTTTATCAATGTCCTGAAAATGCAAGGGGCTGAGCTTGTGCTTTACGGGCACATGCATGAGGCGCAGCGTCAGGATTACAGCGGACCGTCTTATCCTTTTCACGCGATAGGCGTGCCCTCGGCCTCGGCCGATCCGGAGCATTCACGCCGCGCAGCTGGCTACGCCCTCTACGATATTAATGAAGATGAGACGCACTGGACTGTCACGATGAAGCGCCGCGTGATGCAAAGTGATCTCACTTTCATAACAGTCGAGACAACAAGATTCATCTATCCAAAAGAAAAGCCGGAGCCCGGCGCCTAGACATCGTCTTCGCGCGGCCCCAAAAACCGGCCAAAAAAGTGGCCTGTCTTATGGCTGGCTTTGTCCATAATGACGAAGAAAGACGGCACGAAAATCAGGCTTAGGACGGTCGAAACCAGCAGTCCGCCAATCACGGCAATCGCCATCGGCGCACGAAACTCGCCGCCCTCGCCAAGACCTAATGCGGTTGGCATCATGCCAGCCGTCATCGCAATCGTCGTCATGACGATCGGCCGCACGCGCTTTCGTCCGGCATCGATGATCGCGTCTTTCGTCGGCATGCCTTCCGCTTCTTTTTCAACGGCGAAATCGACAAGCATGATCGCATTTTTTGTGACAATCCCCATCAGCATCAAAATGCCGATGACGACGGGCATGCTCACGGCATTGTTTGTAAGCAGCAGCGCAAGGATAACGCCGCCGATTGAAAGCGGCAGCGACAGCAAAATTGTGATCGGGTGAAAGACACTGCCAAACAACAGCACCAGTACGGCCAGAACCATCATCATGCCTGCGCCCATGGCAAGGGCAAAGCCTGAAAACACCTCGCCCATGACTTCTGCATCGCCCGTTGGCGCAAGGCCGACGCCAGCGGGAAAGAAGTCTTTTTGCGAGGCAATCTGCTGCACGCGCGCGGCGGCCTCTCCAAGCTGCAGACCATTTGCAAGTTCAGCGCCAAGCACCACACGGCGGACGCGGTTGAACCGTTCGATTGACGACGGCCCCTGTCCGAAACTTATATTGGCGACCGCCGAAAGCGGCACAACTTTACCCGCGCCGGAGCGCACACCCAATGCCGCAAGAAGCGCCAAGTCGGAGCGGGCTTTCTGGTCAAGTTCAACGCGGATCGGAATTTGCCGCGTTCCGGTATTAAATTGCGGCAGGTTGGCATCAATATCGCCGATCGTCGCCACGCGCAGCGTTTCTGAAATCAGCTCAGGCGCAATTCCAAGTTCCGCTGCAACATCAAGGCGCGGGTCAATGCGTATTTCGGGGCGGTCAAGCGCGGCCGTTGCGGCAACACCGCGAAAGCCCTTTTCTTTACGCAGAGCCGCTTCCAGTTTCGAAACCCCGTCATTCAAAGCATTGGGGTCTGTGCCGACAACGCCGATGGCAAATTCGCGCTCGCCGCGCTCATTCACGTAAAACGCACGCAAATCTGGCAATGTCGCAAGCGTTTGGCCGATTTTTACCTCGATCGCACGCTGGCTCAGTGAACGCTTCGTTTTTGGCACAAGCGTGACGATCAATGCGCTTTTGCGGATTTCAAGCGCACCACTGGCCGAGATGCCGCCCAGCACAAACACGTTTTTAACTTCGGGAAAGGCGTGCAGTTTTTGCGTAATCAGATCGCCTGTTTTGCGCGTGTCTTCCAGTGTCGCACCCGGCGGCAATTCAAGCGAAACGACGATCCGGCTTGAATCTCCCGGCGGGATGAAACCAGTTGGCAAAAAACCAATCGAATAAATCGAAATCACAAACAGCACCACACCGGCGAGCATTGTGAGATAAGGATGGTTCAGGGTTTTTTCGAGAAAGCGTGTGTAGCGTTTTAAAAACCTGTTGTCTTCGAGATCTTCGGGCGGCGTTTCGCGCATCAGGTAAGCCGACATCATCGGCGTAATCAGGCGTGCGACGAGAAGCGAAAACAACACGGCAACCGCAACCGTAATCCCGAACTGTTTAAAATATTGCCCGGCAATGCCGCTCATGAAGCTGACAGGCGCGAAGACCGCGACAATCGTCAGGGTAATGGCGATAACGGCAAGACCGATTTCATCGGCAGCTTCCATTGACGCGCGATAGGGGCTTTTCCCCATATGCATATGCCGGACAATGTTCTCAATTTCGACGATCGCATCATCGACAAGAATACCGGTGACAAGTGTCAGCGCCAGAAGGCTGACGAGATTGAGCGAGAATCCGGCAATATCAATTGCCCAGAATGTAGGAATAATCGAGAGCGGCAGCGCAATTGCAGCGATCAGCGTTGCGCGCCAGTTGCGCAAAAACAAGAACACAACGATGACGGCGAGAACAGCGCCTTCAATAAGTGTTTCCATGGTCGCAAGATAATTGCCATAGGTGTAATGCACGGCATCGTCGATCAGGCTGAGGCCCACATCCGGGTTTTGCGCGCGCAATTCCGTGACTTTGGCTTCAACACGCTGCTTGACCTCCACATCGCTTTCGCCTTTGGCGCGAAAGACGGCAAAAGCGACAACAGGCTGCGTGTTCAGCCGCGCAAAATCACGCGGTTCCTCATAGCCGTCAATCACCTGCCCCAGCTCACCAAGAACCACACTGCGGCCACCGGGCAGGACGATGCGCGTCTGTTTCAAATCCGCGACCTGCTTTGCACCTGCAAGCGTGCGAATGGCCTGTTCTTTGCCGCCAAGTTCGCCGCGCCCGCCCGCAAGGTCGATATTGGTCATTTTCAGCTGGCGGTTGACTTCCGCTGCCGTTACGCCAAGCGCGAGCAAACGGTCGGGATCAAGCTTGATCTGCACTTCGCGGTCGACGCCGCCATAACGCTCAACGCGGCCAATGCCTTTCAGGCCACGCACGGCGCGGATAAGCACATCATCAACATGCCATGACAATTGCTCGAGCGTCATTGCGGGTGAGGTCACGGCATAGGTCAGGATCGACTGGCCTTCCACATCAATGCTCTGAATAATGGGTTCATTGATGGTGCGCGGCAAATCGCCACGAATACGCGCGACCGCATCTTTAACATTGTTCAACGCCCGGTCGACATCCACCTCAAGGCGGAATTCAGCGGTGGTCACCGACTGGCCATCTGTCAGTGTCGAGATCAGGTTCTTGACGCCGGTGATGCCCGACAACGCGTCTTCGACACGCTTCGTCACCTGGGTTTCAAGTTCAGCAGGCGCAGCGCCGCCTTGAACAATGGTCACGGAAATAAGCGGAACATTGATGTTTGGAAAACGTGTAATCGACAGGTGCGAGAACGACACAAAGCCCAGCGCACACAACACAACAAAAAGAACAATTGACGTTGTCGGCGCACGGATCGACCAAGCTGAAAAATTAATGCCCCTCATGCGCCGTCAGACACAGGCGTTATAAGGTCCCCATCGCGCAGGAACGTGCCCGCTTTGCTGACAATGTTTTCGTCAGCCTTTAAGCCCTCAAGAATTTCGACAAAACCGTCATCGCTGACAATGCCCGTTTTTACAGGTGTGGTGACGACCTTGTCATCAACGACTTTTTGCACACTGGCTTTGCCGTTCTGATAGCTGACGCCGGAAAGCGGAACCGCCAGCGCCTCACGCTTTGCAACCGTAATTTCCGCGCGGGCATAGCCGCCAACAGAGACAGGTTTTTCGCTGTCGAGCGATACGCGGATCGTGCCGAGACGCGTTGCTGGGTCAATCTGCGGTGAGACAAGGCGAACAGATCCTGTAATAGGTGTTTCAAAACCCGGAACGGTCACAGCGGCGCTTTGCCCTTCATGCACGCGGTTGTGCTGCGTGTCTGAAATTTGCGCTTCGAGTTCAACTTTTGTATCGGCAATCAGAATAAACAGCGGGTCGACCGCGCTTGCGATCATCCCGATTTTTGCGTTTCGTGAGGCAATCAGGCCTGCGGTTGGCGCAATAATTTTGGTGCGCGACATTTTTGTCTGCAGATCATCACGCATGGCCTGCATCGCAGCTTCATCAGCCGTTGCCGCCCGCGCGGCGTTGATGCGCTCGTCCAATTGCTGTGACGTGGAATAGCCCTTGTTTTTGAGGGCTGTTGTTCGCGCCAATGCGCGGCGCGATTCTACAACGCCCGCCGTCGCGCGTGCGAGGTTGGCGGTGTTTTGCGCCATCTGCGCACCAAAAGATTTGTCATCCAGCACGGCAAGCACATCGCCTTGCTTCACATGGTCGCCCGCATCGACATTCAAAGACAAAACAGAAAGGCCTTCAACCTGCGCCGTGACCCGCACTTCGCTGCGCGCTACCAATGTGCCACTGGCCAGAAGGGTTTCCTGCAAGCCATGCGTTGCCACCTTCACAACGGTGACGCGCGGCCCCGCAGGCACAGCCTGCTTCTCATCGCTCTTGCCGCAGGACACGAGGCCAAGACAGGCAAAAAGCGCAAATGCAAAATAAACACGCATCAATCAAACCATAAGGGCTACTTGAAAAGGCGATTTCGGGTTTTGAATCGCCTGTAAAACAGCTAATGGTTTTAAGAGCCGATAAAAAGAGAGCAACACTTCAAATGACACAAAAAAATGCAAAATGGCTGCGAGAGACAAATTTTATCGATGGAAAATGGGTCAGTTTTGCAAAAACACCTCTTCTTAAAGTTGTAAACCCTGCAACTGGCGCGCAAATCGGCACTGTGCCGGACTGCGGCGCTGAGGGTGCAAATCTTGCGATTGAAGCGGCAAGCCGCGCTTTTCCTTTATGGTCTGGCCTGACGGCAGCTGCTCGCTCTGAAAAAATGCTGGCACTGGCAGCGCTGATCCGCAGTAATGCCGATGATCTTGCCGCCTTGCTGACCTTTGAGCAGGGCAAGCCTGTCGCCGAAGCCAAAGGCGAAGTTTTAGGCAGCGCCGGATATATTCAATGGTTTGCCGAAGAGGCACGCCGTATTTATGGCGACACCATCCCCTCGCCGTGGCCAGACCGGCGCATTCATGTCATCAAACAGGCTGTCGGCGTTGTCGCTGCCATTACGCCGTGGAATTTTCCCTCCGCAATGATCGCGCGCAAACTTGGCGCTGCGCTTAGCGCAGGCTGCACCTTCGTCATCAAACCATCAGAGCTGACGCCCTATTCCGGTCTTGCGTATGGTTTGCTCTGCGAGCAGGCCGGCATTCCTGCGGGCGTTGTCAACATCATCACCGGTATCGCGCCGCCGATCGGCGATGTGTTTTGCAACCATCCAAATGTCGCAAAAATTACGTTTACCGGTTCAACCGCAGTGGGCAAAAAACTTGCCAGCGCGGCGAGCGCGAATATGAAACGCATGTCGATGGAGCTAGGCGGCAACGCACCTTTCATCGTTTTTGACGATGCCGATCTTGAAAAAGCTGTCAGCGGTGCCATTGCCTCAAAATTCCGCAATGCCGGACAGACCTGTGTCTGTGCCAACCGCATCTATGTGCAGGCCGGTATTTATGAGGCTTTTGCAAAGGCTTTCGTCATTGAGGTCGAAAAACTGAAAGTGGGAGACGGATTTGAACAGGGTGTCACCATTGGCCCGTTGATTGAGGCCAAAGCCGTGACCAAGGTTGAAGCGCATATTCATGACGCCCTTGCAAAAGGCGCAAAACTTGTCAGCGGTCATGAAAACGTAAAAAAAGACAGCTTGCTTTTTACGCCAGCCGTATTGACCGATGTGACACAGGACATGCTGATTGCGAATGAAGAAACCTTTGGGCCTGTCGCGCCGCTTTTCAAATTCGAGAACGAAGAGGAAGTGATTGCAAAAGCCAATGCCACGCCTTTTGGTCTTGCCGCCTATTTCTACACAACGGACCTTGCACGCGCACATCGTGTGTCAGAACAGCTGCGTTATGGTCAGGTCGGCATCAATGCCGGTGTGATCACCACCGAAGTTGCCCCTTTTGGCGGCGTCAAAGACAGCGGTTCGGGTCGCGAAGGTTCAAAATACGGTGTCGAGGACTACCTCGATATCAAATATATCTGCGTCGGGCTTTAGAGCGCAGCACCGCACGAAGGCTTGTTTTGCAAATTTTGTGACTTATCTGCTCCTCCATGAAAGGAGCGTCACATGCTCAAAATTTATAAATACAATGATCTGGGCCACGCCGACCACGGCTGGCTGAATGCACGTCATCATTTCAGTTTTGCACGCTACGCCAATCGCGAACGGATGGGGTTTGGCGCCCTTCGCGTGATTAATGATGATGTTATCGCGGCTCACCATGGGTTTGGTGCGCATCCGCATGACAATATGGAAATCATCACCTATGTGCGGCAAGGCGCGATCATGCACGCCGACAATCTTGGCAACCAGGGCACCACACAGGCCGGCGAGGTCCAGGTCATGAGCGCGGGCTCCGGCGTGACGCATTCTGAAAAGAATGACAGTGCGGAAGAGACACGGCTGTATCAAATCTGGATCTATCCCGACAAAGAGAATGTTGCTCCGCGCTGGGAACAGGCGTCATTTCCGCAAGCGCCTGTCGACGATGCTTTGCGTCTTCTTGTGTCCGGACGCGATGAAGATAAAGACAGCGGTGCGCTTTACATCAACCAGGACGCTGCGATTTATGGCGGCAGGCTGAAAGCTGGCACGAGCTTGAGCCAAGCAATCAAGCATCAGGCCTATATTCTTGGCTCACACGGGTCTTTTAAAGTGAACGGCGAAACACTGGAAAAAGGCGATGGTGCAGAAGTCAGCGGTACAAACATGATTCAGATTTCAGCGGTAACAGATGCTGAAATTCTTGTCATCGACGTCCCAGCCTAAGCCTTGTTCAGCGCAGGCGGTGCAAACCGCCTGTGTTTGTCGACGGGTATACCGCTGCGGATCTGCGTCAGCCTTGTGCGCGATATGGAAGCGCAAATGACCGCATCCTGCTCTTCAGCTTGCGCCAGCATTTGTCCCCACGGGTCAACAATAAGACTATGGCCATAGGTAAAGCGCGCTTTCCCATTTTGTGTAAACTGCCCTGTTTGAGCAGGCGCGACAATGTAGGTTTGCGTTTCAATTGCACGCGCTTTCAGCAAAATGTCCCAATGCACGCGGCCCGTTTCACGCGTGAAGGCCGACGGTAAAACAATCAGATCGGCATTTTTAACCCGTAATGCCTGAAAAAGATCTGGAAAGCGGAGGTCGTAGCAAATGGCACAACCAATGGTCAGTCCGTTGGCCTCATAGGTGATGACGTCATTACCCGCGGCAATCTGCGCACTTTCACGGTAATCAACACCGGACGGCGTGATGATGTCGAACAGATGAAGTTTGCGATAGAGCGCGATCTGCACGCCCTGTGGATTGAAAACAACCGTCGTATTTGAAATACGCTGCGCATCCTCGCGCCATTCATGGAAACTGCCGCCATGAATAAAAACCTTGTGCTGCAGCGCTGCGGCTTGCAGCATTTTATAGGCCTCGCCCTCGCCCAGCACTTCGGCCTGCGCGCGTTTTGAAGATGTATCACCGGCATAGTCGAACATTTCAGGAAGGGCGATAAGATCGGGCTGATCGCGCTCAACAGCCTGCGCGATTAACTGTGTTGCCCGCACCAGATTTGCTGTTTTGTCGCTGCCGACATTCATCTGGACAGCCGCAATCTTGAAATGAGTGTCTTGCATTTGAACCTTCATCATAAACAGAACATTGACGCACGTAACTTTTTTTTCGCGCTATATTCATCTCATACGACGCAAAACATTTTGAACCCAGACGTAAAACACTGATCTGACTGATTATACTGACCAAAACGAATACTTAAAACGCAGAGTTAACAGCGCGCTAAATTAAACATGAATATTATTTCTATTCAGTTTAATATAACATAGAGCGCTGATTAACCCTGTATTTGCAGCGTTTTCGTTGAAATTAATATTTGTATTCGTTATCCTGATTGCAAGTTCAGTTTTGCGTTCAGGAGTTAAGTTATGAATGATCCGCTATCAATACGCCCTCGTGTTGCAACAGTACCGCCAACTCAAAAAAATGTATGGGATCAAGTCATGTCCAGCCAGGGCGGACAATACGGTGCGGATTTGGCCACAAATGCCGCCATGTCACTTTTCAACGGCGGTGGATTTAAGAACACTGTAAAAGGTGTAGGCTTTTCGGCGCTCTCAGCAGCAGCACCGATTTTCATTCATGGCGCACTTGCCACAGGGACCTTAACCGGCGGTGCAACAGCGCTTGGCGGGTTTTTAGGAATTGGCGGTGCTGCGGCAGGCGCAGGTGCTGCAGGTGCAGGCGCTGCTGCAACAACAGCAGGCGTAGTTGTCCCCGGAGCAACAGTCGTTGGCGGTGGAAGCATGCTGGCGACAATGGGCGCACTGGCAACAAACCCAGTTACAATCATAGCAGCGGCTGGCCTTGCCGCTTTCTTTATCGGAAAATGGTTGTGGGGCCGGGGTCTCGCAAAAGCGAAAAGCAATTTTACCAGCAATGGACAAGCTTTGTATTCAAAGCTGCAAGCACAAGGTGTACCAAGCCCATACGCTGAAAACATTGCAAGCCAGCAGTCTTTCGAAAGCCTGTCTCCAAAAGACAGAAAAAAACTTTTAAAACAGGCGCGCAAAAAACCACAAGGCGAAGCAGCCCAGATTGTGGCATCTGCAGGCTACAATCCTGCAACAGGAGCCAAAGTTATCAATTTTGCCAAACAATACTTCAAAGAAACTGGCAAGGTTGTTGGCGACATGGACATCAGCCAGGACTTTAAATCAAGTGCCAACCCAGCCGAGCAAAAGCTTGCAGCGACGCAGCTGGCGCTTATCAATAAAAGCGGCACAGGAAAAATAACACGTGATGAACTTGTTGCTTATTTTAAAGACAACAAACTCGATACGCTCACCTCAGATCAAACCGCTGCTTTTCTAAAAGACCGCGGCTTTGCCATCGACACAAAGCAGCTTCAAGATGGCAGCGGAAAAATTACTGCGGAAACTTTTGCAAATTATGTTTTTGCTGAAGTTGACCAGAAAAGTATTTTCAAATCTAACCCTGCTGACGGCTCACTTACGGCCTCAAGCGACGGGACAATTTCCGGTCAGGAATTCGCAGATCTGTTTATTCAGCCTAAAAATTCTGATTGGCAGGGCATTGACGGACAGTCCAATCTGAATGACCTTTTCAAAGATTTCAAAACTACAAATTCCAGCGATTATGACAAACTCTTTACACAGTCGACAACAACTCCATCGACGATCGGCAAGCTTTTAACGAATTACAGTTCCACGCCATTACAAAGCTTCGAAACTCTTGTGAACAATCAGACAACGACAAAAGCTTAAACTTTAAATTCTTCAAAACCCCCGGCCCTCGCCTGAGTGCCGGGGGTTTTTTATTGCCTAAAACGCAATTGTTTACCTGATTTTAAGCGCGTTTTTTAAAGCGCCCTCAACCTGCGCATGATCTAATAAGATTATGAATATCAACGTGTCACAGGTGAATGTCGGAACGAGCGGGCTGAGCGGCTCCTCGATCAACACACAGGCACGTTTTGGTAATGCTGTAATGCGCGAAAACAAAGGCGCGCAGGAAAACCAGACCTCTTCGCAACATTCAGGAACAGACGGGCAGAGCAAAGGCGTTGTCGCATCTGGCGCGCTTGCTGCACCGATCAAAGCCAATTTTGTCAGAACTGCAAAATCTGGCCAAGGGCTTGCGCAGCAAACCCCAGAAGGCAAAAACTGGCGCAAGTTTTATATGAGCTCTTCAAACCCGTCGCTTGCCAAACTTGACGACAGGTTCACGACATTTCGCACCGACGCATTGTTTGCCAGCGTCAAGGGAACAGTTGCTGCGTCGTCCAATTTTGATAATACAAAGAACTGGTAAACACCAGCCGATCATGCAGGCGAAACGGCCTGTCGGCCCAAAACTCAATCGATAAAGGTTTCAAACGGTAACCGCTCCAATGGGGCGGCCGTGGCACAGCTTTGCCGTCATAACGGTTTTCAAATTCGGTGATGCGCTCTGTCAGTGATGTCGGTTGCGGCATGGTTTGCGATTGCAGGGACGCCCAGGCGCCGATCTGCGCACCGCGCGGCCGAGAGTTGAAATAGGCATCGGCCTCCGCATCGGTAACAGGCTCAATAATGCCGCGCGCACGCACCTGCCGGTTCAGCGATTTCCAGTGAAAGACAATGGCCGCTTTTGGTTGCGCGGCCAGCTCCTCCCCCTTGGCGCTCATTGTATTTGTAAAAAAGACAAAGCCTTCAGATGACACCTCTTTGAGCAAAACAATGCGGGCATCCGGCAGACCATCGGCATCGACGGTGGCCAGCGTCATCGCGTTATGGTTGTCGGGCTCTGATGCCTCAGCCTCGGCAAACCAGCGCGAAAAGAGCAGCCACGGTTCTTTTTCGTGAAGAAAATTACTGTCCGTTAACCTTGTTGCGCTTTTCTGGTGTGTATCTGTCATTGTAGCGGGGCTCGTCTTTTGTCTGTTTGTTCCAGTCTTATCATGCGCCGCCGCGCATTGCGATTAGCAAGCCTTCTCTCCACTGGCCTTTTTCTTGGCGGGTGCGGCTCGATCAATATTCCTCTGGGCTCAATGCTGGGCAGCAAGTCAACCCCGGCAACCACCGCAGACGCCAGCCTGACATCAACACCCGCCCCTGTTGCCGCCGTTTCCAGTGAAAAACTGCCGAACACATCTGCAACCAGCGAGACAACAGGCTCGATTAAAACAGCCAGCACCACGTCCTCAGGCGGCAAGCCATTCACACTTGATGCGCAAAGCGACATTACAGGCTCCATCGGCGACAGCACGCCGCAAAACTTCTCCAAAGGCGACCAGGACGCTGTTGTTGCGGTTTTGAGCACAGCTTTGCCTGAAAAAGGCAGCGCCATTTCATCGCCGTGGACCAATGAGGCCACCGGCATTTCAGGCATGGTTGTTCCGCTCGCCAATCTTGGAAAACCAGACAATACCAGTTGCCGTGACCTTCTGATTTCCTACGGCAAGGACACGCACAAAGACTGGTACAAGGCCGAGGCCTGTCACAAAGCCAGTAAATGGCAGCTGAGCGATGTCTCCCCTTGGCGCAAAACGCGCTAATTCCGAGCCAGCCGCTTGTCATTGGCCTGATCGGCTCTTAAATCCATCTCAACGGCATGATTTTATGTCCGTTTTTGAGTTGATGGCCTTATGCGTGACCCTTACACCGTGCTTGGCGTTGCTAAAACCGCCAGCGCTGCCGACATCAAGAAAGCCTTTCGCAAGCGCGCGAAGGTGCTGCACCCTGATCGCAACACATCTGACCCGACCGCTGCGCAAAAATTCTCAGAATTGAATTCTGCTTATGAAATTGTAGGCGATGAAAAAAAGCGACCACGTTTTGACGCCGGCGAGATTGATGCCGAAGGCAAGGAACGTTTCACCGGCTTTCCGGGCGGCGGCGGTGCTGGCAGCGCGCAGGGTTTTGAAGGCTTCAATTTTGATTTTGGCAGCGCACGCGGTGCGCGGCCCGGCCGCGGTGGTGGTGGCTTTGAAGATATTTTTTCCGGACTTTTTGGTGGTGGCGGCGGTTTTCAGAGCGATGGATTTGCCCCGCAAGGCAAAGCGCAGGATGTGAGCGCAACGCTCCATCTGTCTTTTTTAGAGGCGGCGCGCGGCACCGAGCGCCAGCTGTCGCTTTCAAACGGGCGCACGCTTAAGGTCAATGTTCCGGCAGGATCGCAAAAGGGCAGCGTGCTTCGGCTGAAAGGCCAGGCCGGCGGGGCGCAGGGCCAGACACCCGGCGACGTCTTGCTGACGATCGATGTTGCCGACCATCCGTTTTTGAGAAATCAGGGCAAGGACGTCTATCTTAGCCTGCCGATCACGCTGGACGAGGCCGTTCTGGGTGGAAAGATCCGCGTGCCGACTTTAGGCGGCCCTGTCGAGATGACCATCCCGCCCGGCTCCAATAGCGGCAAGGTTTTGCGACTCAAAGGCAAGGGAATGGCGACAAAAGGCGTGGCAGGGGATTTTTATGTGACCTTGGCCGTCACTTTGCCCGAAAACACAGATGCGGCTTTAAAAGATTATGCCGCAAATATGCGGGCGACAGCCCCTTACACGGTGCGCGGCAGCGAATTCAATTTCTAAAACTTGACCCTGCCCCCTTTTTTCACAAGGCCTTATCCGCTAGGACACTGGTTGAGACAGGAGTTGCTTGAGCATGAGTTCGCAGTTGATGAAGGGCAAAAAAGGCATTATTTTTGGCGTCGCCAATAAAATGTCGATTGCATGGGGCATTGCCAAAGCGGCGCATGCCGCGGGTGCCGAAATTGCCCTGACCTATCAGGGGGATGCCTTGAAAAAACGGGTTGAACCGCTCGGCGCGGAAATTGATGCGCTGATCGCAGGCCATTGCGATGTAACAGACCCCGTCAGCATGGATGCGGTTTTTGCTCTTTTGAAGAGCAAATGGGGAAAAATCGACTTTCTCGTTCATGCTGTCGCTTTTTCCGACAAAGATGAGCTGACGGGCCGTTATGTCGACACCAGCGCCGACAATTTCACAAAATCACTGTTCATCTCCTGCTATTCTTTCACCGCGCTGGCGCAGCGCGCCGAAAAGCTGATGAGTGATGGCGGGTCGATGCTGACGCTGACCTATTACGGCGCCGAAAAATGGATGCCGCATTACAATGTGATGGGCGTCGCCAAAGCCGCGCTTGAATGCTCGGTGCGTTATTTGGCGGCAGATCTCGGTGAGAAAAACATCCGCGTCAATGCTGTTTCGGCAGGCCCCATCAAAACCTTGGCGGCATCAGGCATTGGCGATTTCCGGTATATTTTAAAGTGGAATGAATTGAACTCGCCGCTGCGACGGACCGTCAGCATTGATGAAGTTGGCGATGCGGGCATGTATTTCCTCTCCGACCTGTCGCGCGGCGTCACAGGCGAAATTCATCATGTCGATGCGGGCTACCATATTGTCGGCATGAAAAATCCGGCAGCGCCGGATATTTCAGTCGTCAATGGTGATTAGTTTTTTTAAAGAACAGCCTGCGGGTTAACGCTGTAACGGCGCAGCGTGTAAACGCCGTTATATTGCGCTGGCTGATCGATGACATAATCAATGCCGCCAGCGGTATAAAGCGTCTGCATTTGCGTGGTTGAAGAACCATCCGCCGAAGGGTTTCCGACAGGAGCCGTGATGGTTCGCTGCGTCGGCATATAGCCGCCGCTCTGCTGCACAAGATAGCTGTAAACATCATTGAAGCTGCCCGACAGCACGACGCCTGATGTTGGTGTTGGCGTTGGTATTGGCAGAACTGCGCCATTGGTTATTTCACGGAAGTTATATTTTGCCTGTGTCGGATAGACATTCGTCATGTAAGGCAGGACTTCGCGCGTGGCGATGTAGCTCCGGCCGTCTTTGACGTAATAATAGCCGTTGTTTCCGCGCTGTATCTGATAGCCGAGCTGCTGCATCCGCTGATGAAGCTGCGTTTGCGCTGGATAGTTTGGATAATCAGGAAAGCTCAAACCTTGTGCCAGTTCAGCTGGAAGACTTGTGGAACCTGTTGCTGAAACTTCACTTAAAGCAACGTGTACGTTTGTGCCTGATGTGCTGTCAACGCGTGTCTGGAACGTGCGGCCATCGGCACCGCGATATTGACGGTTGTTCAGATCGCTCGACACACCCGAAACCAGCGTGTAGCCAAGGCCGGACATTGTTGCGTCCAGCTGCTGCTGCGCGGCAATAATTCCGTTTGTGACAAGATTAATGCCGTTTGCAAGATTTGCTGGCAATGTGCCTGTTGTTGCCGTGCCGCCATTCACGCGTATGTCACTGACGTACCCATATGAATTGGTAATGAGATTAACGGTGCGGCCATCTTGCGCGGTGAATACAGGTTGTCCCCATCCGCCTGGCGGATAAGCGGCTTGAAATCCAAATTCGTTTGTCAGGATATTAGCGGCATTGGCATAGCTCTGGCCCACAAGACGTGCGCGCAATGTGGCTTCAGTTGTTGTTGTGGAAGTAGCACCGCCCGTGACCTGCACATTGCTGATGCCGCCTGTTTGCGTTGTGGTGCTGGCATCAGTGAACGTGACCTGACGGCCATCGCTGTGGCTGTATGTGATCAGGCCATTTCCGGCCTGAATATTGTTGACGATACCAAAGCCCAAAGCCAGCAGCAACGTGTTGGCATCCTGGCGCGTGACGCCGTTCAAAGCGCTTTGCAATGTGCTGTTTGAGTTTGCGACTGTTGTTGCGGTCACATTGCTGACAATTGCAGAGTTCGGCGCGCGGTAGCCGCCTTCGCTAAACTGGATTGTCTGGCCTGTGCTGCGGTTTTTAACAAGATAGGTTGCGGGCGCATCAGCAAGAAGAGCTTGTGACGGCACTGTTGCAACATAATCATAACCGGCGCGTGACAGCACACCGAGCGCGCTGTTGGCATTTAAATTTTGCGGATTGCTGAATTCCGTGACGCTCTGCAAAAGCGTTGTCAGCTGCTGCACTTCCTGCGGATTGGTTGTTGTGGTTGTGCCTGTATAAGGAACAACACGCACGAGCTGCAACCCGCCATAATTTTGAACCTGAAGCGTGAAGCGCTGACCACCGCGCGAAATGTAAGTATTTGTATTGGCCGGATCTTTGGTAAATCCGTAAAGGCGCGTCAGTGTAAAATCGGCTGAGGCAACGCTGTAAAAACTCTGGTAAAGCGGATTGTTCTGGCCTGCACCTGGATAAGTTGGATAATATCCACCAACGAATGGCGGTGTTGTCTGGTACTGGTTGCCAAATGGATTCTGGTTACCCGTTTGCGGATAAGAACCACCCTGATAATACGGGTTGTAATTGCCCCAGTTCTGCCCTGTAGCACTTGTGCCATTCCCGTAAAAACCTGTTTGTACTTGCGGATATTGGTAGCCGCCCTGCGGTACGCCAAGCTGTGTGTAAGGGCTGGGCAGACCCGGCACCGTGCCGAATTGGCTCGAATAGCTACTGCCGAAAATCTGTGAAAAGATTGGGCTCAGTGCACCAAGCAAGCTTGAAATCGATGTCATCTAAATCATCTCCCGACATAAGTCGCAAATTATTTTCTTTAGTATTGATTTACTTTACATTGAACGCAATCAATTGCTTGCTATGTAGTAAACATGTAAATGTTTATCTATTCGAACAGAGCCACAATGTTCTGTTTTTTCAAGGATGAGAAATGTCGCATAACAGTTTTGGCCATCTCTTTCGCGTCACGACATTTGGTGAAAGCCATGGCCCGTCAATAGGCTGTGTTGTTGATGGTTGCCCGCCAAAAATTCAGATCGATACAAACGAGATTCAGTTTTTTCTTGATCGGCGCAAACCCGGCACAAGTAAATTTGTGACACAGCGCCGCGAAGCCGATGAGGTGAAAATTTTGTCCGGCGTTCTTGATGGACAGACAACCGGCGCACCGATTGCGATGCTGATTGAAAATACAGACGCCCGCTCGAAAGACTATAGCGATATCGCAACAAGCTACCGACCCGGGCACGCAGATTATGCCTATGAGCAGAAATATGGCATTCGCGAACACCGCGGCGGCGGACGGGCGTCCGCACGCGAAACAGCGATGCGCGTTGCCGCTGGTGCCATCGCCCGCAAAATCGTGCCTTCCATTGTTGTTCGCGGCGCTCTTGTGCAGATGGGCCCGCATAAAATTGATCGCGGCAATTGGGACTGGGACGAGCTTACGCGCAACCCTTTCAATTGCCCTGACGCAAAAGCGGCCGCTTTTTTTGAGACCTATCTCGATGACATTCGCAAAAACGGATCATCTGTTGGCGCCATTATTGAAATTACTGCCTCGCATGTTCCTGCGGGTCTTGGCGCGCCTGTTTATGCGAAACTCGATGCCGATCTTGCCGGCGCCATGATGGGCATTCCGGCTGTTAAAGCCGTCGAGATTGGTGCAGGTTTTGAAGCGGCCTCATGGAGCGGCGAGCAAAATGCCGACGAAATGCGCATGCAGGGCGACACACCCGGCTTTTTATCCAATCACAGCGGTGGCATCGCCGGTGGTATTTCAACGGGGCAGGACATTGTCGTCCGGTTTGCGGTGAAACCGACTTCCTCAATTCTCAATCCGCGCAAAACAGTAACAAGCGATGGCGTCGACACAGACATTTCAACCAAGGGACGGCACGATCCATGTGTCGGCATTCGCGCTGTGCCTGTTGGCGAGGCGATGATGGCCTGTGTCCTTGCCGATCATTTTTTGCGGCATCGTGGCCAAAATGGCTGAAAGCTGACTTATTTTTTCTCACTAAAATAGGCGCTAATATTTATCCGCGTCGCTTGAATTTCGCCAATCTTGCCAACTATTTCTGCTTTCTGATTTTTAAGCTTGTCTATTTTTTGTTGTTCATCTGGCGTCCTCGAACTCTCAAGCATATTAGAAAACTGTGCTGTTAAACTATTAATCTCTTTAACAAGCGAAATTTTTTGGCTGGAAAATGAGTCCAAATTTTCGTTGAGCCGACCATAGAAATTGTTAAAGTCTTTTTCAACTTCTTCCACACTTACTTGATCGTCTTTGGATATAAGCGTAGAAATCCGATCTACATAGGCCTGCGCTTCTTTTTGTGTGAGAGGATCTTTTGGGTCGAGAGTGACGCCTTTTTCCAAAAGATTGTTATCAATGGACGAATTGGCGGCGCGTCGTGCAACATCAAATAAAGCCTTGTATTCCTCAGGCGTAGATTTATCATGCTGAAGATAGTCCAAGAACTGTTCTTTGGTAAAGATTGGCGATGTCATTGCTGCCTCATAAATTCGACTTTAAAATATATAAAAATTTGAAATTTGTAAATTTGTTATGATCCCACTGGTTAATGATCTTTGCCTGCATTTTGGTACATGCGGCGGCTGCACGCTGCAAGACATGGCGCACGCCGATTATATGTCGCGCAAAAAGAATTTCATTACCGATGTTTTAGAGCGCCATGCCATCGATAAATCGCTCGATGATTTTATAACTTGCGGTGCCGGTTCCCGCCGCCGTGTCACATTCGCATTTGAACGTTATGACACTGATGTCGATCTGGGATTTCACCAAAGCCGCACGCATACAATCGTGCCTGTCAAAGAATGTCTTATTGCCGCGCCGCAAATCATTAAAGCTTTACCGGACTTGCGCCAGCTTCTCACCTGCTTTCGCCCCAAACGCGGCACGGCTTCTGTCAGCGTGCTTGCAACCGATAGTGGCCTCGATATTGCGCTTGATGATGTGGGCGATATTGAAATGCGCCAACGCGAGCGAGCCGCCGACATTGCTCGCGCAGCCGGTTTTGCGCGCCTGTCGATGAACGGCGATATTCTTGTCCAGTTTCGCCCGCCCGTGCTGCCTGTTGGCCATGCGCAACTGACACCTCCGCCCGGCGGCTTCGTTCAGGCTGTCGCTGCTGCGGAAACCGCAATGGCCGAAATCGCGATAGCTGCGTTCAAAGCCAGCAAGGCCAAGCATGTCGCCGACCTGTTTAGCGGGTCTGGTGCTTTTGCCCTTCGTCTTGCCGAAATTGCTTCCGTTCATGCGGTCGAAAGCGATGCCAAGGCCTTGGCCGCCCTCTCACACGCGTCGCGCCATGCCAAAGGCCTGAAACAGATCACACAGGAAAAGCGCGACCTGTTTCGTCGCCCTCTATTGCCGCATGAGCTGAACACTTATGAAGGTGTTTTGCTTGATCCCCCGCGTCAGGGCGCGATCGCGCAGATTGAGCAGTTGTGCAAAGCATCGGTGCCGTGTGTGGTTTATGTGTCCTGCCGACCCGAAAGCTTTGCCCGCGATGCGTCCCGCCTTATCGCGGCAGGATATGTCGTTGAAACGCTGGTTGGTGTCGACCAGTTTCTCTGGTCTGACCATATTGAGCTGGTTTGCGTTCTAAAACGCCCTAAAAAGCCGCGAAAGGCTTGAGACTTAGGTCAAGTGCCGTTAAATCTCGACCATGGCCGATTCACACATTCAACCTGCTTTAGATGCTTTTGCCCGCGGTGAAGTGATTATCGTCACCGATGACGATGACCGCGAAAATGAAGGCGATTTGATTGTCGCTGGTTCACTTTGTACGCCGGACAAGATGGCGTTCATTATCCGCCACACCAGCGGCATTATTTGTGCGCCAATCACCCATGAAAAAGCGGCACGCCTGAACCTCGGGCCGATGGTGGCCGTCAACGATGCGCCTCTGGGTACGGCTTTTACAGTTTCGGTTGACGTCAAACATGGACTAAAAACAGGCATTTCCGCGGAAGAGCGCAGCAATACCGTGCGCGCGCTTGCCAATAACAATGTTGGCGGCGCTGATTTTGTGCGTCCAGGCCATGTGTTTCCGCTAACCGCGCGGCCGGGCGGCGTATTGATGCGCTCGGGCCATACGGAAGCTGCGGTTGATCTGTGCCGCCTGAGCAAACTTCCTGAAGTCGCGGCAATCGGCGAACTTCTCAACGACAATGGCACCGTGATGTACGGACGAGACATCAAGCTGTTTTCGGAAAAATACAATCTTCATGTCATCAGCGTTGCCGACATTATCGCCTATCGCCAGTCACGCGAAAAACTCGTTGAACGGTTGAGTGAAATTGATATTGAAACGCCGATCGGACAGGCGCGCGGTATTGTTTACAAAACGCCTTATGACGAAGTTGAACATCTGGCGCTTGTTTTTGGAAACATCGACGGCGGCCTGCATGTGCCAACGCGTTTGCACCGGCAAAATATCATGCAGGACACATTTGGTGATCAGGAACGCCTGCAAGCGACTTATGCGCGCTTCAAACTCGCGGAGCGCGGCGTTCTGGTCTATCTGCGTGACGGCACGGCCGGTGTTCCTGCAAAACATATCAGCTCACCTGATACGGAAAGTGACCTCAACCGCCGCAAAACATGGCGCGAGGTTGGCCTTGGTGCGCAGATTTTGCGCGACCTCAACATTTCATCGATCCGCCTGATTTCAGGAAAGCCAATGCGCTATATCGGCCTTGCCGGTTTCGGGATTACGATTGTTGATACGGATGTGCTGAGCTGAGCTGTCGCTGCCTGATTAAATCACGCATCGGGTTTTCGATAAAATGATAGGCTAACGCGGACACAACGAAAAGTGTGCAGAAAGCGGTAAAGCCTAAAATTCGGTTGTCGGCAAACATTGGAAAGTGCGTGACAATATCATCATGATGACTTGTCAGCGACCGCCATATAAATGGCTGGAACGAGTAAAAACAATAGCTGATCCTGCCGAGCCAAACGGCTATTGGGTGCGATAATGCCAGATGAAGTGCACCTTTTTCCTGAGCTAGGCTCACCAAAAGCAAGGAAATAGAGGGAATGATGAACCAGTGATGCACCACATAGCCGTTTGCAAAGTTTCCTATTAGCCCAAGATATAAAATTGCGACTATAAAAATAGTTATTTGTACTGATGTATTTCCGAGAAAAGTTAAATACCCTCTTTTGAAAAAAAGATAACAGCACACACCGATAATAAATTCAGGCAACCGAAACAATGGCATGGAATAGACCGCGCGCAACCACCATTCTGGCATCATAATTGTCAAAAATCCGCACACGCAAATAGTAACATACAAACCCAGCGCAATAGCGGTAACGTAACGTGTTGTTTTTGTTTTCAGGCGCACCAGCAAAAGTGGCAGAAGCGCATAACAGAACGCCTCAACGGACATCGACCAGCTTGCGCCGTTGTTCCAATAGTGGAACATAGCGGGTATCCATGCTTGCAGCATAAATACATCCACGACAATGAGGCCTACAAATCTCGTACAAGATTGCCACGATGTAGAATCGGCAAACGAAAGCCCTATCCAGGGCAAAGTTACCACCGCAGCAAGCACATAAATGGGATAGATACGTGCAAAGCGGTTGCGGGCATAAGCTGAATAAGATGTCTTGCCGTCATAATAGCTGTGTGCCAGCACAAATCCCGATAGCATGAAAAAAAGACTCATGCCGACCGCACCCTGTTCTAAGATCGTTTTAAAAAACCAGTGATCGGTCAAAGGCCAGCGGATCTGGACATGAAACAAAAATACATAAAAGGCCGCAACAAAGCGCAAGCTCGTGAGGCTTAAAAATTCATGCTGTGGCATTGTTTTGCCCGGCAATGGCACGCTATTTTAATCTCGCTGCTGTTTAATCCGTGCTTTTAGAGTTTGCGCGGTTCTGCGTCAAATATTGCCGCTGACGTGCTATTTACACACGTGCTTGCCGCTGTAATGGCGCGCAAGATCGAAATGCAGGTGGTCGTCATGGTCGCGCTGCCCGGGGCCTAGCACCGTTGTGAATGTCTCGCAGCCGCCATGGCGCACGGCATCAAGAAAAGGCGCAGCGCTGACAACCTGTTCGCCGGTGAAGCTCTGGTCCTGCTGCTCGCCGTCATCGGGCAGGTTTTCCAATGCTTCAACAGCCATCTGCTCCCACTCCTCGTTGGCCGCAATATGCAGATCGGACCTTGGTTGCGGCTCGCGCATTTGCGCACTGGCCTGAAAAGGATCATCCGCATGCGGCGCAGCGGCAATCACATCCGCCTTACCAACTTTAACACGCCGGCCATCGGCCAGTTTAAAGCCGGTAATGTCCATTGCATTGCCAAATGCGTGTTCCGACAGGTTGGGCGACCCATTGATGCGGCGGCAGCTGTAAGCGCCCGCCGTTTCAATTTGCGTAACGTAAGAGCCATAGGTTTTGACGGCCGCAGGCTGCACCACATTCGCGACCCAGCCATCAAGCGCCGGAATCATCTGGCATGACATCGTCGCTGGTTTGGAAATTGCGACATGACTGTTTGGTAATTCACTGACCCTGAAGGGAGAATTCATACCGCAGACACCGGAGCCGATCGGATCGACCTGCACAATCGTGGCCGACGGTACGACGGCGCCCGAACGCAGACAGGCGCGCTCCGCCTCATTGCGCCATTCCGGGCGGCGCTCGCCTTGGTCGCAGCCGGCAAGACCGGCACACGCCGATGCAAAAGCCAGCAAACGAAATGAGGTAAGACGCATTTTTTGACTGTGACAGAGAAGATTTTATGCATTTCTAAAAGAGATGGTTAACTCTTCACCTTGCGCGCTCTGCCGCTTGTCCTTCTTATACCCGCCCCCGTTGCAGGCCGTATGATGAGCTCTCTGACAGGAGATGCCATGAACGCGACCCCACGCCTTGTTTTGCCTTATCTTGCCGCTGCACAGGCGCAAAAACATGTGACGCACAATGAAGCGCTTTTAATTCTTGATGCCTTGATCCAGCTTGCAGTCATCAGCCGCTCGCTTGCAACGCCGCCAGGTTTGCCTGTGGAAGGCGACCGCTATTGCATTGCTGCAGCGCCGACGGGTGCATGGAGCGGCAAGGCTTTGCAGATCGCCGTTTTTCAGGATGGGGCATGGATTTTCTACGCGCCCAAAAATGGCTGGCTGTGCTGGGTCATCACGGAGACCAAACTGATCGCCTACAACGGCACGATATGGGCCGATGTCAGCAGCTCAAGCGCGGCAAGCCTCTTTGGAATTAATGCAACCGCCGACACGACCAACAGGCTTTCTGTCGCAAGTGATGCCGTGCTGTTCAGCCACAACGGAACCGACCAACGCATTAAAATCAACAAAGCGGCCAGTACAAATACGGCAAGCGTCCTTTTTCAGGATGGTTTTTCCGGGCGCGCCGAAATGGGGCTTGCCGGTTCCGACGATTTTAGTTTTAAAGTCAGCGCTGATGGCACGAGCTGGTCAACGGCTCTCACCATCAACAAAACGACCGGTTCTGTGTCGTTTCCAAATACAACATTTGGTGCAAGCAGCGGTCGCGAAACGCTTACAGCAAACCGCATTTATTACGTGCGAACAGATGGAAGCGACAGCAATAACGGGCTTGCCAACACATCGGGCGGGGCATTTCTGACAATCCAAAAAGCTGTCGATACGACCGCCGCCATTGATCTTGGTATTTATGATGTGACCATTCAGCTTGCAAACGCGACCTACACCGCAGGGGCGCTTGTCAAAGCACCATGGGTGGGTTCTGGGAATGTGACGCTACGCGGCGACCCAACGACACCCGCAAACGTTACCATTTCAATAACAAACGCAAATTGCATCACCGTTCAGAGCAATGGCCGCCTCAACATTTCGGGACTGAAACTGCAAACAACGACAGGCGGCAACTGTCTCGATGCAACCATGGGCGGATCGATTTCTTTTAGCGGGCAAATGAATTTCGGCGCCTGCGCTTCGACGCATTTATCGGCATCAAGCGGTGGACGCATCAACAACATTGGCGGCGCAAACTATACGATCTCTGGCAGCGTGCCATATCATATTTACTCCCAGCAGCAAGGCGGCGTGGTTTTGGCGAGCATAACTATTACGTTAGCTGCAACGCCGGCATTTTCCGGCTCTTTTGCAACTGTAACAAATCTTGGTTTTTTCAGATCGGCCGGCGTAACTTACTCGGGCAGCGCAACAGGGCTTCGCTATCAGGCGATGGTCAATTCAGTCGTGCAGACCGATGGCGCAGGCGCAACAGCATTGCCGGGAAGCACTGCTGGCACAACATCGACGGGTGGGCAGTATTTATAGCGTCAGCACATACATATCATGAACGACACTTGAGCCACCAAATTCTTCTTTTTGGGTGACCAGACCCTCGTTTAAAATTTTACCGTTTTGTTCATTCGAAATACCAAAATCAAAATATTTTTTTGTTAAACTGTAAAAGTCAATGAGGTGTGAGAAAAGACCATCCAGCGCACCGCACAAACGCCCCTCTTCGCAAACACAGATATATTGCGCATGCACGACCCGTTCTGTTTCAAATATAACGACTCCGGCAAAAATTTGTGTTTGTTTTTTCGCTGTAAATAACCGGATATTCTGCGGGAAACGCGATGCCAGCAAGACTATCTCATCCAGACTATGCACGGGCACACTGGAATGACGCGCGGCAAGAATGGACGACAGCAACGGCCAGAACGTGGCGTAGTCTAAACTCTCAGAAAAGCTCAAACCATTGTTCTGCGCTTTTTTAATGCCACGCTGCCGCCGTTTTGAGATGGGTCCGCGATTTCCATAATCGATGGTGGTGGTGACATCGCGCCGCGTCAGCACCGCGCCGGCACGAAACAAAGCGTACAGATCATCCTGCGCGGGCTGGCATGCGTAAATATGCGGCAATGGCTTATAATGCAGGCTCGTTAAACTGTTATGAGCCATATAGGTTTGCAATGCTTCAAAGCAGGCCAGCATTTGCGGCGCGCCAAATGTTCCATCAACAACAAATCCGCCAAAGGTCAGCCCTTGATGCGAATGAAGGGCCTCACCGTTTCGATTGGCAGGCAGCACGGCACACAATGTCTCATCGTTATAGATCAGGAGCGACGCATCTTCAAAGCGGTCGGCGTGGTAATCCATAAAGCCGCGATCAAACAGGAAGTGGCCGTTGCGTGCAACCGAGACAAAGCCATTCCACGCTTTTTGCTGCGCGGCAGTGTAACGCTCGATGCGCAGCGCTGTCATATTATTCCTTGACGCGGCAGAAGCGTTTGGCCGATAGCTTGCGCGCCTCGGCAGGATTTCCCTGCAAAATCTGGTCATCCGCAGTTGATGCCGTAATAGCCGATGCCATGGCGATGTAATTGTCGGCACCAACAGAAACATTGTGCGCAAGACTGGCATTGACGCCAACAAAACTGTTTGCACCAATGCTGCAAAAACCTGACACGACGACATGGGATGAAATGAAACAGTTGTCGCCAATAACAGCGCGGTGGCCAATGTGATTGCCGCTCCATAGCGTCACATTATCGCCGATGCGTACAAAAGGTTGAATGGTATTGTCTTCGAGGATGAAACAGTTCTCACCGATTTCGGCATCATGCCAGACAAATGCGCGCGAAGAGATATAACTTGCCAGCGTGTAGCCTGTCTTTTTCATTTTCTCGCATAGTCGCGCGCGCACACGGTTGAGCTGGGTATCGCCAACAGCCACGAAAGCCGCATGACTTTCCGGCGGGAAGCGAACGCCGATATCTTCAAGAGAAACGAGGGGCAGACCTTCAAATGTTGCAGCATTTAAATAAGCCGGTTCGACGGCAAAGCCCATGACTTCATATTCGCTGTCATGTTTAAAATATTCATAGGCAACGGATGCAATTTCGCTTGCACCGACAATGATAAGTTTTTGAAGCGTGGTCATGGTTTTAAAATCAGCAGATCGTCTCGGCGATTGGCCATCGGCAACGACGGATGTTGCGGCAAGATGTAAGCATCACAGCCTTGCGCATGCGCGCGCGCAACAAGTGCGGCAAGAAGCGTATCTTCAATCCTACCTTTCGCAGGCTGCGCAGGTTTAAGCTGAGGCATGTCGTTTTGTCCGGTAAAGGCCTGGTGAAAACGAACGCCCGCCTCACTGCTCAGAAAACGATAGCGTTTTGAATCGTTCGGCATATCCCCGATCAGCGTCGCGCCGCCCGTGTTCAAAAGCGCGATGCAGGCATCGATCACGTCAAACGGGTCGTGCTCAGCGCATAAATAATGCATGACGCTGTAACAGATAATAACATCCACCTTACCGCGTTTTAAAAGCGTGTCGCGGTTGTCAGGAAATGGCCCTTCGATCTTTTCAACCAAATCTCCGTCTGGCAGTTGCCGCAGCATTTCGAAAGAATCAACAAGCCGCAATGTATGACCGTTGGAGCGGCACACATCAATCAACAGGCGTGGTAATTCGCCGCAACCTGGGCCGATATCGAGCACAGTTTTTTCTCTGCCCAGCAGCAGCGGTAATTTGGCGCACATATCGGCAAAAATAGCAGGGCCATATCCCTCGCGATATGAATCTGGAAAGCCAATCTTTTCATTGGCAGACAGGTTTTTATTTTGCGCAAGTTGCCGAAAGCTTTGATAGTCAAGCTGTGCAGTGGCAAGATCAACCGTCTTGGCGCACGTAAAGTCTGGTTTGCTCATGCAGCACGTCTGGCAGAATTAAGGTAATAACCGATCGTCTCATCCAGGGCCGCAGTGAACGATGTGCCGTTATGGTAACCCAATTGCTGTTTTACTTTTGTGCAATCGACTGCGTAGCGCCAGTCATGCCCCAACCTGTCCGGCACAAACCGGATCAATGCTGCATGGCCGCCTTGTTTCGGTTGCACGCTGTCGAGCCGATTGCACAACTGTTTTACAAGATCGATATTGGCAATCTCATGCTCGCCGCCAAAACAATAGGTTTCACCAGGCGTGCCGCGCTCCAGCGCCAGCGCAAGACCCTGGCAATGGTCTTTCACATAAATCCAATCACGGATGTTGCTGCCATCACCATAAACGGGAAGTGTTTCGCCTTGTAGTGCGGCGAGGATCATGCGCGGGATCAACTTTTCACCGTGCTGGCGCGGGCCGTAATTGTTGCTGCAATTGGTCACGATGACAGGCAGGCCGTATGTGTGACCCCATGCGCGCGCCAGATGATCGCTGCCCGCTTTGGAGGCAGAATAGGGCGAATTGGGCGCATAGGCTGAGGCTTCGGAAAAAGCCGGATCATCACGCCCAAGCGCGCCAAACACTTCATCCGTCGAGACATGCAGAAAACGAAAACCCGGATCACGGTTTTTTGAGTCCCAGTAAAACCGCGCTGCATTCAGCAACGTATATGTGCCGACGAGGTTGGTGCGAATAAATTCACCGGGTGCGGCAATCGAATTGTCGACATGCGTTTCGGCGGCAAGATGCATGACCGCATCAATGGCATGGTCCTGCATCAGCTTGGCGACAAGAGTGCTGTCACAAATATCGCCCTGAACAAACATAAAGCCATGGGCATTGACAGCCTGCTGCAGGTTGCCCATTGAACCTGCATAACTAAGCGCGTCAATCACGACGACACGGTGGCCAAGGCCCAGCATCGTATCGACGAGATGGCTGCCAATGAAGCCTGCCCCGCCCGTCAAAAGAATTGATTTTTTTGGTGTCGTCATGTCAGGCAAAAAACTTTCTTACACTTGCGATCACGGTCTCGATTTCCTGAAAAGTGTGTAACGCGTCCAGAGGCAGGCTTAAGGTCTCGTCGGCAATGCGCTCGGCATTGAGGTATCTACCGCGCGGCAACCCCAAGTTCCGATAGGCTCCCTGAAGATGTACCGGCACAGGATAATGGATGTTCGTGCCGATGCTTTCAGCGTTCAAATGCGCCATTAACGCATCCCGTTTAGCATTTTTCACCGTGATGGCAAAGACATGCCAGACCGGCATTGTGTGTTCAGGACTGGCCGGCAAGCCAATACCATCAATGCCTGTAAGCCCTTGTAAATAAAGGGCTGCGAAGGTGCGGCGCTGGCTGTTCCAACCATCAAGGTAAGGCAGTTTGCAATCAAGAACCGCGGCCTGCAGCGGATCAAGCCGTGAATTGGTGCCAATCTCGTCATGATGATATTTGCGCCCCGCGCCGTAATTGCCAAGCAGGCGGACGCGATCGGCAAGCGACGCGTCATTGGTGACGACGGCACCAGCATCGCCAAGCGCGCCAAGATTTTTGGTAGGATAAAAGCTGAAGCAGCCGACATGTCCAAGCGTGCCGACAGGTTTGCCGCGATAGCTTGCACCATGCGCCTGCGCTGCGTCCTCAATGACAAAAAGACCGTGCCGGGTGGCAATGTTCATGATCGGGTCCATATCCGCTGGTGCGCCGTAAAGATGCACCGCGATGATCGCTTTTGTGCGCGTCGTAATCGCCGCTTCGATCAAATCCGGATCAATATTGCAGGTGACAGCTTCGACATCGACCAGCACAAGCACGGCACCAACATGGCTGACAGCGAGCGCGGTGGCGATAAAAGTGTGCGCTGGAACAATAACCTCATCGCCAACACCGATGTCTTTTGCGCGCAGCGCTAGCACCAGTGCATCAAGCCCATTGCCGACACCGACGCAGTGGTTAGCGTGGCAATAGGCTGCAAAGCCGCGCTCGAACTCACGCAGGGCTTCGCCGCCGATGTAAACACCCGACTGCACAACAGCTTGCATGGCCGCATCTATATCGGCGCCGCACAGCGCTGTGTAACGGGACATATCGATGTAAGGCACACCGGCGGGCGCGCACCAATTTTTGAACGCCTCATAATCGCGGATATAGTCTTGCTCGTCATAGGCATGCGAAGCCAGCACGCCGATGACTGCATCAGCGGTGAAATCGCGCAAGATTCGCCAGCAGCCCGGCGGAATAAGCAAGGCCATGCCGGGACCATTCAAAGTGAACGACAGTTTTGTACCATTGTGGCATTCCAGATCGACCGTGACCGACCCGCTTTGTGCAAACAGGCACTGTTGAAGTGCTTTGTGCGCATGATGGCCACGGGTCTGTTCTGTTGAAGTGCCAGTCAGAAAATAAAATCGCCGTGCGATGAAGCCGAATTTCGTTGCCTCAAGTGTGCCCAGCTGCCCCCGCTTGTCCTCAACCAATGTGAATGGAATGAGGCGCGGTATCTCGTTTATCGCAGGCATGTCAGTGTGCGTGACCATCGATTGCGATCTGTTTGAGATATCGGCCGTAATCGCTGTTGCGGTAGCGTGTCTCGCTGATATCGACTAAGGCATCTCGGGTGATGTAACCCATATTGTAAGCGACCTCTTCCGGCGAACCGATGAGCAGACCTTGATGCTGCTGCACGATCGATACGAAGTTTCCCGCTTGCAACAGCGCATTTGGTGTGCCGGCATCCATCCACATGGCGCCGCGGCTCAATGACTTGGCCTTGAGCTTTTTTTTATGCAAATAAAGCATATTGAGGTCAGAAATTTCCAGTTCGCCCCGCGCAGACGGCTTGAGCGCCTTCGCCATCCTCACAACCTCATTGTCATAAAAATACAATCCGATCACCGCTTGGTCGGATTTTGGCTGTGCAGGCTTTTCAACGATTGAAACCACATCGCCGTTCTCGTCATATTCCGCGATGCCAAATCGATGCGGCTCAGTGGTCGACACGGTGAGTACATAAGCGCCGTCTTGAAGCGCGACACAGTCAGAAAGCTGTGACCGCAGATTGGCCCAGTACAGGATATTGTCCCCAAGCATCAGGCAAACATTATCATCCCCAATAAAATTCTCGCCAATAATGAACGATTGTGCCAGTCCACCGGGATCAGGCTGAACCGCATAGCTGAGGCTGACACCCCACGCCGCACCGTCGCCCAAGCCCTGCTGCAGAACAGGGGTGTCCTGCGGCGTGGAAATGATAAGGATTTCGCGCAGGCCCAACAGCATCATTGTCGACAGCGGGTAATAAATGAGCGGCTTGTCATAGACAGCCAGCATCTGTTTTGAGACGCAGTGAGTCAGCGGCATCAACCGCGTTCCACTGCCGCCCGCAAGAATGATGCCTTTCATGCCTGTCCCTCTCGCCGAGAATTTCTGGTTAAAGGTTATTTTCTTAATGGACGGATGGCCCTGTCACAAGCATAGAGTCTAAAAATGGGCTCATAAGGCTGCCTCAGAAAATGAGCAATTAATAGAACTTTGGTGCATATGCGGGAAATAATCCGCTGTTTATTACTCTGTCTTCTTTTGCCTCCGCTACGGCGCATGCCAAGTGCCGTCTGGTTTATTGAAAAAGCAGCAGCCTACATGCCGCTGTTTATCGCAAAAAAGATGATGTCTCTGGTTGGACACATTGGGCTTCAAAAATCTCGGCGTGTAGAGCGCTTGATCAAAGCTATGACACTTCGTTTTATATTGATTGTCGGATTTTGCGTAGTCAAGCTGAGATTTTATCGAGCCTCAAAAGCGATTGATTTTAAAGTTCTTGTTTCTACTGCCGGCCTGATGCGCGGCGGCGAAATGTGGCATTTCACTGCAGATGATATTATGACATGCGTGTCCGATCCAAAAATTATTAAATGGCGGACGACATCTTATAGCTATGAAGCAAGCCTAGTCTCAAAACAAATGTTTTATCATTCCAAGGGAATAAGCGGTTTCTTTAACGGAGCGCTTTTTTCGTTTGTATCTTCTCTCAAAATTTTTGGATATCTCGACGAAGCCTTAAAACTATATCAAGCAATGGCAGCACATCAAAGCAATTCACTGGCCGTACAGGGATTGATAGGTCTCGGCGACATATCACACATCATTTCATTATGGGAAAAGCAGACATCCAATTACGAGATAATGGGTATCACCTCGTTTTCGCTTTTCGGTGGTTTTAGAAAAGTACTAGTTGAACAGATGTGCTGGACCGCAGCCCAAAGCGCGAGTTTTGAAAATGCCTGCAGCTATTACCGGGCTGCCGTTAAACGCGATCCACGCCTTGTTATCGGCTGGAACCAGTTGGGCCGCCTAAGCGCTGACATAGGCCAGCATAAACGCGCCGCGCACTATATGTATGCAGCGCGTAAACGTGCCACGAGCAAGAACATTTCGACCTTGTTTGACCTTGAAACTGCACGCATGAGATCGCTTGTTGCGCTTGCTGCTGGCCGACCAATAGCGGAATTAGATCAAAAGATTATTGAACATTTTCACGAAGGCAAATTGCAAGTTGTCGATAAAGTTGAAATGCATGAAGGCTTTGATTTAGTGCAAGATCAGCAAACCGTAATAATCGAATGTGACATCTATCTATCTGAAAAGAAAACATCAGTTAGAAAAAATTTAAGTATCATGCACATGTCCATGATGAGCGGTGTTAATGGATTAATATCAGCAATTAACGGCGCACCCTTTCTTTTAAACGGCAGCCAAATTCAGCATCACGCGACGCCTTTTCCATTCGTAGTTGGTCGCGAGCTTTTTTCGCCATTATATATTGGACAAACAGAAAAGCAGGAAATTTATATTTCTAAAAATTTCGGTTCTTATGAAAATGTAATTGTTTTAGCAGGTCTTTCTGACAACTATTTTCATTTTCTATTTGATATTCTTGGTACATTGGCATTCATTAAACGAGAGATTTGGGAAAAATCAAGATTCCTTATTTTTGGCGAAAGCTTAAAACCTTTTCAAAAAGATCTTTTGCGCCGCATCGGGATTGAAGATAATCGCGTTGACCTTGCACCAAGAGGAAATCATTTTGTCTCTGTTCGCAACGCAACAGTAACGAGCTATCCAGCATCGCACACGGTAGCACATCCCGAGGTTGTTCGCTTTTTGCGCGCTGAACTTTTACCTGTTGCTAAGTCAATAAAGCAGGGAAAGCGTGTTTACTTTGTACGCAAGAAGTCACGCGCATTTTCTTTATATGACCGAGGCAAAATCGATGCTTTGATGAAGCGTTATGGATTTATCTCATATGATCCGGCCACAATGACTATTCAAGAACAGATCGACGCAATATGTGATGCAGAAGTTATTGCACTTGATGCGGGTGCCGCCGCAGCCAATCTCATCTTCGCATCGCAAAATGCTAAAGTCATTGTGATGGGAACTTCTGTTCTTGCTTTTTATGAAGCTTGGGGCTGCCTTTCTAATGTTCTTCAACTCGATTTAAGCTATGTGATGTCGCAAACTCGAATATCACCAAAATATTTACTCGTGTGGTGTGACTTCAAACCAAAAGCAGATATAAAAACCCTTGAAGTATGCTTAAGAGAGAAATGCGATGACGTTCGCCAAGCAAAATAAATGTCGATTACAAAAGTGATGATATCATGAGTTGGAAAAAACTTGGCTGTGTATTTAATTGTCAACAAATATCCAACTGGCAGAACAGTCATGCTTATGTTCCAACTACTCTGACCCTACCAGACCGAATACGCGTTTACATCGCCTTTCGTGATGCAGAAAATATAGGGCGTATTGGCTTTGTTGATATTGATCTAGATAATCCAATGCGCGTTCTCGGTGTTTCGGAAAATCCCTGCTTAGACATTGGGCCACTCGGCGCATTTGACGATAGTGGGATGACGCCTTTATCAGTTATAAAAAACGAGGATGAAATTTGGCTTTATTATGCCGGCTGGCATCTTTCCCAGACGGTGCGCTATCATCTTTTTACCGGCCTTGCCATCAGTTTGGATGGAGGAATAAATTTTAAAAGGCATAGCAATGTTCCTGTTCTTGACAGAACAGAACAAGCTTGGCTTGTGCGCTCTGGCGTGTGTGTTCTTAAAGATGGCGAAACATGGAAATGCTGGGGTGCGACTGGATCTGAAATGATTGAAATTGATGGCAAAAAGATTCCGACCTATGACTGGAGTTACATCGAAAGCAAAGACGGTATTTCATGGCCTCCCCATCACAAGGTTGCGATATTTAAGGACATTGATCATGGCATTACCGGATATGGACGCTCTCATGTTTTCAAAGAAAATAATATTTATAAAGCGTGGATACCGGTGCGCACTTACAAAGGCTACCAAAGTATAGGCTATTCCGAGTCATCTGATGGCCTAAATTGGTCTGAGCTTGAATACAAAAATGGACTTTTTCCTTCAGTGGATGGGTTTGATTCAAAAGAAGTTTGTTTCCCCAACGTGTTCGATGTAGGAGCGCGCCGTTACATGGTCTATAATGGCAACGACTTCGGCAAAACAGGTTTCGGACTGGCGCTATGGCAGGACTGAACGTGCGTGGCACAGATTTAAAGCTTGATCGGAGCATTACTCCAAGGTCGCGTTTTAACGGAGCGGCTGAGGACCTTATTTGCGGGCTTGCTCTCTGGCACTCATGGGGTACCAAAGCCTGGTACGATATTATTTTACGCTATCGCCGCACTGTCATCGGTCCGTTTTGGATGGTGTTAACGACAGGTTTAATGATTGCTTGTCTATCCCTGATCGCACCGGCTTTGTTTGGCGGCGGCAATGCCAATTTTATACCTTATCTGACGATCGGCCTGATTAGCTGGAATTTTCTGTCCTTAAGCATAAGTGAACTTTCTGCGACATTTATCGAGCAAGGCAACGAAATACGCAATGTGCGTTTGCCCTTTTCAATTTATGTTTACAGAATTATTCTTCGCAACATTATCAGTTATGCTCATCTTCTAACGCTGTATCTGATTGTTGCAATCTATTTTAAAATTTTTGCCTTGTCTTACATCCCGCTGTTTATCGCTGGGCTTTTGCTCGTTGTTTTAAATTTTGTGTGGGTTGGCTTTGTTCTTGGTACACTTTGCGCGCGTTATCGTGACATTCAACAGGTTGTAGGCTCGGTCCTCACCATCGGCTTTCTTTTAACGCCGGTATTTTGGGACAAAACCCTTTTGCTTGGCACAGGTGCGCGCAGCCTGGTCGTACATCTCAACCCGTTGGCGCATATGCTTGAAATTTTGCGGGCGCCACTTCTTGCACAGGTTCCGTCTTGGGAGCATTACGCGTTTTTGATCGGCAGCGTTGTTTTAGGCTTTCTACTCATGGCATTTTTATATGCCAAAAAAATGCGCCGTGTGGTGTTGTGGATATGACACCTGCATTGACGGTCGTTGCCGAGAACGTGTCACTCAGCTATCCGGTTTATGGCGGACCGCAAATGACACTGCGTGGAATGATAGCCGACCGGCTGTATTTCAAGGGTCGCGCAAAAACACCCAAACATGTGGCCGCCTTGAAAGATATCAGCTTTGAAACGTTCAAGGGCGACCGCGTCGCATTGATCGGTCCCAATGGTGCAGGAAAATCTACCTTGTTGCGCCTTATCAGTGATATTTATCAACCCGACTTAGGAAAACTCAATCATTTCGGTACTGTCCTTCCCCTTCTTGGTGCGCTACCGGGCATTAGCAGCGACGCCAGCGGTTATGAAAATATCAAATTGGCTGTGTATTCGATCGGTCTGGCCCGCGACAGGCTTGCGGATGTCATTGCCGAGGTCGAGGAATTTTCCCAGCTGGGCGATTTCCTGTCGCTACCCCTCAAAACCTATTCGTCCGGTATGGTGGCACGCTTGTTTTTCGCTGTCCTGACATCGCTGACTGCGGATATTTTTGTGATGGATGAATTTTCTTTCGCAACTGGCGATGCTTCATTCAAGGAGCGCGCCCAAAAGCGCGCACGAAACCTTTTGGAGCGCGCAAGTACAGTGTTCATTGCAAGTCATGACAGTGATCTTTTACGTAATACCTGTAACAAGGCGATCTATCTAAAAAATGGAACGCTGGCCGCATTCGGACCTTTCGAAGATGTTTTACGCGACTATGAAAAAGACATTGCTGCACAGCATGGTTGATTTTGCTGAAAACAGCCCTTTGGTCAGCATTGTCATTCCAACTTACAATCAGGAAAATTTTATTGCCGAAGCAATCGGCGGTGCCTTGCGGCAGACTTACCGCAACCTTCAGATCATCGTTGCTGACGATGCTTCAATCGATGAAACGCTCAATCTGGCAAAAGATTTTGCATTGCGTGACACGCGCGTTGAAGTTCTTGAAACAACACAAAATCTGGGTATTACCAACAATGCCCGCCGCTGCGTGCCCTACATCAAAGGAAAATACGTCGTCTGGTTTGCCGGCGACGATGTCATGTATCCGCAAAAAATCGCGCGGCAGGTTGAAGCGCTGGAAGGTGATAGCCGAGCTGCGCTGTGCTACCATAACACATCCGTTTTCGACAGCGCGCGCACTCAAGTCTTGTTCAGCTACAACGACTGGCTTATCGGCCAACGTGCTTTCGAGGGCGATATCGTCGCACCACTTCTGCTCTACAGATGTTTTATTTCCGGCACATCTGCCATGGTTCGCGCCTCCTGCATGTGCCTGCATGATCCGCGCATTGCCGCGGCAAGCGACTGGCTGATGTTCATTGAAACAGCACGACAAGGAGCGACGATCTATATACCGGAAATTCTCGGCGCGTATCGTCGGCACGCCGCAAATGTCACGGCGCGAAAACCATGCACGCGCGAGGAAATGCTGACCTATGACATTGTTGGTGCGCAAATGCCGCAGATGGAAAATGCCATTGCACGCGGCAAGGCACGCATGCTGCTAAATTACGGGTTCAAATATCTCTTGAAAGGCGACCTGAAAGCGTCGGCTGGATCGTTAATGGAAATGCTTATTTTAATAAGAGAAAAACCTGACATGTGTTTTTTCCTGATACGGTCATTCGGTGCAGCGTTTTTAAAAACAATATTGATGCCTTTATCGCCTTATTTTTTACGGCACCGACGCGCCAGCATGTATCTCAAGCGTTATCTTGACACATTAAAAGAATGACCCCGAGACCAGATTTATCTCATCGGTAAAATTTTATGGCGCAACATTCATCAAACGAAGTTGTTCAAGCAGGCTGGCTGGGTCGATTGAAAAATCATCGTGCACGGCAAATTTGTCCGTGACGGTGTAGGCACGCGGCCCCGCCAGATAAGATATATTAGCCTTGGCAATAGCTGCAAGATCGTCCCAGTAGGGATATTTTTTATAAGGGTGGTCTGAATGAAGAACCAAAATTTTTGCTTGCGGCGCGCACCATAAAATGTTGGCAAAACTGGCGCTTGAAGGACCGACAATGACAGATGCTCGCGAAAAGGCGGCCACTTGCTGGTCAATATTTAGGTCACCCATAGAAATGCCTTCAAACCCATACTCCCGCAGTCGGGTTTCTATTTCATCCTCATTTGTCAGCTTGCGGTAATTGCCGCCACGCTTGACGAAAAGTTTACGGCCATCTGGGCCAGCGCAGCTGTCGATAAAGGTTTGTAGAGACAGGCGCAGCTGCGCAAGAATACCCATCGGCAAATGGATGGTGCTACGGCTAGGCGGCTGCTCGTATGTATCGAGAATGCGCGAAATTTCAGAAGGATAGGTCAGTGCGCCGACACGGTACCAGCAAAGCCCGTTCAGTTTTACAACGGAGCGCTGTTTGTTTTTGATCATATCAAGAAGAGAATAAAGATTGGGGTGGAGGCCGTCGGTCACCAGCAGGGGAATTGTTGTGTCGGCAAGCAATGTCTCGGTTACGAACAGTCTCGGCAAAACCTCTACAATCCAGTGAAAATAATTGCTCTCATGTTCTTTCATTAAATGAACGCCGCATGCAATTTCATGCGGATTGACGGCATCGGTGATCAATAAAGTTTTGAGCCGGCGGCGGAGTATTGAAAGCGTACTGTTCTTGGGCGGCAATCCAAATGTTTCCCAAGACGAATAAATTTCATCGCTTAACGCTTTACCCGAGCGCGTAAGGATGAGGCCGCTGTTTGGCTTGACAATGACATCCCTAAATGACGCCAGATATGGTTGAAGATAATCAACGCATGATGACTGATAAGGCGTGACAGCAATTTTGCGTGCACCCCACCGGCGTCTCTTAACAAAACTGCTCGCCGATTTTAAGACCCAGCGCATCTTGCCAGCATGGACAGCGGGTAAATGCGGCGAAAACAGCATATTAAAAAGTATCGAGCCGGAGCATCTGGCGCAGTTCAAGCGGTGTCATGACGCCGCGCCCATTCATGTCAGCAAAACCAATAGCCCGCTGAACAAGCTGCTCGTTGGTCGCGCAGGATGTGCCGTTCTGATCCAACCAAAGATTGTCTTCAAGGCCCGTGCGCACGCCATCTGCAACTATCGCGCCAAGTGCTGTCATGGACCGTTGTGTCCTGCCGGTTCCACCCAGGCTGTAAAACGTGCCTTCAGGCAATGCCGAAATCACAGCGGAAATACTCAAAAGATCGGACTGTGCTGACGCAATGTTGCCAAAGATCAGATTGGCATAATGTGGCGGCTTGCAACCAAGTTTACTAATCAAATACGCCATGTAATTTGCCATGCCGAGATCAAAAATCTCAAATTCAGGGCAAATGCCCTTGTCGTGCATGGTTTCGATAAGCCGCAAAATCATATCGGGCGAATTGATGCTGGCTTGCTGTGAAAAATTGATGGAGGACGGGGTGAGAGACGCCATATCCGGCTTCAGGTCTCCGGTCAGCTGCAACACATCGGAGCGTTCCGCAAATGTGATATGGCTTCTGCCCGAACATGAAACGCAAATAAGAAGGTCTGACCTGTGCGTCCTGATACCTTCTATGATCTGCGCATAAATTTTCCGATCACAGCTTGGAAAGCCTTCCGCGCTTCGGGCGTGAAGATGCGCAATGGTGACACCAAGCTCGGCGGCGCGCAGCACATCTTTGACAATTTCTTTGGGCGTCAACGGGACATGCGCACTTATCGCACGCGTTGGCACCATGCCGGTGGGCGCAAGATTGATGATCAAGGGCGCAGTCTTGGGCACGACCTTTGTCATGAAACACTTACGCCATTGTAGCCGGCAATGCCGGATTTGGTGACTTTGGCGGGATGGCCCATGACAAGCGTATTGGCCGGCACGTCCTCAACAACAACTGAACCGGCCGACACGACCGCGTTTTCGCCTATGAAAAGACCCGGCAGCACAACAGCGCCAGCGCCAATGACTGCGCCGCGTCCGACCGTGACATGGCCGGCGACTGTCACACCAGGGCCGATTGAGACGTAATCGTCCGCGATGAAATGATGGCCCAGTGAGGCTGATCTGTTGACAAAAACATGGCGGCCCAGCCGGCACACGCCACCAGCCGTGACCCCGCAATTCACATAGCTGCCTGTACCGGCTTCAAATGAGCTTGGCACGATTGCGGTGGGATCTATCAGACAGGCAAAGTCGTTCGCACCGCGACTTTTCAGTTCTTTCAACGCATTTTGGCGGTGGCCCGGGGTAAACAGCGGAACGGCAATAGGATGCGTAAAGAGTTCAGCGTCCACACTGTCGATGTAAATAGTGTCATCGCTTCTGGTTGAAAAATCATCGCCGTCTATGTTTTTGATGGTGGCAAGAATGGGAATCCCAAGCCGCATACATGTCTGCTCGACATCAACAATAATCGGCGAGCCGACACCATAGAGCACGACAGACAATAACGACGCGCTTAATTGCATAACCCTTACTCAAAACATGGTGGGTGATGTAGGGCTCGAACCTACGACCCGGTGATTAAGAGTCACCTGCTCTACCAACTGAGCTAATCACCCCACGACATGTCTCATGCGCGAAAGCCCGCACGGCGTCAATGGTTCAAAAACCTGTCAGGCTTTGAGATTATTGAAGCTTTTTAGACTATAATGTCATTGTCCCCTGGCTCACAACCACGGCCTGTCCGCCAATACGCGTGCCTGACAGCCGTCCCGCGCTGATTTCAACCTCCAGATTGATACGGCTTGGGCGACCCATTTCGACACCTTGTTCAACAGCATAGGTATGCATGCCGTCCGCAAGGCTTTCATATCTCGCCAGAGCGCCAGCAAATGCCGCAGCGCCAGCACCGGTTGCCGCATCTTCACGCAGCTCGCGGTCGATTGAGAACATGCGTGCCCGAAACTGAAAATCGCTTCCCTCAGGCAAGCGTGTATAGACATAGGCCGACGAGCCGACACTGTCCGTCCAGATGGGCGCCATCGGGCGCAGCCGATGCAGCGCATCGCGGTCGCGCACGGGAATGCAGACATATTCAACACCCGCCGAAAAACGCACAGGCTTGTGATTGTCAAACCCGATATCGGACGGCATCAAGCCAAGGGCAACGGCAAGGCGTTCGCGCGGCGGTGCTTTTGCGGTCTCTAACGCCAGTTTTGGTGCATCAAATTCGGCTGTGCTTGGAGAGGTCGGGCTGAGATTAACCCCGCAACGTATAATACCGATGTGCTCTTCAAGAACAATAATCGCCTCATGCTGGTTTTGCCGTGAATATTTTTGCTCCGCCAGAAGGATTGCAGCGCCGAGCGTTGGGTGACCTGAAAAAGGCACTTCGCGCGATGGCGTGAAAATACGAATGCGCGCCGTATGCACCGGATTATGCGGCGCTAAAACGAATACGGTTTCGGAAGGGCATATTTCGCGTGCAATGGCCTGCATTTCTTCCGTGTCCAGCTCGTCGGCATTATGGACGACCGCAAGCGAGTTTCCTGTCAAAACCTTATTGGTAAAAACGTCCAATATGTGAAATTCGAATTTGCGCATCAATTTCCCCTCAAAGACATGGATTTTGTTATCTCAGAGCTAGCGGAAGCCTTGCGTCGCCGCAAGACAAGACTGTCGCGAGATATTTTCATCCTCGTATTTGTTGCAAAATTTCATCCGCTGACATTTGCGGCCAGTGCTTCATCTGTGTCCGAAACCATGTGTCCTGTCGCTTGGAGTAATGGCGCGAGGCCAATATAGCAGCTTCACTCGCGTCATCGCGGGAAATATCCCCGCGAAGATGGCTTAAAAGCTCGGGAACGCCAATCGCTTTCATCACAGGCATGTCTGCAGCAAGCTTTCGCGCCGCCAGCGCCTGCACCTCTTCAATCGCTCCTTCATCGATCATTGCATTAAAGCGTTTTGTGATGTTCTTACTGCGTTGTTCGCGGTCGCTGCGCAAAACCACACAAAGCCAGTTGTCGGGGCTGATCAGCGGTTTGGATTTTTCCTTGTGCCAATCTTGAAGTGAACGGCCGGTTGCCTCAAAAACCTCCAAAGCCCGCACCAGTCTTTGCGTGTCATTGACTTGCAAGCGCAATGCCGTTTCAGGGTCAATTTCTTTTAACCGTGCATGCAGTACAGACGCTTCTATATCTTGCGCTTCATGCCGCCATTTTTGCCGGATTGCATCAGGGATATCAGGAACAGGCGACAGTCCTTCAAAAAGCGTGCGAAAATAGAGCCCGGTTCCGCCTACTAAAATTGGCGTTTTAATGCGGGCGATTTCTGCGCTGGCCTGCTTTGCCCATTCCGCTGCTGAAAAAGCGCAAGCACCGTCGACATGGCCATATAAAATGTGGAGCGCGCTTGTCTCATCTTTTGAGGACGGGCGCGCGGTAAGAAGGCGAAGATCGGCATAAACCTGCGCGCTGTCGGCATTAATGATGCTGCCACCTGTCCGCTTTGCAAGTTCAAGAGCCAGCGCTGACTTGCCGGATGCAGTTGCGCCTGCAATAGCAATACCACAATAAGGAATTTGGCTTGTCATGAATTACGTCGTCGTCATTGTCGCAGAACCCGGTCAGCTTGAGCCTTCCTCTTTAAACGCATTGCAGGCAAAAATCACGGGGGCACAGGAACCGCTCTGGCTTTCGCAGAACGAGGCCTGTGAAATCAGCTTCGTTCCCCATGGGCCATTGGATAAAACAAAGCGGCTTGAGCTTGCCGCGCATTTCAAGACCCTTTTACCGCAGGCCTGCGACCTTGCCGTGCTTGAGCACCACAACCGCAAAAAGAAGCTGATCGTGACGGATATGGATGCAACGATCATTGAGGAAGAATCTCTCGATGAGCTTGCCGACGAGATGGGCATGAAAGACCACGTTGCGGCAATTACAGACCGTGCGATGCGCGGGGAAATCGATTTTGAATCCGCCCTTATTGAGCGCGTTGCCCTGCTACAAGGCCTGCCCATGCATGCGCTTGAAGCTGCAATGTCCCGCATCAAATTTTCACCCGGCGCCGAGTGCTTTATTGCAACTTGCAAAAAGCACGGTGCAAGAACGGCGCTGGTGTCCGGCGGATTCACACTTTTTACCGAGCGCGTGGCTGCGCTGCTTCAAATCGATCACCACAATGCCAACACGCTTGAATTTGACAATGACCAGCTCAAAGGCACAATTACGCTGCCCCTTCTCGATAAAGCTGCCAAGCGCACTCTCCTGCTGCATTATTGCAAAACTTATAATCTTCAGCCTGATGACGCGCTCGCAATTGGTGATGGCTCGAATGATGTCGACATGATCGATGAAGCAGGACTTGGCATTGGCTACCGCCCGAAACCTTTACTGGTTTCATGCTGCGATGCACATATCCTTGTGACACGTCTTGAAACCGCGCTTTTCTATCAAGGTTATCGCCGCTCGGAATTTGCGCCATCATAGTTACATGGTTGTCAAAGCGCATAATTCCGCGCATGGTGCACCTATATATAAATCCATCTTTCCCAACAGCTGAAGTTAAAACATGACAGAGACAGACCCTTTGCTATCATTGATCGTTGCCGCTGCCGAAAATGGCGTGATCGGCAATGACAATTCACTTCCATGGAAACTCACATCAGATCTTAAACGCTTTAAAGCCGTGACATGGGGCAAGCCTGTTATCATGGGCCGGAAAACCTATCTCTCCATCGGCCGCCCTCTTCCCGGACGGCATATCATTGTGCTGACGCGTGATGAAAGTTTTGAATCTGAAGGCGTCGATATTGTCCACTCGCTCGATGAAGCCATTTCGCGCGCGGAAAACGTTGCACGTGCCACAAAAGTTGAAGAAATAATGATTGCCGGTGGCGCCGACATTTACGCGCAGACGCTGGCAGATGCCGACCGGCTGTATTTCACAACTGTTCACGAAAAACCTGAAGGTGATGCCGTTTTCCCGCAATGGAATCCGCAGGAATGGGAAAAAGTCCACACTGAAAAATTACGGGCGTCGGAGCGCGATTCGGCGGCGACGACCTATGAGGTTTACGACAGGCTTTAATAAAGGCATACAGCGCCAATCAGCAAAACAGCTTGCCCTTTTCATATTCGGGCTTACACATCACCTTCAAGATCAAACAAGGAGCTTTCATATGTCGTGGAACAACACACCGGGTGGCCCATGGGGTTCCGGCGGCGACAATGGCGGTTCGCGCGAGCAAAAAAACAACCGTCCGACAGGCGGTGGTCCTGGCGATGATTTCATCAAGCGCCAGCAAGATAAAATCAAAAATATTTTTCATGATGGCAATAACGGCTGGAACATCAAAGCCGTGGGCCTGCTCGTTCTTTTGTTTTTTATCGGATTGGTCATCGTCAAATCTGCGTTTAGTATCGCGCCCGACCAGATTGGCATTGTCACGCGCTTTGGCGCGTATCAGGCGCCGCCGCGTCCGCCCGGCCTTAATTTTATGCTGTGGCCCATTGACCGTGTTCAGATTTTGCGTGTGACCGCTGAAAATCTCGAAGAGATTGGCTATCGCTCTGCTGGTGACCATAACGGGCGTCGCGACGTTCCAGATGAATCGCAGATGCTGACCGCCGATGAAAATATCGTGTCCGTTGGCTTCAACGTAACGTGGGCGATCAAAGGCGATGTCCCACAGGATTTTCTGTTCAATGTCGCCGAGGTTGAAGACACCATTCGCGCCGTTGCAGAAAGCGCAATGCGAGAGGTTGTCGGACGTAACCGCGCAGAAGATATCATCACAAAAGGACAGGCTATTTTGCAGGGCGATGTCGTTCGCATTATGCAGGAAACGCTGGACGGCTACAAAGCCGGCGTGCAAATCACCAATGTAACAATTTCGCGCCCTGAAGTCCCACCTGCCGTGCGCGAGGCGTTTAATGAAGTGCAACAGGCGGCGCAGGACGCACAGACATTCCAGAACCAAGCACAGCGAGATGCCAACCAGCAGCTGGCAAATGCCCGCGCGGATGCCGTGCAATCTATTCAGCAGGCTGAAGCCTATGCGCAGCGCGTTGTCGCCGAAGCCAAAGGTGACGCGGCGCGTTTTCTTTCCGTCTACAATGAATATAAAAACGCGAAAGACGTCACACAGCAGCGCATTTATCTTGAAACGATGGAGCGGGTCTTGGCGGGCGCAAACAAGGTCATCATGCAGAACGGCGCAGGCGGGCAAGGCGTTGTGCCCTATTTGCCGCTGCCTGAATTACGCAAAAGCGGAGACGGCAAATGAACAGATCAACCTCAATTTTAGCCGTTGTCAGTGGCGTGGTGGTTTTGTTTATCGCCTTCAATTCGTTTTACATTGTGAAGGAAACGCAGCAAGCCATCCTGCTTCAATTTGGTGAAGTGAAAAGCATCGCGCGGGAGCCCGGCCTTTATCTCAAATTGCCTGAACCTTTGCAGAACGTGATCTACATCGAAGACAGGCTTCTTCCGCTGCAAACACCCGAACTCGAAGTTGCTGACGCCGATCAGCGCCGATTTACAGTTGATGCTGTTGCACGTTGGCGCATCACCGATCCGTTGCGTTTTTACAAAGCTGTGCAAGGCAATGTCGCTGCAGCCACCCGCCGTCTCGACGGATTTCTTCAAGGCTCCATCCGTAAAGTCATTGGCCGCCAGCCCTTTGCCGAGGTTCTAACCGTGAAGCGCGCGCAATTTATGCAGCAAATCGAAGCCGACCTTGATTCAGCTGTGAAGCCCTTTGGTGTCGAGCTTGCCGACGTGCGCATTCGACGGGCCGACCAGCCAAGTGACATTACCGGCCGCACATTTGAACGTATGAAATCTGATCGCGAACGCGAGGCCACAGAGTTGCGCGCACGCGGGCAAGAAGCCGCACGCAAAATCAATTCCCAGACAGAACGTCAGTCTATTGCCATCCGTTCCGAAGCCCTGCGCCAGGCCGAAGTGCGTCGCGGCGAAGGCGACGCCGAGCGCAACAAAATTTATGCGCAGGCTTATGGTCAAGACCCGCAGTTTTTTGCGTTTTATCGCAGCATGCGCGCTTATGAAACCGCACTTGATTCAAAGGACACAACCTTTGTCTTGACCCCTGATTCAGAATTTCTGCGTTTCCTTGGGGCAACCAAAGCAACACGCCCTTAATGCGCGACTTTTTAACAGCGTTTGGCCTTTTGCTGGTGCTTGAAGGCCTGTCTTATGCTGCTTCACCGTCCGCAATGCGTGACGCGCTGATGAAAATACTGGCCTATCATGACGGTTTTTTGCGGCGATGCGGGTTTGGCGCCGCATTTGCCGGATTGGTTATCGTCTATTTTGCACGCTTTTAGATGGGGCGGTGTTGGCTTGCGCACTCCCCAAAAATTTACAGATTTTTCCATGCTTCGGCCATGATTGGCTGACAATGCTTCTCTTCTCTTTCATCTGCTAAGGACACTTTATGCGCTCATTTATTGCCTGCTGCACGAAAAGCCTGATGGCCCTTTCCTTGATGCTCGCGCTCAGCACCGTTATTTTGCTTGCAACATTGCATGAGAGTGGCGCGCAAATTCGTAAAGGCCCTGAGACTATCGCCGATATTTCGGAAAAGCTGCTTGATACGGTCGTCAACATTTCAACATCGCAGCGCGTGCCTCGTAGCCAGTCCGTGCAGGTTCCTGATCTTCCCGCTGATTCTCCTTTTCGTGAGTTCTTTGATGACTTTTTAAATAAGCATGGCCAAGGACAGGGTGGCCAAGGTGGTGACGATGCACCACAGTCGCGCACGCCGCAGCGCGTGTCGTCATTGGGTTCCGGTTTTATTATCGATGCCTCGGGCATTGTTATTACCAACAATCACGTTGTCGATGCGGCAGATGAAATTACTGTTATTTTGCATGATGGCCAGAAATTAAAAGCAAAGCTGCTTGGCAAAGACGCCAAGACAGATATCGCCGTTTTGAAAGTTGAAAGCACAGCGCCTCTTCCATTCGCAAAATTCGCCGATAGCGATAAATCGCGGATCGGTGAATGGGTTGTCGCCATTGGCAACCCCTTTGGCTTAGGCGGCTCGGTATCAGCAGGCATTATCTCGGCGCGCAACCGCGACATTCAAGCCGGTCCTTATGATGATTTCATTCAAACGGATGCAGCGATCAACCGCGGCAATTCGGGTGGGCCATTGTTTAATATGGACGGCGAAGTTGTTGGCATCACGACAGCTATTATTTCACCAGGTGGCGGCGGCGGGTCGGTGGGCATTGGCTTTGCCGTTCCCTCAAATATTGCACAAAATGTGATTTCACAGATTCAGAAGTTTGGTGAAATTCACCGCGGATGGCTTGGTGTACGCATCACCTCCGTCACGGATGAAATCGCCGAAAGCCTTGGACTGCCAAAAGCGAAAGGCGCGCTTATTGCCGGTGTCAGCAAAGATGGACCAGCCGAAAAGGCCGGCATCCTGACCGGCGATGTGGTCGTCAATTTTGCCGGACGCGACATAACATCTCCGCGTGACCTGTCCCGCACTGTTGCAGATACGGCGATCGACGCGTCGACATCCGTCACGGTGTTTCGCAAAGGCAAAGAACAAAAGCTGTCTGTTAAAGTTGGCCGTTTGGAAGAAGACAAACAGGCGGCTGCCACAGACACAAATGACGATGAGGCGGACAAGCCTGCGCCGCCTGCCGGCAAAAGCATGAAAGGTCTGAAGCTATCCACATTGAGCCCCAGCCTGCGTGCGCAATATCGCGTCGATAAAGATATTAAAGGCGTTGTGGTCACAGCCGTTGATGAAAATTCCTTGGCCGGAGAGCGCCGCATTCAAGTCGGCGATACGATTGTTGAGGTGTCGCAGGAAACGGTTGCCAGCCCTGAAGATATTGAAAAGCGCTTTGCCGATCTCAGCAAGCAGGGGCGTAAATCTGCGCTTCTGCTGATTGCAAACGCAAAGGGCGAGCTCCGCTTTGTCACCCTGCCTTTAAAGGACTAGACCTAAAACCTTGTAAAAGCGGCTATATTTGCATGGGCATTGGCAAATTGCATACCAAATACGAGCGCGAATGATGGCACACGACCATCGCCGCTTTTTAGGCTTGTGATCTTCTGCAAACTTATTACAATAAGGATATATTTAAATATTTACATAGTTTTTGAAAAATGGCTGGTCTGCGTTCACACTTTTCACTGCCTGCACCAACGCCGCCCGCAAAGCGTGAAACGCTTGACTGCTTCAATTTGAAAACCTCTGTCAATTCGCTTTTGTCTGCCAAAAAGGATGACGACGACGAAAAAAATTCGAAAAATGATCTGCTGCTGCCCTTTAAAAAGGGTGTGATCACTGGTCGGCCGCCTGTTGGCATAGATGCCGAGAATAAAAACCCGATTAAAGAAAAGTTGAAAAATCCAAACTGGACAATGCCAGCGCCCGCCTATTCGCCGCAATCACATTTTGTGTCCAATATCTTTGACCAACAAAGCACCGGGTTTTTGCAAAACGCCACACATTTTTTACAAAGCGCTTTTTTTGACTCAACACTTCATGAGGAAGAAAAAAGCAGTAGCAACAGTGATGCAAAACAGCTGTCTGCACAATCTGTGGTGTCGTATCTTCCATACATTGTTGGTGGCGCTGCTTTAGCTTATGGTCTCGCTAAGGTAACGGGCCTCTCAAAAGTTTTAAAAGTTTTTTCTGAGGCAAAGCCTTTGCAGCGCCTTGCTTCGTATGCATCAAAAGAAATCAACCAAAAGCTGGACAGTGCTGCCGTTAAAATATTTGGCGGCGACGGCATGTTAGACGGTCTCATAAAGCAAACTCATGCTTTACCGAATGTAAGTTTGATTATGCCACCGCCATTTAAAAGCGGCGCATTACTCATGATTGAAAATCACGAAAAGAATATGAAAGCTTTGGCTACCACGCTAACAAATCCAGCGATCATTTCTTCGCAGACAGGTAAAACAATTGTTTCTTATATGAATGTCAAAATTGATGATGAAATCGCAGAAATTGCTCTCGATGCTGAAAGGCGTATTCATATTAATGGAAAAGCTATTGATGATATTATTACTGATGACGAAATCACTCGTCTCGGCGAGAAATTTGACACACGCCATCCAAAACCCCCAAGCAGAATTGTTTATGAAAATAATTTTCAGATCTACAAAGCTAATATAGCGTTGGCAGAGATGCGTTACAAAAAGACATTGAACAAAGCAATGTCTCTTTCAGACAAACGCTTTATTGAAGAGATTCAAAAAAACCACAGCACAGCAATTGGCGGTTACGACACCTACGGATTTTCTCGTTCTTACGGAGGTAGCCTGAGATGCCAGAACGCCACTGTAAAATACGGCATTGTGGCAACACCCGATGCAATCGAGGTAATAGAAGATTTAAGGAGGGCCGGCAAGCTAAACGGTTTAAACGCTCCTGTTCGTCGCACACTTGCGCAGCAACAACAAGAACGCATCGGATTACATAGGCTTGAAAATATAGTCAGTTACAACGTTGATGAAAACAATTTCCTAACTTACGAAACCACAAACCGAAATTTTGATAAGCATTATGTGGCGATGAATGCTGCGCATAAAGAAGTTGTTGCAGCATTAAAAAGTGGTAATTTTGAAGACATCATTCGTAAAAGCGGGCTTTATTATCAACAAGCGATAGTCGCTATGCCTTTCCATCGTGGCAGTAATTCACTTTTTATGATGCAGGTAAATGCTCATTTGAAAGCTGCTGGTTTACGACCAATTATGCACGGCGAACTTGACGCCGTTGCCAACCTTCTCTCAGCACATGATTTTGAAAGTCACTTTAGCAAGTTTGTTGCACGCCAGCAGCCACTTTATTTCAAAGCGGGTCAGCATGACTTGGAAGTTCTCGTTAAGCCAAGTGGCCAAATAACAATTGATGGAAAAAAAGTTGATGACATTGTTTCTAATACCGACATCATGCGCGATGGAAAAAAATTTGACAATATTAACATACCGGGCAATCCAAATGGTGCTTATCAAAACGACGCACGAAGATTTGGGATTTATAAAGCAAATGCGGCTCTTGCACGGGTGATTTATCAAAAAACATTGCCGGATTTTTTGAACGCATCTGATGTCGAATTTCTTTCAAGCATTAAAAATCTTCACAAACAGTCGATTCACGGAATCAAAAATTATAGGGTCGGCTTAGATGAATACGCCAGTGAGCTTGCAAATTATACCGTACCTGTAAACTATGGTGTTTTAAAAGAAAAATCTTCAATTCAAGTCATCGAGAAACTTAAGGCACAAAGCTTGAGAGAGAGCGATCGATATTTTGAAGGTTGTAATTTTCTTGATGGAATTCGTAAACCAGTTAACTACGGAATTTATAAGTCCGAACCTTATCTGATTTACGGCGCAGAAAAAACATCACTCGAGGAATATTTGCCGCTGATTAACGAAGCGCATAAACGTGCAGTTAGGGTGAGCATTTTAAATTTGCAGGAAAAATCATTGCCTGCGATCGCCAGGTATTATCAATACGCGATTGCGTCACACATGTTTCCAGCTGGAAACAATTCTCTATTCATGAACCAAGTTAATTACATGCTAAAAAAGTCAGGCTTAAAACCTGTTATGCATGGTGAACTTGATGCCATGGCAAACATTCTTTCACAAAAAGATTTTGAAAAGCATTTTTCGGAATATGTTTTAAAACGGCAAAATTAGTTTAAAACTGATCGATTAAATTGAAGCATGACTAAGCATCTTCAAACTCTAAACCGCCACCATGCCCTTGATATGCGGATGCGCGTCATAATTGGTCAGCGTGAAATCTTCAAACTTGAATTCAAAAAGATCTTTGACATCGGGGTTCAGTGTCATCAACGGCAGTACATGCGGGGCGCGCGCTAATTGCAAATGCGCCTGCTCAATGTGATTGGTGTAAAGATGGGCATCGCCAAACGTATGAATAAATTCGCCTGGCTTTAACCCTGTCACTTGCGCGACCATCAAAAGAAGCAAGGCGTAAGAGGCGATATTAAACGGCACACCCAGAAACACATCGGCCGAGCGTTGATAGAGCTGGCAAGAAAGCTTTCCGTCCGCGACGTAAAACTGAAACAGGCAATGGCAGGGTGGAAGTGCCATATGCGGCACATCTGCCGGGTTCCATGCGGATACAATCAGGCGGCGGCTATCGGGGTTTGTCTTGATATCGTTGATGAGCGCGGCAATCTGGTCGATGACACGTCCATCGGGCGTCGCCCAGGATCGCCACTGTTTGCCGTAAACGGGACCAAGATCGCCGTTTGCGTCTGCCCACTCGTCCCAGATTTTTACACCATTGTTCTGGAGATAGGCGATATTGGTATCGCCCTTTAAAAACCATAACAGCTCATGGACAATCGATTTCAGGTGCAGTTTTTTTGTGGTGACCATCGGAAAGCCGTTCGCAAGGTCAAAACGCATTTGATAGCCGAAAATCGATAAAGTGCCTGTACCCGTCCTGTCGTGTTTTTGCGTGCCTTCGCGCAGCGTTTTTTCCAAAAGGTCGAGATATTGTTTCATAATTTAAAATATAAGGGATTCCCGCTTTTGCGGGAATGAGCGGTGGAGCCAATTCTGTCGGTTTTCCCCTTTTTCAACCCTGCTACAAGCTTGCCCTTTAAATGTGCGGTAAAATCACTTATATTGTCTGTGCTGGCTTGCCAGCTATGGCGATAAACGACCGTTGCAATAAATCATTCGGACCCGGGGGCAGTACCCGGCGCCTCCACCACTCTCCCCGTTACCGGGAAGTGTTGCGGGGGCGAAACAGGCTTCGACGAAGGTTGAAAAGGCGTCTCTTTTGCTCGGCATTGTTCCGCCGTTATCGGGCTGTTTTAGAAATGCAAACGATAACTTTGCAGGACACTCAAACGTAGCTAACGCTGCTTAGTAAGTATCCACCAAAGCCCTAGGGATTTGCATCCTTAGGCGGGGTTCGGAGGCACCTGGCAACAGAAGCCTCCACTTTTCATAATTATTTTGTCCCCTGTTTATATAAGGCACCGCTTCACAAGACCGTTTGCGGATTGTATCTGATTGAATCTTCGCCCACACTAAAGGCGTGATTCACCCCGAAAGGCTGACATGACCGAGGATATGATCCGTTACGACCTCTTGGCGCAGGAAGCCTTGCGCGGTGTCGTCAAAAAAGTTCTGCAAGATACCGCAAAGGGCGGCCTTCATGGCGAGCATCATTTCTATATCGCCTTTGATACCAATTATGCAGGGGTCAGACTGTCGCAGCGCCTGCGCGAGCAATATCCGAACGAAATGACCATTGTCTTGCAGCATCAGTTCTGGGATTTAACCGTTAGCGACCACGCGTTTGAAGTGGGTCTGTCCTTTGGCAATGTGCCCGAGCGCTTGGTTATTCCTTATGACGCCATCAAGGGGTTCTTTGATCCCTCGGTGCAGTTTGGCCTTCAGTTTGAAATCATCGATCTTGATGATGAAAATGCCGAAGACGACAGTGCCGGTGAAGAAGACGGACAAGACAATATCGAAGGCAGCGACAATATCCCTGCCGGCAAAGCGAAAAAGCCCGTTAAAGGCAAGACCAAAAAACTGGCAGCAAAAGCGCCAGAAGGAACCGGCACGGATGTCGCGCAGATGACGCCCAAAGCAAAACCAGCGAGCGGTAAAAAAGGCGATACGCCGCCAGATGGCCCAGGCGCTGAAGTCGTAAGCCTTGATAAGTTTCGCAAACCTAAAAATTAAACCCGATGAGCACACGTACAGAAACGGATACATTCGGCGCGCTTGAGGTCGAATCCGATCGCTATTGGGGTGCACAATCACAGCGCAGTCTTGGCAATTTCAAAATTGGCTGGGAAAAGCAACCGACCGCGATGATCCGCGCTTTTGGCATCGTTAAACGCGCCGCAGCTGAAACCAATATGGAACTTGGCCTGCTTGATCCGCAGATTGGCCGCGCCATTGTTGCGGCTGCGACCGAGGTGATGGAAGGAATGCTCGACGCGCATTTTCCGCTTGTTGTCTGGCAGACAGGGTCCGGCACTCAAACCAATATGAACGCCAATGAAGTCATTTCAAACCGGGCGATTGAAATGCTTGGCGGCGAGATGGGCTCTAAAAAACCTGTTCATCCAAACGACCATGTGAACATGTCGCAGTCGTCGAATGACAGTTACCCAACGGCTATGCACATCGCCGCCGCTGAAATGGTGGCGCACCAGCTTTTCCCCGGTCTGGCGCATCTTGAAAAAGGCCTTCGCGACAAGCAAAAAGCCTTTGCTGAAATTATCAAAATTGGCCGCACCCACACGCAAGATGCAACACCGCTGACATTAGGGCAGGAATTTTCTGGCTATGTCGCTGCTGTTCACCGCGGCATCAGGCGTATCAAGGCGACGCTTGACGATGTGTACGCGTTGGCGCAGGGCGGCACGGCTGTCGGCACGGGCCTGAACGCGCCGAAAGGCTTTGCTGAAATGTTCGCACAAAAAGTCGCGACGATTACAAAGCTGCCATTCATCAGTGCTGACAATAAATTTGAGGCGCTTGCCTCGCATGGGGCATTGGCTTTTATGCACGGCGCGCTGGCCTCGCTTGCTGCCGACATGTTCAAAATTGCCAATGACATCCGTTTTCTCGGCTCTGGCCCGCGCTCCGGTCTTGGTGAGTTGATCTTGCCTGAAAACGAACCCGGTTCGTCAATCATGCCTGGCAAAGTCAACCCAACACAGGCCGAAGCGTTGACGATGGTGTGTGCGCAGGTCATAGGCAATGAAACCACCGTAACTTTTGCCGCAAGCCAAGGCCATTTTGAACTTAATGTGTTCAAGCCTGTTATTGTCTACAATGTGCTCCAATCCGTCCAGCTTCTGGCCGATGCGGCGCGCAGCTTTCAGGACCATTGCGTTGCGGGCATTGAAGCAGATACCAAACGCATTGCCTTGCTGATGCAGCAATCTTTGATGCTGGTAACAGCCCTTGCGCCGCATATCGGCTATGACAATGCTGCAAAAATCGCCAAGACAGCACATAAAAACGGCACGACATTGCGCGATGAAGCGGTCAAGTCCGGCCTTGTCAATGACAATGATTATGACCGTATCGTCGACCCGACAAAGATGATCGGCCCGTCCTGATGGACGATCTGCTTAAACTTCGGCTCGATGACGTCATCGTCGACATGTCAATCGGCATCTACCCGTTTGAGAGATTTGCTGAGCACCCAAACCGCCTGAAAATCAGCATTGAGCTTCATGCCGATATTGCGCCGGGGCCGCTCGCAAAAGCTGAGATGATCGACTACGCCTATGTCTATCGTTTTTTAAAAACCCTGCCCGGCCAAGGCCATGTCGATTTGCTGGAAACGCTGGCCGACCAGATCACAGAAAATTGTTTTTCGCTGCAACGCGTTAAAGCGTGCCGCGTCGTGATCTTAAAAATCTCGCTGCTGAATGATTGCGCTGGCGCAGGCATTGATGTTGTGCGCACGCGCAAAAGCTGGACAGAGCGAAACGCTTGAGTCACACTCATCCTTGAAATTTCAGGGAGGCATTATGACTGAAGATCTTCACAAAACGGTGTTTGTTCCTTTTCTGCCGCAGGAAGCATTCCATCTTTTCGTCAGCGCAATCGGCGAATGGTGGCCATTGTCGAAAGACACGCTCAGCGGCGACCAGCCCGACCAGCGCGGCATTTCACTCGTGATCGAGCCGCATGCAGGTGGCCACATGTTCGAACTTATGAAAGATGGAAGCCATAAAAACTGGGCGGATGTCATGCGCTACAAGCCCGGCGAAGACCTTTTGCTGTGCTGGCGCAAAGGCCGTCCCGTGGCGCAAATGACGGAAGTTGAAGTTGTGTTCACGCCTGCGGGGTCAAGCACCAAAATCGATCTTTGCCATCGTTGTTTTAAGCGTTTTGGCGACGAAGCAGACGCTTTACAAAAACATTATGATCTGGCTTGGACAAAAATCCTTGAGGGTTTTATCTCTTACTGCGCCACGCATCAGGCGGCGTAGTGGCCGAGATTATCAATTTGCGCCGCAAGCGAAAAGACAAGGCGCGCGGCGACAAAGCCGATGCGGCGTCTGAAAACCGGGCACGCTTTGGTCAGACCAAAACCACAAAACAAAAAACCGAAATGGAAAAATCCAAACTTGAAAAAACGCTCGACGGTGCCAAGCGCGACGAGAGCAATGAGACTTGAGTGAAAAAACGTTCCATTACGATTGCCGGTCACCGCACCTCTGTCTCTCTTGAAGCACCATTTTGGGAGGCATTTCAAAACCTTGCAGACCGACAAAACTTGCCACTTGCTGCGCTTGTGCGTGAAATTGACGCAACCCGCGGTGCGGCAAATCTGTCATCCGCAATCCGCATTTATGTGCTGAAGCAAGCCTTGGGCAGCAAAATGCCAGAACATGCTTAAAAACCAAGTCTTTCTGCTGGAATCATGCTCAAGAATGCTTATCTTAGAGCCTTGAATCAGCAAGGACACAGATTTTGAGCTCCGCCGACCCTGCCCGACCATTTCCGCCGCAAGACAGCCTATCTGCACAGGCCATGCAGGCGAGTGCGCCGCAGTCGCATCGTGGTTATCTCGACGCCCTCAACCCCGAACAGCGCGAGGCAGTAGAAGCAACAGACGGCGCGGTTCTGGTTCTTGCCGGTGCCGGAACGGGCAAAACCCGTGTGCTGACAACACGCATCGCGCATCTTTTAAATCTCGGACTGGCGCGACCCAACCAAATTCTGGCCGTGACTTTTACGAACAAGGCGGCGCGCGAAATGCGTGAACGCATCGGCGCATTGATCGGGCAATCGGTCGAAGGCATGCCATGGCTTGGCACGTTCCATTCCATCGGACGCAAACTTGTGTCCATCCATGCCGAAGCATTGAACCTGTCCAGTAATTTTACCGTGCTCGACACCGATGATCAGATCCGTTTGCTCAAACAGCTTTTGAAAGCAAATGACATCGATGACAAACGCTGGCCAGCGCGTCTGCTTGCCAATCTAATTGATGGCTGGAAAAATCGCGGACTTGAACCCTCTGCCGTTCCTGCAGGTGACGCCGCGTTTTTTGCCAATGGTAAAGCGATCGAACTTTACACGGCTTATCAGGAGCGCATGCGCGTTCTCAACTGCGTCGATTTTGGTGATTTGCTGCTGCTGCCGATACGCCTTTTTCGCGACAATCCTGATATTTTGCAAAATTACAGACAGCGTTTTCGCTATCTGCTTGTCGATGAATACCAAGACACCAATGTCGCGCAATATCTATGGCTGCGGCTGCTATCCGGCGGCGCACAGGCCAATATCTGCTGCGTCGGTGATGACGACCAGTCGATCTATGGCTGGCGCGGGGCTGAGGTTGATAATATTCTTCGCTTTGACAAGGATTTTCCCGGCGCGAAAGTGATCCGTCTGGAGCGCAACTACCGCTCGACGGGACATATCCTTGGCGCTGCCGCAAAACTGATTGCCAACAACAGCGACAGGCTGGGCAAAACATTGTTTCCGGCAGGCTCGGACATGGGAGAGCCTGTTACAATTACCTCATTGTGGGATTCAGAAGAGGAAGCCCGTTACATCGGCGATGAGATTGAGGCGTTGCAGGCAAAAGGCCGCAAGTTGAATGATATGGCCATCTTGGTGCGCACCTCAGCGCAGATGCGTGCTTTTGAAGAACGTTTCGTCACATTAGGACTTTCTTATCGCGTTATCGGCGGCCCACGCTTTTATGAGCGGCAGGAAATTCGCGACGCCATGGCGTATCTGCGCGTTACAGCCAACCCCAATGATGACCTTGCATTCGAGCGCATCGTCAATGTGCCCAAGCGTGGTCTTGGTGATGCCAGCATTCAGCAATTGCATATTGAAGCGCGCGCACATGGAATTTCTTTGCTTGAGGCCGCAAAACGTCTCATTCAAACCGAAGATCTGAAGCCTAAAATACGCACCACATTTACAGAGATCGTCAAAAATTTCGACCGCTGGAAAACAAGCATTGAAACTTTGCCACATGTGCAGCTTGCGGAAATGATTTTGGATGAAAGCGGTTACACGTCGATGTGGGGCAATCTGCGCACCGTGGAAGCGCAAGGCCGGCTCGACAACCTGAAAGAGCTTGTGCGCGCGCTTGGCGAGTTTGACAGCCTGCCAGCTTTTCTCGAACATATTTCGTTGATTATGGACACGGACAAAAATGATGCGCAGGACGCCGTCAGTATTATGACGCTGCATGGCGCGAAAGGCCTTGAATTTCAAACGGTGTTTTTACCCGGCTGGGAAGAAGGCCTGTTTCCGTCACAGCGCTCGCTTGATGAAAATGGCCGTGCAGGTCTCGAAGAAGAACGCCGCCTTGCTTATGTCGGTATCACGCGCGCCAAGGAACTTGCCAAAATTACATTTGTGCAATCACGCATGCTGCATGGCTCATGGTCGTCGACCATGCCATCGCGCTTTATCGATGAACTGCCGCAGGACAATGTGGAAGTGACCCCCGGCCCTATGCAGGAACGCTATGGCGCCTATTCGATGAATATGTCGAAGCTTGTTAGCAGCAGTTTTGACCCCGAAACAGGCGCGCGCGCATCGCCGGGCTGGCAGCGTGCGCAGGAACGCTCGTCATTTGAAAAAATGGGAAAGTCATTTAAGCCGCAGGGTAATTTTATTGAAGGCCAGGTCATTCGCCGCGGCGAAAATCCAGCTGCGCATCCTTACACATCTGGTATGCGTGTGTTTCACCAAAAGTTCGGCTATGGTTTTGTGCGCTTGGTCGAAATTGATCGGCTGACCGTTCAATTTGAAAAGGCTGGCGAGAAAAAAGTGCTTGCCGGGTTTGTGAGCGCGGCGTGACAACACTTCTCATCACCGCTGAACTACCCGAGCATAAAGCCAAGCTCCTGGCCGATAAGCTTATGGAGGGCGAGCATTTTTTGCCCGTGCAGGCGGCTGCCGCGTTTGAAGCCGCGCCGCCATTCTGGCGTTTTGAAGCGTGGAGCGTTGAGGCGATCGACAAGGCCGATTTTTTGCAGGCCGCGCGCCAGCTGACAAATGACAATACGCTTGATGGGTTTCGCTATCAGACTGTCGACGACAAGGACTGGGTGGCCAAAAGTCTTGCCGACTTGCCGCCCGTGCGCGCCGGTCGCTTTGTCGTATTTGGCTCGCATGACCGCGACAAGGGCCGCGTCAATGAGCACCGCATTGAAATTGAAGCCAGCCTTGCCTTTGGCACGGGCCACCACCCGACGACACTCGGCTGTATGTTAGAGCTGGATCGCTGGTGCAAAAAAGAAAAGGCCGGCGGCTTCCCACACCGCAGCCTGAAACCGACGCTTCTCGATGTCGGCACCGGAACCGGTGTTCTGGCGCTTGCCGCCGCGCGGGCATTGCCTTTGCGCGCGATCGCCACCGATCTTGATGCCAACGCCATCATCGTTTCAAAACGCCATCGCCAACTGGCCGGGCGGCAGAGCCAAGTGGAATTGCAGGTGGCGCGCGGAACAGACCACAGCGCCATTCGACGCGCATCGCCCTATCCGCTGGTGATCGCAAACATTTTGGCAGGACCGCTTGTCAGTCTTGCCCCTTCGCTGGCGCGCGTTACGAAAAGTGGCGGCACGCTTATTCTTTCGGGCCTGCTGCACTGGCAGGCGCGCCGCGTTTTTGCCGCCTATCTCCGGCAAGGCTTTAAATTTGAGCGACGGCGGATTATTGGTGATTGGGCCACGCTCGTTCTCGTCAAACGCTAAGGATCGAACTCATGCAAAATGCTGCCCGTCTGGAAGACACGCCTTACGCTTCACGCTTGGCCGAAATACGCACCGCGCTAACAACCTTAAAACTGGACGGGCTTTTGCTGCCCCGCGCAGATGAATACCAGAATGAAAATCTCCCCCCGTCCGCAGCGCGGATGGAATGGCTGACAGGATTTACAGGCTCTTGGGGTTTTGTTGCTGTTCTCAAAGACAAAGCCGCTGCATTTGTTGACGGCCGTTACACCATTCAGGCGGCACAGCAGATTGATGCATCACTTTTTGAAATTGTCTGCACGGTTGATATTTCGATTGAGGATTGGCTCGTTGCCAATGTCTCGCAGGGCGCAAAGCTTGGCTATGACCCTTGGCTGTTCACAAAAGAAGGACTTGCTAAGATTCGCAGCGCACTTGCGCCTCTTAATGTTGAACTGGTGTCACTCGACAAAAATCCCATTGACAGCGCATGGAGCAACAGACCATCGCCGCCGCTATCGCCCGTCAAAATTCACGATGTGAAATATACCGGCGCCTCCGTCAGCGATAAACTTCAGCAGATTCGCAGCAGCCTTTCAAAAGCGGGCGCGACGCATCTTGTGATTACGCAAACCGACAATCTTGCCTGGACGTTTAACATTCGCGGCGCTGACATCGAAAACACGCCTTTGTCGTTTGGCTTTGCTGTTATCAGCGCCGATCAGGCACAAATTTTCATGGACCCACGCAAAGTCTCCGACAGTGTGCGCCAAAGCCTTTCAAAGGACGCCGCTTTCGAACCGATTGAGGATTTTCAGACAGCGTTGAAGACACTTCGCACAGATGCAAAAGTCATCATTGATCCAAAAGCGTCGGTTGTCGCCATTCGCGATAGCGTCAAAAGTTCTGGTGCCAGCCTTCTTGAAATTGCAGACCCTGTGACAATGGCCAAAGCGCAGAAAAATGCCACGGAGCTTCAGGGCGCGCGCGACGCCCATCGCCGTGATGGCGCGGCCATGGTCAATTTTCTTCACTGGTTTGAAAAAACGGACCCATCGACGTTAAGCGAGATCGATCTTGACGAAGCCTTATATCGTTTTCGAAAGGCGACTGGCGCATTACAAGATGTTTCATTTGAAAGTATTGTTGGCTCAGGGCCGAATGGCGCGATTGCCCATTACCGTGTCTCGCACCAGTCCAGCCGCAAGCTCGACCAGAACAATCTGATCGTTGTCGATAGCGGCGGCCAATATCTTGATGGCACAACCGACATTACCCGCACGCTGGTTGTAGGTACACCGACACATGCGATGAAAACCAATTTCACGCGTGTTCTGCAAGGCATGATCGCCATTACGCTTGCGCGCTTTCCAAAAGGCACAAGTGGTGTGCAACTTGATATTCTCGCACGTCAGGCCTTTTGGCAGGCCGGCCTTGATTACGACCATGGCACAGGCCATGGCGTCGGCAGCTATCTTGGTGTGCATGAAGGGCCATCGCGCATTTCCAAAATTCCATCGCCGCCGCTTTTGTCAGGAATGATCTTGTCGAACGAGCCGGGTTACTATGAAGAGCATGGTTACGGCATCCGCATTGAAAATCTTGTGATCGTCAAAGAACCCGAAATTCCCGCTGGCGGCACACGGCCCATGCACAGTTTTGAAACGCTGACATTATGCCCGATCGCGCTGAATGCGATTGACGCGTCAATGCTGAGCGTAGTTGAGCGCAATTGGCTGAATATCTATCACGCACGCGTGCTTGAGGAGGTTTCGCCGCTTGTCGCGCCAGATGTTCAGGACTTCTTAAAGCGGGCCTGCACGCCGCTTTAAGACACGCCTGCAAGTTCCAGCCATGCATCTTCGTCAATCACTTTGACATTGTGCTTGGCCGCGTCTTTCAGCTTCGAGCCTGCGCCCGGACCAGCAACAACAATGTCGGTTTTTGCTGACACGCTGGACGCGACTTTTGCGCCCATACGCTGCGCCAAGGCTTTGGCTTCATCACGCGTCATTTTTTCCAAACTGCCCGTAAAAACCAGTGTCAGCCCTGCAACGGGGCTATTATTGCTGGCTTTTTCGGCATCTTGAATTCTGACATGCGCGACCAGCCGTTCAATGGCGATACGGCTTTCTTGGCGCGAAAACGCGGCTTCAATGCTGCCGATGACGGCTTCGCCGATCTGCTCGATTGCATCCATGTCTTCAATTGTTTTGGCGTCCTTGTTCGCAACCTCAAGGCAGGCGGCATAAAAAGCCGACCATGTACCATAAGTGCGCGCGAGCAGCCGCGCTGTCTGTTCGCCGATATCGCGAATTCCCAACGCAAATATAAAACGCTCCAAAGAAACATCGCGGCGCTGTTCAATGGCCGCAAACAGATTTCTGACGCTTAAATCCCCGAAGCCTTCCCATTCGCGCAAGGGTTTTTTGCTTAAAGCATCTTTTGCAGCCAGTTCAAAAATATCTGCGGGTTCGCGCACCAAGCCGGTTTCGAAAAACAGTTCGATCTGTTTTTCACCGAGGCCTTCAATATCGAACGCGCCGCGCGCGCAAAAATGCCGCAAATGCTCGATGCGCTGGTAAGGGCACGACCACTCGCCCGTGCAGCGGCGCACCGCTTCGCCTTCGGCACGCATTGTTTCTGTTTTCAACGGGCATGGGCATTTTTTGGGAAAGTGAAAAACGTTGCTGTCAGGCTTTCGTTTCTCAACAACAACGCTCAGAATTTGCGGGATGACATCGCCGGCGCGCTGTATCATAACGCTGTCGCCTATACGGATATCTTTTCGCGCAATTTCGTCTTCATTGTGCAAGGTGGCATTGCGTACGACCACGCCGCCAACAGTGACAGGCTGAAGCTTTGCAACCGGGGTCAGCGCACCTGTTCGCCCCACCTGAATGTCAATATCAAGAAGTTCGGTTATCGCTTTTTCGGCAGCAAATTTATGGGCAATGGCAAAACGCGGTGCGCGCCCAACAAAGCCGAGCCGTGCCTGCAGATCCAGTGCATCGAGCTTGTAGACAATGCCGTCGATGTCATAGCCCAACGCGGCGCGTTGCTGCTCGATGCTCTCATAAAATACCAGCATCTCATCAATGCTTTCAACCGTTTTCATGAAGGGATTGATTGGCAGACCCGCTTTTTTGAAAAATGCAATCATGCCCGATTGGGTTTTGGCAGGCAGCGCCGAGATATTGCCCCAGCCATAGGCAAAAAAGCGCATCGGCCGCAAAGCCGACATTTGCGGATCAATCTGGCGCAGCGAACCTGCTGCCGCGTTACGCGGATTGGCAAATGGCGCTTTTCCTGCAGCGAGCTGGCGCTCATTCATCGCAAAAAAATCGTCATGGCTGGTATAGATTTCGCCGCGCACTTCAAAAATATCCGGCACATCACCGCGCAGTATTTGCGGCACATCTGAAACGGTGCGCACATTCGCGGTTACATCCTCGCCCGTCGTGCCATCACCGCGTGTGGCCGCATGAATTAAAAGGCCTTTTTCATAGCGAAGCGCGCAAGACAATCCATCGATTTTAGGCTCTGCGGTAAAGCTCAGCGGGTGGCTTTCGTCAAGATTCAGGAAACGGCGGATGCGGCCAATAAAATCGTCTAGGTCGTTTTTTGTAAATGCATTATCGAGCGACAGCATCGGTACGCTATGGTGAATTTTTTTAAACTTACCTGATGGCTTTGCGCCGATGCGGTGCGTCGGGCTGTTTGCCGGCGCAAGCTCAGGATAAGTGTTTTCGAGGGCCGTGTATTTTCGGCGAAGCGCATCATAATCGGCGTCCGAAATAATCGGTGCATCATTTTGATGGTAATGCTCATCATGCATTGCAATGTCATCTGCAAGACGGGCAAGTTCGGCGCGCGCATCAATCTTCGGTTTAGGTGCCATAGTTTAAAAGTTTTGCCGCTTGCGCCCGTGCTTCATCCGTAACAGCCGCACCAGAGAGCATGCGCGCAATTTCTTCTTTGCGCCGTGCCGCATCAAGGCCAATCACACGTGTTGCAACCCGGTCTTTGCTGACGGCTTCCTTGTTAATATGAAGATGCGAGGTGGCTTTGGCGGCAACCTGCGGTGAGTGCGTGACACATAGCACCTGCACGCGGGCAGCGAGCCGCGCCAACCTGTCGCCCACAGCTTCCGCCACAGCACCGCCGACCCCAGTGTCAATTTCATCAAAAATCAGCGTCGGCGCCGACCCGGCATCCGCCAGCACAACTTTCAGCGCAAGCATGAAACGCGCCAGCTCTCCGCCCGATGCAATTTTCATGAGCGGGCCTGGCGGCATTCCGGGATTGGTCTGCACATGAAATGCAACCTGATCGATCCCGTCTTCCGAAATGACATCCGGTTTGCTGTCAATTTGCGTGACGAAAACAGCGCGGTCGAGTTTCAAAGGCTTAAGCTCCGCCATCACGGCTTTGTCGAGCTTTAATGCCGTTTTAACGCGCGACGCAGACAGCGTTTCGGCTGCAGAGCTATAAGCAGAAGCCATAAGCTGCAATTGTTTTTGAAGTTTGCCGAGCTGTTGTTCCGAATGGTCAATCAGATCAACTTCACAGGCATAGCGCTCTGCAAGCGCTGGCAAATCGTGCACCTGTACCTGATATTTTCGGCTCATTCCACGCAGCGCAAACAGGCGTTCTTCATTGCGCTCTAACTCGCGTGGATCAAAATCCATATCGCGCAAAGCCACATCGAAAGCGGAATGCGCTTCACCAAGTGCGTCGATCGCTTTTGTCAGTTCGTCAATACCGCGTGCAAGTTGCTGCGGCGCATTCTCGGCCTTTTTTTGAAGCTTGCGCAGCATTGAAGCCAGAACCGGAACGGGTGAAGCGCTGCTATCAAGCGCTTCAAACGCTTCACGTAAATCGGCCGTTATTTTCTCTGCGGCCATTAATTGTGCGCGGCGTGTCGAGAGCTGTTCCTCTTCACCCTCTTGTGGGCTTAGTTGACCCAGCTCCTCTGCGGCATGGCGCAAATAGTCGGCTTGTCGGCGCGCTTCTTCGAGTTGCTTTTGCAGATCTTCAACGGATTTGCGTGCGGCACGCCAGTTTTGGTACGCTTGGCCAACCGCAGCTTTTTGTTTTGACAGATTTCCAAAGGCATCAATCAGACTGCGATGAATACGTGCATCGACCAGCGCACGGTCATCATGCTGGCCATGAATTTCAACAAGCATGCCGCCGATGGTTTTCATCATCTGCGCCGAAACCGGCTGATCGTTGACGAAAGCCTTTGTCCGGCCATCCGCCATTTGTTGACGCCTCATGATGATATTGCCGTCTTCCGCGTCAATCCCATTGTCGCGAAGAACCGCAAAGGCAGGATGTTCAAGCGGCAGATCAAACTGCGCTGTGACCTGCCCCAACTCTGCGCCAGAGCGTACCAGACCCGCATCGCCGCGACCGCCGGTCGCAAGCGCCAAACTATCGAGCAAAATTGATTTTCCGGCACCGGTTTCGCCGGTTAGTACCGACATGCCCTTTTCAAAGCTCAGATCGAGCCGATCGATGAGCACGATATCGCGGATGCTGAGGGTTGCGAGCATCCGGTAACATTACCCCGTAATGTTTTTGAATGCGCGTGAAATCCAGGAACTTGGTGCCTCCTGGGGTGTCGTTCCTGCACCTTCCAACAAAGCGTAGGCATCCTTGTACCATTGGCTTTGCGGAAAATTATGCCCCAGAACTGCGGCCGCCGCCTGTGCTTCATTGACGATGCCGAGCGCGAGATAGGATTCAACGAGACGGTAAAGTGCCTCTTCGACGTGGCGTGTGTTTTGATACTGCTCAACCACAACGCGGAAACGGTTGACGGCGGCAAGATAGCTTTTCTGCTTCTGGTAGAAACGGCCGACATCCATTTCCTTACCGGCGAGCTGGTCGCGGGTGGCCTGAATGCGCTCCTGTGCCACCTGCGCATATTGCGATTGCGGATGCTGGGTCGCAAGGTCTTGAAATGCGGCCAGCGCTTTTTTGGTGCGCGACTGGTCGCGTGTCACATCTGGAATTTGTTTGTAATAGGAGTCGGCCATCAGGAATTTTGCGTAAGCAATGTCCTCAGAACCTGGATGCAGACTGACATAGCGCTCTGCTGCCGTAGCGGCGCTGTCATAGTCCTCGGCTTGATAATAAGAGTAAGCGGCCATCAGGCGCCCTTTTTTTGCCCATTCGGAATAGGGATGGCCTTTTTCAATGTCTTCGAATTTCTTCGCCGCATCTTTCCAGCTGCTATTTTTCTGGAGCTGCAAGCCTTCATTATAAAGCTGCTCTGCTGGCAGCGATGGCGTGACCGTGTCTTCGCTCGACGCTGGTTTAAAAATACTGCCGATACCGGAATCGCTGTCGCACCCGCCAAGTGTCAGCGCAAAACCAAGCATCGTAACGGCAAAATAAAAAGAAGCAAAAGGCGTGCGCAAAAACATTGAGAATCCAAACTGTAACTGGTGTGCGTTCGGCTTAGCACGCCGCGCAGGCTTCCGACAACCGTCTGCCCCTTCTCATCTAACGCAAAAATGCGCCAATTATGGCGCATTAAGATGCTTTCCGTGTCAAAACCTAGTGTTTTTTGTTGAGATCTTCAGGGCCGGTAATACCGCCGCCGGGCTGTGTGATCGCCAAAGGATCACTTGCCGGAAAAGTGCCTTTCAGCTCTTTATTGAGGTCTTTGGCCTCATTTTTTTTGGTGTCGCGGCCTGTCGCCGTATCGCATGAGTTTTCGTTTTTCACGCGGCCTGAATTTGTTGCTTTGTCATTCATTGGGTTTCACTCCTTACGCTGTTCTTAAAACGCGTCAGATGTGCAAACAGTTCCGTTTAAGAACGACTGGGTGTGAATGTCGGGGCTGAAAAACGCATGCCCATCGGCAGACGCGCGGGGCGGACGACCGTGGGGTTCAACTCGGTAACGCGATAGGCAGCGCGGTCAATAAAAAGAGCGTTTAAAATACCGGCATTCAGCTTATGCCCGCCCTTAAAGGAGCGAAACTGCGCACGCAGCGGCATGCCCGCCAGCGCAAGATCGCCAATGGCATCCAGTGCCTTATGGCGTACGAACTCATCTTCAAAGCGTAGCCCTTCGGCGTTGAGCACATTTTGCTCGCCAAGAACAACCGTATTGGCCAGAGACGCGCCAAGGCCAAAACCTGCAGCGCGAAGGCGCTCCGCATCTTTGAAAAAGCCAAATGTGCGCGCTGGCGCAAGATCGTCACGAAAGCTTTGTGCGGTCACATCCGCGCAATAGCGCTGGCGGCCAATGGCCTGCGATGCAAAGTCAATCTCGATGTCCAGTTTAAACCCGTGATAGGGCAGCAGTTCAGCCCACTGGCTGCCATTGTCGATACGGACAGGTTTTAACACTTCAATGACGCGGCGCGGTACGTTTTGCACCACCGTGCCGACAGCATCAATTGCCGCAACAAAAGGCGCAGCCGAACCGTCAAGAATAGGAACCTCGCCGCCTTCAATATCGATAGCGGCATTATCAATACCAAGCCCGCGCAGGCTGGCCATGATATGCTCGACCGTTGAAATTGTGGAGCCGTCATCACAGCCCAGAATACTGGCAAGCTCTGTTGCCGCCAGTTTTGAAACCTGTGCGGGGACAGGTTGGCCGTCGCGGTAAAAAACAATGCCGCTATGGGGCGGTGCAGGAGAAATGGCAACCGAAGACGCGCGACCGCTATGAACGCCAATGCCATCCAGACGAACAGGTTTTGCTAACGTGGACTGCCAGACTTGCAAACTAAAAAAACCCCCGACGCACTGCTTGCTGCAGATTTGAAACTGCGCCCAAATCATAAACACAGTGTTGCTACCCGCTCATAGAGCCGTATTCTTGGCATAAAAGCACATCACAAACCGCAACATATTGTTACAATCTTTAGACCAAGACCTTGAAAAAGCAGGGTTTTGCGTAACAGAGGCTCTTAATCGAAGAGTTATCCACCAGACAGTTGTTTTGGAAAAGAATGCAAGCGTCCCAATCTTTAATACGTGCAATACATCTTGCGTTTTTATTTGAAATTTGTTTAATCGCCTCATATTTTTATTGGATATTGACAATGCCGGATAACGCCAAATCTTTTGCCATTCAGGGTCTCACAGGAACAGGACTAGTTGGGTTAGGCACCCTTGCCTATCGCAGAGGGTTTTCACTGCGCAGCCACCAAACGCTTGTCGTTCAATTGGCCCATCAACTCGCAAGCCAGCCTGTTTTAAAGTGTGAGCCGGTAGATATCCATGAAGCCGTTAAAACCCGCAAAGGCTCAATATTTGATCTTGTTGATCCTCTCAAAGGCAAATCGCTTAAAGCTGCAAGGCGCGATCCAACAGGATTTTTTGCCGAACGATTTAAAGAGCACAAAGACGCCCATCTAGCGCGGTCGGCTTGGCTGTATAAATCTGAAAACAAGATTGGTCTTGAAATCGCCAGGCCTTTTGACTTGCCAGATTTGAATGCGACGATGACAAAAACCGAACGTCTTGCAGCACTCAAAGACGGGCAGATCAACGGTATTTATTCACGCAGCCATACAATGCTTGGCGATAGTTTTCATCGAATTGAATTTGAAGACGATTACAGACCTTATGATCTCAAAACCGCATTAGGAAAATCTGATTTTGATACCAGATTTCCCACCCATGACATTTTTGCAGAACTTCAAACTGACATGCCCGTTCATGTTTCAAAAACACCATCACATATCACCAGCAGCACAATCAGTAATACGATTGAAACATTTAAAGAGGATGTCGCAGAGCTGCAACGTGCAGATCCTCAATGGAAACCGTTTCTTTCAATAGATGAGGCGTTTGACATGCCCGCAGATGCCAAAGCTCATTTAAGCGTTGTTTCAGATGCAATTGATAAAATGAAATTAAAAACCAAAAATGTCTTGAGTGATATTTCGTTGAATGAATTTAAGCTTCGCGAGATTAATCTTAGCGAGCTGAAAGGCTTCAGAAAATTTTTCAAAACGCCCGAAACGTGGATGATTGGTGGCGCTGTCGCGATTGCTGCAGGTCTTGGTCTTGGTGTTTATGCTGGTTACAATCTTCTCAAAACGAGTGATGAATCTTCGCAAGATTAACTTGTGTTTAGCATGTGGCCCGCATGGCCAATCTTTTACCCATATGCAAAGACACCGGACACAAGGCCCGGTGTTTGAATAAGGTTGAATAAAAGACTTACGGGTTGTTACGGCGCAGGAAGGCCGGAATCTCCAGATAGTCGTCATCTTGCGAACGGGGCTGCGGTGCCGGTGCACGTGGGGCCAGTTGCTCGCTGTAATCGCGGCGGGCGACAGCCTGTTCGGCTGGCAGACGACGCTGCTCATTCTGGCCCGTGCGCGCGATCGGCGGGGCTGCAACGCGAGGCATCTGGAAGCTTGGCTCGGAACGTTCTTCGCTTTGCATTTCGTCCTCGGCATAGCGGCTTTTGCCAAACCCAAGCGCGGCGAGACGGTCACGAAGACCAGCGCGTTTTTCTTCGACATGCGGAACCGATTGCGGTGCATCGCTGCGTGCCGCTTCAATCTGGCGCTGTGCAACTTGCGGCAAATCTTCGATGCGCGGCATGCGCTGGCTGCGCGTGTCTGGGCGTGCCGGCTCAGGCGGAATGAAGCTGGTCTGCACAGGCTCATAACTTGGTTCGGCAAATTGCGGCTGTTCCTGCACCGGCGATGATGGTGTGATCGGACGGATCATAACGTCTGGGTCCGAAAAGCTTGGCGCAGAGGCTTTTGGCTCTTCATACTGCGGCTGGAATGTTTCAGTCTGTGGTTCAAGTGTCGACTGGATTGAGACTTGTGGTGTGGCATAGCCAAGGCGTTGGCGCTGGTTATGCTCAAGCGAGCTCAGCGGCGCTGTCGATTTTGACGACATCGAATTGTCGATGCCTGTTGCAACAACCGACACACGGATGATGCCCTCTAAGCTATCGTCATAAGTTGCGCCGACAATGATGTTGGCTTCCTGATCGACTTCTTCTCTGATGCGTGTGGCCGCTTCATCAAGTTCATAAAGCGTCATGTCGCGGCCGCCGGTGACTGAAATCAGCAGGCCACGTGCGCCCTGCATTTCAACATCATCAAGAAGCGGGTTGGAAATGGCAGCTTCTGCAGCGCGGATGGCGCGGTTTTCGCCCGAGGATTCGCCCGTGCCCATCATGGCTTTGCCCATTTCGCGCATCACGGAGCGCACGTCGGCAAAATCAAGATTGATGAGACCTTCTTTGACCATCAGGTCGGTGATGCAGGCAACACCTGAATAAAGAACCTGGTCAGCCATGCCGAACGCATCGGCAAAAGTGGTTTTTTCATTGGCGACGCGGAAAAGGTTCTGGTTCGGGATGACGATAAGCGTATCGACCATTTTCTGCAGTTCTGAAATACCTGCATCGGCTGTGCGCATGCGCTTCACGCCTTCGAAATGGAATGGTTTGGTGACAACACCGACAGTCAAAATGCCCATTTCTTTTGCGACGCGCGCGATTACCGGCGCTGCGCCTGTGCCTGTGCCGCCGCCCATGCCCGCGGTGATGAACACCATATGCGCGCCGGAAAGGTGGTCACGGATTTCTTCGATTGTTTCTTCAGCAGCTGCGCTGCCAACTTCCGGGTGCGAGCCTGCACCAAGACCTTCGGTGACAGCAACGCCCATCTGCACGATGCGCGCGGCACGCGAGGCTGCAAGTGCCTGACTGTCCGTGTTGCCGACGATGAAATCGACACCTTCCATGCCAGCAGAAATCATATTGTTGACGGCGTTGCCACCTGCTCCACCGACACCGAAGACCATCAGGCGTGGTTTCAACTCGGTGATGTCCGGCACTTTGAGATTGATCGTCATGTTACCCTCTATGCTTATCAAAAGCGGCAATTTGCGCGGGGCGCTCATGCCTTTACGCTCTGGCAGTCCGGGCAAGCCCTCATGCCGTAATCCAATGGCAGTTCGGGCAAGCCCTCGTGCCGTTACCCATCAAAATGCACTGATCTGGTGGATACTTGGTTAATTTTCGAATGATGATGAGGCTTAACAAGTTTTTATTTGGCTGCTCGCGCCCGAGCGCCCCGCGCGAATGGCGCAAAAGAAACCGTCCGAGCGTCCCGCGCGAATGGTGCATAAAAAACGCCCGAGCGCCCCGCGCGAACGGCGCATAAAGCAAGCCAAGTTCTCGTGTGTTTTTTAATAGGCAGTTCGGGCAAGCCCTCGTGCTTTTAAAAACTTTCGCGAATCCAGGAGCTCATACGGGACATATAACCGTCAGTTCCTGTCATCAGCTGGCGCATACGGCGCGGCTCGATCTGTTCGATCTGCGCAATCTGCGGATAAATCGTAAGACCGAAGACAGAGGCAAAGGCAGGGCCTTTTGCAGCTTCAGGGAGGCTTGAGACACCCAGCGGACGACCGATGCGGACCTGACGCCCGAAAATACGGCGGGCAACTTCGCCAAGACCTGTCAGCTGCGATGCGCCGCCCGTCAAAACCACGCAACGCCCGGCTTGGCTTAGCAAATTGCTGGCTTTCAGCTTGTCGCGGACAATTTCAAGAATTTCTTCAACACGCGGGCGAATGATGCGCACCAGATGCGAGCGTGGGATTTGGTTTTGCTCATGCTCATCGCCGACCTGCATGATGTTGAGAAACTCATGCTCGTCCGATGGGCAAGGCAGAGGCGAGCCATGCAGGGTTTTCAACCGCTCTGCATGCTGGATGGGTGTCGAAAGCCCCATCGCAATATCTGTTGTGATGTGGTGGCCACCAACAGGCACGCTGTCGGCATGGACAAAACGCCCGTTCTGGAACACCGCAAGACTTGTCGTGCCGCCGCCGCAGTCAACCACGCAGGCGCCAAGCTCGGCCTCATCATCGACAAGAACGGATAGGCCGCTGGCATAAGGCGTTGCCACAACCGCATCGACATGAAGGTGGCAGCGTTCAATACACAAAACGATGTTACGGATGGGCGCGCTGTCGGCGCTGACCACATGCATGTCAACGCCAAGATTTGCCCCAAGCATGCCGCGTGGGTCGCGAATGGCCGTTGCGTCATCAAGCGTAAAACCGACAGGCAGAGAGTGCACAACGCTGCGGCCTTCGCGCAGAGAGTGGGCAGAGCCCGCTTCTAACACGCGGCGGATGTCGATGTCTTCAACTTCATGGCCGTCGATTGCGACAGAAGCGGCATAGGCTTCCGATGTCAGGCGGCCTGCGGACACATTAACAATTAGGCTTTCAACTGTGAGTCCGGACATGCGTTCAGCGGCATCGACGGCAAGGCGGATCGATTGCTCTGCCGCATCCATATCAACGATAAGGCCAGACTTGATACCGCGTGCGCGGTGGTGGCCAAAGCCGACAAGGTCAACCGTATGAGTGCGGTTTGGCAGCATCTGGTTTTGCTCAACCGGACGAAGACGCGCGATGGCGCAGACAATTTTCGATGAACCGATATCAAGCACGGTTACTGTTGTCGCCCTTTTGGGTGATAACGGTTTCAACCGGCTGTTCTTGCGGAGAAGGGAACTCATGCACGACCTCCTTGCACTTTCTGGACAATGACGGGAGCCTTGATTGCAGCAGGCGCGGCGCGCTTTGCGGCAGGCTTTGTATTTAGTTTATCGTCGCGTTCTTTTGCAGCGGCTTCCGACAGGCGCACGATGACGCGGTCTGGCAGACGCAGATCGACAATGCTGATATCGCGATTGAGAAGCGCGTCTTTTTTATCAAGCTCTGCAAGCTTTGAAAGCGCGGTCTCGAAATTCTGTTCTGGCAATTTGATATCGGTGCCCTCGGACAATTTTAAATTCCAGCGCCGGTTGGCAACATAGATCGCCGCACGCAAACGGGATTGAAGCGCAGGATATTGCTCCAAGGCCGACAAAAGCTTCGTCGCCTGCGCATCAGCGCCCTTGCCGACAATCAACGGAAGGCCTGAAAAGCGCTGGTCGTTGTAAGGGCCGATTTGGCGGCCGTCCTTGTCGATCATCAACACATCGCCGCCAAGCTGCCACAGCGCGTAAGGCGTGCGTTCAGTCACGTTTACTTCCAATGTTCCCGGCATGATCAGGCGGACGGACGCCGTTTTGATCCAAGGAATATCAAGAAAGCGCTGACGCGTTTCTTCAGTGTTGATGGTGAAGGCCGAACTTGACGGTGTGATGTCGAGGATTTTGGTAACCTCGGAATCAGAGAGGCGGCTTCCGCCTTCCACGCGAATTTCGCGAATGCCGAAACCGAATGTGCGCGCCGAGACGGCGGCAACAAGCTGGCCGGTTGATTTCAGTTTTTCTGCAGCATCGCCAAACACAAGCGCTGTCACAAGAACAAGAATATAAAAACCGGTCACAGCGTAAAGGCCGGAGCGCGGCGGAATGTCCCCGCTGAAAAGCTTGCGGCGCCATGTGGGGCGCTCGATTTTTAAAAGCTGGCGTTGCGGCTTGAGAGTGCGCTGCGGTGTCTGCGCATTTGTGCGGCGGCGGGGTTTTTGGCTGCGAGAGATTTTGACAGGCGATGGAAAAAGGCGCGGGAGAGCCGCTTCGGCCAAACGTCCCGATAGTGCCTTTATCGATTGCACGATGCATCCTCCAAAATCCAGCGCACCAGATCTTGAAAGGTATGTCCCGCGTGAGCCGCAAGTTCCGGTACGAGCGATGTTCGCGTCATGCCGGGCTGTGTGTTCACCTCGAGACACACCAATCCGCCCTCATTCGCCAATGGGTCAAAACGGAAATCACTCCGCGTTACGCCACGACAACCAAGGGCACGATGCGCCTTCAAGGATAACTGTTGTATTTCTTGGTAAATATTCGGTTTAATACGGGCGGGAAGAATGTGTTTTGACCCCCCCTCGCTGTACTTCGATTCATAGTCGTAAAAACGCGCTGTTTGCACAATTTCGATAACGCCCAGAGCCACTTGGCCCATGACGGCACAGGTCAATTCGAGACCGGGCGCAAATTTTTCAGCTAAAAATATTTCTTCCAGAGGCCAATCATCGCGCGTTAACTCTTGTGGCGGATGCGCCATTTCGTCCGTGACAATATAAACCCCGACCGACGAACCTCCCGTATTCGGCTTCAACACATAAGGCGGTTTGAGAACGTGTTTTTTCGCCGCTTCCGCCCGGCTGACGAGCTTTCCCTCGCAGACCGGAACCCCTGCTTTTGCCAGATGGATTTTGGCCATCTGCTTGTCCATCGCCAGCGCGGAGCTGAGAACGCCAGAATGCGTATAGGGAATTTTCATAAGCTCAAGCAGACCCTGAACCGTTCCGTCTTCGCCGGGCGAGCCATGCAGCGCCAGAAATGCGATGTCCGGTTTCAGACCGGAGAGCACTTGGCCGAGATCAGGCGTGACATCGACACGGCTGAGACGGTGGCCAAGGCTTTCAAGAGCATCAGCGCACTGCGCGCCCGTATTGAGCGACACCTCGCGCTCGGACGACCAACCACCCATCAACACCGCAATATGCTGGCTCATTTAAACCGCTCCTGCGAGTTGAAACGCACGGACTTCGCGCCCCTGTTCAAAATCGCCCAGGCGCTTGATTTCCCAATCGAGTAAAATTCCTGATGTCTCGTGCACGCGCGCGCGCACCTGCTCGCCAAGCGTTTCCAAATCATACGCGCTCGCCTGATTGTCGTTGATCATGAAATTGCAATGCAGCTCCGACATATGTGCACCGCCGACGCGAAGATTGCGGCATCCTGCTTTGTCGATCAACTGCCAAGATTTGTCAGGCAAAGGGTTTTTGAATGTCGAGCCGCCGGTGCGCGATTTAATCGGCTGGGTCTGTTCGCGTTTGGCCTGGATCTCATTCATCTGTTTTAAAATCGTGTCCTTGTCGCCTGCCGTGCCTTGAAACAGAGCCTGCGTAAAAATCAGGTCTTGCGGCGCGTTTGTATGGCGATAGCTAAAGCCAAAATCCGCATTGCCGAGAATGTGCAATGTTCCGCGCCGGTCAACGGCGCGCGCTTCCACGAGAACGTCTTTGGTCTCCGCTTCATAGGCGCCGCCATTCATGCGTAGCGCACCACCTATTGAGCCTGGAATACCGCGATAAAAAGCAAGGCCCGCAATCCCTGCCTCCGCCGCCGCGCGTGCGGCGTGAATGTCCGGCACCGCTGTTCCGACGCGCAAACGCTGATGCGATTCCACTTTAATGTCGCCAAAGCCTTTGGCGGAGAGACGGATTACAATACCGCGCAGGCCGCCATCGCGCACGATCAGATTTGAACCAAGCCCCACTGTGGTGATCGGCGTTTCTTTTCTGATGCGTTCGAGAAAATAGCAGAGGTCTTTCTCATCAGCGGGGGTGAACAAAACTTCCGCAGGGCCCCCAGTACGAAACCATGAAATTTGCGCCATCGGAAATTCACTTTGCAAACGACCACGCAAATCAGGCATCCGCGAAGAAAGGTCATTACAAAGGCTCATGCCGCCTTCTCCACAACATCAAGCCATGTGGCAAAAACATCATGCGCTGTTTTGAAAGAGGCCTCACCATAATCTTTCGCCTGTGCGCGGATATCAGCCTCCGTCATTCCCGCAATCGGCAAATCGTCAGCGTGGTTGATAAACCAGCGTTCAATCCATTCAGGTCGTGCTTCAAGATGAAACTGCAGTGCAAGCTGGTGCGGCAGTTTGCGATAGGCTTGCACGGGGCAAAAATCATTAAAGGCAAGAAGCTCGCAGCCGTCTGGCAGTGCGCAATTGTCGCCATGCCAATGCGGAATGGGTTTGCCATCGATGGCGCATAGACAGGAATTTTTACCGCAATCGGTCAGCGCCACTTCGTGCCATCCCACCTCGCGCGAGCCACTGGCGCGCACTTCAGCTCCAAGCGCCGCCGCCATGATCTGCGCCCCAAGACAAATGCCAAGCAAAGGTCGCCCCGCGGTAAGCCGTGCGCGCACGCCGTCAATTTCTTCGCGCAGGAATGGGTATTTATCGGCTTCATAGACACTGCGCGGCCCACCAAGCACGATGATAAGATCAGTATCGACCCAGATGTCGGTTTTGAGCTCTCCAGCGGCAGCGTCGATATAACAAGTTGAATAACCGTAGTCTTCAAGCAGCGGCGCTAAGGCGCCAAGGCCTTCAAACGTGACATGGCGCACGGCAAGGCAGCGCTTGGTCATCAGGCCGCCTTTTGCGCCAGTTCATTTGGCAGATTGGTTGCCCATTGCGTGATCGAACCTGCGCCAAGGCAGATGACGAGATCGCCCGGCTCACCGTTTTCGCGAACGAGACGCGCAAGCTCTTCAGGCTTTGGCAATGCAAGCACATTGCGATGGCCGTGTGCGCGCAGACCTTGTATCAAATCATCCTGCATCGCGCCTTCAATCGGCTGCTCGCCTGCGGAGTAGGTATCCGCGACGATGACAATATCAGCATCATTAAAACAGGTGCAGAACTGGTTGAACAGTGACAACAAGCGCGTATAGCGATGGGGCTGCACGACCGCAATCACCTTGCCTTCGGCAACGCTGCGCGCTGCTTTCAGTGCCGCCGCAATCTCAACGGGGTGATGGCCGTAATCGTCGATGATTGTTACACCGTTCCAGTCGCCTGTATGCGTGAAACGCCGTTTCACGCCTGAGAAACCGGCAAGGCCTTTGCGAATGTCGTCATCATTAATACCAAGCTGAAGCGCGACAGACACAGCCGCCGTCGCATTCAGCGCGTTATGATGACCGGGCATTGGAATAGAAAGATTTGAAACAACGCGGGTTAAACCGGTTTTACGGTTGGTGTAAGCAAGCTCGAAATTTGTGCGGATGCCTTTATGCGTCAGGTTGAATAGACGCACATCGGCCTGCGGGTTTTCGCCATAGGTGACGACACGCCGGTCTTCGATGCGGCCGACAAGCTGCTGCACAACCGGATGGTCGATGCACATGACGGCAAAGCCATAAAACGGAATGTTTTCGATAAATTGGATGTAAGCCCGTTTGGCTTCATCAAAATCACCGTAATGGTCGAGATGTTCAGGATCGATATTGGTGACGATGACAACGTCGGCCGGAAGCTTGACGAAAGTGCCGTCGCTTTCATCTGCTTCAACCACCATCCATTTGCCAGCGCCAAGGCGCGCATTGGTGCCATAGGCATTCACAATGCCGCCATTGATGAATGTCGGGTCGAACCCGCCTGCATCCAGCAGCGCCGCAACCAGAGATGTGGTCGTGGTCTTGCCATGGGTGCCGCCAATCGCGACACACGAGCGGAGGCGCATCAATTCGGCGAGCATTTCAGCGCGGCGCACAACGGGAATATGATTTTGCCGCGCCAGCATGAGTTCTGGATTGTCGCGTTTCACCGCGGATGAGACGACAACCACTTCAGCATCGCCAAGATTGTCTTGGTTGTGCCCGATATGGATGACAGCGCCTTTTTCAGCGAGGCGCTTGGCATTGGCGTTTTCCGCGATATCCGAGCCTTGGACTTTATAACCAAGATTGATCAGGACTTCGGCAATGCCGGACATGCCGATGCCGCCAATACCGATAAAATGGATGATGCCGACATTCTGTGGGATTTTCATATGATTTAAGTCCTATTTCGGTGCAGAAACAGTCTTATCGGCTGATTTTGCGGTCTCTTCAACATAATTTGCAAGCAAAATGGCAGCATCGGGTCGGCCAAAACTTTTGGCGGCACGCGCGCATTTTTCCATAAAAACAGGGTCTTCCAGCGTGTTGAGCAGCAGCGCACCAAGACGCTCGTTGTTCAACTCTTTTTGTTCGGCAAGAATGGCCGCGCCGCTTAACGCAAGGCTTTGTGCATTTTTAAGCTGGTCATTGTCGATGGCGTTGGGCAGCGGCACAAGAATGGACGGCCGACCGATGACGGTCAGCTCATTGACGGTTGACGCCCCCGAGCGGGCGATCACCAGATGGGCGTCCGCCATTCTTTGCGGCATATCGGCGTAAAAGCTTTCAACTTCAAAATGACGAAGACTGAGCTGCTCAAATGCCGCGATAAGTTTTTGTCTGTCTTCGGGGCGCGCCTGCTGCGTGACGATAAGCCGTGCGCGCAAGCGGTCTGGCAAAATGGACAATGCGCCGGGCAGCACGTCGGCAAAAATACGTGCCCCCTGGCTGCCGCCAAAGATCAGAAGTCGAATATCGCCATCGGCCGCCGGCGCTTCGTAAGGTTTCTGCGCGGCCTCGATAACGGCTTCGCGCACCGGCATACCGACAACGCGCGATTTGGCCTGCCAAGCGCTTTCAACCAGCGTGGTATTTTCGGTGGCCAATGCAATGGCGCTGACATTTTTTGCCAAAATACGGTTGGCGCGGCCAAGTACTGCATTGGCTTCATGAATCAATGTCGGCATTTTCAGATGTGTCGCGGCCTGCAGCGGCGGCAGCGTCGGGTAGCCGCCAAACCCGACAATAATATCTGGCCTGCTTTTACGTAGCAGCCTGCGTGCTTTGACGTAGCCGCGCGCAAGTTTGTAAAGCGTTCGCGCCAGCGCAACAGGGCTGCGGCCTCTGATCGTGTCAGACGAAATGACGTGAATTTTGCTGGCTTGAAACTTGTACTGGTCGCAACGCTCGTCCGTTGCAAGCTCGATTGTCCAGCCGCGTTTTTGCAGCTCTAACCCAAGCGCCTGCGCTGGAAACAAATGTCCGCCGGTGCCGCCCGCAGCGAGCAATATTTTGCGCGCGCTCAACTGTGCTCACCCGGATAAGCGGCAGCGGTTGAAGAGCGCAGCACATGTGTGGAACGACGGCGCGTCAGCGCCAGCAAAAACCCCATGCCGACAGCTCCCGCAATCATTGATGAGCCGCCATAGGAAATGAACGGCAATGTCATGCCTTTGGCCGGAATAAGATTGAGATTGACGGCAATGTTGATGAGCGCCTGCAAACCAAAAAGCAGTGTCAGCCCTGCAACGGAAAGCCGCGTAAAATTATCCTCAGAGCGGATGGCAAACCACAGGCCGCGCAAAACGATGAATGAAAAAACGCCAACAAGCGCAATCAGAAAAATAATACCGAACTCTTCGCCCGCAACAGAAAAAATGAAATCGGTGTGGCTGTCGGGAAGTGAGCGTTTGACGATCCCCTCACCCGGCCCGACACCAAACCAGCCGCCATGCGAGATTGATGCAACGGCTGTGTTTACCTGTAGATTATCGCCTGTGCCATGCAGAAAGCGGTCAATGCGGCTTTGCACGTGCGGCAGCATAACATAGGCCGCAGCTAAACCGCCGCCGCCCGCAGCGGACAGCATGAAAATCCAGAACCACGGCATGCTGGCGATAAAGAACATGCCCGCCCATATTGAGCTCAGCAAAACAGTCTGTCCGAAATCCGGCTGCAATAGGAAAAGCGCAAGAACGCTGGCCAGCAAAGCGGCTGCCAGCAAAGTGCCGGGGAAACGCCGCTGGCGCAGGCCCTCCGCCATTAGCCAGCCTGCAACAACCACAAAGGCTGGTTTGATAAATTCGGAAGGCTGCAAAGAAAAGGATGCAAAATTCAGCCAGCGCGTCGCGCCTTTGACTTCAACACCGATGAACAAGGTTGCAATCAGCGCCAGAAACATTGCGCCAAATAAATAAAGGCTGGCGCGCCGCACCATGCGCGGGCTGAGAAGCGAAACACCGACCATGAGGAATACGGACGGAATAAGAAACATGGCATGGCGTTCGACATAATAAAAGGCAGGTAGGCTGCGCTTTAAGGCGATCGGCGGGCTGGCCGCCAAGGACAGCACAAAGCCTGCAGCCATCAAGACAAGAACGCTGAACAGCAGCGGGCGATCGACCGTCCACCACCATTCACTAAATCTGGTTTTGCGTGCGCGGCTTGTCATGTCAGGCCTTTTGAAACCCATCTAATTTTTGTGCGGCAGCAACGAAAGCCTCTCCGCGCGCTTCAAAGTTTTTGAACTGGTCGAAAGACGCGCAAGCGGGCGAGAAAAGAACATTGACTTGCGACCTGCCAGATTTGAGCGCATCGCGCGCGGCCAGCATCACTGCATTGTCCACTGTCTCAGCCATTGTCACCTCAACCTGTCCTTGAAGCGTCGCCGCAAAGTCTTTGGCCGCCTCACCTATTAAATAGGCGTGAATGATATTGGGAAAGAAAGTGTTAAGACTTTGTATACCGCCTGATTTTGCCCGGCCGCCTGCAATCCAGAAAATATCGTAGAAACTGGCCAAAGCCTTGGCTGCAGCATCCGCATTGGTGGCTTTACTGTCATTTATGAAGGCCACGTTGCCCACAGTGCCGATACGCTGCATCCTGTGGGCAAGCCCAGAAAAACTGCGCATGGCGCTGACAATGGCGTCTTGTGGCAATCCAAGCGCCAGCGCGGCCGCAAAAACAGCGGCGGCATTTTGCGCGTTATGCGTGCCGCGCAAGGCCGGACAGGTGGAAAGGTCAATCAGCACTTTGGCCGTTCCGTCCGGCGCGTGATAGAGCGTTGTGCCGTTCAGCCATATGCCGTCCGGCATTTTATGATGGATTGAAACGGCTGTCAGCGGTTTTCCGATTGCGCGCAGATGTTTTGCAATCTTTGCGCAGAAATCATCATCGACACCGACAATGGCCATTCCGTCATCGCGCACATTTTCAACAAGGCGGGCTTTAACTGCGCCGTAATGCGCCATGTCACCATGTCGGTCGAGATGGTCTTCGCTTAGATTGAGCAAAATGGCGATGTCCGCATCAAGCGATGGCGCAAGATCGATCTGGTAGCTTGAACATTCAAGCACGGTGATCTGGTTGTCACCAAGCTCAAGATCTAGCGCGGCCCTACCAATATTACCGCCCATCATCACAGGCTTTTTCTGCGCCGTGCTTAAAACATGCGCACAAAGCGCGGTCGTGGTCGATTTGCCATTGGTGCCAGTGATCGCGACCAGCTTTGAATGCGGCGAGGTAAACCGCCGCTCGCGGCAAAACAGTTCAATGTCGCCGATGACTTCAATTCCGGCGGATGTAGCAAGCTGCGCCGACCAATGCGGCAGCGGATGCGTCAACGGCACGCCGGGGCTAAGAACAAGCCCGTCAAAATTTTTAAAATCATAATTGCGCAGATCATCGACGGTAAGGCCCACGGCTTTTGCGGCGTCACGGCCGCTGTCATTGTCATCATAAGCGATGACTTTGGCGCCGCCTGCAACCAGCGCTTTTGCCGTTGCCAGCCCCGAACCGCCAAGCCCGAACAGCGCGTATTTTTTATGCTCCGCGTGGTGAAGTGGGATCATCAGCGCAGTTTGAGTGTCGACAGGCCAATAAGCGCAAGCACAACAGCGATAACCCAAAAGCGCATGACGACCTGCGCCTCCGACCAGCCCAGATGTTCAAAATGGTGATGGATGGGCGCCATTTTAAAAACGCGCTTGCCTGTCAATTTAAACGAACCGACCTGCACGATAACAGACACCGCTTCCATGACGAAAATGCCACCGATGATGGCAAGCACAATTTCATGTTTTGTCGCGACCGCAATCGAACCCAGAAGACCGCCGAGTGCGAGAGAGCCGGTGTCACCCATAAAAATCTGCGCTGGCGGCGCGTTATACCACAAGAAGCCAAGCCCCGCGCCAATGACAGCGCCGCAGATAACGGACAATTCACCCGTGCCTGCGGTGTAAGTAATCTGCAGATAATTTGCGAAAACAATATTGCCGCAAAGATAAGAGATAAGACCAAAGCTGGCGGCCGCAACCATCACTGGCACGATGGCAAGTCCATCAAGACCATCGGTCAGATTGACGGCGTTTCCCGCGCCGACAATGACAAAGGCGGCAAAAGCGATGAAGAACCAGCCAAAGTCGATGACCCATTCCTTGATAAACGGGAAGACAAGATGCGTGCTCAGCGGTTCTGGTGTTTTGTTGACCAGAAGCGCGCAGGCAATTGCGGCAAACAAAAACTCGGCCGCAAGCCGCCATCTGCCGCTGAAACCATTGTGCGATTGCTTGGTGACTTTGAGATAGTCATCATAAAAGCCGATCAGGCCAAACCCTATGGTGACCATCAACACAATGACGACAGTCGGGTTAGTAAAATCAGCCCACAGCAATGAAGAAAAAATGATGCCTGACAGGATCATCAGCCCGCCCATGGTCGGCGTGCCTGCTTTGCTGAGATGGCTTTTAGGACCGTCTTCCCTAATGGGTTGTCCCTTGCCCTGCTTTAGGCGCAGGGCGCTGATAATGCTGGGGCCAAACATGAACACAAAAGCCAGCGAGGTAATCGTGGCGGCACCGGTGCGAAACGTAATGTAACGGAACAGGTTGAGAATCTGAAAATGACCCTCCCACATGCTGAGCAATTGTAACATTTTTGTCCTTTAATGTTCGGCTTGCGAAAAACGCGTGAGAAGTGATTCAACAACAGGTCCCATCCTGCTGCCATTCGACCCTTTAATCATAACAACATCGCCTGGCGAAATGCTTTCAATAAGTTTTTGCTCAATGGCGGCAGATTGCAGGTTGTGCTGGCCACGAAGGCTCAGCGGAAGCGCGTCCCACAGGTTTTTCATAGCTGGGCCTGCCAGAAAAACCGTGTCGATTTTTTTGCCCTGAAGCGCATCGGCAAGGCCGCGATGAAGGTCGGGCGAATGCTCGCCCAGTTCAAGCATATCACCCAGAACCGCAATGCGCCGGCCACCGCGCCCTGTCGGCGTTTCGCCGAGAAGCGCCAATGCAGCGCGCATGGATGTCGGGTTTGCATTGTAACTTTCGTCAATCAAAACAAATTCACCTGTGCCGCAGCTGAGTTTGTAGCGGGCCCCGCGGCCTTTACCGGCACGCATGCTTGCAAGGGCAAGACCCGCCAGCGCCAAATCGGCACCGAGAATTTTGCAGGCCGCAATAACCGACAAAGAATTATGGGCAATATGAATACCGGGCGCGCCAATCCGATACGTCATTTCGGTGCCCATTACAGACACATCAAGATGCGATTCATCTGTATGGAGCACAATCTGCTTGAGGCACACATCTGCGTTTTTATGCTCGCCAAACAAAATTGTTTTTGCGCCGCATTTTTTGGCCGCCGATACAAGGCGCTCGCTTTGCGCAATGTCGGCATTGATGATGGCCGCGCCTTGAGGCTCCAGCCCCGTAAAAATTTCCGCTTTTGCATCGGCGATATCGTCGAGGTCTTTAAAAAATTCGAGATGGACGGGCGCAATTGTCGTCACGATGGCGGCATGCGGTTTTACCAGCGCGACAAGCGGCATAATTTCGCCCGCATGATTCATACCAATTTCAAACACGGCATACGCACAGTCGCGCGGCATGCGCGCAAGCGACAATGGAACGCCCCAGTGATTGTTAAACGAGGCAACGGAGGCATGTGTTTTGCCGGACGCCTCAAGCGCCAGATGCAGCATTTCTTTTGTGCCCGTCTTGCCAACAGACCCCGTAACAGCGACGATTTTTGCGGCCGATTGAGAGCGGCGCAATTTCGCAATCGCGCGCAGCGCATCTTCAACGTCATCGACAACAAGATAGACGCCGTTCGGCAATCCGCTATGCTGGTCTTTGCTCACAAGGCTGACGACAGCGCCTGCTTTCTCGGCCGCTTCGACAAAGCTGTGGCCGTCAAACCTGTCGCCTTTTAAAGCAACATACATGTCACCGGCTTTGAGCGTGCGTGTGTCGATTGAAAGACCATGCACACAGACCGGCGCACCGCCCTGCCATTGGCCGCCTGTCGCGCTGGCAAGTTCGTCGCTGGTGTAAAGCGCATCGGTCATTGGCTGGCCTCAATCGCAAGTCGTACCGCTTCATGGTCGGAAAAAGGAAGAAGCTCGGTGCCGACGATCTGTCCTGTCTCATGGCCTTTGCCGGCGACGATCAGAACATCGCCGTTCTGCAATTGTGCAATCGCAGCCCTGATGGCCTCGCCGCGATCGCCAATTTCAGTTGCACCGGGCGCGGCCTCAAGAATGGCACGGCGGATATCCGCCGGTTTTTCGCTGCGCGGGTTGTCATCCGTCACGATGACGATATCCGCTTTTTCAGCCGCAATCGTTCCCATCAAAGGCCTTTTGCCCTGATCGCGGTCGCCGCCGCAGCCAAATACAATTAGCAACCGGTTCTGCACATAGGGGCGAATGGAATCGAGGAGTTTTGCCATCGCATCCGGTTTGTGCGCGTAATCGATGTAAATGCCCGCGCCGTTTTTCTCGGCGACCTTTTCCATGCGGCCCTTCACACCATTCAGAATTTCAAGCGCGGCAAACACGTGTGGCGCGGCGCAACCTGTGGCCAAGGCAAGACCTGCCGCAACCAGCGCGTTGCTGGTCTGAAAATCGCCGATCAGCGGCAGCACCAGTTCAGCGCGCCCCCAAGGGCCGCCCAATGACAAGTGCTGGCCTTGCGCAAGCCTTTCGCGCTTGATCAGCTGGAGATGTTCGCCGCCCTCACCCACCGTCCACAAGTTCAGTTTTTTGGCGCGCGCGGCGTCGATGAAATCATCGGCATAAGGACTATCTGCCGCGACAATGAAGGGCGCGCCCTCCGGCAATAGTTCGTTGATGAATTTCAGCTTGGCCTGAAGATAGCTTTCCATATCAGGGTGATAATCGAGATGGTCGCGCGTCAGGTTCGTAAATGCGCCAGCTTTAAACCTGACCCCGTGCAGACGATATTGGTCAAGGCCGTGCGACGAGGCTTCCAATGCCAGATGTGTGACATGTGCCTGTGCCAGTTGCGACAGCATCCAATGCAGCGCGATTGGGTCAGGCGTTGTCAACGAGCCTTGTGTTTCGCCCTGCTGGGTGACAATACCAAGCGTGCCAAGACTTGCCGCCTGAAACCCGCAGTGCGAATAAATCTGGCGCAGAAAACTTGCAACCGATGTTTTGCCGCTTGTACCGGTAATTCCGACGATCATCTCAGGTTGGTCGGCGTAAAATCGCGCGGCGATCGTTGACAGAGTATGGCGCGGATCTTTGGATAACACCCATGGAATATTTGCAGGGTGTCCTGCTGGCGCCGGGCTTGCCGCCAAAACCGCGCTCGCGCCGCTAGAAACCGCGTCATGTACAAAAGCCATGCCGTCGCTGCGCGTGCCTTTGAGGGCAGCAAAAAGCGTCCCCGGCGCGACTTTCCGACTGTCTGCGCTTAACGCATCAATCGAAACTTCGCCTGAGCCTGAAATAACGGCTTCGCCGTTTTCAACAAGATCCTTCAATAACATCGGACATGATTAGTCCTGAGTTGCTGTTATGGGTCAAGCCGTTAGCGTGCAAACGAGACCGGTTCTGCACCGGCCAGACGGTCAAGGCGCGGCGTGATCGACAGAAGCGGCGCTGCTCTTGCAATGATCCGGCCCGTTGTCGGCGCGGCGTTGAAGCCCGCAACCGCTGTGCCGCCTGTTTCGGCATTCTTTTTCGGCTCGTCGAGAACGACGAGCAAAACATATTCTGGCTTGTCCATCGGGAAGGCGGCCATAAAATCTGTCATCAGGCGGTCTTTGTTATAACGGCCGTTGATGACCTTTTCAGCCGTTCCTGTTTTGCCGCCAACATTATAACCCGGGACATCTGCCTTTTTACCCGAGCCAGTGAGCACGTTTTGGCGGAACACATCGCGCATCTGCTCCGATGTTTCAGCTTTCAAAACGCGTGGCGCAAGCGCGCGTGCCTCTTCGACCGTGCGTTTCTGGAATGTCGGCTGCACTAGATAGCCGCCATTCATCAATGCCGCTGTTCCGGCGACAGCCTGCAAAGGCGCAACGGCAATACCGTGGCCAAAGGCGATGGTCGCTGTATTAATGACGCCCCACGTTTTTGGCAGCTGCGGCGCGGCGCTTTCGGGAAGCTCTGTCGTCAGGCGTTTCAGCATGCCAAGACGTCCGAGAAATTCTTGCTGCTTTTCAGCGCCCATCGCCATGGCAATACGTGCGCTGGCAATGTTCGAGGAATGGACAAAGGTTTCCATCAAATCAAGGAAGCGGCCCGTGCCGTGAAAGTCATGAATGGTGTGATTGCCGATATGGAGTGGGAATCGCGCATCAACCTTGTCATTCATTTTGAATTGGCCTGAATCAAGCGCCATCGCCAGCGTAAACGCTTTAAATGTGGATCCCATTTCATAAGTGCCGGTGGTGATGCGGTTGATGCGGTCTGGTAGCAAAGCCTCCTGCGCATCATTCGGGTTGTAATCTGGCAGCGATGTCAGCGCGACAATTTCGCCTGTGTTGACGTTGAAGATCAGACCCGAGGCGGCATTCGCCTGATAACGGCTCATCGCATCGGCCAGCTCGTCATGCAGCACATGCTGGACGCGCAGATCAAGCGCAAGCTGAACGGGTTTTTGCTCATCGGTCGCAAAACCTGCGGCTTGCAAAGCAGAAAGGCCGCGTGTCTGGTCGACCCATTTTTCCAAACCTGCAATGCCCTGGTTATCAACGTTCACATGGCCAAGCACATGCGAAATCATGCGGCCGGCAGGATAGACGCGGCGGTTTTCATCACGAAAATCGATGCCTGGCAGGCCAAGCGCGTGCACGCGGCTTTGCTGGTCGGGAGTAATTTCACGCTTCAACCAGACGAAGCCTTTGCCGGATTCAAACTTTGTACGCAGGTCTTTCGCGCTGAGATCGGGGAAAATATGCGCAAGCTGTTCAGCCGCATCGTCGGCATCGATAATGCGTTTTGGTTCTGCAAACAAGGATGGCTGGCGAATATCGGTGGCCAGAATCTGGCCGTTGCGATCAAGCACATCAGGACGCACCGTTGAGGGCATATCATTGGCGTAAGCGCCGCTGCGCTCGCCTTCAGGATACACGGCCAGAAAAGCAAGGCGCCCGGCGATGATAGTGTAAATCATTACAAAAGTGCTGAATGTAATCAGCAGGCGGGCACGGCCCTGATCGCGGCGTTTTTTATGAACGCCATCGAGATTAAGCTGGTAAACCTGCTTTTTTTGCTGACGTGGAAGCGGGCCTAAAAGTGACGTGACGGCTACTGACATGACTGAACTCAAAACACTGAACTGAAAACGCGAAAAAACTTAGTACAAAGACGGGATCGACAAACCTGAAGGCAGTGGTGGTGCGGCAACTTTCGGCGCAATTTTTGCTTTCGAAGGTGCGCGCACAACCGGAATAGACGGAAGATTTGCCTGTTTGACAGACGGGACGCTGACAGGTTTCGCGGCAATGGCGGCGGCCGCTGGAATGACTTTTTTATCGATCGGGGTTTCAAGCCCAGGCTGCGCGTCTAGCGTCGTGATGAATTTTCCGAGGTCCGGCCCGCGCTCCGGCAATTCATAGGCAAACGCCATTTGCTGGATACTGGCATTTTTGAATTCGGGCAAATGGCGCGCAGCCAGGGCTTGCAGGCGGGCGGGCTGGTTGACGGCACTCCATTCGGCACGAAGCGTGGTGATGCTTTGCTGTTCCTGGGCAATCTGCTCTTCAAGGGACGCCGCTTCATGCGCCAGCTTCGACGTGCGATATTTCACGTTATAGACAAAGCTGGCAGCGGTAATCACTGCTATGAAAAGGAACATCACAAGATAACGCATGACGTAAATGCAACCCAACTTCACAAAATTCATGGCCGGTAACGACCGGTCAACCATGGCTATAATCAAATCATTTAGATTAAGAAGTGGTGCACAACCTGCAGAATTTGCCCAATTGTCTCTATAATTTTATTCCCGAACGCAACCGCGCCGAGCGCGCACGCGGATTTTGCCGTGCTTCGGCTTCGCTGGCGGCGACTGGCTTTGCAAGTCGCCATTCATTCTTTTTTAAGTCCTGCGGCGGGACATGGCGCGATGGCGCGCGTTGCGGTGCAAAAAACTGTTTTACAATCCGGTCTTCCAATGAATGGAAACTGACACTGCAAAGAACACCGCCTGTCTTTAAAAGATCGTGTGCCATATGAAGAAGTTTTTTCAGCTCTTCAAGTTCTTCATTCACGGCAATACGCAGGGCCTGAAAACTGCGGGTTGCCGGATGGATTTTGTCTTTCGGGTGGCGGCCCAGCGTTTGCTCGATCAGCACGGCAAGCTGGCGCGTGGTGGTGAAGGCTTGCGTTTTGCGCTGCTCGACAATCGCCTTTGCGATGTGCCGCGATTTACGCTCGTCGCCATACTGATAAATCAGATTGGCCAGCTCTTCTTCGGGCAGGCCGTTGACGAGGTCCGCAGCGCTCGTGCCGTCACTGCTCATGCGCATATCAAGCGGGCCGTCGCGCATAAACGAAAAGCCGCGTTCGGCCTGGTCGATCTGCATGGACGACACACCAAGATCAAGCACGATGGCGTCGACATGCGGAACGCCGTGCGCTTCAAGCTGCACACGCATCTCGCTAAAAGGTGCGTGGATCAGGGTTAAATTGCCCTTGGCCTTTTCAACCATCGCCTGCCCATCACGAATGGCGTTGGGGTCGCGGTCAAAGGCAATAATTGTTGCGCCGGCCTCAAGAAACGCGCGTGTGTATCCGCCAGCGCCGAATGTGCCATCGACAATCACTTTGCCGTTTTGTGGTTTGACACAGGCCAAAACCTCGGCAAGCAAAACAGGAATATGGTGCTCCGTCTCTATCATCTTTAAAATATCCAGTCGGCCTGTAAGCCGGGTTCTGTTCGCCTGTGTTCGCTGAATTTGGATACAGCATTCAAAAGCGTGGCAGCCATTCATCTCATCTGCCTTTTACAAGACAGTTCTAGCAACCGACCCGGACAGCGCACCGGAAACGGTGTTGGATCGCATGAAGCAAGCCAATGCTGTCCCTATTTGGTTTTGCTCCCGGTGGGGTTTGCCATGCCACCTCTGTTACCAGAGGCGCGGTGCGCTCTTACCGCACCTTTTCACCCTTACCACCCCTGCCCGAAAGCTTGAATGGCGGTTCCTTCTCTGTGGCACTGTCCCTGGGGTCGCCCCCGCCGGACGTTATCCGGCACCGTTGTTTCCTGGAGCCCGGACTTTCCTCGAGAACTTGCGCCCTCGCGGCTGCCCGGCCGACTGGATCAGCCCTCATTGCACTTCAATACAAAATGTCAACGCCAATTCGTCTCAAACGTGATGGAACGATTGCAAATGCCGAGCGGTTCTTATTTTACGATAGAAACAAGGAGAAAAACAATGACAAAACTGAGCCTTATGATTGCAGGCACGCTCGCACTGCTCTCTTCCACATCTGTGTTCGCTCAAAATGCAACAGCGCCCGCGGAAGGTGAAAGACGTATTCTTATCACCTACGACAATATGACAACAGGTCAGGAGTTTTCGCCGTCGGTGTTTTTCACGCACACGTCCAGCGCAACTCCTCTTTTTAAAGAAGGCGAAAAAGCATCATTTGAACTGATGCGGCTTTCAGAAGAAGGAAACATTTCGCCCGCCATTGTTGGCGCCGCGATGAAACTTGGCACAGGTTATGGTCAGGTTGTAACGGCATTGCCAACAGCCGCTGGAAAAAACAGTAAGGTTGAAATCAATGTCAGCAAAGAATTTCCACTTATCAGTGGTGCTTTCATGCTCGGCAAAACCAACGACGGTTTTAGCGGTGTCACAAGTATCAACGCGTATGAGCTAAAAGAGCCATTAAGTGTTGATCTTGTTGCCTATGATGCAGGTACCGAAAAAAACAATGAAAAAAAGGCGTCTCTTATTGCATTGATGGGCACTGACCGCGATCCTGAAAACGGCATAATTGCAAAACACACCGGGATACGCGGTGATGCGGATGCGCCAGCAAGCTGGAAATTTGATGTGAACAAACCGGTGGGACACATTACATTTACGCCAGTCTCAGCGGACATGAGCCAATAGGCTTTTAATTCGGCAGCGATAATATCAGCTGGTGCAAGGTCGCAACTGTCGACGGGTCCGCAATCCCGTCGACTTTTTTCTGGCGAAAATGGCGCTGAAAAGCCGTCACGGCAAACACTGTTTTGGTGTCGAAGGCGCCGGTGACTTCAACCTCATAACCATAAATTGACAGCATGCGCTGCAGCGCGCCGACATGCGCGCCGACATCTCCCGCCCCAAAACTGTTGCCTTTTGTGTTGACGGCAACCGGCGTGACATAATGGCCAATACCTTTTTTATGCAGCTGCGCCCACGGAAATTTTTCACCCGGGTCCTGCTTCCTGTCAGGCGCCACATCGGAATGGCCAATCACGCGCTGCGGCGGAATGGCATGCGTTTTTAAAATATCGAGGCAAAGCTCTATGAGCGCATCAATCTGCTTTTTTGGGAAATCCTGATAGCCCCATTCATGGCCAGGATTGCAGATCTCGATACCGATGGAGCGCGAATTGATATCACGCTCTCCCGCCCAAAAACTTTTTCCAGCATGTTGCGCGCGCATGTCCTCATCGACATGGCGATAAATCTCGCCCTGTTCGCCGATCGTATAGTGCGAGGACACCAGCGATTCCGGGTCGCACAGCCGCGTGACGGCGTCTTCGCATTTTTTCATACCCGTGTAGTGCAGCAGCAAAATATCAACAGGAAACGCGCGCCGTTCGGCAAAGTTTGGTGATGGCGCATCAATGAATTGAGTTTTGGACATAAGCGCAGTCTTGCCCGATTTTCAGGCAAAACAATATCGCTTAAATCGCTTTCAAACGGCTTTTAGCGATTGGCGGCTTTTTTATCATCGCGCTGGCGTGCCTTAATCAGCCCCTGCAACAATGCCCGCATTTCTGGCGTGATCTGGTCACTGTTGAAATCGCCCTTTGGCATATAGTGGAGCATGAAGGCGATCACTGCATTTTTCGTCACATCGTCATATGTGCCCGTCACGGTCAGCTCACCATCCGAGCCTTTAATCAATGCGCCCTTGTCATCGCGTGCGGCAATTTTTGTAAAGCCAGCATCGAGAAGCAGTCTTTGATCATCTGAAATGCTGCGACCATTTGCGGTTTGTGCGTCACTTTGCCCATAGCGTGTGGTCACGCCTTTTGGGTCAACTGAGACCTTGTCCGGCCATAAGCCAACTTTGTCGGTCTTGCTGAACCAATGCCACGGCAAAGCACCACGCTTGCCGTCGGCAAGCTGTTTGGCAGGGAATACAGCACCCGGATCACAGCGGTTGCCGACATGTTTTGGGTCAAAGAACTTATAATCCGAATGATAGATAAAGTCTTTGTCGTCGATGTTCCAAAAAGATTTCATGCCAACTGATAGTTTACGATAAGCCTCGACCTGTTTGTCTGTGTAGGCTGGCTGATCTTTAAAATTGGTCGCCTGAGTGCAGTCGTCTGTCAACGCATTGGTGGTCGGCGGGCCTTCATTTTCAATTTCAACGCCGATCAGATGGTCATTGCCTTTTTCTTTGGCGTTAAAACTGCCCGCGCCTGAATGCCATGCACGCTCTTCTTCATCTATAAGTAAAAATACATTTCCACTTTTATCAATAATATAATTGGCTGAGGTCCCGTTGCGGTTTTTGGTGACAGTGCCGTCATCGTTCTTTTTGTCTGTGATTGTGCCTTGATTGAAAAGTTTGATCGTTTCGTTAAACGGCACGACCGTATTATGTGTCATCACGCCGTCAATATTTGGCATGCCTGTGGTCTTGTCAATCGGGCGCTGGTTGCAATTGTTCGCCAGATTGTCGCAAGGCTTCATGAGGTATTTCAAATAAATGCGGATGCCGTAGCGGGTGATATATTTCCCAAGAACAGGGTCTTCCTTGATCTCTGACTGCTCCAGCGCTGTTCGCTGTTCAAGAAGCTTCTTCTGGTCAGGATTGTTTTTGCCGCCAAGATTTGCAGCTTTGAGGCTATTTGCAAAAACGTTCGGTGTTTTGAGGACATTGGCTGTTGAGGTTGAGGACAGTTTGGTAATCATCATAAAATCCAAAATCAGGCACTTAAAATTTGAAGCTTATTATGTGGTTCTATTTTCTCGTATAACTCTTTAAGTGTATCACCAATTCCTGCCGCATCAAGCCCTGCCTGCGCGTACATGATGTCCGGGTTGTCCTGATCCTGGAAAAGGTCTGGCAATGTCTTTGTGCGAACGATCAGGCCATCATCGAGCAGACCCTCATCGCTCAAAAGATGCAGCACATGCGCGCCAAAACCGCCTTTTGAGCCCTCTTCAATTGTCACAATCGCTTTGTGTTTTTGTGCCAGAGAAACAATCAAGTCGCGGTCGAGTGGTTTTGCAAAGCGCATGTCGGTCAAAGTCGGATTGAAGCCTTCACGCTGCAGCTGCTCAATTGCTTTTTTGCACTCGCCAAGCCTGGTGCCAAGATTGAGCACGGCAATATCTTTACCGTCCGCGATGATACGACCTTTGCCAATCGGCAAAACCTCGCCCTTTTCTGGCAGATCTAGCCCCAAGCCTTCGCCGCGCGGATAGCGAAACGCGATTGGGCCATCGTTATAGGCCGCAGCTGTGGCGACCATGTTCATCAGTTCAACCTCATCGCCCGCCGCCATCACCACAAAATTGGGAAGGCAGCACAGATAGGCCAAATCAAAAGCACCGGCATGGGTCGGGCCGTCAGCGCCAACAAGTCCGGCACGGTCGATCGCAAAGCGCACAGGCAGATTTTGTATCGCTACGTCATGAACCAGCTGGTCATAGCCACGCTGCAAAAAGGTGGAGTAAATCGCGCAAAACGGTTTCATGCCATCGGCCGCAAGGCCGGCGGCAAATGTTACGGCATGTTGCTCGGCAATGCCAACATCGAAGGTGCGTTCGGGAAACTGTTTTTCAAAAGCATCGACGCCCGTGCCCGATGGCATTGCCGCTGTGATGGCAATGATTTTATCGTCGGCTTTTGCTTCCGCGATCAATGCATCGCCAAATACTTTTGTGTAAGACGGGGCGGCCGCCTTGGATTTCTTTTGCGCGCCGCTCGCAACATCAAAGGTCTGCACACCGTGATATTTGTCATCTGAAGCCTCGGCAGGCGCATAGCCCTTGCCTTTTTGCGTGACGACATGAACGAGGATCGGCCCGTCTTTTGCCGCTTTGACATTGCGCAGCACCGGCAGCAGATGGTCAAGATTATGCCCGTCGACCGGACCGACATAGAAAAAGCCAAGCTCTTCAAACAACGTGCCGCCCGTGAGATAGCCCCGCGCATGCTCCACCGCACGCGTGATCGCGCCATCAATGGTTTTGCCGAATTTTTGTGTCAGCTGTTTGCCGATATCGCGAAGCGACAAATACGCACGGCCTGAAAGAAGCCGCGCCAGATAAGCCGACATGGCGCCAACAGGCGGCGCAATCGACATGTCATTGTCGTTGAGAATCACAATCAGCCTTTTGCCAAGCGCGCCGGCATTGTTCATGGCCTCATAGGCCATGCCTGCCGACATTGCCCCATCCCCAATCACGCAGACAACGTGTCCGCTTTCCTGCTTCAGATCGCGCGCCACCGCAAAACCAAGGCCTGCGGAAATTGAGGTCGATGAATGTGCGGCTCCGAACGGGTCGTATTCGCTCTCTGCGCGCTTGGTAAAACCGGACAACCCGCCACCTTTGCGCAAAGTGCGGATGCGGTCACGACGCCCTGTCAGGATTTTATGCGGATAGGCCTGATGGCCGACATCCCAGATAATCTTGTCGCGCGGCGTGTCGAATACGTAATGCAGCGCCACAGTCAGTTCAACCACACCAAGACCCGCGCCGAGATGGCCGCCTGTGACAGATACGGCGTCAATGGTTTCGCGCCGTAAATCGTCGGCGACTTTTTTGAGATCGGCTTCGCCAAGGTTGCGCAGGTCAGCTGGCAGAATGACAGTGTCAAGGAAAGACGTCATGAGCCGCCGGACTCGTCATCGAGAGGGTCCGTGCCTTCAATACCACTTTGGCCGAGACGAATTTTTTCAACTTTGAGTTCAGCATCGCGAAGCAGAACTTCGCAGCGGTTGCGCAAAGCTTCGCCGCGCTCATAGGCAGCAATCGAATCCGCAAGCGGGATATCACCGCGCTCCAGCTTGGTAACAATCTGTTCCAGCTCGCCAAGCGCGGCCTCGAACGTCAAACTGCTGAAATCTGCTGTTGCTGCCTTGGCCACGATTGTCCCTTTGTTTTGTCCTTTGCAGCATATAAGCCATTTTCGGGCAAGCCGCGAGGGGTTTTAAGCCATCAAAACCTTGATATGTGCAGCAACCGATAGCGACAGCCCCTGTAAATCATAGCCGCCTTCCAGCACCGACACGAGCCGTCCGTTGCAATGATGCGCCGCAATATTTTTAAGGCCTTGGGTGATGAACGCAAAATCGTCCTCTTCCACTTCCAGCTGCGCCAGAGGGTCGCGCCAATGCGCATCAAAACCTGCTGAAATGATCAGCAGATCAGGTTTAAAAGTTTCAAGCGCCGGAAAGATTTTATGCTGGTAGGCATCACGAAACTCCGGGCCATGTGTGCCCGGCGCCAGCTCGATGTTCAAAATATTGCCAACACCCGTTTCATGCTCAGAACCCGTGCCCGGAAAACAGGGCGACTGATGTGTGGACGCGTAAAACACAGAAGCGTCATTTTGGAAGATGTCCTGCGTCCCGTTGCCGTGATGCACATCGAAATCGACAATCGCAACGCGTTTGATTTTATATTCGTCCTGCGCATAGCGTGCGGCAACTGCCACATTGTTGATCAGACAAAAGCCCATGGCTTTGTCATGCTCCGCGTGGTGGCCGGGTGGACGCACCGCGCAAAACACATTGTGCGCCTGCCCTGTCATTACCGCATCAACGCCTTGGCAGGCTGCGCCTGCGCCATGCAAGCTTGCGATCAAACTGCCTTCTCCAAACCATGTGTCAGGGTCAACTAGCCGCTCGCCGCTGTGGTTCAAAAGACTGTCGATATAGGCATCATTATGGACACGGCGCACCGCCTGCTCGCTCGCCGCTTTTGATTTTGTTCGTAGCAGCGCGGTAAAGCGGACGTCGCTCAATGCATCTTCAATCTCCAGAAGCCGGTCAGGTCTTTCAGGATGGCCTTCGGGCGGACGATGATTGAGAAACAATGGATCTGAAATCAGAAGTGTCGTCATGCGGCGTTGAATAGCCCTGCATCAAGCGGCATGCTTTCCGTAATGCTGTGCTGCAACCCTTCAACCATGACGACATGATGCTCCGCAAAATAACGCGCCAGAGATATATAAGCCGCGTCATGATGGTCGAGCGCGAGCTTGGCCAGCGCCGCGCCGCCAATGGCCAGTGCTGAAAGCCGCAAAAAGGCAACACCGTGATTTTGTGCTTTTTCAGGACCCGCACTTATTAAAAACGCACTGGTGCTTTGCAGCGCGTGCGCCGCATGGGTCAGTTTTATTGAGGTTGAACCGAAGGCTTCGTCTTTTGCACTGTCGACACGCTGCGCAATTTCGCGAATGCGTTTAACCTCTTCATTCATCAGCCCGCCGCCGCGCAGATTAAGCTTACGGCCGACAAGATCATTGGCTTGAATACCGTTTGTGCCTTCATAGATCGCGGCAATGCGCGCATCGCGGTAAAACTGCGCTGCGCCCGTTTCTTCAATAAAGCCCATACCGCCATGTACCTGAATGCCGAGCGAGGCGACTTCATTGGCAATGTCCGTTGAAAAGGCCTTTGCAATCGGCGTTAACAAGGCGGCGCGGTCGGCGGCGATGCTGCGCACATTTTCGTCTTTTTCGAGTTGAGCGGCATCAAGACCGGAGGCCGTCATGTAGCAGATCAGGCGTGCCGCCATTATTTTTGCGCGCATGTCTGTCAGCATGCGCAGCACATCGCCATGGCCGATAATTGTCGGTGCGCCGCTTAAGGTTTTGCCTTGCTGGCGCTCACGCGCATAATGAAGTGCATGTTGGTAAGCCGCTTCGGCAATGCCAACGCCTTGCAGCCCGACACCAAGGCGCGCACTGTTCATCATCGTGAACATGCACTGAATGCCGCGCCCTTCTTCGCCAATCAGATAGCCGGTCGCGCCGCCTTTGTCGCCGGCAACCATTGTGCATGTGGGCGAGCCATGAATGCCAAGCTTGTGTTCTAACCCCGCGCAGTGAATGTCATTGCGCGCGCCATCATCAAGAATTTTTGGAACGAGAAACAGCGACAGCCCTTTGATGCCATCATTTGAAGTACGCGCCAGTATGAAATGAAGAATGTTCGGCGTCATGTCATGCTCGCCGTAAGTAATGTAAATTTTCGTGCCCGACAATTTATACGTGCCGTCATCATTTCGCGCAGCGCTCATGCGGATTTGTGCAAGATCGGAACCTGCTTGCGGCTCGGTCAGCAGCATTGTCCCTGTCCATTCGCCCGAAACCAGTTTTTCAAGATAGCGTGCTTGCAAGTCTTTCGTGCCATGCGCATGCAGCGCTTCGATCGCGCTTTTGGTCAGCATCGGGCACAGGCCAAACGCCATATTCGCGCCGTTCCAGATTTCGGTTGTTGCCGCGTTTAAAAGCGAGGGAAGATTTTGCCCGCCAAAATCGGCAGGGCCATCAAGCGCGTTCCAGCCTGCGGCGCACCAGTCGCGATACGCCTCTGCCCAGCCTTGGGGAAGTGTTATCTTGCCATCGATCAGTTTGGCGCCGACACTGTCGCCAAGACGGTTTAGCGGCGCAAGGCGCGTATTGGCAAACCTGCCCGCCTCTTCAACAACGGCGCGCGCATCATCTTCGCCGAGACTGTCATAAAGGCCGTGTTTGATAGCATCTCTCAGCCCTGCTGATTGCAGAGCAGCGATAATGTCGTCAACAGGTGCGGTGTAAGCCATTGGTCCTGATTCCCTTTTGATGTCTTTTAAGCCAGACTGGCCTTGCGCGCCAGCAGGACGGCAGTGCAAAAAGGGGCGCTATGACAACACCCCTGCTTAATACGGCCGCCAACATTGCGCGCATCGCCAAAGCGCTTGCCGCTGGCGAAATCGCGGCATTGCCGACCGAAACCGTTTATGGCCTTGCCGCCGATGCGGCCAATGCGGCGGCAGTTGCAAAAATCTACAAGACCAAATCGCGGCCGCAGTTCAACCCGCTGATCGCGCATGTCATCAACGTCGACGCCGCGCAGGCGCTGGGACGCTTAAACGACCAAGGCTTTGCCCTCGCCGATGCATTCTGGCCGGGGCCAATGACATTGGTTCTGCGCTATCATGGCGGCGATGCCGTCTGCGATCTGGCGCGCGCTGGATTGCAGACCATCGGCATACGCGTGCCCGCACATCCTGTGATGCGCGACGTATTGAGAAGCTTTGGCGGCGCGCTTGTTGCCCCCAGCGCCAACCGCTCTGGCCATGTGTCGGCCACACAGGCAAGCCATGTCGCACAGGATTTTGCAGACACACTTGCGCTTATTCTCGACGGCGGCACATCTGCGCTGGGACTGGAGAGCACGATCATCGATATCACCGGCTCATCGCCCGCGCTCTTGCGTGCGGGTGCGATTGCCATTGAGGAAATCGAATCCGTTCTTGGCCAAAACCTGCAGCGCCCGCATCTCTATGATCCGGAAAACCCGTCATCGGCAGGGCAAATGAGCCGCCATTATGCCACACGCGCAAAGCTGAGGCTCAATGCCGTTAATGTGCGGGAAAATGAAGCCTGTCTTGCTTTTGGTAAAAGCCCTGCGAGCGCATCACCAATGCTCAACCTGTCGCCCGGCGCCGATCTTGCAGAGGCCGCGGCAAATCTGTTTGCGCATTTGCGCGCTCTTGATACAACGAATGTCACGACAATCGCTGTCATGCCGATCCCAGAGCACGGGCTTGGCATTGCCATTAATGACCGGCTGCACCGCGCAGCGCTTGGATCCGCCGCATGAGCCTGTCCCCCGATTTTATTCAAGCCTTGAAGAGCGCCATCGGCGCGCCTTACGTGCTCACCGAGCCGTCTGATCTTGTGGCCTATAATACGGAATGGCGCGGCATGTTTCCCGGCCATTCGCCTGTCGTGGCGCGCCCCGCGACAACGCAGGAGGTCAGCCAGATCGTCAAACTGTGCGCGTCGCACCGCGTGCCGATTGTTCCGCAAGGCGGCAATACCGGCCTTGTCGGTGGTCAGGTCAGCGCTGATCCGCACTCGCTGCTTGTGTCGTTGTCGCGCATGAGTACCATTCGCGCCATTGATGCTGACGGGTTTTCAATGATCGCCGAAGCGGGCGTTACCATTACACAGGCGCAACTTGCCGCCGAAAAAGCAGGACGTCTGTTCGCATTGTCGCTCGCTTCCGAAGGCTCGTGCCAGATTGGTGGAACGGTCTCGACCAATGCCGGCGGCATGAACGCCCTTCTTTACGGTGTGATGCGCCAGATGGTGTTCGGGCTTGAGGTTGTGCTCGCCGACGGAACGATATGGGACGGGCTGCGCGCGCTTCGCAAAGACAATAGCGGCTATGACATGAAACATGTGTTCATCGGCGCCGAAGGCACGCTCGGTATTGTCACCGCAGCGGCGCTCAAACTGTTTCCTTTGCCCGGCACAATTGAAACGGCCTTCATTGCAACGCCGACGACACAGAGTGCACTTGCGCTCGTCAACCTGCTTCAGGATCGCTTCCCGCAACAGCTGTCGCGCTGCGAGCTGATGCCCGAGCAGGGTCTTGCAATGGTTCTTAAAAATGTCGAGAACACGCGCCGCCCCTTGTCTGAGCATGCACCGTGGTATGTGATTATCGAACTTGTGGCCGGGCAGAACAATGATTTGCGCCAGCCTCTTGAAACCTGTCTTTCGACAGGGTTTGAGCGCAATATCGTCAGCGATGCGGCCATTGCCGACAGCCGCCAGCAGCGCGCCGATTTCTGGGTGTTGCGCGAAGCAATGTCGGAGGCGCAACGTTCTGAAGGCGGCTCGATCAAATGCGATGTTTCGGTGCCGCTTGCCAAAATTCCAGAGTTTCTCGACACCGCCGAGCCGCTTGTTGAAAAAATATGCCCCGGCGCGCGCTGCGTGCCGTTCGGCCATCTTGGCGACGGCAATATCCATTATGATATTTGCCAGCCAGCCGGCATGGACAAACAGGCCTATCTGTCGCGCTGGGACGAAATCAGCGACGCGGTGCATGGTCTTGTCATGAACCTGCACGGCTCGATCGCCGCAGAGCATGGCGTGGGTGCATTGAAACCCGATAAAATCGCGTCGACAAAATCGGCGGTGGAAATCGCGATGATGCGCACATTGAAAGCAGCTTTTGATCCAAACAACATCATGAATCCTGGCAAGATTTTGCGCGCAGACTGATGGCAGAGCTTAAATCCATGGTGCGACCGACGCTGGTGGTCTCAACCGCCCTCTTTAAAAATGGCGAGGTGCTGCTGATCAAGCGCGGGCATGAGCCGTTTTCTGGCAGCTGGAGCTTTCCGGGCGGGCGGTTGAAAGCGGGCGAAACACTTGCCGCCGCTGCCGCCCGTGAACTTCGCGAAGAAACCGGCGTTGAAGCACTGTCTTTGCAGTTCGTCCAGCCTGTTGAAATCATCATGACAGAGAACGAGATGCTCACGCGTCATATTGTTCTCGCCCTATTTGCCGGAATGTATGGCAGCGGGCAGGCAGCGGCCATGGATGATGCTGCAGAAATACGCTGGGTAAAGCCCGATGCAATAAAAACATTGCACAGCACCGAAGGCCTGCAAAATTATGCTGAAGCCGCGCACAAAAAACTGCTAGACCTGTCTTGATGAAACCGATTTGCGCTTTCCTTGCTGTTTTTTTTGCTTTGGTGATTACGCCTTGCCTTGCGCAGGAATCTGTCAATGAGCTTGCACCCGTTGCAGCGCCAAAGGTTGTCAAACCTGCTATAAAACCCAATGCCGCACCTGCCGCGCCGGTTGTGCTGCCCGACCCTCCCTATCAAAAACGCATGGAGCGTCTGTCGGAAATATTGGGTGCCTTGCATTATCTTCGCCCGCTCTGTGTCAGGGGCGAAGACCAGTCCTGGCGGCAGATGATGCTCAACCTGCTTGAGGCCGAAAACCCAACGACAAGTGCGCGCGAGCGCATGATTGCGGCCTTCAACCACACCTATCGCGGCTTCCATGAAAACTATCGCAAATGCACGCCGTCTGCGCGTGTAGCTGGTAGGCGTTACAGGGACGAAGGCGTTAAGCTTGCCCGCGACCTCACATCTCTTTTCACGGACTAAGCTTTTCGTAGCTGCCTCAACATTGAATCAAATGCCGCGCCGCGGCGTTAACCTTACGTTAAGGATTGGCTGGCGCTGCTTTGTCGTATCGCTATTGTAAGAAGACAGACAAATTCAAATGACAGAGGCTCGGCATTTATGTGGCATCACCAAAAAGAAGAAGACAGAGCCCAGGAACAGCGTCAGCTGGCTTTAAGCTACCTGACAGGCGCGTGGATCGAAGCGGTTTCGAACGGTCTTGACCCTGATTACATCGCAGAAGCAGCACTTGAAGCTGCCTTGAAAGAACTCGTCGCGCTGAAAGGCGAAATCTATGTCTGCGAACTTCTGACAAGCACCGCACCGCGTGTTGATGCCGGCGAATATTCCATTCACATTACACGCCAGTGACAAGCATTTTCATAATAAAATAACGCGCCACCAGCAAAAATCCCAGTGCAAGAATAATCGCACCGGCAATCTTGTTGATACGAAGCAGCGCAGTGCGTGTCATTTTGTTGCGCAGATAAAAAGTTACGGCTGAAAAGGTAAGCCACCAGCACACGGCCCCGATAAAAACACCCGCAATCAGCGGCGCACCGCGCAGGCTGATCTCGTCAGTGGCGACAAACTGGCTGAGGCCGGAAAACATCGCCAGAAACCCGAAGAAATTTCCGGGATTTGTGATAGAAAGCAAAAAGCCCGACAGCACATAGCGCCATCGCTTCTGTTTTGTTTGTGGTGCCTGCGCTTCGGCAGGTTTATGAAACAAGAGATACAAGCCAAACCCAAGAAGAACAAATCCCCCGGACAGTTGAAGCACGGTAAAATGCAGGTCGATAAAGGCGCGCGCTGCTTTAAGGCCGAACACCGCAATCGAGGCAAACAAAACGTCGGCGGTGACTGCGCCTGCGCCTATTGAAAGCCCTGCCAACAGGCCACGGTGAAGTGTGCGGTGAAAACAGAGAAAATTGACTGGCCCGATCGGCGCGCTCATCACGAAACCGATGCCAAGTCCTGCAAGTATTAATTGCCAGTGTGCCTGCATTTAAATCTTATAGGCAAAGCGCCGGCCAAAGCCAAGGAAGCCGGTCAGATATTAAATTTTACGGGGCGCCCCTGCGCAGCGCCGATGATTTCGCCCTCCTCCATCACGCTTTGCCCGCGGATAAATGTTGCCACAGGCCAGCCGGTCACGGCGACGCCATCATAAGGTGTCCAGCCACAGCGCGAGGCTATTTGAGCGTTTGAAATTGTTACACACCTTTTGAGATCGACAATGCTGAAATCTGCATCATAGCCGTCTTCAATGCGGCCTTTGCTCTGAATATTGAAAAGACGGCGCGGCCCTTCGGACGTCAGCGCAACAAGTTTTTCAAGAGACAGCCTTTCCTCATGCACATGGTTCAACATGACAGGCAGAAGCGTTTGCACACCTGTCATGCCCGAAGGGCTCTGCGGATAGGGTTTTGATTTTTCCTCACGGGTGTGCGGGGCATGGTCCGAGCCAAGCACATCAACCGTGCCGTCCTCAATTCCGCGCCACAGACCTGCGCAATGCACCGCGTCCCGCACGGGCGGGTTCATTTGCGCGTAGGTTCCAAGCCTGTCATAGCAGTCGGGCGCTTTAAGCGTCAGATGGTGCGGCGTCACTTCAACGCTTGCATAGGCTTTATGCTCTTTCAAAAACTGCATTTCTTCAGCGGTTGAAATGTGAAGAATGTGCACCTGTTTTTTCATACGCTCCGCCAATGCGACAAGCCGCTGCGTCGATTGCAGCGCCGATTGAACGTCGCGCCACACAGGGTGTGAGTGCGGGTCGTTGTCCACGCGCAGATTTTTGCGGGACGCCAAACGCTGCTCATCTTCGGAATGAAACGACGCGCGCCGCGAGATAACCTGCAAAATGCGCGCCAGCGTTTCGTCATCGGGAACCAGCAAAGATCCTGTTGAAGAGCCCATGAACACTTTGATGCCCGCGCAGCCGGGCAGACGCTCCAGTATGGCAAGCTCATCCACATTGTCCGCCGTGCCACCAACAAAAAAAGCATGATCGCAAAACATACGGCCCTGCGCACGCGTCAGCTTGTCCTGTAAAGACGCTGCATCGGTGGTCGGCGGGCTCGTATTTGGCATTTCAAAAACAGCGGTGACACCACCAAGAACGGCGGCGCGGCTGCCTGTTTCAAGGTCTTCCTTATGGGTCAGTCCCGGTTCGCGAAAATGCACCTGGCTGTCAATGACGCCCGGCAGAATATGCAAATGGCTACAGTCTTTCGTTTTCGCGCCGTGGCTGGCGTCGAGCTGGCCAATCGCTACGATTTTCTGGTCTTTTATGCCGATATCTGCCTCAAAGCGGCGCTCATGCGTCACGACAGTTCCGTTTTTAAGAAGAAGATCAAAACGCTGCGACATCATTTTCTTTCTTGCGGGCAAGCAGTGGCACGGGCTAATTCATCATCAGGTCTTTTAACAATGCGCGGAGCCAATGGCCAGCACTTCCACTTGTCTTGAACAGCGTTCGCTGACACGCATTGAGGGCGAAGACGCCGCGCCGTTTCTGCAAGCGCTGCTGACATGCGATATCGACCACATCAGCGCACAAAATGCTATATTTGGTGCGCTTTTATCACCGCAGGGAAAAATCCTGTTTGATCTTTTTATCAGCCGGCAGGACAACAGTTTTCTGATTGAAACAGGCCGCGACCAGCGTGAGGCGCTCATGAAACGCCTGACTTTTTACAAGCTGCGCGCGAAAGTGAGTATCAGCGCCGTCGATGATCTTAAAGTTTTTGCGTTGTGGGGCGAGCTTTCGCACAATGGATTTCAAGACCCGCGCTATGCAGTGCTTGGCCGCAGACATTATGCTTCTGTCATGGCAGTGAACGCTTCTTTTGCAGATTATGAAACCCATCGCCTGCTTTGCGCTGTTCCTGAAGCGGGGCAGGATTACCCGCTTGGCGACACATTTCCTCATGACGCGAATTATGATCTTTTGCATGGCGTCGATTTCAACAAAGGCTGCTATATCGGCCAGGAAGTCGTCAGCCGTATGCAGCACAAGACCGATATTAAAAAACGTATTATTCCTTTTACGATAACGGGTGATTTTGGCGTTGAAAAAAAAATCACGGCAAATGGCATTTCGCTTGGCACGATCGGCTCTCACACTGGCACGCGCGCGCTTGGCATGGTGCGTCTCGACAAGTTGCGCGATGCGATGAGCGCTGGCGCAAAACTGACATGCGGCGAGGCTGTGATGACGCCGCTTCAGCCCGAATGGGCAAAGCTGCCTTATGGTGGGGCGTTATGAAACTCATTTCGCATGACGATGGCATTAAACGCTGCGGCTGGTGCGGCACGGAGCCGATCTACGTTACCTATCATGACGAAGATTGGGGCGTGCCGGAATATGACAGCCGCGCTTTGTTTGAAAAACTGATCCTTGACGGCTTTCAGGCCGGTCTGTCCTGGATTACAATTTTGAAAAAACGCGAGAACTTCCGTAAAGCTTTTGCTGGTTTTGATCCCAAAACAATTGCGAAATTTACAAGCGCCGATGTCGAGCGCCTGATGCAAGACACCGGCATTGTCCGCAACCGCGCGAAAATTGAAAATACTATTAAATCGGCAAAAATCTGGCTCGACATTCAAAATCATGACGACTTTTCAAAATGGCTCTGGTCGTTTGTCGGCGGTGCGCCGCTGCAAAACCGGCTTGATGTCACAGACGCGAACCCGACCACATCACCCGAAAGCATCGCCATGTCGAAAGCGCTCAAACAGCGCGGTTTTAATTTTTGCGGGCCGACGATCATCTATGCCTTCATGCAAGCGGTTGGCATGCTCAACGATCATCTTGTCGGCTGCCATCGCCACACCGCGTGCAAAAAACTGGCGCGCAAACATGGGTAGCACAAAAAACCAGCCGCGTGTCTGGCAGCGCATGTTGTCGGGGCGGCGGCTTGATCTCATCGACCCCTCGCCGCTTGATATTGAAATTGAAGACATTGCGCATGGCCTTGCGCGCGTTGCGCGCTGGAATGGCCAGACACGGGGCAAGCATGCCTATTCGGTAGCGCAGCATTCTCTGGCACTCATTTACATCCATGAATTTTTAGTCGCCGCCTGCACGCCCATAGAAAAGCTGTATTTCCTTCTTCATGATGCGCCTGAATATGTGATTGGCGACATAATTTCACCATTCAAAACGGCGCTCGGGCCCGGCTATAAAACCATTGAAAAAAATTTGCAGAGCGCCACTCACCTGCGTTTTGGTTTGAAAGCCAGCGTGCCAAAAAATCTCGCCGCTCAGATCAAACGCGCAGATCGTGTTTCGGCATATTACGAAGCAACGACATTTGCCGGCTTTTCAGAGGAGGAGGCTGCCGTGCTTTTTGACCTGCCGGAGCCGTTGCCCGAGCCAATGCGCAGCGAGCTGTTTACGCCTTGGCCGACAGATCGCGCACAAAAAGCCTATCTTGATGCCTTCAAACATGCAGAAACCGCTGCCGCGCAGCTGCGCTGAGAATTGACTTTAGCGCGGCAACCCCTATCTAATCTGTGTTCAACAGCCGTTAGGCGCCGGACAAACCCGGCAGTGGGGCGATGACGAGAGATGGATATTTCATCAAGCCATAACGGTCAGGGCTTTACGGGAGTGCCCGCAGCTTTGCTCGATTATTCTGATGAGGTGGCCGCACGCACCGCACCACTTTATGAGCGCGTCAAAAAAACAATTCCCGCCATTGAATGGCCCAGCATGGCACCGCTGATTGATGCCATCAACACGCTGAAAAAACAGCGCAACGCGGTCATCCTCGCGCACAATTATCAGACGCCTGAAATTTTTCACTGCGTTGCCGATATTGTCGGCGACAGCCTGCAGCTTGCCATTGAAGCCACAAAAGTCGATGCCGATGTTATCGTCCAGTGCGGCGTCAAATTCATGGCGGAGACATCAAAAATTCTCAACCCGTCGAAAACAGTTTTGATACCGGACATGGGTGCGGGCTGTTCGCTCGCCGCCTCGATCACGGCAGAAGATGTGCGCGCGCTCAAAGCCAAATATCCGGGCGTGCCTGTCGTTACCTATGTGAACACCTATGCCGATGTGAAAGCCGAGACAGATATTTGCTGCACGTCGTCGAACGCCGTGCGTGTTGTTGAATCGCTTGGCGTGCCGGAAGTCATCTTCTTGCCCGACCAGTTTCTGGCGGCTTGGGTCGCGACGCAAACCAAAGTGAAAATAATCTCATGGCACGGCGCGTGCGAGGTGCATGAGCGCTTCACTGGCGCTGAACTTGCAGATGTGCGGGCGCGCAACCCGGACGTGCACATCATTGCCCATCCTGAGTGCCCGCCAGATGTGATTGCCGAGGCCGATTTTACCGGCTCAACGGCAGCAATGATCAATTATGTGAAAACAAAACGTCCGAAACGCGTTGTCATGGTCACCGAATGTTCGATGGCTGATAACGTCGCGGCTGAAGTGGAAGGCGTTGAATTCATGCGCCCGTGCCAGCTTTGCCCTTATATGAAGCGCATTACTTTGCCGCGTATCCTGACGAGTTTGCAGAACATGGAATTTGCAATTGAGATCGATCCGGCCATCGCGACACGCGCGCGCCGCGCCGTCGAGCGTATGGTGGCGTTGGGCTAATGGATAAAACAGAGCAGCTTTTCCCGACCACATCACTTAAGCGCGTCGATGATATTATCATTGTGGGTGGCGGCCTTGCAGGCCTGTTCTGTGCCTTAAAACTTAGCCCACGTCCCGTTACCATTTTGTCGGCCGCCGATCTTGGCCTTGGCGCCTCGTCGGCCTGGGCGCAAGGCGGCATTGCCGCGGCAGTCTCTGAGGGTGATACGATCGAATCTCATCTTGAAGATACGCTGCGTGCGGGCGCAGGCCTTGTCGATGAAGCCATGGCGCAATTAATGATTGCCGAAGGGCCGGAGCGCATTCAGGACCTTTTGTCTTACGGTGTTCCGTTCGACCATGATCTTAACGGCAAGCTTTTGCTGTCCCGGGAAGCGGCCCATTCAAAGCCGCGTATTGTCCGCGTCAGCGGTGACAAAGCGGGCGGCGCGATTATGCAGGCGCTGATTGCCGCCATCCGCAAAACGCCAAGCATCCATCTCCTTGAAGGTTTTGTGGCCGAGCAGCTGGTGACAAAAGGCAAAGCCGTGATTGGGCTTGTCGCGCGCCCGCTCTATGGCCGCGCCGCCAACACGGTCACATTCAAAACACGCGCCGTGGTGATGGCAACAGGCGGCATTGGCCATCTTTACAAAATTACGACCAATCCGGTTGAATCGGCAGGTAGCGGCCTTGGGCTTGCGGCACGCGCCGGCGCGCATATTCGCGATGCCGAATTTGTGCAATTTCACCCAACCGCGCTCGATGCCGGCGTTGATCCCGCGCCGCTTTTAACAGAAGCGCTGCGCGGTGAAGGCGCGCAGCTTCTGGATGTCGACGGCGTTCGTTTCATGCCGGCCATTCATAAAGACGCTGAACTTGCCCCGCGCGACATCGTCGCGCGCGCTGTCTTTGAAGCGCACAAACGCGGGCCTGTCACCCTTGATGCGCGCACCGCCATCGGTGACAGCTTTGCTGAAAAGTTTCCGACCGTCTTTGCATCGTGCCAGCGCGCAGGTCTTAATCCTGCACGTGAACTAGTGCCGATTGCACCTGCCGCGCATTATCACATGGGCGGGATCGCTACAGACGCCAACGCACGCACAACGCTTGATGGTCTGTGGGCGATCGGCGAAGTGGCATGCACGGGCGTTCACGGTGCCAACAGGCTCGCGTCGAACTCGCTTCTTGAATCGGTGGTGTTTGCCGCGCGCGCCGCCAACGACATCAAACACCTGCATCTGGAAACAACAACGATGCAGATTACCGATACTGTCGGCCTCGATGCCGCCGCCGACGACGCCGATGCGCAGGCGTTCCAGACCTTAAGACAGCTGATGAGCGATCAGGTTGGCGTTATTCGCGATGCGGCGGGATTGCAGGATGCAAAACTAAAGATTGCGCAGATGCAGAAAATCGCTGTAACGGAATCATTCAAAAATAAACTGAGCGCCGCAGCGGCGATCACCGATGCCGCCCTCAAGCGAGAGCGAAGTGTCGGCGCGCACTACCGCAGCGATGACATGGAACAGAAAAACAAGAATGCTGCCTAGACCCAAATCACCTTCCCTTTTGCTGATGCCGCAATTGCGCATTGATGTGCCTGACGACTATATCCGTGACCATGTCACGCGCGCGCTCGAAGAGGATTTCAGTGTTGATGGTGACATCACCAGCAAAGCATTGATCGACCCGCACAGGCAGGCCAGCGCCAAAATGATTGCAAAACAGGACGGCGTGGTCTGTGGTTTGCGCTGCGCCGAGATGACGTTTCGCATGCTCGACGAAAAGGCCGAGATCAACGCCGTTGTCAAAGACGGTACATCTGTCATTCGTGGAAATACGGTAATGGAAATTAAAAGCAATGCACGCGCATTGCTTGGCGCTGAACGCACGGCCTTGAATTTTATGGGGCGTCTTTCAGGCATTGCCAGCATGACAAAACTGTTCTCAGACCGGATCATGAACACGCATGCGCGCATTTGCGACACGCGCAAAACCACGCCCGGCTTTCGCCTGCTTGAAAAATATGCCGTGGCCTGCGGCGGCGGCGCCAATCATCGTATCGGCCTTTATGATGCGATACTGATCAAAGACAACCATTTGGCCGTTGCCGGAAGTGTGGAGCTTGCTTTAAAGCGCGCGCAAAATGCAGCGGGCGACGACATCGAAATCGAGATTGAAGTGGACAATATCGACCAATTACGCGAAGCGCTGCGTTGCGGGGCGCGCCGCGTCTTGCTCGATAACATGTCGCTGGATGAGTTGCGCGCCTGTGTTTCGGAAACGCGCGGACGCGCCATTTTGGAAGCATCGGGAAACGTCACGCTGGAAACAGTGCGGCAGATTGCCGAAACAGGCGTCGACCTGATTTCGTCAGGCGCACTGACGCATTCCGCGCCGGTTCTCGATCTTAGCCTTGAAGTGACATTTAGCTAAAATTGCGTGGCGCTACGCTAACGGCGCGAATAGAAAATATGCTCGCCAATCTGTCCGACGCGGTGCATTTCATGGCGCCATGAGGGCCACACCCAGTCGGCGTGGTAAAACAGCGCATTGCCAATGTTAACATGGCTTTCGCCTTCAATCGCCTGCGCGGAGACAACCTGCGCATGGCTCCACGCTTCACGGTCATGGATACGCTCGGTTTTACCGTCACATGTGTAAGAGAACTGGCAGGCGTTACGGTGGCTGGTGTTCTGATAAATCACGCCGCAAATCGTATCCGGATAATGCGGGGATTTGACGCGGTTGATAATGACCTGCGCCACGGCGCGCTGGCCTTTGTCGGGCTCGCCGCGGCTTTCAAAATATACGGCCTCCGCGAGACAGTATTTTGCCTTGTCGTAGTCTTTTTCATTGTTGATCGACAGCGACGCATATTTTTCATATGGGTTTTGCGGCGCGATGTCCGGCTCTGGCAAACCAAAACTGGTCAGCGAAAGGCGCAGCTGCATGCCGCCTTCCAGCGATGCTGTTTGCACGGAATGGGCAAGTGGGGCCTCATTTGAAACAAAGCTCAACTGTGCCGGTTTTGGCGGTCCGAAACTGAACGAGGTTTCAACATCAAGCGTTGGGCGCACAAGTGTAGTCTGCACAATGACGAGGCGGGCAAAGGGAAGGTCTTCCTTGCCGCTGCGATTGACCTGCATCTCAACGGATTCAAGATTTGGCATAAAGGCCGCATGCGCATGATGGTGCTGCGCATCGGCTGTCAGATAGGCAAAACATGGCAATGCCAGCAGAAAAACATGCGATTTACGCAAAGCCCGGGCAAATGGTTTTCGGTTGAGGAACATACGCATAAGATTACACATCGCCGGCTATGTGGCACTGAAGCCCTCATAACACCATGTTAACCTTGACATATGCTTAACGGCGCAATGGCCGTTTTCAGCTTTTAATTGGCAGAGGGCGATGCCGGCTGCGCGGGCGTGATATTTGCCGCCGGAATAGACGGCGAAGACTGGTTGTCATCTGTCAGGCCGCGCGCCAGCTTGCCGATTATGCGCGCCAGATCTTCAGGCTCGGGCTTCAGCTCTTTGGCATGGCTCCACTGAAAATGTGCTTCCAGCGGCCGTCCGGCTTTCCAATAGGCATCGCCAAGATGGTCATTGATGACAGGGTCTGATGCTTTTTTCGAAATGGCGCGTTCCAGCCAACTGACTGCTTCATCATATTGGCCCATGCGGTAATAGGCCCAGCCGACGCTGTCGATGACATAGCCATTGTTAGGGTCTTGCTGAACCGAACGCTTTAACATGCCCATCGCCTCATCGAGGTGCATCGTGCGGTCGATCCACGAATAGCCAAGATAATTTAAAACGGAGGGCTGGTCGGGCTGCAGTTCCAGCGCTTTTTTAAGATCGGCCTCGGCCTTGTCCCATAGTTTGTTGCGCTCATAGGTCATGCCGCGGAAATAAAACAGTGTCCAATTGCGCTTATCGGGCGTTCCGAGCAAAGCGACGGCCTTGTCGTAATATTGCTGCGCTTGCGTAAAGTTTTTGTGCACGCGCAACAGGTTGGCTTTCGTCGTCACCGCTTCGATGTTCTTGTCGTTTTTTGCAATCAGCGCATCGAGATGTTTCATCGCCTCATCGGTCTTGTCCTGCTCGTCGAGCGCGATCGCAAGCTGCAATTCGGCGGCAGGCTTCAAAGGCGAGGCTTCAGGCACTTTGCCCAAAATTTCGATGACGCGATCAGGTTGTTTTAGCTGGTCGTAGAGGTCGGCCAGCGCGATCAGCGTCAGTGCATTTTCGCCGTTCATGTACAGCGAAAGCTGAAGGTAAATGGCCGCCAGCTCATCGCCATTGCTTTGCGCCAGCGCCGAGCCAAGGCCGAACATGACTTCGGATGCGCCCTGCACGGCATCTTTGACCAGCGATGGCGGCAGAGTGCCGCTTTCAACCTGCGTTTTTAGCGCATTGATCATCGAATTGCTGGGCGCAAGTTTCAGAAAATCGCCGATGACCTGCAGCGATTTGTCTTTCTCATTGTTCTGCGCAAGGCTGACAGCATACGCCTCGACGATACGCATGAATTTTGAATCAACTGCGTAAGCTGCAGCAAAACGCTTGTCAGCCTCCGCTTTGTCGCCGCCAAGCGCAGCCATCAGTCCGGCATGATAATCACGGAATGTCGCGTACCAGCTTGGGCCGGTCAATCGATCAAGAAGGGCAATGCCGGCTTTGGTTTTGCCCTGGCCTGCAAGCGCCCATGCGGAAAGAAGCCCCGATGTGATGTCACTGACAGGGCCATGCGCCGGAATGGCCGCCAGCTTGATCGCCTGATCGAATGCTTTGCGATGAAAACTGTCCGCAAGTTTCACAAGCTGCGCCAGCTTTGCGGTGTCTTTTTCATCCCCGAGTTTTGCCGACAGCGCCAACGCTTCGCTGATGCGGCCCGCGGCCACCATCACCACGAATGCGCGCGATTGCAGCTCGGTGTTTTTCGGGTCGAGCGCAAGCGCTTTGCCAAGATAGGTGGCCGATGCATCAAGGTCTTTGGTGCTGCTGGCCATCCGCCCGGCAAGATAGCTGCCGGAAAGGCCGTCGCGCTGTACATCTTCCCCGTCGGGCTTTTGTTTTGCAGACAGGCTGGTGCTGCAAAGCATCAGGACGATACATAAAGACAAAGGGCGCGTGAATTTCACAGGTTTCAAATCTCCGTAAATGTCGAGCACAACAAGATGAAGCGCGATGCGCCGCCATTCCCATATAAAACGCAGCTGCGACTATGGGTTAAAAACAAAGCATGGCCTGATCAAGGCGGCGGGGCAAGTCGGCATTTTTGCATTTCTGTTGGCGAATGCGCATATTTTTAAGCAAAGCCCCTACCATCAAATCACCCGCCGCTATAGAAGTCGGGCATGTCTTTGAAGCCCACCCGCTCTTTTCAGGATCTGATCCTTGCTCTCCAGCAGTTCTGGGCGGATCAGGGCTGCGCAATTCTGCAGCCTTACGACATGCCGATGGGTGCGGGCACATTTCACCCGGCGACCACGTTAAGGGCTTTGGGGCCAAAGCCGTGGAAAGCCGCTTACGTGCAGCCCTGCCGCCGCCCGAAAGACGGGCGCTATGGTGAAAACCCCAACCGGTTTCAGCATTATTACCAGTTTCAGGTGATCTTGAAGCCGTCTCCCGATAACCTGCAGGCGCTTTATCTCGACAGCCTGAAAGCCATCGGCATCGATACCGATTTGCACGACATTCGCTTTGTTGAAGATGACTGGGAAAGTCCGACACTTGGCGCGTGGGGTCTTGGCTGGGAATGCTGGTGCGATGGCATGGAAGTGACGCAGTTCACTTATTTTCAGCAGGTGGCGGGCGTCGAATGCGCGCCTGTCGCTGGCGAGCTGACCTATGGTCTAGAGCGCATTGCGATGTATTTGCAAAATGTCGACAATGGATATGACTTAAATTTCAACGGCCGTGAAGGCGATGAAAAGGTCACCTATGGCGATGTGTTCAAACAGGCCGAGCAGGAATTCTCGCGTTTTAATTTTGAACATGCCGATACGCAAATTCTCCACCAGCATTTCATCGATGCGGAAAAAGAATGTGCCGCGCTTTTGCAAAAAGGCGCGCATGGCGACACGCATCTGCTCGCCCTTCCCGCTTATGACGAGTGCATCAAGGCCAGCCACGCCTTTAACCTTCTTGATGCGCGCGGCGTGATTTCTGTCACCGAGCGGCAGAGTTATATTTTGCGCGTGCGCGATCTGGCGAAAGCCTGCGGCGCGGCATGGCTGAAGACATCGGGGGGTGAGGCATAATGGAAGCTTTTCTTCAGGCGAGCTTTGATATTTTCATAGCCGCTCTCGTACATGGGTTTAGAAAAATCACAGGAAAGAAGAATGCCTGATCTCCTGCTTGAATTGTTCTGCGAGGAAATACCCGCGCATATGCAGCGCCAGGCGGCGGATGACCTGAAATCGAAAATCACCAATGCGCTGGTGGAACTCAACCTCACCTATGAAGGCGCGGTTGCCCATGTCACGCCCCGCCGCCTATGCCTGCATATTGCCGGGCTTGCCGCGAAATCGGCTGATATTGTCGAGCAAAAAAAAGGCCCGAAAGTCGGCGCGCCGGATGCCGCCGTGCAAGGTTTTTTGAAAAGCACAGGCCTTTCCTCCATCGATCAGGCACAAATTCAAAGCGACCCGAAAAAAGGTGATTTTTATATCGCCCATATAGAGCGCGCAGGCCGCGATACAAAACTTATCCTCAGCGAGATCATCACCAAAACCGTGCGTGATTTTCCGTGGCCAAAAAGCATGCGCTGGGGCGCGGCATCACTGCAAGGCGCAAGCCTGCGCTGGGTGCGCCCGCTTCATTCCATCATCGCGACCTTTGGCACTGATACCGAAACGCCTGACATTATCGACATCAATATTGACGGGATTGTTGCAGGCGATATCACCCACGGTCATCGTTTTATGTCGTCCAAACCTGTGCAGGCGCGTCGCTTTGACGATTATGTCGCACAGCTGGAGCAGAACTTCGTCATTCTCGATTTTGAACGGCGCAAAGACTTTATCCGCAACGACGCCAAAACGCTGGCCTTCGCGCAAGGTTTGGAGGTCGTCGAAGACGAAGGCCTGCTGAACGAAGTGGCCGGTCTTGTCGAATGGCCAGTTGTGCTCATGGGCGAGTTTGACAAAAGCTTTCTTGACGTGCCCGCCCCCGTTATCCGCACCACCATCCGCGCCAACCAGAAATGTTTTGTGCTGCGCGATGCGAAAAGTGCGTTGACCAATAAATTCCTGATTGTTGCCAATATCAAAGCCAGCGATGGCGGCACTGAAATCATTCGCGGCAACGAACGCGTTGTCGCCGCACGCCTGTCGGACGCAAAATTCTTTTTCGACCAGGACAAAAAAACAGCCTTGCTGGAGCGCGCAAAAAAGCTTGAGACGATCACTTTTCATGAAAAGCTTGGCACGCAAACCGAACGCGTGGCGCGCATTGCCGCACTGGCACGCGTGATCGCGCCCCTTGTCGGTGCCGATGCCGACAAGGCCGAACTTGCAGCGAAACTCGCCAAAGCTGATCTCGTTACTGAAATGGTCGGCGAGTTTCCTGAACTGCAGGGCTTTATGGGCAAGACCTATGCGCTTGCCGAGGGCGTTGACGCGGATGTCGCCGCGGCAATTGAAGACCATTACAAACCGGTCGGCCCGTCCGACAGCGTGCCGACAAATCCTGTGTCCATTGCGGTAGCGCTGGCCGACAAGCTCGACATGCTCACCGGTTTTTGGGCAATTGATGAAAAACCGACAGGCTCGAAAGACCCGTTTGCTTTGAGGCGAGCGGCGTTGGGTGTGATAAAATTAATTACAGTCAATAATCTGAAATTGGACATTATATCTTTCCTGCAAATTTCCGTAATTTACAATAAATTGTCCCTCAGAAGTAAGCATGCGTTTAAAATTTACAACCAAAGTTTAGCAGAACAAAACTCTGATAAAACAGATTATCAAAAGCTCGATGAAGATTTAAATGATGAGATTAGAAAGATAAAAGATTATTTTGAAAGCGATCAAAAAGTCATTGCTTCTAATTTATTAGAAGAAACAATATCGTTATTAGATTTTTTCCACGACCGCCTGCGCGGACAGTTGCGCGAGCAAGGCCTGCGCCATGATGTGATCGATGCCGTGCTGGCACTGGAGGGCCAAGACGATCTTTTGATAATCGTACGCCGCGCCGAAGCGCTTGATGCATTTTTGAAAACGGACAATGGCAAAGCACTGCAAGCGGGTGTCACGCGCGCGTTTAACATTCTCAAAATTGAAGAAAAAAAAGACGGCGCGGCTTATAACGGTAATGACGCGGCATTGCTGAGCCTGCCGGAAGAAACGGCACTGCATGAAGCCATCACCAGTGCCAAAGCCGATATCGAGACTGCGCTTCAAAAAGACGGGTTTACCGCTGCGATGACAGCGCTTGCAGGCCTCCGCGCGCCCATCGACAGTTTCTTTGACAAGATCATGGTCAACGAGGAACCGCACCGCGCCGCGCGGTTGGGGCTGTTGGCGCGCATCCGCGCTTTGACAAGCCAGATTGCCGATTTTTCAAAGCTTGAGGGCTAACGGAACATCTGACTCAACCAAAGGTTCTTCTTGAGATCATCACAAGGAGAACTTATCATGGAACAACCATCACACAGCCTGCCCCATCCGCACAGCATTCTCGGCAAAATAATGTCTGCCATTTTTGGTACCGCCAAAGCAGATGAGAGCACAACGCAAAATACAACCACGCAAAACACGCAGACAACATCTGCGGCCAATACCAACACATCGCAAAATGTCGATATTGCAAAAATGCTCGATGCAAAGAACAAAGAGACATCGCAGCACCTTGACTGGAAATCGTCGATCGTTGACCTTCTTAAACTGCTTGATCTCGACAGCAGCCTTGAGGCCCGCAAAACACTTGCCAAAGAGTTGAACTACACAGGCGACACCAATGACAGCGCCAAGATGAACATGTTTTTGCACAGCCAGGTTATGGCCAAGCTCGCGGCCAATGGCGGAAAACTACCGACAGACCTTGCCGCTTAAATTTTCAAAAATATAAACGAAACGCCCGCTTGATGCGGGCGTTTTTATATTGATGCGTTAAATTGCAAATGCTAAGAGGACGTCAGACTTAAAAGGATATTTCAATGCCAAACATTTCCGCCAGACTGCCGTTTAAAAAAAGCCTGTTGCCTGTTTTTGCGCTCCAGCTTTCGCCATCCGAGAGCGCGCCTGCCTCTTCATCCTTTTATAAAGCCTTTATCGATCCGCGCAGCGAGCTTGTAAAACAATCGCTGGAGGCATTTCAGCCGCGCCATAAGGTGTTGTCGCCGGCATGGCAGGGTATCACGCTGTTGCTTCCGCATTTTTCGAACCGCAATGCTGCAAAAAAGGCTGATCTGCCAATCCAGTTTGCCAACACATTTGGCGCCGCCGGCGATATGATTGGTATTACGCTTGGTGCGGCGTTCAGCTACGGCCATACGCGAAGCAAATTTTTGTCCATCGGCTGCGCGGCAGTCGGCGGCATTGTTTCAGGTCGGCTTCTTGGCTGGGCGGGGCAAAAATTCGGCGGCCTTTTCGATTAATACTGCCGCTCGACGCAAAAGTCACACACACCGGTAAGCGCCGCAACAATTTCATTGGGTTCAAAAACAGCCAAAGATGTGCGCGCTTTCTCTGCATAATCATTCGCTGTCTGGCGCGCGGCTTCAAGCGCACCTGAACTGTGCAGAATTTCAATCGCACGCCCAAGCTTGCGGCTCGTCATCGGTACATCTGAAAAACATTCTTCCCAAAAATTGCGCTGGCCGGCATCGCCCGACTGATAGCTCAAGATAACGGGCAGCGTCACCTTTCCTTCCATCAAATCATCGCCCGCGTTTTTGCCCATGCGCTCATCGCCAATGTAGTCGAGAACATCGTCGATCAGCTGAAACGCAATACCAAGATTAAGCCCGTAAAGCCGCAGCGCTTGGCGCTTTTCAGTATCCGATCCTGCAAGACATGGCCCCACTTCGCAGGCCGCGGCAAACAGCTCGGCCGTTTTGGCCTCGATAATGGAAAAATAGCGCTGCGTGTTGACGGTCAATGTGCGCGCCGCGTTCAGCTGCAAGACTTCACCCTCGGCAATCACGGCTGCGGCTTTTGAAAGCACGCGCAGGCTGTCCAGCGATTCCGTTTCGACCATCATCTGGAACGCCTGCCCCAGAAGAAAATCGCCGACGAGGACGCTTGCCTCATTGCCCCACAGCATTCGCGCGGTTTTGCGGCCGCGGCGCATGTCGGAACCATCCACCACATCATCATGAAGCAAAGTTGCGGTGTGCATAAATTCAACCGCCGCCGCCAGCGTATTGGCTTTGACGCCTGATGCGTTCACAAGCGCGGCGCTGGCCAAGGTCAGCATGGGCCGCAATCGCTTGCCGCCGGAATTAATGAGATGGCTGGCCACTTCCGGTATCAGCACAACATCCGAGCCGGTGCGCGCTAAAATCTGCGCATTCACCCGCGACATGTCGCCGCGTGTCAGGTCCACCAGCAAATCAATGCTGGTCTTGGATTTGGATTTTCGCAAAGCGTCGGGCATAGGCGGCACCATAAGCGCCCCGCCCTCGCAGAACAAGCTGATTGCTGCTATTGATGCTGGCAGAATGTCTGTTCAACCCACCGTTTCCGATGATTTTCTACTCGGCGGGCGCGTGCGCCTGCACCAAGACTTGTACGGCTATCGCGCCGGGCTTGATGCTGTTCTGCTGGCCGCAGCGATTGATCCGGCCAACGGCGTCAACTGCCTTGAGCTTGGCACCGGTTCGGGTGCGGCCGCGCTCTGTTTGCTGGCGCGATGCGTCGATATTAAAGTCACGGGCATTGAAAACGACCCGAACATGCTTGCTCTGGCACGCACCAACATTTTGCTGAATGACCGAGCTACGGTTTTTGACCTTGTTGAATCTGATTTGACATCCGCGCGGCTTGGCAGTTTTGATCAGGTGTTTACCAATCCACCGTTTCATGACAGCGCCCAGCATGGCAGCGGCATTGCCGCTTCGCACATGCCGATAGCAGAATTAAAAGAATGGATCGACAGCGGCGCGCGGCAGTTGAAATCGGGCGGCGTGTTGACGCTGATCCACCGCGCCGACGCACTCTCAACGGTGTTGCCTCTTTTTGAAGCGCGGCAGATTGGCGCCATTAAAATCAAACCGGTGCAACCGCGCCGCGGCGTCAAGGCAAAAAGGGTCATCATCAGCGGGATAAAAGCGCGAAAAACCCCGCTTGAACTTCTTGACGCCTTGATTGTTCATAATGAGGACAGCACATATACGGATCTGTGCGAGACCATCTTGCGCGAAGCTGCGGCACTGCCGCTTTAGGAGAGACACATGCGTTGGGAAGATCAGGGATCATCGGACAATGTTGAAGACCGGCGCAGCGAAGGTGGCGGTGGTTTTGGTGGCGGCGGACTTGGCGGTCTTGGCGGCATGTTTGGCGGCGGCGGCGGCCCAATGGGCGCAGGTTTTGGTGGCGGCCATTTCAGCATCGGCACGATTATCGTTGTCGGCCTGATTATGTGGGCACTTGGCATGAACCCGCTGGCTTTGCTAACGGGCGGCCCGCTGACCAATGATGACAGTCAAGAGACATCTGCACCCGCAGGCCCAACGGGCAATGATCAGCAGGCGCGGTTCGTGTCGTCGGTTCTGGCAACAACGGAACATGTCTGGGATGCAGCTTTCAAGGATATGGGCGCAACCTATCAAAAGCCCAAGCTTGTTTTATTCTCTCGCGGCATTAGTTCGGCTTGCGGCTTTGCTCAAAGCGCGACCGGTCCGTTTTATTGCCCGAACGACCGCAAGGTCTATCTTGACATGCATTTTTTTCGCGAGCTAGAGCAGCGTTTCCGCTCGCCGGGCGAATTTGCGCAGGCCTATGTGGTTGCGCACGAGATTGGCCATCATGTGCAAAACCTGCTTGGACTTTTGCCACGCGTGCAAAAAGCCCAGCAGAATATGAATGAATCACAGCGCAATGCCATGCAGGTGCGCGTTGAATTGCAGGCCGATTGCTATGCCGGCGTCTGGGCCAAACGCGCCGATGACATGAAATCACTGATCGAGTTTGGCGATGTTGAAGGCGCGCTGCAGGCGGCAAGCGCCATCGGCGACGATACATTGCAGCGTCAATCGCAAGGCCAGGTCGTGCCCGAAAGCTTTACCCATGGCACATCGGCGCAGCGCGTCTCGTGGTTTCAGACGGGTTTGAAATCAGGTTCGATTGAATCCTGCGACACCTTCGGCAACCGTAACTGACTGGTCGCGAAGCGTTACGGATTTCACCCACCAGTGCGGCTGCGCATTGCTGATAAAGCGCGCGGCCTCATCGGCGCTGCTGCGCGAAGGGTAAAGCCCGAACACTGTTGCGCCGGAGCCCGACAGCCGCGTCAACGCTGCATTCTGCTGGTTTAGCGCGCGCACCATGTTCAGGATTTCGGGGCAGAGCACGCATGCCGCTTCCGTCAGGTTATTCGTGGTGGCGTCTTTCAACCAAGCCGTTAAACGCGCGCCATCGACACCTCGCGGAATGTCCAGAGGCGGTTTGGCAGCTGGCAATTGCAGCGCTCGAAAAACGTCGGCGGTCGACACAGCGACGCCGCAATTGACCAGAACGGCATAAAGCGTTGGCAGGGACACAGGCGTAATGTCTTCGCCCTTGCCGCGCATTTGCGCAGCGCAGGACAACACACAGACCGGCACATCAGCGCCGCAATCCAGCGCGATCTGCGGGTTCATTTCATTGATGTCTTTCTCATTTGCGGCGTGGAGAAGGCGCAGCGCTGCTGCGGCATCGGCAGAACCGCCGCCAAGACCTGAGGCGACCGGAATTGATTTTTCAAGATGAAACGCCCCTGTATGCGCGCCCGGCCATTGCGCTGAAAACAGCTGCGCGGCTTTGGTGATTAAATTGTCAACGTTGTTGCCGGCATCCTTGGCAAAAGGACCATGAACGGTCAGCGCATACTCCTGCCGCGGCAGGAAATGCAGCGCATCGCCGCAATCGGCAAAGCTCACAAGGCTTTCAAGCGCGTGATAGCCATCTTCGTAGCGGCCATGGACATGCAAATAGAGATTGATTTTGGCAGGCGCAAACGCCGCAAAAGACATGGAACGTCTAGTTCAGCCGCGCCTTGACGTCTTTGATCGACGCATCGATCAGCTGCGCGCCAAGGCCGCCGCTCATGCGGGAGGCCAGAACGTCCTGCGCCGCCGCAATTGCGACATTTGTTGCCGCAAGCCGCACATCGGCAACGGCCTGTGTTTCAGCCAGTGAAATTTTGGCGGTTGCCGCTTTCGTGCGGCGCTCGACCATGTCTTTTAATGCGGCCTGCGCCTCATCGTGAAGGCGGGTTGCATCCTGCTTGGCCTGATCGAGAATGGCCTGCGCCTCAGATTCGGCGTTCTTAGTGCGAATTTTATAGTCTTCCAGAAGCGCCATGGCCTCAAGGCGAAGACGGCGCGCATCATCAAGCTCGCGGCTGATCAGCAACGCACGCTGGTCGAGAAAGCTTGCAAGCTTCCGCGGCACTTTGAGATACACAACAATGCACAAAAACAGGACAACGAAAACAAGAGCGAGAAATGTCGCAACGGCAATTGGTTCATAACCAAACATGTGTCGGTCCTTAAGCTGTTTTCTTCAGTGCGCTTTTCACGGCGCCTGAAATTCCTGAATCGTCGGCTGTGCCGATCAACTGCGTAACAATGGCTTCCGCCGCCTGCCCTGCAATAGATTCGACATCCTGCATCGCCTTGTCGCGCGACGCCTTGATGCTGGTCTCGGCCTCGGCAATTTGTGCGGCAAGCGACGCTTCAACTTTAGAGCGCTCCGCGTCCATTTCCGTTTTCAGCTGGTCACGCACCTCTTGCGCCATTGCCGCTGCACGGCCACGCGCATCGTTTAGCGCCTTGTCGTAAGAGGCAATCGCCAATTCGGTCTCAGTTTTCATGGCTTGCGCCATATCCAGATCTGACAGGATACGGCCACGTCGCTCGCCCAAGATCGACGACAGGCGCGGCAGCACCAGTTTGGACATCAGCATATAGAGCAGACCAAAACTGATGGCGAGCCAGAGCAGCTGCGATGGAAATGTCGACGTGTTGAATGGCGGAAACACTTTGCTGTGCTCCCCGCCATGCGCTTCGGTCGTTTCAATCGTTTGCACTGGTTCCATAGTTCAGGCCTTAACGCTCAAGCGATGTTTGTTATGTGAAAAGAAGGATAAGAGCGACAACGAACGCGAAAATGCCGAGACCTTCAGCAAGCGCAACACCAACGAAGGCGCGGCCGAACTGGCTGTCTGCAGCGGACGGGTTGCGTAGCGCGCCGGCAAGGAAGTTGCCGAAGACCAAGCCAACGCCGATGGCTGAAATGCCAACGCCGATTGCGGCAAGACCTGCACCGATAAATTTAGCTGAAGCGGGATCCATTGTTTTCTCCTGTTGAAATGAAACCAATTCGTTAGTGCGCGGGGTGCAGCGCATCGTTCAAATAGATCGATGCGAGCAGCGCAAAAACAAAAGCCTGTAGAAACGCAATCAGGAATTCAAGCGCTGTCAGCGCGATCCCCATGGCGAACGGCGCCGCGGCGCCTAAAATTCCAAATGCACCCAGCGAGCTTAAAATCACGACGAAAAATGCAAACACTTTCAAAACGATGTGGCCGCCAAGCATGTTGGCAAACAGGCGCAGCGCCAGACTTAAAGGCCGCGAGAGGAAGGAGATAACCTCAATCACAATCAGGAACGGCGCCAGAACGGGGGAAATGTCGGACGGCACAAACAGTTTCAGGAATTTGAAGCCGTGCTTCACAAAACCCGCGACAATAACCGTCAGAATGACAAGGCACGCCAATGCAAATGTCACGACGATCTGGCTGGTCACGGTAAAGAAATACGGCATCATGCCGAGGAAATTGCTGAGCAGCACAAAGGAGAACAGCGAAAAGATAAAAGGAAAGAACACGAGGCCTTCGCGCCCGGTGGCGCTGGTGAGAATGCCTTCAACAAATTCGTACCAGATTTCAGCGACAGACTGGGTGCGGCTTGGCACCATTTTTTTGGCGCGGGTGGCAAACAGCAAAAACACGGTGATGAGCGCAATGGCCGCAAACATGTAAATCGCGGAATTGGTCAGGTAAAAATCATAGCCGGCCACACGGCCCAGATGGGCAAGGTTCTGCACCTGAAACTGGTGGATCGGGTCAATATGTATCGGTTCAGCCAAGTCTCTAACCTTATTTCAGTTTTTCGTTCCAGGACTTCGTCAGGCCAACCGCGCGCATCATATTCAAAATGCCGGCGGCAAACCCTAAAAGTGTGCAGACAATCAGCCCCCATGGCTTCGTGTGTGCAAAATGGTCGATCATCCAGCCCAGCAATCCGCCTGCAAAAACACCGCCGACAAATTCAGAGCTGAGTTTGAAAATGCTTCCCAAACCCTGCGCGTCCGCTTGCGAGGACATATGCGCGTGATCCTGGCTGGCGATTTCCGCCCGCTCCACCGCAATTTTGCCTTCCAGCGCCTTTCGGCGCTCGTCAAGTGCCGCATCGCCAAACGGCGAAACGGGCGGAGATTCATTCTGGTTCATGAAACCTCCAAGACTTGAAAACAAGGCCTTTTTTCAAAAGCGTCGCCGCAAAAGAAAAGAAGATCGGAAAAGTTGACCTTTGCCAATTCAAGGGCAGTTAAATCAGGCAGGGCATGGCCTGTCAAGCAATCAAACCCGCATGAAAATGCGTTTTTACAGACTTCTTTTTTCGCAAAACGGCAAGCTTCTTTTTTAAATCAGTTTCTTTTAGGCTTGCGGTGCGGTTGCCTTGCGATAGCTTGCGTAAGCTGCCAGCGCGACACCGGCCGCCACCAAAACCGAAAGACCTTTTGCAGCGCCGCCAATGTGACTAAGATCGCTGATCAGCCCATGCCCGGGACTTTGATAGCGCAACATGTATTTTTCAAATTCGCCAATAGTGTTGGGGTTAAACCCAAGCCGCAGCGCATCAAGCTGTAGAGGCCGAAGGGCTTCAATGGCAGCTGATTCTGGCAGGATCGGCGGGGACGCAACGCGTATCACACGCATCGCACTGTAGGGATTTTTTTGCTGATTCAATAATTCTGGAATAATATTTTTGTCGTCAACATGCGTTTTAAAAAACTCTGCTACATGCTGGGGATAATTTTGAATGTCAGCTAAAGATAAATAATTTCCACGAAACGTTCTTTCATTTCTTACAGGCGTCCAAAGCGTGTCCATTGGCGATGTAAAAACAAAGTACTTCTGAATTTTTGAAACGGTTGAGCGCGCTGCGCTGTGATTTTGAGATCGAATGATATTGTCTTCAATATGTGTAATTAAATTTTCTGCCTGATGGCCCTTAATATAAAGGTTTATATCCTCTACATTAGAGGCCGCACTGGAATGTGAAATAAGAAATTGGGAAGCCTCGGCTTCAACACGCGGTTTGGGATAAGGCTTTAAAAACGCATTTTTTTCACGATCCGCAAAAAGAATTTTATCAATCCTTTCGTACATTCCAACAAATTTACGATTATTTGAGGCAGACGCTTCTGCAATTCGCCTGACCTGTGGAATAATTTTTTGATTTGAAAGCGAATGTCTTTCCAAAACACTTGTTATTTTATTTTTTGAAAATTGATCATCACTGCCATTAAACCTTAAAAGCAAATGGCCTATGTTGTGATCATGAAATTCAGGTGAAAACTTTTTTGCATATGGAATGGATATAAATCGTGGTGATTTTTCTAAAATATCATCAAACCTGCCGTCGAGAATTTTTTCAGCCTGTCCGGGTTTAATCGTTTCATTTAAAGGGTAAGCGTTATTTAAAAATGCAAACCAGTTTCTTTCAGCAATGGGCTTAACATATCCCGGTATTGTCGGATTGAGTAAAAATTTCGCATAGGGGTTACGAGGAACATTTTTTGATCCGAAATAATTAAATGAAAGAAGTCCTGAAGTCGCTGTTCCCATTAATGCCACTGGTAAATATTTTTGCCAGGAATTGTGTTTTTTGTTTTTTGATACTGGCTTGTCTTGCGCGTTTATTTTATCAGTTTTGGCCGAAAAAGACCGCACATTTGTGGCTTGACTCTGCAATGACAAAGAATTTTTGCGAAGCATGTTTTCATTATAAAAATTGATTGAGACCATAATTACCAGCTAATTTAAAAATAATTTAGCTTGTATAGCATTCCCTATGCGGGATGGTAAAGCTTTTACGCCGCCTCAACCATCCGCTCGGCTGATTGCAGATCGACCGAGACGAGCTGCGAAATACCGCGCTCGGCCATGGTCACGCCGAACAGGCGGTGCATGCGGCTCATCGTCACCGGATTATGGGTAATGATGATAAAGCGCGTATTTGTGCTCTCCACCATCTTGTCCATCAGGTCGCAATAGCGCTCCACATTGTGGTCATCGAGCGGCGCGTCGACCTCGTCGAGCACGCAGATCGGCGCAGGGTTCGTGAGGAAGACGGCAAAGATCAACGCCATGGCGGTTAGCGCCTGTTCACCGCCCGAGAGCAGCGACAGCGACTGCGGCTTTTTGCCGGGCGGATGCGCGATGATTTCCAAGCCCGCGTCGAGCGGATCGTCGCTTTCCGTAAGTGTGAGCTCCGCCGTGCCACCGCCGAACAGCGTGGTGAACAGCGTCTGGAAATGGCCGTTGACGACGGTGAAAGCGGCAAGCAAACGCTCGCGCCCTTCTTTGTTGAGCGTGTGGATGCCGGTGCGCAGCCGCTCAATCGCAGCGACAAGATCGTCACGTTCCGCAACAAGCGTATCATGGCGTGTGGACAGCTCCGTGACCTCTTCTTCCGCGCGCAAGTTGACGGCGCCAAGGCGCTCACGCTCGCGCTTGTAGCGGTCGAGGCGCTCTTCCAGATCATTGCTGTGCTGAAGCGCGTTGATTGTCGCTTCGTCAAAACCGTCCAGCAGTTCTTCCAGGCTGATGTCCAGCGTTTCGGCGATTGTCACTGTCAGCGCTTCGCGCCGTTCATTCACGCCTTCAATACGCGCCTGCGCCGCTGCACGTTGCTCGCGCGCTTCGCCAAGGCTGGCCGTGGCCGCTTTTTCCTCGCGGTCGATCTCACGCAACGCGGTTTCAGCCACCGCAAGCGCATCTCCGGCGCCGCGGCGCGCCAGCGTGGCATCGCTTAAGGTGTCGGCAAGCGCCAGCTCTTTGGCTTCAATTTCGGCTGGCATTTGCGACAAGGTCGCGCGTTCGGTTTCAAGTTCCGTATGGCGTTCGCCAAGAACACCGCGCTGGCCGTCAGCTTTGGTCTGACGGGCTGTCCATGCCTCGATATCGCTGTCGATGGCCGTAAGGCGGGCGGTACGCGCCCGTGCTTCGTTCTGCACGGTCTGCGAGAGAGCGCGCGCTTCGGCAACATCGCTGCGCTCCTGATTGACCCGCGCCCGCAATTTGGCAACGTTCACTTCCAATTCTGAGCGTGCAGCGTCATCGCCGATCTCGCTTGCGGCATTTTGCAGCTCGACGCTCATTTCGTCGCGGTCGTGGCTTAGCTTGGTGCTTGTCGCCTCAATGACCGACAAACGGTTTGTGAGCGATGCTGTTGCGCGCTCAGCGTCTGCCATTTTGTTTTGGGCTTGCGTTGCTGCAGATTGCAATTCGCGCAGCGACTGGCGGCTTTGCTGCTCTGTCATGGCCGCCGCGACGCTCGCATCATGCAAGGCCTGATAGCCCAAACGCTCTTTATCTAACAAGGTTTTGGCCTGCGCCAGATTGTCTTCCAGATCCTGAAGGCGGTTTTTCTCGGCCAGACGGCGTGCAGCGGCCGATGGCGCACCGGCTTTGGTGATGACGCCGTCCCAGCCCCACATTTCACCTTCCAAGGTGACAAGCCGCTGGCCGGTTTTCAACTGGCTGCGCAGGCTCTCGGCCTTGTCGGCCTCGATCACGCCGATCTGGTTGAGGATACGGTCAAGTTCATGCGGCGCTTTGACGAAGCGCGACAGCGTGCGCGCGCCTTGCGGCAGTTGCGGGTCGTCGAAATTGAACGCGAGCTGCGCAATATAACGCGGCGCGGCTGCATCAACCGGCAATTCGAGAAGGTCGCTTAAAGCCGCACCAAGCGCAATTTCATAGCCCTTGTCGACTTCGATCGCGTCGAGAACAGGGCGCCAGTTGCCGTCAATGCTGCCCAGCACGATTTTTTGCAGTGTGCTGATTTCAACTTCGAGTTTTTGAACTTCGTTTTCAGCGCTTTTCAGCGGTGCGCGCGCCTGCTCTTCGGCGACACGCGCCTGCTTCAATGCGGCCTCTGAATCGGTCGCCGCAATTTCAGCTTCGAGAAGAACGCGTGTCGAGGTTTCAACGTCAAGCGTCAGCGCGCCGATATCGGCCATGCCTTGGCGCTTGTGCTCCAGCTCGGCTTTTTCTTTTTGCAATGATAAGAGCTCATTGGAGAAACGGTCAAAGCGTCCCTGCGCCTCCATCTGCCGTTTTTGAATGGACAGGCGGCGGGCATTGGCCTCCGCCAGCGCCTGCGTGGCGCTGCCCATCAGCTCTTCGCCAATCTGCACTTTTTGCTCGGCATCATTCAGCTTTGATGTTGCAAGCGCACTGCGCTCTGTAATCTGCTGCTCTTCTTCACGAAGGTTGGCGGCCTCAGTGGCAAGCTTGGCATGCGCATCCGCCGCATCATCGATCAGCGATTGCTCGCGCTGCATATCGGCGTTGATCTGCGCAATCTGGCGCTCAATGTTCTGCATGCGCTCAGATGCGCGCTGTTTTTCACCGGCAAGCTGGTCGCGGGCAGAGACAAGACGCTGCAAGGCGGCTGCGGCTTCGGCTTCATGCTCGCGCAAAGGCGGCAGGTTTGCGGCCATATCGGTCTGGCGTTTGGCGGCGCTGGCCTGTGTCTGCGCGCGCGACAACACGTCGGCCTCAGCGGTTTTCAACGCTTCATTGGCGTCTTTCACCAGCTGGCCAATTTCATTCCAGCGGCGGGCATAGAGCTTACGCTCCAGTTCGCGGATATCGGTTGAAAGGGTTTTGTAGCGCGTTGCCTGCTTGGCCTGCTTGGCGAGATGTTCAAGCTGGCTGGCCAGTTCCTTGATCACATCTTCCACGCGCGACAGATTTGTCTCGGCGGCTTTCAGGCGTGTTTCGGTTTCATGGCGGCGGGCGTTCAAGCCTGAAATACCGGCGGCCTCTTCAAGAATTTTGCGGCGCTGCTGCGGCTTGGCCGCAATCAGTTCGGCGATGCGGCCTTGGCCAACCAGAGCCGGCGAGCGTGCGCCTGATGACGCGTCCGCAAACAAAAGCTGCACATCGCGGGCGCGCACTTCCTTGCCGTTGATGCGGTAATCGGAGCCGTAATCGCGCTCGATACGGCGGATGACTTCCAGCGTGTCGTCATCGTTAAATGCGGCAGGCGCTTTGCGCGATGTGTTGTCGATGGTGAGCATAACTTCCGCCGTGTTGCGCGGCGGGCGGCCGGTTGTGCCGGCAAAGATCACGTCTTCCATGCCGGAGGCACGCATGCTTTTGTAAGAGCTCTCACCCATCACCCAGCGCAGCGCTTCCATCAGGTTTGATTTGCCGCAGCCATTGGGGCCAACAACACCGGTGAGGCCGGGCTCGATCAGCAAATCGGTGCCTTCGACGAAAGATTTAAATCCCGTCAGTCTCAGCTTGGTAAATTGCATGCCTTAACCCCAAATACTTTTACAAAAAATACGACATAAACCTAAGACTTCAGCTGTACGTCGATCAGCTTTGACAGGTTTTCAAATGTTGCGCCCCCGTCAAGTTTCACGCCGTTGACGAAAAAAGTTGGCGTGCCCGTAATGCCAAACGCCTTTTCGCTGTTGTCGCGCGATCCATTGATTTCATCGAGAATTTTTTGATTCCGCAAGCAGGCCTCAAAGCTTTCCTTGGTAAAACCGGCCTGTTTGGACACCTGCAAAAGCGCGGCCACAGGGTCGCTTGCGGTGGTCCAGCTTTTTTGCGTGGTGAAGAACGCGTCCTGCAACGGAAAATATTTTTCGCTTGCCGCGCAAAGCGTTAGCATCTGTGCAGCTGTGTCCAGCGGGTTCAATGCAAAGCCGCGGAAATACAGTTTGGCCTTGCCGTTATCGAGATATTTGCTCTTGATCTGCGGAAGCACTTTTTCGTGAAAGTCCGCGCAGTGCGGGCAGGTCAAAGACGCATATTCGACAATCGTCACTTTCGCGTCGTCTTTGCCGATGACCTTTTCGCCCGATGCGGGTGCCTTCATCAGCTCAAGCTTGGCTTCCGGCGAGAGGGCTGTTTCAGCGGCAGCAAAATTGCAGGACAGCGCAAGCGCCAGAATGGCTGCATAAAGACTGTGTTTCATGGTTTTTTGGCTCCTCGAGGCTTTGAAAAAGCATTAGCAGCCCAGCATGGCAAGATCATGTTGGCCAATAAGGCTGTCTTCCCACCCTTATTTGAGGCCGCTGGCCACGTTTTGCCCCAGTTTTTGCAGGGCGGCGCGTAAATCATCGTCGCTGACTTGAGGCAGTTCCGGCGCTTGCCCGAGGGAGGATGGCGCGGCCACCTCGCGCTTTTTGTCAACCGGTCCTTGGCGCAGGCTGAGTTTGGCCATGGCCTTCCAGCCATAAAGCGCGTTGACGCGCTCTAGGATATGCTGTGCTTCGTGCTGCACGTCGAGGGCAAAGGCGGGCTCAACCTGCAGCACCAGCGTGCCGCTTAGTGGTTGGCCGTGGTTCAGGCTGCCGCTGTCCTCACCGCGCGGCCATGTAGCGCGCAGCGGCTGCGTGACGCGTGCAAGCTCGGGGCCTGCAATTTCAGCCCAGCGGGTGATCAGCTGTGATGTCGCCAGACCGTGCTGCTGCATTGCGGGTTTCAGCACATTGACAAGCAGGTCGGACAAAGGTTTGGCGGTTGGGCGGCGCATGGCTGTATTACATAGAACCAGCCATTCCCACGCAAGCTATTTATAAATCGTCATTGCGAGTGGTCGGCAGACCGGAAGCAATGTATCCTACGCGTTCAAAATGAGAGAATAGATTGCTTCGGGTCTCCACGCTCCGCGCCGCGACCGCTCGCAATGACGGTAACAACATATGACGTCTCAAAAGGGCACGATTCCGCAAAAATTGCTCATCTGGTATGACCGCAACCGGCGTGTTTTGCCATGGCGGGCTTTGCCGCACCAGGCTGCCAATCCATACCGCATCTGGCTGTCTGAAATTATGCTGCAGCAGACAACGGTGAAAGCCGTCATTCCCTATTTTGAAAAGTTCACGGCGCGCTGGCCGGATGTGCAGGCGCTTGCTGCTGCCAGCGACGACGAGATCATGGCGGCATGGGCAGGGCTTGGCTATTACACGCGCGCGCGAAAGCTTGTCGAGTGCGCGCGCCTTGTCGCGGCGCAAGGCGGCTTTCCAAAGACCAGCGCCGACCTTTTAAAATTGCCCGGCATCGGCCCTTACACATCGGCGGCGATTGCCGCGATTGCTTTTGGCGAAGCCGCCACTGTGATTGACGGCAATGTGGAGCGCGTCGTGTCGCGGCTGTTCGCGATTGAAACACCGCTGCCAAAATCGCGCCCCGAAATTCGTGCATATGCCGAACAGCTGACGCCAGAAAAACGCTCCGGAGATTTTGCGCAAGCAATGATGGATTTGGGCGCGACCATCTGCACGCCGCGCAAGCCCGCCTGTTCGCTTTGTCCGTTGCAATCATCCTGCAAGGCATTTGCGGTTGGCGAGCCTGCGCGCTTTCCTTTCAAACTGCCGAAAAAACAAAGGCCTTTGCGGTCTGCGGCCGCCTATTGGATCACGCATCAGGGCGATGTCCTGCTGCGAAAGCGCCCTGCAAAAGGGTTGCTGGGCGGAATGTCTGAAATCCCCTCGCAAGGGTGGAGCGCAGATTTTGACACTGCGCGCGCGCCGCTGCCCTACGGTCTGACCTTTACAAAATGCGACGGCGTCGTCACGCACACCTTCACGCATTTTGATGTGGAGATTACCGTTTTTACGGCAGAGGCCGCGCACCGCTTCAACAGCGATGACGGCGCGTTCTGGTGGCCGCTGTCAAAGCTTGACGCTGCCGGCCTACCGACGGTGATGGTAAAAGCGGTACAACATGCACAACGCGCACATACCACGCTTGCAAAAGGCGTGTCACTCGCACCCCCGAAACCAATGCGCGTACGAAGGCCTTAGCAGCCCCGCAGAGCAAGATTTAGACTGCGCCTGATACCAGCCTAGCGCGCAATTTAAAATTGTTTCAGCGCGTGTTTTTGCGCGATTAAAAGCGTCAGCAGTTGTGCGTAAGTGCTTTGACGTAAAGCGTCACGCTGCTTTGGCGAGCGCGCCGCGCACCTGCTCGCGCAGGACATCGATGACCTGCAGCTTGCCTTTGTGCTCGCTATGCCAATAGGTCCAGCCATTGCAGCTTGGCAGACCCTGCAGCAATGCACCGACACGGTGGATCGAGCCTGTAATTCCGCCTGCGGCAACAAGGCTGCCATCGGCTTTCACCAGCGCCGTGTGGCGCTTCTTGCTGTCATAGAGTTTCGTGCCCGGCGCCATCAGCCCTGTTTCAATCAGAGTTGCAAACGGAATGCGCGTGGCTTCGCGTTTGGCCGGTGCCAGTTCAAGACTGTCAGCACTGCATGTTTCAACAGAAGCGATACGCTTTGTTGCGGCGGCAATGTAATCGCTGTCGCGGTCAATGCCGATGAAATGGCGACCCAGCTTTTTAGCAACCGCACCCGTGGTGCCAGAGCCGAAAAACGGGTCGAGCACAACATCGCCCGGCTTTGTCGAAATCGATAACAGGCGATGCAGCAGGGCTTCGGGCTTTTGTGTCGGATGCGCTTTTTTACCGTCGGCATTTTTCAGGCGCTCTTCGCCGGTGCAGATCGGGAACAGCCAGTCGGAGCGCAATTGCAGGTCTTCATTGCCGGCTTTCGCCGCTTCGTAATTGTAGGTGTATTTTGATTTTTCTTCGCGTGAGGCCCAGATCAGTGTTTCATGCGCGTTCTGCAAACGGCGGCCACGAAAGTTTGGCATCGGGTTGGTTTTGCGCCAGACCACATCGTTCAGCATCCAGAAGCCAAGGTCTTGCAGAATGGAACCGACGCGGAAAATATTATGGTACGAGCCGATCACCCACAGCGCGCCATCGGGTTTCAGAATGCGACGCGCCGCCAAAAGCCATGCTTTTGTAAATTCGTCATAGGCCTTGAAGCTTTCAAACTGGTCCCAGTCATCAGTGACGCCGTCAACCGCGCTCTGGTCGGGACGTGTCAGCCCCTGCCCCAGTTGAAGATTATACGGAGGGTCTGCAAAAATAAGGTCGACGGAATGCGCGGGCATTGCCGCCATATGGGCGACGCAGTCGCCTTTTAAAATCGTATCGAGCGGCAGTTCACCAGCCTGAATTTTCGGGCGACGCATGACTTTAAACCCCAACGCATTACACAGACAGGCGTCATGGTGAATCAAATTGGTGGAGGCCGAGTGAACAGGCGTAGTTAAGAAAAACTTAAACCGTTTTTTTTGCAGCCGCAATTTCGGCTTTGCGTTTCGCCACAAGGTCAATCGCTATTGTTTTCATATTTTGGCTGAATGCGCTGACGATCATGCGGGCAAAAGGGGCGGCGGCGGGTGCACCGTCAATTTTACTGAGGTATTTTTGATAAAAAGCATCGATGTTTTTTTCATAGAACGTTTTAATATTCTTGCCTTCCGCAGGATCAAAACCAGCCTGCGCCTGTGTATCTGTTTGTTGAAGTGGATTTTCAATAAGGCCCTTGGCAAGGTTTTTGCCGGTTTTTGCATCAATTTGCGCAACGGTCTGCTGCAAAGCCTGATAGGCACATTCTTTGGCGAGATGATAATGGTCGGCTTTAAATCCGCCAATTGTTTGTCGCGTGACGATATTGGATAACAACCGATACTGCGGGTCTGCTGTTTCCAACGACACATAATCGGCCACAAGTTCGGCTTTGTCAGATTGCTCAATCGGGAAAAAATCAAAGGCTGTTTTATGTGTCAGCTCATGCGCGGCCGTTGCGCGCAAAATGAGGTCTTGCGAAAAACCGAAATTGTCCGCCGTGTATTTGACGAATCCCGATCCGATAAATGTGCGTATCTTTTGGTCAAAGGCAGTTTTAACCGTTATAAATGGCGGAACCTGATTTGCTGCACAGGCTAAAGTCAGATTTTGATCGTCCGGTAATTTGCTGTTGGCGATGGCATTTACAAATTTTTCACTTGGCTCGCTGTAAAAAAACAGGTCATTGTCATCAACTTTGCCAAGACCGATCGAGTTGATTGCCGCAACAAATTTTTTGTTGTCGGTGTCGGACAATCTGAGTGGCGGCATGTCAAAATCATTGCCATCTTTGCGTTTTAATGCATGAATTGAAGATGTAAATGCATGGGGCAATTGTTGAAACAATGCCGCTGAGTGCTTAAAATTTGAATTCAAATCTGTTTTTGTCATTACTGAAATCTGGGCTTGTAAAACGCTTAGTCTACCCCAGACTTTTCAAAGCGCAAGGCGCTGCGCCGCACAGGGGCAAAGCTTGTACGATGCAGGACAGACGGGCCAAATCTCTCAAGCGCCGCCAGATGTTCCTTTGTCGGATAGCCCTTATGTTTGGCAAAGCCATAATGCGGAAAATGGCCGTCAAGCAGTCGCATTTTGCGGTCGCGCATGACTTTGGCGACAATCGATGCCGCAGCGATCGAGGCATGAAGCGCATCGCCGTCGATGACCGCGGTGGCTTTAACAGGAATTGCGGGCGGCAGATCACGGCCATCGACCCAGACATGGCGCGGCTGCTGGCTCAAGCCAAAAACCGCGCGCGCCATGGCAATCAGTGTCGCACCGCGAATATTCAAAAGGTCGATTTCGCGGTTGCAGGAAAACGCAACCGAAACCGCGAGCGCATTTCGGGTGATATCGACAAAAAGCCGCTCGCGGCACGCCTCTGTCAATTTTTTGGAATCATTGAGGCCATCGGGAATGCGTTTCGGGTGGAGGATGACGGCAGCTGCCGACACAGGCCCGGCGAGCGGCCCGCGGCCCGCCTCGTCAACACCTGCATGGCCATGGCGCGGAGCGATCAATGCCATATTTAATTCAATGTCTGGAGCTTGGCTTTGATCTGCTGCAAATCTTGCCACGCCTGTTTTTTGGCAGAGGGCGTGCGCAGCAAATAGGCCGGATGCAGGGTTGCCAATGCGGGCAGTTCGAGATCGTCCTGCGCATAGGTCAGCCAACGGCCGCGCAATTTCGTTATGCCTTCTTTTGAACCTGTCAGTGTTTGCGCCGCGACATTGCCGAGGAACACGACCAGCTTTGGCTGCGCCAGCGCAATATGCCGCTGCACGAAAGGCAGCATCAATGCCGTTTCCTGCGCTGTCGGCGTACGGTTGCCGGGGGGACGCCACAACACGGTGTTGGTGATGTAGACATTTGTGCGGTCAAGGCCGATCGCGGCCAGCATTTTATCCAGCAGCTGTCCGGCGCGCCCGACAAAAGGCCGCCCTTCAATGTCTTCCTCGCGCCCCGGCGCTTCGCCAATCAGCATCAGCTTGGAGCCAACGACACCGTCTGAAAATACAAGTTGGGTTGCGGTTTTGCGCAACGGGATATCCAGCTGCTCGACCATCTGCCTCAGCTCGTCCAATGATGTTGCGCTGCTGGCAAGTGCGCGCATGTCGTGCGCCCGCTGCACAGGCCGCGCTGTCATTGCCAAAGGCTCAAGACTGGTTTGCGGCATTGCAGCGTTGCGTGCAACGCCGTGCTCGTCATGCGCCTCATCGGCGCCCATCGCGCTTAGCCATTCAAGCGCCTGCAAGGCGTTTGCGGGCGAACCGTTCATAAGGCTGGGAATGGCATTGAAAACATTCTTCGCTTATAGGAAAGTTAAACCGTTGCCGCCACCTCAAAAACCTGTCGCTAAAAAGGGCGTTTATGACCGATACACCACAAGACACGCCGCGCGAATTTATGGATTATGACGTTGTAATCGTTGGCGGCGGGCCTGCGGGGCTTGCAACCGCCATTCGCCTGAAACAGATCGACCCGGCTTTTTCCGTTGTGGTTGTGGAAAAAGGCGCTGAAATTGGCGCGCATATTCTCTCTGGCGCGGTCATTGATCCGATCGGTCTTGATGCCCTGTTGCCCGACTGGCGAATAAGCGGCGCGCCTCTCACAACAAAAGTCACGAAAGACAAATTCGCGTTTCTGGGGCCTGCGGGCGGCATTCCATTGCCAACCTTCCTGATGCCGCCTTTGATGAGCAATCACGGAAATTACATCGGCAGTCTTGGCGAGTTGGCAAAATGGCTGGGCGCGCAGGCCGAAGCGCTTGGTGTTGAGATTTATGCAGGCTTTGCCGCCGCTGAAATTCTTTACAATGCGGACGGCGCCGTCATCGGCATTGCCACAGGCGATATGGGTATCGGAAAAGACGGCACGCCGACGCCAAATTTTGCACGCGGAATGGAACTGCGCGGACGCTATACGATTTTTGCCGAAGGTGCGCGCGGACATCTGACCAAAAGACTGGTGGCGCGCTTTGGCCTTGGCAAAGACAGCTGCCCGCAAAAATACGGCATCGGCCTCAAAGAGGTTTGGGAAATCCCCGCCGACAAACATAAACCCGGTCTGATCGAGCATTCATTTGGCTGGCCACTAGACCGCAAGACAGGCGGTGGTTCGTTTCTCTATCATTATGGGCAAAACCGCATTGCGCTCGGCTTTGTCGTTCATCTCAATTACAAAAATCCAACCCTGTGGCCGTTTGGCGAATTCCAAAAATGGAAAACGCATCCGTCCGTGTCATCGCTTTTGCAAGGCGGAAAGCGCCTGTCTTATGGCGCACGCGCGATCACCGAAGGCGGCTGGCAATCTGTGCCGCGCCTGACATTTGCCGGTGGCGCGCTTGTGGGCTGCGCGGCAGGCTTCGTCAATGTCGCACGCATCAAAGGCAGCCATAATGCCGTTCTGTCGGGAAAACTTTGTGCTGAGCATCTTGCCCTAGCGCTTGCAGGCGGGCGCCGCCACGACGAGATTGCAACTTACGAAGACGCATGGCGTGGTTCTGCGATCGGCAAGGACTTGCGCCGCGTGCGCAATGTCAAACCTCTATGGTCGCGCTTTGGCACCTATGCCGGCATTGCTCTTGGCGCGCTCGACATGTGGACGACCACATTTGGTTTTTCACTGTTCGGCACCATGAAGCATCGCATGGCCGACCATGAGGACATGACGCTCGCCAAGGACGCCAAGCCGATAACCTACCCCAAACCCGATGGCGAGATTGTCTTCGACCGCCTGTCCTCGGTGTTTGTCTCCAACACCAATCACGACGAAAACCAGCCCTGCCACCTGCTGCTCACCGACCCGGCCATTCCGGTGGCGCGTAATCTGCCGCTTTATGGTGAACCCGCGCGGCTCTATTGCCCGGCGGGCGTCTATGAAATTGTGTATGCCAATGAGGTGACGTCTACCGATCCGCGCTTTGTGATTAACGCGCAAAACTGCGTGCATTGTAAAACCTGCGACATCAAGGATCCGGCGCAGAACATTACATGGGTCACGCCGGAAGGCAGCGGCGGGCCGAACTATCAGGGAATGTAAGGCCTTTGAGCTATTAATCAGTTCAGGCGAAATTCCCGCATTTTATTTTATCTGGTCTATTGTGTTCAGATTGCCATTTTAACAATTTGAAAGATACGCCTATGCACGATTTAAAATGCCGCCCATGCCGCGGTGAACAGGGCGCAGAGATTGGTCAGGCGGGTTATGAAACCGGATCGCCGAAAAAGTCTTTTGATGCCGCAATCGGTTCTGCAATGGGCGATCTCGATATCGTTCTTGATAAAATGATTGCCCAATCAGGCCTGATGGGCATTGTATCGCAGTCAACAGACAGCATGAAAAACATTCGCAAGCTTGTGAAAATGGATGCCAACGGCAAAACAAATTTCCGCGCCATTCTTGACTATATCAATTACAAAGACGCAAAGCAGGACAATCGTGCGCTTATTTCCACATGGCTTGGAAAAACCCAGGCCGAGCGCCTGATTAAAACGCTGGAAAACAACGACAAGCTCGAAATCCAGATTTATGATGCCGGAGACGCCGCAGCAGCTGCCGGTCGCGCGCGCTAGAAAAAAGCCTGCGGCGTTAAACGCTGCAGGCCCTACATTGAAACTGCCGAAATAAACGGCGTGCCTATGGAGCAATGCCTTTTTCGAGCATCGCCTTGAACGCATCCGCGCTTGTCTCGCCGCTTGTTTTTTCAACAACCTTGCCCTGTTTGATCAGCACGACATCGCCGGCCTTGGCAGAATAAGGCGCGATGGCCGCCGCATCTTTTGTGGCATCGGCGCGGAAGGTCTGGATACGGATATATTTGATATCATTGTAAGCGGTGTCGAGCGCTTTGACCTGATCCGCGCAAGGCACGCAGCCTTCGCCGCCCACATGCAGCAATACGGCGCCGTTTTTCGCAATGCCCTCAAAAGCTGGCGAAATTGGCGAAAACTTGGGAACGCCGGCTGGCAACGGCATTTGGGCAAATGCGGCTGTTGAAAAGAGTGTGAATGCAGCAAATGCAAACGCCAAAAAATGTTTCATGATCGATGTCCTTTAAAACGGATGATGATGGTCGACGAGACTGACTAACTTAAAATCAGACGCAGTGCCAGCGCGGCGCAGACAACAACCAGCAATGGCCGGATAATTTTAGCGCCATGCTTAATGGCGCTGCGCGACCCCAAAGTTGCGCCGCAGACCTGCCCGGCCACCATCATCAGCCCCAGCGCAATCAAGGTTTTTCCGGCAAACAGAAAAACCACCAGCGAACCGAGGTTCGAGCCGAAATTGAACAGTTTGGTATGCGCGGTTGCCTTGCGTACGCCGTAACCCACCAACGTGATCAGCGACACCACAAAAAACGAGCCCGTGCCCGGCCCGAACAGTCCGTCATAAAACCCGATGACGGTTCCCGCGCCAACACCATGCTGGTGAGGCGTGATGATGTGATGGCGTGTCTCGTCGCTCATCTTTGGCGCCAACGCAAAATACAACGCCAGTGCAACCAGCACATAAGGTATGACATGGCGTAAAAATTCAGCGCTGATATGGGTGACCAGCAGAGCGCCGCACGCCGCCGCACCAAATGCGCAGCAAAAGCCTGGCCAGGCTTCCCGCCAGTTGATCATTTTTACACGGGCAAATTGAAGCGTCGCCGAGCCCGAACCAAACACGGCCTGCAACTTATTGGTGGCAAGTGCCTGCGCCGGATTTAAACCCGCCAGCAGGAATGCCGGAATGGTAATCAGCCCGCCGCCGCCGGCAATGGCGTCAACAAAGCCTGCGACAAAAGCTGCCAGCACAAGCAGGGCGATGAGAGAAGGCGTGAGGAGACTTATTTCCACGTCATTGCGAGCGTTGCGAAGCAATCTATTCTGGAAACGTGACGAATAGATCGCTTCGTCGCTGTGCTCCTCGCAATGACAGACACTTTACTCTGCAGCCTCGGCATTATTTACAGGCAACGGTGGACGCCAGCGCAAAACGGGTGCGCGCGCCGCTTTTGTTTCGTCGAGGCGTTTGCGCGGGGCCAGCATCGGCGCATTGGTAAAGCGTGCGCTATTGCCTGCTTTTGCATCGATCGCCAGATCGCGCATCGCGCCGATAAACAGATCCAGCGAGGCTTTCGATTCCGATTCTGTCGGCTCGATCAGCATCGCCCCGTGCACCACCAGCGGGAAATACACCGTCATCGGGTGGAACCCCTCGTCAATCATCGCTTTGGCAAAATCAAGCGTCGTGACATTCGTGCCTTTGAGGAAGCTGTCGTCGAACAGCACCTCATGCATGCAGACCTTGTCGCCAAATGGCTGCGAAAACAGGTCGGCCAGCGATGCACGAATATAATTGGCATTCAGCACAGCGTCTTCCGAGGCTTTGCGCATGCCATCGCTGCCATGGCTGAGCATGTAAGTAAGCGCGCGCACATACATGCCCATCTGCCCATGAAACACGCACATGCGACCAAAACTTTGTGTGCCGTCTTTATGCTCGACCAACGAAATCGTATCGCCGTTTTTGTGCAGGAAAGGCACAGGCGCAAATGGCGCCAGCGCTTTTGACAACACAACAGGCCCTGAGCCCGGTCCGCCGCCGCCATGCGGCGTTGAAAATGTTTTATGCAGGTTGATATGCATGGCATCGACGCCAAGATCGCCCGGCTTGGCCTTGCCAACAATCGCGTTGAAATTTGCGCCATCGCAATAAAAGTAAGCGCCCGCATCATGCAAAGCTTTGGCGATTTCAGAAATTTCTTTCTCAAACAGGCCGCAGGTGTTGGGGTTGGTCAGCATGATCGCCGCCGTGTCGGGGCCAAGCGCTGCTTTCACCGCATCGATATGCACCGTGCCGTCAGCACCTGCCGGAACGGATTTGACTTTAAAGCCCAGCAAGGCCGCTGTTGCAGGGTTTGTGCCATGCGCACTTTCCGGCACAAGAACAGTGCGGCGCACATCGCCTTCCCCACGCGCATCGATTGCCGCCTTGATCGCGGCCATGCCGCACAGCTCACCATGCGCACCCGCTTTGGGAGACAAAGCGACGGCTTCCATGCCGGTCATTGTCAGCAGGTAGTGCGACAATTTCTGCATGACTTGCAATGCGCCTGGAACGCTTGATTGCGGCTGCAGCGGGTGAATGTCAGAAAAGCCGGGAAGCCGCGCCATTTTTTCATTGAGGCGGGCATTGTGTTTCATCGTGCACGAGCCAAGCGGAAAAATGCCGGTGTCGATGCCGTAATTGCGCTGCGACAGCCGCACGAAATGGCGCATGGTTTCCGGCTCAGTCAGACCCGGCAGACCAATCTCGCCTTTGCGGCGGTGCGCACCAAGCCTGTTGGTGCTGATGTTTTCATCGGCCATGTCGACGCCGCTGGCGTCACTGCGGCCAATTTCAAACAGCAAGCCCTCTTCCTGCGCAAGCCCGCGATTGTGCGTAAAGGTTTGCGGCTCAAAACCCGCTGTCTCGTTTGGTGTTGTGGGGCGTCCCTGACGGTTCAACATATTACAGCACCTCTTTCAGCGCGGCGACAAACGCGGCGCGGTCGTCATCCGTGTTCACCTCGGTGGAGGCGACAAGAAGAAGATTGGCAAGCTCATCGCGTTTGGGCTCCAGCCGTGACACGGGCACGCCGCCAAGAATGCCCTTTTTCATCAGCGCCTCGACAACCGCATCGGCGCGTTTTGGCAGGCGCAGCGTAAATTCATTGAAGAAGGTATCATTCAAGATTTCGACGCCATCTATTTTGTTCAGCGCCTCGCCGAGTTTGACAGCGTTGACGTGGCAGCGTTTTGCCGTCCGTGTCAGCCCCTGATCGCCAAGCAGCGTCATATGCACTGTGAACGCCAATGCGCACAGGCCTGAATTGGTGCAGATGTTCGATGTCGCCTTGTCGCGGCGAATGTGCTGCTCGCGCGTGGACAGCGTCAGCACATAGCCGCGCTTGCCATCGCTGTCTGATGTTTCACCGCACAGGCGTCCCGGCATCTGCCGCACGAACTTGTCCTTGGTTGCAAAAAGCCCGACATATGGCCCGCCAAAATTCAGGGCGTTGCCGATGGACTGGCCTTCGCCAACCACAATGTCGGCGCCCTGCGCACCTGGGCTTTCAACAAGACCCAGTGAAAACGCTTCCGTGAATACGGCAATCAGCAATGCGCCATGCGCATGCGCCTTGTCGGCGATGGGTTTGAGATCAATCAGGTCGCCGTAAAAAGACGGCGACTGCACCACGACGCAGGAGGTCTCATCATCGATCTGGCTTAGAATATCTTCCACACCGCCGGGGCATGGCGGCAGCACAAGCGTCGTGTCATTGGCAAGTTCGGAAAGCGTGCGCGTCGTTTCCACATAGTGCGGGTGCAGCGTGCCCGACAGGATTGATTTTCTTTTTTTGCTGACGCGGTGTGCCATCAGCACGGCCTCGGCGCAGGCCGTCGAGCCGTCATACATTGAGGCGTTGGCGACATCCATGCCGGTGAGCAGCGCCACCTGAGTTTGAAACTCGAACAGATATTGAAGCGTGCCTTGCGCGATTTCTGGCTGATAGGGCGTATAGCTCGTCAAAAATTCAGAGCGCTGGATCAGGTGGTCGACCGTTGCCGGCACATGGTGTTTGTAAGCGCCTGCGCCGCAAAAAAACGGAACCGACCCTGCGCTGAGATTTTTGGCGCTCAACGCCATAAGCTGGCGCTCGACATCCATTTCTGACTGGCCGAGCGGCAGATCAAGATTGCCATTGATGCGTTTATTGCTGGGAATATCAACAAACAGCGCATCAATATTGGCCGCACCAATTGTGCGCAGCATGTCTTGGCGATCAGTGTCGGAAATCGGCAGATAGCGCATTGCATTTATCCCAGTGAGGCGACGTAGGTTTTATAAGCTGTTTCGTCCATCAGCTCGGACAGCTCATTCTGGTTGGCGATCTTCAGTTTCAAAAACCAGCCTTTGTCCTGCGGCGATTCGTTCACCGCGGATGGCGCATCAGGCAATGCCGAGTTGACTTCCGTCACCTCGCCCGACACGGGCGCGTAAACCTCTGATGCGGCCTTGACGCTTTCAACGACCGCGGCCTCATCGCCCTTGGACAATGTTTTACCGGTTGCGGGCAGATCGACATAAACAACATCGCCTAGCTGTTTTTGCGCGTAATCGGTAATGCCGACAATGCCGATGTCACCCTCGACGCGAAAATACTCATGGTCTTTTGTGTAATATGTGTTTGTCATTTCGCGTCTCCTTAAAGTTGCATCATCTTATCCAAAAAGTCCTTCAACTTTTTGGGATGATGCACGCGAATGTATTCGTGATCTTTGGTAAAATGTGTGGTCATGGTCTTGCTCCCTTATATGATCCGCTCACACCTGCGAAAGCAGGTGTCCTTTTTGTTTTAAGATCCCAGCCTGCGCTGGGATGAGCGGCGGATGTGCTCATGCTGCAACCGCCGCGCGGTGGTAACGGTGCGGTGCAAAAGGCATGGCTGCCACTTTTGCCGGCAGTGCTTTTCCGCGCACCATCAAATGGACGGGCGTGCCATCAGCGCTAAACTTTTTTTGAACATAGCCCATTGCAACAGGGGCATTGAGGCTGGGGCCAAAGCCACCCGATGTGACTTTACCGATGACAGCGCCGCTAACCGGATCAACAATTTCAGCGCCCTCGCGCGCAGGCGCGCGCCCTTCAGGCAAAAGGCCGATGCGCATGCGGCTTGCGCCATCTTGAAGTTCTTTTTGCACGCGCGCGGCGCCCGGAAAGCCACCCTCATCACGGCGGCGTTTTTGAATGGACCAGTTCAGCGCCGCTTCTATAGGCGATGTCGTCTCGTCAATGTCGTGGCCGTAAAGGCACAGGCCCGCTTCCAAACGCAGGCTGTCGCGTGCACCAAGGCCGATGGGTTGCACCAAGGTATCGCGCACCAGTGCCTGCCAGAGATGCGCGATCTTGTCGGCGCTTGCTGAAATTTCAAAACCGTCTTCGCCCGTATAACCCGAGCGGCTGATATTGAGCGCTATTCCATCAAACTGAAAACTGCCGACCGCCATGAACGTCATCTGCGCGACAGCTGGAATAAATTTGGAAAGCACAGTCACAGCAGCAGGCCCTTGCAGCGCGATCAATGCGCGGTGGTCGGCGCGCAGCAGGCGTACATCTTGCGGCAGATGCGCCTCAATGTGTTTGTAGTCCGCATCCTTGCAAGAGGCGTTGACGACAAGCATCAAGGCGCCGTCCTCGTCGGGGTTGTTTGAGCGCGCCACCATCAAGTCATCGAGAATGCCGCCGTTCTCGTTCAGCAATTGCGTATAGCGCTGCATTCCGGGTTTCAGGTTTACGATATCGGCGGGCACGAGCTGCTCCAGCGCGCGCGCAGTTGTTTCATGGTCAGGCCCCAGCAGAAAAGCCTGGCCCATATGCGAGACGTCGAACAGTCCGGCTTTTTCGCGCGTCCACAAATGCTCCTGCAACACACCCAGCGGATATTGTACCGGCATTTCGTAGCCCGCAAAAGGCACGAGCTTGCCGCCCGCATCAAGATGCGCCTGATAGAGCGGTGTGCGTTGAAGCGGCGTGGTGTCGGCGTGATCCATGAACGACTCAAAAAGGCATGCGGCCAAACAGGCGTTTGGCGGGCACCCCCTCTGTCTTGGAACCTGAGAGATTTCGTTTCTTCAAAACAGATGAAAAAAACTTGGCTCCGTCGGTGGGCTTGGCGAAGCCCTTTCCAGAGTTTTTAGATCACATGCGGTCCTTTGAGCCTGAGCGTTTCCGGGGTGGTTGCGCCTTCGGCGGCTCTGATGCGTTTCATCTGATGCAAAAAAGCGTGAGCTTTTTTTTAAGATGAGCGCTTGAGCACTCTTCCGCGTGTAGGCTTGAGATTACAGGCAATTGCCGTCAGGTCAACGCCTGATTGTCTGTTTTCTTATTTGCTTTTGGCAGGGTCGAACCCTGCATAAATCTGCAGGTCGCTCAACGCATCATTGGCCTCGCGTGGGAACAGGATGTCTTCGGCAACCGCCGTGAAATTGGTCGAGGCTTCACCCGCACCAATTTTTGCGTCAACGGTAATCACTTTTGACCACAGCGGTTTGGCCGCAGCGCCGCGCACGACCGCGATCCGTACCGGCAATTTATATGTGCCGGGCTTGCCCTTGGGCCCCAGAATGAGACGGCCTGCAACTGTCGCCTTGATGCCAACTTCAATACCGAGAATGGAACATTCACGCGCCAGATTTGTAATATTGGCCTGGTATTTCAGATCGGCATCCGTGCTGCCGGTTTTGTCATAGCTGCGCAAGACTTCGGTTCCGGCACGCACCTGAATTTGCGGGCAATTGATTGCCGCAACTGTGGGGTCGGAAGAGGCCACAACCGCGGCAGGCTGGCTGACAGGTGCACCTGCTGTCACAGGGGCTGTTGGCGCTGCCGCATCACTTGGCGGTGCGCCGGACACCACCGGCGTTTCACCGGGGGCGCAGCCTGCAAAGCAAAGCACGAGCATCAATACCGGAACAGAAAATTTCATCATAACGCAACCTCACACAATCTGGCCGACTGTAGCACTTTTGCCCGAGGCCGCAAAGCTAAAGGATGGATTGACTTTCGCACACGTAAAAGCCCAATTAAACCATGGGCAACCCTAAACCCGATTTGAACATACTGCTGTGCAGCCCCCGCGGTTTTTGCGCCGGTGTGGTGCGGGCGATTGATGTCGTTGAAGCCGCGCTGAAACAGCACGGCGCGCCTGTTTATGTTCGTCATGAAATTGTCCATAATCGTTTCGTCGTCGACAGCCTGAAGGCCAAAGGCGCCATTTTTGTGAAAGAGCTCGACGAAATTCCTGAGGGAACGGCGCCTGTTATTTTCTCGGCGCACGGGGTCGCAAAGTCCGTGCCAATCGAGGCTGAAAAAAGGCGCTTTCACGCGATCGACGCCACCTGCCCGCTCGTCACCAAAGTGCACCGCGAAGCGCAGATTCACCACAAGCGTGGCCGCCATATTCTGCTCATCGGCCATCGCGGTCATCCCGAAGTCATTGGCACGATGGGGCAGTTGCCGGACGGTGCGATTACGCTGATTGAAACCGAGGAAGATGTCGCGGCTTTCGTGCCACCAGACAGCCTGCCCTTGTCCTATGTGACACAGACGACACTGTCGCTTGATGACACGGCCGCGATTATCAAAGCGCTTAAAATGCGCTTCCCTGAAATCATCGCGCCGCATAAAGACGATATCTGCTATGCCACGACCAACAGGCAGGAAGCGGTGAAAGCCGTTGCCCCGCGCGTCGACGCGATGATCGTGGTGGGCTCGCCCAATTCCTCGAACTCGCAGCGGCTTGTCGAAACCGCTTTGCGGGGCGGGGCAAAACACGCGCAGCTCGTGCAGCATCCCGACGACATTGACTGGACTGTTTTTGGTGCGCTAACGTCGCTGGGCCTGACGGCTGGCGCCTCCGCGCCGGAAATTCTTGTCGAGCATATTATCGCCGCGTTTGACGCGCGCTATGACATCAAAGTTGAAACCATCTCGACCGCTGACGAGAATGTTTTTTTTCCGCTGCCGCGCGAATTGCGTGCAATCGCCGCCCAACAGAATGTGAGTTGATATGGCTGTCTATACAAAAGTGTCTGAAACAGATCTCAATGCATTTTTACAAAACTATGCGCTTGGTGATGTGAAACAGTTCGAGCCTATTTTGGACGGCGTCGAAAACAGCAATTACCGGCTGACCACATCTGTCGGTGTTTTTATCCTCACGCTTTTTGAAGGCCGCACCAGCGTCGATGATCTTCCTTATTTCATTGAAGTGATGACGCATTCGGCCACAAAAGACATTCCCTGCCCGCACCCGATCAGCGACAAGGCCGGACAGATCCTCAAAACGCTTTGCGGTAAAACGGCGGCTGTTTTTTCAGCCTTGCCCGGACAGTCGGAACATGAACCGACATCGCAGCACTGCCAGACGCTAGGGGCGATGCTGGCAAAACTACATCTTGCCAATGACAGCCTTGGTGCGCGGCGCGACAACGCGCTTGGACCCGAAAGCTGGCGCGCACTGGTTGAAAAGGTCGGCGACAAGGCCGACAAGATCGAGCCGGATTTGCTGAAAGACACATTGGCGGAAATTGATTTTGTCAGTCATCACTGGCCGCGGCATTTGCCGACAGGCGCCATTCATGCCGACCTGTTTCCCGATAATGTTTTGTGGGAAGGCAATAGACTGACCGGCCTCATCGATTTCTATTTCAGCTGCACGGACAGTTTTGCCTACGATATCGCCGTGTGCATTACGTCATGGTGCTTTGGCAGCGACCAGCATTTTTCAAAAGAGCATGCGCAGGCCTTGCTGCAAGGCTATGAAAGTGTGCGCCCGTTGAACCATGCCGAGCATGATGCACTGAACGTGCTATGCCGCGGTGCGGCATTGAGGTTTTTTGCAACACGGCTTTACGATCTGTTTTTCACACCTGCCGGTGCACTGGTTTCCAAAAAAGACCCGTCTGCTTTTTTGAAACGCAGCCGCTATTTCCGCAACCATGCGGTCATTGATATTGCAGCTTAAACCATGTCGTTAAACGAACGCATTACGATTTACACCGACGGTGCCTGTTCGGGAAATCCCGGCCCGGGCGGCTGGGGCGCAATCTTGCAGTGGAACGGCAATGAAAAAGAACTGAGCGGCGGCGAGCAGCTCACCACCAACAACCGAATGGAGCTTCGCGCTGTCATCGAAGCCTTAAGCAGTTTGAAGCGCGCATTGCCCGTCGATGTCTATACCGACAGCCAATATGTCAAAAACGGCATTATGGACTGGATTAAAAAATGGAAATCCAACGGCTGGCGCACGGCCGCAAAAGAACCCGTCAAAAATGTGGAGCTGTGGCAGGCGCTTGATGACGCGGTTAAAAATCACAGCGTCAGCTGGCATTGGGTCAAAGGCCATTCCGGCGATGAAATGAACGAGCGCGTTGACGCGCTCGCCCGTGAAGGTATGAAACCTTTTAAATCTTAGAGCTGCGACAAGAGATGCTCTGCTGACGACTGCTCAACCTTGCCGCCGGGCTTTTCAACATTCAGGTGTTCAACCACACCGTCATTTACAATCATCGAATAACGCTGCGAGCGCGTGCCCATGCCAAAACCGCTGGCATCCATTGTCAGGCCAAGCGCCTTGGCAAAATCGCCATTGCCGTCCGCAAGAAACACGATCTTGTTGTCGCCGTCGCTGGCCTTTGACCATTCGCCCATCACGAACGCATCGTTGACCGAGGTCACATAAATCGCGTCAATGCCTTTGGCCTTGATCGCGTCGGCGTTTTCGATGAAGCCGGGCAAATGGTTTTTGTGACACGTGGGGGTGAATGCGCCCGGAACGGCAACAAGCGCGATGCGCTTGTTCTTGAACAGATCGGCATTGGTTTTGTCCTGCGGCCCGTCTTTCGTCATTGTCTTAAAAGTGGCCTCTGGCAGGCGTTGTCCGGCTTCGATCATAAGGATCTCCTTTTGTGAAATCTATTTTTGAGGTGCGGGGAATTCAAACTGCGTTGTTGCTGCTGTTTTTTCACCGATCAGCGTCAAGCGCAAGATGCTTTTGGGCAATGGCGTTTTTTTAAGGACAAAATGCGCGGTCATACCCGAAAAGCCACGCGAGAGAATTGCATGCCGGGCGTCTGTTTCCAGAACCGCCACCTGCCATGGTAATTTTGATGTGAATGTCACATCAAGCGCACCGCCTTCATTTTCAGGCGTAAACACACTGCCGGAAACAAGGCGCGCATTGTCTTGCGGGATATTGGCCTGCGCTGCTTCGATCTGGTGTATCACCGCCTCATCTTTCGTTTTCTCAAGGTGCTGCTCGAAATCGGCCTGCTCGGGCAGGCACAGATCATGGCAGACGGCATAATCGACATGAAGTTTTAAAAGAACAGGTTTGGCCGCATCAATCGGCACAATATGCATCGGCAATATAACCTTGTTCATATAGGCCAATGAGCGCAGGCCCTGCGCCTCATGCAAGTGCGGCGATGGATATGTCACCTCCAGCGCTTTTATATTTTCCGAACCTTGCGTTGAAAACACCGGCGCAACGCCTGCCTCGCCCGGCACGCGCCAATAGGTAATCCAGCCTTCGTTCAGTTCAAGCTTTAAGGCGCCGGTATAGGCACCATCGCTTTGTTGCCCGCCATTGATCAAACTGGCGGCAACGTGTGGGCTATCGGCATTTGATGCTGTTGATAAGACCGCCAGAGCGATCAGTGAAAGAGCAAGCCATTTCAGAACCATTGCGGGGGTTTTTCCTTCGGAACACGGCAAGATCGCGCTTGTTCAATCGCGGGCAAATAAGGCATGGTTGCGGCATGAGTTCTTTTCTCGACTACCGCATTGGCGATCTTGAAGATTCGCTCGAAGGGCATTTTCTGGTTGCCATGCCAGCCATGGACGACACACGCTTTCGCCGGACGGTGATTTACCTGTGCGCGCATTCATCAAATGGTGCGATGGGCATTGTTATCAACCAGATGTCGCCGCATATCCGGTTTCCAGAACTGCTGGCGCAATTGGGGCTGCTGCCGGACGAGACCGACCGCCGCCGTTTTCCGCGCGAGCTTGAAGGCTTTCCCGTGCTGCAAGGCGGGCCTGTGGAGCCAAGCCGCGGCTTTGTCCTGCACAGCGCCGATTTTGTGATTGAGAATGCAACCATCGAAGTCGATGACGGCATTTGCCTCACTGCGACGCTTGATATGTTGAAAGCGATCGCGGCAACCCACGGGCCAGCACGCGCGCTGCTGGCGCTCGGCTATTCCGGCTGGGGGCCGGGGCAATTGGAAAGTGAAATTCAGGACAATGCCTGGCTGCACGGCAAAGCCGATGCGGCGCTTATTTTTGAATCCAATCTCACCAGCAAATACACCAAAGCGCTGAACACGCTTGGCGTCGACCCGGGCTTTTTATCGGGCGAAGCTGGCCACGCTTGAGCCACCCGCGCGTCTACGTCTACGCTTTCTGTTTTTTGCGTGTGCTTTGCTGCAACAGATCGGTTGCACGCTCCGGCGCCATTGGTTCGCCGTAAGCAAAGCCCTGCGCATAGTCGCAGCCCAGCTGCAACAGTTCCAGACCATCCGATTTGGTCTCCGCGCCTTCTGCAACAACGCGCAGGCCAAGATCACGCGCCATCGCGATGATCGAGCGCAGGATCACCGGACGCCGCCCGGACTTGTCAGGTTTCACCAGCATCCGGTCGATTTTGATGACATCGAAAGGCAAGCGCTGCAGCTGGCCAAGGCTGGAATAGCCCGTACCGAAATCGTCAAGCGCCAGACCAGCGCCAAGATCGCGTACGCGTTTTAAAACCTGCGTCGCAAATTCAGGGTTTTCCATGACCAGAGATTCTGTCAGCTCAAGATAGAAACTGCCAGACGCCAGTTCGTAGCGCTGGAACAGCGCTTTCACATCATTGATGAGATCGTGGCGCATCAGTTGACGCGACGACAGATTGACGCTGACGAACAGCGGCACGTCTTGCGAGATCTGGTTCTGCCACATGTTCAGCGTCTTTGCTGCCTCGTCGAGAACATAAAGGCCAAGATCTTGAATAACGCCGATCTCTTCGGCCAAAGCGATAAACTCGGTAGGGCTGACGCGCCCACGCTTGGGATGGTCCCAGCGCGCCAGTGCCTCGAAACCGGCAATCCGGTTGTCGCCAAGATGCACGATCGGCTGGAAGACAACGCTGATCTGTTTGCGCTCGAGCGCTTTTTTCAGGTCGGCTTCCATCAGGATGCGCTGGTTGTCGCCGCCGCGCATGCTCTCCACAAATGGCTTGATGGAATCGCCGCCGATTTTTTTGGCATGATACATTGCAAGGTCGGCGTCTTTTAAAATATCGTCGCCAGAAATGGCTTTGTCATAACGCGCATAGCCGATAGAGGCGGTGAGAAAAAGCTCACGCCCGCCAAAAGCCACCGGCGCGCGAATGACCTTTCGCAGCTGGTCGCCAAATGCGATCACGCGCTCAGGCGCCTGTTCAGATAAAAGCAGCAGGCCGAACTGGTCGCCTTGCAGGCGCGCCAACATGTCGCCATTTTTCAAAAGCCGCGCCATGCGGCGCGCCAATGTCATCAAAATCGTATCGCCGACATTCGCCCCGACGGAATCATTGACCGCCTTGAAACGGTCGAGATTGATGAGAAATACCGTTGGCACAGGTCCCTCGCCTGCCTTCGCGGTTTTGACAGCGGCATTTTTGCGGTCGACAAAAATCTGGCGGTTGGGCAGACCCGTCAAATTGTCATGCACCGCATCATGCAGCAAACGTTCTTGTGCGGTTTTGCTGTCCGTTACATCCAGCAGAGTTCCGACACAGCGCAGCACTTCATTGTCGGAGCCGACGACAGGGCGCGCGCGCAACATGAACCAGCGAAAATGCCCTTCATGATCGCGCAGGCGAAACTCTTCGCCGATACGGCCGCGACGCTGGTCAAGCATGGCGTCAAGCACGGTGCGCATGCGGTCGCGGTCAGAGGGGTGAATAAAATCGAGCCAGCGCAAGGCCGGGCCTTCCATCGTGCCGCGGCTCCAGCCGAGTGCAGCCTCACCATCGCCGCTGATGAACACTTTGTCGCGCACCACGTCCCAGTCCCAGACCACATCGCCCGCGCCAATCAGCGCCAGCGCGCGCCGTTCGTTGTCGGAAACAAGCCCCTGCAGCGCACCGCCCGCAAAAGCGTGCTGCATCACCGTAAAGCCGACCAGCAAAACGATGAGCACAAGCCCGGCGGCGAGCGCTGCCGAAACCAGTTCGTTTTGCAGATAGCCTGTGACGGTAAAACTTGCCGCAACCAGCCACAGCAACAGCAGGATCCATGTCGGCACCAGCATGACGGCGCGGTCATAGCCTTGAAGCGACAGCCAGACGATCAGCGCCAGACCGCAAATGGCAGTGACGCCGTACGAAATGCGGGCAATACCTGCAGCCAATGGCGCGTCGATGATCGCAACGCCGATCAGCGTGCCAAGACCAACAAGCCAGGCCAGCGCAATCCAGTTGAAGCGCACATGCCAACGGTTGAGGTTGAGATAGGCAAACAGAAAAATCAGCAAGGTCGCGGCGATAATCGCTTCGGCGCTGGCGCGATAAATCGCGATACTGTCAATCGCGATTGGAAAAATTTTCGGCCAAAACCCAAAATCAATGCAGAGATAAATCAGAACCGCCCATGCAAAAGAGGCGGCGGCCGGCAGCATCGCCGTGCTTTTGACAAGAAACAGGACGGTCAAAAACAGCGCGGCAAGGCCTGAAATGCCGATGACCATGCCGCGAAACAGATTGAGATTGTTGATCTTGTCTTTGTAGGCATTGGCCTGCCACAGCGTCAGTTCCGGCAGTTTCGCTTCCTTCATCTCGGCGATGAATGTGACTGTCGAGCCGGGGTCGAGCGTGATCTGAAAAATATCGGCGTCGGTATCACTTTGTTCGTCGGGGCGAAAACCTTGGCTTGGTGTAATCGCGACGATGCGCACGCCGCCAAGATCGGGGCGAAACAGACCTGACTTTGCCAGTTTGAAATGCGGCGCGACAAGAAGCCGGTCAATCTGTTCGTCGGTCGGATTTGACAGCGCGAAAATGGCCCATGTCGGGCTGGTGCCGGGATCGTGCGCATGAACTTCAATGCGGCGGACAATACCTTCGCTATCAGCAGCCGTTGACACCTGAATTTCATCGCCCGTCTGTTTGCGCAGTTCAACCGCAGGCGTGAGATCAACCGCATCGGCATTGAGCGGAACGGCGACAGCTTCGAGTGCGTCAGCGTGATGCGGCGCAAGAACGACAAGCGCGAGCATAAGACCTGCAAGAGCGAGAAACCGTTGACGCAACACATCTCTCCTGAATAGGAACTGGGCTGCACCCCAAAGGCACAGCGCGGAGCCGAACATCTATAGCGCTGTTTTGGACTTTTTCGCGTCAGCGGGCAACAGGCTGAACATCATATGATCGCGTCTTTGTCCCGCAATACGCAGATAACTGCGCGCAAAGCCCTCTTCAACAAATCCGCTTTTTCTTAAAAGGCTTAAGGAAGATGGATTATCGGGCTGCGCGGCCGCTTCAATCCGCTCCAACTTCAGTTTTTCAAAACAATAGGCGCAGAACACCGGCAGTGCGCGGCTCATATAGCCGCGATTGGCGTAAAGCGCGCCCATCCAATAGCCCATCGTGCCGGCCTGCGCGACACCGCGCCGCACCTGGCTGAGGCTGAGGCCGCCGATCAGAACTTTGCGCTCCGCCAAATAGAGAAACACGGTGTAGCTGAGATCGTTCTGGCGTTCACGATCATAGCGGGCAATGCGGCGGCGAAAGCTGAGGTGTTCAAGATCATCGTCCGCCCAGAGCGGCTCCCACGGACTGAGAAAATGGCGGCTTTGTCCGCGCACTTCGCGCCATTGCGCATAATCATTGATGGTCGGTGTCTGCATCAGCAGATCGTCATGACGCAGGCTGATCGCGGGCACGTTGTGTGCGGCGCGAAACAGGCTCAAACCTGCAGGCCCCAGGCTTGAAGCTGCGCTTGGTCGGGCAATGCTTTTTTCGGGCCGATCGCCGCAAACGCCGCCTGCCCGCAGGCCAGCATGCCTTGCGCATAAAGCTGCACATGTTCAATCGTCACATTGTCGATGCGCGCCACATATTCGTCGAGCGGCACAAGCCGTCCGTAAATCAACAGCATGCGCGCCAGATGTTCAGCGCGCGCAGATGAGCTTTCAAGTGCCATCAACATGCCCGCCTTGAACTGGTTTTTTGCGCGCTTAAGTTCTGTGGGCGCAATCGATGTGCTGGCGGCACGCAGCACATCGATCATCACGGGAAGCAGTGCGCTGACTTTGTCAGGGCTGGTTGCCGCATGCAGCGCAAACAGCCCCGTGTCCTGAAATGCCCAGTTGAAGCATGATACCATGTAACAAAGGCCGCGCTGCTCGCGCACCTCTTGGAACAGGCGTGAGGCCATGCCGCCGCCAAGCACATGCGCAAAAATATGCGCGGCATACAGATCATGGTGCTGGTAGGAGGCGCCGGGAAATGCGAATGTCACCTGCACCTGCGCGGTGTCGCGCGCCTCGATCCGATACCCGCCTTTAAACTGCGCGGGCGGCGGCAAAATGCCATTGCCTTCAGGCAGCCCGGCAAAACGGGTTTTTACCTCTTGCACCAGCACATCATGGTCAACGGCGCCAGCCGCTGAAATGACGCAGCGCGAGGTGTGATAATTTTTGGCCAAAAAATCGACAATGTTCTGGCGTGTGATGGCGCTGACGCTCAAAGCCGTGCCTGTGATCGCACGCCCCAAAGGCTGGTTTGGATAGCAGGCCTCTTGCAACAGATCGAAAATCATATCTTCAGGACTGTCATTGAGCGCGTTGATTTCTTCAATCACAACAGCCTTCTCGCGCTCCAGCTCATCGTCGGCGATCTGGCTGCCGGTTAAAATATCGCCGAGAATTTCAGCGGCGAGCGGCAGGTCTTTGGCCAGCACCCGCGCGTAATAAGACGTTTGCTCAACGCTGGTGCCGGCATTGATATCACCGCCGACATTTTCAATCGCTTCGGCAATCTCGCGGGCGCTGCGTGTTGCCGTGCCTTTGAACGCCATGTGCTCCAGCAAATGCGCAATGCCCTGCTCGCTTTCAGTTTCAGCGCGCGAGCCGGCCGCCGCCCACAGACCAATCGACAAAGACGGCATGTCGGCAATATTTTCGCTGACAATACGCAAGCCATTGTCGAGGACGGTCATCTTCGCGCTCATGCGGGGTCGTGCTTTCTATTAAAGGCCGCAATGTGCTGTTTCAGCACGGCGCTGTCTGGTGCGATTGTCTCATAATGTTCCGGCCTTTCTGCCAGTGCCAGCAAAGCTGGCGGCAGGACAATATCCTGCCCCGTTGCCGCTTTAACGGCCTCGGAAAATTTTGCAGGATGGGCGGTGGAAAGCGTGACCATGATCTCGTCAACTGACGCGCATTTACGCGCGGCCACAAGCCCAACCGCCGTATGGGGATCAATAAAGGCGTTATATTCGCCATAAAAATCTTTGATCTCGGCTTTGACCTCGTCCTCGCTGGCATGTGCCGCTGCAAAACCATCCCGCAATTTTTGTAAGATTTGCGCGGGGATCTCAAATTTTCCATGCGCTTTCAAATCCAACATCATTTTTTTAATCAGTGTACTGTCGCGGCCGGAGAGTTCAAACAGCACGCGCTCGAAATTCGATGACACTTGAATGTCCATTGAGGGCGATGTGGTGGCGACCACGTTTTCAACCTCGTAAATTCCTGTCTCCAGTGCGCGCACAAGAATGTCGTTCTGGTTTGTCGCGATCACCAGCCGTTTGATCGGCAGACCCATGCGCTGCGCCACATGCCCCGCAAAAATATCGCCGAAGTTTCCGGTCGGCACGCAAAAGCTCAAATTGTCGGGACAGCCCAGCGCCAGCGCCGCGCTGAAGTAATAGCTGACCTGCGCCGCGATGCGGGCAAAATTGATAGAGTTGACCGATGTCAATTTGTGCTGGTTTGAAAAATCGTGGTCGGCAAAAAGCTCTTTGACAAGCGCCTGCGCATCGTCAAAATGCCCTTGCACTGCCAATGGCAAAATGTTTGCTGCACCGCTTGCTGTCATCTGTCGGCGCTGGACATTGGAAATGCGCCCATCGGGAAACAGCACGATTACAGTGATATTGCTTGTGTGACCGAAGGCATTGACCGCGGCAGCACCGGTATCGCCCGAGGTGGCGCAGACAATCGTGGCTTGTCTCTTGTTGTTCGTCAGCTCATCGCCGACCATTTGCGCCAGCATCTGCATGGCGACATCTTTAAACGCGAATGTGGAGCCATGAAACAGCTCTAACAGATAGCTATCGGCTTCAAGTTTGCGCAATGGACAGATCTCAGGCGCGCGAAACCCGCCATAGGCCGCATCGCAAAAACCATGCAGCTTTTCATTGCTGAAATCATTGCCCGCAAACTTTTTTAAAATTGTAAATGCGATGGTCTGGAAGCTCGCGCCCTGCAAGCCGGCAATTTCAGGTCTTGAAAACTGCGGCCAGTGCTCCGGCATATAAAGCCCGCCATCTTCAGCGGCGCCCGCCATCAAAATTTGCGAGAAGCTTTTGCGTGTCGCTTCCCCTCTTGATGAAATATATTGCATGGAGCGCGGTAGCGCCTAATGCAGGGTCGGCAAGGCAAGCTTGCGCTGTTTGCGGCGATAAAAAATAAAAATCACAACAAGAACGCCTGCAAGCGAAAACCATGTCATCGCATATTCAAGATGGCGATTGTAAAACTGCATTGTACCGTTGGCGGCCTGCGGTTCGCTTCCCGCGTTTGGCGTAATCTGATCAACGAGAATGGGCGCAACTTTTTCAGGCGTTAAACCTAAGGCCGTCGCAAAGACGGAAGGATCGCGGCGGTAATACTGGTTTTTAGCCGCATTGTTCTCGGGCGTCAGCCAGTTTTTATGCTCCACACCGCGGGCAATGCCTTCAAGTTTGAGATCAACGCCGCTTGGCAGCATTGGTTTGAACACAGGATTGTCCGGCACAAAGCCGCGATTGACCAGAACCAGCCCGCCATCTTTCAACTCAAACGGCTGGACGATGTCCCAGCCCATGCCGCCAAGACGGTTTTCGTATTGGGGAAGAAGATTGTAGAGGCGCACATAGCTGTCGCCGACAAAATGCCCTTCCAGCGAGACTTTGCGCTGTGCAAGATCATCAAATTTTGTCGATGGCCAAAGCGATTCAGACGGGAAAGGCTGGGCAAACCCTTTCAGGCCTTCTTCATATTGGGCGATCAGCGCCAGCTTTTCAGCGCGGCGCTGCAGCTGCCAGCTGCCAAGCGCAATCAGCGTGAAAAACGCAACCGTGACCGTAACTGTCAGACCGCTGGGACGCATGGCTTAATGCGGCACAATGGGAGCTCTGCCCCATACATAGATTGCTGCAAACAGGAACAGCCAGACAACGTCGACAAAGTGCCAGTACCAGGCGGCAAACTCAAAGCCGAGATGTTGTTTTGGCGTAAACTGGCCAGCATAGGCGCGTGCCAGACAGATGCTGAGAAAAATGGTGCCGACAAGAACATGGAAGCCATGAAAGCCTGTCGCCATGAAAAACGTCGCGCCGTAAATATGACCGGAGAAGTTAAATGCAGCGTGGCTGTATTCAACGGCCTGCAAAGCGGTGAAAGACGCGCCAAGAAGGATTGTCAGCCACAGACCCATTTTCAGGCCCTTGCGGTCATTGTGCAGCAAAGCGTGATGCGCCCATGTGACGGTTGTGCCGGACAACAGCAGAATGAGCGTATTCAAAAGCGGCAGATGCCACGGGTCGAATGTCTGGATGCCTTTAGGTGGCCAGACGCCGCCAATGAGATCGGTGCGCACGAACAGCGGCACCGCTTTTGGAAACAGCGACACGTTGAAATACGCCCAGAACCACGCCACGAAAAACATGATCTCGGACGCGATGAACAAAATCATCCCGTAACGGTGATGCAGCTGAACAACCTGGGTGTGGTCGCCGTGGTCAGCCTCGCGAATGACATCGCGCCACCAGCTGGCCATGGTGTAAAGCACGCCGGCAACGCCAAGGCCAAGCAGCCAAGGCCCAAGATGCACGCCGCCGAGCGGAATGGATTTCATTGTCAAAATCGCGCCGACCGCGAGCACGAAGGCCGAGACAGAACCGATCAGCGGCCATGGGCTTGGATCGACAAGGTGATATTCGTGATTGACGTTGTCATGGGCCATGGCGGGCTACCTTAATTTGGGTGCAGCAGTGCCAGCAGCCTGGCTCAGCTTTGCAGGGTTGTTTTGTGGATAGAAGGTGTAGGAAAGCGTGATTGTGTCAAGCGTCGCAACATTTTTATCGTTAATCATGTCGGGATCAACGAAAAAACGAACCAGCATTTTGCGGGTTTCATGAGCTTGAAGCGTTTGCGTGGTAAAACAGAAACATTCCAGCTTGTTGAAATAGCCGCCCGATTGCGGCGGCACGACATTGTATGTGGCACTGCCGCTGGTGGTTTTATCAGACTGGTTTTCGACAAGATATTCCGCTTCCGCGATCGCGCCGAGCGCGACTTTCATTTCGCTTTTGACGGGCTTGAACGTCCATGGCAGATCGCTTGAAATATTGCTGTCAAAACGGATGGTGATGAGGCGGCCGCGCGCCTGCGGTGCCACAGCGGCGATAACAGGTGTGCCGCCAAAGCCTGTCGTTTTGCAGAACCATGAATAGAACGGAACGCTGGCATAGCTAAGGCCCAGCATGCTGCCGATAAACAGGATGCAGCATGTAGCGACAATGTTATGGCCTTTTTTTGCGGTTGGTTCAGGCATTACATCGGCCGCGCTGTAATCAGCGGCACGCCTTTCACCAGAGTGACGGCGTAAAACAGGACGACAAGCCCGACCAGAAAAAGGCCAAGAACCATATTGCGGTTTTTCTGGCTTTTGCGCCTTTCGAGATTTTGCGATGGGGTCAAGGACGGGTCGCTCATACGTGCACCATAAATGCGGTGTCGGCGAGAAGTGTCGCAAACACGATTAAAAGTTGGAGGATCGAATAGGCAAACAGGCGGCGGCAAGTCTGGTCGAGCGCAGGGCCATCACCCTGACGCAGGATCTGGAAAGACAGGCCGAGAAAAATCGCACCGCTGACAAGCGAGACAGCCATTGTCAAAACACCGACGCCGCTGTGCGTGTAGCCGAGCATGGCGGCAAGCCATGGCAGCTGCAATGAGGCAGTATAGAGCACCGCATATATGAAAATCTGCCTGCGGGTTGTAACGCGCCCTTCAACGACCGGCAGCATCGGAATGCCGGCCTGTTTGTAATCATCCGATTTCAGCAGTGCCAGCGCCCAGAAATGCGGCGGCGTCCAGAGAAAGATGATCAGAAACAGAAAAAGCGAATCCAGCGTCACATGGCCGGACATCACGGCCGCGCCGATCACAGGCGGGAACGCACCGGCCGCACCGCCAATCACAATGTTCTGCGCGGTAAAACGCTTCAGCCACATCGTATAAACAACGGCATAAAAAAAGATGGTAAAGGCCAAAAGCCCGGCGCTGAGCCAGTTGGCAATCAGTCCAAGCGTCAGAACGGAACCGATCGACAGGACAAGCCCGAAACTCAATGCCGTCACGCGGTCGATATGCCCCATCGGAATGGGGCGTGTCTGCGTGCGCTTCATCACCGCGTCGATGTCGGCATCAAACCACATATTCAATGCGCCGGATGCACCTGCGCCAACCGCGATGCAAAGCAGGCTGGCGAACGCAAGAATGGGGTGCAGTGATCCTGTGGTCATCACCATGCCGGTCAGTGCGGTGAACACGACCAGCGACATGACGCGCGGCTTCAAAAGCGCGATAAAATCGCCAGCAGAGGCAAAGTGAATGTGTGACGGCGCGTGCGCGCCTGCGCTCATATCCGTCACAAACCCTCTCAATCCTTGACGCGTGGCAGTGTTTCAAACTGGTGGAACGGCGGCGGTGAGGACAATGTCCATTCCAGCGTCGTTGCGCCCGGACCCCATGGATTGTTGCCGACAGGGCGTTTTTTCGTGAAGGCTTCGATGATGCCGATGAAGAACACCAGAAGGCCGACGAGAACAACATAATAACCCATCGTCGAGACATAGTTCCAGAAATGGAAGGCATCCGGATAATCAGCATAGCGGCGCGGCATACCCTGCAGGCCTAAAAAGTGCTGCGGGAAAAAGATGATGTTCGCGCCGATGAAGAACAGCCAGAAATGCAGCTTGCCCAAGGTTTCATTGTACATGTAGCCGAACATCTTCGGGAACCAGTAATACCAGGCTGCGAAAATGGCGAACACTGCACCGAGCGACAACACATAATGGAAGTGCGCGACCACGTAATAGGTATCGTGCAGTACCTTGTCGAGGCCGGAGTTTGACAGAACCACGCCCGTCACGCCGCCAAGCGTGAAGAGGAAGATGAAGCCAACCGCCCACAGCATTGGCGTTTTGAAATCAATCGAACCGCCCCACATGGTCGCGATCCACGAAAAGATCTTGATACCTGTCGGCACCGCGATGATCATTGTCGCGACAACGAAATAGGCCTGCGTATCGACATCAAGGCCGACCGTATACATGTGGTGCGCCCAGACGACGAAACCGATGACGCCGATGGCGACCATGGCATAGGCCATCCCGAGATAGCCGAAGATCGGCTTTTTCGAGAATGTCGAGATGACATGGCTGACAACGCCAAAGCCGGGCAGGATCAAAATATACACTTCAGGATGGCCGAAGAACCAGAACAGATGCTGATAAAGAATCGGGTCGCCGCCACCTTCCGCCACGAAAAACGTGGTCCCGAAATTGCGGTCCGTCAGCAGCATTGTGATCGCGCCGGCAAGAACGGGCAGCGACAGCAACAGCAGGAACGCCGTTACCAGAATGGCCCACGCAAACAAAGGCATTTTGTGCATGGTCATGCCCGGTGCGCGCATGTTGAGAATTGTCGTAATGAAATTGATCGCGCCGAGAATGGAGGACGCACCTGCAATATGCAGCGACAGGATGACGAAATCCATCGCAGGGCCCGGGTGGCCGTTTGGCCCGCCGCCCGACAAGGGCGGATAGGCTGTCCAGCCGCCGCCAAAGCCGTAGCCACCGGCAGGGCCGGGAACGAACAGCGATGTGATTAGCAGCAGAAAGGCAAAAGGCAGCAACCAAAAGGAAATATTGTTCAGGCGCGGAAAAGCCATGTCAGGCGCGCCGATCATGATCGGCACAAAGAAGTTGGCAAAGCCGCCGATAAAGGCAGGCATGACCATGAAGAAGACCATGATGACGCCGTGGCCTGTCGTGAAAACGTTGAACATATGCGGGTTGGAGAAAATCTGCAGGCCGGGATTTTGCAGCTCCATGCGGATGCCGCCGGAGAGCGCCGCGCCGATCACACCGGCAAACATCGCAAACCACAGGTAAAGAATGCCGATGTCTTTGTGGTTGGTCGAAAACAGCCAGCGCACGAGGCCCCGCGGATGGTCGTGATGCGCATGCGCATCACCGTGGTGGTCATGGGAGGCGAGTGGTGTTGTCTCTACGGTCATTTGAAACCTTCTGAAGCTTTATAAATCTAGCGAAGCGCCACGATGCCCGCAGGCACATGCAAAAGCACGAATTTCTGTTTGGCCTGTTCCAGCCACGTCTTGAACTCTGCCTCTTCAACGACACGGATCGCGATTGGCATAAAGGCGTGATTGGCGCCGCACAGTTCGGAGCATTGGCCGTAATAGATGCCCGTGCGCTCGGCCTTGAACCATGTTTCATTGAGGCGTCCGGGAACAGCGTCAACCTTCACGCCGAATGACGGCATGGCAAAGGAATGGATGACGCCTTGCGGGTCAGCAGTCACCTGCACGCGCACAACTTTATTGACGGGCACAACAAGTTCATTATCAACAGCAAGCAGGCGTGGCTGGTTGACGGGATCTTTGCGATCTTTCTCTTCCAGCATGCGGCTGTCGAAAGCCAGATCTCCCGCATCGGTATAGGTATAATTCCAGTACCAGGAATAGCCTGTCGCCTTGATCGTCATGTCGACGGCGGGCGGCTCATATTCATGATAAAGCAGCTTGAATGACGGAATTGCAATCAGCACAAGAATAACAACCGGCGCAACCGTCCAGATAATTTCGATGAGCGTGTTGTGCGATGTGCGCGAGGGCTGCGGATTGGCCTTCGAATTGAAGCGGAAAATGCACCATAGCAAAAGTCCAAGCACCAGCACAACGACAGCGGTCGTGATCGGCAGCAAAATGTAATTATGGAAGTCGCGGATCTCGTGCATGATCGGCGTTGCCGCCGCTTGCAGGTCGATTTCTTTTGCAATCGGCTGTTGCGCGAACGCATTGCGCGCGCCAAGGATCGTGCAGGAGAATGTGACGATGGAGCACAGCCAGCTTTGCCAACGCATGAAAAAATCACCTTTGAATGGGTTGAGCCCCACTTTGACAGACAGGGCGCCAGATCAGTTCTCAATAGCCGATATTCGTGCAAAAACAAGAGTGTGCGCAGGCTTTCAACCAGATCAAAGCCGAACATGGTTTCCGGCACACAAGAGATGCCATCATGTGCTAAACCGTTGGCAATCCCCGAAATCTTTTTAACGCTCTTGTTTTTTGCAAGCTCGCACGACACTCTGCCGCCAGTGCTATTGAAGTGATTTGGTTCGGGGTTTGTCATGCGCGCATTTGTTTTCGGCCTTTTCCTGTGTTGCACCGCTCTGGCCGGCACGCGGGCGCATGCGCAAAATGCTGCGACGACGCCAGCAGCAGCCCCCGCGCAAACCCCTGTGCCAGACGCCAACCCCGCCATTACGCCTTCCGCGCAGGCCGTTTTAAAAGGCACATATGGCGACTGGATGCTGCGCTGCCAGCCATCGGCCGGAACCAGCGCCGAACAGTGCGCGCTTTTTCAAGCAGTTGCGGCGCAAGACAGGCCGAATGTCGGGCTGATGGTCATCTTGCTGAAAGTTGCCGACCAAAAGACAGAATTACTACGTGTTTTTGCGCCGCTTGGCGTCTACCTGCCCTCTGGCCTTGGCCTGACAATCGACGGCAAAAGTGTCGGCGTCACCGCTTTCATTCGCTGCGTGCCCGATGGCTGCATTGCCGAGGCGCAGCTCAGCGCTGACCTGTTATCGAAATTCCGCAATGGCAAATCGGCCACCTTTGTCATTTTCCAGACCCCGCAAGAGGGGATCGGCGTTCCGGTCTCGCTTAAAGGACTTGGCGACGGCTACGATAAGTTGAAATAAAGACTCACACTTTTTTTAAAACGGCAATCAAAGGACGATACTATGGATCAATATCTACTGGCCGCGGTTCTCGGCATTGTTGAAGGGCTGACAGAATTTCTGCCCGTGTCTTCGACCGGCCATCTGATTTTGCTGGTTGATCTGCTGCATTTTAAAGCGCCCGAAGGCCGCGCCTTCGAAGTGATGATCCAGTTCGGCGCCATTCTTGCCGTCATCGTCGCATTCCGGCGCAAATTATGGGAAATCACCACGCATATGTTTTCCGACATGCGCGCGCGCCGTTTCGTTCTCGCGATTGTGCTTGCCGTGCTGCCCGCACTTTTTCTCGGTGCGCTATTTGGCGAGCGGATCAAGGCGTTTTTCTTTTCGCCGTTTGTCGTTGGCATCACATTGCTGATGGGTGGCTTTGTTCTGCTTGTCGCCGACAAGGTGACATCGAAAACACCTGTGCATGATGTGGAAGACGTGCCGGTGTGGACGGCGTTCAAGATCGGCGTCATCCAGTGTATCGCCATGATACCGGGCGTTTCACGCTCCGGCGCAACCATTGTCGGCGGGCGCATTTTTGGCCTCGACCGTGTCACATCCGCGCATTTTTCATTCTTCCTTGCTATCCCGACAATGCTTGCCGCCTTTGTCTATCAGGCGTGGAAGCTGCGCAATGACATGAGCACGAACGATCTTGAGCTGATCGGGATCGGTTTTATTTTTGCCTTCATCGCCGGTCTTTTCGTCGTGCGTGTGTTTCTCACCATCGTCGCGAAAATGGGGTTTGCCCCCTTTGCCTATTACCGCATGGCGCTTGGCGCGCTGGTGCTGTTTTTGACATTCATGTAATGGACGGTTCGCTGCAAAATCAGCTGGGCCTCGACAGGGCTTCACTCGACCGCATTCTTGGCGATGCGCTGCGCGGCGCGTCCGATGGCGAGCTGTTTTTGCAGACCCGCCAAAGCGATTCCCTGTCTTACGAAAACGGCCGCCTCGACACCGCAAGCTATGATGTGTCGTCGGGTTTCGGCCTTCGTGCTGTCAGCGGCGCGGCCATGACCTATGCCCATTCGACGGAGTTCAGCGAAAACGGACTGAAACGCGCCGCGCAGGCGATTGAGCCTATCACGCGTAATTATTCCGGCACCTATGCGGCAAGTCCCGCGCCGCAACACGCCGCGCTTTACAGCGCCGCCAACCCGCTTCTGATGCCTGATTTTGCCGCAAAGTTGAAATTGCTGGAAGAGATCGACGCTTACGCGCGCCGCGACAGCCGCATTACGCAGGCAACAATTTTTCTTGCCGCCTCATGGCAGCATATTGAGATCCTTCGCCCCGGCGGCTGGAGCGCCAGCGATGCGCGGCCAATGGTGCGCATGTCGATCAGCGTGATTGCCAGCGCCAATGGCCGTACCGAACAGGGCAGCTATGGCTGGGGCATGCGCATGGCATTCGACGAATGGCTGGCCAGCGGCGCGTGGAAAGAGATTGTCGATGAAGCCATTCGCAGCGCCACTGTGCTGCTTGATGCCCGCCCTGCCCCGGCAGGCGAAATGGATGTTGTGCTTGGCGCAGGCTGGCCGGGCGTGATGCTGCATGAGGCCGTGGGCCATGGGCTGGAAGGCGACTTCAACCGCAAGAAAACATCGGCCTTCGCCGAGCTGATGGGGACGCAGGTTGCCGCCAAAGGCGTCACCGTTGTCGATGACGGTACGCTGCACAACCGGCGCGGTTCGATTAACATCGACGACGAAGGCACGCCCTCGCAGTGCACGGTGCTGATCGAGGACGGCAAGCTCGTCAACTACATGCAGGACCGCCAGAACGCCGCATTGATGGGCGTGGCATCCACAGGCAATGGCCGGCGTGAAAATTTTGCGCATGCACCGATGCCGCGCATGACCAACACTTACATGCGCAATGGCTCAACCCCGCCCGAAGAGATTATCGCCTCCGTTAAAAAAGGCATGTATGCCGCAAACTTTGGCGGCGGACAGGTGGACATCACCTCCGGTAAATATGTGTTTCAATGCACCGAAGCCTATCTGATTGAAGACGGGAAAATCGGCGCGCCGCTGAAAGGCGCAACCCTGATCGGTGATGGGCCAAGCGATCTCAAACGCATTACCATGGTCGGCAATGATATGGCGCTCGACAACGGCATCGGCACCTGCGGCAAAGGCGGGCAATGGGTTCCGGTCGGCGTTGGCCAGCCGACATTGCGCATGAACGGTATTACAGTTGGCGGCACGCACCAGGCTTAAGGTCTGAAGCGTTTTAATTTCAATTCATTTCAGCCTTTCAAAAAGGCGCGCAATCTTCTAAAGCTTGCGGTGTCGTGACCCCCGAAAACATTTCCCCCTCCCAAACCGATGCTGCGCTGCTTGTTGAACACCAAGAGGCTGCAGAGCCCGGCGTTTTTACGCAAGGTTCTATCCTGCGCCATGTGATCGTGATGTCGGCCACAGGCAGTATCGGCCTGATGGCGATTTTTTCTGTCGATCTTTTGAACCTTCTTTATATTTCCTGGCTGAAAACACCGGCGCTTACCGCCGCTGTCGGCTATGCCAGCACATTGCTGTTCGCACTGGTGTCCGTATCTATCGGCATTACCATCGCAATCAGCGCCGTTGTCTCCAATGCGCTTGGCGCACGGCAACGGGCAAAGGCACGCGAATTGTCGGGCAGCGGCCTGTTTTTCAGTTTCGTTATTATGTCCGCATTGACACTCATCGCTTTGCCGCTGACGGGCACATTTTTGCATCTTCTTGGTGCGGAAGGCGACGCGGATGCAAGCGCCTATCGCTTCATGATGCAAACGCTGCCGACCATGCCGCTTCTTGCCATTGGCATGGCGTTTACCGGTATTTTGCGCGCTGTTGGCGATGCCAAACGCGCAATGTGGGTCACGCTCAGCAGCGCGATTGCCACCGTGTTTCTCGATCCTCTGTTTATTTTCTGGATGAAGCTTGGGCTTGATGGCGCGGCCATTGTCATCGTGATTGCGCGGATCGCGATGCTCGCGATTGGCAGCTATGCGGTGTTTCATATTCATGACCTTGTCCGCCGTCCGCACCTGAAAATTTTAAAAACAAATTTCCGCGAGCTGAGCGCCATCGCACTGCCCGTGATCGCAACCAATATTGCGACACCTGTCGCCAATGGCTACATCACATCGGCCATATCCAGCCACGGCAACAATGCGGTGACGGCGTGGACCATTATCAGCCGCCTGATCCCCGTGGCCTTTGGCGCGACCTTTGCCCTTTCGGGTGCGGTCGGGCCAATTTTGGGGCAAAATCTTGGCGCGCGCTTTTATGACAGGCTGATGCGGACAATGCAGCAAAGCCTGATGATCGTTGCTGTATACGTGCTCTGCGTGTGGTTACTGCTGTTTGTGTTGCAGGACCAGCTGCTCGTTCTGTTTAACGCAGAAGGTGAAGCTGCCGAGCTCATCCGTTTTTATTGCAGCTATGTCGCGGGCAGTTTTATTTTCATGGGCGCGCTGTTTACCGCCAATGCCTGTTTCAACAATCTGGGCTTTCCCCTGATGTCGACATTTTTCAACTGGGCGCGCGCGACAGCGGGAACCGTGCCCTTTGTCTGGTATTTTGGAAAACTCTACGGCGCCAAAGGCGTGCTGCTTGGCCAAGGACTTGGCGCAGCGATTTTTGGGATCGGCGCTGCCGCAGCCAGCCTCTATCTTATCCGGCGGATTGAACGGCGCGCAGCAGACACTAAAGTCCTGTAATTCCGATTGAAAGCGTGCGGCGCTGCACATTGGCCTGCTGCGGACCATTGACGCTGTCGCAGGCCGGTTCCATCAATCCGATATCGCGCAGAAAATGCGTGCCGCGAAACGGCAATTCACCGTCATCGTTTTTTTTGAATGTCGTCTGAAACAAAGATTTAAGTGCTGCATAGGCCATGACATGTCTCCGATAAGTCACCCCTAGCGCTAACAGCGAGTTACGAACGAATTGTTACCGCATTGCAGCAATTTGGTGAATTCTGCTTTTTGTGCGTAAAAAAGTTCTATTCGTTTCCTGAATGTTTCTGCTAGGATTCATTCGATATTCTCATAGGTGATGCATGTACCCGCTTCTCGATATTGAACAGCTTAAAACCCTTGTCGCCATCGATGACACTGGTAATTTCACGCGCGCTGCCGATGAAGTGAGCAAAACGCAATCGGCCGTTTCGATGCAGATGAAGCGCCTTGAAGACACGGTTGGCCGTCCTTTGTTTTTAAAAGACGGACGCCAGAGCAAGCTGACCGAGGCCGGGCGCGAACTGGTGAATTACGGACGGCGTATTCTGCAATTGAACGCCGAAGTGATGTCGCATTTTCAAGGCCCGCAAATTGACGGCGCCGTGCGCCTTGGCACGCCGGACGATTATGCCGAGCGGTTTTTGCCTGCCATCCTCGATCGTTTTTCACGCACCCATCCGAAGGTTGAAATTACAGTGAGCTGTGAGGCGACACCGCGCCTGTTAGAGCGTCTTGCCGACCACCAGATCGACCTTGCGATTGTGACGCGCACAAAAACCATGCCGCGCGCGCGCGTGTTCCGCCGCGAGCGAGTGCTTTGGGTTGTCTCCAACACCTCGAACATTTGGGAAGAAAGCACTGTGCCGCTGGCCATGGGCCAGCTGGAATGCGAATGGCGGCAGGTTGCAACCGCAGCGCTTGATAAAATCAAACGCCCCTTTCGGATGGCTTATTCGTCCTGGGATTTTTCAGCGCTCTGCGCTGTCGTGCAGGCCGGTCTTGCAGTGGGCATTTTGCCTGAATCTGGTCTCAAGCCCGACATGCGGGTGCTGACACCTGAAGAAGGTTTCCCGAAACTTCCGCATTGCGATGTGGCTGTCATCCACGCCACCGGCCAGCTAACAGCAGCGGCAAAAGCCCTTGAAGAACAGATTGTCTCGACACTTGAAAATCTCGAGCCGCATCTTGCGGCAAATACGGCGCGCTAATATACGTAATCTTCAAAGAGCGGTGTGACGCGCTCCCCCCATGCGCCATGGTAATTCTGCAACATCCGGTCGCTTAAAGATTTGCCACTCAGCGCCCGCTCTTCCAGCACATCAAGATAGGCCGTTTCATCACTGCCCTTGGCATTGCGACGCGCGCGCGTTTTCAAGCCTTTGCGTGCCAGCGCAACGACCTCGCGGGCAACCTCACTGACATTCCGGTTTTTAATTTTCGCCTCCAGCCCCGCTTTGGGCACGGCAATGGTCAGCGCTTCGACGTCCTGCGCGCTCCAATCGCGCACCAGATCACCCGCGGCCTCAGTGACATCACCATAAAACAGGCCTGTCCACACTGCGGGCAGTGCCTTGATATGGTCGGCGGGGCCGCAATCGGCGCCGCGCATTTCGATAAATTGCTTGAGGCGCACATCAGGAAACAGCGTGCCGAGATGGTTGGCAAAATCGGCAATGGTCGCTTCGAAGCCTGCAATTTTTTGGTTCAAAAGATCGCGAAAGGTCGCGCCTTTCGCATCATGAAATATCTCACCGCGTTTGACAAAATACAGAGGGACATCAATCGCCCAGTTCACATAATCGGCAAAGCCAAAGTCTTTTTCAAAAACAAATGGCAGAACGCCGCAACGCGCCTTGTCGGTATGCCGCCAGATTTCAGCGCGGAAACTTTTAAATCCATTGGCCTTGCCGGCGCTGAACGGGGACGCGGCAAACAATGCTGTGATGACGGGCTGCAAGGCCATCGACACGCGCATCATGCGCGCCATGTCTGGCTCATCGGTAAAATCGAGATTGGCCTGCACGGTCGATGTCATGTGCATCATCTCTAGCCCAAGCGCGCCGACGGTGGGCATGTAGGCGCGCATTAAATCATAGCGCTTTTTCGGCATTTTTGGCATATCGGCGAGCGGTGCGGCCGGCCAATAGCCAAGCCCGATTGCGCGCTGCGTCAGCGGCGCCATTGCCCGCTTCAAAGCGCTGAGATGCGCATCAAGCTCGTCCGACATCTGGTGCAGGTTTTCAAGCGGTGCGCCTGACAGTTCAAATTGTCCGCCGGGCTCGAGGCTGACCGAGGCCGCGCCATTCGTCAGGCCGGTCAAACGTCCATCCTGAATGACCTCGTCCCATTTCAGATCTGCGTTGAGAGCGGCAAGAAGGGCGCCAATGCCATTGGGCTCGTAGGGCACAGGCGCGGTTTGGCCAGGGTGAAAAATAAATTTCTCATGCTCCGTGCCAACGCGGCGCTTGGATTTGTCTTTCGCACCGGCGGCAAGCCATGCGGCAAGATCGTCGACGCCTGTGACGGGCGTGCTATCGCTGACTTCAACGGCCATGATTGTTTTTGTCCTTTATGACGCCCGCGCCTGCCACAACATGGCAAGGGCCGCGACCGCCGCGGTATCTGCTCGTAAAATACGCGGTCCAAGAGAGATGGGATGCGTAAACGGTAAACGCAATAACATGTCTCGCTCCTCAGCGGTAAACCCGCCTTCAGGACCAACAAGCACGGCACAAGGTGTGTTTTTAAGCTGTCGAAGGATCTCAAGAGGCGACGCCGTTGCTGCTGATTCATCACAAAACAGTAGCTGCCGTTCCGGCTGCCAGCCGCCAAGACACGCGTCAAGTTTTTGAAGCTCCCGCACCTGCGGCACCGCCAGAAGCTCGCACTGTTCCGCAGCCTCAACGGCGTTGGCCTGTAACCGCGCGGTGTTGACACGCGAGACTTGCGTGTTTTGCGTCAGTACGGGCTGTAAAATTGAAGCACCCATTTCGGTGGCTTTTTGCGCCATATAATCGAGACGCGCCTGCTTCAACGGTGCAAACAGATAGACAATGTCCTCTTGCGGGGTCTGCGCGCGCGTCTGTTCTTGCAGACACACAGACGCCTGCTTTTTGCCTTCGCCTTGAAACGTGGCACGCCATTCGCCGTCCATGCCGTTGAACAGCAGAACAGGCGCGCCGTCGCCAAGCCGCAGCACATGTTTGAGATAATGCGCCTGCTCCGTCGCCAATTCGAGTTTCAAACCTTGGCTATAGGTTTCAGCAAGATAGAGGCGTGGTGGTTTTGCAGGCATGGATTTTGCTTAATTGGTTTTGGAGATCAGCGCCAGACGCGTTGCATGTCTCGCGCTTTCCCTGCAGCATAGGGTATGGAAATCAAAGACCGACAACGACCGCCACTTGCAAACGATGCGCCTCCTATTGCTCCTGCGGCACCGCATGACGCCATTAAAGGCCATTGGGTGGAGCGCATGCCCACCGAAATACAGCCCTTTTTACGGTTGATGCGGCTTGATCGGCCTGCTGGCGTCTGGTTGCTGCTTTTGCCGTGTTTCTGGGGCGCGGCGCTTGCCTCGCTCGCCAACAGCCAGCCCGTGCCCAATGTTTTGCACATGCTACTGTTCACACTTGGCGCCTTTGCCATGCGCGGTGCGGGCTGCTGCTGGAATGATTATCTCGACCGCGATATTGACGCGAACGTAGCGCGCACCAGCAATCGCCCTCTGGCCGCAGGGCTTGTCAGCACCCGCGAAACGCTTTTGTTCATGCTGGCACTAATGCTGTTTGGCTTTGTTGTGCTGTTGCAGTTCAACGGCTTTACAATCATTCTCGGCATTCTCTCCATCGGGCTTGTCGCTGTGTATCCGAGCATCAAACGCGTCAGTGATTTTCCGCAGATCGTTCTTGGATTGGCGTTCAGCTGGGGCGCGCTGCTGGGGTGGAGCGCGTATTACGGTTCGCTGAGCCTTGCCCCCATCATGCTTTATGCCTCCGCTATTGCATGGGCGATCGGCTATGACACAATCTATGCGCTGCAGGATGTGGAGGATGATGCGCTTCTTGGCGTTGGTTCGACCGCACGCCGCTTTCGCGGCTCGGCAAAACTGTTTGTGGCCGCGTGCTACAGTTTTTGCGTGGTTATGGCCATTGCGGCGCTGTCGCTGGCCAATGCCGGCCTGCTTGCCTTTGCCGGACTGTTTTTATTTGGCGCGACGCTTAGCTATCAACTCGTCAAGCTTGACGTCAATGACGGCGCATCGGCGCTTGCCACTTTTCGCATGACACCGCTTGCGGGGCTTGTGCTTCTGGTTGGACTGATTGCCGATGGTCTGGCGCGTTTCTTTTAAGTGCGCGCGATAATCTCGCGCACTTTTTTGTCAGGTTCGCGCTATGATCTCGCGCATTCTTTTGTCAGGTTCGCGCGATGATCTCGCGCTCATTGTAAATTTCAAGATGTTCGGGCGAGCCGACCTCGCGGCGTCGCAAAAAGCGCGGGCGGCGCATCAAAAACGCGCTGCGGGCGCGGCGCGGCGCGACACTGCCAACCTGCAGTGAGCCGAATTGCTGACGCGCTGTGACATCACCATGTTCGGTGCGGATCATCATCGGCAGCAGAAGTTTTTGCGACCACGCATTCCATTCCGCCAGAATGTTTTCATCATCCGAGGCGCTGAACAGCGTCATTTCAAGTTCGCGGTTGTCATGCGCCATCACGATCGAGCAGTTTAGTCCGTCAGCATTGTAACTGATATCGGCGCTGATGCCGCGATAATGCTCAAAAGGCACGGCAACCCGCATGACGGTGCCGTCACGGCTTTGTTTGTGAATAATAACGGCGCGTTCTTCCACGCACAATTCCGGCTGCCGCACAGCGGCAGATGAAACATGTGAGGCCGGCGCGTAGGCAATACAGCCCGGCGCGGCCTCGCCCGATGGGCTAGGCTCTTGATGACGCAACTTTAAGCTCCCTGTCGGCTCGCCCTTTTCGGGTCTCTGCCTTCAGGTTCAGGGTCACAGAGCGGGTTTAGCAGCGCCTTAATTTTGATGGTTAACGGGCACTTGTGCCGGTGAAACGCGTCGATGAGGTAAGCAAAGGCTTGCGCCATTCAATCAAATGCGCGACATCGGTAGGATGCTGACACTCAACGTCCTCAACATCGCGGCTTTCTATAGCGGGCTGCACATTCTCATCCTTGTCGGACTGAGCATGTTCGTCATTCGCGAGCGCCTGTCGCGGCGCATTGGCCTTGGACACGCCGAAGACCGCCAGTTTTTCCAGATTATGCGCATGCATGGCCATGCGGCGGAGTATTTGCCAGCGGTCATTGCCGTTCTGTTATTTATGGCGCTGCAAGACAGTGGCGCTCTGGCATTGCATCTGTTCGGGGTGGCAACGCTGGTCGGGCGCGTTTTACACGCGGCGGGGTTACATTCATCGCCCAACCGCTCACTTGGCCGTTTGTTTGGCACAATCATCACCCTTACATCGCTCAGCCTCGGTAGCCTTTTTATGATTCTTCTCCCCCTTTTCCGCGGATGAACGGGTTTTTATCGTCGCACAATCTTGATGTCGCCGTTTTGATGAACCGCGGCGCGGCATTGATTGACGCTGCACAAAAAGCCGGTGCTGATGCTGCCGACGCCGTCATCATGGCCGGGCGCTCACTGTCTGTGTCTGTTCTCGACGGAAAAGTGGAAGAGCATGAAAATGCCGAAGGCGATGATTTCGGCCTTCGTGTTTTTATCGGGAAAAAGCAGGCGGTCGTTTCCGGAAACACGGTCAACGACACGACGATTGCCGAAATGGCGCAGCGCGCAGTCGCGATGGCGAAAGCTGCAAGTGAAAACCCGTTTGCCGGCCTGCCCGACGACAAGGAACTGGCGCATCTTATCCCGCATCTCGACATGTTCGACCCGACAATTTTAAGCAGCGACCAGCTCATCGAGCATGCCCGCGCTGCGGAAGCTGCCGCCTGCAGCGTAAAAGGCGTCAGTAAATCCTCGGGCGCGAGCGCCAATGCCAATCACGGCAGCTTTATGCTTTTGTCCTCCAACGGTTTTGCAGGCGCTTACGCGACCTCGCTTTACAGCGTCTCCGTCACCGCGATCGCCGGTGAGGGCACGCAAATGGAGCGCGATTACGATTACTCCTCCAAACGCCATTATTGCGACCTTCGTGCGCCGGATGACATTGGCGTTGAAGCTGGCACCCGCGCCGTGCGCCGCCTGAACGGCAAAAAAATAGCAAGCGGCAAGCAAAAGTTGATTTTCGACAAGCGCATTGTCGCGACATTGTTGGGCCATCTGGCGCAGGCCATCAACGGCGCTGCCATTGCGTCCAAACACTCCTTTCTAAACGGCGCGCTTGGCACGCAACTTTTCAACGATGCCATTACCATCAGCGATGACCCGCACCGCGCGCGCGGCTTTCGCTCGCGCCCTTTTGACGGCGAAGGCGTGCGCACGCAAAAGCGCAATATTATCGAGCGCGGCCTTCTGACATCATGGCTTCTCGATTGCGCAAGCGCGCGTGAACTCAACATGAAAAGCACAGGCCATGCCGAGCGCGGCATTTCATCGACGCCCTCACCCGCATCGACCAATTTCATTCTCCAGTCCGGCACGCATAGCGTGGAGCAGCTTTGCGCAGAGATTAGCAACGGCATTTATGTCACCGACCTGATCGGACGCGGCGCAAACATGATTACCGGCGATTACTCCTGCGGCTTTTCCGGGCTGCTGATCGAAAACGGCGAGATCACAACGCCAGTGACGGAAATTACCATGGCTGGAAAATTGCAGGACATGTTTGCCGCCCTCATTCCGGCAAATGATCTTGAAATTCGCTCATCGATTGCCGGGCCCACCTGCTATGTCGGGGAGATGATGGTTGCCGGGCGCTGATTTTCAGGCTGACCTCGATTTGCTAAAAGCCGCTTCCATCGAAGCCAGCGCAATCGCCATGTCTTATTTTCGTAAAAATCCAAAATCATGGATCAAGGGAAAAGCGTCGTCTGTCTCTGAAGCGGACATGGCGGTCGATGACTTTTTGAAAACATATTTGCTGAACGCGCGGCCTGGCTATGGCTGGTTGTCGGAAGAAACCGGCGACACGCCGGAGCGGCTTGGAAAACCATGCCTGTTCGTTGTCGACCCTATCGATGGCACGCGCGGCTATTTAGAAGGTCATGACCACTGGTGCATCGCGCTTGCCGTGGTTGAAAACGGCGCGCCTGTCGCAGGGGTTTTGGCCGCGCCTGCTTTGGAGCAAACCTATTTTGCTGCGCGTGGCAGCGGCGCGTTTTGCAATGGCAAACGCCTTGATGGACACAATGACGGGACAGACAGTCAGCTCTGCGCGGGTCTGCCGCATGCGCCGGTCTGGGCAGCTTTTAGTGCTTATAAAAAAGCGCCCTCTGTCCCCTCGCTCGCTTTGCGGTTGGCCGGTGTGGCAAGTGGTGCATTTGCCGCCGCCTTTGCCCGCCCCGATGCCTGCGACTGGGATATTGCCGCCGCCCAGCTGATTGTTGAGGAAGCCGGAGGGATAGTGGTTGACGCGGAGGGCAATGTGCCCCGCTATAACAGGCAAATTTCGACGCACCCTGCTCTGGGAGCGTTCAGTGCGCCAACACGGCATATTCTTGCGGCAACGGGGACGACATGACGGCAAAACCACAACTTCTTCACCTTGTTTTTGGCGGAGAGCTGACATCGCTGACAGGCATGGAATTTAAAGACCTGAAAGACATTGAAGTCGTCGGAATGTTCCCCGATTATGCCAGCGCGCATGTTGCATGGAAAGCCAAAGCGCAAGGCACCGTTGATAACGCCATGATGCGCTATTTTATCGTCCACCTTCATCGCCTGCTCGATCCTGCGGCAACTGACTGACACCATGCTCAAGCGTCTGCTGCGCTCCTCAGCCATGAAAAGCGTGATTGCGCATCTCATCGCGCTTTACCTGCGTTTCGTTTACGCAACCTCGCGCAGCGTGACACAGCCGACAGAACTGTTCAGGGATGCCGAAGAACAGTGGCCGGTGATTATCGCCAGCTGGCACGGCCAGCAGTTTCTCTCCTTCTTTTTTCGACCGCGCGGAAAAATGCACATCCTTGCCTCACTCCATCGCGACGGTGAAATTATTGCGCGGCTGATGACCATTCTAGGCCTTGGTGTCATTCGTGGATCGGGCAGCACGGGCACACAGGTTGCCAGCAAAGGCGGGGCCATGGCGCTTCGTGGCATGCTGCGCACGCTCAAATCCGGCGATGGCGTGGGGCTGACGGCCGATGTGCCGAAAATCGCACGAAAAGCCGGAATGGGCATTATTACATTGGCAATGATGTCGGGCCGCCCAATCTACCCATTTGCCATTTTGCCAAGCCGCCGCCATGTGCTGGAAAAGAGCTGGGACAAGGCCTTTATTCCCCTCCCGTTCAGCAAAATCGGCGTTGTGATGGGGGATGCGATTTATGTGGCGAAAGACGCTGATGCAGAGGCGCTGGAACATGCGCGCGCACAGCTCGAAAGTGCGATGGACAGCGTTACGGCGCGCGCCTATGCGCTCGCGATAAAAAACGCTAGTCTTTAAGCATGCCCGCCAAGCCGCCATTTTTGTTTCAGACCTACCACACGCTGATGCGCGTGTTTGCGCCTGTGCTGTGGCTTTATCTGCATGTGCGCGCCATGCGTGGCAAAGAAGACAAAACGCGCCTTGATGAGCGCCGCGGTCTTCCCTCGCAGCCGCGCCAGAGCGGCGGGCTGATCTGGGTGCATGCGGCAAGCGTTGGCGAAACATTGGCCGCATTGCCGCTGATTTCGAAACTTGTCGAACAGGGGTTTGAAATTTTGCTGACGACTGTCACACGCACCAGCGCCGCACTTGCCGAACAGCGCAAGGGCGAGCATGTGACCCACCAGTTTGCACCCCTTGACCAGCCCGGCTGGCTCAATCGTTTTCTCGACTACTGGAAGCCGCAGCTTGCCATTTTTATCGAGCAGGAAATCTGGCCAAACACGATTTATGCTTTGCAGCAGCGACAGATTGCAAAAATCCTCGTCAATGCCCGTTTGTCTGAGCGCAGCGCGCAGCGCTGGTGGAAAATGCAAGGTCTGGCGGCATGGTTGTTCCGCATGTTTGACCTTGTGATCGCGCAAAGCGACAAGGACGCCGAACGCCTGACACGGCTTGGCGCCGACAATGTGCAGATGTCCGGCAATCTCAAATTTGACGGCAAAGCGCCCCCTGCGCGCGCCATTGATGTCTCAACGCTAAGCGCGCTTTTAAAGGGCCGCATGGTGTGGGCGGCGGCGAGCACCCATGAGGGCGAAGAAGAACAGATTTTGGCGCAGGCCGTGCAGCTGAAACTTCTTTACCCGAATTTGTGCACGCTGATTGCCCCGCGCCATCCCGCCCGCGCCGACAAAATTGTGCAGCTTGCGTCACTTTACGATCTGAAAGTGGCGCAGCGCAGCAAAGGCCAATGGCCGCAAAGCACCGTCGATGTGTTCCTGCTTGATACGATTGGCGAACTTGGCCTGATCTACAGCATTGCGAAAATTGTCTTCATGGGCGGCTCACTCATTCCGCATGGCGGTCAAAATCCGATTGAGCCAGCGCAGCTGAATTGCGCGCTGCTTTATGGCCCTTACGTCGATAATTTTCTTGATGTCTACAACAAGATCAGCGCGGCTGGCGGCGCACAATGCGTGCGCGATGCCTCCGATCTTCGCTCGACCTTGCGCGCATTGCTGGACCATCCTGATGAAGTCAAAATCATGGCGGTTCGCGCAGCTGATGCGGTGCAACGCCTTGGCGGCGCCCTCAATATTACAATCAATCTGTTACAACCCTATCTCGGACGGAGCTGAGCCATGATGCCGCCGCGTTTCTGGAACAAGCCCGTGTCCGTCGCCTCAATTGTATTAGAGCCGCTCAGCTTTGTGTATGGACTTGCCGTGATGGGGCGCGGGCTTTTCAGCAAAGCCTACACTTCACATCTTCCTGTCATCTGCATCGGCAATTACACGCTTGGCGGCACAGGCAAAACACCAACCGTTATCTATGCTGCGGCCGCGCTTACGCAAGCGGGACATACGCCTTTTGTCGTCACGCGCGGCTATGGCGGCAAGATCAAAGGCCCGCATCAGGTTGTTATTGGCACTGATGGTTCCGATGATGTCGGCGATGAAGCGCTTCTTCATGCACGTTCAACCCCCACAATAATTGCGCGCAGCAAAATTGCCGGTGTGAAACTTGCCGAACAATCGGGAGCAAGCGTCATTTTGCTGGATGATGGCATGCAAAATCCAAGCGTTACAAAAACACTGACCATCGCCGTCATCGACGCTGCGATCGGCTTTGGCAATGCGAAAGTGTTTCCATCCGGCCCCTTGCGCGCGCCGTTGTTCTGGCAGGACAAACGCATTGATGCCGCCGTTTTGATCCACACACCCGACGCGCCCTTACATAAAACGCTGGCGCGTTTTCGCACCTATCTTCATTTTACCGCGCAGCTTGCGGCCGCGCGCGCCGACTGGTTAAACGGGGCGCGGGTTCTGGCCTTTTGCGGCATCGGCAATCCGCGAAAATTCCATGACACGCTGACTGCGCTTAGTGCCCGCGTCATCAAGTTCAAAATCTATCCCGACCATTACCAATATGACGGCGGCGACGCCAAAGAGCTGATTGAAGAGGCAACACGCGAAAGCCTGATGCTTGTAACCACTGAAAAAGACCATGTGCGCCTGCATGGCCGCGCCGAAACCCGCGCGCGTCTTGCCGGTCTTGCCAATACGGTGCCGATTGAATTCAAGCCCGATGATGAGCGCGGGTTCAAATCACTGCTGCTGCGCGCAGCGCCCATTCAAACGGAAGCGCCAGCCGCCCTCACCGCAAGGTGACGCTGCAATGACATTTCGGCAGACGCATAAGCTTCCTGCCGTTGCGCATTCCAATATTTCAGATCTTCAAGCGCGATGGGTACGCCCGACACGGCACAGCGGACAAAGCGGCCTGGTTTGATAACGCGGTAGTCGGCGTTTTCATAGCGAAGTTCGGCCTCACCGCCGGAGGAAAATAGCGGATCAAAATTGTTCATTTCTGCCCTTTCGCATGGCTGAATAAATCATCGCTCCCTGTGGCATTGTCGCCGATCTCGACGCGTCCGTCACTAAATTCGATGGATAAGGATTTACCCTTATCATAGTCATTGGCCCGCATGACAATTGTCTCATCCTGCCGCACAACCGCAAAACCGCGCGCCAAAACGCTGCGATAACTTAAACTCGACAGCAATTGCGTTTTGCTTGCCAGCGCGCGTTTCTGCTGTTTCAGCTGCGAAGAGTAAGCATTTTGCAACCTGTCATGAAAATCGCGCAGGCGCTGTGATTGCTGCTGCCGTTTTTGGATGAGCGGCGCTGGCGACAAACGGCGTGCAAGCGTTGCAAACTCTTTACGTTTGTCGCGCACCGACAATGCGCGTGCGCATCGCGTCGACAATGTCTGCGCCCTTTCACGCATGCGCTGCAGACGCTGCGCCAATAACGGAACTGACAGGCCTTGCGCACTTTTGCCGAGCTTTGAGCGTTTGTGTTGAAAAGCTGTAAAAGCGGCGCGCGTCAGTTTCTCGTTTGTGTGGTCAACCCGCTGACGCGGCATGGCAAGCAACGTATCCAGACGCGGCAGTGCCCGAAGGCTTGCCTCAAGATTTTTAACACTGCGCTGCGTGATATTCCTCACCGCCCGCATGTTGCGTGCGCCAAGTTCTCCAAGCTGCGCCAGAAGATCACTGCGCACCCGCAGCGCCAATTCGACAGAGGCCGTTGGTGTTGGCGCGCGAAGATCGGCGACGTGATCGAGCAGCGTCCAGTCAGTTTCATGGCCGATCGCCGAAATCAGCGGAATGGCGCTTTGCGCTGCGGCGCGCACCACGCGCTCCTCGTTAAAGCCCCACAGATCTTCAAGACTGCCGCCACCGCGTGCGACGATAATCAGATCCGGCTTTTGAAAATGGACCGAGGGAGTGTTGAAGCCTTCAATTGCGGTCGCGACTTCTTCAGCGCTTGTTTCACCTTGCACCCGCACCGGCCAGACGATAACACGCAGCGGAAAACGATCCGCAATCCTGTGCAGCATATCACGGATAACAGCGCCTGTTGGTGAGGTGATGATACCGATAGTCAGCGGCAAATGTGGCAGCGCCCTTTTACGTGCGTCTGCAAAAAGGCCTTCTGCTGCAAATTTGCGGCGGCGCTCTTCCAAAAGCGCCATCAACGCGCCAGCGCCTGCAGGCTCCATGCGCTCAATCACGATCTGGTATTTTGAACTTCCGGGATAGGTCGTCACCTTTCCGGTGGCGATGACTTCAAGCCCTTCTTCAGGTTTGAATTTCAGCTTGCCCATGCTGCCGCGCCAGATGACGGCTTCGATTTTCGCACTGGCGTCTTTCAGCGCAAAATAGGCATGGCCGGATGAATGCGGGCCGCGATAGCCGGAGATTTCGCCGCGCAAACGCACATAGCCATAGCTGTCTTCAATCGTGCGTTTGAGCGAAGAGCTCAGCTCGCTGACGGAATATTCGGCAATATTGGTGGCACTCTCTTGCAGGCTCATCACCACGTGATCTAAGACATTTACAGGGAAAATTCCATGATGAATGTGCTTCTTATCGGTTCCGGTGGGCGCGAGCATGCGCTGGCGCTGGCGCTTTGCCGCAGCAAAGGCCTGAAAAAACTGTTTTGTGCGCCGGGCAACCCTGGAATTGCGGAAGTGGCTGAATGTGTCACGCTCGATACCGCCAACCACCCGGCCGTTATTCAGTTTTGCAAGCTGATGGCCATCGGTTTTGTGGTGATTGGCCCTGAAACACCTTTGGTCGCCGGACTTGTCGACGACCTTGATGCGGCTGGCATTCAGGCTTTTGGCCCGTCAAAAGCTGCAGCAAAGCTGGAAGGGTCAAAAGAGTTCACAAAAATACTTTGCGACGAAAATAACATTCCGACCGCGCGCTGGCGTGCATTTGAAAATGCGGCCGCTGCTATTGAGTATACTCAGACCCACAGCCTGCCAATTGTCATTAAGGCCGACGGTCTTGCCGCCGGAAAAGGCGTGACGATTGCCGCAAATCTTGAAGACGCGGCGCAGGCGATCAAAGACTGTTTCGAAACGAAAGGCGCCAAGCTTGTCATTGAGGATTATCTCGATGGCGAAGAGGTCTCGTTTTTTGTTTTATGTGATAGGACCAATGTTCTGCCGCTGACAAGTGCGCAGGACCACAAACGCGCTTGTGACGGCGATAAAGGCCCCAATACCGGCGGCATGGGCGCGTATTCGCCTGCATCGATTTTTACAAAAGCGATTGAGCGCGATGTTCTTTCAAAGATTGTCCTACCCACCATCAAGGCTATGAAACAGCGCGGCACGCCCTTCAAAGGTGTGTTGTTTGTGGGTCTGATGCTGACAAAAAACGGGCCGCAGCTGATCGAATACAATTGCCGCTTTGGCGACCCGGAAACGCAAGTGATTTTGCCGCGCCTGCGCTCCGACCTGCTTGAACTTCTGATCGCCAGCGCTGATGGCACGCTGGATCAAAAAACGGCGCTGTTTCGCGATGATGCTGCACTGACACTTGTCTATGCCGCGAAAGGCTATCCCGCGGCGTTTGACAAAGGCAGCGCGATACAATTACCGCCCTCTATTGCCAGCGATACAATTGTCATCACCCATGCCGGAACGGCGATGAAAGGCACGCAGCTTGTGGCCAATGGCGGGCGCGTGCTCAATGTAACGGCGATGGCATCCAGCCTGCAACAGGCGCATGATCTGGCCTATACCGCGATCAAAACCATCGACTGGCCTGAAGGTTTTTACCGCAGTGACATTGGCTGGCGCGCGCTTGCAAATTAGCGCTCACGCCTCACTTTAAAAAAATCACGCAACAGAAGAGACGCCTCTTCACCACGCACGCCTCCATATACCTCCGGCCTGTGATGGCATGTTGCGGTATTGAAAAAGCGCACGCCATTGTCGACAGCGCCGCCCTTTTCATCGGCCGCGGCATAATAAAGCCGCCTGATGCGCGCCAACGACAGCGCCGCCGCGCACATGGTGCAGGGCTCCAGCGTGACATAGAGATCGCAGCCCAAAAGCCTTTCGCTACCGCGTTTGCTGCCCGCCTCGCGCAAGGCCAGCACTTCGGCATGGGCGGTCGGGTCATTGGTTTCAACTGTCCGGTTGCCCTGAACAGACAGGATTTCACCCTGCGAACCCACCAGAACGGCGCCAACCGGCACCTCTCCGCGCTCCGCCGCATCGCGCGCTGCGGCAAAGGCCAAAGCCCATATTTCGTCCTGTCTTTTTTCTGCGCTCGCCATAAAAGATGTGCTATCACGCCGCGATGGTTGATAAAAAGAGCTTCCCGAAAAAAGAGTACAGTGCCCGCCGCCCCCCACGCGAGGGTGATGAGAGGCCACGTTTTGACAAACGCGGCAAAACCGACGGCGGCAAGTTTGGGAGTGGCAAATCTGCAGGCGACAAGCCGAGAGGGGCAAAGCCCGCTGGCGACAGGCCTTATGGCGACAAGCCATCATTTTCCGGTAAAAGAGACCAGCCGGGCGGCAGCAAGTTTCCGCCCCGCAAAACAGGTGGCCTGCGCAAAGGCCCGGAAGTCAGTGAATATGAAGGCGAGCGCATCGCCAAGGTGATTGCGCGCGCGGGACTGGGCTCGCGCCGCGATGCCGAAGAGGCGATTGAAAAAGGCCGTGTCGAAGTCAACGGCCGCGTCATCGATAGCCCTGCCCTTAATGTCACAGAATCCGACCGTATTTTCCTTGATGGTCACCACCTGCCGCAGCGCGACCGCACGCGCCTCTGGCTCTATCACAAGCCTAAAGGCCTTGTGACCACAGAAAAAGATCCCGAAGGCCGCCAGACGGTTTTTGAAACGCTGCCGCGCGAAATGCCGCGTGTGATGTCGGTGGGTCGCCTCGACATTAACACTGAAGGTCTTTTGCTTCTCACCAATGATGGCGGGTTGAAGCGCGTTTTAGAGCTTCCCTCGACAGGCTGGCTGCGCCGTTACCGTGTGCGTGCCTATGGCACTATCGAACAGTTTCAGCTCGACGCCATTAAAGACGGCGTTGAAATTGAAGGCATTAAATATGGCGCGATCGAAGCATCGATCGAGCGCAAGACCGGCGACAATGTCTGGCTGATCATGGGCATTCGCGAAGGCAAAAATCGTGAAATTAAAAACATTGCCACGCATCTTGGCCTGACCGTCAACCGCTTGATCCGTATCTCGTTTGGCCCCTTCCAGCTTCGGGACATGGAACAGGGTGAAATTCAGGAAACATCGATTAAACTTCTGCAGGACCAGTTGGGCGCGCGCCTGATGCGCGAGGCCAATATTGACCTGTCGAAAGGCAACACCGCCATTCATCCGACACCGCGCCTTGAAAAACATGGAAGCGACAGGCCGACACGCTTTTCAGAAGGGCGCGCTACGCAAAAAGCTGAAGCTTTTGCCGATCTTCAGGACAGTGACGGCCGAAAAGTCGCAACGGATGAGCAGACCAGCCGCATGACATTACGGCCCAAACGCCTGCAGGACCGCAAAGGCCGCGATGTCGAAGTGAGCAAAAGCTTTAGTGAAAATGCGTATCTCAAACGCAAAACCAAGCGCGACACACCTGCATCTTCAAATGAAGACGCACCGCGCCGGCGTTTTTCCAGCGATGGCGAAAAGCGAGAATATAAAGCCCGCGACAGTGGTGATGGTGAAAAGCGCAGCTATCGTCAACGCGACAGCGCCGATGGTGAAAAGAGAAGCTATCGACCACGCGACAGTGGCGATGGTGAAAAACGTCCCTACCGCCCGCGTGAGGCGAGCGGCGACAAGCCATTTCGTAAGCCTTATGGTGACCGCCCAAGCGGAGGCGCGCGCGGCGGTGAACGTGGCGGCCAGCGTTTTGAAAAACGCGGCGATGGTGAAAAGCGAGAGTATAAACCCCGCGACAGCGGTGATGGTGAAAAACGCAGCTATCGCCCACGCGAAGCGAACGGCGACAAGCCATTTCGCAAACCTTACGGTGACCGGCCAAGCGGCGGTGCGCGCGGCGGCCAGCGTTTTGAAAAACGTGGTGATGGCGAGAAACGCAGCTACAAACCCCGCGACAGTGGTGACGGCGAAAAGCGCCCCTATCGTCCGCGCGAGCCAAGCGGCGACAAGCCATTTCGTAAACCCTATGGTGACCGCCCAAGCGGCGGCGAACGCGGCGGCGCACGCAACGGCCAGCGTTTTGAAAAACGTGGTGATAGTGAGAAGCGAGAGTACAAACCGCGTGAAAGCGGAGACGGCGAGAAACGTCCTTACCGCTCACGTGACGCCAGCGGGGATGGTGAAAAAAGAGCCTACAAGCCACGCGAAGGGGCTGGCGACAGACCACGCTTTGGAAAGCCCGACGGCAAAAAGCCGTTTGGTGCAAAGCGGCCGTCAGGCGGCGGCAAGCCGGGTGGCGGGCGTAGTTTTGGCAAACCAGGCGCAAAACCTGCCTCGCGCGGCGGCCCGGCAAGACGCGGGCCTCCCCGGGCAAAATAAATGCGCGTCATTGCCGGTCAATATAAAGGTCGCGCGATCAGCGCGCCCCAAACGCAGGACATCCGGCCGACATCTGACCGCCTACGTGAAACGCTTTTCAATATTCTCGTGCATGCGCCTGATTTCAATATTGCGGACAAACGCGTGCTCGACCTTTTCGCCGGAACCGGCGCGCTCGGTATTGAAGCTTTATCGCGCGGCGCAAGCTTTTGTCTCTTTGTCGATAACGGCGTTGAAGCCCGCAGCCTTCTTCGGACAAACACGGAGGCTTTTGGCCTGAACGGCATTACAAAAATCTACAAACGCGACGCGGCCGATCTTGGCCCTGTCGGCGCGTTGCAGGCTTTCGATCTTGTCTTTTGCGATCCGCCATATGGCAAAGGGCTCGCCGAACAGGCGCTTGCAAGCGCTGCACAAGGCGGCTGGCTTAAAAGCGGCGCGTGCATTGTTGTCGAAGAGCGCGCGGGCATTGGCTTACACCTCCCCGCACAATTTCAAAAAAGTGATGGGCGCGCTGTTGGCGAAAGCGCGCTGCACATTTATAATTATGAGAACTAGTTACCGTTTTGGGTAAAGATTGAATCGAGATAATCATCCTTAAAAACATAGCGCGACTCTTTCTCAGTCAAATCCGTATAGGGACTGAATACAGACCAGCTATCGCCCATAGTGAAAGGTTGTATGCCGCTGGTTTCTTTAATTGTTTTGAATAGCTGGCTGTCTGGCGTAATCTTGTTTGAAGTGCCTAGCCCATAAATGTTAGCAACCGCACTTTTTAGTTTTAAAATTTCACTGTCTGATAAAATCTCGTTTTCAGACTTAATGCACTCTGTATTGCGTTCTTTCAACCAAGCCTTATCCGCGCTCAGTCGATCACCGACTTTATAGCCAAGAAGACGTCCAAATATCACTGACGTCAAATCCAGTTTCGTATCAGTCGATTGATAATCATTGGGTTTTTCCAAAGTCCCATTCTTTTTTTCTGGATTCCAGAAGAAAAATGATTCATTTTTTCCGTCACGACATTTGTAACGATCATTGTCGTTATTAAGAATGCCAGCTTCACGCGCTTTATTAATAATAATCTCAAAGTTCTGGCGCGACATTTTGCCAATTTTCTTGTCTGGCGCTGCCGTGAAAAACGCCTTGATGGCATCGCGATCGCCGGAATTCAAAATACCGAACGCATTCTCGATTTTTGTGTTTTCGTCCTGATCTTTTTTGATTGTTTCAGCCTGTTTTAGAGCTTCTGCTTCCCTTTTTTTAATTTCGGCTTTGAAAGCGGTCTGTTTTTTTGAAAGCGCGACGTATTTGTTTGTATGGGTTTTTGAAAGCTGAACCATAATATTACTCCTGAAATATAGATTTTGTTTTATAAGATAAGACAAAGCTGTCAAATCACAATAATTCCTAAAATTTGAATCAAATTTCAACTTTACCGCCGGCTGAACAGCCGTTCTAAATCATGCCGGCTCAGATGAACATAAGTCGGGCGGCCATGATTGCACGTGCCGCTGAGCGGTGTTGTTTCCATCTCGCGCAGCAAAGCGTTCATTTCTTCCTGCCGCAAAATGCGCCCCGCACGCACCGAACCATGGCAGGCGATTGTCGAGGCAATCGCCCAAAGCCTGTCCTCGGCCTTTGTGCTGCTGCCGAAGGTCAGAATTTCGTCAGCGATTGCGGAAAGCAGCTGCGTTGTTTCGGCGTCACCCGCCATCGACGGCACTTCGCGCACGAGAATTTGGTCGGGGCCAAAGCTTTCTATCGCAAAGCCCCATTTTTGCAGTTCGCCAGCTTCACCGAGCAAGGCTTCGCATTGCGCAGCTGACAATTGCGGCAGATCAGGCACAAGCAGGATTTGCCGTGGCAGCCCTTGCCCCTGCAGTGCGGTTTTCAGTTTTTCATACACGATACGCTCATGGGCGGCGTGCTGGTCCACCAAGATGAGCCCATCTTCCGTTTGCGATAAAATATAAGTGGCATGCAGCTGTGCGCGCGCTGCTCCAAGCGGGTGATGAAGAGCGGTGATGTTCTCTTCGCTCATGCGCGCGAGCGGTGGCATATCTTGCATAAACGCTGACTGTTGCGCTTCGGCAAACCCTTGGCTTTGCAAAGGCGTGCCTGACTGGCTGTCCATATAATCATTCAGGCGATGCGACAGCGGTGTAATGCCGCTGCGCTCAAGCGCTGCCCTCACCGAACCGACAAGAAGACTGCGCATGGCAGCGGCGTCACGGAAACGAATTTCTGTTTTTGCAGGATGCACATTGACGTCAATGTCCTGTACATCGACATCAATGAAAAGCGCCGCAAAAGGAAAACGGTCGCGGCGCAGCGTATCGCCGTAAGCGGCGCGCAGCGCGCCCATCAGTAATCTGTCGCGCACCGGCCTGCCATTGACGAACACAAACTGCATGCGGGTGGTGGGATGGTGCTGGGAGGGGTGGCCGATCAGCCCGCTTAAACTTAAAGCTTCGCCCAAGCCTTCAACCTCAAGCGCTTGCGCAATCAATGCCTCACCCAGCAAAGCAGAAAGCCGCGCGCGGCTTGGCGACGGTTCGGTCGTAGCGGCCACTTTTCGCGGCGCCTTGGCATCAAATGACCATGACAACGACACCGCAGGCTGCGCCAGTGCCAGCCGTTCAAGAACCTCAATAATCGCCGCACGCTCTGCCCGTTCCGATTTCAGGAATTTCAAACGCGCTGGAAACGCATGAAACAGATCACGCAATTCAACAAGCGTGCCTTTGTCGCGCGCGGCGGGGCGAAGCGCACTCTGCGCGCTGTTGTCAACGCTTAAATGCCATGCGTGTGGTTCGCTGGCATGACGCGAGATGATTGATAAATGCGCGACCGCGCCGATAGAGGGCAATGCCTCACCGCGAAAGCCGAATGTGTGGATGTCGAGAAGATCGTCGCCCTTGATCTTGGACGTGGCATGGCGCGCAACTGCCATCTGCAGATCAGACGGCGTCATGCCGATGCCGTCGTCCTGAATGCGGATCATCTGCGCGCCGCTGCCGACAATTTCGATGCTGATATTGTGTGCACCGGCGTCGATGGCGTTTTCGACAAGTTCCTTGACGGCTGCGGCGGGACGCTCAATCACTTCGCCCGCAGCAATGCGGTTTTGCAGGGCAAGAGGAAGCTGGCGAATTGTCGTCATGAAAACGTTATAGCAGCCAAGTTTAAGCGGCTCCAGCCGTCTCGTTATGGCCGCGCGCCAGATAGGCCTTTGCCAGAACCTTGCCTTCTTCAACAGCAGGCTGGTCAAACGCATCAATGCCCAGCATGTGCGCCGCGATGATGGTTTCAAGGAAAAAATGCATCATCAGCGCACCAATGGCACGCTCATCAAGTGTCTCGACATGCAGTGTGCGAACAGGCCGCCCACGCTTGGCAAGGGTTTCGGCCGTTGCCGCGCTTTGCGCCGCGACAAGATCGGCAATGCTTTTGTTGGCAAATTCATCAAGCCCGGCACGTGCCGCCAATGCAGCAGAAATCGACGGCGCATTCTGGTTTTGCGCCACAGTCAAAATTGTAAAGACCTTGTTGGCGGGGCCATCGAGAAACAGTTGCAACTGGCTGTGCTGGTCAACCGGGCCAAGCGCGCGCACGGGTGTCGTCCCTTTGCCCTGCTTGCCGACACTTTCTGCCCAGAGCTGCGAAAACCATGCCGTAAAACGCTCCAGCCTGTCGCTATAGGCCATGATCACGTTTTCGCTGATATGTTTTTCATCAAAGGCCAGCATCAAAACCGCACCAAGCGCCGGCGGATTGTGCGCAATGTCTTTGGCCTCTAAAAATGTTGTGATGACGCTTTGCGCGCCTTGACGAATGGCGCGGATATCAAGGCCGATCACCGCGGCAGGCAAAAGCCCGACATTCGTCAACGCCGAATAGCGCCCGCCAATGCTGGTTTCATGCTCCAGCATCTCGACGCCGGACTTGCTCAAAAATTTGCGCAGCGTGTTGGGTTTCCAGTTGTCAGGCTCTGTCAGCCCTAAGCAATGGTCGGCAAGTTTGAGGCCTTTGGCTTCCAGCGCCGCTGTGACAAGCAATGTCTGCACCAGCGTTTCCGCCGTGCCGCCCGATTTTGAAACCGTCACAAACTGCGTTTTCTCAAGAGTGATGTGTGACAGCAGCGTTTCAAAACTTACCGCATCAAGATTGTCGAAAAAATGCAGGCGGGGTTTTTCTAAAAAGGGGTCGACACCTGCGACATGCCATCCGGCAATCTGTACAAGCGCCTGTCCGCCAAGGCTTGAACCGCCTGTGCCTAAAAACACAACGTCATCTGCTTTTTTCAGACGACGCGCTGCGCGCTCAATCGCCTCGATATCATCCGTCTTTTCAGAAATGCGCAAAATGGCGAGGCCATTGTTTTTATAATCACTGCGTAATGCCGCGACCGCTTCAAGCGCCTTGTTGTTTTGGTCAAGCATTGTGATATCCGGCAATCCGCTGTCGCCAATGCGTGAGGCACAGCACAGCGCCGTATGCTGATGGTAAAACATTACTTTGCCTCAATGCCTTTTGGTTGGCCCGCAACAACAACAAGAAGTGGATCAGACAGCATTTTCTGCGCCGCTTTTTTGATGTCGTCTTTCGTGACGGCGTTGATGAGGCCTTCGCGCTCTGTCAGATAATCGGGCGTAAAATCGTCAAGCTGCAACCCAAGCAGCAGGCTGGCAATTTTGCCCGTCGTGTCGAAACGGAGCGGGTAAGAGCCGATCAGAAAGGTTTTTGTCTGTGCAAGCTCATCATCGGTCGGGCCGTCTTTGACGAAGGCGGCAATCTCGCTGCGCACCAGTCCTAAAGCTTCACCGGCGCTGGCATTTTTTGTCGACATCGTGCCGACAAAAGCACCTGCATGGTCGAGTGTCGCAAGGTCTGTGTAAACACCATAGGTCAGGCCACGTTTTTCACGAATTTCCTTATAAAGGCGCGATGAAAAAGCGCTGCCGCCTAGCATGTGGTTGAGAAGATAGGTCGGCATGAAATCGGCATCATGACGCTTGGGGCCAACTTGACCGAACTGGATCTGGCTTTGCATGCCGCCTGCATCGACAACAATCTGCCGTCCCTGTCCACCAAGCTTGATTTCGGGCACATCGGCAAGCTGTGCTTTTGCCGGAAGCGCGCCGAAAATCTTGTCGAGCGCTATTGAGAGTTCCGCAACTTCAATATCGCCTACCACTGTAATTTTCAGATTGTCGCGCGCAAAAAGTTTTTTGTGCATCTCGACAATATCTTCGCGGCTCATGTCTTTCACGCTTGTTTCGGTGCCAAGCACGCGGCGCCCGTAAGGATGGTTTGGAAATGCGTTTTCGGAGAATGCTTGGGCCGCGAGATTGTCAGCCTCGGTGTCCTGCTGTCTTTGTATCGCAAAAATCTGGTTGCGCACACGCTCAACGGCATCTTTGTCGAAGCGCGGTTCATTCAGCGACAGGCGCAGGAGTTCGAACGCCGCATCACGGTTGGCGCTTAAAGTCGTCAAGGATCCTGTGATGACATCACGGTCGACGCCAAATTGCAGGGCAATCGCCATCGCCTGCAATTTTTCCTGAAATGAACGTGAGTTGTAAGGCCCTGCGCCTTCGTCAAGCAGGCCGGACATAAATTTGGTGAGCCCGTCTTTACCAACGGGATCTTGGGACGCGCCGCCTTTGAAACCAAAATTAATGGCGATCATCGGCACGCTCGTCTCATGCACAAGCCAGGCCTCAATACCGCCCGGTGTTTTGATTTGCTGCACATGTGTCTGCGCCTGCGCCATTTGTGGCAAAGCCAAAGCAACAATGAACGCCAGAACGGCAACACGGATCATGGAGGCGATCATTGGGCTTGACCTTCTGTTTTTGGTTTTGCCGGTTCGGCGTCGGCAGGGGGTGGCATCATCAAAAGGCCAGTAACAGAGCGTTCTTTTTGCAGCCATGCATGCGCCGCATCTTTAATGGCCGCAGGGGTGACAGCGGCAATTGACTGCGGCCAGTTGCGAATGGCTTCAAAGCTGAGCCCCGTTGCCAAGCCACCGCCAAACAGACGGGCAAGATAGGTCTGGCTGTCTTCGGCATAAACGCTGGTTGCCAGCAATGATGCGCGTGCGCGCTCAAGCTCTTCTGCAGTGACGCCATTTATGAACACGTCTTTGACAATTGCATCGACTTCTTTGGTGACAGCCGCAAAGTCGGCCGTTGATTTTGGTGTGGCATCAATCGAGAACCTGCCGCTATCAAGACCCTGCCCCGAATAGCTGACGCTTGCGCCAGCAGCGATACCTTTTTCAACGACAAGCTTTTGATAAATGCGTCCGGTATTGCCGCCAAGAATTTCTTCCAGCACTTCCAAAGCCGGCGCAGATTCATTTTTTTGGCTTGAATATGACGGCACAAGATAAATGCGTGACCAACCCACCTGCTTCAGGCGTTGGTCAACCAGCTCAACCTCACGCGCGGCACGGGCCACAGGCTCGACAGGGCGCTTTCGCAGTGGCGGCTCCGAGCGGCGCGGCAATTTGCCATATGTCGCTTCGGCAAGTTTTTTAACGTCAGCCGTTGTCACGTCACCTGCAACAACGAGGATCGCGTTATTGGGCGTGTAATATTTGCCGTAAAAATCAAGCGCGTCTTTGGTGGTAAGCTGTTGCATTTCGTGCATCCAGCCAATCACGGGCGTGCCGTAAGGATGATTGAGGTAGAGCGCAGCGAGCATGGATTCAGCCAGAATTGCTTCCGGCTTTTGCTCGATGACCTGACGGCGCTCTTCAACGATGACATCACGCTCTGGCAGCACAACCTCATCTGTCAGAACAAGGCCTTCCATACGGTCGGCTTCAAATTCCATTAGCTGCGGCAGGCGGCGCTTTTCGGTGCGCTGATAGAAAGCCGTATAATCATTTGAGGTGAACGCGTTTTCCTGTCCGCCAATTTGCGACAACCATGTTGAAAACTGGCCGGATGGGTGAAGCTTTGTTCCCTTGAACATCAGATGTTCCAGAAAATGCGCGATACCGGATTTGCCCGGCACTTCGTCTGAGGCGCCGATTTTATACCAGACCATATGCGTCACAACAGGTGCGCGGTGGTCGGGAATGACGACAACCTGCATGCCGTTTGCAAGATTAAATGTGTCCGACTGCGGCGCAATAATGTCTACCGGCGTTTGCGCATGGCCAGTCGTGTTGGCGCACATGAGCGCAAGGACAAAGCCGATCAGTTTCATGTGATGATTTTTCAATTGAACATCCGTCCAAAAAATGTGGAGTGTTCTTCTTCAGGTGGGTTGCCCGCAGGAACGGGTGCAGCGCTGTTATAACTTGCTGGCGGCGGTTCTGGCACAACATCGGCGTGCTGTGCTGGCGCGATAACGGCAGGGCCATTTTGTGGTGGTGGTAAAACGCTAAGCTGGTCAGGCGGCGGCATTACAAGCGGTGCGCGCGGGCTGTAATCGATCGGCTCATTTGAAGCCGAGCCTATCCCAAGCGGACCAGCGCCGCCGCAAGAGGTAAGGGACACAGCAAGAGACACGGAAACCAGAGCCAGTAGAACGACTTTCATGAGCAAACCTTTTACGAAGCGTTGCAACAAAATTTCATTTTTTTTCGGCCGCAGAGGTTTTAACAAATCCCTCGACGATGAGTAGCGCGACGCCGATCACAATTGCGATATCGGCGATGTTGAAAATGTACCAGTAAAAACCGTTGTAATGCAGGGAAAAGAAATCGGCAACGCCGCCGTGCCAGAAACGGTCAACCGCATTGCCCATGGCACCGCCGATAATAAGACCCAAAGCAAGGGCGAGAAGCCTGTGGGCGACGCGGGCAATCACTGCAATGAGAGCCAGCGATACAGCGATTTTGAACGCGCCCAGCGCCCATTGCCCGTAAATGGAGCCTTGCGTCAGCATGCCGTAAGACACGCCCTTGTTCCATGTCAGGACCAGATCAAAGAATGAGGTCATTTCGACCCGCTCATGCTCCGTCAGCCGGTAGCCATAAACCATCCAGATTTTGAAAATCTGGTCGGCAAGAAAACTTGCCAAGGCCGCCATCAGGCCGATGTCAGAATGCGGGCCGTAAAAGGAGATACGCTTCACGCGTTTGCGCCCTGCGCTTTGTGCCATTCACGAAGCGCCTGCGCATCGCGGGGCGTGACGTCAGGATATTCGCTGTCTTGACCAATTTCAGAAGAAATTTTCCACGAACGCGCGCATTTTGCACCAACCGCTTTTTGAAAAACCACAGCAACGCCTTTGACATCGGGCAGCGTAAACGCCGTGACCGGTGTGCCGGACTGCATAACAGTGGCTGCACTTGTGATGCCGATATCGGCAAAATCAATATCCGCAACAAGGTCCGCCGTTTGTGCGTCATGAATATAAATCTGCGGTGCCGCTTCCAGCGATGAGCCTATGGTTTTTGCGGTGCGCTCAACTTCCAGCGCGCCGGTGATGACTTTACGCACCTGACGGACGGTTTCCCATTTTGCGACGAGGACATCGTTCTGCCATTCAGCTTTGGCTTGCGGGAAAGGCTGCAAATGCACTGATGCCCTCGCGCCGGTCTCAAAAGCGCGCCATGCCTCTTCTGCAGTAAAGCTAAGGATCGGCCCCAGATAGCGCGTGAGGTGGCTGAACAGCTCATGCACAACCGTAAGCGCTGACTGCCGCACAGGTGATGAGATCGGATCGCAATAGAGCGCATCTTTGCGAATATCGAAATAGAAGGCGGAGAGATCCGTAATCATAAATTGGGTCAGAAGATGCACGACACGCTTGAAATCGAAGGCTGCATAGGCGCTTTCAATCTTCGTGTGGAGTGCTGCAAGCTCGGCCAGCATGTAGCGCTCAAGTTCGGGCATGTTTTGAAACAAGACCGTTTCGTCGGGTGTATAATGCGCCAACGTCCCCAGCATCCAGCGCAGCGTGTTGCGCAGTTTGCGATAGGTTTCCGATGCGGTCTTGATAATTTCAGGGCCGATGCGCAGGTCTTCCGCATAATCGGATGACGCCACCCACAGACGCAAAATATCGGCGCCGGACTGTTTGATAATGTCTTGCGGTGCAATCGTGTTGCCCTTCGACTTCGACATTTTCTGGCCGTCCTGCGCCATCACGAAACCATGTGTGACCACAATATCATAAGGCGCGCGGCCGCGTGTGCCGCAGCCCTCGAGCAGGCTTGACTGGAACCAGCCGCGATGCTGGTCGGAGCCTTCGAAATAAACAACCGTGTTGTTGCAGGCGCCTGCCGCTTCCAGATCACTGCGCTGTTCAAGCGTGAACACATGGGTCGCCCCTGAATCAAACCAGACGTCGAGAACGTCGGTGACCATTTGCCATTCATTGCCATCGAAATCCGGCCAGAACCGCTTTGCCGCACCTTCCGCAAACCACGCATCCGCGCCTTCATCTTCAAAGGCCTTGAGGATGCGCGCATTGACCTCGATATCCTGCAGCACCTCGCCGCCGTCTTTATGCACGAACACGGTAATCGGCACGCCCCATGCGCGCTGGCGCGAGACGACCCAGTCCGGCCTGTCTTTGACCATGCCGGTAATGCGGTTCTGGGCGATGGCCGGATGCCATTGCGTATCACTGATGCTTTTCAGGGCGCGGCTGCGCAGCGTGCTGCCATCGTCCAGTGTTTTATCCATCGCAATAAACCATTGCGGCGTGTTGCGGAAAATCACCGGCGTTTTTGAGCGCCATGAATGTGGATAGGAATGTTTTAAACGCCCACGCGCGGCGAGCATGCCGGCGTTTTTGAGCGCCTCGATCACGGCGTCATTGGCATCGCCCTTTGAGCCATCATCTTTCAGAACGCGCTTGCCCGCAAAGCCCGGCGCTTCTTTGGTGTAGGCGCTGTGCTCGTCGACCGTGTACGGAATATGCGTATCGATGCCGCGTGCTTCGAGCGCGGACTTGTTGTTCATCCAGACTTCAAAGTCGTCGCGGCCATGGCTTGGCGCGGTGTGCACAAACCCAGTGCCGGTGTCATCGGTGACGTGATCGCCGTCGAGAAGCGGAACTTTAAAATTATAGCCGAGTGCTGCGAGAGGATGGCCGACCAGTAACCCAGCAAGATCGTCCGATGAAATGCTCTCTAATTTGTTATAACTCGCCACTCGCGCCTGCTTGAAAACCTCTTCAGCCAGCTTGTCGGCAAGAATAAGTTTCTCGCCCGTCTTCAGCCAGTTGTCGTCGGCCGCTTCCGTGACTTCATAAATTCCGTAAGAAATTTTCTTGGAAAACGAAATCGCGCGGTTGCCGGGAATGGTCCAAGGCGTTGTTGTCCAGATAACAACATAAGCTTGGTGTGACGTTGGCCCTGTTTTGAGCAATGACTTCACAACAGGAAACTTCACCCAGATCTGGTCGGATGTGACGTCCTGATATTCAACTTCTGCTTCCGCCAGCGCAGTGCGTTCTGCAACTGCCCACATCACCGGTTTTGAACCGCGATACAGCTGGTTCGACATGGCGAACTTCATCAACTCGCCAGCAATCGCGGCCTCTGCTTTGAAGTCCATCGTTGCATATGGTTGTGACCAATTGCCCGTGCCGCCAAGGCGCTTGAATTCCTCGCGCTGCACGTCCAGCCACTTGGCCGCATAGCTACGGCATTCGCCGCGAAATTCGTTGATCGGCACATCGTCCTTGTTTTTACCGGCGCTTCGGTATTGCTCTTCGACTTTCCATTCGATCGGCAGGCCGTGGCAATCCCAGCCCGGCACATAATTACATTCAAAACCCGCCATCTGTTTCGAGCGCACGACAAAATCTTTCAAGATTTTATTCAGCGCCGTGCCGATATGAATATGGCCGTTGGCATAAGGGGGGCCGTCATGCAGCGTGTAGCGCGTGCGGCCCTTGCCCTGCGCTCGCAGCTGGCCGTAAAGATCAATCTCTTCCCAGTGTTTTAAAATCTCCGGCTCGCGCTCCGGCAGGCCTGCGCGCATCGGAAATTCCGTCTGCGGCAAAAACAGCGTTTGCGAATAATCATTGCCGGATGGGCCATATTTTTTGGCGGTATCACTCATGGCACAAGCTTTCGGACATTCGAGGCACCTTCGCAAGCACCTTTCAGCTGTTCAATGCGTGATTGAAGCAGCGTCTGGGGCGCGCGAAGCGTTGCCGAAATGGCCTGCCGCGCCGCATCGACATCTTGTTTCATTTGCGCGACCAGCGCCGCGACATCGGCAAATTTTTTTTCACCTCGCAAAAAGCGGATGAATTCGACATGCAGCGCCGCGCCGTAAAGATCGCCTTTAAAGTCGAGAATATAGGCTTCCAGAAGCGGTGCCCCGCCGCCAAACTGCACACGCGTGCCAAAGTGGACGGCAGCGCCATACCACGCCCCCTTTACAAAAACCCTTGCAGCATAGACGCCGTGTTTCAAACCAAACCCTTCGCCAAGCGCGACATTGGCGGTCGGAAAGCCAAGCGTACGACCGCGCTTGTCGCCATTCTGCACCTTTCCGCCAACACACCAGCGATAGCCCAAATCTTTATTTGCCGTGTTGATGTCTCCGCCATGCAGGCTGGCGCGAATGGCCGATGACGAGATGGCGGTTGTGCCGTCGCCCGTTTCAGCCTCGACCAGCGTTACGCCCATCTTGTTTTGTAAGGCCAGCGCCGGCAAAGTGGCAGGGCTGCCCTCGCGGCCTTTGCCGAAATGAAAATCATGGCCGGCGACGATATGCGCCGCACCGCATTTCTGCCCCAGAAGCTCGGCGATAAAAGCGGCCGCGCTCATCTGTGCCAGATTGCTATTGAAAGCTTCGATGATAGCGCCATCAAGGCCGAAGGCTTCAAACAGCAAGAGTTTTTCTTCTGGCGGGGTCAGGCGAAAAAGTGGCGGCTGGGGTTTGAAAAACGCGCGCGGATGCGGCTCGAACGTCAGCGCCAGAACCTTCCGGTTTTGCGCCGCACCGATTTCAAGCGCTTTGGCCAGAACGGCCTGATGGCCAAGATGAACACCGTCAAAATTGCCAATCGCAACTACAGCACCGCGCAAATCTTGCGGAAAAGGCGAATGTATATCGATGGATTGAAACAAAAGGCTCTCAACGGCACAAAGGGATGACACAACACATGTCCCGCTTAAGGCTTTAAGGGCTTTATGCCCCTGTTGCGAGCAAAAATTTTGAAAGCCGGGGGCCGTTGTTAACTCCCTGTTTGCAACAAATGCTTATGCTTTTTTAAGCCTCCTGCCTTTGTCCGGCAGGGTTGGTTTTGTGCCCTGCGTAAGGACTTAAAGAACATGGCCGCTGACGCCGCAATGCCCATCCTCATCGTCGATGACTATCGAACGATGGCCCGCATTATCCGCAACCTCCTGCAACAGCTTGGTTTTGTTGACGTCGACGAGGCGCTCAGCGCCAATGAAGCGCTCGACAAGCTGAAAACACGCAATTACGGGCTTGTCATTTCCGACTGGAATATGGAGCCGATGAGCGGTTTTTCTCTTCTTGAGCAAATCCGTGCCGACCACGATCTGGCGCAAACACCCTTCATCATGGTCTCGGCAGATTCAAAAAATGAGCAAATAGTCGCCGCCCGAAAAGCGGGCGCGAGCAATTACCTGATCAAGCCGTTTAATGCGGCAACCCTTAAAGGCAAGCTGGACGCTGTTTTTAACGCTTGAAATCAGGCACTGATCGAGGTTTTTGGTGCATCGCTGAGCGGTAAATCGTCCAGCACGTCAGCTTTGACCGGGCGCGGCGGCGCAAACAGGAAGCCTTGGGCATAGGCAATATCATAATCCAGAAGATCGATGACCGTGGCCTCGGCTTCGATTTTGTCAGCGGCCAGCGCAATGCCATAACGGTTCAGCATGTCGGACAGATCGGCGGGATGAATGTCGCCCGATCCGCCAGCCATGCGGCCAAGCAAAACCTCTCCGGGGATTTTGACGGTTTTGAACCCGCGGTCGGCCAGCGCTTTGGCGTCGAGGCGCATATCGCGGGTCTGGTCGAGCGAAAACCGGAAGCCGAGCTTGGCAATCGCTGCAAGGCTTTCAAACTCAAGCGCGCCAAGAGAATTATAGGCGCTTTGCGAGATTTCCAGCACAAGCGAGTCATTCAGGGCGCTGTTGGCGCTGAGGAAATCGATCAAGTGTTCAAACGCGACGCCGCCCGACAGGCTTGCCGCGCACAGATTGACGACAACACCGATTTCTTTGTTGCGTGTCTGCATCCGGCGCACCAGCTGCACGGCACGATAAAGCACAAGCGTATCGAAGGTCAGCGCCAGATCGCCCATCGCCATTGACGGAAGAAAGTCTTCCGGCAACAAGATTTCACCTGTTTCAAGGCGCATACGGCTTAAAATTTCATACCAGCGGATCTTGCGCTGCGGCAGGGTTACAATCGGCTGCAGCATAATTTCAATGCGGCCCTGGTCGATCACATGGCGCACCACATCAGCGGCACTGACAGCATCGAGATGGCCCAACGGGCCCCGCCGCGGTGGCGGCGACATGGCGACCTGTGCCTGAGATTCGCGCATTTGCGCGCCAAAGCCTTGAATAGGCTGTTTGGGGGCATGAGAGGCCTGCAGACGCGCCGACTGGATCTGCTCCTGATGCTGCTGAAGAGTAATGCCGACCTGCTCCATCTGGGTATGGATGCCCTGCATAGCGCTTTTGAGTGTGGACACATCCTGCACGCAGCGAACGACGCCTGCCTCTTCCAGAACCCTGATTTTGTTGTTTAGGATGGAGATATCGCGGGTGGCGCTCTCAAGCGCCCGGCCAAGATCGTTCATATCACTGGCGTTTTTGATTTTGTCGCGCACGCGCCAGCTTGCCAGCTGAAAGATGACCTGCAGGGCGAAAAGCCCGGCGGCCAGCATGACCACGGTGCCAAGTTCCACCTTGAAAAGAATATAGGAAACGCCGCTGAGCGACACGGCGATGAGCGCCATGGCGATAATAATTACGGTCTGACCCAAAAAATTCATTCGTCTTTACTCGTTAAAATCTGGCATTTCATTGCTGCCCGACATTCGAATCGCGCTCTCATCCAAGTGTATCACAGAATGTGCCGCGCCCTTGTGTCGGCAAGTGCGGCAAGGATGCAACAGTCCACCATTGTTTGTCCCATGGTTCTTGAAGTTTGATCCGGCGTGGCATCTATATCGCGCGACGATTCATTAACGCGCATGGCCTTATGCTTTGCGGTGATTCGAACACCAGGGGTTAGGGTTCTAAACTTATGAAAACATATACTTTCCTGCGCACGGGGATTTGCGCAGTTGTGCTGGCCGGCGCTTTGGCGCTTGGCGGCTGTAATACAATTGAAAATTCAATCGAGCAGCGCTCACCTATTGATCAGCAGGTTTGGGACGGTCCGTCCACCAAACGTGTCATCGAATGGCAGGGCCGCGAGCGCGCAGGCACAATCGTCATTGAGACCAGCGACCGCACGCTGACACTCGTGCAAAAGGATGGAACGGCGCTTCAGTACACGGTTGGCGTTGGCCGCCGCGGTTTTGAATGGTCGGGCAATAAAACAATCAGCCAGAAAAAAGTCTGGCCGGGCTGGACACCGCCACCACAGATGCACAAACGTCAAAAAGGTCTTCCAGGTCATATGGAAGGCGGCGTTGCCAACCCGCTTGGCGCACGCGCGATGTATCTTGGCTCGTCCCTGTACCGCATTCACGGCTCAAATGATCCGCAGACAATTGGTCAGGCCGTTTCTTCCGGTTGCTTCCGCATGAACAATGTGGACGTGATGGATTTGTTTGAACGCGTGCATGTTGGAACGCCGGTCATCATCCGCCGTTAAAAAAAAACGACATCTCTTTTAAAAAGGCCAGCTCACTTAGCTGGCCTTTTTTGTCAGCCCCTCGAACGCAACATTTAGAATTAGAAAAATTCAAAACAGGAACAGTGGTTCTGTTTCGCTCTGTTTGCTTTGCTATTGCAGCATTGAGCGCGAACGACAGCACTGTCATTTCACTAGAACGTTTCTAAGCTGCGAAAAGAACATTGACAACGGTTGCAGCTTACGTAGATAGCCAATCCTATGCGTATTCATCCAAAACTTGTGTTGTCTCTTTTGTTTATCGGCGCGGTCGGCTTCGTGCTCGCCAAACCCATGCTTGGCGGGGCCAGCAAGAGCGATATTATTTTGACACTCAAAGACAATAAATTTGACCAGTCCGAAATCAACATTCCTGCTGGTAAGGCTGTCAATCTTGTTATCAAAAACGAAGATGACACGCCTGAAGAAATTGAATGTGCCGCCCTTCACATCGAAAAAATTGTAAGGCCGCATGGCACGCGCACAATTGCCATACCCCCGCTTGTGCCAGGCCGCTATGAGTTAAAAGGCGAGTACCACGACAGCGCAAGAAGCGCGCTGATTGTCAAATAGGCGAGAGTGATGAAAAAAACAGCATTGGTAGTGGCATTGATTGGCAGCATCGGCGCGGCACAGGCACGCGAGTTTTACATCGGCGGGCCCGTGCACCATGAGGACATGGAGATCGTTGCAAACTATCTGGTTGGCATCGAAATGGCGCCAATGGACAACCATATGATGCATGGCGACGATGTTATCCACGTTGAGGCCGATGTGCACGCAACCGCCGACAACACCCATGGCTATGGTGACGGTGCCTGGATTGGCTATTTAAGCATTGGCTATAAAATCGAGAAAACCGGAAGCGACTGGACAGCGACTGGAACGCTGAAACCGATGATCGCAAAAGATGGCCCGCATTATGCCGACAACGTCAAAATGAACGGAGCCGGTACTTACAAACTGACCTACCATTTTGAGCCGCCGTCAAAAAACGGTTTCTATCGCCACACAGACGCGCAAACAGGCGTGCCCGAATGGTGGCAGCCTTTTGACCAGAGTTTTGAGTTTACCTATCCGCAAAGCGGTAAATAAACAGGGGTTGTGCAATGGCCGATCCCAGTTTCTTTGATGCATTACGCATTCCCTCCGATGTCTTGGTTGCCCTTGACAACCGCAGCTATCATTTTGCGCTTCAACCTTATCATTACATCGTGCGCCTCTTGCACGTTATAAGCATGAGCGCTTTTTTTGGTGGAATCGTCGTGTTGGATCTTCAAATGATTGGCAACGGAACCAGCGTAACGCTGCGTGATTTTGCCCGCCTCATTTTGCCATGCGTTTACCTCACTTTTGTCGTGGCGTTTATAACAGGCGTCATGCTTTTTTTATATGAGCCGCTGCCTGTAGGTTCGCATGCCTATTTCGCGCCAAAACTTTTGCTCACAGGTCTTGGAATGGCAAATGCAGCGGTTTATAACTGGTGCAATCTGCGCTCCAATCACACCTTGCGGCAGAGAGCTCCTAACTTTGTCAAGATTGCAGGCGCGCTTTCCTTGCTGCTCTGGGGCGGTGTCATCGTTTTTGCCTGCATGAATGTCGAAGGTGTTCCAAAAGTCTATTTGCAACCTTAAACACGCTGTGATTGCAGACTTGAGCTGAAATTGACTTGACGTTTTGCAGCGTTGGCCTAATGAGTGGCCCCAAAAGGGGCAAGCCATGAACAATACTGTTACAAAAACGGCCGCATCTCGCGATACAGAAACAAAAACCGCTATCGCTGCAAAAGAAGAATTTTCCCGCCGCCTTAGAAGCAGCCGCCTGCCGCTTGGCAAGAGCACGCGCATCGATGTGTCGAAAACATGGAACGGGCCGAAGAAAGGCGCGATCTATGTCGACCAGACGCATAACTTCGCCTATTACGTCAAAACTGACGGGCATGTGTTTCGCTACAATATTGTCTCGGCGAAAAAACCCGCCAACCGCTTGAACAAATCCACTTATATCATTGCTGCGCATGTCGACCCGATCTGGCGCGCGCCGAACGGAATTGCCAAAGAGCTCGGCCAGAAACCTGGCTATTCGATTGCAGGCGGCATTTTAAAAAACCCGAAAGGCGCAGGTGATTTTCAGCTTGCAAATACCGGCAAGCGCCTTCACGGCACCAATGCGCCAGGTTTGGTAACGTCGAAAAACCGTTATGCCTCGCATGGCTGCGTGCGTTTTATCAACCGAGACATTTACGATCTGGTACGGACAGTTCCAGATAAATACGCTGTCATCCCTTATGTTGTTGGCGACAGCCAGCTGAAGGGCAACCAAACAATTCGTGCCAAGGTCACGAAGAAAATTATCCCCGCAAAAAACGGAATGTAGCGGTGTGCTAAACGTTCTTAAAAACCGCTTTACAGGGACTCATAAAATATAATTTCAGATGAGCCACAGGATCGAAGGATGCTGCGGCTCATCTTTTTTATTTCAGATCTTTGAGCAGCTTTCCAATCTTGTCGAAAATTTCTTCGATTTCATGCTTGGAAATAATTAATGGCGGTGTCAGCGCAATCGTGTCGCCGGTGACACGCACCATCAAATTATATTCATTGAACAAGCGGTCGAGAATTTCAAGGCCGCGTTCGCCAACTTTGCCTTCACGCGACGACAGTTCAATGCCTGCCGTGAAACCCAAGGTGCGGATATCGACGACATTTTTGGCATTTTTCAATGTCATTGCAGCTTCCGCCCAGAAAGGCTCGAGGTCTTTGACGCGCTGGAACAGTCCCTCTTCAAGATAAACATCGAGCGTGGCATTTGCCGCGGCAATCGCCAGAGGGTGCGCGGTGTAAGTATAGCCATGGGCAAATTCGGCGACATGTTCCGGCCCTTGCATAAAGGCATCGTAAATTTCCGATGACGCCAAAACACCGCCCATCGGCACGGTGCCCGATGTCACGCCCTTGGCAAAGCAGATCATGTCCGGCTCGATATTGTAACGCTCGGCCGCCCATAAATGCCCCAGACGGCCAAAGCCGGTGATGACCTCATCAAAAATCAGCAGAACATTGTATTTTTTTGAAATCGCCCGCAGCTTTTCCAGATAGCCTTTGGGCGGCGGAACCACACCGCCCGAACCTGACATCGGCTCGACGATGACGGCAGCAACAGTTGAAGGATCATTCTGCATGATCAGGCGCTCAAGATCATCGGCCAGATGCGCGCCCCATTCAGGCTCTCCGATCGAGAATTTCTGATGTTCATGATTGTAAGTTGTCGGCAGGTGGTCGACGCCGGGCAGCAATTGCGCGCTGTACATTTTGCGGTTGAAAGCAATGCCACCAACGGAAATGCCGCCAAAGCCAACACCATGATAGGCGCGCACGCGGCCGATAAACCGCGTTTTGCTGGCTTCACCTTTATAGCGCCAGTAAGCCAGCGCCATTTTCAGCGCAGTATCAACAGCTTCAGATCCGGAATTGCCGAAAAACACATGGTTGAGTTTGCCAGGCGACAACGTGGCAAGGCGAGAGGCATATTCAAAAGCCGGCGCATAGCCGAATGAAAAGGCCGGCGCATAATCGAGAATTGCAGCCTGTTTTTGGATGGCTTCGACGATACGCGGACGGTTGTGCCCTGCATTGCAGCACCACATGCCGGCAACAGTGTCCATCACCTTGGCGCCGTCCGGCTTTGAATAATACATGCCCTCGGCGCTGGTCACCATACGCGGATGAGCCTTGAAGTTACGGTTGGACGTGAAAGGCATCCACAAGGCTTCAAGATTGTTGGGCGTGGCGCGGTTTGATGAACTGCTCATTGGGCAAGGCTCGTTTCTAAATCTCAAGGAAGAGGAAAGCCTTAGCAAAGGAAATGCCGGTTCGTAACCCCCTGTTATCGCTTAATTCCGCCCCCGCCTTGCAAGCCCAGGCCATTCGCGCTAGGCGACACCTATGCATACTCTTGGTCTTTACAGCCGCGTTCTCGGCCTGATGAAATCGGAACAGTCCCGCGCTTTGCTTCTTGCAGCTGGCGCTATTTTTAATGGCTTTTTTTTATTGTCGCAGGTCGCGCTGTTTGGCTGGTTTGTGCAGGCGCTTGTTGACAACAACTCACCCTCTGCCGTGCTGATCGTTTGGATTGTCGCCTCATTGCTGTTCGTTGGCACCAGTCTTTTGGTGACAAGCCAGGCCTCGCAGCTTGGCCACCGCGCAAGGCTGAATGCAATGACGCGCTTTTTTGAGCAGAACATTTCGGCTTCGAGCGGGTTCGCCTCTGCCCGCGCACGGCTCGACCGTATGCGCACCATCATGCTGCGCGGCGTGGACCAAATTTTCTTTTTGGCAAACGCATTTTTTCGCGAGCACCTGCCTGCCTTTATCATTCTCGTTCTGTCTGTACCGCTTGCTTTTTATGCGTGCTGGCAGCTCGCCATCCTTCTATACGCCTTGCTGATTTGCCTTGGCATTTTGGGCGCAGTGCTGCTGCACAAGGCGTTTGCAGCGCAAGAACAGGTTGAAACTGCACATGCGCGGCTGGACCAGCGCATTGCCGACAGCATGGGCAAAGCCATGATTGTGCAATCTTACGGTCGACTTGCCGGTGAAATGGAAGATGTCACGCGCGCGACACAGGATCTGCTCGGCGCTGAATTTCCTGTGATGAACGCATGGACGCGCCGCCATGTTCTGGCAACAGCCAGCGGCGCGCTTGTGCTTGCCATTATGGCGGCGTGCTCGCTGTCCTATTACACATCGAACAGCGCCAGCATTGGCGATGTTGTTATTTTTGCAGGCCTTTCCGTCCTGCTTAGCGCCTGTGTCTGGCGGCTTGTCAGCGCAGCAAATCTTCTTCTGTTTGATAAAGCGCCGATCGCGGCTTTCTTTGCACTGCTGGATGCACAGGCGGCCTTGTCCGATGTGCCAGACGCCAAGGTGTTCGTTCCGGGCCAAGGCCAGATTGTTTTCGACAATGTTGACTTTCATGCCCCCGGCGAAACAAATCTTACAAATTTTAACCTGACAATTTTACCGCATGAGAAAGTGGCATTCACCAGCACGGACGGCAGTACATCAACGCTGCCCGCCTTGTTAATGCGTTTTGCCGATCCGTTGTCAGGCGCAATTACAATTGATGGCCAAAATGTCCATGATGTGCGACTGCAAACCCTTCGCGAAAAGATTGCGCTTGTGTCGGCACATGTCAGCCTGTTTTCACGCTCCGTCATGGAAAACCTGCGTGTCGGACTACCAACAGCAAAGCAGAATGATGTGATCGATGCAGTACGGCGCAGCGGCGCGCATGATTTTATTGCGGCAAAACAGCATGGTTTTCACAGCATTGTCGATGACAGTTTCTCAGCTCCGCAGCAGCGCGCGCTAAACGTATCGCGCGCCATTATCAAAGATGCGCCCATCGTCGTGGTTGAACAGAGCGACACAGGCATCGATGATGATGCCGCTGCAATTGCAGCGCTTATAAAAAACAAAACAGCGCTTATTTTTTCAACTCAGCCCGACGTTTTGAAACTTGCCGACCGTATTGTCGTTATGAAAAACGGGATGATTGAACAGGTTGGATTGTTTAGCGAGCTAAAACTCTAAGCTAAAAAATATGTGACCAACTATTCTGTTTCACAGATTTTCAAAAATTTGTTGTTTGCAGGCCTTTGTCGTTGCCATGAAAAGACATGCCTGAACACGCTCTATTTAAGCAAAAGAGATCTCTTTTTGATCAGTGCTAAAGCCTAGCTGCAAGCCAAGCCAATACCGAACAAGAACCAGAGTGTTGCAAATTGAAAAATACGCATAGGTGCTCCGTTGTTTTGTTTCTACCAACGCAGGACATTGCAAAAAGTTGCGTTCTTATCTTCTCGAGCGGCGTTTTGCAGGTTTTGTCTTTTTGGCTCTGGGGCTCGATGCCATGACATCGTCATGTGAGCCACAGCGCACAAACAGGTTATCTCCGTAACGCGAATGGGCATTTTCATCGAGATAATGCAGGGTAAAAGCATTGTTATCAACGACATGAAGTGCCCGCGCTTCACGCACGACGCCATCGCTTAGTTGCGCCACCGGAACAATAAACTGCTGGCCGCCCTGCTCATAGACCTGAACTTCTTTTAACTCGGTTGTTACATACATCATGAAGCTTGTCGGCGATGCGGTGCGGATAGGCACAGCAAGTGAGCCGCAATATTGGCGGGCAATACCACGCATTTTAGGGATGTCGCCATCATTATTGAACGAAACCTGTCCCCATGAGCCGGCAAAAAAGCTGGCAGGGACAACCGGCGAGACATCAAGGCGCATCGGCTGAGATTGTTGTGGCTGGCGGTCACGGTAAGGGACATAGTCTTGCGCATTTGAAGCCGTAACAGCGCCAAAACCCGTAAAAGCCAGAATGGCAAAAAAGACAGCGCGCATCGTCGTGTTCAACTCCTGATTGTTTTATTATTCTGTTGTTCCCTGAACGGGCGTGAAACGCAAGTTAGTCCTGTGCATGGCCTTGACTCCTATAAAGGCTCACCCTATCTGAACAGGACAGGCTGGCACTCACATGTTATGAGTGCCAAATGGCGCATTTGCCACAAACCCTGATCTCGACTCAAACCAATTTTAATAACAAGGACATCGACTTATGAAATTTCGTCCCTTACACGACCGCGTGGTTGTTCGCCGCGTGACAAACGAAGAAAAGACCAAAGGCGGCATTATTATTCCAGAAACGGCGCAGGAAAAGCCGATGGAAGGCGAAATCATTGCTGTTGGCCCTGGCGCACGTGACGATGCGGGCAAGATTGCCCCCCTCGACGTGAAAAAAGGCGACCGCGTTCTGTTCGGCAAATGGTCGGGCACGGAAGTGAAAATCGATGGCAGCGACCTTCTGATTATGAAGGAAAGCGACATCATGGGCATTATTGCCTGAATCTGAACCAGAAAAAGGACTGAATTATTATGGCACCTAAAGATGTAAAATTCGCCGCCGATGCGCGCGAGAAGATGTTGCGCGGCGTTGATACGCTTGCCAACGCAGTAAAAGTGACGCTTGGACCGAAGGGCCGCAACGTTGTCATCGAAAAATCGTTTGGCGCACCGCGCATCACGAAAGACGGCGTGACGGTCGCAAAAGAAATCGAACTTGCTGACCGTTTTGAAAACATGGGCGCACAGATGCTCCGTGAGGTAGCGTCAAAAACAAACGACATGGCAGGCGACGGCACAACGACAGCCACCGTTCTTGCACAGGCCATCGTCAAAGAAGGCGCAAAATACGTTGCCGCCGGAATGAACCCGATGGATCTGAAACGCGGCATTGAACAGGCTGTTACAGCCGTCATCGCCGAGCTGAAATCAAAAGCCAAAAAAATCAAATCGACGGCAGAAATCGCACAGGTTGGAACAATTTCAGCCAATGGCGATGAATTCATCGGCAAGGAAATTGCCAATGCGATGGAAAAAGTCGGCAATGAAGGCGTGATCACGGTTGAAGAAGCCAAATCGCTGGAAACAGAGGTTGATATCGTCGAAGGCATGCAGTTCGACCGCGGCTATCTCTCCCCTTACTTCATCACCAATGCTGAAAAGATGGTGGCTGAACTTGAAGACCCTTACGTCCTCATCTTTGAAAAGAAGCTGACAGGCCTTCAAGCTATGTTGCCTGTTCTTGAAGCTGTGGTTCAAACATCGCGCCCGCTTGTCATTATTGCGGAAGATGTCGAAGGCGAAGCACTGGCGACACTCGTCGTCAACAAGCTGCGCGGCGGATTGAAAGTTGCTGCTGTGAAAGCACCTGGCTTCGGCGATCGCCGTAAGGCCATGCTGGAAGACATCGCCACCCTCACCGGCGGCCAGATGATTTCTGAAGATCTCGGCATTAAACTTGAAAACGTCACCATCAAAATGTTGGGACGCGCCAAGAAAATCCTGATTGAAAAGGAAAAAACAACGATCATTGACGGCACAGGCGACAAGAAAGAAATTGCCGCCCGCGTTACGCAGATCAAGGCACAGATCGAGGAAACAACCTCTGATTATGACCGCGAAAAACTTCAGGAACGTCTGGCCAAATTGGCTGGCGGTGTTGCCATCATCCGTGTTGGCGGCGCAACGGAAGTTGAAGTGAAAGAGCGTAAAGACCGCGTTGACGATGCACTTTCAGCCACACGCGCAGCCGTTGAAGAAGGCATTGTTCCAGGTGGCGGCGTTGCATTGCTGCGCGCGCGCAAAGCCGTTGGCAAAATCACTGCCGAAAATGGCGATGTGCAGGCCGGCATCAACATCGTGTTGAAAGCGCTTGAAGCACCGATCCGCCAGATTGTTGAAAACTGCGGCGTCGAAGGCTCGATCGTTGTCAACCGCATCATGGAATCGAAAGACGACAATTTCGGTTTCAATGCGCGCACCGAAGAATATGTCGACATGGTCAAAGCCGGTATCATCGATCCGGTCAAGGTTGTCCGTCATACGCTTCAGGACGCTGCGTCGGTTGCAGCTCTGCTTCTTACAACAGAGGCCATGATCTCCGAACTGCCGAAGAAAGAAGCTGGCGGCATGCCAGGCGGTATGGGCGGCGGCATGGGTGGAATGGGAGGAATGGATTTCTAAGGAAATCCGTTCCGAGCAGACACCCATCTTTTCCAAATGTTCAAAGCGGTGGAACCGCTTTGAATGGTGGAATGGGTGGAATGGATTTCTAAGGAAGTCCGTTCCGAGCAGCCACCCATCTTTTCCAAATGTTCAAAGCGGTGGAACCGCTTTGAATGGTGGAATGGGTGGAATGGATTTCTAAGCTACGCTTAGAAATCTTAAGTTCCTCCAATCATTATAAATGCCCAAAGCCATAAACGGCTTTGAGTGGTGGAATGGATTTCTAAGCTACGCTTAGAAATCTTAAGTTCCTCCAATCATTATAAATGCCCAAAGCCGATTACGAATAAAAAAACGGCGCCAAAAATGGCGCCGTTTTTTATTATTTAATTCAATCAAACGCGGCGTTTCATAACTGCTGCATAAACGAACAAAACAACAATGGCGCCGAGCACTGATGCAATGAAGCCCGCGCTCTCACCATCCGCATAAAAGTGCAAAGCCTGCCCGATGTAAGATGCAACGATTGCGCCGACAATGCCAAGAATGGCTGTCAGGACAAACCCCTTAGGTTCGTTATCGCCCGGCATAAGAAATTTTGCGACCATACCTATCAGGGCACCGATAAGTATCATCCAGATAAGACTTCCCATAATGACTTCCTTTAATGTTGTTGACCTCACCCCAGCAGAATATGAAGCCTGAACTTTTTGCAACTCTTCGCGTTGATAAATGTCTGTTATTAAAAATTGAAAACTTTAACCAGGAGAACCCGTATGGCAACGACAAGCACAATGCTTAAAGCTCTTTTAGGTCTAGCAGCGGTTGCTGGCTGGCAAAACCGTGACAAGATTGGCGAGCTAATTAACGGTATGGGTGGGGCAACGACCGGCGCCAATGACAATCCCAAAGGCGGGCTTCGTGACCTTATCGATTCTTTCCGCCAAGGTGGTCTTGGACATCTGGCAGACAGCTGGATTGGAACGGGGCAAAACTTGCCAGCCAGCGAACCTGATGTTGCAAAAGCTTTGACCCCTCAGTTGATTGACGATCTTGTACAACAAACGGGTTTGCCGCGTGACGAGCTTCTCAAAAGGCTTTCGTCAGTCCTTCCTGAAATTGTCGATAAGATGACGCCACAAGGCAACTTGGCGGCATAAACCATTTCCAAGCTTGCATTAAAGGCGCCTGTCGGCGCCTTTTTTTTGGGGCAAACTCAAGCCGCGCTGTTGTTGAGATCAATAAGCTCTAACGACATCTCAAATTTTTACGGGCACCATAGCAACATTAGAATTTTTCGTGCTGCTATTCTGGCTTCAACTTTTTTCATTGGTTGCCCTATCGGCTTTTGTCACAAGGCTCAGGTTTCACCATGCCAAGCGGCATGGGCCGTGAAACAGGAGGACTAAATTTCTAATTTATTCTTTCTGTTGCTAGCTTTTGAGACGGCGCTTTCGGGCGCCGTTTTTATGTTTTGCAGCAAATAACAGTTGTAAATCGGGCTAATGGCCCCTAAAGACGCTCAGGGATTTTTCTGAGGGGATGAAGATGACATCAGGTTTTTTACGTGCCGCTGCAATTTCGGCTGTGCTTTTTTCAGCTTCTTTGCCGGCTCTTGCAGCAGGTTCTGGGCCTTATATCGGCGCGCGCGGCGGCTTGAATTTTCAGTCCGGCACGTCGTCTTTTAACGACACAGTGGTGACCGGTCTGCCGCCAATCATTTTCACATCGACAGTTACCGCGACATCCGTAGACACAGACACAGGCTTTAACGCGAGTTTTATTGGCGGTTACAGTTTTGGAAATCTTGGAATGTTTTCGCCGCGTTTTGAAGCTGAATTTGGCTATCTTTCAAATAATGCCGATACCAGCAATTCAAATGTTGTCTCAACTTTCGTTTTCTTCGGCCCGCCAATTATCACGACCACAAACTCGACCAATGACGACACCAATGGCGAATTCAATGCGCGTTATGGCCTTGCATCCATTTTGCTGGACATTCCTGTCGGCGGCCCTTTCACGCCCTTTATCGGCGGCGGCGTTGGTTACGCCAATACGCGCTTCAACAATATCACACCGCAGACAGGCGCAAGCGTGGGCAATGTTTCAGCGAATGGCGAAGACACGGTGTTCGCATGGAGCCTGACAGCGGGCGCATCTTATGCGCTCACAAAAAACATTTCGCTGGATCTGTCTTATCGTTATCTGCGCTTTGATTCCATCGAAACGGGTTCGACAAACAACACCAGCATCAACACCAATGATGTCGACAACCATCAGGTCAATATTGGCGTGCGCTATAATTTTTAAATACGATCACCACTCTCTACTTACAAACGGCGCTTTCGGGCGCCGTTTTTTTTGGATGAAATATTTTAGCGAGCGTACAGCCTGCTTTTCATAAAAGTTGGTTTTCTGATTGTTTGAAACTGCCTCTGCACGCTTCGCCAGAAGGCGCAAGCCGTTAACAAAACTTAATTTTTACGACATTGTTAAACCATTGAAATATAACAATAAAATAAAGAAAAAAAATTTTAATTTTGTTTCGCTTTTTAAGTGGACAGGCGCGCCAAATCCCCCTTTAAAGGAGGCGCTTGCGGGCGTCGCTTCCCGTCAGCCACAAACACTCTTCCTCTCCAGGGTAAGTGTTAGCCTGAGGCCCGCAGAGCCTCGGGCTTTTTTTTATTCATATTTCAAGGTGCGATTCGATGGGCACGCATGCCATTAGGCATTTTTCGCTCTTTAATGCGTTCTCTGGCAGAAATTCTTGAACAAAGCGGTCAATGTTTTCCAAGCCGATTCTGCGTGCCATCAAAAATCTTTTTCAAAGTCAGGGAACAAATCGCCCGTTTTCCCCAGCCGTTTCTTAACGAGGCGTTAAAATTTACCCTTTCTTCACCATGCCAGTTAAGCGACCGGCGTGTGAAAACCCCTGAAAATGAAGGCTTTAGTAAACGCCAGGTTAACAACTGTGGCCGATAAACCACACGCATTTGAGAAGTCGCGTTAAGGCGTCGCTTTGCCTTGCTCTTCAAGGTGAGCAGTGTAAATACATTCTGGTCTGCTCTAGGACGGGCCGCTCTGGTTCGTTTCCAAGCAAAATTCTAACTGAGGTAATACACACATGAAAATCGCAAAACTCCTTTGCGGCGTTGCATTCGGCGGCTTCCTGGCTTCCAACGCAATGGCTGCTGACCTTCTTTACAGCCAGCCAGCTCCATCTGCTCCGCTCGCATACGGCGGACCATATGTCGGCATTAAAGGCGGCGTAAACTTTGACGGTTCAGACCTGACATATGCAGATACTGCAAGTGCAAACGCTGGTGCTGCATTCACAGACATCTCACGCAACACAGGCTTTGATGTTGGTGTTGTTGCTGGTTACGCTTTCGGCTCACGTTTTGGCATGTTCTCGCCACGCCTTGAAGCTGAATATGGCTACCTGTCAAACAATGTTGATAACCTAAGCAATTCAAACGGTACAGTTGCTGGTACAACAACTGGTGCCAGTGCAGATGGCGAAATCAACGCGTCATATGGCTTGGTTAACCTGTTGCTTGACATTCCATTGGGCTACGGCCTGACACCGTTCATCGGTGGTGGTGTTGGTTACGCGAATGTTCGTTTGGACAACGTTACAGCAACATCGATCGGTACTGGCGGCGCTGGCTTTACACCAGGTCAAGTTGCCTTTGACGACGAAGATACAAGCTTTGCTTACAGCCTCACAGCCGGTGTGTCATATGACATCAGCCGCAACGTGACACTGGAAGTTGCATACCGTTATTTGGACTTTACAAATGTTCAGATTCAGGATGCAAACGGCAACCGTACAGACGACAATATCGACAACCACCAGATCAACGTTGGTCTTCGCGTTCACCTCTAAGCTTTGGGGTTAAACCCGAAACGGAAAAACCCCGCTTATGCGGGGTTTTTTTATGTGCTTCGTCATTGCAAAGAGCCGCGCCCGAGGCAATCTATTCTGAAATTTTCAAAACCGTAGAATTGATTGCTTCGCTGCGCTCGCAAAGACGACAATACCTTAAAACCCTAATCGTCATTGCGCGGGAGCGGCAGCGACCAAAGCAATCTATTCTGAAATCTTTGGAAAGCCCATGAAGCAGCCTTGCGTCTATTTCATTGTCAGTAAGAAACACGGCACAATTTACATTGGCGTGACCTCACATCTCCAGCGGCGCATTTACGAGCATCGCGAAGGCCTGACTGAAGGTTTTACAAAAAAATATGGCTGCAAATATCTGGTTTGGTATGAAATGCACGCGACGATGGACGCTGCCATTGCGCGCGAAAAAGCATTGAAAGGCAGTTCGCGCCTGCGCAAAATCAAGCTGATTGAAAAAGACAATCCAGATTGGCACGATTTGTATGGGACACTCGCGTGAAAATAATATGGATTGCTTCGGGTCTAACGACCACTCGCAATGACGATATGATGCTAAAATCCTAAAAACCGTCATTGCGCGGGAGCGGGAGCGACCAAAGCAATCTATTATAAAATTTTCAAAACCGTAGAATTGATTGCTTCGCTGCGCTCGCAAAGACGATAATACGTTAAAGCCCTAAGCCGTCATTGCGAAGAGCCGTTAAGGCTCGAAGCAATCTATTCTGAGACCGTTGAACGACTGTAGAATAGATTGCTTTGTCACTACGCTGCGCTTCGTTCCGCGCAATGACGATTCAGAGTGTTCTTTATTCTCATTGCGCGGGAGCGGCAGCGACCAAAGCAATCTATTCTGATATCTTCAAAAAACACCACTGAACCTTATGCAATTTAGAAAGTTATATCCCCATGCCAACAATTTTGATTACCGGCGCCAATCGCGGGCTTGGGCTTGAATTTGTCCGTCAGTATGCAGCAGACGATTGGCGCGTGCTTGCCACCTGCCGCACGCCTGATGAGGCCAATGAACTGAAGTCCATTTCAGGAGATGTCAGCCTTTACGCGCTCGACGTCAGCAAGATTGAGACATTTGGAAGCTTTGCCAAAACGGTCAATGAACCGCTTGACGTTATAATTGCCAATGCCGGCGTTCCAATGCCGGCGTTTATGGCAGCAAAAATTCGAGCAACGAAATCGATGCCGCTGACATGCTGAACACGCTTCAGATTAATACGGTTGCGCCTGTCGCACTTGCAGCTGCGCTACGCCCTCTTTTGGCCAAGGGGCAAGACAAAAAACTGGTCGCTATTTCCAGCCAGATGGGCAGCATCGCCGACAATACATCGGGTGGTAGTCTTGGCTACCGCACCTCGAAAGCGGCACTGAATGCCGCATGGCACACATTGGCCCATGATTTTAAATTGGATGGTTTGATTGCCGTGACGCTTCACCCCGGCTGGGTGCAAACAGATATGGGCGGAGCGCAGGCCCCGATGAAAGCTGATAAAAGCATTCAAGGCATGCGTGCCGTGATCGCTTCACTTACGCCTGAAATGTCAGGCGGCTTTTATAATTTCAGCGGCAAGGTCGTGCCGTGGTAGACAAAAAAAAGCGGCCGTAAAGGCCGCTTATGATTTGTTTATAAGGATTTAAGCTATATTGCCGCGTGAGACGAGTACATCAACCCATTTTTCGACATCGACAAAATACGGGTCACGTGGCTCACTTGGTGATGGCCTGAATGTTGCGCCTGTGTAATCCCAGTTTTGGCCATCGCACTTTAATTTGCCGATCGCCTCTTCAGCATCGCTTATTGAGACAACATTTCCTTTGATTCCGACGCGCTCGAGAATATCACGTATTGCGGCGCGACGTGTGCCGTCGTCCAGGGCAGCGCCGAAGGTTGATGTGGTCGATGGGATGTTCAATTTGGAAGAGATGGCAGCGACAGACATAACGTCTCCTTTATGATAAGAATATTTGATCAATATCATTAGATAGTATCATGGAAAAGACTTTTGTAAATACAATTAACTCTTTTGTGGTGAGCTGATCGCACGCACTGTCTCAATCAACGAGGACAGTGGCACATTTACCTGCGCCGGCCGTTCTTCGCGCCATGTTTCATTGTCTTTGATATCGGCAGCCAGTTTTGCGCCCAAAGCCAGATTTTTGATTTGCACTTCGCCCTTTTCGCGCTCGTCAGAGCCTTGAATGACCACACAAGGACTGCCGCGCTTGTCGGCATATTTCAGCTGCGCTTTCATGCCCCCCTGCCCGAGATAGACCTCTGCGGCAATTCCAGCGACGCGCAATGTTTTTGCCATCGCAAAATAAGATGGGATCTGGTCCTGCTCCATGACACAGATGACAACAGGTGCCTGTGCCTGAACGGGGGTGCTGCGTTGTCGCAGAGCGGCCAGCAGGCGCGAAACGCCAATTGAAAACCCGGTTGCCGGCACAGGTTCGCCGCGAAAACGCGCCACAAGTCCGTCATAGCGTCCGCCGCCTGCCACCGAACCAAACACAACGTCGTCGCCCTTGTCGTTTTGCACGGGGAAATTCAGTACCGCTTCAAAAACAGCGCCGGTGTAATATTCAAGCCCGCGCACGATTGAAGGGTCGAGAGCGATGCGGTCGCTGCCATAGCCCGCATGTTTACAAAGGCTGATAATCTGTTTCAGTTCATCCAAAGCATTGGCGCTGACATGCTGCGCAAGCGCGTCCAGCGTGCCGGCATTGGTCGATGCGCCGGAGGTCAAAAGCGAAAGGATTTTTGTAATGTCGTTGTCGGCAAGGTCTGCGCCTTTGGTAAAATCGCCGCTTTCATCTTTGCGGCCTTTGCCAAGCAGCGCATGTACGCCTGACGCGCCAAGCCGGTCAAGCTTGTCAATGGCACGCATCACATGAAGGCGGCGCGCGGCATTTTGTGCGCCGTCAAGCCCGATACCATCCATGACATCGTCAAGAATTTTCCGGTTGTTGATTTTGACGGTGTATTCACCGCGCTTGAGACCTACTGCTTCCATGACGTCGGCCATCATCATGCACATTTCTGCGTCTGCAGCGGGCGAACCTGCACCGACCGTATCCGCGTCAAATTGCAAAAACTGGCGGAAGCGTCCCGGGCCCGGCTTCTCATTGCGAAACACAGGCCCATAGCGATAAGAGCGATAGGGTTTTGGCAGTTTGTCGAAATACTCTGCGACATAGCGCGCCAATGGCGCAGTCAAATCATAGCGAAGGCTCATCCATTGCTCGTCATCATCCTGTAACGAAAAGACGCCCGCATTCGGCCTGTCCTGATCCGGCATAAATTTGCCCAAGGCATCGGTATATTCAAAAAACGGCGTTTCAAGCGGCATGAAGCCGTAAGCGCGGTAAACGGTTTTTACCGCCGCCTCGAGCTGCTCCAGCCGGTCGATATCATCGACAGTCTGATCGGCGAAACCGCGCGGAAGGCGCGCTTTTAATTTATGCTCGGCCATAACAACTTTCATTTGAATAAAACGTCTCTTGCATAAAGCGCATAGCAGTGCGCGCATGCAAGCCGTTTTGAGGTTTTGCTAACCATAGTGCAAGGCGCAAGGCCTGTAAGCCTCGCCATTCGGGCTTTATTCATGATTAAAGCTCAATAATCATTAAAGTTAAAAAGCGGCAGATCCAGCCGTTTGTCATGTTTTTGCGTCTTTGTATGAGTTTGGAGTTCACATGCCCTTTTCAAGCATGAAAATGGCTCTTGCCGGAACGGCAACAGCCCTCGTTTTATCTCTCGCCGTCTCAGCCGCAGAGGCAAAGCCTTATCAGTATTCCGGTGCTGCAGCTTATGCACAGCCAGCGGCGCAACCAACATATCGCACCGCGCGTGCAGCACCCAATGGCGTTCGCCTGAACATTCCCTGGCAGCAGTGGAGCAATGATGTTGACCCGCAACCGAGCTATGCGCCTCAGGGTTATGCGCAGAACGCCGCACCGCGCTACAACAGCCAGCAATATGCAAGCTACGCCAATAACAGCGCGAGCTATTATTACCCGCCAGAAACCTACAATGCCTACCGCCCGGGTCCGCAGCCACAGACGCAGGCAGCGCCTGCAAGCTGGCAGCCACCCGAGCCTTATGGAATGCCGCAGCCACGCGGCGGCATGGATCCGCGCTTCATGAAACAGGTTGTCGACTATCAGGGCCGCGAACGGCCAGGCACGCTGGTCATCGACACCAATCAGAAGTTTCTTTTTCTGGTTCAGGCCGGCGGACAGGCCATCCGCTATGGCATCGGTGTCGGCAAACCTGGCTTTGAATGGTCAGGTATTAAATCCATCACCCGCAAAGCGGAATGGCCAGACTGGACACCACCCGATGAGATGATCAAGCGCCGCCCGGACCTGCCACGCTTTATGCCTGGCGGCCCCGGTAACCCGCTTGGCGCGCGCGCCATGTATCTTGGTTCTTCAATGTACCGCATTCACGGCACGAACGAGCCACAAACTATTGGCAAGGCCGTTTCGTCAGGATGCATTCGCATGGTCAATGATGATGTGATGGATCTTTACAATCGTGTCAGGGTTGGCGCGAAGGTCATCGTCATCTGAAGTAACGCCAAGCATTTAATTCAAAAGCCGCCTAATTTAGGCGGCTTTTTTATTATCGATAAGGCCTTTTCAGCGTATTTAAAAAATTGTTATTGACTTTTTGAGTAAATCCATTAAGAACTGTTAACCATATTTATTGTAATTTGATGGAGTTTTATATGATTTGCCGGGCACCGGGTTCTTTTGGCCAAAATTTCCCTATTTATCAGGGCGGCTATCAGCAGCAATGCATTCCTAATTTTCCGCGCCCTTGCCCGCCTGTCTACCAGCAGCAAATTTGCTATCCTCAGCCACAAATCTGCTATCCTCAGCAGCCTATCTGCTACCCGCAGCCACGTTTTTATGACCGTTATGAAACAGGCCGGAAATATGATTTTTGGACGAATATCGCGAATATTATCGGCGGCGTGCTGAACAACAAAATCCCACCTTACGGTGGACCTGCGCCCTTGCCGCAGACAATTCCAAGCTACCCTTATCCATATCCCGGCTACCCAACGGGCTCGACGCCGCCCACATTCCCGCAAAATGATGGTCAGGACCAACAGCCAAGTGCGCCTTCCGCACCAAACACAACAACACAAGCACCAAACACAACAACACCAGCGCCAAACACGACCACACCAGCGCCAACCGGCGATAACTCGACAGATGATTTGCCGCCGCTACCTGACCAGACAAATCCTGCGCCTAATCCTTCAGTGCCACCAGCTTTGCCTGCGCCAGCAAAGCCAACTGTTGCACCTTCAACACCAACACCTGCACCTGTTCCAGCAAAGCCAACTGTTGCACCTTCGACACCAACACCTGCACCTGTCCCAGCAAAGCCAACTGTTGCGCCTTCGACATCGACACCAACACCTGCACCTGCACCTGCACCTGCACCTGTTCCAGCAAAGCCGGCTGCGCCGTCAACGACGCCTGAAAAACCAAAAAGCTTTTTTGCACCGCAGAGCCGTATGCTGGCACCTCAGCAAGCGCAGATTGTCGATGGCCTTTTGAAAGATCTGAATGCAACCAGCGTTGCTCCAGACCATCAGATCGACATCAGCGAAATTCCCCAGCAGTTCAAAAATGATGGTTTTTACAAAACCTTCGATGTCGCCGGTGGGGCATTTGGTGGTAATGGCCAGCCGTTTCGCGCTTATCTTGTTCCACGCCGCGCAACTGAAGCATCGACAGATTACGGCGTCACGCCTGACCGCCTGATGAAATATATCGGCACACAGGAAGTTTTCCAGAAAAACGCTGGCGTTTATGCTTTCAGTGAAACACGCAATGAAACATTGGGTGAAGCTGTTAGCGCGCGTCTTGATCCGCAGCTTGCAACATTTTCCGCAACTGTCATGGCGCATGGCCAGATTACAGGCGCGAACCAGCAGCAAAAAGGCCCTGGAGGTTACAGCGAAATTGCAACAACCTTTATTGATGCCGCAGGAAAAGCGATGCAGCAATTGAACATCGGCACCGGTACAGCCAAAGAGCGCGGTCTTGCATTCATGAATGTGTTTAATTCAAGCATCGGGTCCGGCCGCACCACGCGTCAGAACTATGATGCAGCGCTTTCGACAATTGCTCAAACTGCTGGTTTGACCAAAGACCAAGTTGAGCAGGCCTTGATCGCCAGTTACACCGGCAATCTTGAACAGGTTGTTCAGCAGTCAAAACTGAGCGCCTAAAATAAGTTTAGCCTGGGCTTTTGGTCTTCTGTGCCGGTTTTGAACTGGCACAGAAGTTCAATTGTAATTCAGCTGTTTTCGCCTATGGCATCAACCACTCTAAAATTTTCCTGACAGCCAGACACTGACATAAGGCGCGACCTCATCTCCGTCGCTAATTTGCGCACCGCCACCAATTGCCAGATCATAATGCGCAAGGCTAAGCCCTGTTGCCGCCACGCCTAAGCGCCCGCTTGTGCCTGTGGCATTGCCGCTTATTCCCGCTTCCGGCCCAAGCTTCAATGTATCCCAGCCTGTAGGCCAGCCTGTGACTGCGTTGACGCTCCAATTGGTGTCAATCGACGACACGCGCGCTTCAACACCTGCAAATTCGCCTTGCGCACCAAGCCATAGAAGCTGGCCGATTGCACTCGCACCATATTGCGTGACATAGCCAAACTGGTTGTCGCCATAAATTGTTGCGCCAAGATAAAGCGCGCTTTGCCATGCGCCTTGCCTGAATTGATAGCCCGCATAAAAACTGTCTTCCGCTTCAAGCACGTAAGAGCGCGGGGCAAATGTACTGTGATCGTTCCAGCCCGACAACCGCCCTTCATAACGAAACCGCCAGCCTGCTTCGGAAACAGACGCAGGCGCATAAGTCAGCGCCACTTTCATCGAGGCGCTGTGTTGCGGCGCATAGAAAGGTGAAAGTTCCCACTGCCAGTTCTCGCTGGCGTGAGCCGAATCCATCATCAGGGCTGCAAAGCCCATGGCACAATAAACAGCGCGCTTATGCGCGCTGCGCATCGGCGCGTATCTGGCTGAGCGAGCGCGTCGGCGTGATCGCTTCTGGATCAATTTTGACATGCAGCAAAGACGGGGTGCCGCATGTCATTGCCGCACGCAGCGCGGGTGCAAATTCTTCTGTTGCGCTAATATCAAACGAGGTGAACCCAAAGCTTTTACCTAAGCCTGCAAAATCAGGATTGCACAGATCTGTTGCAAAACCGTGGCCGGGATAGTGTTTCTCCTGATGCATGCGGATGGTGCCATACATGCCGTTATCAATGACGATGACAACAATGTTCAGGCCATATTGTGCAGCTGTTGCCAGCTCCTGCACCGTCATCATTACATCGCCGTCACCGGCAAAACAGATAACTGCTGTTTGCGGCAATAACGCTTTTGCGCCGACGGCGGCAGGCAGACCATACCCCATGGAGCCAGATGTGGGCGCAAGCTGGGTGTTAAATTTACGGAACGGATAAAAGCGATGCACCCAAGCGGCAAAATTTCCTGCGCCATTGCAGATGATTGTGTCGTCCGGGCAGATCGCCGCCATTTGCAGGACAAGCTCCGCCATCTGCACAGAGCCGGAATTTTTTTGCGGTATAATGTTGCGCTTATAGATCTCATGCGCGATTTTTGCCTCATCATCCCATGCGATTGATGAAGGTGCGTCAAGCGCGGCAAGACTGATCGCAGCATCAGAAGCGCGCGCCGCAATCCCAAGAACGGGTTGATAGACGCGGCCGATTTCATTCGGGTCCGGATGAATATGAATAAGCTTTTGCTGCGGATACGGGATGTCCAGCAGCTCATAACTTTGCGATGGCATCTCCGACAGGCGGCCGCCGATCATCAAGATAAGATCACTTTGCTTGATGCGCTCTTGCAAACCTGCATCAGCGGCAATGCCGCAATGGCCTGCAAAATTAGGGTGGGCATGGTCAAACAAACTTTGGCGGCGAAGACTGACGCTGACAGGCAGTTTCCATGCTTCAGCGAACTGATGGATCGCATCACGCGAGGCCGCGTCCCATGTTGAGCCGCCAAGCAACAAAAGTGGTTTTTTTGCTTGCCGTAAATGCTGTGCAATCTGCAAGGCCGATTTTTCGCCGAGTGTCTGCTGCGCTGTTACGGCAGCATATAAAGGTTTGCTGGACACAAGGTTGGCCAGCATGTCTTCCGGCAGCGACAGCACAACCGGCCCCGGGCGCCCCGAGATGGCGACTGAAAATGCGCGCGACATATATTCATCAATGCGCGCGGCATCGCGGATCTCAGCCGCCCATTTGGCAATGGGTGAAAAGAATGCGGTAAAATCAATTTCCTGAAACGCCTCGCGGTCCTGAAACCCACGCTCGACCTGACCGATCAGGAGGATCATCGGCGTGGAATCCTGACGGGCGATATGCACGCCTGCCGCCGCATTTGTTGCGCCCGGCCCGCGCGTCACAAGGCATATACCTGGACGCCCTGTCAGCTTGCCTTGCGCTTCGGCCATCATTGCCGCGCCGCTTTCTTGCCGGCAGACAAATGTTTTGATCGGCGCCGTGCGCAGCGCTTCGATGACAGGTAAATAGCTTTCACCCGGCACGCAAAAAACCTGCTTTGTGCCATTGGCGACAAGAACATCAACAAGGCGCTGCCCGCCGCTGATCTGCGCTGTGCTGTCTTGTGCCACGATGAAAGACCCCGCCCGCCTTGGAATTTCATCTGTTAAAGCCCGCCGCACAGCCACATGCAAGCCCCAGATTTAAAACCCTGCGGCACGCACAAGCGCAGCGACCGCGCAGCCGGCAACCATTGCGGCAATATCCTTTTTGACGACCGCCATGACGATCATGGCCGCGATTACACCGAACAGACCGGCAAATCCGCTGCCCAAAACACCGGGGACAATGACCGCCGCCATCACACAGCCAGGCAAGGCTTCCAGCGCGCGGCGAACACCGGGCGTGAACGGCACGCGGGTCATCGCAAGATAACCTGTCACGCGGCAGAGATAAGATGCGAGTGCGAGCGCCCCCATCAGGGCGATGGTTTCAGCTTCGCTCATGACTGGCGTGTGACCCCCGCATATATGCTACCTGCAATCGCGCCGATAACGATGTAATAGGACCCCGGGACGATAAAAAAGCTTAAAGCTGCAGCCGCCGCAGCAACCGCCCACGGGCGGGCATGGGCAAAGCCTTTCCACATCGGCACGATCAGCGCCGAGAAAAACATCAGTGCGAACAGGTCGAGCGCTAGACGTTTCAAGTCACTGATCGCGCTGCCCATGAACCAGCCCGGAATGGCTACAAGCGTCCAGACAAACCATGCCGCAATCCCGAAGCCGACATAAAACCCAAGATCGATGCGCGTGCCATTGGCTTTGGCAAGCTCCGCTTCGCGCAGGAACACGATCCAGAGAAAATCGCCGTTAAACGACAAAAGCGCCAGGCTTTGACGCAGTGGGAGATGACGGAAATAAGGGTAGAGCGATGCGCCCATCAAAACATAGCGCGAATTGATGGTCAGAACCAGAAGCACAAGTCCCAGCAGGCTTGCCGCATTAAGAACATCTGGCCAGTGCGCGAGCGCGGCAAGCTGTGCTGCGCCTGCGTAGACAATCGCATTCATAAAAACAGCGGCGCCAAGTGAAACACCCGCTTTTGAAGCAAGAATACCGGCTGTCAAACCAAAAACACCGGCGCCCATTGTGTAAGGAATACTGACGCGTATGCCGCGACGAACGCCTGCAGCTGTTAAAAGCGGCGGCCCATGTGGCAGATAAAGTTTATCTGTATTGAATTCAGCGCTCATACGCTTTCATGGCGTTCCTGCGTGCGCCATGCAAGACATCTGTCTTTAAATGGCGCATGTATTTTTTTTATTACGGAGTTCACAATGACAGATATCGGCCAAGACATTGAACAAAAGCTTGCGTCGCTTTGGCTGGCGATCGGCGAGCATACAGAGCAGAGCTTTCGAAAGGCGCATGCAGCCCTTACCGCCGCTATCGTCAATACAGATCCGGTCATGCTGTTTGAAGAGGCCGCGCTGTTTGACAGTTTTGGATATCCGGACAAAGCAATCCCGCTCTATGAAGCTGCGCTTTTTGCCAATGTGCCGGGTGAGAGACGCAGGCGCGCGATGATCCAGATGGCAAGTTCGCTGCGCAATCTTGGCCATCCGCAAAAAGCGGAAGAAATGATGCGCACGGAACTTGGCGGTACGCCGGACCATCTGACAGGCGCCGTGCGTGGAATGCTGGCTCTGGCGCTTGTTGATCTTGGCCGCGAGCGCGAAGCTGCTGCGGTCGCGCTCAAAGCTCTGAGCGCCTGTCTGCCGCGCTACAACGCCTCTATGGCGCGCTATGCGCAAGGCCTGGTGCCCGACGCTTCAATTTGAGGATATCATGTTTTGGTACAGCCGAGTGGGCTCGAACCACCGACCTTCGAAGCCACAATCCGACGCTCTAACCAACTGAGCTACGGCTGCACAAAACGAAAATAAGATAAAGCGCGGTTTCGTGCGCTTTTCAAGCACAAGAGTGCAATATGGCAAATAAAAAAGCCCGCTAGCGCTTTGTGGCGCAAGCGGGCTTAACAAATTTCAAAAAATTAAGCGGTTTTTTTGAATGTTTCGACTGAACTGTCTGAGGCCTGCTTGAAGGTTTCAGCAGCTTTTTCAGCGGCTGTTTTCAAAGGCTCAGATGTGTCATTGGCGATTTTTGCGCCAAGGTTCTGAATTTCGCGACCCTGTGTCGACAATGTTTCGAACTGTGAACGAGCAAAGCTTGTCTGCTTTTCAATCGCCTCTGCAACTGTTTTTGACTGCATCAGTGATTTTGCGAAATTGAACATCGCATTGGCATTTGATTGCGCGTTATCAATGATTTTCGCTGTCAGGTCAGCTGAACCTTTTGAGTAAGTGCTGAAAGCATTTTCAAGCAGGCCGGATGTTTCCTCGGCTGCCGATTTCATGCGATCATATGTTTCTTTTGACTGCGACATTGTTTTTTCAGCCATTTCACGGAAAGCGGTTGGCACTTCCATACGTGGGAATTCATAGTTTGGCAGTTCGAATGCTGAACCGCGGTTTTCCTGTTTCGTGTTGTTCTGGTTATTCTGGTTGTTGTCTTTGGACATGGGGGCACCTTTGTGGATGAACAGTAAACCTTGTACACCTGATGATGTTGCGGTGCAACATCAATTTTTAAATGTTTTGAATTTTGATAATTTAGGGCTTCCCATACTTAACCAAGTTTTACCACGCGCCTTGTGGGACTTTCGAGATTCCCTTAACCTGTGTAAATATTCGAGGATGACACCTAAAAAGCATTTTAAGACTAACTATTTGAATAGTATAATGAATTGAGGGCCGTGGTGAATTTGACCACAGATAATCTGCTCGCAAAAGAGAGCGCAGGAACGATCGCCGATCTTTATGGATCGAGCGAAAAGCCTGTTTTTTTATGGCGCCCCCAGAGCAAGGCCTTTGCCTGGACCAATCCGGCGGCTGCATATTTTGCCAAAGCTGAAACCGTTGATGCCCTGCAAAACACAAGATTTGAGGGAACGTCGCTTGCAGCACAGCTCGATCTTATCAATCACAAGCTGGCATCCGGCCTGCCACCGCGCCTAGAACTGCTACGCTTTCCATTCAACGGGCGCGTACTGGCCTTTGTCGGGCGCGTGTCGCTTTACAGCAGCAACGGACATGAAGAGCTGTTAATTGTCGGCCCAGAAACGCCTGCCCCTAAAACTGGCTATTTCTCAACCACCGCACCTGTCAGCCAGCCGGTCGAAAACAAGGCAGCCTTACCTCAAACACAGCCCGCGCCTTTAAGCGAAGATTTGCCCCGTCCAGAACCGGCACCCATCAAGCGTAAACGGGTGGCAGCTCAGGCTGCAAAAATCGAAAGCAAAAGAAAACCCATTGCAGCTAAAACAAAAGCAAAAAACGCGGTAAAGTCGCGCGTGTCCAAAAAACCCGACAGAGACAGTGATGCTCCAGATGCACCGGTCGCCAAAGCGCCAGGCGCGCGTAAAGCTGTCTCCAAAGGAAAGCTTGAACCCCATGAGCGTGAGAGCATGGCCGCGATTGCGCGCATGCTGACAAGCGCACCTTCTTTTCCAATTCTTCCCGAACCTGTCATTGTACAGGACATTGAAGATGATCAGCCTTATCGGCGACTGCTTCAGGAGCATGAAAGCCTGAAAGCACAGACCGACCTGACACAGCTGACGCATGAGCATGATATTGCCCAGCTTCGCGCTGCGTCACAAAAGCAGCTTGATGAGGCCATACTCCAAAATACGCGCAGCGATGAGGCTTTGCAGAACGCACTTGCAAAAGCGGAGCACCTTCAAACAAAATTGAATGCCCTTCAACAGGAGCATGAGACGCAGCGTATGATGTCTGAAAAGCGTGCAGCGCTGCCAGTGCTGCAAGACAGCGAAACACTTAAGATTGAAAATGCAGAGCTGAAACGAAATCACGACGAAACGCTTTACGTCTTGAAAGAGCACGAAAGCGTTGTGCAGGACCTTCAGTCTGAACTGCATCAGGCACGCGTGCTTGCGGCCGAGCTTCAGACAATTTTGGACACGGCAACAGATGGCATCGTCATTCTTGACAGCGATGCCCACATCCTCAGCATGAATGCGACTGCCGAAAACCTTTTTGGCGAAGATCTGACCACATTAGAAGGTGAAAACCTGCTCGACCTGCTTGATCCTGACTCGCAAGGCGCCGCGCTTGAGCTGTTTCACGACTTTACACAAAATCCGCTAGAGCGGCGCGGCGCGCGCGGCATCGAAGTTGCAGGCCTTGCCCGCGATGGCAGCAAAATTGCCTTGTTTCTGTCGATCGGCGCATTGGGTGGCGAAGCGCCGGGCAGCATGTTCTGCGCGGTGCTACGCGATATTTCACGGTGGAAACATGCACAGATCGAACTGGAAACAGCGCGCAAAAGTGCTGAGAAAGCGTCCGATCTGAAATCAGATTTTCTTGCCAAGATTAGCCACGAAATTCGGACGCCGCTCAACGCCATTATCGGTTTTTCGGAAGTCATGCAGGAAGAGCGTTTTGGCGCAATCGGCTCTGAGCGTTACAAACAATATATCAATGACATCCATGTTTCTGGTGGCCATCTTCTCAGCCTTGTCAACGACCTGCTCGATCTTTCAAAGATCGAGGCAGGCAAACTTGATCTGGTTTTTGCACCTGCTTACGTTAACGACCTTGTCATTCAAGTCAGCGCCATGCTGCAAACACAGGCCAACAGCCACGGCGTAATCTTGCGCACATCATTGCAGGCAACACCACCTGTCGTCGCGGACCAGCGCTCACTACGGCAAATTCTGCTCAATCTTCTGTCCAATGCCGTGCGCTTTACATCATCTGGCGGGCAGATCATTTTATCTACCTCAATCGACGACAATAAAAACGTCAGCATCCGCATTCGTGACACTGGCATCGGCATGTCGGAGCAGGAAATTCGTCAGGCACTTGAGCCATTCAAACAAATACGTTCCGAGCATCACAAAGCGGAGCGTGATGGTACAGGCCTTGGGCTTCCGATATCAAAAGCACTTGCAGACGCCAATCATGCGCTTTTCGAAATTGAGAGCGCACCAGGCACCGGAACACTTGTCACGTTAACATTTCCGGCAAGCCGCGTTTTATCAGAGCAGTTTTAAACTCAGGTTTTTGTAAAACGCGCTGATTTAATCATCGCGTCAATATCGCCGACCATATTGTCATAGTCCGCGCTCAGCACACTGCATTCGAACGAGTAAGCGCGGCCGACAACTTCAAAAAAGTTGACAAGGATCGTGACATCAGGGCGGCGTGCCGTTCCAGGCACAACCACGCGTGCCGAAATTCCGTTGGCGCCGTTGTTCGCAACCTTCGTGACAGAAATAACCTTGCGGCCGCCGCTGCCAACATTTTTTGTAATGAGATCGATGTTGCGTTTGTCGAACATAATCTTGTTGATCATGGCTTGCGTAATTTTGTCGGGTTGCTTTGGTTTGCGAACCGTAAAACGGCAACTTGGCGCGGGCGCGCCCGGGCCTTCAACCATTGTCATTGTCGGGTCAGTCTTTTGCTTTTGCGGAAGCTCAAACACAAGCCAGCCTGGCGGAATTGTCACTTCAAGGTCGGAACGGCTGTCAGAATAATCATGTTCTTCACCAAGCGGCTTTTCGGCTGGCCCCGGCGCAGGTATCTGAATTTCTGTAATTTTTTTATTTTGCGCTTGTGCGTTTGCAGGCGTGATTACAAAAACTGGCACGAGGATCGCACAGAAAACAAAACAAAAACGCGGCATCCAATATCCAGTCATCTGGGATACTCCTTAAAGCAAAATCGACACTGTCTTTTGCCAGATCAACAGTAGACCAGCAAGCGCCGTTCTTCCAAAACATTAGGTTCAAATCGTGACGCCCTTAAAGCATTAACTGTTTATTAAGCAGAACACGGCACGAACAGAGTCAGCATTCAGAGTCATGTGATGCAATGTTTTACAGATCAAGTAAAACATTACACAGATAAAAATGCATTTTAGACTTTCACGAATCGAGAAATTGATTCAGCTTCTTTCACTCGCGCTAACTGGAGATTTAGTTATGAATGTAATCGTGTTTGCTTCGCGTAAAGGTGGTACCGGCAAAACGACGCTGGCCGCGCATCTTGCGACCCATGCGCACAAAACCTCGAAACCCTGCATGTTGATCGATGCTGACCCGCAAGGCTCGCTGACACTTTGGCAGAATCTTCGTGAAACCCAAGAACCACCTATTAAAAGTGCAACAAATTCCGTGACCAGCATCGTCAGCGCCGCAAAGCGCGATGGCTATGAGTGGGTTTTCATTGATACACCGCCGAATATGTCGGGTGTTGTACAAGACGCGATCCGCAATGCGACAATGGTTATCATTCCTTCACGCCCCGGTGTTTTTGATATAAGCGCCGTTCGGGAAACAATCGCGGTCTGCCGCTCACTTCGCAAACCTTATGCTGTTGTCATCAATGGCGCACCGGCGCTGCGTGACGGTCAGGAAAGTCCTCTTGTCACAGTTGCAAGAGATGCACTTGAACAATTTCGTGCACCCATCTGGGGTGGACAAATCAGCAACCGTGCAAGTCTCCAGACATCGCTCGGTTATGGCGAAGGCGCACGTGAATTTGACCCGACAAGCCGCGCTGCTGAAGAAATCAGCCGTCTCTGGTCAGCTGTTGAACGGTCAATTAAAGCGATCAATACCAAATCATCGGGCAATGGCACGATGCATAAGCAAGCCGCTTAAATACAAAATTTAAAATTTTTAAAACCGCTTCCTCTTTCCAGAAACCGGAAACAGGCAAGCGGTTTTTTCATATCTGGAGTTCTTTCAGATCTTTAAAAAGCGCGAGTGCTTCCGGATTGGCAAGCGCCTCACTGTTTTTGACAGGCTGCCCATGCACAATACTGCGCACGGCAAGCTCTACCAATTTGCCTGATTTTGTGCGCGGTAAATCAGCTACGGCAATGATTTTTGCGGGAACATGACGCGGCGAAGCACCATTGCGGATCTGCGCTTTAATCTGCGCTTTCAGCGCATCATCCAAGACAACGCCGCTTTTCAGTTTAACGAAAAGAACCACACGCACATCATCGTCAAAGTCTTGACCAATGCACAAAGATTCCAGCACATCTGGAATTTTTTCAACCTGCGCATAAATTTCAGCAGTGCCGATCCGTACCCCGCCGGGGTTTAGCGTAGTGTCAGATCGGCCATGAATAATTATGCCGCCATTTGCTGTCCATTCAGCAAAATCACCATGGCACCAAACATTTTCAAAACGCTCGAAATAAGCAGCGCTGTATTTTTTGCCCTCAGGATCATTCCAGAATTTAATCGGCATGCAAGGGAAAGCTTTGGTACAAACCAATTCTCCTTTTACGCCAGCGGGTACAGGCCTGCCCTCTTCATTAAACACATCGACCGCCATCCCAAGACCGGCAGATTGAATTTCGCCGCGATAGACAGGTTGTGTCGGATCACCGAGGACAAAACACGAGACGATGTCTGTTCCGCCTGAAATTGAGGCGAGATGCAGGTCAGTTTTAATTGCGCGATAGACATACTCAAACCCGTCATCGCTGAGCGGAGAACCGGTCGATGTCATGGTGCGAAGCTGCGACAGATCATGCGTTAATTTTGGCGCGACATCCGCTTTGCGAAGGCCCTCGATATATTTTGCAGACGTGCCAAACAAAGTCATGCGCTCGTCCTGCGCATAATCAAACAAGATTTTTTCCGACGCTGCAAAAGGCGAGCCGTCATACAGCAAAAGCGTTGCGCCGCTGGCAAGACCAGTGACCAGCCAGTTCCACATCATCCAGCCGCATGTGGTATAATAAAATACGCGGTCGCCGCGACGTATATCGCAGTGCAGTTGATGCTCTTTCATCAGCTGCAGCAGCGGTCCGCCCGTATTATGGACGATGCATTTTGGAATGCCCGTCGTACCAGACGAGAATAAAATAAACAGCGGGTGATTAAAATCGACCGGCACAAATTCAAGCGGCTTTGCCGGAAAGCGCGCTACAATGTCGCCAAGCGTTGAAAAGCCGTTCTGTGCAGTTTGTGCAGTTGATGATGCATCAATGTAAGGCACGATCAGGCATGGCGGCGCACCGGGCAGTTTTGCCGCAATTTCGGCGACGCGTTCTGTAATCGAAATTTTCTTGCCGTTGTACCACACACCGTCACAGGCCACGAACAGCTTGGGCTCGATCTGCACAAACCTGTCGAGCACACCTTGCACGCCAAAATCTGGCGAGCAGGATGAAAACACAACACCCATGCTGGCGCAGGCCAGCATCAATGCAATTGTTTCAGGGAGATTGGGCATCATGGCGGCAACGCGGTCGCCGGCTTCAAGATTTTCGCTTTGCAGGTATTGCTGCAGTGATGACACCATCGCTTTAAGCTCAGCGCGGCTCATCCGGCGTTTGACTTTGTCCTCGCCCCAAAACACAAGTGCTTCAAAATTATCATCGCCTTGCAACAGGTTCTCGGCAAAATTCAGCTTTGCATCGGCAAAGAAAGCCTGCGGGCGACCATCTGGTTTTCGCATCTTTTTGTCATCGGTCAGCACAGTTTCGCCCTTGTGCCCGATAACGCCGCAATAATCCCAGATTGCTGACCAGAACTGTGCGGGCTGGCTGATTGAAAACTGGTGAAGCGCGCGGCTATCTGCAACATCGACAGAGTGGTGCGTTGAAACAAAAGCCATAAAACGCGCCATATGTGTCGATGCCGCATGGTCAGCATCAGGTCGCCACAGGCATTTTGTCTCATGCATAGTCATAAGCCCTGATGTGCCATGCCTGCCCCGCCGTGAAAAGGGCGGATGCTGTTTCTGCAGCGCATTTTATCTTGAAAACGGGGTTGTGGTCGGGGAATTGAGGTGGCTAATGTCTCTTCTAGAACGACCCTGTTTGAGAAAGCCGACCACCGATGCCGCTGACGCGCCGCACCTGTATCAGCCTTGCGCTTCTGGCGCTTTTTGTCGTTGCCATGGCTGCGCCCTACACCATGCCGCTGTCACGCGTGCAACAATTGGCGGCTGTCAAAGTGTCAGCGCTTTTTGGCCAGGATGTCAGCTTCACAAACGCCACCCGCCAGTTTGGCTTTCCACTGCCGACTTATGCGCTGCAAAATGTACAGATTTCGGGAAGCACAAACGGCCCTGTGCTGTTGCTGGCGCCGCGTATCGAAGCTGAGTTATCTTTATTGTCATTATTAGCGGGGACAATTGATATTTCCAGCCTTTCGATCATCACGCCCAAAATCGTGCTGTCAAATGATCGTCTGGGCCGTAGCAATTGGCGCAGTGCCGCCTCGATGCTGGCTTTGTTTGATCCTCAACAAATCACGGCGCAGGGCAAGCCGCCAACCTTTTTAACGATCGGTGATATTCGCCTCATCAACGGCTCGGTGCTTTACAGCGACGCTGTCACCGGAACGCGCACGCAGATGACGGATGTGAACGTGTTGCTTCACTGGCCTGACCTGACACAGCGTTTTGCGTTGCGCGGCCAGATGGTGATGAACGGCAGTCCCGTTAAATTTAACGCCTCACTTTCAAAACCTGCCGCTTTGTTTCAAAAAAGCATTTCACCTTTTGATCTCAATCTCGATATCGGCGGCCTAAGCGCCGCTTTGAGCGGTGAGGTTTTTGCCGATGACAATTTTCAGGCCGATGCGGATTTGCGCCTGACCGCACCTTCCCTTCACGCACTGACGGCGCTGATCATGCCGCAGCTTCAAGACGTGCCCGAGATTGGTACGATAGGCGCTAAAGCACGCCTGAAGATCAAACAGCGCACGACACTTCTTGAAAATGCCAGGCTCGATATCGGCACATCGCATGGCGAAGGCACGCTTGCTCTGCAGCGCGACACATCAAGGCCATCCTTGCAGGGCACGCTCGATTTTGACATTGTCGACCTTCGCCCTTTTTTCAAAGACAATGTTGAAATTTTAAGCGCTGCCCGAAATTTTGGCGATAAAACTGCACCGAACGGTGCATTGCAGCCTCTCACCGCTCTTGATCTCGATGTGCGTATTTCAGCTGAAAAACTTTTTGCCTCAACCAGTGTTATTGAAAAAGCGGCTTTGTCAGTTTTGGCAAAACCAATGCGCATGGAAATAAGCCTTGGCGATGGCGAAGCTTATGGAGGCAAAGTCGCGGCGCGTCTTGTCGCCGAACAGGTTGACGCAAAGCTCAAAACCTCTGCCACTGTGAATTTTGATAATATTAGAACAGACGATGCACTGCGTGAAATATTCGGTGTTGTGCGCCTCACGGGTTTAAGCTCGCTCTCCTTGTCGTTAATGGGAGAAGGAAAAACATCGGCGGATATTCTGGCGTCACTTACCGGGGATGCGGCATTCAAGCTGACCGATGGCAGTTTGGCGGGCGCTGATTTGTCCGCCCTAATGGCGCATAGCGGCAGCAATTTTATTGATGCGCTTCTGGCCGCGCGCAATGGCGCCAGCACCATCAACCAAGCGTCAGCACATTTTGCCATCGCAAATGGCGCAGCTCACACGGATGACGCCGGCATGGTCGGGCCAGGTTATGCGGTTCAACTGAGCGGCGATATTAAATTGCCATCACCCGGCTTTGACATGACAGGCAGCGTGACACCAAGCGCAGTAGATGAGAGCGGCAAACACTTTCCATTTGTCATCAAAGGCCCGCTGACAAGCCCGTTGATTGCACCCGCGGGTGGGGGGTTGTAGACGCGTATGACCCTGCATTATGTCAACGAATTCCTGAAACAGCTCGACAGGCTGAAAAAGCTCTCCGGCAGCTTGAATGAACAGACAATACGTGGAGCATTTAGGCAACTTTTGGCCGATTGGGCGCGTGGGCAAAACCTCACCCTGATCGAAGAACTGGAATATGAAACGCGCCTGAAAACAAAAGTCTATCCAGACGCCACCATTCTGCACGACCTGCGCGTACCGTTAGGTTATTGGGAGGCCAAAGACACACAAGATAATCTTAACGAAGAAATAGAAAAGAAATTTCGCAAGGGCTATCCCAAAGACAACATTATCTTCGAAAATTCGCATACAGCTGTACTTTATCAAAATGGCATCGAAGTTGCGCGCGTGGCCGATATGCTGGACACAAAAGCGCTTCATCACCTACTCAGCCTTTTCTTTTCCTATGAACGGCAGGAAATCCATGATTTCCGCAAAGCTGTTGGGCAGTTTAAGCAGGATATTCCTGCGGTACTGGAAGCGCTGCGTGAGAAGATTGACGCTGCTTATGCCGCAAACAAACCCTTTCAAACAACGGCACAGAAATTTTTGAAGCACGCGAAAGATACGATCAACCCGGCTTTGACGGAAGCAGATGTGCGCGAAATGCTGATACAGCACATCCTTACCGAAGAGATTTTCGCGCATGTGTTCAACAACAGCGATTTTCACCGCGAGAATAATATCGCCAAAGAACTTTATGCCTTGGAGAGCCAGTTTTTTACGGGGCAGGTGAAGCGCGAAACGCTGAAAAGTCTGGAGACCTATTACGCCACCATCCGTGCCAACGCGGCGCTGATCACCAGCCACACTGAAAAGCAGACCTTTCTCAAAGTTATCTATGAGAATTTTTACAAGGTTTATAACCCTAAAGCCGCAGATCGTCTGGGTGTGGTTTATACGCCGCAAGAAATTGTCCGCTTCATGATCGAAAGCGCCGACTGGCTGTGCCAAAAGCATTTCGGCAAAAGCCTGATCGACCGTGACGTTGAAATCCTCGATCCCGCGACAGGTACTGGCACTTTCATCTGCGAATTGATCGAGCATTTTCGCGGGGACGCAAAAAAACTTAAACATAAATATGAGAATGAATTGCACGCCAATGAAGTGGCGATCCTGCCCTATTATGTCGCCAACCTGAACATTGAGGCGACTTATGCTGCGATCACTGGTAGCTTTGCTGAATATCCGAATTTATGCTTTGTTGATACGCTCGACAATGTGGCGGGCTTGGGCATCCGTTCCGGCTTTCAACATGAATTTTTCGGCGCGATGTCGGAAGAAAATATCGAGCGTGTGAAGCGGCAGAATAAGCGCAAGATCACGGTGGTGATCGGCAACCCGCCCTATAACGCCAACCAGGCCAATGAGAACGACAACAACAAGAACCGCGAATACAAGCGCATCGACCAGCGCATCAAGGACACCTATATCAAGCAGTCCACAGCGCAAAAGACGAAACAGTATGATCCGTTTGTAAGATTTATAAGGTGGGCGTCTGATCGCGTACATGACGACGGCATGTTAGCTTTTATCGTCAATCGTAAGTTTATTGACGGAAAAAATTTTGATGGTTTTAGAAAAGCGATAGCTAAAGAATTCAACGACATATGGGTTGTTGATCTTGGTGGTGATTACAAAATTAAAGGTATAGGGGGCGGAGAAAATGTTTTCGGAATTGGTACAGGTGTAGCAATTTTGTTTTTGATCAAATCACAATTGCAAAAACAAAATTTTATATTTTACTTATCAACGGGGTGCATAAAAGCTTCTGATAAATTAGCATGGCTTAATACTATGGATCTTTCAGAACAAAAACCTGAGCTGATAAAACCTGATGAGAAAGGTTATTGGGTTGATTTCCCGCAAAATGAATTTATTTCAGAAATTAGATTGGCATCTAAGGAAACTAAAAAAGGTTTGCGAGGCAATAAAAATCCAGCACTATTTAAAAATTATTCTTTAGGAATATCAACAAATAGAGATGAATGGGTTTATGGATTTTCTAACGAGGGCATTATTCAAACGTTTCAATATTTAAAAGATATTTATTGCCATACTAAAAACGCGAATCTTGACAAGAATATTAAATGGTCAAGAAATTTAAAGCGTCGCCATAAGTCTCAAGAGCAACAGAAAGATAATTTGAATAACAGAGATATTCTTTACAGGCCGTTTATAAAAAAGATTCTTGCCGATTCTAATATTTTCGTTGACGAGCGTGGAGCCGCCGATCAAGTTTTTTTAAAGGATAACTTCTGTATAGGCTTCACAGATCCTACAGGCCAAAAGCCATGGATGGTGATGGCTTGTAACGTACTTCCAGATTTACATATGGTCGGTTCTGGGGCGGGAACGGTCTGCATAGGAAGGTATAGTTTTTATTCAAATGGCGAAAAAATCGACAACATCACCGACTGGGGGCTGAAACAGTTTGTCGACCATTACGGCAAAGACAAAAAACGGCCCATCACCAAAGACACGATTTTTCATTATGTTTACGGTGTGCTGCATGACCCCGTTTACCGCGAGAAATACGCGCTGAACCTAAAGCGCGAATTTCCGCGCCTGCCGTTTTATAACGACTTCTGGCAATGGGCGACATGGGGGGAGCAGCTGATGGAACTGCATATTGGCTTTGAAGAGGTCGTGCCTTTCGACTTGCAGCGCAGCGACACGACCGACACCAAAGCGCGTGAGGCAAAGCTTGCGCCCAAAACCATGCTGAAAGCCGACAAGGAAAACGGTGTCATCATCCTCGACAGTGAAACCCGGCTCTGCGGCATTCCGCGCGAGGCATGGGACTATCGCCTTGGCAACCGCTCGGCGCTGGAATGGATTCTCGACCAATACAAGGAGAAGACTCCTAAAGACCCGACCATCCGCGAAAAGTTCAACACCTACCGCTTTGCCGATTACAAAGAAAAGGTCATCGACCTTCTCCTGCGCGTAACGCGCGTCAGCGTGGAGACTGTCGCGATTACCGAGGCGATGAAAGAAATGAAACGGTGACCACCGAGATGCGTGATCGTGACGAAAAAGAAGAGTTTCTGAAACTCAGCGGTTCTGCAAGGCAGTGGACTACGTTTTGCATTGAAATGGTTAAAGCGTATCCTGACATTTCGTCTGTAATTTCGAGCTGGCATCAGACCTATCATGAAAGCTTAATACTCGCTGCTGCCGAAACTTTGCCTAAATGTGTCGCGCTGTTTCATCGTGACGGAAATGATCCCGGTTTTAATTTTTCTGCAGGTTATTATCCTGCGCTTGTTAATGCCGGCTGTTTCTGTCTTGATAACACGCGCTGCGACAACCTCGCCGCTTTCACATTTTTAATGGTGCGACTTTTCGGTGGAAAAGTACGCCCTTTTTTGCCATCTATTTATGGAGCGTGTCTTTTACACCCTAATTGCCAGACCGCGACAGCAGATGCGCTAAATGACGCATTTTGGGAAATGCAAAGGGATTGGGGAAACCATGAGCCTGTTTATTTTCCAAAGAAGCAGGGTGTTTAAGAGCAACCCGCATTTCGCTTAAAGCTTAAGGCGTTCCGCGCTCAATTTATGCCACAGACATAAAGTGCCAGCTTCGCTGTCGCGCTTCACCTGGCGCGTCGCTATGGCTCCTTGCCATTCACGCCTTAAAACATTTTTTAAGACTGACGCGCGGCGCAGCCGCTTGTCATTAAACCCAAAAATTGCCCCACTGGGGCAATTTTAAAACGGGTTTAATGGTGCCCGAGGGCGGTCTCGAACCACCGACACGACGATTTTCAGTCGTCTGCTCTACCCCTGAGCTACTCGGGCCTTGATGCCATAAAAACATATTTCAGGTAACAAGAGTTAAGTGCTTAACCGCTCCGCGATGGGCTGTAAAGCGCTGCGCTAACTCTCGCTGTCCAGTGCCTCCGAGGAGACCTCTTCATCCACAGGGATAGCATAATGGCCTGAAAACCAGCGGTTCAAATCAACATCGGCGCAGCGCTTTGAGCAAAAAGGTTTATAGGACGCATCCCGCGCTTTGCCGCAGATGGGGCATGTGGCCTCGCCTTGCGTCGCCATCAGACCGAGGTTTTAAGCGACAGCCAGCCGGAACGGATGGGATAGCCTTCGCCTTCCAACAGATTGGCGGTTTCGTTGAGCGGCAGGCCAACGACGTTCGAATATGAGCCAACAATTTTTACAACAAATGCGCCGGCAAGCCCCTGAATGGCATAGCCCCCCGCTTTGCCGCGCCATTCGCCGCTGGCAAGATAGGCTTCCATATCTTCGCGCGACAGGCGTTTGAACCGCACACGCGTTTCCACAAGTCTCTGACGCACTTGTCCACGCCTGTTCACAAGTGTAACGCTGGTAAATACACGGTGCGCGCGCCCCGATAGCAAGCGCATGCAGGCGACCGCCTGATCTGTCAATTCAACAGTTGGCAGAATGCGGCGGCCAACAGCAACGACAGTGTCAGCTGTTAAAATAAGAAACGGGTCTTCATCTGTTTTTTTCAGGCCTTCGCTGACAATTGTAAAAACCGTTTTTGCTTTTTGTTTTGACAGGCGCGCGGCCAATGTGCGCGGCCATTCGCCTTTGTCAGGCGTCTCGTCAATTTCGGCGGCGCGGATCTGGTCGGGCACAATGCCGATCTGCTCTAGAAGCGCGAGCCGGCGTGGTGAGCTTGAGGCAAGGATAAGGCGCGGCCGTGTGGACATTGCGGGCTCTTATTTGAAGCGGAAAGTGATGCGGCCTTTGGTGAGGTCGTAAGGTGTCATTTCAACAAGCACCTTGTCGCCTGCAAGCACACGAATGCGGTTCTTGCGCATTTTGCCAGCGGTATGGGCGATAATTTCGTGCTCATTTTCCAGCTTCACGCGAAACATCGCATTGGGAAGCAATTCGGAAACAACACCTGGAAATTCCAGCAATTCTTCTTTCGACATTAAAAGGGTGGTCTCTTTCTGATCAGTTGTTGAGGTGTTCTAGCCGATATGGCCGAGTTTGGGAATTGGCATCTGTGGAGGACTGAAAAGCCCTTAAACCGCATGGTCCGGGCATTCGCACGGCTCGCCTGTGTCAAGATCGCTTAAAAGCGCTTCCAGACAATCGACATCGAGGCTGATTTCACCGCCGCCCGAAAACAAAAGGCGCACCTCACCCGCAGGGCTGTCTTTTTCGTGAAAATGCAGAGCCAGAAGATGATGAAGCTCATCGCTGCCAGGGGAAACGGCCAGAGCGCGAACATGCCGCACCTGCTCAAAATGCACGCCAACGCTGCGCTTTTTTGCGCCCTCATGCCCGCCGCGCGCAAAGCGCGTACCGACAAATGCGAACCGGCGCTCTTGCGGTAAAAAGGCCATATTGGTTGCCGTCACCTCTGCATCCTGCAAATGCGCGGACAGGACGGCAAGATCGGTGGCATCAAAAGCGATGAGTTTTTGCAAGGTCATGTGGTTTCAGATAGGCGCTCAATCTGCGCACCGCAAGCCTGAAGTTTTTGCTCCAAACCTTCAAAGCCGCGATCAAGATGGTAGATACGGCTAATTTGCGTTTCACCTTGCGCAACAAGGCCGGCAATAACGAGCGACGCCGAGGCGCGCAAATCCGTCGCCATGACAGGAGCACCCGTCAGTTTTTTAACACCTGTGACAATCGCACTTTCGCCTTCGACTTTAATATTTGCACCAAAGCGGTTGAGTTCGGCCACATGCATGAACCGGTTTTCAAAAATCGTTTCACGAATATGCGATACGCCTTTTGCACGCGTCAGCAGTGCCATGAATTGCGCCTGCAAATCTGTCGGGAAGCCCGGGAATGGCGATGTATCAATATTGACGGGCAAAATATCCTGTAAAGGGTCGCGTGTAATACGCAATGTGTTGTCGCCCGGCTCAATATGCGCGCCGGTTTTTTGCAAAATATCGAGTGCATTTTGCAGCAGGCTGCTTTGTGTGTTGCGCAAGACAACATCACCGCCCGTCATTGCAACAGCAAGCGCATATGTGCCGGTTTCAATACGGTCTGGCAGGACATGATGGTTTGCACCGCGCAGTTTTGCCACTCCGGTGATATGAATATCGCTCGTGCCCGCACCTTCAATTTTCGCGCCCATTTTGATCAGGCAGTCGGCGAGGTCTTTAACTTCCGGCTCACGGGCAGCGTTCGACAGATGTGTGTCGCCTCTGGCAAGCGTTGCCGCCATCATCAACACATGCGTGGCGCCGACACTGACTTTTGGAAATGCGATATGTGCACCTTGCAGGCCATGTGGCGCGGTTGCGATCACATCACCGCCCTCAACATTGATTTTAGCGCCCAAAGCCTCAAGGCCGGACAAAAACAGATCGACAGGCCGCGTGCCGATGGCGCATCCACCGGGAAGCGACACTTTCGCCGTGCCCTCGCGCGCAAGCAATGGACCAATCACCCAGAAGCTTGCCCGCATTGTCGAGACGAGATCGTATGGCGCTGTCGTGCTTGAAACAGTTGGGACGCGTAGTGTCAGCGTTCCACCATTATTTGAAGCGCTTTTTGCAGCACCCGAGGCTTGCCGAACGGTGCTCACAAAAGAGTTCGTGCTGGCCGCGCTTGGACGCGAAAGCACCATCTCAGCACCGTGATTGCCCAAAATCCGCATTAGCTGCGCGACATCGGCAAGGCGCGGTACATTATGAAGAACAAGAGGTTCTGGCGTCAAAAGGCTGGCGATCATCAGCGGCAAAGCTGCGTTTTTCGCACCTGAAATAACTATATCCCCGTTAAGTGGGCCATTGCCGATAATTTTTATTTTCTGTGTCATGAGCCGGTGTTGTCGCTGTCCGTGACATCTTCGTCAACAGCTTTCGGCTGATCTACAGCTTCTGCCGCTTTCAAGGCTTTGGCCTGCGCCTTGCGTTTGGCCAGATTGGCACGCAATTCGCTTTGAAGTCGTGCCGCTCGGCGCGCCTGTTCGGCACGCTTGCCTTCATGCTTTGTGGTGTTCATCGGCCTTTTTAATCACAAAGCTTGCGTCACGGGAACAGGGCCGTTATTGCAAAGACATAATGGTTTAAAAAAGCTGCCGTAGCTCAGTGGTAGAGCACTCCCTTGGTAAGGGAGAGGTCGTGGGTTCGATTCCCCCCGGCAGCACCATTTTTTGCTGGCGCCTCCGGCGCTCGAAGTGCCAGTGGCACTTCGAGAAGCAAAAAATGCCAAGCGATTTCAGCGCGCGGCAGCCTTCTGCATGCATTATGGCAAGAATGACAAAGCCTTTAGGCCGTATTAGCTCGCAGCGATAAAGCTGAAAATGCCGAGCGGCCAGCGCCCGTAACTTGCCAAACGGCGCAATTAAAGTGCCGCGCGGCAATCTTTCTTCGTAAAAAGGCTAAAAACGCGAAAGAGCGCAACGACGTCGCAGCCTTTCTCACTTCGCCTTCGACTGCGCTAAAATAATATTGGCCAGCTTTTCATAATCGCCCCCGAAATGGTGCCCGCCTTCCATGGCGACAATGTGAACCTTGTTCTTATCAAGCTTTGTGCAGGCGCTGTCATCTTCATCAGAGCCGTAAATGCATGTAACATTCACTGCCGTTATTTTTTCAATTTCCGGCAATGTCTGATATTCGCCCTGCCCGCCACTCGTCAGCCAGTCGTCGACATGAAATTCAAAATCAACATCATCTTCAAGGCCGAGCAGCGTCACCGACTGAATATTGGCTTTCAGTGTATCAGGCAGTCGGCTGACCATGAAAGGCAATGTGTCGGCACCGCGTGAATAGCCGATCAGGATAAACTTTTTTGCGCTCCAGGACTGGCTGTAGAATGTCAAAATGCGTTCAAGGTCTTTGCCTGTAACGTCGGGTGTTTTTTCTTCCCAAAAATATTGCAATGAGTTGAGGCCAATCACACCGATGCCGCTTTTGTTCAGCGCTTCGCCAATCTGCTTATCAATTCCTGCCCATCCGCCATCGCCTGAGACAACCACTGCGAGCGTGTCGCTTTTTTGAGCGACAGGAAGTTCTACCAGTGGCAAGTCGCTGACTTCTGGCGCTTTTGGCGGCGGCGGCACATCAGCCTTTTGCGTCATCACCATTTTATTATAGGCCTGCAAAAACTGCGGCACCCATTTTGAGGCAACCGCGAAACCATGACCCACGCCGGGCAGGTCAATCATGTCGGCATTGCCAACTTTTGAAACAAATTTCAAAGTGGATGGAGTAAAACACACTTCGTCTGTTGCCCCTTGCAGCACGGTCCACGGCGCGGGAAGTTTATCAACGGCGGGATACACAAACCCAAGACGCTTGCTGACCACAGGCGTAAAGGAACCACTGCCTTTGCAAAACGGCTTTTTGGTTTCCAGGTCCGGGCAAAAACCCATGCTGATCCCGCCTGCAAATGTATTGGCCGGCGATTGAGCAAGAGTTGCATAAATCATTGTCGCGCCCGATGAATATCCGACGAGTACGGGTGGCATGTAATGCGCAAATTTGTATTTTTTCTGAATGTACTGGCTTAGACCTTCAAAATGCGCGGCCGCATAACTGCACGCTCCGTGTGCAGCATTCAGCTGTTTGATGTAATGATTGATATCAATACCGACGACCATACTATCGATATCGCTGAGCGAATTGACCATTTCAACATAGCCATCATCAAATCCGCCATCGCCGGATAAAAACAAGACAAGCCGCTCTGGGTGCTCGCTGCCTTTAATCAGGCGCAGCGTGCCAAAAGGTCCATAACTGTCCCACGGTTTTTTCGGCGCGCTATGCGTATGCGATGATCTGATTTTTCCGCGCGCGGCATCTGCGCTTTGACTATTAAAGACAATGACGCACAAAGAAAAAATTGCGAGCACAAAACGGTTTCTCATTTGCGAACAAGTCCTTTCAAGCCGCCAGAGACCAAACCCGTGACAGCAAACAATGCAGCGGCAACCTGAAACCCCGAGGGCGACGCGACATAGCGCGGCTTCCAAACGGGATCAAATTTCTTTTTGTAGTTGTAAAGCCCTTCAAAATTATAAAGATCACCACCAAGCCGGAAGATGCGATTGCCGATTTTATGCCACATCGGTGCCAGCGGCCGTCTTTCAAAGCCTGACAAAGGCGCCATTCCAAGATTGAACACATGATAGCCCTGATCTTTTCCCCATAACAGCAAAGACAGGGTCAAAAACTCCATGACGCCATTTGGCGCCTGCGGAAGATAACGCATAAGGTCGACTGAAAGTTCTTTGTGCCCTTGTGTTTGCCAGAGATTTGCGAACGCTATAATTTGCTCGTCTTTTCGAATAATCGCAACATCGCAGCGTTTCAAATAAGTCTCATTAAAAAAACCAAGCGAAAAACTTTTTTCGCGGACGCGTTTTTCTTTCATCCATTTTTGTGAGATGTTTTCTAATTGCGGCATGAGAGCGGCAATTTCAGCCGCTTTCACAATTTCAAAATGCATGTTTTCGCGCTGATGCTTGTTATAGGCATGGCGCAGGCTCTGCTTCTTTTTGCCCTCGAGATTGAATGTTTGCAGATCAACCAGCGCTTCTTCGCCAAGTTTCGTCATGACGAGGCCAAGGTTCAGATAAAGCGGCAAATGCTTCGTGCTGACCTGATAAAACGCAATTGATGCGCTGTAACGGTCAGCCTGCTCGCGAAAATCCCAAGCCAGCTGTTCAAATTCCTGCACATTCCCGACAGGATCGCCCATCGCAATCCAGAATTTCGCGGTGATTGCAAACATGACGAAGCTTTGGCGGGTTTTGCTCCAGAACAGATATTTATCACCGACCAGCGCCAGATGCGGCATGGTTTCATCGGCGCGCTCAATCAGCGTCGAGGCATTGTCCAGCATCGCATCGTCCGGCAATATCAATTTTGCATTGGTGCGCGTTACAAAACGATAGAGTGCAAAGGCGCTGACAAGAAGCAATATTGCAAATGCGGAGCGCAAAAAGCGGGATGCATCATTTTCAAACGAAAACTGCCACCATAAATCATGAGCGTAATCGACATCCTTGTAGGAAAAGAAGCCAAGCCATATTGAAAAGCCGACGATTGAAAGAATAAGCACAATCCAGTTGAACGGAATATCAAGGGTCAGCAAAGCAGAATGACGGTAAAAAAGTTTTCGCGTTGGCAAAAACATGATGAGAAGCAGGATCAGTATTGCCGCTTCCTCATAGTCAAAGCCTTTCGCCAGCGATGCCAGAGCCCCAAGCCCTAATATGCCGATTGCAGCAAAATAAGCCGCATCGATGCGCTGCCAAATCGCCCGTGAAAGAAACAGCAATATAACCCCAGCAACACTGCTGACGAGATGAGAAAACTCAACAAGCGGCAGAGGCACAATATAATAAAGCCAGTCAATGCGCTGCTCGATCGCGGGCGTTGAACCTGAAAACAGCAAAATACTGCCGCCCAGCAGAAAAAGAATTGAAAAAATTTGCGGCAAAAAGTTTTCAAGGCTGCCAAGGGCACTGCTGACAACCGGATTATGAACAAGCCGGTGCGCTTTTGTTTCATAAAGCGCAAGCATCAAGCCGGCCAATAACAGCGGCAAAAAATAATAGACCACGCGATATGCAATCAGAGCCGCCAATATATCCGAAGATGGATATTTTCCAGCCGTCAGGAAAAGAAAACTTCCCTCAAATACACCCATGCCGCCGGGCACTTGGCTGACAAGCCCGACAAGCTGGGCCACGACATAGAGCACAAGAAAGACCGTGAACGGCATGCCGGTGTAAAAACTTAAAGGCAGATACAAAACGAGCGACGCAACAACAAGATCGGCAAACGCTACCAGCGTTTGCTTCAGCGCCAGAGAGCGGCGCGGCGGGGCAATTGTAAACCCCTTATAGCTAAAGGGTTTGCGGTAAAAAAGCACCAGCCACCACCAGCCGATAAATAACAGGCTGCTGGATGCGATGATAATACCGAGATAAAATGACGACAAATTATCGGCAATGTCAGCGCTGCCAATCAAAGCTGCAGAGCTTAAAACCATCAAGGTGATGGTGCCAATAATGTACGTAAACGAGCAGAAAATAACGACTTTTGCGATCGATGCGCCTGGCATGTTCCACGCCGAATAGAGGCGATAGCGCACAGAGCCGCCAGATATCAACGCGTGTCCGACATTGTTGCTGATCGCAAAACTGATGAATGACGTCAAAAGAATGCGGTGCGCTGGTAGTTTCGCATGCACATATTCAAGCGCCAGAAAATCGTAAAGGCTGAGCATCAAGTAGCCGATCAACGTCAGCACAACCATTGAAACAACAATGCGCGGCGGCATGTTGTATAGCGATGTTTTAATTTGATCGAGATGATAATATTGAATCTCGTGATGAACGATAACAATCGCAGCAACGAAAAAAACAACGCTAATCAGCGGCGACAGTTTTTGTAAAAGTGGTTTAACGTTCATTTTAATGCTTGCACCGATAGCTTCTCAAATACTGTGTCTTGGACACCACTGCTAAACGCTCTTACCTTCGAGATAAAGCATCATTTCAGATAAGAGAATGTCCTAATGGCCATTTAAAACGGTCTTATTTCTTACAAAAGACAATTGCTTTTCATTGCGGTGAAGGCTTGCTATAAGCCGCCTCTGTCACTCACCAGCACTTTACGGTCAAAATGCAAAATCTAGACATTACGACCGAGGCTGATTTCCGCCTGATCCTTAATTCGGCAACTGATGCGCTTTACTGCGTCAATACAAATGGCGAAACCACCCTTTGCAATACCGCTTTTCTCCGCCAGCTTGGCTATGAACGCGAAAGCGATGTTCTTGGCGTCAAGCTGCATGATATTATTCATCACAGCCACCCCGACGGCACACATTACAATGTTATAGACTGCCCGATTTACAAAACAGCCAAAGGCGGTAAAGCCGCACACGTTCCCTATGAGTTGTTTTTTCGTGCGGATGGGTCTGCTTTTCCAGTTGAATATTGGGTAAGCCCTATTGTTCGAGATGGCGTCTTGCAAGGTGCAATCTGCAACTTTCTTGACATCACGCAACGTCTAAAAGCACAGGACAAACAGCTGATGCTGGTTCGAGAACTTGAACACCGCGTCAAAAACCTGTTTGCGATCGTCGGTAGCATCGTTAATCTCAGCGGACGTGGTGCAACAGATATTAAAACCTTTCAAAAAAATATACGCGGGCGTCTTTCAGCGCTGGCAAGTGCGCACGATATGATAGGCTCAAGCATTACAAACGCTAACGACCAGACGCCGGTTGCCTCGCTCGAGCAAATTATTGATCGCATCGTCCGACCTTATGACGATAGCAATCGCCGCATAAAACCCCACGGTCCAGTTGTCTTTATTAGCGCGCAGCTTGTAACCAATCTCTCACTTGTTTTTCATGAGCTTGTGACCAATTCTGTGAAATATGGAGCGCTATCAGAAGCAGACGGCAGCCTTGAACTGGAATGGTCGCTGAATGACGGCCTTGAATTTTTGTGGATTGAACGCAATGGCCCAACCATCAATAACGCCCCTACGGTCAAAGGTTTTGGAGGTGTCCTGATTGAAAGCACAGTCAAAAACCAGATGAAAGGTGATGTGACATATTACTGGAAGCCAGAAGGGCTTGAAGTTCATATGCGTCTGTCAAATGTCGGAATAGCAAATCATAAACCGCAAGATATCTGAAACTGAACAATCTGTTTTGTGACAGATGGCCGCCGCTATCTGTCAAAAAATGGCCTCACTCTCATCAAGATTAAAACGAATTGCACCGTTTATTCTCCTCGTGTTCAAAACTGTTTGAACGGACATGGAGACCACTATGACAAAAATTCATCTTGCCGCATTTGCAATGGGTACGGCGCTTATCACCTCAAGCTTTGCATTTGCAGCCGACACCGTTGTTGAAGGAAAAGTAACTGACGTTTTTGGTCAGCGTTATGTTGTCTCTGGCACAACAGGAAAAATGCTGGTCGATCTTGGCCCTAAGGGCAATGAAATGATTAAGGTTTCCGAGGGCGATACGGTAAAAGTTGACGGTGAAATGACAGATGCTGGTGAATTTCACGCCATGAAAGTATCTGTTAATGGTGGCGAAGCCAAACAGCTCGACAATCGCGGGCTTTGGGCCAAAATGACCGGCAAGGACGTTGAAACGGCATTTGGCCCCGCCGAAGCGAAAAAAGAAGTTGAAGACAAAGGCTATGCAGCGCTTTCAGATGCTATGCCTGACAAAAAGCATTTTGCATTTGCGGCATCAAAAGATGGCAAATTCTACGAGGTGCACGCCCATCGCAATGGAGATGTAAAGCAGATCCGCGTGATTGACAGCAACGACAAGAAGTTTGGCACATATGTGAAGTAAAACATCATTACTTTTATCATTTGAAGAAAAAGCCTCCTGCAAATGCAGGGGGCCTTTTTTGATAAAACTCTTTGCTTAGAACCTTTCCAAACCACCTTTTCGTCTGCTAAAGCTTCAACTTGAAATCTCCAGCCCCGTAGCAATGACGTATATCCAACATTTTGAAAATGCTCTGAAATCGCTCCACGACGAGCGGCGTTACCGCGAGTTCATTGATCTTGAACGCATAGCGGGCGCCTTTCCGCGCGCGGTCTGGCGCAAAGACAATCAAAATGACCGTGAAGTTGTTATCTGGTGTTCGAACGACTATCTGGGCATGGGTCAGCACCAGGCCGTCATTGGCGCGCTGGTGGATGCCGCAAAAAATTATGGCGCAGGTGCGGGCGGCACGCGCAATATTTCCGGGAATTCACACCCCGCGGTCATTCTGGAGCGCGAACTTGCTGATCTTCATGGCAAGGAAGCGGCGCTCCTTTTTACCTCTGGCTATGTCTCAAACCTCGCGGGCATTTCAACGATTGCAAAGCTTGTCCCCGATTGCCTGATCTTGTCTGACGCGATGAATCACAATTCAATGATTGAGGGTGCAAAAGCGTCGTCGCGTGACCGCCAGATTTTCCGCCATAACGATCTTCAGCATCTTGAAGAACTTCTGAGGGCTGCAGGGCCTGAGCGCCGCAAGCTGATCATTTTCGAAAGCGTCTATTCCATGGATGGTGATGTGGCGCCGATCCATGCCATCTGCGATTTGGCCGATCGCTACAATGCTATGACTTATATTGATGAGGTTCATGCTGTCGGCATGTATGGCGCGCGCGGTGGCGGCGTTGCGGAACGCGACGGCGCAATGGCGCGCATCGATGTCATTGAAGGCACGCTTGGAAAAGCGTACGGCGTTATGGGTGGTTATATTACAGGTAAATCTGCATTGATTGATGCTGTGCGCTCTTATGCGCCAGCCTTCATCTTTACAACGGCAATGTGCCCAGCCCTCTGCGCGGCTTCAACCGCATCGATCCGCCATCTCAAGACGTCACAAACGGAGCGTGACATGCAACAGATGCGTGTGGCCCAAGTAAAAACAGCTTTGCTGGCGGCAGGCCTTCCAGTGATGGAATCGCATACGCATATTGTTCCAGTGATGGTCGGCGATGCTGAACTTTGCAAAGCCGCGAGCGATCTTTTACTGAACAAGCACGGCATCTACATTCAGCCCATCAACTATCCAACAGTGCCGCGCGGGCTAGAGCGCTTACGAATTACACCTTCTCCTTGTCACAATGAGCAGATGGTGAATGAGCTTGTAAATGCTATGCGCGATGTCTGGACGCAGTTGCATTTAAGTGACGCGCTAGCGCTTCAAAACGCTGCCGAATAAGGCATTCCTTTATCTTTTTCATCCCTGCGGAATGTGGCTGCCTGTTTGGCTGATGCATTTGGCACTTTCGCTTGGTGCACATTGGCCTGCAGCACAATGCGGACAAGATCCGCAATATTTTTTGCATTGAGCTTTTCCATGACACGGGCGCGATGAACTTCAACCGTGCGCGGCGAAATTGCAAGCGCGCGCCCTGCCTCCTTGTTCGAAGCACCGGCGGTAATCTGGTTCATGACATCACGTTCTCGCGCTGTCAGTAAGGCCGCACTCTCAATCAAGGTTTCGGTATCTGACGCCTCTGCTTCAACAACCGGCGTAATGGAAATTTTGAAAATCTGGTCAGTCAATTGTTCAAGATCATATGGTTTTTGCAGCACATCCACGGCACCCCATTTCAGGGCCTTGATCGCACCGCTAACATCGGCAGATTCTACAGCAATTAGAACCGGCGCTGTGCTGGAAATCAGGCACAGTCTCATGTCCTGCACCGCCGCCATGGAATTGGTAGCTATGACGAAGCAGGACGGCATTTTATCTTTTGAAGAATCAAATGCCTGCTGTGCTGTTTCAAAACTGCGGACAATCCAACCTTCAAATGACAAAACGAGCGTCAGCATCTCGCGAATATCCGCATCACGTTCCGCAATATAAAGGGTTTGGGTCACGTCTTTCTCCACTGGACCAACAGTATAAAACTGCAAGCCAAGGGCGGGGAGTGGCGGGACAACCTCACAACGAATCAGCCATGCAACATGAGGTTGCATGGCAAAGATTAAGATTACAACCTATAAGTGCGTTAAATTGTTTTAGACTTTGGCGCGCAATGAATCGCGAATTTCTGTCAAAAGAACAATTTCCTTGCTGGGTGCAACCGGCGCTTCCGCTGGGTCTTCTTTTTTCATTTTGTTAAGAGAGCGGATGATCATAAACAACACAAAGGCGATGATAATGAAATTCACTGCAATGGTAAGAAAGTTCCCCCAGGCAAACACAGCGCCAGCCTTACGGGCGTCCGCCAGAGGCGTGCCGAGCGCAACCGCAGTACCCGTCAGCTGCATATAATAGTTTGAAAAATCGAGCCCGCCTGTTGCGGCACCGATAAAAGGCATAATCACATCATCGACAAGCGATGAGACGATCTTGCCAAACGCGGCGCCGATAATGACACCCACTGCAAGGTCAACAACATTGCCGCGCAATGCGAATTTTTTGAACTCATCTAACATTTTTAGCCCCCTTTTGATTTTAAAAAGGACTCTATTAAAAAGTAAAAAGAGTGCAAGAGATCATTGACTGATGGGACAGGAAAACCCTGTTGGAACGTAAGCTCCGTTTGCCCCAAGCTTATGAACCCTGGCAAACGCCGCGCAGTCTTCAATCGGGTGCGGCAAAAGCTGTATTCCCTTCATAGCGTAATAAGAATACTCATCCATCTTTTCAGTAAGGATTGCCACCGCATGCACATTGAGCCTTGCAGCGGCTGGCATGATGTGGCGCCCATGCCGGTTTGAACGGTAGGGAGCTATAATCGGCCCGGGCAAATTGTAAGTATCGAGCCAGTTTTTAAAAACAGCAACGTCATGCGGCGCATACATCTGAAAAATGATGTGGCGCGCCAGCAAGGGATCAGGCAACAGTTTTAAAAAGGCGCTGCCCTCCTTTTCAAAGTCTGATTTGATATCAAGCGCCAGATAAAAATTGTCTTTTTGTAACCTTGCAATAAGTGCAGGCATGCTGCAGCCACTCTGCTTTGCCAAAGTCACCATATCTTCATCATGTGCGCAATAAACATTGCCGTCTTGGGAGCGAAGAAGGTCAACCTCTACAACGTTCATACCTTCTTTCAAAGACACATCAAGCGCTTTGAAATTGTTTTCAAGCGGCGTGAATCTGCCGCCCAAGGCATGGGCGATACGCAGTACACCAGTTGCGTCACTTTTTGCCCAACCATAGTCCAGCGTATCGGGCAAAACTGGCGCTTCCATCCAGTTTTCAAAAGATGTTACGGCGTCGATATGATCATGGAGATAAAATCTAAAAAGCGAAATGTCTGCCCAGTTCAGAGTGTAAAGGACAATTGCGAGCAGAAAAAACAGCATCGCCCATGGCCTGTTTGCACGTCGAAGCAGAGGTGATTTGTTTTGAGCCGTAAGTGTCAAGCCGCAAACCGTTCATAAAAAGTTTGGTTGTTTTTTGCCATCTCCCGCAACAATGCGGGCGGCTCAAAACGCGGTCCATATTTTGCAGCGAGCATATCAGACAGTTTTACAAACTCTGCTGCGCCTATACCATCAATCCAGGAAATCGGCCCGCCGGTAAATGGCGCAAAACCGAATCCGAAAATCGCGCCAATGTCCGCCTCGCGCATGTCTGTGACAACATGTTCAGCAACGCAGCGCGCCGCTTCCAGCGCTTGCGTTACAAGAATGCGCTGCTGCAATTCTTCATAATTGAAGTCTTCCGCCTTTTTTTGCGGAAACATTTTAGAAAGTTCAGGCCACAGCCGCTTTTTATCGCCTTTTGGGTAATCGTAGAAACCCGCTTCCGATTTGCGTCCCAAACGTTTTTGCTCAGTCACCATTTTCTTGACTTGCGCAACCTGCACAGGGTCACTGAACGCCTCTCCGCCTTCAAGCTTTGTCGCTTCGATAATTTTCCATATGAGGTCAATGCCGACTTCATCGTAAAGCGCCAGCGGCCCGACTGGCATGCCAGCCTGACGGCTAAGATTTTCGATCAGCACGGGCGGCACGCCCTCATCAAGCATGCGGTTGCCTTCAAGAAGATATTTTCCAACGCAGCGATTGGCATAAAAGCCACGCGTGTCATTGACGACGATTGGTGTTTTTTTGATCGCTTTCACATAATCGAGGGCGACAGCCAAGGCTTTGTCGCCTGTTTCTTTGCCCATAATAATTTCGACAAGCTGCATTTTATCGACAGGCGAGAAGAAATGAATGCCGATAAAATCTTTTGGACGATCAAACATTTCCGCAAGTGACGTAATTGGAAGTGTCGATGTGTTGGACCCAAAAACAATCTCTTTGCCAATCACGGCTGCTGTTTTTGCAAACGCATCGCGCTTGACTTCGCGCTGTTCGAATACGGCTTCAACCACGAGGTCGACATCTTTCAAAAGTGCGTAATCATCTGTTGCGGTAATGTGTGCCAGCAGCGCCTCTTTATCAGCGGTTTTTGCCCTGCCCTTCATAATCTGGTCAGAGACGATTTTTTCGCAATGTGCCTTGCCTTTGTCAGCACTGGCTTGATCTCTATCAATCAAAACAACATCCATGCCCGCTTTCGCCGTGACATAGGCAATACCTGCGCCCATAAAACCAGCACCGATAACACCAACTTTTTTAATCACGCTAGGGGGCACGGACAAGGATGATGGGCGCCGCGCACCCTTGTTGATCTCCTGCAGAGACAGGAAAAATGTGCGGATCATTGCCGCTGCTTGTTTGGTCTGCAACAAATAGACAAAATAGCGCAGCTCAATCTTTAACGCCGTGTCAAATGGCACAAGCAGGCCTTCATAAGCCGCGCGCAATAGCATTTTACCGGACGGATAGTTGTCATAGGTTTCTTTGCGAAGCAACGCAGCGGCCGGTGGCCAGACCTGTGCCCCCGCTGCGGAATACACCATGCCGCCCGGCAGCTTGAAGCCTTTAATGTCCCATGGCGCCTGAATTACAGGATTTTGTTTGACCCAGTTTTTTGCGGTCTCAACCAGCTTGTCGCGCGGCACAATGGCATTGAGAAGTTTCATGGCCAGTGCTTTTTCGAATTTCAGTTCTTTGCCTTGCAAAAGCAGTTGCAGTGCATCTTGCGTCGGCAATAGCCGCATCATGCGTGTTGTTCCGCCTGCACCAGGCAAAAGGCCGATCTTCACTTCAGGCAGACCGACTTTCGCGGACGGGTTTTCGGCTGCAAAACGCGCATTTGCCGCAAGCGACACTTCCCAGCCGCCGCCCATGGCAGTGCCAGTTAGCGCCACTGCGACAGGTTTTGGCACAAGTTCCATTTTGCGAAAAACGCCGCCAAGACGCGCCGACTGTTCAAACAAAAATTGCTTTGCTGCAATGTCACCTTTGTCAGCTTTGATTTTTTCGGATTGCGCACGCATTGCGCTCAACATGGAAATATCCGCGCCGCCACAAAATGTGTCTTTGCCTGACGTGATGACAAGACCTTTTAATGTTTCATCCGTTTCAAACCGGGCAATAAATGTTTCGAACTCGGAAAGCGACTGCTCGTCCCACACATTCATGCTTTTGTCAGGCATATTCCATGTCAGAAGGGCAATACCCTCAGCGTCGATATCAAGTTGGAAGTTTTTCATAATCATATCCGCTCGATAATCGTCGCACTGCCCATGCCCGCGCCAATGCAAAAGGTCACAAGGCCGGTGGCAAGATTACGCCGTTCCATCTCATCAAGAAGGATACCGAGCACCATGGCGCCCGTGGCGCCAAGCGGATGGCCCATTGCAATCGCGCCACCATTTACATTCACGCGCGCCGTATCAAGCTCAAAGGCCTGCAGAAAACGCAATACAACAGCCGAAAACGCTTCGTTGATTTCAATCAGGTCAAGATCGCCGATCGTCATGCCTGCCTTTTTCAAAACCTTGCGCGTGACATCGACAGGCCCTGTCAGCATCAGGCCCAGATCGGAACCGATATGTGCTGTGGCGTGGATGCGAGCGCGTGGTTTGAGGCCCGCTTTGTCGCCGCCTTTTTTATTGCCGATGAGAACCGCCGCTGCGCCATCCGAAATCTGTGATGAATTTCCGGCGTGATGAACGTGCCTGACCATCTCAATCTCAGGATGCGATTGCACGGCAACCGCATCAAAACCACCCATCTCGCCCATCATTTCAAATGAGGCGCCAAGCTGGGCCAATGACTGCATATTGGTATCGGGGCGGATACCTTCGTCTTTCACTAAAATTGGCAGGCCATTGATGTCTGTGACGGCAACAATCGATTTATCGAAACGGCCTTCGCTTTGGGCGGCAATCGCGCGCTTATGGCTTTCCACCGCATAGGCATCGACATCATCGCGCAAAAATCCATATTTTGTTGCGATCAAATCTGCCGAAACGCCTTGCGGCATAAAATAGCTTTTGATGGCGATTGCAGGATCCATTGCCCAGACCGCGCCGGATGCGCCCATGCCGACACGCGACATGCTTTCAACGCCGCCTGCGACAATAAGGTCATCAGCATCGGCCATCACCTGTGCCGCAGCAAAATTGACCGCTTCCAAACCCGACGCGCAAAAACGGTTGATCTGAACACCGGGAACCGTAACGCCATAATCAGCGGTGATTGCGGCCATGCGCGGCAGATCGCCCCCCGCTTCGCCAACAGGGTCGACAATTCCGAGAATGACGTCATCGACCAGCGATGTATCGAGCGTGTTGCGTGTTTTAAGGGCACGCAGGGTTTGCGTCGAGAGATCAAGCGCGGTGACTTCGTGCAATGCGCCATCTTTTTTGCCGCGACCGCGCGGTGTGCGCACATGGTCATAGATAAAAGCGTCGCCCATTTTCAGCCTCGTGCATGTCAGTTACGGAGAAAATCTTAAAACGCTTCGGCCCTTAGCGCCATCATTGTGTCACTGCCTGAGACAATACGCGCCAGATGCGCTTTTGTTTCAGGCAACAGCCGTTCGTTGAAATAGCGGGCAATGACAAGTTTATTGTTATAATAGTCATCGCCCTGTTTGTTGAGCGCTGCTTTTGCGCAAAGACCGTGCATATAAGAGAGCGCCACAAGCCCTAAAAGGTGCATGTAATCGCTGGAGCCAGCGCCTGCATTGTCGGGCTTCATCATTGCATTGTTCATGAACCACATTGTGGCGGCCTGCAAATCAGCAAGCGCATCCGCCAGAGGTTTTACAAAAGGCGACATGTCATCACCTGTGTTTTCAGTGCAGAAGCTTTGTATCTCGCCAAACAGGGCCATGATGGCGCGCCCGCCGTCGCGCGGCAATTTGCGGCCAACAAGATCCAGCGCCTGCACACCGTTCGCGCCTTCATAAATTTGCGCAATGCGCGCATCGCGTACATATTGCGACATGCCATGCTCTTCAATATAGCCATGGCCGCCAAACACCTGTTGCGCGGCAACCGTGTTTTCAAAACCTTTATCGGTCAGCACGCCTTTGAGAACAGGTGTCAGAAGACCCATGATGTCATTACCTGTTTGCTGCTCCATTGCATCTGATGAGCGCGCGCCTACATCGCCCTTGAGCGCTGTGTAGAGCAAAAGTGCGCGCGCTGCTTCATTGAAGCTGCGCATGTTCATCAACATACGGCGAATATCGGGATGGACGATCAAAGGATCAGCCGGTTTTGCGGGATCTTTGCTGCCAGACAGAGCGCGTCCCTGCAAACGTTCATTCGCATAATGAGCCGCGTTCTGATAGGCAATTTCCGACTGCGCGAGACCCTGCAGAGCAACACCAATACGCGCTTCGTTCATCATGACGAACATCGCGTTCAGGCCTTTGTTTTCAAAGCCGATCAGCCAGCCCGCTGCGCCGTCGTAATTCATGACGCAAGTCGCATTGCCGTGAATGCCCATTTTGTGCTCGATCGCACCGCAAGAAACGGCGTTTTGTGTGCCTAGCGCCCCGTCCTCGCCGACCATGATTTTCGGCACAACAAAAAGCGAGATGCCCTTGGTGCCGTCCGGCGCACCGTCGATCCGCGCAAGGACAAGGTGGATAATATTTTCACTCAAATCATGCTCGCCAGCGGAAATGAAAATTTTCGTGCCGGTGATTTTGTAAGAGCCATCGGCCTGCGGCGTCGCTTTTGTTTTAAGAAGGCCAAGATCTGTGCCGCAATGCGGCTCGGTCAAATTCATTGTGCCGGTCCATGTACCGGAAATCATGTTTGGCAGATACATCTTCTTTTGTGCATCGGAGCCGTGATGATGCAGCGCTGCAATCGCGCCCTGCGTCAGGCCAGGATACATCGACAGCGCCATATTGGCCGAAGAACAAAATTCATTGATAACGACGGCGATCGTCGGCGGCAAAGCCTGGCCGCCATAAGCTGCATCGGCCGAAATGCCATTCCAGCCGCCTTGCACATAGGCTTTATAAGCGTCTTTAAAACCTTTGGGCGTTGCCACCCGGCCATCGCTGGTGCGTGTGCACCCTTCAACATCGCCCGACAAATTCAAAGGGAGAAAGATGTCTTCTGCAAGCTTGGCGCCCTCTTCAAGAACGGCTTCAAGCATATCGGGTGTCAGTTCTGAAAAGCCCGGCAGATTGCCATAACGCTCAATGCCGAAAACGTCGTTGAGAAGAAATTGCACCTCGCGAACAGGTGCTTTGTAAACAGGCATGAAAGATCCTCATGGAGGAAGGCGGGATGGTCACCCTAGCACACCGGAAGCATTGGCAAGAGAATGAGCGCTTTTCAGGCTTAGCAAAGGGTAAAGGGCAGAAGATTGCTGGCCTGCCCTTGCTTGCTAGCGAGCAAATTTCCGATGATGTTGCGCGCGCGGTTTAGTTCAGTGATGGCGTCATCAAGCTCGGCGCGCTGTTTTTTCAGGCTTAAAAGCTGGTGCTCGCACTTTGATTTGCAGACTTTTAACTGGGTAATCTGTCCGTCACCAAGGTCATAAAAATCAAGCATCTCCTTGATTTCATTCAAAGAAAATCCAACGCTTTTACCCATGAGAATCAGTTTCAGCCGTGCCCTGTCGCGGCGCGAATACCGCCGGACTTGACCCCGTCGTTTAGGTGCAATTAATCCGCGCGCCTCGTAAAAGCGCAGCGCCCGCAAAGTCAGGTCAAATTCGTTGGCAAGCTCGCCAATGCTGAAACTGGTGCGGTTTTCGCCACCTTGCGGGTCGCTCAGCAGATACATGGCATTCATATGCCGTGTCAGGTCGGGATGGGCATGGCTATCGGCGTGTCTTGGCATTCAAATGGCTCCGCTGTTCTGGCGGCCATCCTGCGTTAAAGGGTCGAACACAGGCAATTCACTCTTGCGCGAGCAGTCAAACGAAATGATTTAAAGAAATATGACCAAAACTGCGCCCGTCTTAACGGCTCATTTACCATAATTGGCAAAGACTTGTTAATGATCGGGAGTCGCGCCGTTTTCGCCGCCTCTCAGGATGTGGGAACAGTGATGATGAAAATAGTTGCACAGCGCAGCGTAGCAAACGCCCTTTTTAAAGGGGTTTTCTAATGGAACGCCGCACACGCCGCCCTTCCGTCTCCGAATGGCTTGAAGACGAGCTGGATGAAGCACCGCGCCGCCGGACACGCTCGCGCCGCAGACATGAGGATGAAGATGAGGGCGATGACCGCCTTGATGCCATTACATCAGCCATTTCCATGCTGGAACAGCGCCTTGATGGCGCTTCGCAAAAGAATGCAAAATCGCGTCCCGGCCGCCGCGCACAGCGCGATGACCATGATCTGAGCGATGTGATTTCACAAATCACTGGCCAGCAGGACGCGCTGGATTACCAGTTCGAAGGCCAGAACACCGCCAATATCCAGAAAATGCAGAATCAGATTCGTGACCTGCGCAGTGTCGTTGAAGCCGCCACACGTGGCAGCAGCTTTCCCGGCATGGGCAATGACATTCATGCCTTGCAGCAGCATTTGCAGCAGCAGATCAATACGCCGCATGCCCAGCAAAACCCGAACTTTGCCTCAAGCATCGAGCAGCAGATGCTGGCGCTTCAGCAGCGTCTTGGCCTGCAGCCCCCGCAAAATTTTGGCTACCAAATTCCTCAACCGGCGCCGCAAGGCTATGCACCACAAGCCTACGCGCCGCAGCCGGTAAATCCACAGCAGGCCTATGCCCCGCAAGCCTATGCACAGCCACAGGCCGAAGCTGACCATACATCCCATCTGCCTGTGCCATCGCGCGCCCAGCAGGTGACAGTATTAGAGCCAACAAGTGCTTCGATCGAAGCGCTTCGTCGTGAAGTGCAGACCCTGCGCAACACGCTTCGCCCCTCCGATCCGCGCGCTTTGCAGGTGATTGAGGCTGAAGTGCGTGGCCTCAACAAACGCCTTGGCAGCAACGGCCTTGGAACGGCTTCGCGTGATATTGCAGAAATGAAAACGCAAATCACAACATTGAGCCGTGCCGTCAATGAAGGCGGGTTTCACGCCAATAACCGTTTTGCATCGACACAATTGCAGCAGCTGAACGAAAGCATTTCCCGCGTTCAGCGCCCTGTCTTGCCAGACCGTCTTGTTCAGGACATCCGCTCTGATCTAGCAGAGGCCACGCGCAAGCTGGTGCCGCTCTCGGTTCATGATGCGCGCTCACTGGAAAAAAACATCAACTTCCTTGCCGAACGCCTCGACAGCCTGCGTGCGCGTTCACCCGACAACGCACGCCTGCAGGCGCTGGAAGGTCAGCTTGGCCGCCTCAGTACCCAGCTGACACAGTCCGAGCAGACCCTGTCCAGCCTGCAGCGCATGGAAAGTTCGATGCAGGAAATCAGCATGCGGCTTTCAACAAGCGCACATGCGCCCGGTATTGCTGGCTTTGATGCAAAATCAGCCGGCGTCATGCGCGGGTTCCAAAAGCAGATCGAAGATGTGAAAGCTGCGACCGAAGCATCCGACAAACGGATGCATCAGGCGCTTACATCTTTGCAAGATGTGATGGTCAAAGTTGCGGAAAAATCCTCAGCACCTGCAAAACCGCAGCAGCAACCAAAACGCGCAATGGTCGACTTTGGCCAGCGTGAACAGGTTGCACAGCCCAAAAATGCAATGACCGCCGCACGCGAAGCGGCAGCAAGGGCAATCGATACCGACGAGCAGATCGCGCGCCACACGCCGCGTCTTCCGCCAGAAGAACTGCCGATGCCTAAGTCTGTCACGCAAGACAAGGCCGTCAAAGCGGTTGCCGACAGTTTTGCAGCAGCAACAAAGCAGCAGAAAAACAAAGATAAAACCAAACTTGCCGCGCTCGATCTTCATGCCGATGCCGCGATTCGCTCCTTGCAGGACTATGAAAATGAGCCGAAAGGCAAAATCATTCAGTTCCGCCATTTCAAACGCTACGCCTCACAAATTGCATTGGCGGCAGCAGGTGTTGTCCTTGTAATCGGCGTTTACAATATGCTCGGGCCATTGCTGAGCGGCGAGCAGACAGCGGTTGCCTCTGTCAGTGATTTGCCTGAGGCAAAGAAAACCACACCAGGTTTCGGTTTCCCAATTGCAAAGCCTGATTTAAAAGCTGTTCCAAAAATTCAGTCGGCCTCGCTTGATCCAAAAATCGATGCAAAAAGCCTAAACCTGAAGCTACCAGCCTTCCCAGCGACGCTTAATAACAAGACGCTGAAAGATGCCGCACAAAATGGCGATGTCCGCGCGTTTTACGAAATTGGCTCGCGTTTGATTGATGGCCGTTACGGCGTGCAGCGCGATATCGGCCAAGGTTTGGAATGGTTGCAATTGGCCGCCGACAAACAGCATGCGCCTGCGCTTTATCGCATTGGTGCAGTCTACGAAAAAGGCCAAGGTATTGCCCGCAATATTCCGCAGGCGATCGCAAATTATGAAGCCGCTGGACGTTTGGGCAACCGCAAGGCGCTGCATAATCTTGGCGCGCTTTACGCGTCCGGGGTCAATGGCGAGCCTGATTTTGCCAAAGCCTTTCCGCTGTTTAAACAAGCTGCAGAACTTGGGCTTGTCGACAGCCAGTACAATCTGGCCATCGTCTACGTCAACGGCATGGGCGTAAAACAGGACTTGATCGAAGCTTATAAATGGCTGGCGATTGCTGCGCAGAACGGCGACAAGGAATCTGGCAAGAAACGTGATGAAATCGGCGGACGTTTTGATGGTAAAACGCTGGTGAAAGCCAAGCTTGCAGCACAGACATTCAAAGCCAAGGCTTTTGATGAACCTGCCAATGAAGACATTATTCCAGCGTCAACCTATGCGGATGCATCAACGCCGCCATCCAATATCAGCGCCCTTCCAGAAGGCGCAAGCGGACTTGGCGGCCTCTCCGGTCTATCGGATACGACAACATCTGCAAAACGGTAGATCTGCATCACTTCTAATTTAAAAAGACCGGCTTTATGCCGGTCTTTTTTTTATGCGCGCAAGACTTTCAACGGTTTCCAGCTTGTTTCATGCGGACGCTTGAATTCCCACAGGTTCCAGCCATTGAGGTTGGTCTTTTGCCCATCGCGCGTCCGCGCCAGCGAAATAATGGCCTCTGAAGGTGTCTCAAACCGGCGGCCTTCAATCACCCATGCACCCTTGGCGATGATGCCCGCATATTCCTGTCCGCCATAGCGGGCGCGGACTTCGGTTCCGGCCGGAAGCATCGCGCGCTGGCCGGAACGGCTCCAGATCCAGTCGTCACTCAGCTGAGGGCGCGGCGTGTCGCCGATCATGCCATTGCGCGCGCGCAGCGGCATCATGTGCAACATCCGTCTTAAAATATCGTTGTCGGTTTCAGAAAAGGACTGGCGTGCGGTTTCAAGTTTTTTATGCACTTCCATATCAATTTCGATAACGCGCATATCCATAATTATATCCTATGACTCTGTATAGTTACTATATTCACTATATAAGACTCAGAGCAAGATCAGATTCTACTTGTCCGTGCATAATCCACGTTTTTTGAGCCGACAGCATCCGTAATTTGCGTATAGCCATCACGGTTTAACAGCGCGGCAAGTCCGCTCTGAATATCGGCAATAAGTTGAGGCCCTTTGAAAACGAGACCGGTGTACAATTGCAGCAGGTTGGCGCCCGCGCAGATTTTTGCATAAGCCGCATCGGCACTGTCGATCCCGCCTGAGCCGATCAAAACCATGTCTGGCCCCGTGCGCTGACGCAATTGCGCCAGTCGATGCGTTGAGAGTGCAAACAGCGGCGCACCCGACAGGCCGCCCGGCTCAAGAGCCGCTGCAGAGTTGTGCAAACGCGGACGGCTAACGGTTGTATTGCCCATTACAATCGCATCAACGGCAAACTGGCGCGCCAGAACGGCAATGTCATCCAGTTCGGCAAGACCCAGATCGGGCGCGATTTTTAATGCCAAAGGCAGAGGTACATTAGAACGGCTCAATATTTTTTGGCGCTTCGAAGACAAATGTTGCAGCAAATGTTCCAGCTCAGTCTTGTTTTGAAGGCTACGCAATCCCGGAGTGTTGGGCGATGAAATGTTGAGCGTAATGTAATCGCAATGGCCGCTAAGCTGCTGCAACAGAACAGAATAGTCTTCTAATTTGTCGTTTGTATTTTTATTCGCGCCGATATTGACGCCAAGAATGCCTTTGCAATGCCGTACTTTTTCAAGGTGCTTGCAAATGCGTTCAGCGCCTTGATTGTTGAAACCAAAGCGGTTGATAAGCGCCTCATCTTTTTCCAGCCTGAAAAGGCGCGGGCGCGGATTGCCGTCTTGCGGAAGCGGTGTAACGCCCCCGACTTCGACGAAACCGAAACCCATATTCAGCAAAGCCGGTGTTGCTTCGGCATTTTTATCAAAGCCGGCCGCAAGACCTAACGGGTTTGGAAAGTCCAAACCAAACGCTGAGACAACAAGGCTTTGGCGCAGGGTTGTTAAAGGCACAGGTCGGAGGATCTGGAGCGCGCGCAATGTTACTGCATGCGCCGTTTCAGGCGGCAGCAAAAAGAGCATACGGCGAAGAAGCGGATAAAACCTGACAAGGAAATGCCACATCGCAGTGCTCACTCTTCAAATGCATCTAATTGGCGCGATGTCATTGCGTCTTTGCGCGAAAATTTCTATCATAAACGCTCGTATCAGGGCGTAAATTAGATAAAACAACCAAAAGTTGCAATAATGGCGCAGACTTTTACACATCAGGCCATCTGGAAGGCCATAGATAAACTCGCAGGCCGCAACGGTTTGACGGTGTCAGGACTTGCGCGCCGCGCTGGCCTTGATGCAACAGCCTTCAATCCCTCAAAACGACGCTCTGATAATGAGCGTGAGCGTTGGCCTTCAACAGAATCGATCGCCAAAGTTCTTCAGGCCACAGATACTGGCCTTGAAGATTTTTTTGAACTTCTGGTCGATGAACCGCTTAAACCACGCAAGAAAAAATCAAAAGCGCCGACTATTTGAACGTGTCCGAAATTCGGATGCCCGCAGGCCCAAGAATAATAATAAAAAGTGCGGGTAGAAAAAACAAAATCATCGGCACTGTCAGTTTTGGCGGCAGTCCGGCTGCTTTTTTCTCCGCTTCCAGCATTCGCATGTCGCGGTTTTCCTGTGCCAAAACGCGAAGCGTCTGGCTTAACCCTGTGCCATATTTTTCGGCCTGAATAAGAGCAAGCGCAATCGATTTGATTGGCTCCAGGCCGGTACGCGTTCCAAGATTTTCAAAGGCCATGCGCCTGTCAGCAAGATAAGACAGTTCTGCCAGCGTCAAGGAAAACTCTTCCGCCAAAGGAATTGAGCCTTTGCCAATTTCATCTGCGACTTTGCGCATCGCCGGTTCCATCGCCATGCCTGCCTCAACGCAGATGAGCAAAAGGTCGAGCGCATCTGGAAGCGCACGTTTTATCGACGACTGGCGCTTGGTAATTTTATTTTTGACGTAAATGCGCGGCAACTGGAAGCCAAAATACATTGCGGCTGCCGCCATGCCCAGTTTCAAGTAAGCTGGCTGGTTGATCTTCACGACAACGAACAAATAAAACAGAGCAAAAAGGAAAACGATGACAGGAACAACAAGACGGAAAAACAAGAAAGTGGGAAGCGGCGCTTCACCGCGAAAGCCCGCCTGTTTCAGTTTGAGAGCCATATCCTCAAACCCGAAATGCTGCTCAAGCTTATATTTTTCAACAAACTCTTTGATGAACGGCTTTGCTTCCGAGCGAAGGATAACCTTGTTGTCCTTGTCCAGGGCCTTGCGGTTTTTCATGCGGATTTTATCGCGCTCAAGCGCAACTGATTTCATACGCGATTGAAGTTGATTGCGGCTCAGCAACGGCATGCCGATGCTCCACACGGTTGCAACAGCAACGACGCCCATCAAAATATTGAAGATATAATTTTCGTCTCCGAAAAGGCTATCGAGCATGCTGCTAGACCTCGAAGTTAATCATTTTGCGCATGACAAGGACACCAAGCATCATCCACATAAAGGCGCCGCCAAGCAACATTTGCCCTGTCTGGCGCTCCCATAACAGCGCGATATATGTTGGGTTCATCATATACAAAAGCAGCATGACAAGAATTGGCAGCGAACCGATAATGCTGGCTGATGCAATTGATTCCTGACTGAGTGCGCGCACTTTTGCTTTCAGTTTTTTACGCTCGCGCAGAACCTTTGAAAGATTTCCAAGAATTTCGGACAAATTACCACCCGACTTTTGCTGAATGGATACTACAATCGCAAAGAAGTTTGTTTCTTGAAGCGGTACCCGTTGATACATCATTTCAACAGCGGCCGGCAGCGGCACGTTAATGGCCTGCGCTTCAATCACCTGACGAAATTCTGAACGAACGGGCTCGGAACTTTCCTGCGAGCAGATGCGGATACAATCGGTAATTGGAAGGCCGGCTCTCACACCGCGCGTGATGACATCAAGCGCATTTGGAAATTCATTCAAAAATTTGTCAAACCGTTTTTTACGCGTACGGTTGACGTAAAGGCGCGGCCCAGAAAGGCTGAGAAGCGCACCGCTTAGAATTGACGATAGTATTGAGCCAGTCGCGACCAGACTTGCAACAAAGCCTGCAACGCCAAAACCTATGGAGACCAGCAGGAATGTCGTTTTATTCCAGTTCAAACCGGCCTGCTCAAGCCGCACGTTGAGGGGCGGCTTGCTCTCAACATTCTTCTGACGTTCTTCAAGTTTTTTCAAAGTATCTTCGACAGAACGACGCCTTAAAGCCGCTTCACCAGTCTCAGCCTTGCCTTTGGGGCGGCCCTTGCTTTTTCCTTCGGCAATACGATCAAGACGTTCGGATGCCGCAGCTTCTCCACTTAAAAGAGGATAAATAAAGACCCATGCAAGTCCTGCTGTCGCGCACATCGCAAGCGCAACAATCGCGAATCTGGAGAGAAATTCAGGTATCGCATCAAACATTTTAGTAACTCATGGCTTCGTCGGCTTCAGCACTGTCCAATGCTGCAGCAAGACGGCGTTCTTCGCCAAAATAAACGGCGCGATCCCAGAATTTTGGGCGGCCAATGCCAGTTGAACGGTGCTGGCCGATAATTTTACCTTGCGCGTCCTGACCCTGGATTTCATAAACGAACAAATCCTGTGTGGTGATCGTGTCGCCATCCATGCCAACAATTTCCGTGATGTGCGTGATACGGCGCGAACCGTCGCGCAAACGCTGTGCCTGCACAATGACATCAATCGAACCGACAATAATCTCGCGAATTGTTTTGGGGCTAAGCGAATAGCCGCCCATCAAAATCATTGATTCCATACGGCTGAGAGATTCGCGCGGCGTGTTGGCGTGAATAGTGCCCATTGAACCATCGTGGCCTGTGTTCATCGCCTGAAGCAAATCGAAAACTTCAGGCCCGCGGACCTCACCGACGATAATGCGTTCAGGACGCATGCGAAGACAGTTCTTTACAAGATCGCGCATTGTCACTGCGCCCTCGCCTTCCAGGTTTGCAGGGCGTGTTTCGAGGCGCACAACATGCGGCTGCTGCAATTGAAGCTCGGCGGCGTCCTCGCAAGTGATGATACGTTCGTCAAAATCAACATAACGGGTCAGACAGTTCAAAAGTGTTGTTTTTCCAGAACCCGTACCACCTGAAATAATGGTATTGCAGCGCACGCGCCCGATAATTTTCAAGATTTCCGCACCTGCGGAATTAATCGTGTTGAACTTAACCAGCTGATCGAGCGTGAGCTTGTCTTTTTTAAACTTACGAATTGTCAGTGTCGGACCATCGATCGCGAGCGGAGGTGCAATAACGTTCACACGCGAACCGTCCATCAAACGTGCGTCGCAGATTGGCGAGCTTTCGTCTACGCGGCGGCCGACTTGGCTCACAATGCGCTGGCAGATATTCAATAGCTGAGTGTTATCGCGGAATGTAACATTGGTCAGAAGAATCTTACCATTGACTTCAATAAATGTGTTGTCCGCGCCGTTCACCATGATATCTGAAATATCGTCGCGCTCTAGCAAGGGTTCGAGCGGACCATAGCCAAGAACGTCATTGCAGATGTCGTTGAGCAGCTCTTCCTGCTCGGCAATCGACATCATGACGTTTTTGATGGAAATAATTTCACTGACGATATCGCGGATTTCTTCGCGGGCTGTCGCCTGGTCCAGTTTTGCCAGCTGCGACAGATCGATTGTGTCAAGCAGCGCGCTGAAGATTGACGTTTTTATATCGTAGTAGTCTTCATTTCTTTGCGTGCCGACGCCTGCCACGCTTACGCGCGGCATGTTTTGGATGCTGCCGACATCAAGCGGGGTTGTTGGTGTCAGCGCTGTTTCATGACTTTGAAAAGACGGGGGTGGATCGCGGCGCGGGGGCGGTTGAACGGGTTGTTGCGGCTGCGACAGCGAGGTAAACGATGCTTCCATGCTCGATGGCGACGGACCTGTTGGCGCCTGTTCTTTCGGCTTCGAGAACGAGGGATCCGCTTGCGGCTGTGACGGCGAAGGTGTTGATTCAAAGCGCGACGAAGCAGGCATCGGCGAATGACCGCCGAGCTGGCCTGAATTGTCATCTGATCCTGAACCTCTTTTGCCGAACATGGCCTAACTATCCCTGGTCTATTTTCTTAACGTCGATTTGAGATCCGACAATTTGTCGAGAAATGCGAACGGCGAAGCTTTCAACTTTGGAGCTTCAGCTCGGTTGAGAATTTCCTTGGTAATAGAGCGAAGGAGTTCAACCGGCTTGGCGTTTTTTTGAACCTCGGCCAACATCTGTCCATTGTTGGCAGCTGTGCCAAACAGTTGCGTGTCAAAAGGGATGACGCCAATCGGTTCAATATCAAGAGCGCGTGCAAAATCGGCAGGCTTGATTTCAGGCCGCTTTGCCATTCCAACCTGATTAATGATCAGCTTCGGGTGCGGATCGTTTGCACGCGCAAGCTTCAAAGTGTCGATCAGGTTTTTTGCATTTCGAAGATTTGCAAGATCAGGAATGGCGACAATGACAAGTTCATCAGCTGCAACCATTGTCCGCCGTGTCCAGTTGGTCCACATATGCGGCATGTCGAGGACTGCCCAAGCCGATGCACTTTTTGCAAGATCCAAAACAGGATCAAGCGCTGTTTCTGTCAGGTCATAAGAACGTTCTAACGTTGCAGGTGCTGCAAGCATGTGCAACTGCTCCGTACATGCAGTCATCAGGCGGTCGAAAAAATTGCTATCCAGCCTGTCTTTTGCAAAGATTGCATCAGCAACACCTTGGGGCGGATCAAGATTGAAATCGAGATTGGCTGTACCAAAAGGTAAGTCAAGATCCGCAATCAAAGTATTGATGCCGTGTTCGTGTGACATCATCCATGAAATATTATGAGCGATGACAGATGAACCGACGCCGCCTTTTGCGCCGATAAATGCAACTGTTTTACCAATCGGCTTTGATTGCGGGTCAACGTACAGCCGCGAAATCAGCTCAAGAATATCGATGGTCTGAAGCGGGGTTACGGCATATTCACTGACCCCGCGATGGATCAGCTCACGGTAGAGATAAACGTCATTGACGTGGCCAATAACAACAACTTTTGTATTTGAATCACAGACAGACGCCAGCTTTTCTATGTCTGCCAGAAAGCGCTCGCGTTTTTCAGTGGTTTCAAGAATAATGAGATTTGGTGTTGCAGCATTGCGATAAAATTCAATTGCAGCGCTAATCCCGCCTGTCTGCACTTTGAGCTGCGCACGCGCCATACGGCGATCATGGCCTGCTTCTTCGATCGCCGCCGTAATCTCATGCGTTTCGCAAAAGGCCTGAACAGTGATGCGAGGAATAGGCAAGACGTCGCGGCTTGCGGCGCGGTCTGGGTTGCCATGTTCGTCGGGTTGCGCTGACATTATTTTGATCCGCCAGTCGCTTGGCCGCCGGTCAAGGCAGGATTGCCTGATGTCGCATATTTTTCCAGAACAGCTGAACGGCGCGTCGCATTTGGGTTATCCAATGGCCGCGGGCGCTCCAGATCATCAGGATTGGCAAGCATCGCTGCAAAATTGTTTTGCGTCGAGCATCCAAAATCCTGCGACTGAGTATTTCTCCATGTAATGTCGAGATTATCAATAACGCCGCACGAATTTGGAACCTGTGCCTTGATACGGTGATAGGATAAAATAAGTGGCGGCGCTGCCGCGCCGGGGCCAGATTTGTAAGGACGATACACAACGGCATGTGCCGGAATGTTTTGCGAAACCAAACGGTCGCGCACGTCTTTTGCGGCATTTGCAGCCTGTCTTTCGTTCACCGCGCCCACCGGAATGCCGATTGACAATACGCCCTCTCCATCTGACTGGAAGGCCCGACCAAAACTCTCTGCTTTTTGCAATTGCATCGCGCTTGGTTGCGCACCAGCAATACTCACATCAATGTTTGTGCTTTCGGTCGATCCTGTTAGCTCGATTGGATGGCGCGATTGATAATTTGGCGGAGGCTCGCCCATGCCAAAGCTGTCGCCATCTGGCACATGGCTGCAGGCGCCAAGACCGCAAGCAAAAAAGCCACTGAGCAAAAGAGACGATGTTTTAAACTGGATCTTGCGCATGTGTGCGCCTTTCATAAATCGAACTGTATCACTCATAGATGAACCCAATATTTCCATGATATGGCGTTGCAGGCGCGCGTCCATTGACGCCGTAAACCTTGTTGAGGCGGCCAAACAAAAGTGCTTCAGGCTCCGACGCATTCACGAACCCGTCTGTCGGAAGCGCAATGTCTTTGCGCGCAACCGGATTAACGATGTAAGGCGTTACAATCACGACAAGCTCGGTCTGGTTGTTGATAAATTCCTGACTTGAAAACAGACGACCAAGGATAGGGAGCTTGCGTAGCCCCGGGACACCGCTGACTGCCATTTTCGTTGTATCACGCAGCAAACCGGCAATCATCATTGATCCGCCAGATGGGAGTTCAAGGGCGGTTTCGGCGCTGCGAATATCAACCCCCGGTACGTTGCCCACACTCAATGATTTATTGATTTCTGAGACTTCTGTCTTCACGCGGATTGAAATGCGGCCTTCAGACAAAACGATCGGGTTGAACGCAAGCCCGACACCGAAGTCTTTAAAGCCATATTGTTGGCCTGTTGTTGTGCTAGACCCTGAAACGTAAGGGAATTGCCCCCCTGCAAGAAATTTGGCTTCTTCACCGGAAATGGCTGTCAGCGTTGGCTCTGCAAGCGTTTTTGACAATCCAACTTTTTCAAGCGCTTTCAATGTTGCTGACGCACTCATTTTACCTAGCGCGTGCGACAAAGGCAGCGCGAAAGCTGTTGCGAGGCCGCCGCCTGAAGCCGCTGCAAGACCGCCAAGCGCAGTCGCGCCGCCGCTGGCATTGCCGCTTGCAAATCCATCGCCGTTCGGACCAAAACTGCCTATCGCACCTGTTTCAGTGGCCCCGGTGGCATTTTCAGTTGCCCCATAGCGCGTACCATTCAAATCAACGCCGATCTGTTTCATGGCATCGCGATTGACCTCGGCGATAATCACGCGCAGCTGAACCTGGCTCTTGCCCAATATTTTTAGCGCATTGACGACATTTGAACCATTGCTGCTTGATGTCGCGGCCGTTGCACCCGTTGTGCCGGAAGACTGGCTCGAACTGCCAGAAAGAAATTTATTGGCAATATCAACCGCTGTTTGCGCATCAGCATCCGAGCTGATCAGGCCTGCCAGAACCACATTGTCGCCTACGCCTTCCGCGTGAACATCCGTATTGGGAAACAACCGCGACAATGTGCGGTTCAGACCTTCAAGGTCACGTTCAATCACAAGATCGATGGAAGCAATTTGTTTCGATTGCTCATCAAAGAAGAAAATATTTGTCGAGCCGACTTTTTTGCCCGTGAGAAACACACGGCGCTGCGAGCGCACGATCACATCAGCGATATCAGGATTTGAGACTAGAATGTCTTTTGCATCACCAGGCAATTCCAGGATGATCGATTTGTTTGATTGCAATTTGATTTGTCGGGCCTGTGCCGCACCAATGACACGTGCATCACTCGCTTGTGGTGCCTCGTCGCGTGGGCGTGCACCGCGCAAGCTTGCCGCAATACCGCCATCCGCATCAATCAGACATCCGGCCAAAACAGCAAATGCCAGAAATGGATTGGAGATCGCTTTTCTTTTTTTAACGGACATGATTACGCTTTTCATCTGTTCACCGGTACCTGTGTCGATACGCCAAACCGTACGACTGTCATTGAGCTTGAATCTTCTTCTGGCGCGGCCTTTTTAGGCGTCAGGCCGTCATCCATTTTATCGGCATCGGCAAGACTGCGGAGCGCGAGGGACAACTCACCGCCGCCATTTGCCGTCAGCTTGGCGCGCGACAGGGTTTCAACCTGTGTCGGTGTCAATTCCAGCGTTGCGGTTCTACCAACGACAACTTTTTCGCCTTCTTTTTCCTGAATTGTCTGATCGATCGCCAACACGCGGATATTGGGTAAAAGTGTTTCCGTGACGATATTTTCTTTTGTATTTGCGGCTGTTCCAGAGCGCTCGCGGCGCGTCAGCAGAATATCGACCCGGTCATTCGGCAGAATGAACCCCCCTGCACCTTTATCGGCGTCAATTTGCATGGCAATGGCGCGTTTGCCCTTGGGGAGCAATGCCGCCATCACGCCGCCGGAATCCTTCTTGGCGACGCGGGTAATGCTGATCGGCTCTCCGGCAGTTAACGGATAGCGTGCAACAGCGCCTTTATATTCGTCGATGGCTTTTGGGTTCTGAGCCTTCTGGACATAATTTTTGTTGAGCGAATCTTTTGGCCAGTTTTTCCAAGCAAGGACCTTTTCATCAAGAAGCGTGCCGATTGGTACGTCTTTTGTGATGACGAGGATTTGCTCCCCAATAGATTCTTTAGGCGCTTCAGCGACAGGCGCTTGAACGATAACGGTTTTTGGCTTGCTGCCAGACAGCATGAAAGCGCCGAAACCGGCCATTACGGCAAGACCTGCGACGATAAGCTGCGCGCGTTTCATGACTTCACCCTTCACACCACTTCACCCGCCAAAGCGGATTTATGCGTTCAGTGTAGGCAGCGAAGTGTCAAATTAGGGTTAACAATGTGTTGGGAACGACGGTTAATGCCGCGTAAACTAGCGAAAAATCAATGCAAAAATGGCGCTGTCGGGATAGGTCATCAAAGCTGCCGCAGCAAGAGCAATCCCGTAAGGAATACCCTCTTTTTCGTTGTGAAGGCGTAAAGCCCAGCCTTGGGTGGCCAACGTGCGCGGCAAAGTGAGTGTGCGATAGTAAAGCATCCCAATCGTCAGCGCGCCGCCAAAACAGGCTGAATATAAAAGATAAGCATAAAGCTCGGGGGTAAAACCAAACCATAACGCCGTGCATGCCGCCAGTTTGGCATCACCGCCGCCGATCCAGCCCCGCGCAAAACAGACGAAGGAAACGGCCAGTACAACCATGAACGCCATCACATGCGACACCCAAAGATGCCATGTGAAGCCATATGAAATTGCGACGATAAGAAAAAGGCCACATAGCGCAAGTTGCAAGCGGTTTCCGATTGTCATGCTGACAAGATCGCTTGTGGCTGCAAAGGCCATAATCGCCGGGAAGAATCCAAGAATAATAATATGAAGCGCTAAATTCGACATCTCAACACCTGTGCGTTGATATGTTTTTACATGGGATGTTCTAAAACTTCTCTAAGTCTATTTGCTGAGAGATGAGTTGACTGTATTTGCAAGGTTGTCGTATTTGCCGCCAATGCTGGTGCTTGTGTTGAACAGAGCACCCATAATCACCAGTGCAATACCCGCCGCAATCAACCCGTATTCGATTGCCGTTGCGCCCGATTGATCGGCTTTAAGGCAGCGTGAACGCTGGCCTGATAAAAATAGCTTAAAGATTATTTTTCTCATGATGTCTAACCTACCATTCCAAAGCGATATGGCGAAGTTTTATCATCTGGTAAGCCTAACGAACGTGCCTAAGCCCTCATGGCGGAATCAGAAAAAAAATAGAAGAAAGCTGTTACGGCTTTCTTCTATTTTGTAACGTCGAAGCTTACTTAATGTTGCCAGCAACTTTATTGAAGACGTTGCCGAGGTTTGTACCAACCGAGTTAACGGCCGTAATAATAACAACAGCGATGCCAGCAGCAATCAGGCCATACTCGATGGCTGTTGCGCCAGATTCGTCTTTCACGAAACTTTTAAGAACTTGCATTTTGAACTCCAGTTGAACGCGACAAACTTGTTCGCGCTCTCATCAGAAATGAAAACTACCGCGAACTCGATTGAGACATTAACATCACAACCGTTGCTTTCTGGTTAAGCTTAAGAGCCAAGCTGACGCATACTCGCAAATCAAAGCTTATGGTTAAAAATTTGCAAACAAACGTAATCTACAGCACAGGCCACCATGCTTTTTATTATCTATTTTTTCACGCTTTTCAGTAATTCTATGTTCACTATAAAATTTTGAAGGACGTAAAATGGTTCAGTTGCCCTCGTTAAAGCAGATTTGCTTGATTGCAAGCTTTGTAGCGCTTTTGCCGCTTGGCGCAGGCCCTGCATCGTCCGAGGAAATGCATACGCGCAAGATTTTTCGCGTCATGCTTGATGAGGCCCGTCTTTTACGACTTGATAGTGCCGCACAGACACTTGTGATCGGAAATGCTGCAGTTGCTGATGCTGTCGTCAACGACGGAAAAACAATCATCATTACCGGAAAGGCTTTCGGCACCACAAATCTCATTGCCCTCAACCGCAACAGTGAAATCATTGCCGAACGTCAAATTCAGGTGCAAGAGCCTGAGTCATCTATATTGAGTGTTCAGCGCGGCAGCGCTCGGGAATCATATTCCTGCGCCCCAAAATGCCGGCCAACACCTATTCTTGGCGACACGCAGGAATTTTTTAGTAACGCAATCGGCCAATCCAGTTCACGTAATGGCTGGGCCCAGGGCGGCGGCGGCGGCAAATAAACACGCATAAATTACGCTCATTAAAGCTTAAGCAATCCTCCTAACGCTTTCTTATTAGAAAAGCTGATAATTTCATGTCTGAGAAGGCGGTGCAAACCGGTCTTTTCGCGTGGAGTTGTTGTCGATGCGTTTGAAGAGTTTATTAACCCTGTGCCCCGTTCGGAGCCCGTTTAAGCTTACAGCAACTGTCAAACGTTTTCGCATGAACGAAGACGGCGTGACCGCGATCGAATTTGGAATTATCGCCCTTCCTTTTTTCGCGCTTATTTTTGCAATTATTGAATCCGGTCTTTATTTCTTTGCAAGCCAGGTGATGGACACAGGCTTTCGCGAGGCCGCCCGCAAAATCAGAACAGGTGAGGCGCAAACTTGGACACAGCAGCAAATGCGTGACGAAATTTGCACAGATGCGAACAAATCCAGCGGCCTGTTTACGTGCGAAAATATTTTTGTTGATCTGCGTGAAGTTGATTTTGCAGCAGGCATGAGCGTCCCAGAGCCTACAACGGGGGCTTCACCAAAAGCATTTAACTCTGCCGCTATTAATTACACAGAAAATATCTGCGGCGGCAAAACCGTTCTGATGCGTGCTTATTACAAATGGCCAAGCTTCGTTGACATTCTTGGCTCCCCCTTGGCACGTTTGAATGATGGTACAATTCTTATGTCTTCAACGGCTGCTTTCAAAACTGAACCTTTTGGTGGATGTTAATGCGTCATATTAGAAATTCTTTAAGTTTGAAATTATCCCTAAAAGATTTTTTTGCGTCAGCGTGCAGCGATAACAGAGCTGTTGCCGCTGTTGAATTTGCACTTGTTCTGCCAGTGCTGGTTGCCATTTACCTGTGTACGGTTGAGATCACGCAAGCGATCTCTGCTCAAAGAAAAGTCGCAATTGCGTCAGGCACAATAGGAGATTTGACAGCCCAATATGCGTCAATGAACTTTGACAATATTAATTCCATTCTTCGAGCGTCAAATGCAGTGATGGGCGCTTTTAAAGTGAGCGAAGATAATAAGCTTAACGATATGTCTGCACGAATTATCTCTGTTGAAATTGACAGCGGTGGAAATCCCCAAACAAAATGGGCTTGGGCATGGTCTGCGCATAACGGCGATAGCGATCACGGTGCTTATGATGACCTCTCGTCCCCTGAAAGCTCAACACTCGCTGACTCTGTTCCATCAGATTTAAAATCGCCGAACAGCTCAGTCATTGCCTCAGAAGTTGTCTACACTTACAAGTCACCCTTCAATTTTCTGTCTGGCTTTATCGATCCAGGTGGCCAAGGAATTCCTATTCGCCAGATTACTTACTTTCGTCCACGTCTCGTTGACTCCATACCCTTTGGCGCCAGTGTGGCTTCAACACCATGGCCGTTAGATCCTGACGCCCACTCAACACCAACCCAAGATGCGGCCTATACCGGCTTTGGACCGGAATATATGCTGATACCACGTAACGTTCAGCGTGACGGCGATTATACCAAACCACCCGGCGATTTGGTCAACGCTTGGAATTGCGGAACAACTGATCCTAGCTGTAATCCAACTGGGCCTGGTGGCGGTGGTTATGGCGGTGGAGGTGGAGGTGGATGTTTTGCAGAACCTCCGAGCACAGAGGTTTATAACATCGCGATGCCAACCAATCAATGTTATCGTAAAGAATACACGCCTGCCAAGCTGTGACCAAGATAGCTTCAAACCCGTGGATACAACTTACAAAAGTAAAATTATCTGCTTTTGGCGCCCTTTGTTTATTTAAAAATCATCCATCAAGTGTGAATGGCATTGCATTCCGCCTGCGCTATAAAATTCTGGCTTGCGTCCTTCTCAGCATTCTTTTGACCGAATTTGTCGTTGTTGGTTTCAGCTATGTCACCTGGACTCGTGACCAGATCAACCGCCTCGACGAAGAAACGCTTTTGATGCTGAAAGCCAATGTTGAGACAACGGCTTATCCTTCCGTCGAAGATGTTCTCAAAATGGGTGAAAGAATTGCCAGCTTTTCGGATGTTAAAGGCGGCAGCATTTATAATCGCCTTGGCGAAAAAATAGGCAGCTTTGGAAATGCTCCCTCCCTTTCCATATTGACGTTTCAGCGTGAAAACATCCGCCGCTATCTCTCGGACGACCGCAAAGAAATGCAGGTTTTTTATCCTGCCGAAGCAACAGGATTTGCAAATTCACTTGTTGTCCGTATCGACGCATCAGGCGTGCCGGCAGTTCTCTGGATCCACCTTAAAGAAAAAGCACTCGCGACACTGGCCATCGGTTTTGTTGCGTCAATCTGTATTGTTTTTCTTTTGAGCTTTGCGATTATACGCCCTGCTCTTGCTCTTCGCGATGCCGTGACGAGAGCAACAGACGATCCCAATCATGCCGACAGCGCAAGGCTCAACTGGAAACGCACGGATGAGTTTGGTGATGTAGCGCGCGCGCTCGATCTATTGTTTACGACGGTCTCTGTCGTCTATCAGGAAGATCTGGCTGCAAGTCAGGAAGCAATGCACCGTTCAGAATTTGCGGTGATCATCTATGACGCCAATGATAATGTCATGAACGCCAACAGCGCCGCTTTGAAAATGTTTGGAGAACCAGACTTCAAAACATTTTCAAGACTGCAACAAAGCTTTATAACGCAAATTGTTGACCGTGCGGCGCAGAATATCTCCCCATTGTCTATTCTTTCGGAAAAAAACGCTTTGCGCACCGTCAATGTTGCAACAAAGAATGGCATCAAACGCTGCATCATGAATGGTGTTATTGCGCGGCAGCGAAACGGTAATAAACTCAGAACGATCGTCACCTTTGTTGATATCAGCGCGCACAGCGTTGTCCAAAATTCCCTGCAAAATCAAATCAACGCTTTGGTTGAACGCGATAGCCTTTTGCAGCGCCGGCAAAAAGAACTGCGCCATTTGTTTCATAGCTGCGCTACGTTTTTATCTTATCAAATGGCAGACTCGCAGCGTAGTCCCGCTGATGATACAACCATTGAACCGCCTTTGTGTCTTGTTGACCGCATTGTTTCCTCGTGGCAGCAAAAAAACACAAAAAACGGCTTGATCGAAGGCGTGACACAGCACGGCGTTCTTCCACCTGCTTTTGGAAGTGAGCAGGATCTGACAGCGCTGTTGGCTCAGGCGTTTATGTATGTTTACACGACAGCTGCGTTCGAAACACCTCGACTTGCGATTAGCGCGGCGCGCGTCGACGATAGTTTTACGCAATATACAGTGACTGAAGAAGATAGCGTCGCGCAAAAACCGCGGGCACGAGATGAAAGCCTCGTTGCAGGCGGGGCACTGGCCAAAGCAGGCCTTTACAAAATTGCCACCGCACTAGGTGGTGCTGTCGATGAAGCACGTCCGCGCCAGATTGTTTTCACGCTTCGCAGCGGCCAGTTCACTGACGTAAAAGCGCTCGGCAAACGCTCAGCCTAAAAAGATTATTTAAAACTGCGAAACTGCTTTACCAGCATACGCGGCGCACGCTGATCGTCATGCGGCAGAAAAAGTGACGCTGAGCTTGATCCGCGCAGGCCAAGTGTCACCAAAAGCCAAGGCAGCCCAATGACGCCAAAAATAAGAACAACATGCTCCAATACATTGAACGTCATCCAGCTGTGCAACAGATCGCTCATCGCGTGAAGACTTGGCATGGACTGTCCCTATAGACTTTATTGAGAGTGCAAAGAAAAGTCTCGCCTATTATGGTAAAGGAACGCTAAACAGTATTCTATGAAACGGTGGGCGCCTTTTATGACACTTGCACCATCAAGACCGCTGCTCCTTTGTGTTGCAGCTCTTTTTTTCACGGCTTTGTCTTTTTTTGACATTCCGTCCATCGCAATTGTGATTGCCGGCTTTGCTTTTGTGTTGGCATGCCTCGTTTTGATTCCGCACCCAACAAGTGATCCTTTGCCTGAGCGCATACCCGATACAAAGGGCGAAGATGCCTTCCAAGCGCTTCTCGAAGCCCTTCCCGACGCTTTAATTGTCGTTACGGAAAAAGGAGATGTTGTTTGGTTTAATCAAAAAGCCAAGAATATTGCGCCGCAGCTTAGCGTATCGACGCCGCTGTCATTTGCACTTCGTAATCCTGCTATCAGCGACGCCATTCTGCGTGCCGCAAAAGGTGAAACGACGACCATTGAAATTCGCCAAAATATTCCCGTCGATCAATGGACACAGCTCACCGCTGCAAGGTTTCAAAATAAGGGCAAAACAATGGTCTGCCTAAATTTACGCGACGAAACAGCACAAAAGCAAAGCGAACGCATACGTGCCGATTTTGTTGCCAATGCAAGCCACGAGCTTCGAACACCTTTGGCTTCAATTTCAGGATTTATTGAAACCCTGCGCGGGGCGGCAAAGGATGACCCCGAAAGCCGCGTGCATTTTCTTGATATTATGCAAAGCCAAGCCGCGCGCATGTCGCGTCTTATTGATGATCTGCTGTCGCTGTCGCGCCTTGAACAGCACTTGCACATTACGCCAAATGACTCTGTCGACTTGGTGCTGGTGATTGCACAGGTTGTGGAAAGCCTCAGCGTTTTGGCAAACGAAAACAGTGTTGCTCTCCATTTCACCCCTGAAATACAGCAACTCAATATAACAGGCGCCCGTGACGAGCTTATCCGTGCGTTTGAAAACCTTATCGAGAACGCGATTAAATACGGCGAAAGCGGCAAAAAGGTAGAGATTGTTTTGAGTACTGATACACAAAATGCAAAAATTTCTATCCGCGATTTTGGCGAAGGTATCGCAGCGCGCCATCTTCCAAGGCTAACAGAGCGGTTTTACCGTGTTGACGAAAGCCATTCGCGCGAGAAAGGCGGCACTGGCCTTGGTCTGGCGCTGGTCAAGCATATTGTGAACCATCACAAGGGAAAAATGGATATTGAAAGTATGCTTGGAGAAGGCACAACTGTTACATTGCGTCTGCCAAAGAACGGCTTAAATCAGGCGTTTTGACCTGCAATGTCATTGAACTGTCATATTACTGGCCTAGCGGATGCATGAACCGGAACATTTAAGCTTTTGAGGATTGTATGAAACACGCTTTACCTGCTGCCTGCCTCCTCGCATTTCTGGTCCCCTGTGCGTCGGCACTTGCGCGCGATCGTTTGCAGATCACAGGGTCTTCAACTGTTTTTCCATTTACAACAGCTGTTGCTGAACGCTTTGGCCAGACGTCAGGCAAAACGCCGATTGTTGAATCAACAGGCACAGGTGGCGGCGTAAAGCTTTTTTGCAATGGTGTTGGTGATGCAACGCCTGACATTGTCGATGCGTCGCGCCGCATCAAAAAATCTGAATATGACGAATGCAAAAAGAACGGCGTCACGCCTATCGAAGTTAAAATTGGATATGACGGTATCGTTGTTGCGACGTCGAAAAGTTCCAAATTGAAATCTTTGACATTGGAGCAGCTCTATCTTGCTCTTGCCGCTGACACGCCGGGCAAAGACGGCAAGCTTGCAAAAAACACAGCGCAAAACTGGTCTGATATTGCCTCTGACCTTCCATCCACGCCGATCCGCGTATTGGGACCTCCTCCCACCTCCGGCACGCGCGACAGCTTCAATGAGCTTGCTTTGCTTGCCGGCTGCGAAGCAGCCCAAAAACGTTTAAATATCAAAATCGATAAAGATCAGTGCCAACGTATCCGCGATGACGGTCGCTATGTGGAGAGCGGCGAGAATGACAATATCATCGTGCAAAAATTAAGCACCGATGAAACCTCGGTCGGCGTTTTCGGCTATTCGTTTTTGGAAGAAAATCAGGGAACGATCAATGGCCTGCAAATTAACGGTGAAGACGATACGTCTGAAAACATCACATCAGGCAAATATCCGCTGTCCCGATCGCTCTACATTTACGTTAAGAAAGAACATGTCGGCCTGACACCGGGATTACAGGAATTTATTACAACCTACACGTCTGACGAAGCAACGGGCGATGAAGGTTATCTTGCCGAAAAAGGGCTTATTCCTCTGCCCGTAGCTGAGCATAAAATCAGCATTGAAACGGCAAAAAGCCTGCCTGCAATGCTTGTTGAAGGCTTGTAAAAACATGGCTGTTCTGCGCATCTGCGGCTAATGGGTCTTTATGTTCTTTTCCTGATCGTTCTTGTCGGCGCCGCATTTGTTTGGGGCCGCCAGCATGCGCTCGCATTGGTTGAACGACCGCGTCAGCTCCACTCGCTTCCTCGAATTTATGGCATCTGGCTGGCGTTAACGACAACGCTACCGTCCTTTATTCTGCTTGCTGTTTATGCGCTTCTTCATCCGCTCATTCTTCAACATATTGTTTTTCAAAAACTTGGGACAGCGTTAGAAAATTTAAGCCTGCCACAGCGCGGCGCGTTGTGGAGTGACATCAAATTATTGGCAACCGGCAGCGCTGCAAACTTTCCTGATGCGCTGCGATCAAGCGGTGCAATGCTTTATGTTCATTATGACAGAATGGCACTTATGGCGCTGAGCGCCGTTTTAGTCATACTGATTTTTGGCGGCTTTGCATTTGGCTGGTCTAGGATCAAACCGCAGTTTCGTGCGCGCCACCGTGTTGAAACGTTTTTAAAAGTTTTGCTATTCCTGTCATCAGGCGTTGCCGTGCTGACGACATTGGGAATTGTTTTGTCGTTGATTGGTGAATCCGTTCGGTTTTTCTCCGTTGTCTCGCCCGTCGACTTTCTGTTCGGCCTGAACTGGACGCCTCAGCAAATGGCATTTCGCGCAGACCAAGTCGGCGGCACCGCAGCCTTTGGCATCGTCCCGCTGATTACCGGAACGCTGTTAATCACATGTATCGCAATGCTGGTGGCAGCGCCGCTTGGCTTGATGGCCGCGATCTATCTGACTGAATATGCAAGTCCGCGCTTTCGCAGCGTCGGCAAACCCGTGCTTGAATTGCTCGCCGGCATTCCAACCGTTGTCTACGGGTTTTTTGCGGCGCTTACAGTTGCGCCTTTAATCCGTGATTTTGGCCAGAGCCTGCATCTTGATGTTTCTTCGGAAAGTGCACTGGCCGCTGGCCTCGTCATGGGCATTATGATCGTGCCGTTCGTGTCATCCCTGTCTGACGATGTCATCAATGCCGTGCCGCAATCGCTGCGCGACGGATCGATGGGGCTTGGCGCCACCCATTCTGAAACCATCCGTCATGTGGTTCTGCCTGCCGCCCTGCCCGGCATTGTTTCGGCGCTGCTTTTGGCTATCAGCCGCGCAATTGGCGAAACGATGATCGTGCTGATGGCCGCAGGGCTTGCGGCAAACTTGACATTTAATCCACTGAACGCTGTCACCACCTTTACGGTGCAGATCGGCACGCTTCTCACCGGCGATCAGGAGTTTGATAGCCCAAAAACCTTATCGGCCTTCGCGCTTGGGCTTGTTCTTTTCACGATGACGCTCATTCTTAATCTCATCGCTTTGCGCGTCGTTAAAAGTTATAGCGAGCGTTACGAATGAGCCTTGCTACGCATACATCGCCGCTTGCTCGTAAACGATTGCGCAAAAGATATGCGGCTGAAACACGCTTCCGCCTGTTTGGCCTTGCGGCGCTGTTGATCGCTTTCAGCTTTCTGGCGTTCTTCCTTGTAAACATTACGCGGCAAGCGATACCGGCTTTCTTTCAGCATTACCTTGTGGCCGTGCCTGACCTGTCCAAAACAGGATTGATCGCAAATGCGACTGCAACTGCAGTTAAAACAGCAAGCTATGATAGCGCGGTGCATGACACGCTGCAGCGCCTGTTTCCTGAAGTGACTGACAAAAAAGACAAACGCTCGCTCAACGGTCTTTTGTCGTCCGGCGCGCCTTTGGTTTTGCGCAACGCCGTAGTTAAAACACCGGCACTTTTGGCCACACCGATGCAAGTGTCATTGCCGCTCAATGATGCCGCAGATCTTTTCCTGAAAAACAAAAATGCAATGCAGATTGTGCTCTCACCAGGCGATCTCACAATCATGCGCGATGGCGCAAGTGCGGTACTTACATCAACAGATGATAAAATTTTCGACGCCGCCGCAACCCTTCTGTCACAAGGCGGATCGGCGCTGGTGAAAGCGGGCGGCGGTTACATCAAATTGAAAGTGGCACAAGGCGCGACGGCCAGCGGCGATGTGTTAATGGCGCCGGCAAGCGACGGCGTTTTTACACATTCAAGCTGGTCGCTTCAATTGCTGAATGAGCCTGAAGCGCAAAGAAAACTGAAAGACAGTGGGGTTGCCTATCTGGATTCGCTGAAAGACCGCGGATTTATAGAGCAACATATTTCGCGTGAATTTTTCACCCTTGGCGCCAGCCGCGAATCTGAAATGGCAGGTGTTTTTGCCGCATTGATCGGCTCGATCCTGACCTTGCTGGTCACCCTTGCGGCGTCTTTCCCGATCAGCGTTGCGGCTGCCGTTTATCTCGAACAATTTGCCCCTAAAAACCGTTTCACCGACCTGATCGAAGTCAACATCAACAATCTGGCAGCCGTTCCGTCGATTATCTTCGGGCTTTTGGGACTAGCCGTATTTCTCAACATGTTCGGCATGCCGCGCTCAGCACCGATTGTCGGCGGCCTTGTGTTGGCACTGATGACCATGCCCGTCATTATTATCGCGTCACGCGCCGCATTGCGCGCCGTTCCCCCTTCGGTCAAAGAAGCCGCTTTGGGACTTGGCGCCTCGCACATGCAGGCGGTTTTTCATCATGTATTGCCGCTGGCCATTCCCGGCATTCTCACAGGCACGATTTTAGGCACCGCACGCGCGCTCGGTGAAACCGCACCATTGCTTCTTATCGGCATGGTGGCGTTCGTGGTCGACCCGCCCAAAGGGCTTGGCGATGCCGCAACGCTTCTTCCCGTTCAAATCTTTATGTGGAACGATTTTCCTGAAATCGGCTTTCAGCAAAAGACCGCGGCTGCTATTCTGGTCCTGCTCGTTTTTCTCGGGCTGATGAATTTAGCCGCCGTGGTGCTTCGCCGCCGGTTCGAGCGGCGGTGGTAGGACAGAGTATGACACCGACAACGGCACGATTTACCAGCGCGGCCTTGCTTGCCTCCGACAACCAGCCTGACCCGGCAAAACCTGTCATCATGAAAATGCAGGGACGCAACGTCAATGTATTTTACGGCACGAAACAGGCGCTATTTGATGTCAATCTCGATATTCGCCAGAACTGCGTGACGGCTCTGATCGGCCCTTCAGGCTGTGGCAAGTCCACTTTTCTGCGCTGCCTTAATCGCATGAATGATACAGTCGCCAGCTGCAGAGTGAGCGGCCAGATTACATTGGGCGATGTTGATATTTACGCTGATGACATTGATGTTGTTGAACTTCGCGCGCGTGTCGGCATGGTGTTTCAAAAGCCCAATCCGTTTCCAAAATCCATTTTCGAAAATGTCGCTTATGGGCCGCGCCTTCATGGTCTTGCCGCCAACAAAAGCGAGCTTGATCATCTTGTTGCCGAAAGCCTTGAAAAAGCTGGCCTTTGGAATGAGGTAAAAGACCGGCTCGCCGAGCCTGGCACCAGCCTTTCTGGCGGCCAGCAGCAGCGCCTTTGTATTGCCCGCGCCATTGCGACAAAGCCTGAAGTGATTTTGATGGACGAGCCCTGCTCCGCGCTCGACCCGATTGCAACCGCGCGTATCGAAGAACTGATCAGCGAACTCAGCATCAACTACACCATCGTTCTTGTGACCCATTCAATGCAGCAGGCGGCGCGCGTGTCGCAGCGCACAGCATTTTTCCATCTCGGCATTCTCGTCGAGGAAGGCGAGACAGGGCAGATTTTCACGAACCCGCGTGAGAAGAAAACACAAGATTATATTACTGGCCGGTTCGGATAGCGGCTTAGAGGAGCATATTTATGGTTGAACATACAGTTAGCGCTTTCGAGCAGGAGCTTTTAAGCCTTGCGCGCCAGCTTGTGCATATGGGCGGGCTTGCTGAAAAAGCGATGATTGATGCGACATCCTCACTCACCCGCCGCGATGTCGATCTTGCCCATCATGTGATCGGCGAGGACGTCAAGATTGATGGCCTGCAGCGCGACATAGAAGAAAGCGCGATCCTGATTATTGCACGGCGCCAGCCAGTGGCGCAGGATCTTCGCGAAATTGTTGCTGCTTTGCGCATTTCCAACGATCTGGAACGCATCGGCGACCTCGCCAAAAATATCGGCAAGCGCGTCGTTGCCATGCAGGCCGATATGTTTCCGCAAAAACTTCTAAACGGTGTTGAAACGCTCAGCCAGCTGGCGATGACCCAGCTGAAAGACGTGCTTGACGCTTATGCCCATCAGGACACGGCGAAAGCGATTGATGTGCGCAATCATGATGAAAAGATTGATCAGGTATACACATCGCTGTTTCGTGAATTGCTGACCTATATGATGGAAGACCCGCGCAATATCACGCCGTGCACGCATTTGCTGTTCACATCAAAAAACATTGAGCGCATCGGCGACCACACCACCAATATCGCCGAAACCGTCTGCTATATGGCGACGGGCGAAGTTCCGCAAGACGACAGGCCAAAAGTCGATGGCACGTCGTTCACGCTTTCACATAAGGATTGAAAATGACCCGCGTGCTGATCGTAGAAGACGATGAAGCGCTTGGAATTTTGCTGCGATATAATCTTCAAGCCGAAGGCTATGAGACAGAAATCGTCGCGCGCGGTGATGAGGCTGAATTGCGGTGCCGCGAAAATCCACCCGATCTTGTCCTGCTCGACTGGATGCTGCCCGGCCTTTCAGGCATCGATCTGTGCCGCCATTTGCGCGCACGCGAAGAAACAGCAAAGCTGCCAATCATCATGCTGACTGCACGCGGCGAAGAGGCTGAACGTATTCGTGGGCTTTCGCTTGGCGCCGACGATTATGTTGTCAAACCTTTTTCCGTTCCCGAATTGATGGCCCGCGTCAAAAGCCTGATCCGGCGGGCAAAGCCCGGCACGAAACAACAGCTGAAAGCAGGAAATATCGAACTTGACCGCGAAACGCACCGCGTGCGGCGCGATGGACATGACATTCACCTCGGCCCCACCGAGTTTCGCCTGCTTGAGTTTTTCATGCGCGCACCGGGCCGTGTGTACTCACGCGAACAGCTGCTGAACGGCGTCTGGGGGCACGATGTCTATGTTGATGAACGCACGGTGGATGTGCATGTTGGCCGCCTTCGTAAAGCGCTTGGCAAGATTGAAGACAGCGACCCGATCCGCACCGTGCGCGGCGCTGGTTATTCGCTGGACGAGCGTTTTGCCTATTCCAAGTAAAGTAAGCCACGACGCTATAATATATCGTTTTCAAACATTGCCTTGATATTGCCTCGATAAAGGCGCGAGCCTTCTCTCGAAGGTCATCAGCGAAAGACAAAAAATGAAACAGGCCGATGTTTTAAAAAACGCGTTTGCTATGCCGCTAACCAGCCCTGCCTATCCGCCGGGTCCTTACCGTTTTTACGACCGCGAATATTTCATCATCAGCTACCGCACGGACGAGCAAAAACTGCGCGCGCTGATCCCCGAACCGCTTGAATTTGTTGAACCCGTCGTCCGATATGAATTTATCCGCATGCCCAATTCAACAGGCTTTGGCGATTACACGGAAAGCGGACAGGTCATTCCGGTCAGCTTCAACGGGCGTAAAGGCGGGTACACGCATTGCATGTTTTTGAACGATCACCCGCCAATTGCCGGTGGCCGCGAATTGTGGGGCTTCCCAAAAAAACTGGCGACGCCGCACCTTCAGGCAGAAACCGATACACTCGTCGGCACACTTGATTATGGATCCGTGCGCATAGCGACGGGGACAATGGGCTTCAAACATCGCGAGGTCGATCTTGCGACCATCAAAACATCGATGGAAGACCCAGGGTTTCTCTTAAAGATTATTCCACATGTCGATGGCACACCGCGCATTTGCGAAATCGTTCAATATGAATTGCAGGACATTCATGTGAAAGGCGCGTGGACGGGCCCTGCCGCTTTGTCGTTAACGCCGCATGCGCTTGCGCCTGTCGCAGAACTTCCCGTGCTTGAGGTTATATCGTGCGTGCATATTATTGCCGACCTGACGCTGGGGCTTGGTCATGTCGTGCATGACTATCTAAAGGCCTAAAAGGCGTTGATCTTATTTTCGCAAATAAAAAAACCCGCCTCTTTATAAGTGTTCCATTTGCTAAAGCTTGAGCACGAGGCGGGTTCTTCTTTTGGTTTCAGCCCTGGCGCTTGGTTTTAAGCCATCGCCTTGACTTTCCGCCGCCCCCCAGCGGGTTGGAAAGCCAGAGCTGAATGATATTGGCAGTAACTGCTGCCCTTGCCCCCTTTGTCGCATCCGCAGAACCTGAATTCTGAAGATGACGGATCACCAAGCGGCCAGCGGCATGTATTTTCCGACAGCTGCATTAGCGTAACATTTTCGCCTTTCGGCGCAGGAAACGGCACGATAACGGCCGGTTCCAGAAGCGCAACAAGTCCGCGCTCGGCATGGATTTCTGTCTTCAGCGCGGTTGAGCCAAAGCTTGTATGCTGCATGCTCGGGCGCGACGGCGCGCGCATGCGCGGTTTTGAAATACGGCTCACCGAGCTCGATGATTTCATACGGCCGGAAAGGCCAAGACGGTGCACTTTGCCGATCACCGCGTTACGCGTGACCTGACCCAACTGCGCAGCAATCTGGCTTGCAGACAGACCGTCCGTCCATAATTTTTTTAAAAGCTCAACACGTTCATCTGTCCAAGACATAGCGACCCTCATCCCAATGCGCGAGATAGTACTGTTATTGTCACCGGGACTGACGCCCGGCTTTGACACTTTTGGAAGTTACGCAACTGAAAACTTGAAACTCAACCGGCAAGAGATGCCGTTACGCGATTTCATTAGACTACATCACGCACGAATCATGACGCAAGGGGCATACCGAACACAAAGATGTTTTCCAGCTTAATGTGCGGTGCATGACAACAAAAAAAACTTGCACCTGAAATAGTCCCTCCCCTGAAAGCCTCACCACATTTTACATCACCACACTTTGCAGCGTGAAAAGCATTGTGCTAATTAGGTTTTGCGCTCCTGACGCTGGGGCAAAACATGTAATTTCATTTAGTGACTCTGATGACTCAATCACCCCATCTTCTTTCCGTTTATGCGCGCAGCCCCCTGTCTTTCGATCACGGCGAAGGCGCCTATCTTTTTACAAAAGACAAAACGCCCTATCTTGATTTTGCCGCTGGCATTGCCGTCAACATTCTTGGCCATTGCCATCCCGACCTTGTTGAAGCCTTGAAAAATCAAGCAGAAAAACTTTGGCACACTTCAAATATCTATCGCAGCGAGCCGCAGGAACGTGTCGCCGACATGCTGTGCGCGCATAGTTTTGCCGATCACGTCTTTTTTACCAATTCAGGTGTCGAAGCGATCGAGTGTGCGATCAAAATGGCACGCCATTACCACTTTACCTTAGGGCAGACAGAGAAATTTCACGTCATCACCTTCGAAGGCGCTTTCCATGGACGCACGCTTGCGGCTATCGCGGCCGGCGGGCAGAAAAAATATCTCGAAGGCTTTGGCCCAAAGGTTCAAGGCTTCGACCAGGTGCCCTTTGGCGATATGGAGGCCTTGAAGGCGGCCATCACGCCCGCGACCGCCGCTATCCTGCTCGAACCCATCCAGGGCGAAGGTGGCCTGCGCCCCGTGCCGCAAGATGTGCTGCGCCAGATCCGTGCTTTATGCGACGCGCATGGCCTGTTGCTGATTTTTGATGAAATCCAATGCGGGCTTGGCCGCACTGGAAAATTGTTTGCCTATGAATGGAGCGGCGTCAGCCCCGACATTATGGCGCTGGCCAAAGGGCTGGGCGGCGGTTTTCCGGTCGGCGCCTGTCTTTCCACCCACAAGGCGGCGACAGGCATGATTGTGGGCACGCATGGCACGACTTTTGGCGGAAACCCACTTGCCATGGCGGTCGCTGAGGCTGTGTTAAAAATTGTGACCCAAGAACCTTTCCTGCAACATGTCCGCGAGGCTGCGCTTTATCTCCGGCAGAAACTGGAAAGCCTGCCCGATCTTTACCCGGTGATTGTCGAAGCCGTGCGGGGTGAAGGCCTGATGATGGGTCTAAAGCTGAAAATAGAGCCGCCCGTGATGGTTTCGGCCCTACGCGATCTCCAGCTTCTGACCGTCGGAGCCGGTGACAATGTTGTTCGCCTTTTGCCGCCCCTCATCATCGGCAAGGCCGAAATCGACGAGGCCTTTGACAAGATTGAACAAGGCTGCGCAAAACTGTCGAAAACAGCCAAAGGCGCGGCATGAGCGACGACGATCAGAGACTGACAGACGACAATGACGAAACCCCGACACGCCCTGCCCGGGCGGTTGCCGATGATACGGTGCTGCCTTTCCAAGTGGAAAGCCTTGATGTGCGCGGCCGCGTTGCGAGGCTTGGCACGGTGCTTGATACAATCCTCTCCGGCCATGATTATCCACGTCCCGTCAGCCTTCTTCTGGCGCAGCTCGTCACCCTCACCTGTCTTCTGGCCACGACATTGAAACTTCAGGGACGCTTTATCGCGCAGACCACCAGTGACGGACCAATCGACATGCTTGTGGTGGATTTTGAGGCGCCAGACCGCGTGCGCGGCTGCGCCCGCTTTGACGAGAAAAAACTCGAAGAGATGGAAGCAAAAGGCGATACGTCTTTTTCGTCGCTTCTCGGCAAAGGTCATTTTGCCATGACGATCGATCAAGGTGGCCCAAGCCGTTATCAGGGCATTGTCGTGCTGCAAGGCGACAGCTTTGAAGACATTGCCGACCAGTATTTTATGCAGTCTGAACAAATCCCGACCTTTGTGCGCCTTGCCATTGGTGAAACCATGAAACCTGCTGAAAGCGGCGGTTATGTCTCCGCTTGGCGCGGCGGGGGGTTTCTTGTGCAGTTCCTGCCCGAAAGTCCGGAGCGCCAGCGCATGGCCGACCTGCCGCCGGGCGATGCACCCGCCGATTGGGATGCCGACGATGAGTTTGAAGATGACGATGCATGGGTCAACGCAAAAGTATTGAGCGAGACGCTGGAGGATTCAGAGCTGATCGATCCCGATCTCTCGCCCGAGCAGCTTCTCTACCGCTTGTTTCACGAAGAAGGCGTCAAGGTGTTTGATCCGTTGCCGATGCGTGAATTTTGCCGCTGCTCGCGCGACAATATCTCGGCAATGCTGCGCTCCTTTCCCGCCGATGAGCGCGCGGAAATGGTGAAAGACGACCATATCCATGTCATCTGCGAGTTTTGCTCGCGCCAGTATGATTTCACAATTCAGGACATTGCCGATGCGTGATCAGGGTATTCTTTCCGACGCGTCGATTGAAAAACTGATCAGCGACAAGGCCGTCATGCTTGGCGCGCCCGTGTCTGACCAGCAAATTCAGCCGGCTTCGCTCGATCTGCGCCTTGGCACCAGAGCCTATCGCGTGCGGGCAAGTTTTCTCCCCGGCCCAAAGCGCACAGTTGCCCAGCGCCTGAAAGACATGACACTGCACGAGTTCGACATTACAGACGGCGCGGTTTTGGAAACAGGCTGCGTCTACATTGTGCCGCTTCTGGAGCAGTTTGCACTGCCCAAATATGTCTCAGCCTCGACCAACCCAAAAAGCTCGACCGGCCGTCTCGATATTTTTACGCGCATTATTACAGACTACGCAACGCGCTTTGATAAGCTGGACGCAGGCTATACGGGCCCGCTTTACGCGGAGGTTTGCCCGACGACGTTCCCGATCCTTGTGCGCAAAGGCTCTCGCCTTGCACAAATCCGTTTTCGCATCGGCGACCCCCGCCTTGATGACAAAGCGCTGGCAGAGTTGCACCAGACATATCAAATTGTCGACCAGCCGGATGCGCTGCTGTCGGACGGGCTGGCACTTTCGGTTGACCTGTCATCGTTTGACGGCGCCAATCTCATCGGTTACCGCGCCAAGCGCCATGCTGGCCTGATCGATGTCGACAATCGTGCCGGGTACAAAGGCAGCGATTTTTGGGAACCTCTTTACGCCAATGATGACCGCTCGCTTATTCTCGATCCGTTGGCGTTTTATATTCTCGCGTCAAAAGAAGCGGTGCATGTCCCACCCGATACCGCCGCTGAAATGGTCGCCTTCGACCCGCTGGTCGGCGAGTTTCGCGTCCATTATGCCGGTTTCTTCGATCCGGGGTTTGGCCACGGCATGGCAGGCACTGGCGCGCGCGCCGTGCTGGAGGTTCGCTCATATGAAGTGCCGTTCATTCTCGAGCACGGACAGGTGATTGGCCGTTTGGTCTACGAGCATATGTGCGAAACGCCAAAAACGCTTTACGGGCAAGCGCTCAACTCAAATTATCAAGCGCAGGGCTTAAAACTTTCAAAGCATTTTGTCTGACAGCCTTTGATTGCGTAAGGTCGCTTCTGCAACTTTTGTCTGTTTGAAACGTTTATCGTGACTGCTTTGAATTTAAAGCGCCTGCTTACGGGAAACGTCCGATGATTTTAACTGCCCCGCGTGTCTGGCAAGGCATTCATCCGCTCCATGCCATGTTGCTTGCCTTTCCGCTTGCTCTTTTTACCGGCGCTCTTTGCTCTGATATTGCATATATCCAGTCCGCACAGATTATGTGGTCGAATTTCTCCGAATGGCTGATTGCTGGCGGACTTTTTGGTGGTGGCTTTGCCGCACTCTGGGCGCTGATCGATGCCCTTCGTTTCCGCACAAGCGCGCTGCGCAAATGCTATTTTCTGCATTTTGTCCTCATCGCGGCGACGTGGCTCTTTGCGCTTTTCAATTCTTTTGTCCACGCTCATGACGCGTGGCCCTCTGTCATGCCAAACGGAATTATCCTTTCAATCATTGTTGAAGTCCTTGTCCTCGCTGCCGCATGGACAGGCTATGCTCGGCGCATTGCGCCAGAGGTCGTGTGATGACGTTTAAAAGACTTGCCCCCATTATGCTTATTGCGCTTCTCACCGGTTGCGATGATGAGCCCAATCTCAAGCAGACTGGCGCAAATCCCGACCTGCCTGCGCCGCAGCAGACCCTTTTCCCGACAACGGGCATTGCAAAACCAGTCGATTGGAATGGCACCACACCAAAAGTGCCCAACGGCTATAAAATAACCGCCATTGCCACAGACTTCGAGACCCCGCGCCAGCTGCTTGTGCTGCCCAATGGCGACATTCTTGTTGTTGAAGGCAAGAAGACAGCGCCCGAACCATTGTGGCGGCCAAAAGGGTTTATTCAAAGTCTTTTATTGGGTGCGGCGCATTCGGATGCGGGCAGCGGCAACCGCGTCACGCTTTTGCGCGACACCAATGGCGACGGCCTGCCTGACATGCGCACAAAATTTATAGAAGGCCTCAACGCGCCTTACGGCATTGCCCTTATCGGTGCGGAACTTTACATCGCCAACACCGACAGCCTTGTCCGTTTTCATTACAAGACGGGCGACACCCAGCTCAGCGGAAGCGGCGAGCTTGTCACTGCTTTGCCTGCAGGCGAAATCAACCACCACTGGACGAAAGCATTGGCTGCAAGCGCCGATGGCAGAAAACTTTATGTCGGTATCGGCTCGAACAGCAATATTACAGAGCGAGGGCTTGATGCTGAATATGAACGCGCGCAAGTTTGGGAGGTGGACGCGGCAACAGGCGCGCACCGCACATTTGCGACCGGCATTCGCAACCCAAGCGGACTTGCGGTCAATCCGAATGGCGGCACGTTGTTTGCCGTTGCCAATGAGCGTGATGAATTGGGGCCAAACCTCGTTCCCGATTATCTGACAGAAGTCAAAACAGGCGCGTTCTATGGCTGGCCTTACAGCTATTGGGGCCAGAATGTCGATGATCGCGTGCGTCCGCAAAATCCCGACATGGTCGCAAGCGCGATTAAGCCCGATTATGCGCTTGGCTCACATGTTGCGCCGCTGGGTCTCGCATTCTCAAACGCGTCATTTGGCGCAGCCTATTCTGAGGGCGTATTTATCGGCGAGCATGGCAGCTGGAACCGCAATCATTTCCACGGCTACAAGGTTGTTTTTGTGCCGTTCAGCAATGGCCATCCATCAGGTGAGCCGCAGGACATCGTGACAGGCTTTATTGACGAAGAAAAAGGCGAGGCACGCGGACGGCCTGTTGGCGTTGCACTTGATGCAACGGGCGCGTTGCTGGTGGCCGATGATCTTTCGAATACCGTCTGGCGCGTTGCGCCTGCCAAGTAAGCTCTATGTTAAAACCCGTAAATGATTGAAGCTTGAACGCTTCAATCATCGCTAAAAATATCCGCGCCTGCACGCTCCGGCACCAAAAACAGTACGGAGACAAAGCTGATGATTAAGACAGCGACCGGATACCACAAGCCGAAATAAATATTTCCTGCATAAGTCGAAATGGCATAAGCCGCCGCAGGCATCAGCCCGCCAAACCAGCCAGTGCCGAGATTGTAGGGCAGTGACATCCCCGTATAACGAATGCGCGTCGGGAAAAGCTCGGCCATGGACGCGGCCGCGGGTGCATAGGCCATCGCTGAAACAATAACGAGAAGGCTCATCGCTGCAATCAGGCGCAGCGGCTGCACATGAAACACATCAAAGACTGATTGCAGTTTTACGAGTTGGCTGTTGGGCGCGGCGGCGCTTGGATAGCCCGCCGCGTAAAGCGCTTGCGTCACGGCCTGTTCAAAATTGTCTGACTGCACGGGGTATGACGCGTCACCAATCTCAACGCTCGCCATGGCATCGCGATCAATGACTTTATAATTCACTGAATTTTTTGTCAGAAGCGTTTTGGCAATATCGCAGCTTGACGTGTATTTGGCCGTTCCGACCGGATTGAACTGAAACGAACATTCCTTTTTATTCGTGACGAGGTTGACCGCCACATCATGCTGCGCCCTATAAAGCTGCGGGTTGGCATTGCGCGCAATGAATTCATAGGCCGGAAAAATTGCGAAAATCCCGATTGCAAATCCGGTCAGAATGACTGGCTTGCGGCCTATCCTGTCGGAAACAGCGCCGAACAGCGCATAGGCAAAAATACCTATCAGCAAGGAGCATGCAACAAGCACGTTGGCGGTAAACATGTCGACACGAAGAACATTCTGCAAAAAGAACAGCGTGTAAAAATGCGCGGTATACCAAAGCACCGTCAGGCCAGACGAAATGCCGATGAATACGGCCAGCGCATATTTCAGATTGCGCAAGCTGCCAAAGGCCTCGCGCACCGGTGCGCGCGATTTACGTCCCTCATCGCGGATTTTAATAAAGGCCGGCGTCTCTTCCATCTGAAGACGAATATAGGCTGATAGCACCAGCAGCACGATGGAAAACAGGAATGGCACCCGCCAGCCCCATGCCGTAAAGGCCTCTTCTCCAAGAGACAACCGCGTGACCAAAATTACAGCCAGTGACAGCAGCAGGCCCAAAGTCGCGGTCGAATTGATAAAGCTTGTAAAATAACCGCGCCGGTTGGCGGGCGCATGCTCGGCGACATAAGTCGCAGCGCCGCCATATTCGCCGCCAAGCGCTAGCCCCTGCAAAATACGAAGCGTGATCAGCACAATAGGCGCCGCCATGCCGATGCTGGCATAACTCGGCAATAGGCCGACCAGAAATGTGGCACTGCCCATCAGCAAAATCGTGGCAAGAAATGTATATTTGCGCCCGACCTTGTCACCAAGACGGCCAAAAATCAGCGCGCCCAGCGGGCGAACAACAAAGCCTGCGGCAAAAGCCAGAAGTGCAAAAATATTACGGGTGGTTTCAGGAAAGCTTGCAAAAAACTGGTTGGCAATGATGACAGCCAGTGAACCGTAGAGAAAGAAATCATACCATTCGAAAACAGTCCCCGCCGATGATGCAAGGACAATCTTTTTCTCATTGCGGGTCATGCCGCGTTGCCACATCACTGTCATCGTCGCACCCCCATGCGTTTCAAAGTTTTAAGTGAAAGCCTTGCGGGGAGCAAGCGCGCCAGTACAGCACGTCTTACAAGCCCGCCAGTTCGCGCCGTGCTGCGCTGCGGCGCAGAGTGCGCCAGCCGCCCGAAATGCTCGGTTTTGTTCCAATGAAACGGCGTGCGCACCAAGCCGATCAACGCACCATAAGCCGCAAATGAAATCAGCAGCCAATACGCCCATACCGTGCAAAATGTGAAAATATCAATCTTTTGTCCCGCCCGCTTTGCGCCTTCAAACAACAGAAAATAGGGGAGTATATGGCCGCCGGCAAAGGCTGCAATTGAAAGCCCAAACACGCTTGCGCCCAGTATATCTGGCAGAGCCGAAGCGTGGCCAAGCAAGCTCGAGAGCAAAAGCGCGGCGAGCACTAGAGGATAGCTGAGCGCGGAGAGCAAGCTCGTTCCTAAAGTGGCCACCAGCATCGTCGTTTTATAAAGCCCAAGATCCTTATAAAGCGCTACGGGTTTTGAAAAATGCACGGTTAGCGTCTGCATCCAACCCTTTTGCCAACGCATGCGTTGCATGAACCAGTTGCGCAGTGTGACCGGCGCTTCTTCTTCTGTCGCCGTCTCCAAAACGCGCACACCGTAACCGGCACGGGCAATGCGGATGCCAAGGTCAGCGTCCTCGGTGACATTCCACGGGTCCCAGCCACCGATGGCGCGCAAGACCGATGCTCTGAAATAGTTGGATGTCCCGCCGAGCAGAACCGGCAGGCCGCGCCGCGTCAGCGAGGGCAAAAACACTGTAAACAGGGACGCATATTCAAGGGCAAAATGGCGCGTCAACCACGACTTTTGCGCATTGTCGATTTTGAGCTGCGCCTGCACGCAGGCGATCTTCGCACCGCCTTCACAGAGTTCCGCCGCCGCACGGCGCAGCTGTTGCGGATGCGGCAGGTCTTCGGCATCGAAAATCGTAATCATGTCGCCGCGCGCAAAACTTAAACCCAGCTGCAATGCCCGTGGCTTTGTTTGCGGCGCGCCTTTGGGAACCGTAATCACACGCATGAAAGCCGGCAGGTTTTGCGCACGAAGCGCGTTCTGCGTAGCGCTGTCATCCTGCTCGACCAAAACCAGAATGTCGAGTTTCACAAACGGGTAATCAAGCGTGCGCAAGGCGGTTACAAGTTGCGGCACAATGCGCCCCTCGCGGTAAAGCGGCACAAGCACGCTGCATTGGGGCAAATGCGTATCGCTTAACACTGCAGCAGGTTTTTGCGCCCCTTCAACAATATCAGCCAGCGCAAAAACCCGAAGCAAAATGGCCTGCAAATACAAAATTGCAAAAAAGCTGCCGATAGCCGGCGCAACAAATGGCAGGGCTGATGCAAACGCTGCCAGAAAACCAAGCGCTAAAAATCCGGTCAGTGCAACAAATGGAATGTAAGAGCGCATCGCGCTCAACTGCGGCGCTGTGCGTTGCAGCTGGCCTGTCGCATGTTCAAGCAGCGCGGCATGCGCCTGCGCCAGCAAAATCTCTTTCAGCCTGTCAGGTGTTGCCAGCACAAGGCGGCTGCGCAAGTCTGCACTCTTGTCGCAGCGCTGTATCAATTGGATAATTGCACGACCATAAGGCGCGCTGACATAGATGTTTTTGTCATCGATAATGCCGCGCACAATTCCGGCGCGTGCGGCATGGCCCACCTCTTCCTGCGACAGTTTTTGCTCAAGGCGGATATTGTCGCGGTGTAAAAATTCCAGCCCGCAGCGCCGCGCAAGTGCATGATAATATGATGTGGCATCAATGGCGCCCGTGGCCAGAATATGCTGATGGGGATAAACGCCAAGTTCTTCAGCCTGCCGCACAAGACGCACAAGCTTTTCAGGCGGAAATCCGCTATTAATCAGAAAATCGATATCAGACGATAAAACAAACACAAAAAAACGCTCTGCCTAAAAAGGGTTCCCTACTATGTCGCAGATTGGCAAAAGCTTACCAGCCCCAAAAGCTCTAAGCGCTCTTTTATGGGTCGCTTTTGCGCTTTTGCCGCTTTCTTTCAGCTCTGTTGCCTCCGCACAGGAGCCCTCACCGCCAGTGGCTGCCATATCTGCAGCCGATGATGTGGTCATTCCCGGATTTTGGGACCCGAAGCGGCGCATGGAAAAGCCGCCCTCAAATGGCGTCACCATCCGCTTTTTAACCTCACCCGACTTCCCGCCGTTTAACTACCAAAACGCGAGTGGCGAGCTGGTTGGTTTTAACATCGATCTGGCACAGGCATTGTGCAAAGAGATTGAGGTGGCCTGCACCATTCAGGCGCGCGGCTGGGAGGCCTTGCTGCCGGCGCTGCGCGACAATCTGGGGGATGCCGTCATTTCCGGTTTCTCATCCGCAAAGGACATTCGCGATCAGGCTGATCTGAGCGACATTTTTTTCAAAACACCTGCACGCTTTGCCGCCCGCGCCGATAACAGCCTGACCACGACGAGCGCCGAAAATTTGCGTGGTAAAACCATCGGCGTCATTAAAAATACATCACATGCCGCGTTTCTCGATTTGTATTACGACAGCGCCAAGGTGGTGCGGGTCAGCACGCAAAAGGAACTGCAGCAACTTTTGTTGACCAAAAAGGCAGAACTTGTCTTTGGCGACGGCGTGCAACTGGCGCTTTGGCTCAACAGTGCCGAGACCAATGATTGCTGCGCCTTCAAGGGCGGCCCTTATTTAGAGACGCATTTTTTCGGCGAGGGTCAGGTGATTGCGGTTCGCAAAGGCCAAAACCAGCTTCGCCGCCTGCTGAATTTCGGCCTGCAGCGCCTTTACGAAAAAGGCATGTACAGTGAGCTTTACCTCAAATGGTTCCCGATCAGCGTTTATTAGCTCCCAAAAACACATTTTTAGATTGTTCTTTTCCTGAGTATGCCCTATCAGGCTAAAAACGAAACAACGGGGGTTTTCATGAAAAATATATTTATCAGGGGCGCGTTCGCGCTGATACTTTTACTGTCGGCGACATTGCCCTCTTTTGCAAAGACGGGCTCAAAGCCGACACAAAATCCATATTCCAATTTGAACGCGCCACCGACGCCTTATTTGTCGCAGAATGCGTTTCCGGGCAGCTCAAACAATGATTATATCTGCCAGAACAATGAGTTTTTTTGCACGCTTCTTATCGGCATTGCGGCTGGTGTTTTGATTGGGGTTACAACAAGCGGGCACAATCATACGACAAATAGCGTCCCCAGCGGCCCGCCTCAAACATAATTTGCAAGACCTGTCTCTTGATTTTGCAACCGTCTTTAATGTTGCTGATTGCGAAATTATAAATTTTTCTGCAAAACAGCTGGATGGAAGATTTAAAAACAGCACTCACCAACGCCAAAGCCTGGCCTTTCGAGGAAGCGCGTAAGCTTATTAAACGGCTGGAGCGCAAGCCAAAAGATAAAGTTCTGTTTGAAACCGGCTATGGCCCGTCAGGCCTGCCTCATATCGGCACGTTTGGCGAAGTGGCGCGCACCAGCATGGTGCGCCACGCGTTCCGCGCGCTGACCGATGATAAAATACCGACACAGCTGATCTGTTTTTCAGACGACATGGATGGCTTACGCAAAGTGCCGACCAATATCCCGAACCAGGAGATGGTGGCGGCGCATCTTGGAAAACCGCTGACGCAAATCCCCGACCCGTTCGGCACGCATGACAGTTTCGGCGCGCACAACAATGCAAGGCTGCAGGGTTTTCTCGATGATTTTGGGTTTGACTACACGTTTTTAAGTGCAACCCAGTGCTATAAATCAGGCCAGTTTGACGAGGCACTTTTAAAAGTGCTTGCCAATTATGAGGCCGTTATGGCGATCATGCTGCCCTCGCTTGGGGAAGAGCGCCAACAAAGCTATTCGCCGTTTTTGCCCGTTGATGAAACAACCGGCATTGTGTTGCAGGTAAAGGTGCTGGAGCGCAATGTTGCAACAGGCACAATCGTTTACGAACACCCCGACAGCGGTAAGAAAATCGAGACACCGGTCACCGGCGGGCATTGCAAACTGCAATGGAAACCGGACTGGGCGATGCGCTGGACGTCGTTGGGCATCGACTATGAAATGGCCGGCAAAGACCTGATTGAAAGCGTCGCGCTGTCGTCAAAGATTTGCAAGGCGATTGGCGGCACGCCGCCTGATGGTTTCAACTATGAGCTGTTCCTCGACGAGGAGGGAAAGAAGATTTCCAAGTCGAAGGGCAATGGCATCACGATTGAGGAATGGCTGCGCTACGCCTCCCCTGAATCCTTGTCACTGTTCATGTACCGCGAGCCCAAAACCGCCAAGCGCTTACACTTTGACGTCATCCCAAAACATGTCGACGAATACGAGCAGTTTCTGGGCGGTTACGACAAACAGGAACCTGCGCAAAAACTCGGCAATCCCGTCTGGCATATTCATGCCGGCGCGCCGACATCAGAGCCATTGCCGATCAATTTTGCGATGCTGCTCAATCTCGTTTCTGCCTCGAACGCCGAAAACGCCGATACGTTATGGGGCTTTATCGGCACCTATCTGCCGGGGGTGACAAAAGCAAGTCATCCGCGTCTGAATGATTTTGTCGAATATGCGCTGCGCTATTATCGCGATTTTGTGTTGCCGAGCAAAACATTCCGGCAGGCCAATGCGTCGGAGCGTCAGGCTCTGGAAGATCTGAAATCGACATTGCAAAAACTGCCGCAGTCCGCGAGCAGTGATGAAATCCAGACGGCAATTTATGATGTCGGACGCCGCGAGCCTTACATCAAGATCATGAAAGACGGATCAAACGGGGTCGCGCTCGACTGGTTCAACATGCTGTATCAGGTGCTGCTGGGGCAGGAAAAAGGGCCGCGTTTCGGCACGTTTGTTGCCCTTTATGGCATTGCGAACACTGTAGCGCTGATCGAGCAAACTCTGGCTTCACAATGAATGATACCAAAGCGAAATTTGAAGTTTCGCTGGAAAAACTTCCGCTTATTACACTTGCGTTCTGGATCACAAAAATAACGGCGACCACGCTTGGTGAAACTGGCGGTGATCTTTTGTCGATGACACTGAATATGGGCTATGCGCTGAGCTCGCTTGTGTTCATTTCATTTTTTATCCTGACACTTGCCTTGCAGCTGTTCAGCACGCATTACAGGCCTTTTATTTATTGGCTTGTTATTTTATCGACCAGTACGGCAGGCACGACCATGTCAGATTACATGGATAGAAGTTTGGGTCTTGGTTATGCCGCAGGTTCAACCATTATTGCCTTGATGCTCGCCTGCGTATTGCTTGCATGGCGCTTGAGTGGTTACACATTTGCAGTTGAAAAAATCAAAGGTTTTAAGCCGGAAGTCTTTTATTGGACGGCTGTTTTGTTTTCAAACACATTGGGAACGGCTTTGGGTGATTTTTTGGCCGATGATTCAGGGCTTGGGTTTGCAGGCGGGGCTGTTTTAATTGGCGCAGCAATATGCCTAATCATCGTTTTAAAAGGCACAACGCGGCTGTCCTCGACTGTTTTATTTTGGGTCGCATTTGTATTGACACGGCCTTTTGGTGCGACAGCCGGCGATGTTCTGACGAAAAGCCCTGAAAAAGGCGGGTTGGGGTTTGGCACAATCGGCACCTCTGCCATATTGGCGTTTATCCTACTTGTCTGCGTTGCCCTTGATATCAGGGCGCAGCTTCATAAAAGAAAGCGGACGCAAACGCCCGCTCTTTAACAGTTGTTATAAAAATTCAAGCGTTGACGTCGACCTGTGACCCGACGCCAGGTGGCAAGCCACCATTCTGCTTTTCAGCAATGCGCGTTGAGCCTGATTCTGCTGCTTCTTGTTGAGGTGTATCTCCATCCTTTGCTCGCGGCGCGGGCGTTGCTGTACTCGCTTGCGAGACGGCAGAACTGGAAACGGATGATACACTCATGAAAACCCCTTTATGTTAAGGGCTCAACCCTGCGCCGAATATATTAAAAGATCGCTTGCGAACAGAGTTAAAAAAACCAGCCCGAACATTCATGCCGGAGCTGGTTAATAATTTTTAATCGAGACGGCTAGTCGTTGCGTGTTTCACGCTTTTTGCGAAGAGCTTCCTGCCAGTTGTCTTTCTCAGGTTTTTTTGGTTCCGACACATAGCCATATGGTACTGGCGTTGCGTTCGGATCATAATTTAGCACCGGCTGCGGATAGGCGGCTGCCGCAAAAGGCTGGCCGCCTTGCGTTGGGGCATAGACACCTCCGGGCGCAACATAAGGTGCAGGTGCACCGTAAGCTGGCGCGCCATAAGACGGCGCCGAGGCCGCAAAACTGCCTCCGCCACCGACTGGCGGCGGGCCGCCTTGAATATTTGTCCATGTGTTTTGCTGCGCCAGCATCTGGCGCACTGTTTCAACATTGGCGCGTGCTTCATCCGATGACAGATCGCGCGAGGCAATCCGCTCCGAATCTGCAAACCGTCCCTGCAGACCGACAATCAGTGCAAGGTTCTGGCGCACACGCGCGTCTGAGCCCGGTTGTTCGGAAGCTTTTTTCAGCGTGCGTTCCGCAGCCGCAAGATCACCTGAGAGCGCATAGGACAGCGCCATGTTTGAAAGAACGGAGGGCTCATTCGGGGCCATGCGCAGTGCGGTCGTGTAATATTTACGCGCGTCTTGCGGGCGGCCCATCTGGTCAAGAACAGCGCCTTGTGCCGACAGAATGCGCCAGTTCGGACGGTCCGGCGTATGGGCCTGCTGGAACATGTTCAGCGCTTCCTCATACTGGCCGTTGGCCGCGAGCGCATTGCCCAATGCGCCTTTCAGGTTGAGGTCGGCTGGATTGCTTAGAACCGCGCGCTGCAAAATAGCAACCGCCTGCGCGCGCTGGCCGGAGCCGAGCAGAGCGCGCGAATAATTATTGCTGATCTCGGCATTGTTGGGGTCGCCGCGATATTTGTCGCCCCAATAGCCAAGCGAGTTTCCAACTTCCCCGCCGCCACCTACGCCGATATCGGCTGGTGCGGACGCGGCAAAACCATCTTCGTCCTTCGTTGAGGAGCAACCGCCAAGCGTGATCGCCATGGCCGAGACACCTGCAAAAACCGCAATTTTCAGAAAGCGGGAAGAACGCGCAAAAGAAAGAACAGACATGGACAACCCCAAAAGGTTCGAATCGGAATTCACTACCTTCTAGGAATAGAAAATTAACCCTAATACCCCGTTAACTTCGGTGGCCGTGGCCTGCATTTTCTTTCTTTTGCCATCTAAATAATTTATGCCGGAGATCACATCTGCGCGAGAGAAGGAAAACTTATGCCTGTAAAACCTGTGCTGCTGGCCGACGACGGAAAAGCAAAAGCCATTCCCGTGCACTGCCTGAAACCTTCCACACTCGATGCAGCCAAGAAAACGCTTAAAGGCGCGCAGCTGCACGCGCTGACGGCTTCAGGCTTCACGGGCGATGCGGGCACGCAGTTTCTGGTTGTCGGCGATCAGGGGCTTGAGTCGGTCTTTTTTGGCCTTGGTGAAGATGCCGGCACTTATGACCCGTTCCTGCCAGGCAAACTGGCCAGCACTTTGCCAAATGGCACCTATCGTTTTGCCAAGGCGCCGCCTAAGCCTGAGCTCGCGGCTCTGTCTTTTGTGCTTGAAACCTATGTCTACAGCCGCTACCGCGCTGCAAAGCCAAGGCCGCAGCCTGTCCTGCTTTATGGCAACAAGGCGTTTTGTGCCGACATTTTCAACAAAGCTGAGGCGATTTTTCTCGCACGCGACCTTATCAATACGCCCGCCAATGATCTTGGGCCTGAAGAACTGGTTGGTGCCGTGCAAAGCGCTGCAAAAGACCATAGCGCGAAAGTCGAGATCATTGCCGGCGCAAAGCTGGAGCAATCATTCCCGCTTATCCACGGCGTCGGCAAAGGCTCAGCGCGGGCACCTCGTCTGGTTGATCTGACCTGGGGCAAAGCCAGCCATCCGAAAGTGACGTTGGTCGGCAAAGGCGTTGTTTTTGATACGGGCGGGCTCGACATCAAGCCGTCCAGCGGCATGCTGATGATGAAAAAAGACATGGGCGGTGCGGCGGCGACACTGGCACTGGCCAAAATGATCATGGCCGCCAAACTTCCCGTCCGCCTGCGATTGCTGATACCCGCCGTTGAAAATTCGATCTCCGGCACAAGTTTTCGCCCCAGCGATATCATTAAAAGCCGCAAAGGCCTGACGGTCGAAGTTGGCAATACCGACGCTGAAGGTCGGCTCATTCTTGCCGATGCGCTGGCCTATGCTGCGGAAGACAAGCCTGAATTGCTGATCGATATGGCAACGCTGACAGGCGCCGCGCGTGTGGCGCTCGGGCCCGAACTGCCACCGTTCTTCACCGATGATGAAACATTGGCCCGCGACATGCTGAAAGCAGGACAGGACGAGGCCGATCCTTTATGGCGCCTGCCGCTTCACAAAAACTACAAGGCGATGCTGAAGAGCAAGATTGCCGACATGAACAATGTCAGCACCACCTCTTTTGCCGGCGCGATTACGGCCGCATTGTTTTTGCAAAGCTTTGTCGATGACATTTGCTGGATGCACATTGATGCTTTTTCGTGGAACGCCGCGTCAACGCCTGGCCATCCCGAAGGCGGCGAAGCCCAAGGCATTCGCGCTCTTTTCTCGGTCTTACAAAAACGCTATACATCTGGTTCATGAACAAGCCCAAGATTTATCAGATCCAGAAACCGCTTGCGCCCGTGCAAAGGGCAGCGCGCGCCGATGCCCCGCTCGACACGCAGGCACTTTACGGCGAATGCGTCGAATTTCTCAGCGCTGAAGATGATTTTGCCCGCGTCCGCCTGCTGGGTGATGATTATATCGGCTTTATTCCCGCCGACATGCTGGGCCGTGATATTTTTGAGCCGACGCACCGTGTCACAGTTCCGCGCAGCCTTTTGTACGGCGATACCGATTTCAAAAAACCGCCCGTCAATGCCCTGACGATGGGTGCCGAGGTGCGCGTTGTCGGCGAAGACGGAAAATATGCCCGTCTCCACGATGGCCAGTTTATTTTTGCAGCACATTTGCATGCACTTGATTATCAGGCTGCCGATTTCGTCACTGTCGCGGAGCAGTTTTTACATGCACCATATTTCTGGGGCGGCAAGTCCGTGCTCGGCATTGATTGCTCCGGCCTCGTGCAGACAAGCCTTGCCATGAGCGGCCAGAGTGCGCCGCGCGATTCCGGCCCGCAGGAAAAGCTGCTTGGCGAGGCACTTCCTGCGAAAATTGCCTATGAAGACATCCAGCGCGGTGACCTTCTGTTCTGGCCGGGTCACGTCGCCATTGCGCGCGGCTATGGAACGATGATCCACGCGACAGCCAGCTTCATGCAGGTTGTCGTTGAGCCTATTGCCAAGGCGGTTGAGCGCATTTTAGAGACCGACGGTCGGCTTAGCTGCATTAAACGGCTTTAGGCTATTTCATCACATCAAGATTGAACGCGGCCGCCATTAGGCTTTTTGTATAATCCTGCTGGGGCGCTGCGAAAATCTGCTGGCTCGTGCCCGTTTCCACCACTTTGCCGTCTTTCATCACGATCACATCATTGGCGAGCGCTTTAACGACTTTCAGGTCATGGCTGATGAACAGATAGGTCAGATGTTTGTCGTCCTGCAATTTGCGCAGCAAATCAACAATCTGCGCCTGCACACTCATGTCCAAAGCGGAAGTGGGTTCATCAAGAACAATAAATTTGGGCTCAAGCACGATCGCGCGGGCAATGGCAATGCGCTGGCGCTGGCCGCCGGAAAATTCGTGCGGATAGCGTGTCAGCATTGCAGGTTCCAGCCCGACGTCATGCATTGCCGTTTCCACTTTTTGCAGGCGTTCCTGACGCGACAGTTCTGGTGCGTGGATTTGCAGGCCTTCCCCGATAATATCGGCAACTGCCATGCGCGGGGACAGCGAGCCATAAGGGTCCTGAAACACAATCTGCATATCGGCGCGCAGTGCGCGCATCGCATTGCGCTCCAGCGGCTTAATATTCTGCCCCATAAACACAACGCGGCCGTCAAACGGCAACAGCCTGAGAAGCGCCAGCCCCAGCGTGGTCTTGCCCGACCCGCTTTCGCCGACCACGCCCAAGGTCTGCCCTTCGCGCACGCTCAGATCGACGCCATCGACCGCCTTGATGACCGATTGCGTCCGGCGGAAAAGCCCGCCCTTGACCGGAAACCAGACCTTGATATCTTTGGCGTCAAGGACAACAGGCGCAGACAGGTCGGCAACAGGCGGCTGGCCTTTAGGCTCCGCCTTCAGTAGTTTTTTTGTGTAGTCATGCTGCGGCGCGCTGAAAATGTCGGCAACATTTCCCTGCTCGACAATCTCGCCGCTTTTCATCACGCAGACGCGATTGGCAAATTTACGGACAATGCCGAGGTCATGCGTAATGAACAAAATGGCCATGCCGGTTTTACGCTGCAACTCTTTTAAAAGCTTTAGAATTTGTGCCTGCACTGTGACATCGAGCGCCGTTGTCGGCTCATCCGCAATCAGCAGGTCGGGGTCATTGGCAAGCGCCATCGCAATCATCACACGCTGGCGCTGGCCACCGGACAACTCGTGCGGATAGCTGCTCACCCGGCTTTCCGGATTGCGGATGCCGACCTCATGCAGCAACGAAATTACACGCGCGGCTGCCTCTTTTTCTGAGACCGGCTGATGGATGCGAATAATTTCAGAAATCTGCTTGCCGATGCGATGCAGCGGGTTCAGCGAGCTCATCGGTTCCTGAAATACCATGGTAATGTCATTGCCACGAAAATGACGCAGCCGTTTTTCAGGAGCCTGCAACAGGTTTTCGCCTTTGAACCAGATCTCACCCGACGGGTGCCGCGCAGCAGGATAGGGCAAAAGGCGCGGGATCGACAAAGCGGTGACGGATTTGCCGGAACCGGATTCGCCGACCAGTGCCAGCGTTTCGCCCTTGTTGACGTGAAACGAAATATGGCGCGCCGCTGCCAGCTCGCCCTTGTCAGTGACAAAGGAAACCGACAGATCGCGGACATCAAGCAAAGGGGTTTCGGAAGAAGTCATGATCGAGCCTCGAACGTTTTACGCGGGTCAAAAGCATCGCGCACAGCCTCGCCGATGAAAATCAGGAGTGACAGCATTATCGCAATCACGAAAAACCCTGTCAGTCCAAGCCAAGGCGCTTGCAGATTGGTTTTGCCCTGCGCCAGCAATTCGCCCAGCGAGGGCGAGCCGGGCGGCAGGCCAAAGCCAAGAAAGTCGAGCGAGGTCAGCGTCGTGATCGAACCGTTGAGGATAAAGGGCATAAAGGTCAGCGTCGCGACCATCGCGTTCGGCAAGATATGGCGCCACATGATGGTGAGATTGGACAGCCCCAGCGCGTGCGCGGCGCGGACATATTCAAAATTGCGCGCGCGTAAAAATTCGGCGCGGACAACGCCAACCAGCGCCACCCATGAAAACAGCAGCAGGATAAACAGCAGCACGAAAAATGAAGGCTCGATGACGGCGGCGATGATGATCAAAAGATAGAGCGAGGGAATGGAGTTCCAGATTTCAATGACGCGCTGGAAAATAAGGTCTGTCCAGCCGCCAAAATAGCCTTGCAGCGCGCCAGCGGCGACGCCGACAACCGACGATAAAATCGTCAATGCCAGACCAAACAGAACCGAGATACGAAAACCGTAAATCAGCCGCGCGACGACATCGCGGCCCTGGTCGTCTGTGCCGAGCCAGTTCCAGTTGCCGAGCACGCAATCGAGCGGCGTATCTGCGGTGTCATTTTTTGTGCAGTCTGCCGGCCTGTCTTTCAGCCATGTCGGCTGTGCCGGAAAAGGCCCGCCATCGGCGCGCACTGTTTTATAAGAATAACGGATCGGCGGCCAGACCATCCAACCATTGCTGGCGATTTCGTCGCGGATGACAGGGTCGCGGTAATCGGTCACGGCCAGAAACCCGCCGAATTTTTCTTCCGGATAATCGACAAGCACCGGCATCAGAAGGTCGCCTTTGTAGAAGGCAAAAATTGGCTTGTCGTTGGCCAGAAGCTCAGCGCCCATCGTCACGATAAACAGGGCTACAAACAGCCAGAGCGACCATAGCCCGCGCTTGTGCGCCTTGAAATTTGCCCAGCGCCGGCGGTTAAGCGGTGACAGTTTCCATAGAGGTGTTTTGGCCAGAGCTGTCATCAGCCGCGCTTTTCAAAGTCGATACGCGGATCGACAAGCATATAGGTCACGTCCGAGAGCAGGTTCACCAGAAGGCCGACCAGCGAAAAGATGTAAAGCGTTGCGAAGACGACGGCATAATCGCGGTTGACGATCGATTCAAAGCCCAAAAGTCCCAGACCATCGAGCGAGAAAATTGTCTCAATCAGCAATGCGCCGGTAAAAAACGCGCTGATAAATGCCCCCGGAAAGCCGGCAATAATGATCAGCATGGCATTACGAAACACATGCTTGTAAAGAACGGCGCGCTCCGTCAAGCCCTTCATGCGGGCTGTGACCACATATTGTTTGCGCACCTCTTCAAGAAATGAGTTCTTGGTCAGGAGCGCCGTTGTCGTAAATGAGCCGATCACTAGCGCCGTGAGGGGCAGCGCCAGATGCCACGTATAGTCAACAATGCGCTGCGGCCAGCTCATCATTTCCCAGTTGTCGGAGGTGAGACCGCGCAAAGGAAACAAATCGATAAACGACCCGCCCGCAAAAAGAACGATTAGAAGAATGGCAAACAAAAAGCTCGGAATGGCATAGCCGATGACAATAAGGGCCGATGTCCAGACATCAAAGGCAGAACCGTCATGCAAGGCTTTGCGAATACCGAGCGGCACTGAAATGGCATAGCTGATCAATGTCATCCACAAGCCGATTGAGATCGACACAGGCAGCTTTTCCGCAATCAGCGACAACACGCTGGTGTCGCGAAAATAGCTTTTGCCGAAGTTGAATGTCAGATAGTTTTTCATCATCAGCGCAAAGCGCGTGATTGGCGGCTTGTCGAAACCAAATTGCTGTTCAAGCTGCTTGATGAAGCGCGGATCGAGCCCCTGCGCACCGCGATATTTGCTTGTGATCGCATCGCCGCCATTGATGATCGAAGACTGCGAGGCAAAATCCCCGCCGCCACCGGAAATGCGCGCCGTTGCGCTTGTCTCCGCACCCGTCAGCTTGGCGATGATCCGCTCGACGGGGCCGCCGGGCGCAAACTGGATCACCGTAAACGACAGCAGCATGATTCCGAACAGGGTCGGGATCATCAAAGCGATCCGCCTTAAAATATATCCAAGCACTTAAAGCCCCTTGCCGCGCATCTGTGCCCGCGCGCGGTTGACCCACCATGTCTGCAGCACCCCGTCAACATAGAGGGGTTTTTGCGCCGGTGCATCATAAACATCCCAATAGGCGATTGTATGGCTGGATTTATACCAAAGCGGCACCCAAAAATATTGGGTGCGCAAAATCCGGTCAAGAACATGGCAATATGTCTGCAGCTTCTTGCGGTCGGGCGCGGCAATGATCTTTTCGATCATTTCATCGACGACCGGATGCTTGAGGCCTGACAGATTGTATGTGCCGTTGCGGTCGGCGTCGGCGGACGAAAACACACGCCGCAGGTCGTCGCCCGGCGTCTGTGTCAAGCCGTAGCGCATCGTTACAATATCAAAGTCATAGGTGCTCAGCCGCGCCTGGTATTGCGAGGCGTCCACCATGCGCAGGCTCGCATCAATACCGATCGACCGCAGATTGCGGACAAAGGGCATAAAAAACTTTTCGTAAGACGGACTATTGGCAAGACATTCGATTTTAAACGGTGACCCGTCAGGGAGGAGAGCCGCATTGTTTTTTCGTATGATTCCTGCATCAGACATCAGCCTGATGGCTTTGCCGAGCAATTGCCTGTCTGTGCCCGACCCGTCGGAAACAGGCGGCAGCACCGCTTCGCCATAGGCCTCTTGCGGAATGCGGCTGCGCAGCGTTTCAAGAATAGCCATCTCGTCAGGCGATGGCAGGCCGCTTGCCATTAATGGCGTATTTTGAAAAGGCGAGCAGGTGCGGGTGTAAGCATTGTAAAAGAGATTTTTGTTGGCCCATTCAAAATCAAAGGCAAGGTTAAGCGCTTGGCGAATACGCGGGTCTTTGAATTTGTCGCGGCGCATATTGATGAAAAAGCCCTGCATCCCTGCTGCCCGCTGATCTGGCGTTACACGTTTTTTGACACTGCCCGCTTTCACCGCTGGAAAGTCGTAACCTGTTGCCCAAAGCCGCGCTGAAAACTCCTCACGCACCAGATATTGCCCGGCTTTGAAAGCCTCGAACGCAACGTCAAAATCGCGATAAAACTCGATCCGGACTTTATCAAAATTAAACTGGCCGCGCATTGCGGGCCGCGACCAGCCCCACCATTTTGCAACACGCTGATATTCAACCATGCGCCCCGCCGACATTGCACCAACTTTAAAAGCTCCTGAGCCAAGCGGCACCTGCAGGCTTGTCTCATTGAATTTCTGCGTTGTGTAATAGGCCTTTGATAAAATCGGCATATCGGTTGCAAAACTGAACACGAGATCTGCCGGTGCGTTGGCTTTCAGGCTGAGCCGCACAAGCACGGGCGATACAGCTTCGCATTTTTCGATCTGCGAGAGGCTGGACGACAGCATCGGGTGACCATCTTGGCGCAGCGTGTCAAAACTGAACACCACATCCTCAGCGGTCAGTTTTGAACCGTCATGAAAAACGGCTGCGGGATCAAGTGTGAATTCATAAATCGTCCGCTCTGCATTGTAGCGTACTTTCAGCGCCAGCAGCGGATAGATCGCATCCGGCTCATCAAAGGCGCGCACCATCAATGTCGCAAACGTCATTTCCATCAGTGGAGGCGCATCGCCGTTTAAAATAAAACTGTTGAGTGTGTTGAACGTGTTGAGGTTCTGGTTGAGCACCCATTGCCCCGGCAGATAGCTCAAAGTCCCGCCGACCGGCGCATCGGGATTGGCATAATCGAAATGCGTAAAAGCTGACGCATATTTCAGCTCGCCAAACCGCGACAGGCCATGTGTGTCAATCAAAGGCTGACTGGCCAGTGTCTGACCCGCAGCGGCCGCAGATTTCGCGCGCAGTATCAGCGGCAATGACAGCCCAAGTGACAGCGCCCCGCGCCGGTTGATCCAGCCACGTTGCGATGTGGGGGCTTTTGTCAGCGCTGCGCCCCAAGCGTTTTGGCTTTCGCCTCGTCATACCACCAGATGTCCGGAAAACCGCTTGAATAACCGGGCAGTTTTTCGGGGTGGCCAAAACGGTTCCAGTAGGCCGTCCGATCCGATGACATGACAAATTGCGGCACGACATATTCATTGGCCAGAAGCACGCGGTCAAGCGCATGCGTTGCCGCCACAAGCTCCTCGCGGTCTTTGGCAAAGATGACTTTGTCGATCAGCGTATCGACCGCATCGTTTTTAATGCCGATGAGATTACGCGAGCCTTCGCGGTCTGCAGCAGCACTGCCCCAATATTCGCGCTGCTCGTTGCCTGGGGACAGCGACTGCGCCCATACCGAAACGATCATGTCGAAATCGCGATTGCGCAAGCGCTCCAGATATTGCGCGGCATCGACCGTGCGAATGGTAATGTCGAACCCAAGCTTATCCAGCTGGGCTTTGTAGGGGAGCATTACGCGCTCCATTGTTGGCGAACTAAGAAGAATTTCGGCGCGGAACACATCACCTTTCGGGTTTTTCAGCTTGCCGCCATCAACGCTCCATCCCGCCTCTTTCAAAAGACGCGCCGCTTCGCGCAAATTGTCGCGCTGCGCTTTTGTATTTCCGCCTTTCGGGTTTTCATACACTTTGGTGAAAACACTGTCAGGAATTTTGCCGCGCAAGGGTTCGAGGATTTCAAGCTCTTTGCTGGTGGGCAAGCCGGATGAGGCCAATTCCGTTCCGTTAAAATACGAGCCGACACGTTCATACTGGCTGTAAAACAGCGACTTGTTCAGCTCTTCAAAATCAAACGCATAGTTGAAGGCAAGGCGCACGCGCGCGTCTGTAAACCGCTCGCGGCGCAGGTTGAACGCAACGCCCTGCATCGTCCCGCGGTCTTTAATGGCCACAAGCTCCTTAATGACACGGCCATCTTTCACGGCCGGAAAATCATAAGCTGTCGCCCAGTTTTTCGCAGAGTTTTCGGCGCGGTAGTCGTAATAGTCCGATTTAAACGCCTCAAGCTCAACCGTGTCATCACGATACGCCTCAACCTGAATTTCATCGAAATTTTGCGTGCCGACATTGACCGGCAGGTCTTTGGCCCACCAGTCTTTTACGCGCTCATAGGTCACAGACCGCCCTGCTTCAAAAGATTTCACTTTGTAGGCACCAGATCCCATCGGTGGCTCAAGCGTGCTTTGTGTGATGTCGCGCGGTTTGCCGTCTTTGTCTTTTCCTGTCCACCAGAGTTTGGGCAGAACCAAAAGCTGGCCAAGAATTTGCGGCTTTTCCCGGTTGCCCGGCTTGTCGAAAGTGAAGGTGATTTCAAGCGGCGCAGTTTCTTTGGCGCTGACAACGCCGGCATAATAAAATGCATAAGCGGGATTCAGTTTTTGTAATGTCTCAAACGACCAGATGACATCATCTGCCGTGACGGGCGAACCGTCCTGCCACTTTGCAGTGGCGCGTAGCTTGTAAGTCACGGACGAAAAGTCTGCCGGATAGCGCACTTTTTCAGCCAATTGACCATATTCCGTCGACACTTCGTCGCGCGATGGCTCCATCAACTGCTGGTAGACAAACCCTGCAAGATAAGAGGCGGGAACGCCTTTGGGAAGCACGACATTGAACGTGTCATAAACCTGCTGGGTTGCGAGGCGAAGTCGGCCGCCTTTGGGCGCATCGGCATTGACGTAATCAAACTTTTTAAAATCAGCCTGATATTTTGGCGTGCCCATAAGCGACAGGCCGTGACGCCATGACGGCGCATCTGGTGCGGGCGCAGTTTGCTGTGCTGCTGCAATGGTAACGGCCTGAAAAGACAATGCAGCGGCAGAAAGAAGAACAGCCCATTGTTTCATCGCGGCGCACCTTTTCCGATATAACAGCAGCGAATCATCTGCTGCGTTTTCAAACTCACGGTTTCATGGTCTCTCGATGCGATCAAGCAGCGGCGCGGTCAGTCACGCTGCACTAAAGCCTATTTTGCTTTTGCGGGTGCAACCGGCGAAGGTGCGGCCTGCGCGGGTGCGGCTGGCTTTGCCTTGTCAGGTGCGCCTGCTGGCACAGCGCCTGCTGGCGCAGCCGCCTCGGGTGCTGCAGCCTGCGGCGCGGGAAGCGCTGGCGGCGCGTCCGACATGGAGCGCAGATAAGCAATCAGATTGGCACGATCGGTCGGCTTTTTAAGTCCGGCATAGGCCATCAACGTGCCTGGCACATATGCGCGCGGGCTTTTCAGGTACACATACAACGCATCATAATCCCACGGGCCTTTGGCCGCCGCTTCTTTCATGGCCGCCGAATAGTTGAAGTCAGCCTTATGGACTTTCGGGCCGCCAACAACGCCGTACAGATTTGGGCCGACCTTGTTCGGGCCGCCTTTTTCAATCGTGTGGCACAGCGTGCAGGCTTTGAAGATGTTTTCGCCTTTTGCCACATCAGCGCTTGCCAGAAGAGTGGCAATCGGCGGGTCTTGCACGGCTTCGGCCGTGGCGCCGCCAGCGGCCGCCTCTTCGGGAACATCAACCTTGAACCCTGGCTTTTCGGGCGCTTCCTGTTCAAAAACCACTTCTGACAGGATGCCCAGTGCAACGACAAAGGTCAGCACACCCAAAAGAGCGCCCATAATTTTATTGATCTCAAATGAGTTCATGATCTTGAGACATCCTGTAGGATCTGGGCACTTGAAAAAGCGCCGATAAGGTGAACGGTTGTGAGAGATATACCTTTCCTGATAACGCTGGCAATCATTTTGCACAACTTTCCGATGGAAGATCACCTTAAAGCGCCGAGATGTCCCTGAACCCGATTACCATTATACCCGCGCGCATGGCTGCAAGCCGCTTGCCAGGCAAGCCGATGCTGCTTCTGCATGGACGCCCTATGATCCTTCATGTTCTGGAGCGCGCCCGCGCGGCCAATACCGGCCCTGTTCTGGTGGCAACTGACAGCAGTGAAATTCTGGCTACGGTGAAACAGGCGGGCGGACAGGCGATCATGACGCGTGCCGACCACCCTTCCGGCTCCGACCGGCTTCTGGAAGCGCTGATCCGCTTCGATCCGCAAGGGCAGTATGATTCGATCGTCAATATTCAGGGCGATCTTCCAACGCTCGATCCGCGCCTGCCCATGGCAGCTTTGCAGCTGTTGCAAGACAAGGCGGTTGATATCGGCACGCTGGCCGCCACAATCGTGCGCGAGGAAGAAAAATCCGCGCCGCAAGTGGTAAAAGTGGTGGGCACGCCTTTGAGTTACGACCGCTTGCGCGCGCTTTACTTTACCCGTGCCAGCGCACCTTATGGCGAAGGCCCGCTCTATCATCACATCGGGCTTTATGCATATACGCGCCACGCTTTGGAAAGATTTTGCGCATTGCCACCCAGCGTGCTTGAGCAACGCGAAAAACTGGAACAGTTGCGGGCTCTGGAACATGGCTTTCGCATTGATATCGCGCTTGTCGACACCGTGCCGCACGGCGTCGATACGCCCGAAGATCTGGAACGCGCAAAGGCATTGCTGGCATGACGCAAAAAATTGTGTATCAGGGCGAGCATGGGGCAAACTCGCACACCGCCTGCATGAACGTGTATCCTGGCTTTACAGCCGTTCCCTGCCCCACATTCGAGGACTGTTTTGCGGCCGTCGAGACTGGCGAGGCCGCGCTTGCCATGATCCCGCTGGAAAATTCCATTGCCGGGCGCGTTGCCGATATTCATATACTTTTGCCGCACTCCTCATTGGCGATCATCGGCGAATATTTTCTTCCCATTCGTTTTGATTTGCTGGCTTTGCCCGGAACTGTCTTAAGCGATTTGAAAACGGCGGAAAGCCATGTCATGGCGCTTGGCCAATGCCGTGGCACGTTACGCAAAATGAACCTGCGTGCTGTCATCGCGGCCGACACCGCAGGTGCGGCGCGCGCTGTTTCTGAATCAAATGATAAAAGCCGCGCGGCACTGGCGCCAAAACTGGCCGGCGAAATCTACGGGCTGGTGACACTCCAAGACAATTGTCAGGATGCTGCCCACAACACCACGCGCTTCATCGTGCTGTCGCCAACACCTCAGGCGCCGATATGTACGGGCGCTTGCATCACAACTTTAATTTTCCGCGTGAGAAACATTTCATCAGCGCTCTACAAGGCGCTTGGGGTGTTTGCGCACAACGCCATCAACATGACGAAGCTGGAAAGCTATATGGTCGACGGCGGATTTGCCGCGACAATGTTTTATGTGGATGTTGAAGGAAGACCGGATGCGCCAGAGCTTGCACAAGCGCTTGACGAGTTACGGGTTTATACGGATGACATTCGCGTGCTCGGGACATATCCCGCGCACGCCTTTCGCCAAAAAACGGTTTAGTTGCCGTCGACTTTGACGCCTTCGGAACCGATGCTGATGTTCACACCGTCTGGCTGTTTTTCTTTTTTATACATGTAATAGCCCATGCCGGCCACAAGCACGACCAGCGCGCCAAGAATAAAATAAAGGCTGTTATTGCGTTGCATTTTTTGTCTCCTACGACTTTCAAAAAAGAGACTAGAAGATTTTGAACGCGGTGGGAACTGGCTGCGGCTTTTATACCGCAGCCAAAATCCTAGACGCTAAAATCCAGCAAAAGAGAATTGCTCGATGACGTCGTCGACCCATTGGCGGCGTAGCTTGTCTGGTTTGACGCCTGAAGCTGCGACAAAAAGCTTGAGATCAGATCGCCGATACTGCTGCTGCCTGACGAGAAGCCGCTTGACGTGCTATCGCCGGAACCGCTTGGCGGCGGTCCGCCTGGAGGATGTCCACCTGGCGGTGGGCCGCCCGCATGATGATGATGCCCTTTGGCTTTTGCTGCCACAGTGTCAAAAACGGTCGCCAATTCTTTGGCCTGGTCCTGTGTCAGCTTGCCGCTGTTCACCTGATCCTCGATCAGGCTGGCGATTTTTTCTTTAATTTTCGAAGGGTCAGGGCGGCCTGTGGCTGAAGAGGACTTTCCAGCTTCAAGACTGCTGCTAATATCATCAAGGGCACTGCTGAGGGCAGATTGATCACCTGATGAAATAACGCCCGAGGTGGCTTCCGTTTGCAGCTCCTGCTGCACACGTTCCTTTGGTGAAAGGCGCGTCGGTTGGGAGAGGAGTGAACTTAGAGATGTCATGGGATATCTCCTTCTGACATGGGTAGGCTTCCTTGGGTTTTTGTATAAATCGGCAAAATTGAAAAAGACTTAAAGTTGCAGGCTGAATGCACTTTTGAGTTTATTTTTTACGACCCCAAGCTGACTTTTTTCATAAGGCCTTGCCTCTCCGTGGCTCCAGACCGGATGCGGCCATGCAGCATCCGCTATAAAACGGGCGATGACATGCACATGCAGTTGGGGAACGATATTTCCCAATGCGCCAATGTTAATTTTGTCGGGCTGAAACAGTTTTTTCATTGCGGTGGTGGCGCAGACCACTTCGCGCATCAGTTGCAACTGCTCAGGCTCGTCAAGATCAAGAATGTCCGTGACATGGTCTTTTTGCGGCACCAGAATAAGCCACGGAAAGCGGGCGTCGAGACGCAGCAGAACACGGCACAGATCAAGGTCGCAGATAAGCGCCGTATCGGCCTCTAACTGCGGGTGGAGGGCAAAACTATCATGTGTCATCCGCATGCTGCTTAGCCCCGATTGAACAGCCTTGCCAGCCCGCGCCTTATATCCCATATAAGGCGTGAGAGGCGGATAGTGGACGTGCCTGTCGCCAATCGGGTCAGGTCCGGAAGGAAGCAGCCCCAACGAATTCGGCGCGGGTCATTGTTTCAGCCTCTCACCTTATCCTTCCCAGCTTTAAAAGGCGGCGCGGCACAGCATGAGCGACACTGAGACCTCTGCCACGGCCTACCGCGTTCTAGCGCGCAAATACCGCCCCACCAATTTTGATGACCTGATCGGCCAGGACGCGATGGTGCGCACCCTGTCCAATGCGTTTGAAACTGGCCGCATTGCGCAGGGCTATATGCTGACGGGCGTGCGCGGTGTCGGCAAAACCACGACAGCGCGTATTCTCGCGCGCGGGTTGAACTTTGAGCGCGCCGACGGTTCCGGCGCTCCGACCGTCAATCTTAGCGAGGACGGCGTGCATTGCCGCGCGATCGCCGAAGGCCACCACGTTGATGTGCAGGAAATGGATGCGGCTTCGCATACCGGCATCAACGACATCCGAGAAATTACCGATGCCGCGCGCTACAAGCCGATGAGCGCGCGCTATAAAGTCTTTATCATCGACGAAGTGCACATGCTTTCCAATGCTGCCTTTAACGGCCTTTTGAAAACACTGGAAGAACCGCCAGAACACGTCAAATTTATTTTCGCGACCACCGAAATCCGCAAAGTACCGGTCACCGTTCTGTCACGCTGCCAGCGGTTCGATTTGCGCCGTGTGGACGCTGCGCTTCTTGTCGAGCATTTTAAAAAAATTGCCGGTCTGGAGCAGATGCAGCTCGACGACAGCGCCGCGCAGATGATTGCGCGCGCAGCCGAAGGTTCGGTGCGTGACGGCCTCTCCTTGCTCGATCAGGCCATTGCCCATCAGGGCGATAACGGCCTCATCACGCCGCAGCTTGTTGCCTCCATGCTTGGCCTTGGCGACAGGACACGCATTTACGACGTGCTCGACAACCTGTTTGACGGCGATGCGAAAGCCGCACTTGCCACTTATGATGCGCTGTATCAGGCCGGCGGCGACCCGTTCTCGCTTCTCTCCGAAATGCTTGAGGGCGTGCATCTGGCAACGAAAGCGAAAGTCGCACCCGACGCATTGACCGATGCCGGCCTGCCGGAAGCAGAGCGTGCCCGCGCGAGCGCAATGGCCTCACGCCTCGACCTGCGGGCGCTGACACGCGCATGGCAGCTTCTGCTGAAAGGGGCGCAGGAGCTGCAACTGGCGGCCCGCCCGAAACAGGCGCTCGACATGTTGCTGGTGCGCGTTGCGCATGCGAGCTCCATGCCGACCCCTGATGAATTGATTAAAACCCTGCAGGCGGGCGGCGCGATAACAACTGCATCTGCGCCCCGTCCTGCATCGCCATCGCCGCGCGCTTCTCTTTCATCGCCGCGTGGTGGCGGCAGTGCGCAAATGACGCCTGCCCCGCAACTGCAACAGGCCAGCCAGCCGGACGATGCGCCTGTCATGCGGCTCAACCAGTTCAGCGAGCTGATCGCGCTCGTCTCGGAAAAACGTGATATCGCGCTTAAAATTGTGCTGGAGCGCAATGTCCACCTGGTTGCGTTTGAGCAGGGCAAGATCGAATTGCGCGTGCAGGACACAGTGCCCGCCACCTTTGCAGGCGACCTGCAAAAGAAGCTGACGCAATGGACTGGCCAGCGCTGGATGGTTGTTGTTTCAAAAGAACAGGGCGCGCCCACACTGCACGACGTTGAGCTGCAAAAAAAACAGGCGATCAGCGACGATGTTCATGCCCATCCTGCTATTCAGGATGTGATGCGCTATTTTCCCGGCGCGAAAATTATTGACATTCGTGTTGCTGCACCGGTGCTTGCGCCGGAACCGGACACGCTGACACCAGACGAGGACGAATAATGGATTTTTTGAAGATGATGAAACAGGCCAAAGAAATGCAAGGAAAGATGCAGGGCCTGCAAGAGGACATTGCGCAGATTGAAACAACCGGCACATCTGGCGGTGGTAAAATCAATCTTAGCGTTCTTGCCAGCGGCGAGCTGAAAACCTTGACAATCGACCCGTCGCTTCTTGCCGACAACGATGCGGAACTGCTTGAAGACCTGATCATGCTGGCGCACAAAGACGCGCTCGATAAAGCCAAAGCAGAAGCTGCGGCACACACGCAAAACGCCATGGGCGGTCTCCAGCTGCCCGCCGGAATGAAGCTGCCGTTTTAATGGTCATCCGCCGCGCCTCTGCAGGCCCCGAGATTGAAAAACTGATCCAGCTTCTCAGCCGGTTGCCAGGGCTTGGCCCACGCTCGGCACGCCGCGCAGCATTGCATCTCTTAAAAAAACGCCAGCAACTTCTCGATCCCTTGCAGGCGGCGCTGAAAGACGCCTCCGACAAAATCCTCATCTGCCAGACCTGCGGCAATATCGACACGCTGAACCCCTGTTCGATCTGCCGCGATCCGGCGCGCGATACATCGCTTCTGGTTGTGGTCGAAGAGGTCGCTGACTTGTGGGCACTGGAGCGTGCTGGCGCGGTCAATGGCCGCTACCATGTTCTTGGCGGCATTCTCTCCGCGCTTGACGGCATCGGCCCCGAACAGCTGAATCTGAAAACCCTGCCCGCACGTGCGCTGGATGAAACACAGGAGGTGCTGCTGGCGCTCAGTGCGACGATTGAAGGCCAGACAACTGCACACTACATCACAGACCTGCTGCATGGGCTTGGCAGCATGATTAAAGTCTCACGGCTGGCACATGGCGTGCCCGTGGGCGGTGAGCTGGATTATCTTGATGAAGGCACGCTGAGCCTTGCCATCAAAGGCCGTTTGCCGTTTTAAATAGAGCATGAACACAGTCCGCATCGGCCCAACCTTAGAAACTGAGCGCCTCATTTTGCGCCCACCCGCACAGGCTGAATTTGATGAGGTTGCGGCAATGATGCAGGACGCGGAAGTCATGCTTCATCTTGGTGGTGTCAAAACCCGCAGCGATGCGTGGCGCCTGCATATGATCATGATCGGCTCATGGGTCGCACTCGGTTTTGCGATGTTTTCCGTGTTTGAAAAGTCGAGCGGGAAATGGGTGGGGCGCATTGGCCCGTGGCAACCTGAAGGCTGGCCGGGCACGGAAGTCGGCTGGAACATTTGCCGCGAATTCTGGGGCAAGGGTTATGCGGTTGAGGCGGCGTCCGCCTCAATGGATTATGCATTCGATGTGCTGGGATGGGATGAGGTCATTCATTCCATCGACGAGGCCAATGTCAACTCTATCAAGCTGGCGCAGCGCCTCGGCTCAACCAAATTGCGCAAGGGCATTCTGCCATTGATGAATGGCCCGAAAGAGATCGACCTGTGGGGACAAAGCGCTGCACAATGGCGCGCCCGAGGCTTGCCGAACGGCGCAAATTAAAACGCCCGAGGCTTGCCGAACGGCGTGAATTAAAACGCCCGAGGCTTGCCGAACGACGCAAATTAAAATGCCCGAGGCTTGCCGAACGGCGCAAATTCATAATTTTTAAGTTCCGATCTCTGAAAACGGCAGTTCTTTGACAAACACATCATCTTCCAGATCGACGGCTGCAATTTTTTCACCGCGTGAGCTGATTTTGCGCGTCGAGACCGCAATCGCCTCAATGTCTTTGCCAGCCTGCTTAAAATGGGTGTCGAGTTTTTCGACCCTGTCGGCCAAACGCCGCACATCTTCCACTAGCGACTGCACATGCGTTTGGATCAGTTTGGCCTCTTCGCGCATCTGCGCATCGCGCACCAGCGACTGCATCAGCTGAATGCCCATCAATGTCAGCGATGGCGAGACAACGACAACGCGCTCGCGCAGCGCCGCTTCGAGAATTTCGGGAAACTGCTCATGAAGGTCGGCAAACAGTGATTCAGACGGGATAAACATTAGCGCAAAATGCAAGGTCTCGCCGGGGATCAGGTACTTGCCGGCAATGTCGTCAATATGCTTTTGCATGTCGGTTTTAACGCGGGCACGAATGGCTTTCATTTCCGCTGCATCATCATTGGCGCGAATGGCCGACAAGGCCTCAAGCGGAAATTTGGCGTCGATGACCAGCCACTCGCCTGTGCCCGGCATTTTGACAAGGCAGTCCGGTCGCCTGCCATTGGAAAGCGTTGACTGGAACGAAAAATGCCCGATCGGCAAACCATCGGAGACAATTGCTTCCAGCCTGCCCTGCCCGAAAGCACCGCGCGTCTGTTTGTTGCTCAGCACCGCTTTCAGGTCGATTACCTCAGAAGAGAGCGCCGCAATGCTCTGCCCTGCGGCATCGATGATACCGAGCCGCTCATGTAGTTTCGACATGCCTTCTGCCGTATGCCGCGTCTGGTCGAGCATTGACTGGCCGATCCGGTGCGAGACACTGTCAAGCCGCCCTGACATCATCTCCGCAAGGGAGGCGACGCGCCCCGCCAGCTCGTTTTGTGCGCGGTTGATGTCATCAAAATGCGTGCTGTCCTGCGGCGTTTTGCTACCGGACACAAGCTTGAAAACGGCAAAAGTGAGCGCTGCTAAAACAAGCAAGGCAAGGCAGGCAATAAGAAGAAGTAGCGGGGAATCCATGAGCCTGACTTTACGCCAGAGGCAGAAGTTGACGCAAGCGCTTCCCATGCTAGAAAACCCTGCATGACCATTCTCCCGCTTGTTATTTTGCCCGATCACCGCCTGCGCGAGCACAGCGCGCCTGTAAAGCAGGTGACGCCTGAACTCCTGACACTTGCCGACGACATGCTAGAGACCATGTATGACGCGCCGGGCATCGGCCTTGCTGCTGTTCAGATTGGCGAAATGGTGCGCCTGATGGTTCTGGATGTCGGCCAGCGCGGCGGTGGGGAAAAAGACCCGCAGATTTTTTTCAACCCTGAAATCGTCTGGAAATCAGAAGGGCTCTCGCCTTACACCGAAGGCTGCCTGTCCATTCCTGACTATGAAGAAGAGGTGATCCGTCCTGCCCAAGTGCGCGTGCGCTACATGGACACAAACGGCAAGACGCAGGAAATCGAGGCTGATGGCATCTTGTCGACCTGCCTGCAGCATGAAATTGACCATCTCAACGGCGTTTTGTTCATCGACTATTTGTCGAAAATGAAACGCGACCGCGTGACAAAAAAATTCAAGAAGAAAGCCCGCCTGAGCGGCGATTGAGATGAGCCTGCGCATTGTCTTCATGGGCACGCCCGATTTTGCCGTGCCGTCGCTTGCGGAAATTATGGCTGCCGGACATGACGTTGTTGCCGTTTACAGCCGCGAGCCAAAGGCTGCCGGACGTGGGATGGCGCTTCGCCTGTCGCCCGTTCACCAGTTTGCGCAAAGTGCAGGCATTGATGTTTTCACGCCAAAAAGCTTGAAAGGCCAAGATGAACAGCAGCGGCTTCGCGATCTTGCGCCCGATGTGATTGTGGTTGTCGCTTACGGGCTTTTGCTGCCGAAGGCCGTTCTCGATATTCCACGCCTGCACTGCCTGAACCTGCATGGCTCTCTTCTGCCGCGCTGGCGCGGTGCGGCGCCCATTCAGCGCGCGATTATGGCGGGCGATCTGCAAACCGGCGTCATGGTGATGAAAATGGAGGCCGGGCTTGATACCGGCCCCGTGGCCATGGCTGAAAAGATAACAATCTCCGGCAATATGACAGCGCTTGAGCTTCACAACCAGATGATGCGCCTTGGTGCTGATCTTTTGAACCGTGCGCTCAGCGCCGCTTTGCGCGGCGGGCTGACATTCGCCGCCCAATCGGAAAATGGTGTCACCTATGCGCACAAAATTGAAAAAGCCGAAGCGCGGATCGATTTCAGAAAGCCTGCATCGCATGTTCATAATCTTGTGCGCGGCCTGTCGCCTTTTCCCGGCGCATGGTTTGAGCTTGATGGCGAGCGGGTGAAACTTTTGCGCACTGAACTTGTCGATGTGAACGGAGCGCCCGGCGTCACAATTGACGATGGCCTGACAATTGCCTGCGGGACAAAGGGCATAAGATGCATTCACGTGAAACCTTCCGGCAAAAAAGAGATGAGCGCGCCTGAGTTCTTGCGTGGTCATCCTGTTTCCAAAGGCACACAGCTTGCCACGTTATAAGCTGACCATTGAATATGACGGCGGCGCTTATGAAGGCTGGCAGTCGCAGAAAAATGGCGCGGGCGTTCAGAACGCCATTGCCAAAGCGATTGCGAATTTTTGCGGCGATGTCTCAAGTGTCAATGGTGCGGGGCGCACCGATGCGGGCGTTCATGCCAGCGGCCAAGTGGCGCATATCGATCTGACAAAACCGTGGGAGCTGACCCGTGTGCGCAACGCATTGAATGCGCATTTGCGCCACGAGCAAATCGTCATTGTCAGCGTTGATCAGGTGAGCGATGAGTTTGACTCGCGCTTTTCCGCTACCGCGCGCAGCTATCTCTACCGCATCCTCAACCGGCAGGCTCCGCCTGCGCTTGCTCGCGGCCGTGTCTGGCATGTGGTGGACCCGCTCGACAGTGCCATGATGAATGAAGCGGCGGCATTCCTGATCGGGCAGCATGATTTTACCACATTTCGCCATGCCCGCTGTCAGGCCAAATCGCCTGTTAAAACCCTTGATGATCTGAAAGTGACGACACAAGGCGACGAGGTGCTGATTTACGCGCGCTCAAGATCGTTCTTGCATAACCAAGTTCGCTCAATCGCCGGCTCGCTGAAAATGGTGGGCACGGGCGACAGGTCGCCCTTATGGATCAAGGAGATTCTTGAAGCACGCGACCGCACGGCCTGCGGCGTGGTTGCCCCGGCGCAGGGGCTTACATTAACTCGTGTTGATTATTAGATAGAGCATATGACATTTCGCAAAAGCCTTGCGCGCGGCGCTTTTTATCTCGGTATTACGGTTCTGGTCACAGCATCGGCAACGGTTGCTGCCGTGGCACAGTTTTTTGGCCCGGAAAAAGGTGTCAAACTGTCGGCGAATTTTGCCTATGGGCCAAATGACCGCCAGAAATTTGATCTTTACGTTCCAGACGAGCTGCAAAAAGACGCGCCGCTTCTTGTGTTTTTTTATGGCGGCGGCTGGAGCTCGGGTCGCAAGGAACTCTACAAACATCTTGGCGAACATTATGCGGCGAAAGGCTATCTTGTCGCCATTCCTGATTACCGCCTGTCACCAGAAGTGACATTTCCAGCTTTTGTGCAGGACGGCGCCAAAGCGGTCGCCGCCATCCGTCAGGCCGTTCATGACCAGTATGGCGAGCACAGGCTTTTTCTGGCCGGACATTCGGCGGGCGCACAAATTGCCATGCTGCTGACGCTTGATGCGTCTTACCTGAAAGCCGAGCACCTTAAAACCAGCATTGTTTCGGGCATGATCGGCTTGTCCGGCCCTTATGATTTTTTGCCGCTTTATGAAGACAAGTATAAAAGGATTTTTCCCGAATCAACACGCGCCGCCAGTCAGCCTATCAATTATGCGCGCGGTGATGCCCCGCCGTTACTGCTTCTCACTGGTCTTGCCGATGACGTCGTAAAACCGTCAAACACATTTAATCTCGCGGAGAAAATCAAAGCGCAAGGCGGTCAGGTTGAAGTGAAAACCTATGACGAGGCCGGGCACATCGGCACGGTGCTTGGGCTTGATGAAGGTTGGCTGCTGCCTGCCCCTGCGACAGGCAAGGCGATGCGCGCGTTTATAGAAGCGCGTGCGCCGGGGTTTCAGGCAAAATAATCGTCGAGCACGGCGCGGTAAATCTGCACTGTCTGATCGAGATCTTTCAGCGTGATATTTTCATCGGTCTGGTGCAGCGATGTGCCCGCCATTCCCATTTCAATCACTGGCCCGTCATGCACGATAAACCGCGCATCCGACGTGCCGCCAGAGGTATGAAATTCAGGCGCGTGGCCGATGATTTTTTCAACGATTCGGGCAATGCGCGTGCGCATTTGTCCGGCATCGCTTAAAAACGCTTCTGTATTGCCGATGCGCGGCACCAGCTCCCATGTCACGCTCTCAGCACTTTGCGCCAAACGCTTGCGCAATTCCTGCTCCAGCGTCTTTGATGTCCAGTCATTGTTGAAGCGCACATTGATGGCCGCCGTCGCTTCGCGCGGAATGACGTTGCTGGCCTCATTGCCCACATAAAGATCGGTGATGACCAGTTCGGATGCCGGAAAATGGGCATTGCCTTCATCGAGCTTGCCGTTGATGCGGCCGAGCATGCGCATCAGATGCGGGATCGGATTGTTGGAGCGCTCCGGATAGGCGGAATGGCCTTGCGTCCCTGTTACAGTGAGGCGCGCCGAATAAGACCCGCGTGCGCCAACCTTGATCCTGTCGCCCGCTTGGCCGCGCCCTGCAGGCTCGCCAAGAATGCACAGGTCAAACACTTCGCCTTTTTGCTTCATCCATTCCAGCACTTTGACAGTGCCGTTGATCGCAGGGCCCTCTTCGTCGCCGGTGATCAGAAAGCCGATCGAGCCTTCCGGCGCGCCCTTGTCGTCAAGATAGCTTGCAACCGCTGCCGTGAACGCGGCAACGCCGCCTTTCATGTCGCAGGCGCCGCGCCCGTAGATTTTTCCCTCGGTCAGCGTTGCGGAAAAAGGCGGGAAACGCCATGTGCTCTCATCCCCTGTCGGCACCACATCCGTATGTCCGGCAAACAGCAGATAAGGCGCGCCTGTGCCAAGGCGTGCATACAGATTGGTCACATCGGGCGTATCGGGCGCACTGAATGTCAGTAGTTCAACCTTGAACCCCAGCGCCTGTAGTTCATCACGCATTAGATGAAGCGCACCGCCTTCATTCGGGGTGACGGACGGGCAGCGGATCAGCTTTTGTAAAAGGTCAGCAACATTCATGTGCGCAGCAATTCATTGATGGATGTTTTGGAGCGCGTTTTTTCATCGACGCGCTTGACGATGACGGCGCAGGAAAGCGAAGGCCCGCCATTCGGGTCTGGCAGACTGCCCGGTACGACAACGCTGTAAGCCGGGACTTCGCCGTAAACGATGAGGCCGCTCGCGCGGTCGACGATTTTGGTGGAGGCGCTTAAGAACACGCCCATTGACAACACCGCGCCCTCGCGCACGATCACGCCTTCAGCGACTTCAGAACGCGCGCCGATAAAGCAGTTGTCTTCGATGATTGTCGGGCTCGCCTGCAAAGGCTCCAGAACGCCGCCAATGCCAACGCCGCCAGAGATATGGCATCGCGCGCCGATCTGCGCGCAGGAGCCGATTGTGACCCATGTGTCGACCATTGTGCCTTCGCCCACATAAGCGCCGATATTGATGAAGCTCGGCATCAAAACCACGTTTTTGCCAATATATGTGCCGTGGCGCGCAATCGCGCCGGGGACAGCGCGAAAACCCGCATTGTTAAAATCATCGGCGCTATAGTTTTCAAATCTGGAGCCGACCTTGTCAAACCAGAGCGCATTGTCGGGCCCGCCTTTAATAAGACGGTTTGGCTGAAGCCGGAATGAGAGAAGAACGGCCTTTTTGATCCATTGATGGGTCTGCCAGTTTTGACCGTTTTTTTCAGCAACCCTGATCTCGCCGCTGTTCAACAGCGCCAGAACCTTGTCAACGGCAAGTTTCAGGGCGGTTTCATTTTGCGGCACAAGCTCTGCGCGCCGCTCAAAGCCCAGCTCAATTTGATCGATCAGTTGTGTGAACATCTTGCCTGCCTTGTTGCCTTAAACTGTGCTTCGGCGTCAACTGGCGCTGGTATGAAGCATTTCACCCTCATTTTCGGGCTTTTTTTTACACTGGCGGCGCAAAGCGCATTTGGCCAGAGCGTTGAGGAATGGAATGTCGAAAAGGGCAGCGCGAGACGCGCGGCAACTTTGGAGCGCGTGGAAAGCGAAACGCTCTCTTACGGTTTTTCATGCTGGAAAAAGACATGGGTTTTTTTCTTTAATCTGCAGTCGCCAGAAGGTGGGATTTGCGCCGACCATGCAGCGTGCGAAAAAGATGTGGCGGAGGTCAATCTCACTTTTAAAATCGATGGCGCGCCCGAGCGCACAGATGTGTTTAACCTGTTTGAAAACTATTATTTTCAGGAAATGCCTTTGGCCCTGCCTGATCTGAAAGCCATTCTTGACGCCAAGCATTTTGAGCTTGCGCTTGATGAGCGCTTAAAAAAAATCTGGAACAGGGAGACACTGGCTTTTTCCACCGATGGGCTGGAAGAGGCCGTCGCCAGTCATAAAAAAGAATTTGCCTGTCCCTTGCGCATTTTGCCGCCGATGCCGCGTGCGCGCCCTGAAGATGCAATTCTCGCAAAGCGCATTGCGCCGCCGCCGACGGCCGCAAAAAAAGCTTACAAACTTGCCGCCAAAAAAATGGCCACAACAAAAGCCAGCAAAATAAAGCTGGGAAAAAACAAGCCGGTAAAAGGCAAAGCGGCGCAAGTCAAAGGCAGGGCGGCCCCGCACAAAGGAAAAGCGCCAAATGTGCGCGCGCACCAAAAACGGCGCTAAAGGCTAGCGCATCAGCGTGCCGGCGCCATGCTCTGTGAACAGCTCCAGCAGCACGGCATGCGGCACTTTGCCATCAAGAATCACGACGGCTTCGACACCGTGCTCCAGCGCGTAGATACAGGTTTGAACTTTGGGAATCATGCCGCCTGAAATAACACCTTTTTTAATAAGCTTGAGCGCGGTGGACTGATCTAGATCCGTAATCAGCTCACGTTTTTCATCCAGCACGCCCGGCACATCTGTCAGCAATAACAGGCGCTTGGCTTTCAACGCGCCCGCAATCGCACCGGCAAATGTGTCGGCGTTTACGTTGTATGTCTCGCCGCTCACCGATGCTGCGACCGGCGCAATCACCGGGATAATTTCAGAGGCGATAATTTTATCAAGCACATGGGTGTTGACGGTCTTAGGCTCGCCGACAAAGCCCAGATCAACCTTGTTTTTACCGGAGCCTGCAGGTTTTGCTTTTTCTGCAATCACCATGCCGCCGTCTTTTCCCGACAGGCCAACGGCTTTGCCGCCAACCTTGGTGATCATATTGACGATCTGCTTGTTGACCGCGCCAGACAACACCATTTCGGCGACATCGGCCGTGTCTTTATCAGTGATGCGAAGGCCATCATGAAATTCGGATTTCATGTTCAGCCGCTCCAGCATTTTGCCGATTTGTGGTCCGCCGCCGTGAACCACGACCGGCTTTAAACCCGACTGCTCGAGCAGAACGATATCGCGGGCAAAATCCAGAGCTGCGTCTTCGTCGCCCATGGCATGGCCGCCATATTTAATCACAACGACCTGCTGGTCGTATTTTTGCAAATAGGGCAAGGCCTCGACAAGCGTTCTGGCACTTTGCTGGAAACGAAGTTGCGCCTGACGGCGGGCTTCAGGTTTTTGCGTGGTCATGCGTGCTGCGATAGCGGCTTTCGCGGCGGTGCGCAATATCAGGCGCTGAGATGCTCAAGCTTCATCGCTTCCAGCATCACCTGCCGCAGCGCATCAATGCCCATGCCATTTGTTGATGATGTCGCGATCAGACCGGGAAATGCCGCCGAGTGGGTTTTGAGGTCCTGCTCCACCCGGTCAAAAAGCTCAGGCTGGGCGGCAAATTTCACCTTGTCGAGTTTCGTCAGCACGGGCTGATAAGGCACGGCGAGCTTGTCGAGAAAGTTCATCGTGATTTTGTCATTGTCCTTGATGCCGTGGCGGCCATCGATCAGCAACATCACGCGGCTTAAATTGCGGCGCTGGCGCAGATAATCTTCAATCAGAAGCGTCCATTCTTCGGCCTTTGATTTTGAAACCTTGGCATAGCCATAGCCGGGCATGTCGACGAGATAGGCTTTGTCGAGAAGCGTAAAATAGTTGAGCAGCTGTGTGCGCCCGGGCGTATGCGACATGCGCACCAATGTGCGCTTGCCGGTAAGAGCATTCATCAGCGATGATTTGCCGACATTCGAGCGGCCGGCAAAAGCAATCTCCGGCCTGTCTTCATCAGGAAGCTGACGCAACATGCCGACACTGGTGAAAAACGCGCAGGTTTGAAAAAACTTGGCGCGTTTTTGAATAGAAGGATCAGGTTTTTTCGGGTTCGTCGCCATTGTCGATCGCCTTTGTGCGCCTACGCACGATTGCGTTGCGAAGATTTTGCCCCAGATGAACCTCGACGCCCTGCCTGCGCATGATTGTATATTGCTGCGTCAGAGACAACGTGTTGTTCCAGGCCCAGTAGATTACAAGACCTGCCGGAAAGCTTGAAAGCAGGAAAGTAAACAGAAGCGGCATCCATGAAAAAATAATTTTTTGCGTGGGGTCTGTCGGCTCTGGATTCATCTTCATCTGTAGGAACATTGTCAGACCCATAATCAGCGGCCACACACCGATATGCAGGAAAGACGGCGCATCGAAAGGCAGCAGACCGAACAGATTGACGAAAGAGGTGGGGTCTGGCGCAGAAAGATCATGGATCCATCCGAAAAATGGCGCATGGCGCATTTCAATTGAGGTGTAGATCACTTTGTAGAGCGCGAAGAAAACCGGAATCTGGATGACGACCGGCAGGCAGCCTGACACCGGATTAATCTTCTCGCGCTTATACAGCTCCATCAACTCTTGCTGCTGTTTTAGCTTGTCGTCGGGATGGCGTTCTTTGATGCGCGTCATTTCCGGCTGGACTTTGCGCATCTTCGACATCGACACATAAGACCGGCTGGCGAGCGGGAAAAACAGCAATTTGACAATGACAGTGACGATTAGGATCGCAACGCCAAAATTGCCGATCAGGTGATAGAAAAAGTCGATCGCGTAAAACAAAGGTTTGGTGAAGAAGTAAAACCAGCCCCAGTCGATCAGAAGATCGAAACGCTCGATATTTTGCGCGCTACGGTAAGCGTCGACAACGGCCACCTCTTTGGCGCCTGCAAACAGGCGGTGCGTGACGGCGACCGTTGCACCCTGTTCGATAATTTGTGGGTCAAGCAGATAATCCGCCTGAAAGGTTTTTTTGTACTGCGTACTCTGCGCGCTAAAGCGGCCTTCAAAACCGGTTTTTTGATCAGGGATGACGGTTGCGGCCCAATATTTATCGACAATGCCGACCCAGCCCGCTTTTGCGTGGTGGGAATAGGCAAGCGCGTCCGCAATCTTTTTATAAGTCTGCTCCTGTAGGCCAGCATCGCCGAACACGCCAACCATGCCTTCATGGATAACGTAAGTACCGGTCGTTGGCGGCATGCCGTGGCGGGACAGCAGGGCATAAGGGTGAAGGGTCACGGCAGCGCCGGTATTGTTCACGACTTCATCGCGCACCGTGAACATGTAGTCTTTGTCAACGTCGTAAGTGCGGCGAAATGTCAGACCCTGCCCGTTGTTGTATTCCAGATGGACAGGTGTGCCCGGCGACAAGGACAGGCCGTCGCGAAACGTCCACTGCGTCGCGCCATTCGGCACAAGAAGCTTTGATCCCGTTGGAGCAACAAATCCCATTTCGGCATAATACGCATCTGCTGCGCCAGAGGGCGAAAACAGGGTAATCGTCGGGCTGTCTTTTTCGACAGTCGCGCGGTAATTTTTGAGCGACAGATCGTCGATCCGGCCACCCTTCAGGTTGAGCGAGCCGTTGAGTGACGGCGTATCAATGACAACGCGCGTTGTCGAAGCAAGAGCCTTGTCACGCGGTATGACCGCCTGCGCAACGGGTGCAACTGTTGGCGCATTCGCACTGTTTGCAACAGGAACTTCCGAAGTTGCCGATGGTGTCGCCGGGGTTTGCGATGCCGTGTTTTTAGCGATCACGGCCTCACGCGCTTTTTGCTGCTCGACGCGCGGCGCAACCACAAGGAATTGCCATCCTATGAGCACAATTACAGAGAGGATCAGCGCAAGAATTGTGTTACGCGTATTTTCGTCTTTCATGGCCGTATCGCACTCTCATTTGTCAGGGTAAGTTTGCCGGCTTTGGCGCGGGCTTTTGTAAGCTGCAGACACAAATCAGCAAAAGAAATCATTAGACTTTCTTTGCGCCCAATCACCACATAATCGCCGTTAGGGAAAGGGTCTGATTGATCAACAAGGCGGATAGCTTCGCGCAAGCGTCGCTTGATCCGGTTGCGGATAACGGCATTGCCTTGCCGTTTGGTGACAGTAAAGCCGACGCGGCGGCCCTCTTGCATCGGTGAAGCAGCAACTTGCAAAACAAAGCCGGGCATGCGCACGGCCTTGGCCGTTGCCAGCCTTAAGAAATCGGCGCGCTTTTTAAGGCGCTGCATGTCAGGACTATCGCTTTAAGCGGCGAGGCGCTTGCGTCCACGCGCGCGGCGCGCTGACAGGATTTTGCGGCCATTTTTTGTGGCCATGCGATGGCGAAAACCATGGCGGCGCTTGCGCACAAGTTTGGAAGGTTGATAGGTGCGTTTCATGGCTTCAAGTCCAGCAAATAAGAAAGCCCCCGACTGAAGGGGGCGTGAAATCTGCTGTGGTTATAACGCCCCGCACAAAAAACGTCAATCTTTTCTAAAAAGCCAACCATCTAAAGGGTTTAGCTTGCGCGTTATAGAAAAGCGCTTACAATTCACCTTATGTCCGAGGAAAAGCCGCGCACCAGTCTGAGCATTAAACTCCTTGGATTTACCGTGCTTTTCGGTCTTTTGGCGCAGATGCTGATCTTTTTCCCGTCTTTGGCCGATTTCCGTACAAACTGGCTGGAAGACAAGCTTGCCTCCGCCCGCACCGCAGCGCTTGTTTTTGAGGCCGCACCCGATAACACCGTCAAGGCCGAAGTGACACAAAGGCTGCTGCGCTATGTCGGCGCCCTCAGCATAGCGATCAAAAAAGGTGATAGCCGCGAACTGCTGGCGTCTTGGTATGATTTGCGCGTGATCGACGTCAGCTATGATCTTCGCAACGAATCCGCACCGCGCGCCATGCTCGCGGCCCTCCAGGCGTGGTTGCCCGGTGAGGAGCGCATCCTGCAAGTCATTGGCCCTGCCCCGCTGGGCGCTGAATTTGTCGAACTGGTGGTGCCCGAAGGTGAGCTGAAAACCGCCATCCGCACCTACTCGCTGCGCCTCTTTGCATTATCGCTATTCATTTCCGTCATCACAGCCGGACTTCTTTACATCGTTCTCAACACGTTTTTCGTCCGGCCTTTAAAAGCGCTCAGCGAAAACATGTCGCGCTTTCGCGACCATCCTGAAAACCCGTCAAACATTATTGCGCCGACAACACGGCGCGATGAAATTGGGCAGGTGCAGGACACGCTTAAAGACATGCAAAATGATATCCAGAATGCATTGCGGCAAAAAACCCATCTTGCCGCGCTTGGCCTCGCCGTTGCCAAAATCAACCACGACCTGCGTAACATTTTGACGCCTGTGCAGCTTTTCGCTGACCGGCTGGCAACCTTGCCTGACCCTGATGTGCAGCGTTTCATGCCAAAAATTCTCAACGCGCTCGATCGCGCGGTATCGATGTGCCAGAACACGTTGGCCTATGGACGTGCGACAGAGCCTGCACCGCGCCGCCAAAATTTCAATCTGCATAAGCTTGTCGATGACATGGCCGAACTGCTCGATGTCAGTGACGCTGTGCTGCAAAATGCAGTTCCCCGCGATCTTGTTCTCAAAGCTGACCCTGACCAGATTTACCGCGTTCTTTTAAATCTTGTCCGCAACGGCTTGCAGGCTTGTGGCCAGAAGCTGAAAATACCGGAAGCGCCGCAAGAGTGCGTGCGTATTTGTGCCAAGCATGAAGCTGGTATGACGTTGATCGAAGTGTCTGATACCGGACCTGGCATTCCGCCAACGCAGCGAAAAAAACTGTTTCAGCCGTTTGCGATTTCAAGTGAAAGTGGCGGCTCTGGCCTTGGCCTTGCCATTGCTGCCGAGCTGATACGGGGACATGGCGGCACGATTGAATTGCTTGAAAGCGTTGAAGGCGCGCATTTCATGATTCACCTGCCAGATGAGGCAAATACAGCGCTCCCCGCTTAATTGCGGAGAGTTCCTAAAATAGCGCTGGTTTAAACATCCATATCAAAATACAAAGCGACACACCTGTCGCCGACGGGCTTTGAATGGACTTTTGAAATGCCCCCTCCCGATGCCCCTGATGACGCAAAAAACGCGGTGCAAAACGCTGATGAAACACAAACGCCAGAGACGCTTGATCAGGCCATAGAAGCATCGGAACATCTCGATGATGTCGCGGCCCAGCAGGCGGCAGATCAAAAAGCGGACGATGATATTTCAAGTTTGAACGATGAAGAGCGTAAATCGCTTGAAAAGAAACTGCTCCTTCGCCGCTTCCTGTCGTCCGCAAAAGGGTTTTGGAAAAGCGATGGCGACCGTCGGTCGTGGATTTTAAGCGCAAGCCTTATTCTGTTTATTTTGCTGACACTTGGCGCGCAGTACGGCATCAATCTTTGGAACCGCTATATTTTTGATGCGCTGGAGAAAAAAGATTCAGCGACGGTTCTTCACTTGTCGGCGATTTTTCTTCCCCTTGCCGTCACCACCGTAATTTTTGGCGTTGTTAATGTCTATGTGCGCATGTCCTTGCAGCGGCGCTGGCGCGCATGGATGACTGACAATATTCTGACACGCTGGCTCTCCAATGGCCATTACTACCAGCTCAACCTCATTAGCGGCGACCATGAAAATCCCGAATACCGCATCGCTGAAGACATGCGTATTGCAACGGATGCGCCGGTCGATTTCGTACACGGGCTTCTGACGGCCTCATTGTCGGCCATCACCTTCATCGCTGTACTCTGGACGCTTGGCGGCGCGCTGACTGTCACTGTCGGCGGCGTGACATTGAACATCCCTGGCTTTCTTGTGATTGCGGCCATCCTATACGCTTTGATTGCCAGCGGTTTGATGCTGCGTGTCGGGCGGCGCTTTGTGTCGGTCTCCGAATCCAAAAATCGTGCCGAGGCCGATTTTCGCTACCAGTTGACCCGTGTGCGTGAAAACGGCGAAAGCATCGCCCTTCTGGGCGGCGAGGATGAAGAGCGCGCTGGCGTCAACCGCTCTTTTGTCGGCGTGCTGGTGCAGTGGCGTGATCTTTGCAAACAGTTCATGGCGACCTCGACCGTGTCGCAGGCCAGCAGTGTGATTGCACCGGTCATCCCCATTATTTTGGCAGCACCGAAATATCTCTCCGGTGACCTGACATTGGGACAGCTGATGCAGGCCGCCTCCGCCTTCTCCATCGTGCAAGGGGCGTTTGGCTGGCTGGTCGACAACTATCCGCGCCTTGCCGACTGGAACGCGTCCGCACGCCGCGTGGCCTCGCTGATGGTCTCGCTCGATGCCCTGGAACAGGCCGAGCAAAGCGACAATGTGAACCGTATCCGCCGCGAAGAAGGCGACGGGGCAGCTTTGACACTCAGCAATCTTAGTGTCGCGCTCGATGATGGAACTGCCGTTGTCGACCAGACGGAAGTTTCGATTCTGAAAGGCGAGCGTGTTTTGATTGCCGGCGAATCTGGCACAGGGAAAAGTACGCTGGTGCGCGCAATCGCCGGTCTTTGGCCGTGGGGCAATGGCTTCGTCCGCGTGCAGAAAGGTGCAAAACTTTTTCTTCTTCCACAACGACCCTACGTGCCGACAGGCAGCTTGCGCCGCGCCGCGGCCTATCCCGGCGCTGTTGATGATTTCAGCATTGAAAATATTGCCGAAGCCCTGAAGCAGGTCGGCCTTGCACAGCTCGTTGAACGTATTGAAGAAGAATCGGCCTGGGACCAGACCTTGTCTGGTGGTGAAAAACAGCGCCTGACAATGGCGCGCGTGTTGCTGCATAAGCCAGACATCATCGTCATGGACGAGGCGACATCTGCGCTCGATCCGCACAGTCAAGATTTGATGATGGAAATTTTGTCGAACGAGCTTGCCGATTCAACCATTGTCAGCGTTGGCCATCGGCCGGAACTCGAGCGTTTTCACAGCCGCAAGCTGATTTTGGAACGCCGCAGCGGCGGGGCAAAGCTTGTGAATGATATCCTGCTTGTGCCGCGAGCCAACAATGAGGGATTGATCCGCAAATTTATTAAACGGGCCAAGAAATCGCGGGAAAAAGCATCGTCGCACTAACGGGTAGGCAAATGGATCTCGTCAGACTTTATATTCGTGTCCTTCGCCTGCTCCGCTCCAATGCGCGGCTTGCCTGGACATTGACCATCGGCAATCTTGCACTTGCTGGCGCACATTTTGCTGAGCCTGTTCTTCTTGGCAAAGTGATCGACACATTGTCGTCGGCGCTGCCGGGACTGGCCAATTATCATCTGCTCACGCAGCTGTTGATCGCATGGGGCTTGTTCGGCGTTTTCAATATCATTTGCGGAACGCTGGTTGCCTTATATGCCGACCGGCTCTCGCACACCCGCCGCCACGGCGTCCTGTCTGAATATTATGAGCATGTGCTGGGTTTGCCGCAAAGCTTCCATGGCGACGTTCATTCCGGCCGTTTGATGAAAGTCATGCTGCAAGGAACGGATTCGCTCTGGGGATTGTGGATCGGGTTTTTCCGCGAGCACTTACAAAGTTTTTCTTCGTTTTTCATCATGCTGCCGTTGACCTTGTTCATGAACTGGCGGCTTGCCATTCTCCTGATCGTGCTGTGCGTGGTTTTTGCTTCTGTCACCTCTTTTGTGATGCGCAAGACCGAAGGCCTGCAAAAGCTGGTTGAAGACAGCTATTCCGAACTTGCCGAGCGCGCCTCCGATACACTTGGCAATATTCCGCTCGTCCATAGTTTTGTCCGCATTGAAGCTGAGGTCCGCGGTCTTCGCTCCGTCATCGACAAACTGCTTGCCGCGCAAATTCCAGTTTTGTCTTGGTGGGCCGTTGTCTCTGTGCTGACGCGCGCTTCAACCACGCTGACGGTTTTATGCATTATTGGTGTTGGCGCGTGGCTGCATTCAAAAGCACAGGCGAGCGTGGGCGAAATTGTTACCTTTATGAGCCTGTCGACCATGTTGATTGACAGGCTTCAAAACACGGTCAATTTCGTCAACCGTATTTTCCTCGAAGCGCCGCGCCTTCGCCAGTTTTTCGAAGTGATGGACACGCATCCGGCGATCAAGGACGCTGCCGATGCCGTTGAGCTCGACCATGCGCGCGGCGAAGTTGCTTTCGAAAATGTGACCTTCAAATACGCTGATAAAAGCCCGGCTATCGACGAGCTGTCATTCAATGTTCGCCACGGCGAAGTGATTGCGCTGGTCGGCGCAACGGGGGCCGGCAAATCAACGGCAATGTCATTGCTTTACCGCACATTCGATCCGCAACATGGCGCCATCACCATTGATGGCATCGATATCCGCAATATCAAGCTCACGTCGCTGCGCCGCAATATCGGCGTGGTGTTTCAGGAAGGCATGCTGTTCAACCGGACCATTGCCGACAATCTGCGTGTCGGCAAACCAGACGCCACACTTGATGATCTGCGTGATGCCGCACGGCGGGCGCAGGCGCTTGATTTTATCGAACGCGCGCCAGACCAGTTTGAATCGCGCGTTGGCGAGCGTGGCCGCGCGCTGTCGGGCGGCGAGCGTCAAAGGCTTTCAATCGCCCGTGCCCTTCTGAAAAACCCGCCGATCCTTATTCTTGACGAGGCAACATCCGCGCTCGACACCCGCACTGAATTATTGCTTCAGGACGCCCTGAAAGAGGTCATGCAGGGGCGAACGACATTTGTCATCGCACATCGCCTCTCAACCATTCGCGATGCCGACCGTGTTCTCGTGTTTGCCGCAGGCAAGCTTGTCGAACACGGCACATTCGATGAGCTTGTCGCGCAAAACGGCGTGCTGGCGGAACTGGCGCGGTCGCAATCGCTGGGCGGCAAAAAAACGGAAGCTGTTATTCCGCAAGACGTTTGATAGCTGGAAAAAAATTGGCGGAGACGGTGAGATTCGAACTCACGAGACCCTTTTGGGGGCCTGCCCATTTAGCAAACGGGTGCCTTCAGCCTCTCGGCCACGTCTCCGCATTTTTTTAGCTTTAATTCCAACAACCCGCTTGAAGGCCGCCAGATGACCGCTTGTGCAAGACCGCGCCCTTTTGGCCGCATCCATGCCCAAACAGGCAAAGATAGGCCTACAATCGTTCAAGGGATCGATCAAGAGCCTAAGATGTTGATCTGGCGCTTAGGCCTGCGCCTGGTAGGCTGCGGCACCTTTGCGGATCATTGTTCCCCAGCTTTTTTTGCCGCGCGCATACTCCCACCAGCCCACAATTCGCCAATAGGTGTTGAGCTGCCGGTAGCCGAAATTTTCAACGACAGCGATAAATGCCAGCTGCAAAACGTCTCTGGTGCGAGTGGAGCGAGAGATTGCCGCCTCTTCCAGGATCAGCGTGCAAATTGTCAGATTGATGCCCAGCAGGAAAAAGACAGCAACAAATGCAAACATGAAATTGTAATTCAGCGAACCTGTCAGCCACATGATCGGCAGCAAAACATAACCAACAAGCTCCGCAATCGGGCCGATCACATCTGTGACGAAATTGATCGGCATCAGAACCATGCCGATGCGGCCGTAGCGGGGGTTAAGAAGCATGTCCGAATGCCGGAAAAACACTTCAACTGCACCGCGCTGCCAGCGCTTGCGCTGGCCTGCCAATGTCTTGTAGTCGCTTGGCGCTTCCGTCCAGCACACGGGCTCAGGCGCGTAGCGCATGGCGTAAGCGCGCTTTTGCTGACGCATCATTTTGTGCATGTGCATGACAAGTTCGTAATCTTCACCGATCGATTTGGCGTTAAACCCGCCCGCCTCGATCGCGACGCTGCGCTTGAAAATGCCAAAGCCTCCGGAAATAATGCCAAGCATGCCGAGATTGCTCCAGGCAAGACGCCCGATGAGGAAGGAGCGGATATATTCAACGCATTGAACAAGCGCAAAGAAATTGGTCGGCAACCGCAGTTCCGTCACCTGCCCGCTTTTGACAGTGCAGCCATTGAGAACACGAATGGTGCCGCCAACGGCGATCATTGTCGGGTCTTCGATGAAAGGCCTGACGCAGCTTAAAAGCGCATCGGCATCAAGAAAAGAATCGGCATCCATGATGCAGAAAAGCGCGTTGCGCGCATAATTGATGCCTGCATTGCTGGCGTCCGCTTTGCCGTTGCCGTTGACCTTGTCGATGACGAACAGGTTCGGATGATTTGCTGCAGAATAAACTTGTTTGACCGGTTGATGAAAAACCGCATTGCCGCAGGCGCGGTCAATCGGCTTTAGGTCGAAGGCGCGTTTGAGAACGTCAAGCGTGTCATCGGTCGACCCATCATTAACGACGATGACCTCCATATCTGGATAGCGCAGCGACAAAACCGAGGTGATGTTCGAGGCAATACCGACGCCTTCATTAAAAGCTGGCACGATTACGCTAATCGGCATGGTTTCGTTTGAGATCAACTGATGCCATGAACTTTCCGTATCGTCGACCGTTGTGCGCCGGATCAGCTCAAGCCAGGCAAATGGCAGCTGAAGAAGATAGACGCCGTTTTGAAACAGGCCGAACCCCATCAACGTCCAGAAAATGGGCGTTAAAAAAGGCCGGACAACGTCCATGACCGTGGCTGCGGTAAGCATCAGTGATTGCATCACGCAACCTTGTGCTCTTTTAACACCTGCGTTGCGATTTCACTGGCACGACCTTGACCGCTGCTTGCAAGCTGCAGCATGGCAATGCCGCTGTCGCCGAAACGCAGAAGCGAGTCGGCTGAGAAAAAGCGCACCCACCAGCTGTCATCATCAAGATGGTGTAGCAATGGCGATATAACGCTTGGTTTTTGTAAGTTGCCAAGCGCGCGCGCCGCTGCAGCACGCACATCTTGGTTGTCGTCCGACAAAAGCCCAAGAACGGTTTCTGTCGCGCGAAGATCACCGAATGCACCAAGCGAGTTGGCCGCTTCAGCCCGCATTTGCGGGCTTGGATCCTTGCAAGCTGTCAAACATACTGGAAGGGCTTCCAATGAGCCGATCGCCGCGAGTGTTTTCAAGCATGCCAAACGCACCTGTTCCGTGGCATCGCTGCTTGCAAGCTCAATCAGCGAAGGAACTGCGTTTGTTCCGAGTTTTTCAAGAACGTCGGCCAGCATGATTGCGTTTGCGGCGCCCGAATTGGACAGGCTCTGCACAATTGCATCAATGTTTTTGTTGCCGTCTGCTGCCATGCCGCGAAGCGCTGCAAGTTGGACATAAAGATCGGGCGATTCAGCGTAACGCAGCAACACATCACGCGAGGCATCATCAGGGAAATAGCTGAGCAGTGTCAGCGCGACAATGCGCTTACCGCGCGTGCCCGAGGCAGCAACTTTGTGCAAATAGGCTGTCATGCCCCAGCAGCGCAAGATTTCAACAACGCGTTTCATTTCCTGCCCGCGCGTGGTGCGCAAAATATCAGCCGCGATCGAAGCTGCAATTGGCTTGTCATGCGACTGCAATACCGGCAGGCTCTCTTTAATGACAGGCAAGCTTGCATAAAGTGCGCCATAGAACACGCGGCTTAGCACTTTGCGGCGCTCTGCATCACGCACTTCACGCTTTGTGCGTAAAACGCGTCTCACCAGTACGACGCCGAGCAGCGCAAACGAAAGCGCGCAGAGCGCAAGCGCCCCGTTCCAGAGCGCAAGAGCGAAAAAAGTTTCAGAAGCGGACGCTAAAGGACGCATTGATGACATGCCTAATGTAAGAGTTATCACGATCTTCGTGGGCGTAGCCGACACGCACAGTGCGCGCATCGTCAATGGCATAAGCCAGTCCGCCAAAATAGCTGCGCGTTGAAACCGTGATACCGGATTCAGTTTCAGGCGCGTCGGACAGGCCGGCATAAAAAGTCAACTGATCTGTAATGCCGCCATCGAGGCGTGCTTCCCAGCCATATGTTGGTGTTGTGTTGTCATGGACAATCGAAATCAATTTTCCCGAGACGGCCCAATTGTTCCCAAGCTCTAGCCGTGCGCCGGGCTTCAACGTGCCGACATGGACAAAGCCGTAATCGGAGTAAAGACTGTCGAATGTAAACCAGAGCGGCGTCGCAAGCTGGGTCTTGTCCAAAACCTCGGCGCTAAAACCACCAAGAATTTGATAGTCAGGTCTGAAGTCTGAATCTGGCGCCACGGTTGCATAAAGATAGCCATAGGCCGAGCGTGAAAATTTCTGATCTATGCCGATTTCATATTGCGCATCGCTGTTTGAAAACTGCTCATAACGCGTGACGCTGGCATGAAGCGCTGTTGTTCCATTGTCAAGAAAATGCGTGAGCTGCAGGAATTCCTGATTCCATGCTGCCTGCGGCACGCGTTCAAAACTGCTGTATTCATAACCCGCATCAACCTGCCATTTAAAAGGCGGCGGCTCTGATGGTGCTTGCTGTTGCACGATTGAAAGCTGCGGCTTTTCGCGCTCATTTCGCGATGTCGGGTTTGACAGTGCAATTGTCTGCTCGTGCTTTTGTGGCTTTGCTTTGGCATTCTGCGCGACCTGAACGGGGTTTTTTTGAGCCTTATGGACACGCTCCAAACCATCCCTCGCATCGGCATATTGAGGATGTGCCTTCAATATTTTCTGAAAAAGTTTTTCTGCGGCGGCGTACTCTTTGTTATAATAAAAGAGGCTTGCGCGCAGCAGCATCAAATCGGCATTTGCATTTTGGCTTGCGTCAATCTTATCCAACTTTTCTTGCGCAGCTGCATTGCGCCCTTGCCATATCAGTGTTCGCGCGATTGCAAGCTTGATATCGACATCGTGCGGCGATAAAATTTCCGCTTTGTTGAGGTTTTTTAAAGCGGAATCATATTTTTTGTGTTTTGCCAAAGCGACGCCCTGCGCAAAAAGCGCGCTTGCGCTTTCTCTTGCAAAAACAGGTCTATTTAGCGAAACAGCAAAAAAAGCAAGAAAAGCGAACTGAAAGAAAATCAGGCTACTTTTTGTTTTTTTGCCTTGAGATGACGTAGGCATCTGGCAAGGACTTCCTCAGGGTTAAAAGGTTTGGCAATGTATTCGACGGCGCCGACTTCAAGGCCTTCGATTGCATCTTCGCTGAAATGACGCGCTGTCAAAAAGACGACAGGCACATTTTCAAGCGTAACGGATGTTTTCATCATGCGTGCAAGCGTCATACCGTCATAGCCCGGCATCATTCGATCAAGAATGGCCAGCGCCGGCGGTGAAATGCGCAAGATGTCCCATGCGCTTTTTCCGTCTTCCGCAACGACAACACGGTAGCCTGCCGCCCGGAAACGATAAGCGAGAAGATCTCTCACCGTTTCATCGTCGTCGGCAACCAGAACAGTTGAAGAGATCTGTTCAAGACGTTGTTCAACTTTTTGCGCGAGTGTTACTGGATTAAAAGGCTTGACGATGTAATCAACCGCACCTGCGGCAAGACCGCGGATCATCTGGTCAGAACCAGTACTTGATGTGAGCATAATGACAGGCGTGAAGGCAAATTCGCTGTTCTGAATTTGCTCGAGAAGGCTTAAACCTGTGATGCCTGGCATCATATTGTCGAGCAGAACCAGATCTGGCCTGTTTTTAATAATCTGCTCCATGGCATCGTTGCCATTCAACGCATTGAGGACACGTGCCTTGTCACGAAACAGCATGTTGATAATATTGTGGACGTTCTCATCATCGTCCGCGATAAGCAGCGTGCGTGGTTTGCCTTCGATTTTTCCTGGCAAGACCTTTGGGTCAGTTGTTGAAATTGGCGGCTCAGGAACAAATGTATCATTACCTGTTGAACCTGTTTCTTCTGTATTCAGCAAAATCTTGACGCATGCTGTCGCCAGCGCAAGCAAAAATGGTTGAATGACGGAGGCCTGTGTCACGCCTTCTTTCATCAACAGATCAAGGGCACGGCCGGTCTGGCTGATGTCAGGAAACCCATATGTCGAACCGGTTCCAGCCAGCTTATGGGCGATCATATGCAGCTCTTTATACTGCGCTTCGCTCAAAGGTTCTGTCTTCATAACAGCAAGGAAGTCCTTAAGCTGTCTTAAACGGATATGAAGCGTATCCAAATAGGCGCCGCGCAGGCGCGCAAGCGAGGCATTGCTGCCCGACCAAATATTATTGTCTGAACTCATCGACTTAAAACCCCACCCAACACGGCCTGCACTTTTGCGTGACGCGCGCGGAAATAAGCCGCAAAAGACGCATCACTGAAGTGTTATTGTTAGCCCTGATGTAATGTGCGGGAGAAAATCTAAAATGTAATTAAATGACGTCCTTAACTACTTATGAATTGTTATTTTCCGCGTGAAAATTATCATAAACCGAATAAATCTGCTCAGAAATCAACATCGGATCAAAGGGTTTCGAAACCACCCCATTGGCCCCCAAGGCAAGATATTCTTCAACTTCCTTGTCTTGTACGCGTGCGGTCATGAAGATGATCGGCGTTTTCTCAAGCTCTGGAATCTGCCGCAATTTTAGCAATGTTGACGGGCCATCCATTCCTGGCATCATTACATCAAGAAGAATGATATCGGGATTGATTTGCGCCGCCTCTTTCACAGCGCGTATGCCGCTGTCGATGCAGGTCACGTCGAAACCGGCAACCGTCTCAAGACACATCTGCGCAACTTGCAAAATATCCTGGTCATCATCAATGCAAAGAACGTTTTTGAGTGCTTTTGTCACGCGGCCTGATCCTTATTGATGATATTCATAATTGTATCGACCACGTATTTCTCGGACATTTTTGATTTTACAAGCGCGGCCGAAACCACCTGTTTGACGTCGTCTGAGATTTCCGTTGCCGACAAGATGATAATCGGTGCCGCAGGGTTAGCATAGTCCTGCTTATGTTTCAAAAGGTTCAGACCAGAACCGTCGGGCAAGGCAAGATCCAGCAAAATAACGCTGAAAGGCACTTCTTTAAGCAATTTTTCAGCCTGCAAGAGCGAAGTCGCTGGCACAACCGTAACTTTTCCCTGCAAAGCCGTCGCCAGCATTGTGCTTAGATCCCTGTCGTCTTCCACATGCAAAACCACGGGAATCGATTTGTCGCGTTCCATGTAATGCAACAGATAGTCTTCATCAGTGACAACTTCCGCCGGGGCCAGGGCGTTTGGCAGCTCGAACCAAAATTCCGTGCCTTCACCCGCGGTTGTCTCAAATCCAATCGTGCCGCCCATATGTTCTACAAGCTGCTTGGTGATGTGCAAGCCAAGGCCCGTGCCACCTTTTGAACGTGTCGCAGATGAATCTTCTTGCGAAAACTTGCTGAAAATACGTGTGCGAAATTCTTCGGCAATACCCTGCCCGTGATCTCTGACCGAAATACGCACAAATTTGCCTTTTGCCGCCGCGCTGATTTCGATCGATTTGCCTGTGTCTGAAAACTTTGCTGCGTTTGAAATTAAATTTGCCATGACTTGCATGAACCTCTGCGGGTCAGCTTTGATCGCAAGACGTTCATCAATCGCGTGAAGCTCAATATCAATATTGAATTTATCGGCATAGGGCTGGTTGGATTCAACTGCTGTCTGCAATAGCGGTTTGAGATGTTCTGCTTTAATTTCAAATCGCATCTGGCCAGAAGCAATTTTCTCAATGTCCAACATGTCGTTAATAAGAAGAATTAGCCGTTCGCTGTTTTTATGGGCGATGTCGATCAGCTTGTTGACCTTTTCCGGCAGGTCTTTTGTCATTGTACCTATCATCAGACCTAGCGAGCCGCGAATAGATGTCAGCGGCGTGCGCAGTTCATGGCTGACGATTGAAATAAACTCGCTTTTGAGGCGTTCCATTTCCTTGCGCTCTGTAATGTCCTGAATTTGTGAAATGAAGTAGTCAGGCTTACCTTCACTGTCGCGCGTCATCGACACATTGAGGAGCGCCCAGATAATTCGGCCACTCTTGTGAAAATAACGCTTTTCAATCTGGTATGTCTTGATTTTCCCATCGAGCATTTTTTGCAGAAAATCAAGATCCTCTTCTAAATCGTCAGGATGCGTAATCGTCTGAAAATCGAGAAGCGACATTTCATTCTCAGTATATCCAAGACTGTCGCACAGGGCCTTGTTGACTTTCAGCCAGCGTCCATCCAACCCAACAAGGGCCATACCGATCGAGGCGTCTTCCATGGCTGAGCGAAATGTTTCTTCGCTGGTGCGCAGGGCCTGCTGCTGTTTTTTACGCTCGGTCACGTCTTCGATAACGCCAAGGAAACCTGTAATCTCGCCTAACGCATTGCGCAGCGTATTGACTGTCAAATTGATTGGAAAACGTGTTTTATTTTTGCGAATATATGTCCATTCGCGTGACTCAACACCATCTTTTAAAGGCCGTGTAATAAAGACATCAAACCCAGGTTCAATTGTGTAGCCGAGTTCGGCTGTCAATTCATCTGCGCGCTGTAGAACTTCTTTGGGATCGTGAAATATACCCGGTGAAGCTTTGCCTATAAGAGTCGCTGCAGAATATCCAAGCGCTTTTTCAGCCGCCTTGTTAAAACTGATAATCGTCCCATTCGGGTCTGTCGCGATAACAAGATAATCAGTGCTGGACAGGATAGCTTTGTTAAACCTGTTTGAAACACCAAGATGATGAAGCCGCAATTTTGAAATAAGCGTGGAACGCAGCGTAAGGGACGACAAGGCCGCGATTAACAGAGAGGCAGCAAAAACCACCATAGGAAGTGAGCTTTGCTCACGATTTACGAATGTTTCTGTCGGAACAATTTTAACATTCCAGATTTTGTCGAGAAGCTGTAAATTTTCGCTATAGCTCCAGCTGTCATCAGCCAGCGGTGAGCTGGCTGATTGCGTAAAATAAGGCTTTCCATCGTAACTGATAACAAGAGCGTATTTTAAAGACGCATCATTTGAGAGTACATTCGAAAAGAATTTCCGGACTGAAAAGAAACACGCAAGAAATCCGTCTGGCTTTTCAAAAGCCATCAGCGGCACATTGATAACAAAACCCTTACTGTCACCCTCAACATTAAAGGGCGGGGTTACTGTTGCCATCCGGCGGTCTGCCGCCTCACTGACAGATTGAGCAAAGGCCTTGTCGCCCAAAAGCGACATGCTTTCTGTATTCATTTCTGACGCCGGCGGCATTGACCAACGCAGCCCATAACTATTGTCACGCCACTCTAATCTCTCGAGGCCGGACACTTGTGTTGTGTAATTTTTTGCGTCGTCCTGCCAAGACACGAAAGGTGTGCCGTTTGCGACACTCCAGCGCCGGGCCATTCGCTTCAACGCGAGAATGGTTTCATTCATCGAAACGTTCAGCAAAGCATGGGCTTTTATTCCTTCTTCCTCAACAAGTGAATTGACATAAGCCAACTCTTTTTGATGAAGAGTTTCGTAAAGAAAATAAGCGCCCAAAGTGATGGCAACAAAAAGGAATGTCGGAACCGTATAGCTTTTTTCGCCTGCCATCCATTCAAGCGTTTCGGCACGCTGAACAGTGGTGAGCATAAGGAAAACGCCAATCATCACTGTGAAGACCAGCCCGCCAATGAGAATCAGAAATGCATTTTCGTTCCGGCGTAGCTGCTCGAACTCTGAAGTGCTTTGCCAGCTAATATGCCAGGTTTGCTGAAACACATTAAGGTCTTTCGAGAGGTTGTAGACGGAGGGATCTTTGTCGCCCGCATCATTGCTGTCGTAGATTTGTGTTTCTGGACTTGTGCCTTTCCCATCGTGTATTTCAAGCCGGATAAGATGACCCTGACTGGATGTCAGAGACGCCATGAAGTCTTTTGCAATAAAGGGAGCATATACCCAGCCCTGCAGCGCAGACCGCCTTTGCTCTACCGTGTCGTGCGACAGGTTTTTGTTATACATAGGATAGAGCAGCAAAAACCCTGCTGTTTTCTGCTCGTCCTGCAACAGCACAATTCTTTTGGTAATTGTCGACAGTCCTGTGTCGCGTGACAGCTCTGCGGCTTGCCGGCGATGGTCCTCAAACGCAATGTTCAAGCCAAGCGCAGGGCTGTTTTTATCAAAAGGCTCGATATAATTTATGATGTAATTTGGCAGCTCTTTATTTTGTGGATGAATATGGAAGTTTGGCAGCCCTTCGGCGTGCACACGGTCGACATAATCTTGAACCTGCTCGGGCAATAATGCATTGATCCAGCCTATTCCATTAATGCCGGGAAAGTTTTTCTTGACGTCAATTGTCTCGACATAGCTGCGCCATTCTTCGCGCGAAACTGTCTCAGAGCCCTGAAAAAACCCAGCGCCACCTAGCAACGCGGTTTGATAAGATTCGAGGCGATGTAGCAGTGCTTTTTCGCTTTCAACCGCAAGCGATTGAAACTCTGCGAGGTTTTGATTATATGCGCTTTCAGACGCAATCTTCCATGAATAAAAGGTTAGTCCCAATGGCAGCAAAACAACGAGAAAAGCCAAAAGCGGTAATTTGCCTAAAGGTTCGCCGCGCCACGTCAAACGAAAATGTTTGTTTGCGGATATTACCAGAAGCGGCAAAAACACGATAACGCCGAATGTGTCGCCGACCCACCAAGTTATCCAATTTTGCGAAATTTTCTCAGCCGGTAAAATGCCCGTTGCAAAAAGAGTTCCAACACCGACTGTTGCAGCAACAATGCATGAGACTGGCCCGGCCAGAAGCAGCGTAATGCCAATTTGCCGCACATGATCCAGATTAAGGGTTTTGCCGATGATGCGCTTGATTAGCCAGCAGCCCGTCAATGCCTGGAGCGTCGACCCCACCGCAATGGAAAATGCAACGCCAGTCTTTAAAAGGTCGAGGCCTGTCGTAGGCGTCCATGCGCCTGAAATGTACGTGTTCAGAATAAAAGAGCCAATGAGAACGCCCGGCCACAGCCCTGCGCCAGATGTCAGCAGCATTCCAATTGCGATGCCGGATGCAGGCCAGATGATCGTCGCATAACCCGGAGGCAAAGCAAGCAGCAGGCCGATTTTGCCCGACATGATATAAAGCGCAGCCAGCAAAATTATCTTTGCCAGTCTTGATCTCATCGATGCCTGAAAATGAGCCATGAGTCCTGATGTCTAACGCGCGCAAACAGCCAAACAGCTTATACCCACGAAAACAATGAGAGAAACTGAAAACAGCGCAAGCAAATTGTATTTATCGTAAACAGGAGGTTACCAGCTCTGCGAGAGGTCAATAAAAGCTTTTGAGCATAAACTTTTGCATCGTATGAAAAACAAAATTGGCTTTATTAAAAGATATGAATAGAATTTAAAAAATCGAAAAACCGACTTTGTCAGCAACACCCCCAAAAGGAGAACACAATGCGCGTGATGGTATTGGTCAAAGCCACCGAGGAGAGCGAAAAAGGCCTTTTGCCTCAGCCCGAAATGCTCAAGGCCATGGGCAAATTCAATGACGAACTGCGCGATGCCGGTATTTTACATGATGCTGATGGTCTCAAACCATCATCGGTAGGCAAGCGTGTCGCTTTTAATGGTGAAAGCCGCAGTGTAAGCAATGGCCCCTTTGCAGCAACGCGCGAACTTGTTGCCGGTTTTTGGATTTGGCACGTCAAAGACATGGATGAAGCGGTTGCATGGGTAAAGCGCTGTCCAAATCCAATGCCCGGGCCAAGTGAGATTGAAATCCGACCCTTTTACGAAATGGAAGATTTCCAATAAATTTTTATCTCAGTTTTTCAACTGCTGGGCAACAAGGCAAGATGATGTTTAGTGTCACCAGCGCGTGCCATAAGCTCACACAATTCTCAAGCGTATCTGAAAAACTATAACCATTAAAAGCTGTCAGCCCTGAGTGCCGCAACAAAAAAAGAAATTGGCGCGCCCGAAGAGATTCGAACTCCTGACCCCCAGATTCGTAGCCGCGAACTTTGTGTGTCCGGAGCTTTCCGCAACGTTCCTATCTCATTGATTTCACTTGCTTTGACACTCCGCAGGTGTCGTCATGGTTCCTATGGTTTCCGTCTCGGGAGTGCCCCGGGGGTGCCCCAGAAAAAAGTCAGAAGGTCGTATGTCGCGCGCAAAAATTACAAAACGTTTTGTCGATAGCTTGACGCCTATAGGCAAAGATTTCTACGTCTTCGACACTGAGATGTTGGGTTTCGCAATTCGCGTGCGTGCGACTGGCGGAATGTCCTACATCGCTCAATATAAAGCGGGGCCGGGCAGAGGTGCTCAGACGCGGCGTATGTTGCTCGGTTCAATCGGGCGGATTACACCTGAAGAAGCACGTATGCTTGCTAAGAAAACCTTGGCCGAAGTTGCGCAAGGACATGATCCGGCTGAGAAGAAAAACAATCGTCGTAAAAGTCTCACGGTTGCCGAATTGGCAGACCTGTTTATGGAGGAGCATGTCAACGCGAAGCGGAAAGATTCAACGGCAGATCGCTATCGTGATGTCCTCGACAAGCTTCTGACACCCGAATACGGGAAACTCAAGATCGGTGATCTGACCCGCCCCAAACTGGCAAATCTTCAGTTCAAGCTGAACAAGACGCCGTATCAGGCTAACCGTATGGTTGGTGTTGTCAGCAGCATGTACTCTTATGCGGCGCGGGCAGGGCTTGTGCCTGAAGGTTTCAACCCTGCGCGCGGGATTGAAAAATACAAGGAGCATGCTCGCGAGTGCTATCTCACCAGCGAAGAACTTGACCGTATCGGCGCTGCGATCCGCGAGGCTGAGACGGTCGGTATTCCTTGGGAGGTTGATGAAACCCATCCCAAGGCAAAGCACGTGCCGAAGCACGACAGGTTGACCAAGTTGAGCAAGCACAGCACGGCGGCAGTTAGACTGCTGTTGTTCACAGGCGCGCGTCTGCGTGAAATTCTAAACCTACGCTGGGAAAATGTGGACATGGAAAGAGGGCTTCTCTTTCTGCAGGACAGCAAGACAGGCAAGAAGACTATCTTCCTCAATTCACCAGCGCTTGCAGTTTTGGATGGTTTGCCTCGTATCGATGACTATGTGATTGCCAGTGAAAAACCTGGACAACCGCGTCCCGATTTAAAACGGACATGGAAGACAATATCAAAGCGCGCAGCCCTTGCTGGCGTGCGCATTCACGACCTGCGCCATACATTCGCCAGCGTGGGTGCTGGCGCATCCCTTGGACTTCCCATGATTGGCAAACTGCTGGGGCATACACAGGCCTCGACTACCCAACGCTACGCTCATCTCGATGCCGACCCGCTGAAGCGCGCTTCCAACATGATCGCTAATCAGATCGCTCAGGCGATGGGGGAAATAGGCACAACCCAAGAGATTAATAAAAGCGGTCATGAACCCGCAAAAGTGCATGAAGATTTGGTTGTCCAGCTTCACTGAGCAGAAACGTAATGAAAAATCCTTTGTATTGACCCAATATGCGTCTGCTAAATTCTGAGGGTCGAAGGAAATGCTGATGAACCTACTAATCAGTATCCGTAACAATGGGAGCTGGAACTCCCGCTTCTTTAAGCGCTCGCGCCAACTTGGCATATAGGTTCGGATGACTACGTTTGCTGCTTGCCTTTCCATTGACGGTTGTGTGGAACCATCCAGAGTGTGGCAAAGTCAAATGGATTTCATCAGTCTTGGCATCATACCATGCTCCGATACTAAGATAAGCGGTATTACCACCCCTCTCACTTTTACGGATATCCTCGATCATTATGTTTTCTCCCATTTGAGCAAAACATAAAACATAACGACTTTAGAAAGTCTGCGTCAACGCTTTAAAAACGCATTTATAGTGGGACGCTATTTTTCCGCTCGCAAATCAATTGCGCTAATTGAAACCAGAGTCAGAAGTCGAGCTGCGCTTGAGGCTATTCAGCCACTGGTCAATGTCTGTTACATCATAAATCACGAGGCGCCCCGCTTTCGAATATGGTGGCCCGCCTCCGTAAAGTCGAAGCTTGGCCAACGTTGATTGCGAGAGTTTGCAGTAAGCCGCTGCCTGCTTTGCCCGCATTTTCTTTTCAAAAATCATCTGTGCAGCTAGTCCATATCGAAAGTTGATTTGCGGTGTCGCTCGTAATAGCTCTCCAAGTCCGACTGCAGATAGCGTGCGCGATTGCCCATAATGTAATAAGCAGGCCCCATACTTTCACTTGCCCAACGGGCCATAGTGGGAACGCTGACTCCCAAAAAAGCGGCTGCTTGTGGGCGAGATAGATTTTGTTGATAAATAGTCGGCGGGGCATTTTTCATGCGCTTTTCCTCTCAACTGAAATCGTAGCGGTAGGTTGGCAAGTGAGTGATTTCGTAATGGTCTTTCAAAACCATTACTGCAGATAGGTCGACGTTGAGATCGACGGAATACTGCTCAATGCTATCCATGAAAGTGTTTTTCCAAGAACCAATGCGATCAGCTTAACTGAAAGCATTAACCCAGCCATTCACTTGCCTGTAGAATTCGATGAGTAGCTCCAGTGCTTTTTGTTTGTTGTTTTTACCGCAATAAATTAATTGCGCTATTTTCTCATCGGTCTTTCCAAATAGCTTTGCAGCACCATCCTGATGCGAGAGTTTTATCGATGTGAACACTTTTCCTAACGAACAACGCAACGTGTGGCCTAGGAAATCGAAACTCTTGCTGGCTTTGCCTATATCCAAAATCTGAGTAATAAAATTCCCGCCAGGAAGATTGCTCATGGCATCCTCCAGCTTGCCGACTTCTTTTTGAAGCAACTGTTCTGTTGCTGCTAAAAGCAAAAAATTGTCTGCAAAATTGATCAACACCGTTTCGCTGGAATTTATCCAGTCCAGATGGTGCATCACATAAGCAGCAATTAACGGAGAGCTAGTGGAACCCTGAGCAATTCCCTGGCGGGCTTCCTGGAGCAGTAATTGGGGAGAGAGAGGCCAAAAGAAGATAGGAACTCTGCTGACGTCCGCCACTGCCTTTATGTGTCGCCCTATGGCGACGTATTCTGCCAGTTCCTTTCGGAGCGGCAGTTCTTGAACCAGCTTTTTATCGTCAAAGCTGGAATAGTGGTTTTTGATATCAAGACTCGCATAGTAAACGAGCCCGTCGCCCAAGGCTTTTTTTGCCTTGCGAATTGCTTTGTTATGTCCCGCGAAGGTGTACTGCCACGACTTAGAGCTATGGTAAGGACCAAGAGTTCTTACAACGATGTTCTGAAACATACGGTGTTGGATTCCAAACTTGCAGATCGCACGAAATCCGCCCTTCGATTTTATTTTAGGATAAACGAGAACCTGCTCTTTCAACGGAGCTGTCAACGGTGCGGATTCTGACAATGACAGACAATGTTCCAAACTAACCCGATTGCTCGGTTTAATTTTTTTGTTTGCTTGAATTGCAGAATAAAGCCGAGACTTCGGAGTATTCAAAATTCTTTCTGAAAGATGACATTCTTTTGCAGAATGTTTCCCCGCGACTTTGCGCAAAGACTCATCAAGCTTGACCGCTACCTTTGCCGCGTCCGAAATAAGAACCAGAGCTTCTGTAAGAGCCTTACCGTAAAGTGAAGTTTTAAAAGGAACCTGATCTATATAAACCATTAGCGCTGACACTTTGCATTTCAATGTGCGCGTCTAGGAGTTCGCGCACGTAACTCACGTGCGCCCGCCCGTATCCGGGGCAGCCCTCCTTGGCCTCAGGCTGAAGTAATAGATAAAGAGAATCGATCTGTGTCAATCGATATTCTTCGTGACGATAACAAGAGCTAGCATCTGATAATGTTCGCGACATTGATTGCACGCGAACTGCATTAGGCAAATTAGAGACATGTTAGCGGGACAATTCTGATCAGAGACATCCGGCAGAGACACTATGAAAATCTGAGTTTATACCCCTATTAAAGAAGAAAAAAACATGAAGAAGCATGGATTTAAAGACTTACTTATTAGGAGTTTATCTGGAATGAAATCATGGGAAAGCAGTGGAAGTTTCTGCATTTAGATTTTTTTCTCAAGCAGAAGCCGGCGAGTAATTATTTGCCGAAGAGTTTGTCTCTGCTCTGCATGATGATTCTTGAAAGTTGAAGAAAACAGCTTAGGAGGCAACGGTGCTTATGCGGAGATAAAATTGGCGAAAAAATGTGATGAGAATATTGACAAAAAACAATATGAAATATTTTGCCAAAATCACTTTACCTGCACCGCAATAGAGCTACGCTAAAAGTGGGTCAGACGTTCCTGTCTCCTCCCTTGATCTCAAGGAGGAGAAACCTGATGATAACAGACTGTCTGATAGCCGCACGCCAAAAACTTGCAGAAAAACTAGACCCCTACCAACCCCCCGTTTCTAGCCCTCTACCAGTATCACCTTGGGTTGCGATGTCGGCGCTTCAGAAAGCTATCAGAAGAGGGCGTAAAGACTTAGCCCAGCGCGCCGCTGCAACGCTTCTGGCTGACTCGCCCGACCGCCTTTGGCGTCGCTGCGGCGGGATCGCCTTCGAGGACATTGGGGTCGCCGATCTTAAAACCGTCGCTCTCGTGACCGCAGCCTTGGCTGGCAAGCGGTTTAGAGCAACTTTGGGCGGAGAATGGAAGGTTGCCAGCTTCATCGTCGCTCAAATGGCCCAAGCGGTGAAGTGCCGAGCCGCCGATGATCTGCTTCTCACCGCGCAACTCCATCCCGCTTATGCGACATTGCGACAGGTTTTCCCTCTGAGAACCCAAGACGAACTTGAGGCCATCGCCGTGCATGGTGCCGCTTTACCGGTTAAGGCGCTTGCGGTCTGGTTTGCAACCGGGATCTTTGGCCCAACAATAAACCTGCGCTTTCGCAAGGGCAGTCCTTCGTCTGTCTTTGCCAGCATGAAAGATGCTGATCTGCCATTCGTGGATATTGCGCAAGAGGGATATCGAAAGGCCGGAGAAATTCTCTGTCCCTTCGTGTCTCTACTTTTGTCTTTGGAGTCCTCGGAAGATACAAACATCAAAAATGATGCATTTCCGCCCGAAATAAGCATCAACGGAGTACCTGGCTGGGCTTACGATATCTACACACGTGAGGGGCGCGCTGTTTATCAGGCTTTCCTTCAGAGGGATTCGCGCACTGCACAGTGGATTCAAGAATATGTCCCACAACGCCAGCGTATCAGCTTTTTGGGCACGATTATCTTTCGCATCGAGGGCGGGTTGGTCAGATCACGGCTGAGGTGGTCTACGGGAGATGAACTGAGGCAGTTGGTCGATCTAGGATGCAACGGACCGCACTGCGCAGATGCTTCTGAAATCCTTGCCTTGGCCCGTTCCGACATCAATGAATTAAATGAGATACGCGTCCATGTCCTGTGAGTTTCTAACCTCGGATAATTATCGCTTATCGCGGGTCACAAATGAGCCTGAGTTTTTAAATTCAGGATTTGCAATTACTTGCACGGCTTCGCAGCAGGCGCGCATTGCAACCTATATTCAAGCCAGCCTCGCCCCGAACACGCGCCTCGCTTACACCTCCGATACCACGCATTTTCACCAATGGGGCGGGTCCATTCCGGCTTCAGCGCAAATGGTTGCAGCCTATTTGACTGACTACGCTGGTACGTTGAGTGTCGCTACATTGTCTCGCCGTCTTGCTGCACTCTCGAAGCTGCATAAGGCGAGAGAGCTGCCTAATCCTGCCGAGACCGAATTGGTGAAGATGACTATGCGCGGCATCAAGCGCGTACACGGCGTTTCGCAGCGGCAAGCCAAGGCACTTTTGAAGGCTGAACTGTTTCAAGTCCTGGATGCGATGGGCGATAGTCTAAGAGACAAGCGTGATAAGGCGCTGCTGTTGATCGGGTTTGCTGGTGGATTCAGAAGATCTGAGCTTGTTGCGTTGAATGTTGATGACGTTGAAATAACAGCAGAAGGTTGCGTGATCGCAATTCGGCGTTCGAAAACGGATCAGACGGCAGTCGGCCGCAAGATCAGGATCGACCGCGGGTTGTGGGAATGGTGTCCTGTGACGGCGCTGGAAGCGTGGCTTGTGCAGTCAGACATCAAGGTCGGGGGCATATTCCGCCGTGTGCATCGCCATGGGAATATCAGCGCCGCGCGACTTTCAGGAGATGCAGTGTCTGTAATCGTGAAGGATCGGGCAGCGAGGATTGGATTAAGGCCGCATGAGTATTCGGGACACAGTTTAAGAGCAGGGTTTGTAACCAACGCTGCTATGGCGGGTCTTCCTCTTTGGCAAATCCGCCAGCAGACAGGTCATGCTTCAGACATGACTCTGAGTGATTATATTCGCAATACTCAGCCCTATTTCAACTCAGACAATTTGTGCAGTTCGGCAAATCAGGTAAGCCGACGTTAACCTATGCCAGGCGATATGGTTAACATGGCTAAAATGCCACGATTTGATTTGGTGAACCTTACTCAGGATGCTCAAGAGGTCCTGATTGCGGGCGCGCGTGATGTGCGCAAGGTGCAAGGCTTAACACACAATTTTTATAAATATCCTGCTCGGTTTTCTCCAAACTTTGTACGCGCTGCCATCGAAACATTCACGCAGCCAGGCGATCTTGTGCTCGATAACCACGTCGGCGGGGGAACAAGTCTCGTGGAAGCAATGGCGCTTGGCCGGCATGCCATCGGTGTCGATATCAGTACACTTGCGGAATTCGTCGCAACTGTGAAAACAACAGTTTTCAAAAAAGCTGAGCTTAAGAAGCTTGAGACGTGGGCGAAACGGTTGCCAAAGGCAGTAAACGCTCAAAAATCATCGATCCATTTTTCTGCCTATGATGAGCTTGGCTACTATAAGCATCTCAGCCACCCATCACGCTGGCGGCTTCGTAAAGCAATCGAACAGGGGCTCGGCAGCGCGATAAGACTTGGCTCACCTAAGCTTGAAGCTTTCGGACGTTGCGTCGTCTTGCGTACAGCACAATGGGCACTTGATGGGCGAAAGACGTTGCCGTCTCTTGATGAATTCCGCAATAAGCTGAAAAATAATGCAGAAGAAATGATTGAGGGCGCGCGTCACTTCTTAACCGCTGTCGGAGATTATCCTCAGTTACCGAAGGTCCGCGTTCTGAACCGGTCGGCGGCTGGATTAGAAAATGACAAACGCTTATCGCGGCATCCTGCCCCTAAGCTTGTCATAACATCGCCTCCATATCCTGGAGTGCATGTACTTTATCATCGCTGGCAAGTGGATGGACGCAAAGAAACGCCGCTTCCGTTCATGATAGCAAGTAAGCTCGATGGCGCGGGCATATCTTATTATACGATGGGCGATCGTAAGCAGCACGAGTTAAAGTCATATTTTGAAAATATTCGCGCAAGTATGTCATCTGTCGCTCGAATTTCGGATGAAGACACTGTGATTGTGCAAATGGTGGCGTTCTCCGATCCGTCTTGGCAGCTATCACGTTACCTTGAAACCATGGAACAAGCCGGGTTACAGGAAATGTTTCTCCCGCTTTTACAGGACAAAGGCGATGGTCGCTTATGGAGAAGCGTGCCAGGACGTCGCTGGTATTCAGAACAGCGTGGCGAGACGCCTGGAAGCAAGGAAGTAGTTCTATTCCATACAAAACAGCGCCCGATGATATCGCAGCATGTCGAGCGTGTTATTTCCCAACATCCATCAGCCTAATCATCGTCATTGAAACGCGGCGGATTTCCTTACGGCGCCCTGCGTCGGCTTCATCGACATTTACGTCTTTCTTCCCCTGAGTCTCTTGGTACATCTGATATAAATGGAAGGCGATGTGCGAGGTATACTTGTTCATTTTGCGCTCAACGTCTTGCTCGGTATTTCGCTTAGTGAGCGCGCGACGATATTCGCGTAATGCCTCCATGTCCTCGTTGATGATTAGAATAAGCGGAGCGCGTTCTGTTGGCGCAATAAACGCACCAGAATCTTCGTCGGTCCACTCTCCAGCATTCCAGCAAGGTTGGGCATACTGATCGCGTTTAATCACTTTCAATTGGTACGGTGGCCGCCGGTTTGTTCCAACCATAAACTCGCTATCAACCAGCCGTGGTCCTTTTTGAGGTTTATCCTCAGGGGGTTCTGGCCGATCTAAAACGTCTGCTTCGAAGGCCGCTATTAGGGTACGTCCCTGTGGTCCTTCTGCGACAACCTCAAACTTTAACCGCTCACCAGTTTGCCAGTCTGGCCGTGGCGAGATAAGCAGGCTAAATCGGCCCATCGTAGACTCCGAGAAGTGAAGAACGGGTTGCGGTTTGTTGTTACCTACCAGCTTAGCCGAGAGCTTCCATTTTGGACTCTTGCCTGTGAGCAAATCATCTTTACCGTCCCAGCGTAACCGCACATGGGTATCATTTTCACTGCGATAAAGTTTCACTGGCTCACGAGACGTAACCTTCAATTTTAAAGGCTCGTCGAGCAAAATGGGATCTGGTACCGGCTTATCCGGTTTAATTAGAACAGCAAGCTCTACTTGCCGTGGTTCTTTAATGCCATTGAATGTGGCTGTCACCTTCACGTTGGCACGAATAGGGTATTGATCAGCGTCGAATTCTTCTGGTTCAGAAAATAGCAATGTTAGCTTGCCGTGATCTTCGAGTTTTTCTGTCTTAACGCTGAGTTCAAGTACGCCAGGATCGCTCTCGACGTTAAATTGAGCAATTGCCGACCAGTGTCCGGAGGGTATCGACTTGATGCTTATCTCACGTTCTTGGTTGGGTCGAAGACGAATGTTGGATGAAGCGGGATGCGATGTGAGGACTGGATAATCTGCAGCTTGGCCTGTTTCTGGAGGCAAAAGCGTAACAACACCGCCCTTCGTAACAGTTTTGAATCCAAGCTCATCGCCGCCCTGGCTATCGCCAGAATTTCCAACACCTTCTGCAAAATCGTGGCCATGGTCGTGGTGAGAATTAATGAGCTGATCAAGGGTCTGCTTCACCTTCTCATCCCCTGCCTTAAGTTCAGAAACTGCCTCTTCGGCCTCTTCTTCGAGGCGAATCAGGTCGGGATCATTCTTCAAAGTCGCAACGATACGCTTAGTTATCGCCTGCCAGATATGGCCGCGATAGAAACCTTGGCGTGAGCCTTGCATCATTTTTCCGATGGCCTCAGGTGCAAGACCGTCCACGTCTACAACGATCATCATTCGGGAACGCAGGTATTTAAATTCAAGCTCTTGAACGATGAAGCCGTTATCGAGAAATTCCTGACGCTGCCCATTCACAAGGAAAACTACACATCGCTTGCCTTTTCTGTTTTCGAGGTAGCTGCTTAAAGGCGTTGCACCTGGGTCGAGCATAAATTCCTCCCCGCTTTCCATGTCGAGCGGCAAGGCAACATCCTTTTCCTGGGCGCCCTTCTTAGGTTTGGGTGGCAAAACAAAGACTCGGATCGAAATGGTGCCAAGGTCGGCAACCGGAACGTCGTCGTATAAGGCAGGTTGAATTTGAAGTGCTGCTTCGGCCATGTCCTGCTCCTATGCTACCTGTTGCGCCGGAAAAGCTTTGTCGAGTGCCGCTTGTTTTCCGAGGAGGCGGACTTGTCGTGCGAGACGTTGCGCGGTGCCGAGCATCGGGTCTGGCGTATCTTGCAATGCGTAGAGATCGTAAGGCAAAACTGGATTGAAGAGTACGTGGTTTAGAGCCGGATAGAGCAAGCGCCCGATAGCCGAATCCGAAGCACCAAAGTCATATTTAATGTGACAGAAATGAGCGCCGTGAGCGAACCTAGCTTTGTCAGCTCCTGCTGCATCGACGTGCGGCACAGCACCGTTCTCTGATATAGCAAGGTAAGCGTAGTAAAGGTCTCGGCGGCCTTTAGGTTGAATGGCGCGAACTATCGACCAGCCTGCACCTGTTTCCTCATTAGGCTTGAGGATTTGTGGCGCGCGCCGGGTGACGATGATAGAGTAATCCGACACTGATAAGGCAGAAGAGCCACCTTGTCCGAAGACACCAATTAGATAGGGCTTATCTGCCTTATCCGACTGTCCCAGTGAGAGCAGGGTATCGTGCATCATAGACGGAATCTGGCCCATTCCGTGATCCCGGATTGTGACAGCAAACTGTTTGCTCTTTTTATCGTGGTCGAGACGGATAGAAAGATTTTTACGGGCCTCATCGACACGTGCGCGTTTTGCCTTCCGCTCCTCGTCATCGAGCCGTTCAATTCCGTCAATACGAGGGAAACCAAAGTAGCGCAGAACTGCATCACGTGGATTGTCGGGCATAGCGGCAGCTGAATCCTTTTGAAGTTCCTTCAACCGAGCCAGCTCTATGAGCGACTCCATACCGTTGACCAACCGCTCAGCAAGCGGGTTCATCGGCTCACCTGCAAGCTTGATACGACCGCCGTTGCCACGGTCCAACCCCACAGGTACCCAATGCAGATGACCATGCTTCCAGTCAGCTGAGCGTTTATTAGCGGACTCCCATTGATAGTCGTCGGGAGAAACGATCGGCAGGCCGGCCATAATGGCTTCGACCTGGGTCGTTGTCCTTGCGTCCAAAAGCCGGGCAAGTAAATCTGGTGATGCTAATGATGTCATGGCGCACCTCTATTTCCCTTTATAATCAGTTCCTATTTTTCTGCCTCGAAAAGTTGACGATCCCTCCTTGGATAGCCTACCAGGCATTAAAATCTTGAAATCTCACCAAAATACTCTAATATCTAGGTTGCTTTTCAAGGTACTTTTACTTATATATATCAGTATATAGAAAAAGTCGAGTCAAAAAAGGGGATGCTATGGCTAAAAAGAGCCGTGTCGAAAATGATGTCTTACTCCGATTTGGCCTAGAAGCCATGAGTAGGGGCGGTAAGCCGCTACGCGAGTTGCCAAGCAAGGGCCGCTCCATGCTTTATAAATTAGCGAATGGCGAAACCGTTCGGCTTCGGACATGTAACGATCATCTACTTATTGTTGTCGCCAAAACTCCCGACCTTGATGCAGATCTCAATATTGAAGGAACCGATTGGCTCTTAATTGTAATGCCGGAGATCGAGAGAACGCCAGGCAAGATGATTGCGTATTTCGTTCCGACGAGCGAAGCGGTCCATGAGGCGCGCAGAACCCACGAAGAATGGCTTAAATCAAAACCTAAAACTAAAGGTGACAACACCACTTGGAATTTATGGTTTCGTTCTAATGGCCGAGAGAAGGCAAATAATTATGCAGACAAATGGGCAAAATATCGCTTGCCGCATTTTGTATCTGAGGCGCTACAACCGGATAATAGCGGGAATATTCGAGCGGAAGTCGAGGCTGCAAGAAAGCGCATTGCTGCAGCAGCAGATGTGCCCATTGAGGCGGTGAAAATTGTGATCAATTTTGAAGGCTAGGTTTTTAATTTGCGTGAGGTCTGAATTTTTCGGCGTGAAATTTTAGTTGTTTTATTTTTCGCCGTAACATCAGCCCTCGAAATCAAGGCCGAGTCGATAATACTTTTCAGCCAATTTAACTCAGCCTCTGCAAGAGGCGACAATTTAGCAGATATTAAAGCTCCAGCTTTAGTGCGCCCTAGATTTGCGAAGAGGTCACCTTCATCAATTCGTAAAGTAGCTGCAAGTTTCTCGATCATCTCGAAGCTCACGCCAGTTGCCCCGATTTCTATTTTTGCAATTGTATCAATGCTGACATCAGCGGCCTCAGCCAGACCCTCCTGAGTAAAGCCTGCATTTTTACGCTGTGCAGCTAAAAGGCGGCCAAATCGTTTTTTTAGATTTCCCATGGAGCCTAAGCTGTAGGCAAAGGCTCTGAGGAATATTATGGACTATTATTACATCTTTTAATAAAAACATGCTATATTAATGCAATTAATTGCAAATGGAAAATAACATGACTCTTGTGGAGTGCCCCGCCTGTAGCAGAATGATTTCGCCAGAAGCAGTGTCATGTCCTAAATGCGGCAAACCTTTACAGCCCGGATGGGCTGAGAATCAAAAAGCAAAACAGGAATTGCGAAATGCAAAGATAGCGAAAATCGTGTTGATTGTCGTTGGAATTTTTATTGTTCTAGGAATATTGGTATCGTTTTTTCCGCCGCAGAATGCCTGCAGTAAGTATCCAGAAAACCTACGACTTACATGTTTGAAATTAACGAATGAATGTCTTCAGGGTGACAGAATGACCGAGCATCCCTCGTGTCGTCGCCTTTTTCCGAATGGTTATTGATTTGCGCACGCTTGCAGTTCTCAGCTTAAACCTAATTTTTGAAAACTTGTAGTTCTTTCAATAGAATAGGACGCATATTCTGATTTAATATCTTTAATAACTAGCGATTTACACAGACCGCATGGGCTATTAGTCTTTCTCTTATGGATAGAGCAAAAGCAGCGTCATTAGCGCGTCGGCTAGTAGATAATAAGCTTGGTGAGTTCACTGTAAAAAGTTTACTAGACCACGGCAAATCTGCTGCAGTTTTTCGCGCGAATGATGCAGAGAATAATCCTGTAGTAATTAAAGTTTTTGATGCTGAAATCGTTGAGCAATATGGTGATGAAACTCAACTCATACGAATTAACCGCGAATTGGAATTAATTGGCCATTCTTGCCCTAACCTCGTGCAAATAGTTGGCGGAGGTTACGATGAGCAGGAAAAACTGCACTATGTAGCCATGGAATATTTGTCGGGCTTTACCTTGAAAAAAGCTCTGACGGAGATACCCAGTGAAAACATTCGCTCGCTCGTCAAGCAGCTGGCAGTGGCAGCAAAGTTTTTGGAAGACAGAGGTATCTGCCATCGCGATATCAAGCCCGAAAACATAATTATTTCGGATGATTTCAAGATCTTGACGTTGCTGGACCTTGGTGTCCTTCGGCCTATTGGTAAATCTACAATAACGGACGAACGAACTCCGCCATTCATAGGCACACTACAATACAGTTCGCCCGAATTCCTTCTTCGTCAAGAAGTAGACTCTGTCGAAGGTTGGCGTGCAGTTACTTTTTATCAAATAGGTGCCGTCATGCATGATTTAATCATGCGCCGTCAAATCTTTGAACAGTTTGCTCACCCCTATGCCAAGCTGGTTAATGCTATTCAATATGAAATGCCAGTTATCGTAAGTGATACAATTCCTCGGGATCTAGTGAGCTTGGCGACGAGTTGCTTAGTAAAGCCGCCAGCCTTACGCGTTCAGTTAGTGACTTGGGATGATTTCCTACAGGAACCGGATGAGAAAAACCAAGACGCTAAACTTGAGGTTGCTCGCACTCTTGCGATTATGCGTGCTGCTGAAGAAGCTCCAAGTGCGACAGATAAAATCAAAGTTGCAGCATTTAGAAATTCTATAGTCGACTTTCTTAAAAGTAGTGCAACTTCAATGCGATCAGAGGGGTTGCTGCCTCCAATCGTGCAGCACCGTGATGGCGATAAGTTGAGGCTATCGTTTAGCCAATCGCTGCAATATGGGATTCAGCGTGACTTCGATATCTGTGTCGCAATCAATATTCTAGATGCCGCCTCTCGCGCCGTATCCATCAGCGGTTTTTACTGTGTGCCATCTGCGCTTCCCGTCGAACCAGGGGCAAACATTTTTGAGGGCATCTACGATACGAACGCAGTATATAAAGCCTATGAGGGCTTCATTTATAAGGTTGTTGGTTATGCACTTGCAGGCCGTAGTCCGCCGCAGTCTTATGTAGCATCAGTGCCAGATGTGAGGCTAAACAATGGATGATGCATGGTGGACCCGTCCCGACCAATTAGACGAAGATCAATTGAAAGTCATCGGACTACCAGCGGACGGAAATTTTCTAGTCGTTGGCCCGCCTGGGTCAGGTAAAACAAATTTGGCTCTTTTGAGAGCGAGTTACCTGGCTCAATCTGGAAAGCCTAATATAGCGGTTCTGACGTATACTCGCGTTTTGAAAGAGTTTCTTCGATCCGGAACTGAGGCTACAGCGCTTGACCCGCAAAAAATCCAGACATTCAATGGTTGGGGTAGGCGATTGCTAAAACAGATCGGTGACGACTCTGTATCTCCAAGGGATTTCGAGGCGGCTAAGGAGCAATTAGTTTCAGCGCTTGAGCAAGTGCCGGATCAGGTAGCTCACGAGCAGAAATTTGACTGTCTACTTTTAGACGAAGCGCAAGATTACAGCGCGCGTGAAATTCGAGTCTTCGAAAGATTTTCAAGGCAGTTATTCGCTGTTGGGGATGGTCGTCAACAACTGTACGATTCAACGGGTGGCCTCGATGAGCTAACCCGTATCTGCGGCACCCCACATCGCCTTCGGTATAATTACAGAAATGGGAGAAAAATCTGTAGGCTAGCAGATGGCATGAACAATGAATTAGATCACCGCACCGGCATGGAGGCGACTTGTAACTATGATGAGCGAGTACTTCCCTCCACAGTCTCTGTTTTGGGACCCCACGATCTTCTGTCGCAGGCCGCGCAGATTGAGGCTGAAATTAATACTCAGTTAAGGGCCTATCCAAAAGGCATTATCGGCATCCTCACGCCTCGCAGTAAGAATATTGAGGCTCTAAGCCGATACTTCCAAAAAAGCCCCTTGGCTGCACTAGTGCAGACTCAGCATTACACCTCAGGTTATGAGCCAATGCAGCCTTCCAAAAGGGTCTTGATAACTACTATTCATGGAGCAAAGGGGTTGGAGTTCCGCGCGCTGCATATTGCGGCGCTCGATATGGCCTGTAATATGCCTCATGAACGCAGACTTGTTTATACGGCAATTACTCGTGCAAAAACATCGTTGTCCATATATCATCAACGTGCGCTACCGGGCTACCTTGAGAAGGGACTTTCTAGTCTTACATTACCGACGGCTCCAGCGTCTTTAGACCAACTTTTTCGGGTAAGCTGATGTATCAAATAGCAATTATAAATCGTGATGAATTCCTCGGCTGGCTCGGTGGAAATTTTACGCCAAGAACGACAGAGGCTAAATCAGTTAAGTGCATAAAGGATGATCAAATTTATTTATTGTGGTTCAATTCGTCAGCCACAAAATCTGATAAATCCGATCCGCTTATAATTGTGTCTCCAAATTCGTTAGAGGATTTTTTTGCATTTACATCGACGTACGTGAGCACTTACCGCCCATTTTCTGCATTCTTTGAAGTGCTAACAACCGACAGTTTTGAAACCATCGTCAATTCAGCGGCCTTCAGCGATACAAATATCGCTACAGAGCGCCTGATAGGAGTTGCAATAGCAGAGGCTCTGCTTCAGGCATCGGATGAAACTAAAGTTGATAATATTTCGGTACAGGCGGTATTAGCTACCCTCTCAAGCTCTATCATTTCTGCTTTAGTAAATAACTATCCGTCCTATGAAATCGATAATCTAATTGAGCGCTGGAGCCGATGCCGTAAATTTTTCCGGTTAGACCCGCTTAAGTTAGAGGCTGAAAACCTTAGAGACTTTTGGCGACTCATAATCTCGGCGTTTTCAAGAACATCATTATTAGAAAGCGATAATCCGGAAGAGCAATTTATTCGTGATGTCTTAAATCAAGCTGATGTGCGGTTTAGCTGGCAACGATTGGTCTCAGATATACCGCAACTACATGAAGTTCTAGATCTAGAAGGCGTAAGTCGCGAAGATCAAGTGCGTATGCTTGATATAACTTACTCAATTCTAAGTCGTGCTGAAAATGTAAGTCTGCAAAGAAAAGAGATCATTGCAGCCTATTTAGTTGCAAGGCTTTCCAATGGAGATTTTGAGTATATTTCCTTCTGTAAGTCATTGATGCCGCGATTACCAAGAACCTCTTTATGGTTTGGATTTTTTTCTGGTTGCTTAGAAGATAGCAACATATTGTTTTACAGTGATTGCTTAGGTCGCAGAGTATCGAGAGAGCTGCTAAAAAAATTCTCATTCTCATCACCCAAGCTTGCAGACATTAGCTTTACAGAGCTTGAAATTCAGCATCGTGGGAGTGCAGAACCTCGTTATTTTCGAACTGATCAGCAGGCGTTTATAATAGTAGAGTTATTGCCTGGGGTTACCGCGCGCTATCGCTTAGCCCGTGATAAAACTTCGACAACTGCAAATAGACCTAATGCCAATTATAGAGTTGCCGAGGCGCGCGCAGCTGTTGCCCATGCTTATGAAGTTTTGAGTTCTATTGAATCAGCGAATTCGACTGCCGCGCCGCTGTTAGTAGGAGAAGAGCATCTTAGAAAAAATAAAAAGTCTAAGCTTCGTCAGTGGTAATCATGGTTTAACTAGCTGTTCGGGAGTGCCCCAGGGGTGTCCCGAGCTTAAAATCACTCAGCCACGCAAAAATGGATTTTATAAAAGCTGAATCGCTTCAAAGAGTTAAATGGCGCGCCCGAAGAGATTCGAACTCCTGACCCCCAGATTCGTAGTCTGGTGCTCTATCCAGCTGAGCTACGGGCGCGCAAAGGGTTTTGGTAAAACCTCTCAGAAGAGGTTTGTCATAAAGCCCCTGCCTGAATCTTTCAAGTCTTATCGGCACTTAATTGAAAAGCGCCTACAGGCTGGCTCTTCTACCAGCCAGATCCGCCGCCTCCGCCCCCGCCGCCGCCTGAAAACCCACCGCCGAACGATCCTGATGAGAGCCCCGGCCCTGTGCTTGGCGCCACCATTGATGATGCGACGGAGTTGTTGAAATCGCTAAAATTGGTGAAAGAGCTGTTATATCCGTTATACCACAGCATTGTGGCCTGCCCTGCAGCAGCGGCAGCGGCAAGAACGGAAACAAATTTTTCATTCCACTCATTTTCACAATCGAGCGCCATGGCATAAGGCAAGTAGCGCTCAAACAGCGCAGGTGTCTTTTCCGGCGGATTTAAAATGTTCAATCTGTCTGTTTCAGCCGTAGCAAGATAGAGACGGAAACCTTCAATCTCATCCATCAGCTTTTGCCCCGTTTCTGTCGGTGCAAAAAGCAGATAATAAAAAACGAGATTGAGACCCGCAAGAACAGCGCCGGCGCCCATCATTGCATAGAGAGGAAGAGAAGCCTTCATGCTGTTTAAAATCACAAGAGGCGAAAGGCATCCAACAAGAAGCGGCACAGCAAACAGCAATGACAGACCCGCGCCAAATTTTCCAATAATCCCATGCGCACGGCGCAGGGCTTTAAGCCGCGATGCAACAAGACCAAGTGTGACGGCCCACCATATGGCGCACCAAAACGCAATAAAAAGGCCGATCTGTGCTTCATCGCCTGGCAATAAAACAGCGGCAGCAAAAAGAAGAGCAATTGATGCCAAAGCGCCGAGCCAGACCCAGCCTGAATTCTTGTGAAAATAAACTCCTTCCTGCGCTTTTTGAAGCGTGGATTTAATTGTGTCTTTTAAGGTTGAAATGCGCGTCTGATTGTCTTGCGACAGAGCCAAAGGCGATGCACCAATTTTGGATATAAGCTGCGTTTCTGCTGGGCTTAAGCTTGCATCCGTGGCTTTGCCTGTTGCCAGCACCGTATATTCATCACCGCTCAATTTAATGTCGAGAAAGCCTTTTGCCGCAAGACCGATCAGGCCTGCCGCAAATGTCTGGTCGTCAAATCCTTTTTTCCATAAATAGCGGGTGCTGGCAGCATCAAAGCCTTTTGGCGGTGCAAACAGCGGAATGATCTGGCCTTTGCGCGGGTCACGCCCGACCTTGTTCCACACCCACACATAATAACCCAGCACCGCAGCAAGCCCTGCAAACAAAAGCACCAGCCCTGCATTGTCTCTTGTGGTCTGCGCACGCTTGTCGCTCTCCGTCGGCGCAGCGACAATGCCTTTCGGCCACCCCACGGCAACCGTAAACCCTTCTCCTGGATTGAGATATCGAATGGTACGCGCATGGTAGACATTGTCGTCTTGGCTAAGAACTTTAAAACTATTTCCATTGGCGCCTTGCGCCCCTGTGTAAGCCGATGCACTTGTGATGCGGGCCTCTGGTGGCAAAGTGATTTTTACATCTGCTTTCATGATTGGAAATGTCCAGCCATTGCCGGTCACATTCCAATACAGCTCGTCATAGCTGTCAAAAAATCCAAGCTGCCGCGTGGTACGATAATGGATGGTGTAGTTATGGGCACCCTGCCGCACAGTGACATCGCCTTTGCCGATGCGAATGCGCTTGCCGCGCGAAATGTTTTCAACCGTGTAAGGCTCATCTTCTCCATCACGGCTGACGCCTAAAACTTGGAACCCTATATTGACCGCAAGCCCGTTGCGGTCTTTGTACTGGGTCGGGAAATCGCGTAAAATCCCATGATTGATGGCCGCGCCTTCAGCAATAACATCGATACTTTCAAAGACATCGAGCGACGCATCTTCCTGAACAGTGACGTCGCTGGAAAACAACGTGATCTGCTCATGTGCGCAAACACCATATGTCGTCAAAACAAAAAGAGCAGCGCTGAAATAAAACTGGCGCATCGTGCTTAAGGTTTTGAAAAACTGACTTGCGGAACTTCGCGTGTCGCAGGATCAATTTCAAAAAACTGTGCTTTTGAAAAATGAAACATGTTGGCCACAATATTGCTCGGCGCACTTTCGATCAGCGTGTTCAGATTACGCACAGAGCCGTTATAATAGCGGCGCGACATCTGAATCTCATCTTCAATTGCAGCAAGCTTTTCCTGAAGATCACGAAAGTTGGCGTCTGCTTTCAGCTCGGGATAGGCTTCAGCAACCGCGAAAAGGCTTTTCAGACCCATGCTTAGTGCGTTTCCTGCGGCCGCTTGGTCGGCAACCGAGCCGCCGCTGATGGAGCGCGCCCTTGCCTCGGCAATATCACGAAACAGTTTGTCTTCGTGCGCGGCATAACCTTTGACGGTTTCGATCAAATTAGGAATAAGATCGGCACGGCGCTTTAATTGCACGTCTATGCCGCTCCAGCCTTCTTCCGTCAGCACACGGTTTTTAACAAGCGCATTATAGGTGAAAAAGAAATAAGCGATGACAAGCGCAATTGCGCCAAGAATTATGTAGAGCATGTGTTCCCCCTTGATGCCGCCTTTATAGGCCATGTTGGCGCCAATTGTCTTGCGCAAAAAATGGCAGGATTAACGACCAGCCTATAAAAAAAACCGGGCAGACGCCCGGCTTTTTTGTGATCGAATATTATGTTATTTGGTAGGTGCTGCTGGAACGGCTGGCACCGATGGAGCTTCGATCGTTGTGGTCGTGGATGTCGACGATCCATTTTTGTTGCCAATGATACCGGCATAAAACAGAACGACCAGCAGGACGAGGAGCGCAATGACAACGCCAATAATAACGCCCATATTTGAGCCGTCGCCGTCATTGTTGATATTTGTAGCCATAATGACCTCCGGTTGATACATTGTTGCCACGCTTATAACTTTTCGACAGGCCAGACTGTTCCAAATCATAGTGACTTGGTAGAGCTGGCACTCGGCAAAAACCTGCTTATAGCCGTTATAAACACACTATTTTCAAGCTTTTGAGAGACATATGAAACACCAGACCGGCGCGCATATTATCGACCACCCGCTTGTGCAGCACAAGCTGACATTGATGCGCGACCGCGAGACATCGACAAAAAGCTTTCGCCAGCTGCTGCGCGAGATCGCAACGCTTCTTTGTTATGAGGTCACGCGTGACTTAAAACTGACATCCATTGAAATTGAGACGCCGCTGACCACAATGCAGGCGCCAATTCTCGATGGGAAAAAGCTGGTTTTTGCGTCTGTGCTTCGTGCCGGCAACGGCTTGCTGGAAGGCATGCTTGATCTTGTACCCGCTGCGCGCGTGGCCCATATCGGCCTTTACCGCGACCCGGATACGCTGCAACCCGTTGAGTATTATTTTAAAGCGCCGGAAAAACTTGAAGAGCGCGTTACCATCATTGTTGACCCGATGCTGGCAACGGCAAATTCCGCCATTGCTGCCGTTACAAAGATGAAAGAGCGCGGTGCCAGAGACATTAAATTTGTTTGCCTGCTGGCGTCCCCTGAAGGCGTTAAAAAATTCAATGCCGCCCATGCGGATGTGCCAATCTATACAGCGTCCCTTGATAGCCATTTGAACGATCATGGCTACATCGTTCCAGGCCTTGGTGACGCAGGCGATCGCATGTACGGGACGAAATAAGCCTTAATGCTCAACGCTGTTTTTTAAAGACTGGACGTAAGTTCTGCACGCTCCTAGATTGTCGGCCTGACACAGGAGAGCGATATGATCCAGCAGGCCTTAAAAGACATTTCCACAAAAATTCGCGTTCGCGACCGCTACGATAATTTTATCAGTGGCAAATGGGTTCCCCCTGTCAAAGGCCAGTATTTTTCAAACATCACGCCCGTGACAGGAAAGCCGCTATGCGAGATTGCGCGCTCCACCGCTGAAGACATCGAACTTGCGCTCGATGCTGCACACAAAGCCAAAGACAAATGGGGGCGCACGCCTGTCAATGAACGCGCACTGATCCTCAACAAAATTGCCGACCGCATGGAAGACAATCTGAAACTTCTTGCCATGGTGGAGACGCTGGACAATGGCAAACCGATCCGCGAGACAACTCTTGCCGACCTGCCGCTGGCCATTGACCATTTTCGTTATTTTGCCGGCTGCATCCGCGCACAGGAAGGCGGCATTTCTGAAATTGACCGCGACACCATCGCTTATCATTTCAACGAACCGCTCGGCGTCGTTGGACAAATCATCCCGTGGAATTTTCCAATTCTGATGGCGACATGGAAATTGGCGCCAGCGCTTGCCGCTGGAAATTGCGTGGTTTTAAAACCGGCAGAACAGACGCCCATGAGCATAATGGTCTGGGCCGAACTGATTGCCGACCTTCTGCCCGAAGGTGTTCTCAACATCGTCAACGGCTTTGGCGTCGAGGCCGGAAAGCCGCTTGCCTCCAACAAACGCATCGCAAAAATTGCCTTTACCGGAGAGACAACGACAGGCCGTCTGATCATGCAATATGCGTCGGAGAACATCATTCCCTGTACGCTTGAGCTTGGCGGTAAGTCACCCAACATTTTCTTTGCCGACGTGATGGACGCCGACGATGATTATTTCGACAAGGCGCTTGAAGGCTTCACCATGTTCGCGCTGAACCAGGGCGAAGTTTGCACATGCCCGTCGCGCGCATTGGTCCATGAAAGTATTTATGATCGCTTTATGGAAAAGGCGATTGCACGCACCAGAAAAGTCAAGCAGGGCCATCCGCTCGATATGTCGACAATGATCGGTGCGCAGGCCTCCAACGATCAGCTTGAAAAAATCCTGTCCTATATCGACATTGGTAAACAGGAAGGCGCCAAAGTGTTGACAGGCGGCGCGCGCGCCGCAATGAGCGATGAATTGTCGGACGGTTACTATGTGGCGCCGACAATTCTCGAAGGCACCAACAAAATGCGCGTGTTTCAGGAAGAAATTTTCGGGCCTGTTGTGTCCGTCACCAAATTTAAGAACGACGAGGATGCGTTAAGCATCGCCAATGACACCCTCTATGGTCTTGGGGCTGGCGTCTGGACACGCAATATCAACCGCGCCTACAATTTTGGACGCGACATTCAGGCAGGCCGCGTCTGGACAAACTGCTATCATCTTTACCCCGCACATGCGGCGTTTGGCGGCTACAAACAGTCGGGCATTGGCCGTGAAAACCATTCGATGATGTTGAACCATTACCAGCAGACCAAGAACATGCTGGTGAGCTATAACCCCAAAGCGATGGGGTTCTTTTAAGAGTGACGGGCCGCGTTGCCGCCACAGCTGAAGCGCTCGCGCTCATTGAAAAACTGCGGGCGCTGCATGGCGACCTTTTATTTCATCAGTCAGGCGGCTGCTGCGATGGCAGCGCGCCCATGTGTTTCCCGCGCAATGAATTCAAAACCGGCGCGCAGGACGTGCATTTAGGTGAGATTGGCGGCCAGCCTTTTTATATCGGCGCGGCGCAATTTGAATTGTGGAAACACACGCATCTTACCATCGATGTGGTGCCTGGGCGCGGCGCTGGCTTTTCGCTGGAAGCGCCAGAGGGGTTAAGATTTTTGACACGTTCGCGCGTGATGACAGATGGGGAAGTCATCGAACTGGAAAGGCTATAACCAGCTTTCCCCGTTTCCCAATCTAGGCAACCCCAAAAACTGCGCCATGCTCTGGCCAATATCACTAAAAGTGTCGCGGCGGCCAAGCTGTTGCGGCGTTGCGCCCTTTTGATAACAGAGAACCGGGATACACTCACGCGTATGGTCGGAGCCCTTTGCCGTCGGGTCATTGCCATGGTCGGATGTAATGACCAGCATGTCGTCCTCTCTCAGGAGCGCTGTTAACTCAACAAGGCGTCCGTCAAATTGTTCAAGAGCGCGCGCATAGCCTTCAATGTCGCGGCGATGACCATACAGCATGTCGAAATCGACAAAGTTGACCATTAACAGCCCGCCATCTTTCAACCGCACAAATGCCTCTAAAGTGGCGTCCATCATCGCGTTATTTCCATTGGCCTTGACGATTTCGCCCGTGCCTTCATGGGCGAAAATGTCGCCAATCTTGCCCACGGAAATGACCTCGCGGCCCTGCTCGGATGCAAGCTTCAGCAGGGTTTTTCCGGGCGGCTTGACTGAATAATCGCGGCGGTTGCCTGTGCGGGTAAAATCACCTGGAGAGGAACCTGTAAAAGGCCGCGCAATCACGCGGCCAATGTTATAGGGCGCGACCAAGGGAAATGCGATCTCGCACACATCATAAAGGTTTTGCAGCCCGAAGCTTTGCTCGTGTGCGGCAATCTGCAAAACGGAATCGGCGGAGGTGTAAACAATCGGTTTGCCGCTTTGCATGTGCTCCAGCCCGAGCTGTGCAATGATGTCGGTGCCTGACGCATGCGTGTTGCCAAGAACGCCTGGAAGGCTCGCTTCAGCAATCAACGCATCGGTCAGCTCTTTTGGAAAAGTCGGAACCGTGTTTGGAAAATATCCCCAGTCGAACGGCACAGGCACGCCCGTGATTTCCCAATGGCCGGAGGGCGTATCTTTGCCTTTTGATGTCTCAACCGCATAGCCCCATTTTGCCTGCGGCGCTTGAGTGAGATCGAAACCCGGCGCACTCCCCGATGCCGCATGTAGCGCGTGACCAAGCCCGAGCTTCGACAGGTTCGGCAAATGCATCGGCCGCCTTTCAGCAATATGGCCGAGCGTGTTCGCACCCTCATCGCCATAGTCTTTAGCGTCCGGCGCGCCGCCAATGCCGACTGAATCGAGAATGCAAAGAATGGCGCGTGTCATAACGATACGCCAATCCGTTCCAGAACAGGCTTTGTGTTTGCTGTGCCCGTTTCGCTGATGTCATAGCAAGCCAGCAGATCTTTCATGCCTTGCGCAGCGCTGTCATCGCTTTGCGCATGGACAAAGCCAATGGGCTCGCCTTTTTCAATAGGTGCGCCAAGGCTTAAAAGGCCGGTAAAGCCGACACTGTGATCAACCTTGTCTGTTGTAAAACGGCGGCCGCCGCCAAGAGCAATGACGCCAAGACCAATGGCGCGCGAATGGATGTGTGACACGACGCCGCTCGTCTCAGCCAATACAGGCCGAACCACTGCTGCAGCCTGCAAATAATGTGCGGCCCGTTGCGTAAAATCTTTTGGTCCGCCCAGCGCTGCAACCATGCGCGCAAAACGCTCCAGCGCCGCGCCAGTGTCAAGTGAGTGTTGTAAGCGCGCATGTCCGATTTTAAGGTCATCGCACAGGCCCGATGTCAGCAGCAATTCGGCACCCAGCGCCAATGTCACAGCGTGCAGGCGCGGATCGCGATGGCTACCGGCGAGGTAATCGACCGCATTCTGCATTTCGACAGCATTTCCGGCGGCACTGCACAATGGCTCATTCATGTCGGTGAGAAGCGCCGTTGTTTTAAGGCCTGCACCATTCGCGACTTGAGTCAATGAGACCGCAAGCGCGCGCGCTTTTTCGTGGTCGTCCATAAACGCGCCATTGCCGCTTTTCACATCGAGCACAAGCGCCTGCAGTCCGGCAGCAAGTTTTTTTGATAAAATTGAAGCTGTAATTAGCGGCAGTGATTCAACCGTGCCGGTGACATCGCGGATGGCGTAAAGCTTTTTATCGGCAGGCGCGAGATCTTCAGTCTGGCCAATGATTGCCGCGCCAACATCTTTCACAACCTTGCGGAATAGCGCATCGTCGGGCTGCGTCTGATAGCCGGGGATCGATTCAAATTTGTCGAGCGTGCCGCCGGTGTGGCCAAGTGCGCGCCCTGAAATCATCGGCACATAAGCGCCGCAGGCGGCCAGCATGGGCGCCAGCATCAGCGAGACGTTGTCGCCAACGCCGCCTGTTGAATGCTTGTCGACAACAGGCCCATCAAGCGCCATTGTGCTCCATTCCGTAATACGGCCGGATGAGCGCATGGCCAGCGTCAACGCCACAATCTCATCGCGGTTCATGCTTTGAAAGAACACGGCCATTGCAAAACTTGCGGCCTGCGCCTCGCTGACAGTGCCTTTGGTCAGCCCCGCAATAAATGCTCCAATGTCATCATTTGAAAGCACATAGCCGTCACGTTTCTGGCGTATCAATTCCTGAGGAAGCATATGTCTAATACCCGCTGGCGGCTTTGGCCTGCGCCCCGCTCGCAACGCTTAACAATGTGTCGAGAACGCCGCTGGCGCCAAAACGGAATGTTGAAGGCGTTGCCCAGCCCGTGCCCATAATTTCATCAGCCAGTGCAAGATAGGCCGCAGCATCGTCTGCCGTTTTTATTCCGCCCGCCGCTTTAAAACCAGCAGCACGCTTCGACGCTTTTATTTCTTCAAGAAGAAGCTGCGCGGATTGGAGCGTTGCATTCACGCTGACTTTACCGGTCGATGTTTTTAAAAAATCAGCGCCATGATCGAGCGCGATACGGCAAGCGTCACGAATGAGCTGCTCGGTTTTCAGCTCGCCGGTTTCAAGAATGACTTTAAGAGTTTTGCCATGCGGCTTTTCACGTGCTGCGGTTTCAACAATCGCAGCTGCCTTTGCAGGCTCTTTACTTAAAATGGCACGGTAGGCAATTACAACATCAACTTCATCCGCACCATTTTCAAAGGCCGCTGCGGTTTCGCGTGCGGCGCGATTTGCGTCATCGCTGCCATCAGGAAAATTGGTTACAGTTGCAATTTTAATTCCAGAAACGCCCAATGCGGTTTTTGCTGTTTTTATGAACTGCGGAAAAACGCACAAGGCCGCGACATTGCCAAACGCGGTTTGCCCGCGCGCGGCGAGCATTTCGACATCCGCTTGTGTGCAATTGTCATTGAGATTGGTAAAATCCAGCAGGGAGATTGCCGTGATGGCACGGTCTTTCAGGCTCATGCCATGTCTCCCGCGCAATATGCGGTCAAGAGCTTGACCATATCATCAGCCGCTTTTGCGCCTTCCGATTTTGTTTCCGAATGGCTTGGCGACGCACCTTCCAAGCCTGCGGCAAGATTGGTGATGACGGACAGGGCCGCAACACGGATGCCAAAACGCCGCGCCAGTATAACCTCTGGCACAGTCGACATGCCCACCGCATCGGCGCCCCATATTTTTGCGGCACGAATTTCAGCCGGTGTTTCAAAACTTGGGCCTGAAAACCAAATGTAAACGCCTTCATAAAGTTTCAGCGATGCACTTGCCGCAGCCTGTTTGAAAGCGCCGCCAATTTTACCGTCATAGGCATCAGTCATCGAGACAAAGCCTTTGTCGCCCTCTTCACCGATCAGCGGGTTCATTCCAGAAAAATTGATGTGGTCATTGATAAGCATGATGCTGCCGGGGCGCATGTCTGTGTTTAAAGACCCCGCCGCATTGGTCAGGATGAGGCGCGGGACACCTGCCTGTGCCAGCGTTTCGATAACGGGGCGCATGACGGCAGCATTGCCATGCTCATAGGCATGTGCACGCCCGCGCAGCACCGCAACACGTTTGCCGGAAACTGTCCCCAGCAGCATGTCGCCTGCGTGACCCGAAACGGACGGCAGCGGAAACCCTTCAATGTCCTGATAAGAAACGCGGTGATCGACTTTAACGGCATCGCCGACAGGGCCAAGGCTTGAACCCAGAATGATTGCCGCCTGCGCTTTGTAATCTTCAAGAATTTTCATGAAATGTTGTTTTTCAAATGGTGGGGGCCAAAGGACGCTGGGAACAGTTCACCTAAACTCATCACGGCTTTTATAACACCGTTTTCGTCGCACATCGTAATGCGCATGTCATCGCCGGCAAATTCACGAAGCTTCTGGCGGCATCCCCCGCACGGTGTCACGGCGCTGGCACCGACACCTGCAATAACAAGTGATTTAATTTTTGTCCCACCTTGCGACACCATGGCAGAAATTGCGCCTGCTTCAGCGCATGTGCCTTGCGGATAGGCCGCGTTTTCAACATTACAGCCAATGTGGATGTGTCCATTGTTGTCTTCCAGAGCCGCACCGACTTTGTAGTTTGAATAAGGCGCATAGGCATTGTTGCGGGCAGCGCAGGCTTTTTCGATCAGCATTTGCATCAACGTTCTTTTCTGTAGGGAATGCCGCTTGCTTTTGGCGGGCGCGCTTCACCAATGAGGCCCGCAAGTAGCACAACCGTCAAAACATAAGGCAGTGCCTGCATCAGCTGCACAGGCAAGGCCGGCAGGCCCAGAACGGGCTGGCCCTGAAAGCGGATCGACACCGCTTCCAAAAATCCAAACAGCAGGCAGGAGAACAGCGCAGGCCATGGCCGCCACTTGGCAAAGACAAGCGCCGCAAGAGCGATATAGCCTTTGCCTGCCGTCATGTTCTGCACAAAGCCGGCGCTTTGTGAAATGGAGAGATAAGCCCCCGCAAAGCCGCATAGAATACCACCGCAAATCACAGCGCGGTAGCGAAGACCGGCCACCGAAATTCCTGCCGTATCAACGGCCGCAGGATTTTCGCCAACGGCGCGCAGGCGAAGACCAAAACGCGTTTTGTATAAAATGGCCGACGTCAGAGGCACGCAAAGAAAAGCAAAATAAACAAGCAGGCTGTGGCCTGAAACCAGCTTGGTATAGATCGGCCCCAGCACCGGAATGGAAAGGGCATCAGCCGCGCCTGGCCAGACAATGTCCATAAAACGCGATTGCGGCTCCAGCATCGGCGTCTGGCCGCTGCGGTGAAACCAGCTCTGGCCGATTTGCGAGGTCAGACCTGCCGCAATCATATTCAGCGCGACGCCTGATACAATCTGGTTGCCCTGAAACGTGATACAGGCAAGCCCATGCAGAAGCGCAAAAACAATCGACACAAGAATTCCCGCGCCAAGGCCTAAAACCGCCGAACCTGTGACCGCGGCAACGGCACCAGCAGCAAAAGCGGCGACCAGCATTTTGCCTTCTAGACCGATATCGACAACGCCAGAGCGTTCCGAATAAAGACCGGCCAGACATGCAAATAAAAGCGGTGTTGCAAGGCGCACTGAGGACGCAAGAATCTGCAAAAGCGCGTCGAAATATTCCATCGTCAGATTTTCCCCGTGACAGGCGCGCGCCGGGCAAACAGCGCGGCAAGCTGCGGGCGGAACAGATGCTCCAATGCGCCGCTGAAGAAAATAACAATACCCTGAATGAAGACGATCATGTCGCGCGTTATATCAGGCCGCTCAAACGCAAGCTCAGTGCCGCCCTGATAAAGAGCACCAAACAAAATTGCGCTGAGAAAAATTCCGAACGGGTGCGAGCGCCCCATCAAGGCAACTGCGATGCCGACAAACCCATAGCCGGAGGTAAAGCCGACAACCAGCCTGTTTTGCGAGCCCATTACTTCATTGAGCGCCATGAAGCCTGCAAGCGCGCCCGACAGCATCATGGCAATAACGGTGAGTTGCCTGACTTTAAGCCCTGCATATTCTGCAGCCGCCGGACTTTGGCCAAGCGCACGCAGCGCATAGCCAAGCCGTGTGCGCCAGATCAGCACCCACACGCCAATTGCGCAGATCAACGCCCAGAAGAATGAAATATTGAGCGGCGTCTTTCCGGTTTGAATACCGATAAGCGCAAGGAGCTCGCCAATTTTTGGTAAATGTGTCGACGCATCGAAATTGCGTGTTTCCGGCGCCATCGCGCCCTCGCCTGCAATCACGTGAAGAAGAATGTAAATCATCACGGCTGAGGCAATGAAGTTGAACATGATAGTGGTGATGACAACATGGCTGCCGCGATAGGCCTGCAAATAACCCGGCAAAAAAGCATAGGCCGCGCCGAACAACGCGGAGGCAGCAATCGCAACGGGGATTAAAAACAGAAGAGGCAGAAAAGACAGGTAAATGCAGACAAGCGCGACACCAAGGCCGCCCAGCATCGCCTGACCTTCTGCGCCGATATTAAAAAGACCCGCGTGAAAGGCGACCGCAAAGGCAAGACCCGTGAAAATAAAATTTGTCGCGTAGAACAGCGTATAGCCAAGCGCATCAGAGCTTCCAAAAGCGCCTGAAAATAGCAGAGACAAACAGTCCAACGGGTTTTCGCCGAGCGCCAGAAAAACAAGACTTGTGACACAAAAAGCGGCGGTCAGGTTAAGTACGGGCAGCAGCACGATGTCGGCCCAGCGTGGCATTTGAGAAAGCGACCGGCTCATGCGGCCTTTCCTTCATCCACATTATCAAGGCCCGCCATTAGGCGGCCAATGCTTTGCTCGCTGGAATCGGGCTGACACTCGCCGATAATGCCACCGTCAAACATCACAAGCACACGGTCTGACAGCGCCCTTATTTCATCAAGTTCAACCGAAACAAGGAGAATGGCTTTTCCGGCATCGCGCAGTGCCAGCAATTGCGTGTGAATGAATTCGATGGCGCCAATATCAACACCGCGTGTCGGTTGGCCGATGATGAGCAATTCGGGCTGGCGCATCAGTTCGCGCGCGAGCACCAGCTTCTGCTGGTTGCCGCCCGAAAAAAGATCGGAGCGCAAATGCGGTCTGCACGGGCGAATATCATAGGCCTGCATGCGCTGTGCCGTATCTTCCGCAACTGCGTTTTTATCGAGGAATGGCCCCGCGCCATAAGCTTTTTCATCTTCATAGCCAAGAATTGCGTTTTCGCTGGCATCAAACCCCATCACCATCGCCCGCTTATGGCGGTCTTCGGGAACGTGTGCCACTTTTCGCGCACGCATCTGGGCTGGCGTCCATGTCTGCGCATTGATCTTTGCGCCATCAATCTCAATTTCGCCTGACTGCCACGGGCAAAGACCTGTCAGTGCATCCAGCAGTTCCGACTGGCCATTACCTGAAACGCCAGCGATGCCGACGATTTCACCTGCGCGCACATGAAAGTTGACATCGCGAACGCGCATGACCTGTGCCGCATCTGTAACTGTGAGCCCGCGCACATCAAGCACGGTTCGCCCCGGGACACCTGCATTCTTTTTTAGGTTTAAGGCAACGTTGCGCCCAACCATAGTTTCTGCAAGACGTTCTGTGCTTGCGTCTTTGGTTGCAATAGTTGTTATCATGTCGCCGCGGCGCATGACCGAGACATTGTCGGTGATTGCCATAATTTCGCGTAACTTGTGCGTGATTAAAACAACCGTTTTGCCCTGTGCTTTCAGCTGGCGCAAAATATTGAACAAGTGGTCGGCTTCGGCTGGTGTCAGCACACCCGTAGGTTCATCGAGAATCAAAATGTCTGCGCCGCGATAAAGCGCTTTAAGTATTTCAACGCGCTGTTGCTGCCCGACGGTCAGGTTTTCGCATTTGGCATCTAGCGGCACTTCAAGCGCGTAATCTTTTGCAAGCTTTTGCAAGCTCGCGCGTGCCTGCGTTTCGCCATGCGCCAGCGTCATTCCGCCTTCTGCGCCGAGCAAAATGTTTTCAAGAACCGTCAACGGCCCAATCAGCATAAAATGCTGGTGCACCATGCCAATTCCGCGCTCGATTGCTTCGCGCGAGCAAGAAATACCAACTTTTTTACCATGGATGAAAATGTCGCCGCTATCGGCCTGATAAAAACCAAACAAAATCGACATCAATGTCGATTTGCCCGCACCATTTTCACCGATAATACCGTGAATGCTGGCCGCCGGAATTTCGAGATTGACGTCATGATTGGCGACAACCGCCGAAAACGTTTTGCGGATATTCACGAGCCGGACAGCGGCTGGTGAATGTGGCGACAGGCTGGACATATTTTTAAACCGCCTTGGATTTAATACGGGCAGGCGCCGTCTGTCATGAAATCATGCACGACGACGGCACCGGACTTGATATCCGCCTCGGCCTTTTCGAGCGCTTTTTTCATAACGTCTGTAATCAATGGCTTGTTGTTGTCATCCATTGCTACGCTTAAACCACCATCGGCCACGCCGATGACTGTGGTGCCTGTTTTAAAGGTGCCGTCTTTGAAACTCTGCAATGTTTTATAGGTCGCGACATCGACGCTTTTCACCATTGATGTCAAAACATGGCCGGGATGAAGACCATTCTGATTGGCGTCAACACCAATGCCCAGCTTTCCCGCGTCGGCCGCGGCCTGAAGCACACCAACGCCCGTGGCGCCGGCCGCATGATAGACAACGTCCGCGCCGCGATCGAACTGCGACTTTGCAAGTTCGCCGCCTTTGACCGGATCATTCCAGGCAGCGCCGGTTGTCCCCGTCATGTTTTCAAAAACTTCAACGGCTGGGTTCACTGACTTTGCGCCACCTTTGTAGCCGCATGAAAAACGCCGGATAAATGGAATATCCATACCACCGATAAAGCCGATCTTTGCATTCTTGGACGCAAGACCCGCGAGCACGCCAACAAGATAGCTTCCTTCCTGCTCTTTAAAAACAATGGCGGAGACATTTGGCTTGTCGACAACCTTATCGATAATTGCAAATTTTGTATCAGGATATTCAGGTGCAACTTTTTCAAGCGCGGCAGCGTGGGAAAAACCAATCATGATGATCGGGTTGAAACCCTTGCGCGCAAAGTTGCGCATCGCCTGTTCAAATTGGCTGTCATTTTGAATTTCAAAATCGGAGTAAGTAATGCCAGTGTCTTTTTTGAATTTTTCAGCGCCGATAAAGGCCGCTTCATTGAAGGAATGATCGCTTTTGCCGCCGATATCATAAATCAGGGCAGGTTTCATATCCGCTGCGGAGACGGCAACAGACAGGCACGAGAAAACAACGATAGCACAAAGACAGGTACGCAGCATCAGACACTCCCTTTTAAGATTTTGCTATAGCCGATCACCAGGCCGTTGTCACATTGATGATGAAGATGTTTTTAAAGTTTCGCGGCCGAGGCGAGTTCGCTGGCGATCTTTGAAGCCAAAAGCGGCGGCGGCGTTGGTTTAATATAAATGTGAAGATGCGGATAGGCCTGTTTCAGAGCATCGGGCAGACCGGCACCTGTGTGGATAACGATGATTTTAGTCTTGCCCCCAAGTGCCGCGATCACGGGGCCAACATCGCCATCAGGCAGATTGACATCAAGGATGGCCGCATCGATTTTTTGATCGACAATCATTTCTAACGCCTGCCTGACGGTCATGGCTGGGCCAACCACATCACCGCCCAGCGTTTCGACCGCGTCAGCGATGTCGAGAGCGATAAAAGGCTCATCCTCAACAACCAGGACGCGCATATTGGCAAGTGAAACTTGATTTGTCATTTTATAACAAATCCGGTTTTAGGCTTGTTTGCGGGCGATGCAACTTAAAACGTCAATGAGACAAAATATTATTTTGTTTCATGAAAGCCGGACAGTTTGATCTTGACGAAGAACTTTGCCCCATCCTGCGTCTGTGTCGCGCCAAGTTGGCGAATATACGCATTGATAAAGCGCCCCGCCAGTGTCGAGATTTCAGGCGGCTCCGGGGCATCGATGTTGATTTCAAGTGACTTGCCAATAAACGTGCTGACATTGACGGTGCCAAGCTCATTGGTCAGCAAATAGGCGGAGAGATATTCAGCAACCAGCATTGTAATGGCTATTGAAATATCCAGATCGACATTGGCCTCAAAATCGCCAGAAGCTTCATAATTGACGGCGCGCACAGCGGCGCCTAGCCCAAGACGCGAAACGGCTTCATTCAGAACGGTTGCCAGCGGGGCTTGTCCGCGTTCTGAATAGCCATAAAAAATCGCATAAGTTGCACCTAGCGCGGCAATACGGCGCGAGGCGCGGTTAATGCCTTCAGGCTCACCTTCGTTTTGTGACGCCTCACGTGCCTCCATAGCGAGCATTGAGGCAATCATTTGCAGAATGTTTTTGACGCGGTGATGTAGCTCACGCACATAAATCTGCTTTCGGCTGATTTCCTGCTCTAACTCGGCCGTACGCGCCGCAACTTTGTCAGCCATGTCGTTAAACGATTGCGCGACCTGTGCCACTTCCAGCGGCATTGCAGAGCTAGGGTCGCGCATGCGCGCCAGCTGGTCGCCCTCGGCATAAGCGGATGTGATTTGGCTGTAATGCGTCAGCCAGCGGAGTACGAGCCGGTCAATTCCCCACCAAATTGCGGCAATTGGCAACAACAACATTAAAATCGATGTTAATATCGCCAGATAAAGCTGGTTGCCCGAGGCCGCAAATAAAAGACGTTGCGGCTGCCCTGTGACAATGCGAGCAGAGACAGACGAAAGGGGATAGGCGACATAAACAAAAACATTGGAATCGACAACACGCTCCGTAAGGCGCGACTTGACCCATGACCCGTCAATAAGCGTCGCCTGATGGCTGCTTCTGGCTTGATCGGAGCTTGAAGCAACCAGGCTATTGCTCGATGTAACAAGCGCTGAAAAACGGCCATTTCCTTCTTCGCGTGTCCTCAATTCCTGGTCGAGGAAATCATCGTCAAGCACCGTAAAAACAGTGTAAATATTGCCCGCCTCCTCGACGCGCCGGCTGACCCATATTGCAGCAAGTCCGTTTTCAATATTTACAAATCCAGAGCCTGTTTCTTCTAGAGCGGAGCGCGGCCATGGAAATTTTTCAAGCGGTAGGACAGTGTCCCGCGCAACACCGCAAAAAGGCTTTTCGTTTTTAAAAACAAACAGTGCAGCCTGGTTTTTATTGCGGTCGAGAATGCTCCGCAACTGGGTGTTACACAGTTCTCGTTTTAAATTTTGAAAAGACAATGTCTGTGACAATGCGTTCGAGAGATTTTTGGCGGCGGCGATATTTTCTTCAACGCTGAGTGACAAAATTTCTGCGGCGCTCGAAAGAGATGAAAGCTCGACGCGCTGCGCAGTCAATGCAGATCTGTAAGCAAGAAAAGAGACAAGTGCAGCCGCCGGTATTGATACGGCAATAATAAGAGCAAAAATTTTAAATTTTAGCCGGTTCAACACAAGATCGCTGCTCCCCTTTGCCCTTGAGTAAGGCTATGCCGTTCGACCTTGCGCTGCCGTTTGTTGTTTTATGTTTTGATTGTCCTCGAGGGGATCAACGCCGAGAAGCTCTGCCAGTTTGGCGCGCGCGCGATTGAGGCGGCTTTTAACTGTCCCAACAGCAACACCGCTGATTTCAGCAGCTTCTTCATAAGAAAAGCCAGATGCACCAATAAGAATAAGAACTTCGCGCTGATCATCGGACAGCTTCACGAGTGCTTTTTGAAAATCGACAAAATCCAAATGTGAGAGCTGTTCACCTGCAACCGAAAGGGTTGCAGCATAAGAGCCGTCAGCGTCTTCGACTTCGCGCTTCCGTTTGCGCTGTTCGGTAAAATAGTGATTGCGCAGGATTGTAAACATCCATGCACGCATATTCGTGCCTTCTGTGAATGAAGCATTGGCGCTCCACGCTTTGACAAGCGTTTCCTGCACAAGATCGTCCGCCATGTCGGGGCGGCCGCAAAGCGAAAGGGCGAATGCGCGCAAAGCCGGAATTTGCTTTGTCATAGTGGCGCGAAAAGTCGGCGTCACGACCATTGCTGATTTTATGGACACGGGCTTCAGGTTTCTGATGTCGATTGTTCAAGCTGATCGAGCAACTGCTTAAATCTGTCGGGAACCGGCTGCTCGGCAATGTAATCATACATTTCACGCAATTTGCGCCCGATATGTTGCGGAACCTCTGCCTCAGCAGTGCCCGCGGTTTTGTTGGTGTGCTTGTCCATACTCTTATACTGTCTCTTGCGGCACTTTAAATCGTGTCACGTTGGTGTTTGAAACGCTATTGTGAAAAGGCGTCACATGCGTGCGCCCTAAGGTAATATTTTTGCTAGCACGTATTTCCGGATTTGGCCAAGTCCAGCATTCACCTGTCTCATCTTGAAAGCACACCCAATGCAAGTGAGACTCAGGGCCGTAATCAATCATAAAATGTGCAATCGCTTCGCCTTTCGGTGTTACGACAGGCAAAGGCGGCTCAAGTTGTAAAATTGTCATGTCCTACTCGTATGCGTTTGCCCAATGGCAATGTGCCCGCGAAACAAAGCGGGCAACCTATTCAAACAGCTTGGCCATATCAAAGTTCCTTGTTGCGAAATTTTTTTTCATCACTACGATAGTGCTTTGTTTTATAAGCAGGATCGCGTGATGAACATCAAAGATCGTATTGGCACCCACCTTCCCTATTTGCGCAGATTTGCGCGCGTTCTCAGCGGCAACCAGCAGAGCGGCGATGCTTATGTTCTGGCCATGCTGGAGGCTCTGGTTGCCAATCCGTCTGATTTGCGCACCGATATCGATGATCGCATCGCCGTTTATCAATACTTTTTGAAAATATGGTCAATGTCCTCGGCCAATACCTCTGAAAAGACATCTGCTCTGGCCGACAATACAACCTCGCTTGCATCGCTGACACCGCTTCCGCGTCAGGCCTTCCTGCTGACATCCGTCGAGGGTTTCTCAACCGACGAAGCCACTCATGTGATGGACATTCCAGCCGAAGAGTTTTCAATACTGATTGATAAGGCCGGACAGGAAATTGCCCGCCAGGTTTCAACTGACATTCTGATTATCGAAGACGAACCTATCATTGCCATGGATCTTGAAGCGATTGTTGAAGAGCTTGGCCATACCGTTACCAGCATTGCACGCACACATTCTGAAGCTGTCAAAGCTTCGCAGTCGCGCCGTCCAGGTCTTGTGCTGGCGGACATTCAACTTGCCGATGGAAGCTCAGGCCTTGAAGCCGTGAATGAAATTCTAAGCATGTTTGAAGTGCCGGTCATTTTTATCACGGCCTATCCGGAACGGCTTTTAACAGGCGAAAAACCGGAGCCAGCTTTTTTGATTACAAAGCCTTTTCAAACAAAAGCGCTTAAAGCCATTATCAGCCAGGCCATCTTTTTTCGTGAAAAGGCCATTCGCCGCGCTGCATAATACCGCTTAAAAGGTTTTGGTAAGGCTATTTTTCGTTCTGGCGTTTGCGACGCGCCATCCAATAGCTGAACCCCATGGCCGCTAGCGATCCCAGCGGCGTTGAACCAGCAAATTTTCCGGCAGCGCTGCGCAAAATAGATGGGCCAACCGCACTCAATGCGCCTGCACCCAAAGCCGAACGCAGACCAAATTTCATTTTTGATATGAGATTAATAACGGCATAGCCCAACGCACTTCCCGCTGCCAACGCAATGCCCGCAATGACAAGCGCGGCATATACCCCGCTCATTAGCGTTGAGAGGTAAAGATAAAGCGCCGTTGCCGCAAAGCCAATGACAAGCAGCATAAACAAAAACACTGTGGCTGCCATAAACGCTAATTTTAAAAGACGCTGTTTCATAAAAAGACCTTAAGCGACAATCAAATACAAAAAAAGTGCCTAACGGCACTTTTAAAGTTGGGACCCGAAGCCCCTGATTTTGTTTAAGGGCTTAATAGGATGTTTCAGTTGGAAACTTGACTTCTGTAATTTTGCTCAGCTGGTCTTTGGTTGTGTTAAGCGTCAACTTTGCGTTGTTGCTTTTGTCTTTCACGGCTTTAAATGCGGCAAATTTGACAGCAATGTTACGCTCGCCAACACCGAGGAACCCGCCGGCGCCAACCACGAGCGACGATATTTGGCCTTCAGGGCTAATAATAATATTGTTGATTTCACCGATGCGTTCGTCCGTTGAAGACGTGTAGACGGGCATGCCGATCACTTTTGAGCCAAGCCAAGATTTTGCATCTACTGATGTAACAAAATCTGAATTTGGAAGCATTTTTGCCTCGACATTCGTCGTTGTTGGCGTTTTGGCTGTTTCTGCAAAACCAGCTGTCGCTGTCAGCATTAATGCGGCTGCAGAAATAAGTGCGAGATTTTTCATGAGGAAATCCTTTCAGGAAATTTTTAAAGGGGCGCGAGCTGGCGCGTATAAGGATCAAGTCCTTGTCTTATAAAGCATTTTAAACCAATTTTGTTCCCTAAGCGACTATTTGCGGGAAAGCTTGTGTTCCATTTTTATTGGAACCTTTCGCGTACCCGCCGGTTTAAATAGCAACGGTTTAACCCTCCGTTATAAAATCCCCAATCCCATCATGGGCTAGCCTCTCCCCCGGAGGCTGGCCCATATTTCTTTTCAAATCCAATATTGTGATGCATAACTTGGGAATGTTCAGTATGAGCAATGTCCTATATGACATCCAATAAGTCTTCCGAGCCACAGCTCATATCGCATTCAGCGCATTCCTATCGTTTGGGACGCTTTCTCACGGCATTGGCAGGCGTGGTCATTACGCCTGTGTTGCTCATGGCGTTGATTTTTGGTGCAATTTTCGTGACATTGGAGCGCGACCGCCTGCAAAATGAAGCGGAGCGGATGGCGCAAACGCGCGCTGCAACCATTGATCGTGAATTTAATGGACATATCAGCGCGCTGCAGGCGCTCTCCACATCTCCCAGCCTTGAAAATCACGATTACGAACTGTTCCAGCAGCAGGCGGGGGCGCTTGCAAAACTGAGCGGTGGCTCAATTGTTCTGCGCAGTGCGGAAGGACAGGTGCTGAGCGATACAGGTCGACCTTGGGGTTCACCCCTTCCAAAGCTGAATTATGAAACAGATGCGACTACACTGTCATCGCATCAGGCAACCGTTTCGAAACTCATTGCATCGCCTGACAGCAAGGGATGGTTCTTTCTCATCGATATTCCGATAGAGCAAGACTCTCAAAGCCCGCGCCTGCTCAGCCTGGTTCTTAATCCGGAAAGCATCGAGCACATTATGCCGCCGGCGCTGGACAGTAACTGGACATGGAGTGTTGTCGACACTTCGACACGCGTCGTCATGCGGTCCAAGGATCCAAAAGATTTTATCGGGCGACTTGGGCTTGCAAGTGTGTCGCGCCGTGTCACAAAACCGTCCGGCTCTTTTGTCACCAAAAATATGTCGGGAGACGAAATTCTCTATGCTTACGCCATTTCGCAGCTCACTAACTGGCGGGTCGGCGTTACCATCCCCAAACAGGATGTCGAAGCGCCGCTTTGGCGCATGATTACGGTATGGGGACTTTTGACAGCGATCATTGTAACAGCGGCCGTGGTCGCCGTTGCGCTTGTCAATAACAGGCTGCGCCATAGTGTCAGCCAGTTGATCGATGTCTCAAAACGTCTTGGTGTGACAGATACTGTTGACCCCGTCATCACCGGCGTCAAAGAGTTTGACAGCGTCTCGGAAGCGCTGTCAGCCGCATCGATCTCGCTTCGCGAAAAAACATTTCGCATTCGCGAGAATGAACAACGAATGCGCACGCTTCTTGACAATCTTTTTGTCTATGTCGGCCTTCTTGATCATAACGGTATCATTCTTGAGGCCAATGCCGCACCGATGAAGGCTGCAGGCCTGAGGCGCGAAGATGTCATTGGTCGGCCTTACTGGGAAACCTACTGGTGGAGCTGGTCGCCAAGCGTCAAAACCCAGATTGAAAAAGCCGTGCGTGATGCGGCAGAAGGCCGCACGGTTCGTTTCGATGTCGATATCCGCATGGCAGGCGGCGTATTGCACACCATCGATTTCCAGCTGGCGCCGCTGCGCGCAGCCGACGGCACAATCGTGTATCTTTTGCCTTCAGCTGTCGATATTACAGACCGAAAAGCGGCAGAGCAAAAATTACAGGACAGCGTCAGCCAGCTTGAGGCCACCTATGCCACAGCGCCTGTTGGTCTGTTTCTGCTCGACCGCCAGCTGCGATTTATCTCGGTCAACCAGCACCAGGCGCTTTTTGACGAGCGTTCAATTGCTGACCATCTTGGAAAGTCATTCCGCGACGTTGTCGGCGATGGCGCCAAGCAGTTAGAGCCCCATTTGAGGCAGGTGGTGAAAGTTGGCCGGCCTGTCGACCAGATCGAATTTACCAGCGAAGAAACTACGGACGGAAAAGACGCGCGCATTTTTATGGCGAGCCTTCATCCACTCATTTCGCCGCGTGGTGACATTTTGGGTGTGTCGGCAGCTGTCCATGAAATCACCGACCGCAAACGTGCCGAAGAGCGGCAGGAGATGCTGTCCCGCGAGTTGCAGCACCGCGTTAAAAACAATCTTGCGACAGTTGAGGCGATTGCACGCGCAACATCACGCAATTCCAAAACAGTCGAAGAGTTTATGGAACGGTTTTCCGACAGAATCACGTCACTGTCGCGCACGCATACACTTGTCAGCAAAACGCATTTTTCTGGCGTTGAGCTTTCCGAGATCATCAAAGGCGAAATGAAGCCTTATGATGAAGGCTTGAAACGCATCGTGCTGAGCGGGCCTGCCGTTCGCCTCGAAACTGAAACAGCTCTCACATTCGGCATGGCGATCCATGAACTTGCAACAAATGCCGTTAAATATGGCGCTCTTTCAACTGCCGATGGTCAGATCAGCGTCACATGGGAGAAGTTTGGCGATGATGTTCACCTGCTGTGGCAGGAAAATGGGGGGCCTCCTGTTGAAGCACCGAAACGCAAAGGTTTTGGTTCACAACTGCTTCAAAAAATTCTTGCAAAGCAATTAAACGGAAAAATAGACGTGGTTTATGAGACAACAGGACTTCTTGTTAAAATGGATTTCAACAGCGCCGCGCATAAAGCGTAAAACCAATCTTAACCTCGCTTCCGTTCTTCTGCCTAAATGACGATAAAATGGAACAAGGGCTTGGCTTTTCGATTGATCTCAGCCTATGACATCGTCACAAACTCACAAAAGGTCTTAAAATGCAGAGCGCACCCCACCTGTCCTATTCTGAAGGTTATCCTCTGATTGCCAGCGACCGCGTCGAAGGCACATCCGTTTACAATGATGCCGGCGAAAATGTTGGCCGTATTGAACGCGTGATGATCGACAAGCGCACAGGCAAAGTGGCCTATGCTGTTATGAGCTTTGGCGGATTTCTCGGCCTTGGCAGCGAATATTATCCGGTGCCTTGGGCAAAACTGATTTATAATTCCGACCTGTCCGGCTATCAGCTTGCCGTATCGGCTGATGACCTGAAAAAGTCACCGCTTAAACTTGACAGCGAAGACCACATTCCTGAAATCGAGGAAGAGCGTGCAATGTTTAACTATTACGGAGCACCGTTTTACGGCTCATAAAATTTTTCGAGATCACATTTAGTTGATGGCCCATGTGCCATCGACAGTGACGAGATCAACTGGCCCCAGCAGTCTTGCATGGGCCAGTTGCACAGAGTGAAGCGGCCCATCGAGCTTCAGATGCCAGAACTTTAAAAACTGGTTCAGGTTCGGAAATTCGGGGGCAATATCATAGTCCTGCCAGATATAGGCCTGCAGAATCCCGGGATAATCTGGCAAATGATAAAGGATGCGCGCCGTCGCGAGACTGTAGCCTTGCAGCTGCCTTTGAAAATCATGGCTTCCCATCTTTTTCTCCTCGGCCGTCATGTCCTCTTTTGTTCTAGGGTAAAAGACAACGTCTGAAGAAAAGCTGAATCAAGCAGTTTAAATGTCATGCGTCAGCCTTGATAAAAGTGGGGTTCGCCCCAGATGTCGCGCACGATATAGCCCTTGCCCGAGGCTTCAATATGCGACACTGCCAGCGGCACTTTGCTAATGCCGCCGGGCAGATCAAGCATGTAATGGGGCTGGCACAGACCCGACGCGCGCTTGCGAAGTTCAGAAACGAGCACTTGGCCGTCTTCGATTGTCATGCGAAAATGACCTGTGCCCGGCGCAAGATCCGGGTGATGAAGATAATAAGGTTTAATCCGCAGCTCGACAAAACGGCGCATCAATTTCTCCAACGCCTCAGCACTGTTATTGACGCCTTTAAGCAGCACACTCTGGCTTAGCAGCGGGATGCCTGCATCAACAAAGCGGTTTACCGCCGCAACAGCCTGCGGCGTAAACTCATCTGCATGATTGGCGTGAACGGCAACATAAACGGTTTGAATAGCGCTTTTCAGTGCCGCGATCATATCATCCGTGACGCGCGCCGGATCAACCACAGGCACGCGCGTGTGCCAGCGGATAATTTTGACATGCGGGATTTCACGCAAACGCTGCATCAGGTCTGTGATGCGCCGCGGCGACAGGATCAGAGGATCGCCGCCGGTCATGACAACCTCCCAGATTGCGGGGGTCGCCGCAATGTAATCAAGCGCCTGTGTCAGCGCAGCTTCACCAAGCATCGGTTTGGCTTTACCAACCGTTTCGCGGCGAAAACAAAACCGGCAATAGGCCGGGCAGACATGAACGAGTTTTAAAAGAACACGGTCGGCATAGCGATGGACGATACCCTCAACAGGGCTGTGCTTGTCATCACCAATCGGGTCGGCAAGCTCTAAGGCATGCGTCGTCAATTCGCGCGCATCTGGCATAAACTGCGTGCGCGCCTGTATACTGCCATTCGCAATGATGCCCTCAAGATAAGGTGTCAGCGCGACGGCATAGCGCGCGGCCACATCTTCAATATCAGCGTTTTCGGATTGTATCATGGGGCCCATATCACACTCTCGATATCAGGCGCGCCAAGAAAAAGCATTAACAGGCGGTCAAACCCAAGTGCGATGCCTGACGCGGGCGGCATATTTGCCAGCGCATCAAGAAATGTCTCGTCAATCGGATAGTCAAAGCCGTAGATCGCTTTTTTATCAGCCATGGCGGCTTCAAAACGCTGGCGCTGCGCGTTAGCATCGACAAGCTCGCCAAACGCATTGGCCAATTCAACGCCGCAAGCATAGAGCTCGAACCGCTCTGCAAAACGCGGGTCTTGCGGACAAGGCTGCGCGAGCGCCGCTTCAGCAATTGGATAATGCGTCAAAAACGTCAACTGCCCGCAACCAAGATTTGGCTCAATTTTTTCTGTCATCAAGCGGCTGAAAATATCACTTGCATTGTCGTCGTCTGCACAGCGGACGCCCGCGTCCCGTGCCGACTGGCGCAGTGGCGCAAGTTTCCATAGACCGTCGCCCGTCAGGCATGTTTCCAGATCAGCCGACAGCCAAAGCTTGAACGCCTCTTGCAAGGTGATAATGTGCAGCGGCGCGGCAAGCGGCACTTTTGCTTCGCCCCATGTCAATGTATCTACGCCAAGCGCGGCGCCGATCATTGCAATCAGGGCGGTGCTGTCGTCAATCAGTTTTGTAAACGGGGCATGCGCGCGGTACCATTCCAGCATTGTAAATTCGCGGGCATGCAGAGGTGAACCTTGTTCGCGGTCACGAAAGCAGCGGGCCAGCGTGAAGATTTTTTGCTCCCCGGCGCTGAGAAGCTTTTTGGCTGCAAATTCCGGTGATGTATGAAGGTAAAGCGATGATGCGGACGCGCTTCCGTCCGGCGCATGCGGCAATGTCCCAAAGGCGTGTAAATGCGTTTCATTGCCGGGGGACAGCTGCAGACAGGCTGTCTCGACCTCGACGAAATCCTGCTCATTAAAAAATTGCCGGGTGACTGCAAGTGCGCGATTGCGGGCCAGCAAGGCCGGGCGCCGCGCCGCATGATAAGACGCATCCCACCAGTCGGAACGGCGCTTTGGCAGCAGATTTTCGGGCAAGGCTTGGCGGGGCATGTGTTTACAGCTAAGAGAGTTCAACGTTTCTTTTACATATACAACAAAGGTGTTTCCTTGAGCAAAGTGATTGCAAGTTCCCTGCGCAAAGGCAATGTCGTCGATATGGACGGCAAGCTTTACGTGATTTTGACCACGCAAAATATCCATCCCGGCAAAGGTACGCCCGTGACCCAGCTGGACATGCGCCGGATTTCGGACGGGATCAAGGTCTCCGAGCGTTACCGCACGACGGAGACCGTTGAGCGGGCTTTCATTCAGGAACACGATTACCAATATCTGTATCGCGACGGCGACGGCTATGCGTTCATGAACAACGAGACATTCGACCAGATCACCGTGCCGTCCGATGTTGTGGGCGACAACGGTATTTATCTGCAGGAAGGCATGACCATCCGCGTGTCGATGCACGAGATCAACCCGGTCTCAATCGAACTGCCTGCGCGCGTCACTCTGGAAATTACCGATACGGAACCAACGACAAAAGGCCAGACGGCCTCGTCCTCCTACAAGCCTGCCATCCTGTCGAACGGCATGCGCACACTGGTGCCGCCGCACATCGCCGTTGGCACGCGCATCGTAATTTTGACAGAAGACGGGTCTTATGTTGAGCGGGCGAAAGACTGAAGCGCGTCTGGCTTTGCCAGCGAATTGATCCTGTGAATCAATTCGAGTGCTGAAGGCTTTGAGCATAAAGCGAAAAGCGAATCTCTAAAACTGTGTCTCGCGCAGCGCTTTTCTCAAGATTTTGCCGACATTCGTTTTTGGTAATTCCTTGCGAAACTCAACATAGCGCGGGACCTTGTAGGCTGTGAGGTGCTCTTTGCAAAAAGCGCGCACGTCCTCAACGCTCAAACTTTCATCGCGTCTGACAATAAACGCTTTGACCGCTTCACCTGACGCGCCGTCCGGCACGCCGATGACTGCCGCTTCCACAACCTGCGGATGGCGCATCAAACAGTCTTCAACTTCATTGGGATAAATATTGAAGCCGGAATGAAGGATCATGTCCTTCTTGCGGTCAACAATCGTTACATAGCCATCACTGCTTAATGTCGCCATGTCGCCAGTCAGCAGCCAGCCGTCATGCATAACATGCGCGGTCTCTGACGGGCGGTTCCAGTAGCCCATCATCACCTGCGGGCCTTTGACGGCGAGTTCGCCCGGCTGGCCATCCGCAACGCGCGCAAACTGCTCATCAAAACAGCAGACATCGGTTGAGGGCAATGGAATGCCGATTGTGCCGGGCCGCGGCGCCCCAAACGGATTGAAGGTGACCACGGGTGAGGTTTCGGTGAGGCCATAGCCTTCGATAATGTTGATGCCCGTGACCTCTTGCCAGCGTTTTGCCACTTCCGACTGCAGCGCCATGCCGCCCGCAATTGTCTGTTTAAGATGCGAAGGTGGATTGGCCGTGAACCATTTGCAATTGGCAAGGCCGTTGAACAGCGTGTTGACGCCGGTCATCCATGTGATGGAATGCGCCAGAAAGGCTTTGCGTAAGTTTGACAGCGGCCTTGGATTGGGAATGAGAATGTTCTGCGCGCCCAACCAGAAAAATCCGAGGAAATTGATGGTGAACGCAAAAATATGATAGAGCGGCAAAACGGTGAGCAAAACCTCTTTGCCCGGCGTAATATCGCTGCCGACCATTTCCACGCTTTGTGCCATGTTCATGATCAGGTTGCGATGTGACAGCATCGCGCCTTTGGCGACCCCTGTGGTGCCGCCGGTATATTGCAGGCAGGCCAGCGCATTTCCATCCATCTGCGCCGTATAGGCTTTTACATCAGCGCCGCGCGAGAGATGGCGCGCGCCTTTGCGCAGCACATGCGTGATTGATTTTGCAGGCACCGGACATCCCCGCACCTGAAACGTCACGAAGCGTTGCATGAAGCTGACAACCAGACGCAGATGCAGCGGAAACAGCGAGGCCGCATTTGTTGTAATGATGTGCGGAATTTCATAATCGGACAAAGCGCGCGTCAACTTGTCGGCAAACATGTCAATAATGACTAGCGCTTGCGGCTTGGCATCGCTCAGCTGGTGCGCCATCTCGCTGCCCGTATACAGCGGATTGACGTTGACGAGGACGCAGCCCGCCTTGAAAATGCCGAACGCGATAATTGGAAACGCGAGGCCATTGGGCACTTGCAGCGCAACGCGGTCGCCCTGCTTCAAATTCAATTCTTCACGAAGATAGGCCGCAAACTGGTTTGAAAGCCGATCAACCTCAAAAAAACTGAGCGTGCCGCTCATTCCATTTGGCAAAACCGTTGTGAAGGCGGGTGCGGATTTGTAACGCGCTGCCGTGTCACGCGGCAATTCGCCAAGCGTCTGGAATGGCGGCGTGTCAATTTCAGAGCGCGTGCCCTCCGGATAAAGCTTTACCCAAGGCCGGATCAACGCTGCGCTCCTTGTTTTGCACTCGTACGCTCCACATCACGCCCATACTGGTCATCAAGGCGGACAATATCATCTTCCTCAAGATAAGCCCCCACCTGCACTTCAATCAGCTCAAGCGGAATTTTGCCCGGATTTTCGAGCCGGTGCACGGCACCAATCGGGATAAAAGTTGATTCATTTTCATTGAGCGTCAGCACGGTATCATTCACAGTCACGCGCGCTGTCCCGCGCACTACAACCCAATGCTCGGAGCGATGAAAATGTTTTTGCAACGATAGGCGGCCGCCTGGCGCAACCGTAATCCGTTTGACGTGGTAGCGATCGCCCTTGTCCTTGGTCTCATAGCTGCCCCATGGGCGGCGCGTGGTCATATGTTCGGACACTTCACGGCGGCCTTCGCCATCAAGGCGTGCGACAAGCTGTTTCACATCCTGCATTTTGTTTTTGGGCGCCACCAGAACAGCATCGGGCGTTGTGATTACGGCAATATTGTCGAGGCCGATGACAGCCGTTAGCCGTCCCGTGCTGCGCACAAGCGTGTTTTTTGCCATTTCAACGACGACATCGCCGTGCAGGGAATTGCCGTGTTCATCCTTGTCCGCGATGTCCCACAGCGCGTCCCATGCGCCGATATCCGACCATGTAAACCGCGCCGGCAAGACGGCAGCGCTCAGGGTTTTTTCCATGACGGCGATATCGAACGGCCGTTTCTCGCATTTTGAATAGCTGGCCTCATCAAGGCGCAGGAAGGCACCGTCCTGTTTTGAATGGGCAATCGCCTCGCCTGCCTTTTCAAGGATCGAGGGCGCATGAAGCGCGAACGCATCAATCAGGTCGCGGGCGCGCGCGACAAAGATACCGCTATTCCACATCTGGCCTTCGGCAATGAATTGACCCGCTGTCATAACATCCGGTTTTTCATTAAAGCTCGCAACGCGCTGCAACCCAGCGGCATCGCTTAGCGCTTCACCCGCGGCAATATAGCCATAAGCCGTTGATGGATGACTTGGCAGAATACCAAAGACTGTAATCGATCCGGCTTGTGCAGCGATAACCGCGCGCTCAATGTCTTCTGCAAATGTTTTTAGCGGCGAAATGAAGTGGTCGGACGGTAAAATCACCAGCACTGCGTCTTCATTCTGTTGCCCCGCGACAAGCGCGGCAACAGCAATCGCAGGCGCTGTATCGCGGCCAACAGGCTCAAGAATGATATTCGCCTTGACCTGAAGCGCGGAAATGTCCTGCGCCACCAAGAAACGCATGTCTTCATTGGTTAGAAAAAGAATGTCGCTGTCGGGCGCCAATGCGGCCGCGCGCGCAACTGTCGCCTGAAAAAGGCTTTCCGAACCGATCAGCGGCAGAAACTGTTTTGGCAAAGAGCGGCGGCTTTCAGGCCAAAGCCGCGTGCCCGCGCCCCCACACAAGATGACCGGAACCAGTGACGCATTTTCCATGAACAGACCCTTTGCACCAGTTGTAGCGGAAAAGGCACAAGCTTGTCAGCCCTGCAGGCACAATCCGCTTAGATCGTCTGATTGTAGGCGCCGACCTCTGGAAAGGCTTTCAATACAGCATTGATCGCTTCAAACATGTCTTTCATACGCGTCTGCGAGACAGGGCTTTCCACAACAACAACAAGCTCCGGCTTGTTTGACGAGGCCCGCACCAGACCCCAGCTGCCATCTTCGACCTGCAGACGGACACCGTTGACGGTAATAAGCGCGGTAATCGCCTGCCCGGCGACTTTTTCACCCGTCTTGTATTTGCCGGTAAAAATTTCAGTCACGCGATCGACAATTCCGTATTTCACTTCATCGGCGCAATGGGGCGCCATGGTCGGCGAGCCCCATGTTTTTGGCAGATCGGAATAAAGCTGCGCCATGGTTTTATCGGGATTGCGCTCCATCATGTCGAGCACAGCAAGTGCAGTCACAAGACCATCGTCATAGCCACGGCCAACGGGCGTGTTGAAAAAGAAATGGCCGGACTTTTCAAAACCGGCCAGCGCGCCAATATCGGCAACGCGGCGTTTGATGTAAGAATGCCCTGTCTTCCAAAATTCAGTGACAGCGCCAAGCTCTTTTAAAACAGGGTCTGTGACAAAAAGCCCCGTTGATTTAACGTCAGCGACAAAGCGCGCATTTTTGGTTTGTCTGGCCAAATCACGCGCCAGCATCACACCGATTTTGTCGGCAAAAATTTCATGACCTTCATTATCGACCACGCCGCAACGGTCGCCGTCGCCGTCAAAGCCAAGAGCAAGATCGGCCTTGTGCGCGGTCACTTCCGCCGACATGGCATGAAGCATTTCCATGTCTTCCGGATTTGGGTTGTAGCGCGGGAAATTATAATCAAGCGCCGTGTCCATATGCACAACCTCAAGCCCGAGCTTTTCAAGAATTTGCGGCGCGAACGCACCGGCTGTTCCATTCCCGCACGCACAGATGACTTTCATCTTGCGCTTGAAAGGGCCACGCTGTGTCAGGTCGGCAATATACCGGGTTGCAAGGTCGGGCACGAAAATATGCTCGCCGCCTTTTTTCTGTTCAAAGTCGCCAGCCAGAACGATATCGCGCAGAGCGCTCATCTCGTCCGGCCCAAACGTGACAGGGCGTTCCGCGCCCATTTTCACGCCTGTCCAGCCATTGTCATTGTGCGACGCTGTCACCATTGCGACGGCGGGAACATCAAGGGCGAACTGGGCAAAATAAGACATTGGCGACATGGCAAGCCCGATGTCATGCACACGCATTCCCGCAGCGACCAGACCATTGATCAGCGCCATCTTGATGCCTTGTGAATAGGAACGGTAGTCATGGCCGGTGACAATGGCATCAATGCCTTTGCGTTGTAGCATCGTGCCAAGGCCAAGCCCCAATGCGGTAACGCCTAGCAGGTTCAATTCCGGCGGCTTGGCTGATTCTGGATGGCCGAACCACCAGCGCGCATCATATTCGCGAAACCCTGTCGCTTTTACGAGCGCTTGTGTCTCAAACGCATAGGTGTTCGGGGCGATGTCGGCGCGGGGAACTGGAAATGTCATTGGCAAGCCTTGTCAAATGAGAATGCTTCGGCCTATCGGCCAAGACAGGCAGAATCAAGGCACAAAATTGTTTTAAAGTCTTGGCGGATTTCGGCGCAGACTTGGTTTGGCAACTTGCTGGTCCTGCGGCCAATTTGTCGCGATCTCGTCGATTTCATCCGCCTCTGGCAAAGCTGTTTGAAGCCCGCTACGCGATGCGGCAAGCGCTGCTGCCCCAACAGCACGGTGAAGCACGTCAACAATCGGCAGGCCTTGAGAAATACCGCCAGCAAACACACCGACAAGCGCATCGTCCGCGCCTGACTTGTCGACGATCTCAACATTCGGGTGCGGAATATGCTCCACATTGCCGCCAATTCCGATGTAAATGTCGAGACCCTGTGTCACGATCATCACGGGCCCATTGCGGCGCAGCGCCATGTCATAGGCAATCGCGCGCGGTCCGTCCGTGCGCATGGCAAAGCCGCTGGCAAGTTCAATCGCTTCGATTTCACCCAAAACAAGATAGTCGACACGGTCTAAAATTGATTCTGAAATTGGCGTCACGGGCGCAAGATGAAGAATGCAGCGGCCTTCCGCTTTCAGCACCGTATCAATCGCCTGCATTGTTGCTGTTTCATTGGTTTCGCCCTGCACAAGCAAGGTTGTCCAGCGGTCCAGCCATTTTTCGGGAATGTCATCGACCTTCATGACGCCTGAAGCGCCAAGGCTGACAATGCGCTGTATTTCGCCTGCGCTGTCCTGCAAGGTCACAGACATGCCGGTCGGAAAGGCAAGACGCTGCATGCCGGACAGATCCAGCTTTTTTTCGCGCAGGCTCGCCAGCGCAACATCGCCAAATCCGTCCATGCCGATCGCTGAGGCAAACCGCACTTTTGCGCCGCTTAAATGTGCGGCAAGTGCCTGCGTCGCGCCGCGGCCTGCCGGAAGCAAAATAAATTCGTCTGTGATGACAGTGTCGGCACCCATGGCAAGGCGCGGCGCATTTGCGCAAACAGAAAGAAATGTCGATCCAAAAACAGTCAGCATTTTTTACCTGATATCACGCCAGCTGCGTAGAATCACTCAACGCATTTAACAAGAGAACCGTTTTTTTCTCAATGCGTGCGTCACGTTCCGCGTGGTTTTGCACGCGCTGTCGGCTTTGCCGTTGCAGGATTTTCCGGCCATTCATGGCGGGGATAGCGTCCGCGCAGCTCGCGCCGGACATCGGCCCAGGAGCCTGCCCAAAAACTTGGCAGGTCTTTTGTGGTCTGGATCGGCCTATGCGCTGGCGACAGCAATTCCAGTGTCAGCGGCACTTTGCCGTTCATCAGCGACGGATGCTGCGTCAGGCCGAAAAGCTGCTGGACGCGCATCGCCGCTGCTGGCCCGCCCTCGCGCTGGTAATCAATTGGCACGGTGTCGCCAGTTGGCATTTGGAAATGGGTTGGTGCCAGTTTTTTAAGCTGCAGACCTGTTGCTGAAGGCACAAGCCCCATCAATGCCGCCTCAACCGCAGCAGGCGAAATATCTTCAAATGCACTGGCATCCGGAATGAACGGTGCAAGCCAGTCATTCAGATTTTGCTCCAGCATCTGCACAGACATCAGCGGCCAATTCTCGGCATCATTACTTTTTAAAAAAGCCAGCCGCGCGACCAACGCCATCGCATTTTTGTCGTCCAGAAATTTTTGTAATCCGTAGGACGTAATCCCTTCCATCAAAGCCGCGACTGCAGCTGCACCGGAGGCGGGTTTCGTTTCCTCACGCAAGACCAGCGCGCCATAGCGCGTCAGGCGGCGCATGCGGACGCGCTTTGAGCTTTTGTCAAAAACCGCAGTGTCTTCTTTTATGATTTTTGCGGCGAAGTCTTTTTCGATGTCGGCCTTGTCATAGACCGCGGCAAGCAGGATTTTGGGCCGTGTTTCATGGCCCTGTATCTCGGCAACGACAAGGCAGTTTTGCCGCGACAAGGGATCAGTCTTGTCGGCAATCGCACCCTTTCCGTTTGCGAGCAGAAACATGCAGGGCTGGTCTTTGCGTGCCAGTGCCAACCGTTCGGGATAGGCAAAGGCCAAAAGCTGCCCGCTTGAAATATCAGCGCTTCTATCATCTTTTGTCCACTGCCGCGCCTGCGCTTTGGCGGTGCGCGCCCTAGCGCTGGTGTCGCCGCGCAGATGGTGCAGGCGTTCATCAATATCGCTCGATTGTCCGCCAAGGCCGCGCTCGGTCAGCAATAAAGCGAGAAGGCTTGCTTGTGATCCTGCACCGATGCATTCGGCCTCAATTAGCATATGGGCAAGACGCGGCGGCAGAGGGCGCGCCGCAATCTGCTGGCCTGTCGGCGTGATGCGACCCTTCGCGTCCAAAGCATCGAGACCTTCCAGCAATTTACGCGCTTCGCTCAATGCCGCATCTGGCGGGGGATCGAGAAACGACAAATCTTGCGGTGCCCGCGTGCCCATCGCTGCGCATGTCAGCAGGAGCGGGGAAAGATCGGCCTCGCGAATTTCCGGCGTTGCGAAAGGCGCAAAGCTGCGCGTCTGGCCTTCCGCCCACAATCGATAACAGATACCAGGCGCAAGACGGCCTGCGCGCCCGCGCCGCTGGTCGGCGGCGGCCTGACTGACACGCACTGTCTCTAAACGCGTCATGCCACTGCCCGGATCATAGCGCGGCACACGCGCATAACCTCCATCAATGACAACCGTCACACCCTCAATCGTCAGCGAGGTTTCGGCGATGCTGGTTGCAAGAACGATCTTGCGCTTGCCCGGTTCAGGCCGCGCAATCGCGAGATCCTGCATGCGCGCATCAAGCGCGCCGTAAAGCGGCGCGATATACGTATCTTCGGGCAGACTGTGTGCAAGCTGCTGTTGCACACGCAAAATTTCACCCATGCCGGGAAGAAAAACCAGAAGTGAGCCCTTCTCATTTGTGATTGCCTGCAAAATGGCGCGCGTCACCACGCGGTCCAACGGTTCGTTTGGCGGTGGCGAGATGTAATGTGTTTCAACAGGAAACAAACGGCCTTTGGCCATGATCTGCGGGGCATCGCCCATCAGTTTTGAAACCTGCGCCGCGTCGAGCGTCGCCGACATCACAAGCAGCCGCAGATCGGGGCGGACATCGCGCTGGACTTCAAGCGCCAAGGCCAGTGCCAGATCGGCCTCTAAGCTACGCTCATGAAACTCATCAAAAATGACAGCGGCAACGCCCTCCAAAAAGGGATCGTTTGCGATCATACGGTTGAATACGCCCTCGGTGATGATTTCGACACGGGTGCGCGCACTCACCTTCGTGTCCATTCGCATACGATAGCCAATGATCTCGCCAACGTTTTGCTGCAGCAACCGTGCCATCTGTGCGGCGGCGGCGCGGGCGGCCACACGGCGCGGTACCAGCATTAGTATTTTTTTATGTTGCATCGACGCCATCTCAAGCATCATCAGTGGCACGCGCGTTGTTTTGCCAGCGCCCGGCTCTGCCACCAGAACCGCATTTGCGTTGTGCTCCAGAGCGGCGCAAAGCGCGGGCAGCACATCATCGATCGGCAGTGGCGGAAAGGGCAAAGAAAAGCTCATTGCCTTACAAACGCCCTTGAAACCTGCTGGCTGTCAACCTTAAGAAGGGGCGAGGGAGGCCAAGAAGCCATGCGCGTTGCAGTCACGGGGGCAAACGGATTTGTCGGACGCCGCCTTATCGAGGCACTTGTGCTTGGCGGCCATAATGTGCGCGCGCTTGTCAGGCACCCCGATGCAAGCCTTGCCGATTATCCCATTGAAATTATTGCGACCGGCGCGATTGAATCCATCGATGACTGGCGGCCCTACCTGACAGGAATTGATACGGTCGTGCATCTTGCCGCGCGCGCGCATCTCGACGCCAAAGACATGCTGGACATGGCGCGCATCCGCGCTGTCAATACGGACGCGACATTGCGCCTGTGCCGCAGCGCCGCCAAGCGCAATATCGGCCATTTTATTTCTCTGTCCTCGGTCAGCGTCAATGGCGAGCGCAGCACTCCCGATCATCCGTTTTCCGCGACCTCCCCGCTTGCGCCGACAACCGCTTATGCATCAAGCAAAGCGGATGCCGAGACCGGCCTGCAGGCCATCCATAACGACAGCAAAATGCCGATTAGCATTCTTCGCCCACCTGTGATTTACGGCGAAGGCGCGCGCGGAAATTTTCAGCAGCTTTGTGCGCTCACTTTCAAAGCGCCTGCCCTGCCACTGGCCTCGCTCAAAGCCAAACGCGCCATGATTGATGTCAAAAATCTCGGTGATGCACTGGCGCAACTTGTTTCGCACCCCGCGGCAGGGCTTAACGCCTATCCGGTCAGCGACGCGGACAGTTTTTCACTGCCTGAGTTGATTCGCCTGATTGGCGAAGGGGTCGGAAAGACGCCGATCCTGCTCCCAATGCCTGCCTTTGCCCTGAAAACGGCAGCGGCCTTGGCTGGAAAAAGCGGAGCCTTTCGCAAGGCCGCCGAGCCGCTGTCGATTGATATGTCCGATTTTTGTAAGACGTTTAGCTGGACGCCGCCTTTTGCCGCAGGCGAGCGCATTGTCGCTGCGGCGCGCTTTTTTGCGCAAAATAAGGGCAAATAGAGCCCAATCGCTGCAAAATGTAGCACCCCTCAAAATTTATGTGATTTGGGTTTCTTTAAAGATGTTGGGCGTATGCTGAAAACGGTATGGGCACGTCAATCAACTTTGAATCCATGAGCTTCCTCATTGTCGATGACAGCGCCTATATGCGCACCATCGTTCGCACGATGCTGTCCGGCTTTGGCTGCCGCTCGATTTATGAAGCGGAAGACGGCGCGTCCGGCCTCGACAAAATCAACCAATATCACCCCGAAATCGCGATTATTGATTGGGAAATGCCCGGCATGACCGGTCTTGAAATGGTAAAAACGATTCGTGATCCTGAAAACTGCCGTTTTGCCTACATGCCGCTGATTTTGCTGACCGCCCATACGGAGCGCCGTCGCATTTTGCGGGCGCGCCTGTCCGGCGTGAACGAGGTGTTGCGCAAACCCATCAGCCCGAATGCTTTGTTTCAGCGCGTGGCCTCGATTGTCCTGCATCCGCGCCCGTTCATCCGCACGCCAAGCTATTTCGGACCAGAACCGCGCGAGGAAATTTCGGCCAATGGGCTTAAAAAGCTGCCACAACCGGCCAAAGAAAGCGCCGCCTAATTTTTGTGCTGGGCCGACAGCGCAAACAGTGCTGCAAAATAGATCAAGCCAAACCCAAGTGAAATAAACGGCAGTACCACCTGCCAGTCCGGCCATAGATAAAGGCTGATTGCCAGCGCGAGGCAATGCAATGCCTGCAGGCCAATAAACACTTTCATGACACGGCGGTGGCCGGCAATCTCGCGCCCCGCCGCCAGCTGGTAGAGATGGCTGCGATGCGCCTGCATGGGGGAATGGCCCGACAGAACCCTGCGCAGCAATGTCACCGATGCATCGAGCCACAGCCAGCAGGGAAGCGCCAGCGCGAGACCCCAGCCACCGGATGCGGCCGTGATCAAAAGCAAAAGACCCGTCAAAAACCCCAGCGGGATGCTGCCGACATCCCCAAGGAAAATACGCGCGGGTGGAAAATTCCAGACAAAAAATCCAAGCGCTGCGCCGCCAAGCGCAAGAGCGGTAAAACCCGTCGCCATGTCCGTGGTCAGCAACAATAAAAATGTCGCACAGCCAAAACTTGTGACGCAGGCCTGACTGACAGCAAGCCCATCAATTCCGTCGGTAAAATTGAACTGGTTGATGTACCACAAGAACATCAACGCGCTTGCAAGCACAAAAATGGTGAACGGCAGAAATGGCAGCAGCGCATGAAGCTCGGCCAGCGTGCCCGAAAGCAGCATTAAAGCGAGGCTGAACCCAACAGCAAAACATTGCGCAACCAGACGCAACTGCCAATCGAGACCGGTGCGGTCATCAATCCACGACACAAAAACCAGAACGCCGGCAAGACATAAAAAGCCAACATTAAAACCAAGCAGCGCCGCGGCAAGGACAAAGGCACTCATCAGAGCCAGCCCGCCGCCGCGCGGCACGGCGCGGGCGTGCGAGGAACGCGGCAAAGCGGGGTCAAACGCCCCGCGCTTTTTCATGTCATAAGCCAGCCAATAGGTGCCGCCACAGCTTAAAGCAAAGGCGAGCAAAGGCAGCCAGACGAGAAAAGGATGCAAAATGGCCATTGTCTTGTTATGGGAGTTTTTGCGGCGCTCGCCTAGGGCAAAGCACTGGCGAGGTTAACGGGCGTGAGCGCTAACTCTGTTAAAAAACGTATTTTATATGTCGCGACCGATGACTGGTTTTTTAAAAGCCATTTCCTGCATGTGGCGCGGCGCGCGAAAGAAGAGGGTTATGAAGCGGCGCTGGCCGCCAGCCTGTCCATACCTGCAACGGTTGATGAGCTGAAGGTCTTTTCGCTGCACCGGTTACGCGCAAAAAAAAGCCCGTTTCGTTTTATTCGCAACAGCATCGAGCTTTTCAAAATCTTGCGCATGTTCAAACCAGACCTTGTGCATGTAATCGGCCTGCAAAACTGCGCTTTGCTGACGCCCGTCATTTTTGCAGGCTGTGTCGCCAAAATTGTTCTGGCGCCGACAGGGCTTGGCCGTTTCTGGATTGAGCCCGGCCTCATGTCTGGACTGGGACGCAGCGTGATCCGCACTCTTTTGAAATGTTTTCAAGGCCGGCATTTTCATTACGTTTTTGAAAATGACGACGACCGCCGTTCCCTCGGCATTGATGCGCATAACGCCATAACAGTGGTTGGTGGCGCTGGCGTCGATGAAACGCATTTCGTGCCGCTTGACGAGCCTTCCCTGCCTGTGCGGCTTGCCGTTGTTGCGCGCATGACAAAGGCCAAAGGCATCGTTGATGCCGTTGAAGCGGTGAAACTTGCACGCGCTTATGGGGCAGATGTAAGCCTCGATCTTTATGGCGCACCTGACCCCTTTAACACCAGTTCGCTGACAGAGGCCGAGCTTCATGCGCTGGATCAGCCGGGAATAAAATGGCATGGCACTGTCGACGATGTGCGTAATGTCTGGCGCACCGCACATATCGCGGTACTTTTGTCCAGACGCGAGGGCCTGCCACGCAGCCTTGTGGAGGCTGCCGCCTGTGGCCGCGCCATTCTCGCAACTGATGTGACAGGCTGCAACAGGATTGTGCGGAACGGTATTGAAGGCCAGCTTGTACCATCAGGCGATATTGAAGCCACGGCAAAAGCCGTCTGCGAGCTTGCTCAAAACCACGCATTGCGCGCCCGATACGGTAGTGCTGCGCGCGCGCGTGTTTGTGACGGATTTACGCAAGAACAGGTCGCAACAGCTTTTATGGATGTTTATGCAGCGCTGCTCAGCGCGTGAGCGGCCTTGCGCACCGCAGCGATGATTGTGTCCTGCACGTCTTTGGTCAGATAGCCATGCATTGGCAGGCTGAGGACTTCGCCCGCAAGCTGTTCTGATACGGGTAGCCCGTTTTCCGCCTGCGGATAATGGGCGTAAGGCGCCTGCGTGTGAATGGGTTTTGGATAATAGATCGCGCTTGGCACACCTTGCGCTTTCAATGACGCTGCAATCGCGTCGCGATTGCCGTTCGGGAAACGCAACGTGTACTGCGCCCAGACGGATGTTACATCGGGGTCGAGGCGCGGAACGATGGCGATGTCCTGCAGCGCTTCATTATATCTTTCAGCCGCGCGATGACGCGCTGCAATTTCAACCGGAAAAATTTTCAGCTTTTCATTAAGCACCGCGGCCTGCATCGTATCAAGGCGACCGTTCATGCCAATACGCACATTGTCGTATTTGTCTTCGCCTTGTCCGTGCACGCGAATGGAGCGCAGCACTGTTGCAAGCTCGTCATTGTCGGTAAAGATCGCGCCGCCATCGCCATAACAGCCGAGCGGCTTTGCCGGAAAAAAGCTCGTGGTTGTCGCATCGCCAAACACGCCAAGTTTTTTCCCTTTATAGTCGGCGCCAAAACTTTGCGCCGCATCGCACAGCACCCAAAGCCCGTGCTGCATCGCAATCGGCAGCAGCGCATCATAATCGGCGGGCTGGCCAAACAGATCGACAGGGATAAGGCCGACAGGATTAAGGCCCTGATCTTTTGCAAGTTTCAAACCCGCTTTCAAACTTTGCGGGTCCATGTTGAAACTGCCGGGCAAAATATCGATAAACACCGGCACGGCGCCAAGCCATGCAACAACCTCTGCGGTCGCGGCAAATGTAAAGCTGGGGCAGAAAATGGCATCGCCCTGTTTGACGCCTTTTGCCATCAGCACCATCGCTAGGGCGTCTGTGCCATTGGCGCAGGAAATGACATGTTTGGCGCCGCAAAATGCCGCCAGCTCCTGCTCGAGCGCAGCAACCTCAGGGCCCAGAATGTAACCGCCATGACGAACGACTTTTAGGATGGCGTCTTCAATCGCCTGCCCCATCGCTTCACGTTGCGCTTTCAGATCAATAAACGGAATCATTATCTAACCCTTGAATTTGTTGACGTTTTGTCACGCTTTGCGCTCGGGAAGTCCAGACATGCGCCAATCACTTTGCCTTGCAGAATTTTACAGCGTCTTTTCAAAGGCCAAAGCGTGCGCTGTAATCGTATCAAGGTCGGCAAAGCGCGGCTTCACTGCAAAAGAAGCCTGAACCAGCGCCGGATTGGCAACAATTGCGGCCGGATCGCCGGGGCGCGGCGGCTTGTCCTGTACCTTGATTGTGCAATTTCCCGCGCGTTCCACGCTGGCGATCACCTCGCGCACGGACGCACCTTTGCCATAACCGCAATTGAAAATACCGCTTTTGCCCCCTTTTTTTAAAAAATCGAGCGCGGCGACATGATAGGCGGCAAGATCGCTGACATGGATATAATCGCGCACGCCCGTGCCGTCTTTGGTGTCAAAATCGGTTCCGAACACATCAACGCCATCACGTTTGCCAAGGGCGGCCTCGACCGCAACCTTGATAAGATGGGTAGCTCGCGGCGTCATCTGCCCCGCCCGCAGCGCGGGGTCGGCGCCTGCGACATTGAAATAGCGCAAGATGGCATATGTAAAACCAAAGGCAGCCGCAGCGTCTTCGATCATCCGCTCCGACATCATTTTTGATGCGCCATAAGGCGAGAGCGGCGCCAGCGGGGTCTGCTCGGTGACAGGCTGCTGCGCCGGGTTGCCGTAAACCGCGGCTGTCGATGAAAAGACAAAATGTTTCACACCCGCTTTGACGCAGGCGCTGAGAAGTGCGCGCGTATTGACGGTGTTGTTGTAATAATAGCCCAGCGGATCGGCGACTGAATCCGGCACGACGATGCTTGCCGCAAAATGCACGACGCTGTCCACCGCATTACGTTTTAGAATGTCGCCGACAAATTCTTCATTGCCGACATCGCCGACATGAAGATCAACGCCCTCGGGCACGAGGCTTTTGTGTCCGGTCGAAAGATTGTCGATGACAAGCGGGCGCTCACCCTTGTCGAGAAAGGCCAGCACCGTATGTGATCCGATATAGCCCGCGCCGCCTGTGACCGCTACCGTCATACCACAACCTCGCCGACAAGATCATAGGCATCTGCGGCAAGGATACGCGCCTTGACGATATCGCCTTGCGCCAGACCTTGCGGCGGCAATGTCACGACGCCGTCAATCTCCGGCGCATCGGCACTTGTGCGCCCCAAAGCATGCTTGTCTGTCACCTCGTCGATCAGAACATCCATCACGCGCCCAACCTTTGCAGCGCAAGCAGCAGCTGAAATGTCCTGCTGCACTTCCATGAAACGGTGCCAGCGTTCTTCCTTGACCTCTTCAGGAACGTGACCCGCAATGTCGCGCGAGACCGCGCCGGTGACGTTTTCATATTTGAAACAGCCCGCACGCTCGATCCGCGCTTCGCGCATCCAGTCAAGCAGACATTCAAAGTCCTGCTCGGTCTCACCCGGAAACCCGACGATAAAGGTCGAACGCAATGTTAGGTCCGGGCAGATGCGCCGCCATGAAGCGATGCGGTTGAGCACTTTTTCAGCATGCGCGGGGCGTTTCATGGCTTTGAGAATTGGCGGCGAGGCATGCTGAAACGGAATGTCGAGATAGGGCAGAATTTTGCCTTGCGCCATCAGCGGAATAACCTCATCGACATGCGGATAAGGATAGACATAGTGGAGACGCACCCACGCCCCAAGCTCGCCAAGACCGTTGGCAAGGTCGATGAATTTGGTGCGCCATTCACGGTCCCGCCATTGATACGGCGCGTATTTGACATCAACGCCGTAGGCCGATGTGTCCTGGCTGATGACAAGAAGCTCTTTTACACCAGCTTTTACAAGGCGCTCCGCCTCGATCAGCACGTGGTGGATCGGGCGCGAGACAAGATCGCCGCGCAGCGCCGGAATGATGCAGAACGAGCAGCGATTGTTGCAGCCTTCGGAAATTTTCAAATAAGCGTAATGGCGCGGCGTCAGGCGCAGGCCGTGCTCCGGCACAAGATCAAAAAACGGATCATGCGTTGGGGGCACAGCCTGATGCACCGCGTTCACAACCGCTTCATATTGGGCAGGACCTGTGACGGCCAAAACTTTCGGGTGGCGGGCGCGGATCACATCCGCTTCCGCGCCAAGGCAACCGGTAACGATGACTTTTCCGTTTTCGGCAATGGCCTCGCCAATCGCGTTCAGGCTTTCTTCGCGCGCGCTGTCGATAAAACCGCAAGTGTTGACGAGCACCACATCGGCATCATCATAGCTGCCGGAAATAACATAGCCCTGCGCGCGCAGCTTTGTGAGGATACGCTCTGAATCGACCAGCGCTTTCGGACAGCCTAGCGACACAATGCCGACTTTGGGCGCCTGCGGCGCGCGTTTTGGGGTGTGCAATTCGATCATTTAATGTCTCACGAGAGAGAGCTGCGGGGCAGGCAATTTATATGTCTCAAGCGTTTGCAAAAGCTGCATGGCGCCTGCGCGATCATTGTTTTCAATTGCGCTGTGAATATCTGCAAATGCACTGTCGAGATGCGCCAGCGAAGGGCTTTCGCCATAGGCCGCTGAAATGCCTTCAAGGCCAACATCTTTCAGCGTTTCACTGGGTGAAAACAGCGTCTCGTTCAAACGCTCGCCGGGGCGGATGCCGGTATACTCAATTTCAATTGCCTGAGTTGAAGACTGGCCGAAAAGCGCAATCATGCGTTTTGCAAGATCAAGAATGCGCACGGGCTGCCCCATGTTCAAAACATAGATGCTGGCGGTGCGCAGATTGTCCTGCGCCGCATGCGCGGCGGAGGTCATCACAAGATCGCACGCTTCGCGCATTGTCATAAAATAGCGCAGCATTGCGGCATGCGTCACGGTGACAGGCCCGCCTTTGGCAATCTGCTGCTGAAACAGTGGCACAACCGATCCGCTGGAGCACAAGACATTGCCAAATCGAACCGCAACAACGCGCCGTGCATCTTGCGTTTCCTTGTCGAGCGCCGCGGCATAAAGTTCGCCATAGCGTTTTGAAAACCCGAGCACGGAGACAGGATCAACGGCTTTGTCGGTTGAGACAATCACAACCGTCTGAGCGCCTGCTGCAAGCGCCTGTTGGCAAACATTTCGTGTGCCTTGAATGTTGGTCGTCAGACCTGCCGCCCAATCTTTTTCAATAATGGGAACATGTTTCAGCGCTGCGGCATGAAACACATGGTCGGGCTTAAAGTCTGAAAATATGGTCAAAAGCCTTTTTTTATCGCGGACATCGGCAAGGTGGTACTCCAACTTGCATGAAAGACCCAACGAGCTCAGCTGATGCTGAAGCGCAACAAGCGCGGCCTCGGACTGGTCGATGACCAGCAGGGCGGAACATCCGAAGGCCAGCGCGCGGTGGCATAACTCGGTTCCAATCGACCCTGCACCGCCGGTAATAACAATGCGCCGGTCTTTGATGAAAGCTGACGCGGCCTCTTCGTCAATGTGGACAGCGCCGCGAAACAAAAGGTCTTCAATCTCGACCGCTTCAAGCTGCACCGTTTGCTGCTCACTGTGCGCATCACGCAGGAACGATAATTTTTGTGCAGGGATACCATTACGCTGCAAATGCGCAAAAAAATTATCATTGAGTTCCGGCAATGCACTCGGCAGCACGATGACGCGGCGTGGGCGCTGCTGGTTTTGCTCCAATTCGACGAGCACACGCTCAAAATCTTCGACGCCGCCAAGGACACGCACCTGGCGGATGGATTGCCCGCGCCGCGCGTGAGATGTCATCAAAAGCCCGACCGGGTGAATGTTGGAAATGGCCTGTGTTTCAATGGCGCGAAGAAGAGTGTCGGCCTCTGCGCCATTGCCGATTAAAAGCACAGGCAGGCGCGCGGCTGTTTTTGTGCCCGTCAGGCTCAGCTTGAAACGGTAATAGCGATAGAACAGGCGTGCCGCGCCAAGCGTCATCATTTGCAGCAGCGTGTAAAGAAACAGCGTAACTTTGCCAAAGAGCACATTGCCTGTCAGCGAAGAGGCGAAGGTGTAGTCCGCAATCAAAAGCGTCAGCCCCAAAACAAGGGAGGCTTTGAAAATATTTGCAAGGTCGGGGACGGAGGCAAAGCGCCATTTGGAACGGTAAAGCCGAAATACGGCATAAACGCCGGAGGCATAGATGATAAACAGCGGCAGAGCAGGCAAAAGCGCCGCAAGCACGCCGGGCTTCATCGGGTGGCTGGTCAATGAGACAGCAAGGCCCAAAGCAAGCGCCGTCATCGCGGCATCATGCAGAACGACGGCAAACATTCGCCAGTTAAAATGCGTATTGATCATCGGCCAACTTTCATCATTGCATATAAAGCGCTTTTCGAAGAAAATCCATTGCTAAGCCTTGGGCAGCCGCGCTTTAACAAACACCATGACTGATTTGAACACCCGCATCACCGCTGCGCTTAAAACAGTTGTGACCCCTGACAATTTGCCACTTGTTGAAGGCCGGATTTACGGTGGGTTTAGCGTTGCATCTGGTGTCGCCTATGTCACCTTGAATGCCGGATTTGCATCTGACGGCGACATGGCCGCGCTTGAGGCCGCAATCCAAAATGTGCTTCATGAGGTTGAGGGCATGGAACGTGTCCTCATCACCCGCACCGCCGAGAAAAAACGTGAGCCATCTCAGGTTCTGTCTTTACCCAGCGTTCGAAAAATTGTCGCGGTTGCCTCGGGCAAAGGCGGTGTCGGCAAATCGACCACGGCTGCAAATCTTGCCGTCACACTCGCAAAGCTCGGCCATGCCGTGGGCTTGATGGACGCCGATATATACGGCCCTTCGGTGCCTTTGATGTTTGGTCTCAATGAAACGCCCGCGCTTGGTGACGATCACAAAATGATCCCGTTTGAGCGTTATGGCGTACGCCTGACCTCCATCGGCACGATGGTTGACCCTGATGCTGCCCTGATCTGGCGTGGGCCTATGATCGACAAGGCGCTGACCCAGTTCATCAGGGATGTCAGCTGGGGCGCGCTTGATATTTTATTGATCGACATGCCGCCCGGCACCGGCGATGCGCAGATCACACTGACGCGGCGGCTGGCACTGGACGGCGCGCTGATCGTTTCAACACCGCAGGACATGGCGCTGATCGACGCGCGAAAAGGCATCGCCCTGTTTCATGAGACCGGTATTCCTATTCTTGGCTTGATCGAAAATATGAGCGTGTTCATCTGCCCGTGCTGCGGCAAACCCCATGATATTTTTGGCCAAGGCGGTGTTGAAGCTGAAGCGCGCCATCAAGATTTGCCGTATTTTGGCGCGATCCCGTTGCAGATGCCGATCATGCAGGGCGCCGACAACGGGCGGCCGATTACAGTCGACGATACGGAATTTTCACAACATTACCGCGCCATCGCCGCACGCCTTGTCACGGCGCTTAACCTTTAGACTGAACAACAAAATGGTAAAGGCCGCCCCTTATTTCCGCTGACACAAGATGTCCTTCAAGCTCATTCACGAGCTGCGGCACATCAAGCCGGGTCATGGGATCGCTGGCGATAACTTCAATAAAAACGCCGTGCGGCAGATCCTGCATCGCACGGCGCAATTTAAGAACAGGCAGCGGGCATTTAAGTCCCGCAAGATCAAGTGTCAGCACTTTGCCTTCAGGCGGCGCTGACATTCGAAGTGATGAACTGAACAAGCTTTGATTTTGGCGCGGCGCCAACGTGCTGTCCGACCACTTTGCCATTTTTGAACAGCAGCAAAGTCGGAACCGAACGCACGGCATATTCCTGCGAAGCGTTTGGATTTTCGTCGATGTTCAATTTTACAATCTTGATCTTGCCACCCATATCGTTGGCAATCTCGTCAAGTGTCGGCGCAATCTGCTTGCAAGGCCCGCACCATTCTGCCCAAAAATCGACCAGAACAGGCTCTGCGGCATCAAGAACTTCGGTTTTGAAATTATCGTCGGTTGCTTTTGTCGTACCCATGGCACTACTCCTCAAGAACACGTCCTATAGAGTTAGGTTGCCTATAGCCAAAGGTCAAGCAACCTGAAGCAGCGCTGTTTCAAGCGTTTGGGTTGCAATGATGTCGAGGCGCGGCGCGCTGGTCCATAACAGGGCGCAATGGATCTTGTGCTTTGGGTAGGCCAGCTGCATGGCAGCGCGATAATGCGCAAGTTGCATCAGATAGGCTGGTGGAACATTGCCAGCAGCTGCTGCGCGGCCAGATTTGAAATCGACGATCCAGAGGTCGCTTGCATTGATAACCAGCCGGTCGATGCGGCGAAAGACAATTTGCGGCACGCCTGAACGGTCAGGCTTTTGAAAAGCCAAAGGCACTTCGGCCATTGAATTGGCGCCAAAAAAATCGGCAATATCGGGAAGACCGAGAACACCAAGCGCCTCGTCAATTAGAGCCGCACGTTCGGCATCGTTAAAGATATCCGTCTGGTTTTTTAAGTAGAGATCTCCCGCGGCCTGTCTTTTATCGCGGTTCACTTTTGGCAACCGCTCAAGCAAATGATGAAGCAGCGTTCCGCGCAGCTGCGTTTTGAGCCTTTGCTTTTCCTGCGCATCGGACAGGCTGTCGTCCATATCACTGCTCAGCACAGCGGTTGAAAGCGGCGCTTCGGAAAGCATTTCAAACAACCATGAGGGCGCAGAAGACGTGCTGCGTGCGTTTTGCTTTTGTGCAGCGTGCAGCGGCGGATACTCACCTGCGCTGATGTGATAGACCGTGTCATCACCCTCGCCGGTCTGCGATGTGGCCAGTGGTTTCAACGCATTTACGGCCAGCGCATACCAGCTTGATGGCTTTACGCCATGTTGCCCCTCTGCCCCGCAAATCGTCAGGCGCTCTTCAGCGCGTGTCATTGCCACATATAAAAGGCGGCGATATTCGGCGTCTGCAAGCTGTGCCGCTTCAGCATGGGCAAAGGACGTCTCGCTGACATGCCATTTTTTGCTCGGCGCCCATGCGGCGGTATGCTGCCCGTGTGCACGCAGGGTCAAAATCCGCGGCAGATGTCTAGAATTGGGAAGGTCCGTCGTGTCGGCCAGAATGACCCATTTGGCCTCAAGCCCTTTGGCGCTATGGGTTGTCATCACGCGCACTGTGTCGTCGGCCTCTTCCAGTTGTCTCTTGATTTCACTTTTATTTTTTTGGAAATTAAAAATAAAATTTTGCAATGTTGGAATGTGGCTTTGTTCAAAGTCCAGCGCGGCATCAAGAAATTCATCGAGAACGTCTGCCGCTTCCTGCCCCAGCCTGCGATAAAATTTGATCCGGCCCTGGTCTTCGCCAAGAACGCGGGCAAAAAACTCATAGGGTTTGCAAAGCTGCGCACGCATGCGCCATGCCTTCAAGGTCTGGTATGCAGCCTGCCATGCTGGTTTTTCTGTCGCGCGATCAGCCAAAGCGTTCCATAAGCTTGTGCGCCGTGTGGGGCAAAGTGCCATCAGGTCATCATCACCAAGCCCGATAAGCGGCGATTTCAGGACACAGGCGAGGTTGAGGTCATCGTCCGGCAACAGCATGGCCTGCCCAAGTGCGACAAGGTCCATCGCCGCAATGTGTGTGTTGAGCACGAGCCGGTCTGCACCCGCAACGGGCACACCATGGGATTTCAATTCGCGGAGCAACATATCAAACAGCGGTCCACGGCTGCGAACAAGAATGAGAATGTCAGAAGCGCGCATGCGCCTTGACTGTGCGCCGTCATGCACAATCTCATTTTTCAGCGCGGCAGCAATATGTATGCTCAGTTTGCGCGCCAACCGCAGGCGCGGTGGGACAAGCTTGCCTTCCAAGCCAAACGGGTGTGCAAACGCTTCCGTCGTTTCGCTCTTGTTTTTTTGCTCCAGCGGCCACAAATCAATCCGCCCCGGCAAATAGGCTTTTGCCGCCATATGCGCTGGAAAATCTTGCGCGCCTGTCACATTGGCGGCGGCGATCTCTTGCGCGAACACGCTGTCCACGGCCTGCATAATGACAGGGCTGGAGCGGAACGACAGGTTCAGCGGCACATCTTCGAATGTTTGTCCGGCACGGGCAATTTTTGTTGCCAGCGCCCGTTTTTCAGCCTCGAAGCGCTGCGGAACCGCCCCCTGAAACGAAAAGATGGACTGCTTGTCATCGCCGACCGCAAACACGGTGCGCCTTGTGCTTCGCGCGCCCTCGCCTGCAAAAAATTCATCGACCAGCGCATTGATCACATTCCATTGCGCCGGGCTTGTGTCCTGCGCTTCATCGACGAGGATGTGGTCGACGCCCTGATCCAGCTTGTAATGCACCCATGGCGCGCCGCTGCCGCCCAGAAGCGCGCCTGCCTTTTCAATCATCTCATCAAATTCGAGAAGGCCATGCTGCTGTTTATATGTGCCAAGAAAGCGCGACAGATCTTCGGCAACCGTCATAAAATGAAGGCTGTTTTCCGCTGTCCGGTATTTGAGATAAAGCGGAAGAAAAGTTTCAAAGCGCGCGTGCTCATCGACAAATTTCTGCGCCATCTGCGGCGCATTTTGTTCAAAACCTTTTGTTACAATGCTTTTGGGAAGCTCATCTTCGTTTGTCAGAAAAACATTCAGGTAAGCGCGAGAGCGCAGGGCGGCAGGTTTTGTTTGAGCTTTTTCCAGCTTAGCGACAAGCTTTCCTTCTTTTGAATTGTCCGCTTTTGGGCCTGACGCATAATTACGAAGCGCGAAGATTGCCTCCGGCCATTCATGTGCCGGCAAATGCGCGTCATTCAGAATTTGCGCTTCAATGTCTTGCAATGACAGTTTTGGATCGAGACCCAACGTTTTGTAAATATTGTCGCGCCTGTTGTTGTCTTTTAGCAGCGGTTTCAATGCACCAAGATATTTTTGTAATTCTTCAACAAGTGACTGCGGTTTTTTGACGGCCAGCAATGCGTCAAGTGCGGTGCGCAGCGGCGTATCAGGCGCGGCGGCGAGAGCGCCCTGAAACCAGTCGTCAACCAGCTCCTTTTTAGTAATGTCATCAAGTACCTGAAATTTTGCGGCAAGGCCCGCCTCAAACGGAAATTGATGCAGCACGCCATCGCAAAACGCATGGATGGTCTGAATTTTAAGGCCGCCCGGCGTCTCAAGCGCGCGTGCGAACAGACGCCGCGCCAATGTCAGCTCAGCTGCAGACACATTATTGTCTTTGCGATTGTCGAGCGCTGCCAATGTTTGGCGCAGTTCAGGCGCGTCCATCGCCACCCATGAGGCCAGCTCGCTCAAAATACGGTTGGCCATATTGGCGGCGGCCGTCGTTGTGTAGGTCAGGCACAATATTTTGTCGGGGGACACGCCATTTAAAAGCAGGCGTTTGACGCGCTGCGCCAGCACATGTGTTTTTCCAGATCCTGCATTGGCCGATACCCATGCCGAGTTTGCCGGGTTGGACGCGCGCTCTTGGCGTTCCTGCGTTATTTGATCGATTTTCAGAACACCGCTCATTCGCCGGCCTCCTCATTTTGGTCGACAACGCCCCATTCTTTGAGGCGCGACAGATGAAGATAGTCGTTGTATTTCGGCGCGAGTGCGGAATCTGCCTTTGAAAGAAAAGGCGCCCCTTCGTCAAATTTTTTCAAGACCGCGATGACGCCGCCGAGTGCCCGCTCAGCGTCAGGCATGCGCTGCTCTGGTTTTTTTGGCCGGATCTCCAACTCGTCGTCGCCAAGACCGACATACATTGCCTCGCTTGTCTGTCCGGTAATGCCTGTAAATGCACCTTTGTCGGCCATTGCCGCTTGCAGGTTTGTCTGGAGCGCGAACGACGCCGCAATCTCTTTTTCTGCTGGAAGTGTTCCGGTTTTATAATCGATAATGGCAAGGTCACTGCCAGCGCGCTCAATCCTGTCGGCGCGCGCAGTCAATTTGAAATCGCCATTGGCAAGTTTGATCGTAAGCGCACCATCGCATTCGACAACAATATCAGGGCGGGAGTGGCGGCGCTGTCTTTCAAAATCGACGAGCTCTGGGATGGAGGATTGAAACCGTGGCCACCAATAGGCTTTGACTTCTGGATCGTCCAAAAAAGGCGCGTAGCTCTTTTGCGCGATCTGCTCAAGCGTTGCCTCACTTAAAGGCGCACCCCTGTTTACCTGTTCGGCAAATGTGGCAAGAATTTCATGGATCAACTTCCCGCGCTCTTTGCCGCCAAATGTGTCATCCAATGCCTCGAACGCGCGAAGTTTCAGAATTTTCTGCGCATAAACCGCATAAGGGTCACGCAGCAAGGTTTCCACCTGTGTCACTGAAAGCTGCGTCAGCCGAAGCGATGGCGGCGGCACAGGGGATGGACGACTGCAGGGCTGCGGTGGTTCTACCTGCAGGGTCAGATACCGCGTCAGCTCCAAAGCCTTTTCGCCGCGCGCGCGAATGGAGGTAAACGCTTCTTCACCAACAAACGCGGCAAGTCGCTGGACAAAACGCGAAGGCACGCTTGGCGCGCCCGCCACTTTTTGCGAGCGCGTGATGTAAATGTCTGCCGTGCCCATGGCCTGCACGAAATCATGCGCGGCAAGGCCGATGCGCATTTCAGGAACAGGCAGGTTCAAGTTCATGCGCATGCCCCGGGACAGCCAAGGATCATTTTGTGTCGACGCCGGCCAGACGCTTTCATTCATGCCGCCTAAGATAAGCCTGTCATGACGGATCAGCCGCGCCTCGGGCAGACCATAAATAAAAGCGCGTGTGCTTTGCTGCGGCGCACGCACGGCCACCGTGCCGATAAGCGCTTCGAGAAATGACAGATAGTCCTCGCCGCGCAGCGCCATGCCATGCGTTGCCTCAGACTGCAAACGGTCAAAAACCTCTTCAAGCGCCAGCCCGCCTTGTGCGCCGCGCAAAACAGCCTCGCCTTTTATCGCTTTAAAGCCTGCAAGCGACGCCATCGCAGCGCGGTGGCATGACAGCAAATGCGAGAACGGCTGTAACTGGCTTTGAAAAAAACAGTTTTGAAAAGTCGACAGGGCTTGCGTAAACGCAACAAGCCGCGCATGCGCCTGATCGCGCAGTGCGGCATCAATACCTTTTGCGGCTGTTGTGTCGGTCGCAGCCGCAAACCGTTGCGGCACATCGGCAAGCAGGCAGGGTTTTTGCAGACCGCGAAAGCAGACGCGCTCAATAAGTCCGTTGAGCATGTCCGCTTCTTGCGCATTATTCTCAAGCTGGCACAGCGGGTGTTTCAACAGGCTGAGGATGTCGGCGCTTTTTGCGCTGATATGCGCGGCGCTGCAGACCAGCCTTGCAAAAAGTCCGGCTGCCGTTTCAAGAAGCGGCGTACCGGCGCTGTCATCTGTCGTCACGCCAAAACGTTTCAGCTCGCTGGCAACCCTTCGCGCTAAAATCCGATCTGGCGTAATGAGGGCGGCTGTGTGGTTCTCATGCTGCAATGTCTCGCGTATCAGGCAGGCAATTGTCAGCGCTTCTTCATGCGCATTTGCTGCCTCGACAAGGCCAATGCCGTCAATCGCATCTGCAATTGAAAACGCTTTGGACGCCGGCAAGACCCACGCGTCGGTTGTCTCTGCCGGGCGAAGCGCTTGTGACAACGCGTCTTCACGCGGCGGGACCTTGCCGCTGCCAAGCGTGCGCACATCAGCGCGCGAAACACCGACACGTTTTAAAAAACGTGCCATCGCAATCTGCGGGTGGCTGGCAATGTTGTCCGCTTCAATTGAGTTGAAGGCGGTATCATCCAGTGTGCGGTCAAGCCCGGGAAGCACAACGCAGCCCGACGGGTGGCGGGCGATGGCGCTAAGAAACTCTGCCGTAACAGGAACAGAGGCTGTCGACCCTGCCGCAATCACAGGCACGTCCGGGCTTTGTGCAAACAAATGCGCTTCAAGCTGCAACAGCCGCCGCCGCCGGACATTCGGCTCTTCGCGGCCTGTGTTTTGAAGATAGGTCGGCCATGCCGTGCTGGCGATCTGCAAAAAACGCAATGCCGCTTCGCGGTGCGCCTGCAATTCCAGCGGTGGGAGGTCGAGGATTGCCTCAAGGGCAAGGCCTTCATTGGCCACCATATCCAGCATGCGCGCCAGCGCGGCACTGAGCCATGCTGCATCGGCAGGCGACGCAGGTGTTGAAACATCATGGCCGTTTTTTTTCTCAGCCTCGGCCCAGGCAAGAATAAGCCGTGTCAGGATCAGCTGGCGCTCGAGCGGCGAAATCGCCGGCGGCAGATCCAGCATGTCGTGGTCATTGGCGTTGAACAGAAGGTCGCTTTCGTCGATGTCGCCCAAAGGCCGCAGGCGCGGCATCAGCACAAGACCGCGGCGCGCAAGGTTTTGCTCCAGCGCGCGGCAGGAGCGGCGATTGGGCATGAAAATGGTGGCGCGCGCAAGCACCAGCGGATCAGTCGGGTCGAAGGCGCCCTGAACCAGAGCACCACCAAGAAGCGCATCGGCAAAACAGTCGAGAAAATTTTCGGCGGGCGGGATTGAAAAAAGCGTGGCGGCCTGCGCCGAACTCATGCCGCGCAAGCCTTGAGATGTTGCTCGGCGTCCGCCAAAGCCTCAACAGTGCCGACATGCATCCATGTTCCCTGAAGCGCAAGCCCGAACAAACGCCCGGCCTGAATGGCGCGATCAAACAAGAGGTTAAGAGAGAAAGGCGTGTCCGGCGTATTTTCAAACAGTTCTTTTTTAAATATGCCGACACCGGCATAGGCAAAAGGCGCAGCATCATCCGTGCCGCGCCGTATCAGCCGTCCCTCTTTGCCAAGGTGAAAATCGCCTTTGCCTTCAAAGCCGATGCTGTGTGTGTGCTCTGCCAAAAGCAGCAGAATGTCAGCCGTGTCGCTGTCAAACGCAGCGCGCATCGCTCGCATGTTCGACACATTTTGCTCGCTCCATGCGGTGTCAGCGTTGGCAAGAAAAAAAGCGTCGCCATCGAGAGCCGGGAGCATTTTTTTGGCGCCGCCGCCGGAGTCGAGAATTTGCGCGCGCTCATCCGAGATGATGATGTCGGGCGCTCTGCGTTTGCCCAGATGCGCCTCGATCATGTCGGCGTGATAGTGGACATTCACCGCAATACGCGACGCACCGCCTTCGCACAGCCGTTCGATGACATGGTCCAGCAATGGTTTGCCACACAAGGGCACCAGCGGTTTTGGCATTGTGTCCGTCAATGGCCGCATGCGCGTACCAAGACCGGCCGCCAATATCATTGCTGTAGACGAAAAAGTCATCGCGCTCACGCCGCGCGCATCGCCGAGACGCGATTTTGCGCAGGCGCGTTGTTGTCAAACCAGACTTTCAACGCTTTCATTTTTGGATGGACAAGGCAGCGCTCTAAATAATCCGACACGCGCGGAATATGCTGCAGGTAATGCGGCTTGCCGTCCTGATGCGCAAGTCGCGCAAACACGCCAAGAATACGGGTTGCGCGCTGCGCACCGCAAATGGCATAATCTACTTTCAATGTTTCGGCGTCGAATTTTTTGTCCGTTGCGCGCGCCTGCAAATAGCGCTCCAGCAAATTGTGCTCCATCTCAACTGGGACGCTGACGCGGGCGTCCTGCGCCAATGACACAACATCATAGGCTTCGGGGCCTTGGCGCGTGTCTTGAAAATCAAGGAGGCCTATGCGCCGCAAGCCGTCACGGTCTTCAAGCCACATGGCGTTTGGCGAATGAAAATCAAACAGCGTCCATGTTTTCGGGCTACGGTCGAGACTGTCGAACAACCCGTCAAAGGCGCTGCGAAAGCTTGCCTCAATGACAGGGTCGGTTTTACGGCCTGTCAGCGTCGGCAGGAAAAATTCCAGAAACAGTTTGGCCTCGGTCTGGAACGCCTCACGGCTATAAACCGGAACCTGATGCTGCGCATTGGCCGGGCCTTTGGCCGTTTGCGGCCAGTCCTGCTGGTGCAGAGCGACAAGCACGTCAATTGCGGCCTGATAGCGCTGCAGAACCGGCGCGCTGTTTTCGGCGATAAAACCGCTGCCCAGATCTTCCTGAATTAACAGGCTGCCGTCCACGTCGTAATGCAAATGCTCGGGCACGGTAAACCCGCGCTGGCGCAGTTCGGCGCCGAGCGCCAGAATGGGCGCAATCGCATCATTGGGCGCAAGATGCGTGACCTTCATATAGTTGAGGCGGTGTTCACCAACAGAGCGGTCAGGCTGTGCCAGCGCATTGAGAAGCACGGCTGATTTGCCGTCTTTGAGTGTCAGGCGTTCATACGCGCGCGGGCTGGCATCGCCCTGCAAAAAACGGCGTGCCTTCACGTCATGCGGGCAGTCATGCAAAAAGTCTTGAATGGCGCAAAGGCGCGTGAGGCGCTTGCGCATATTGTCATCCGTGGATGACAGGGTGGCGGTACGCGCCTCACCCTTGCTCTCAAGGTGAAGGTCGAAGCGGTGCGCTGGAAGAGCGCCATTGGCTTTTTCGGGCCATTCGATCAACAGCGCTCCGTTCTGTTGATGCTCCCCAAGACCGAGCTCTTCAATTTCATCAGGTGAATTGACGCGGTAAAAATCGGCATGGTGAAGCGGGAAACGAAAGTTCGCACCGTCATAAGATTGCAGCAGCGTATAAGTGGGGCTTGGCACTTCCAGTGCCAGATCATCGCTAAATGCCTGAATCAAAGCACGCAGCAAGGTGGTTTTGCCCGCGCCAAGATCGCCCGAGACGGCGAGCACGTCGCCAGGGCGCAGCGCCAGAGCCAAGGCTTCGCCAAGTTTTACGGTGTCGTCCATGCTGGACATATCGAAATGGCAAATGGGTGCGTTCATCAGGTCAGTAAACTTAAGCTCAAGCGGCGGATTGAGCTTCAGACTTACCCATGGACGCCGGAAATACAAGGGTCACCAGCGTGCCGCGTCCCGGCATTGAACGGATATCGATTTTGCCCTTATGCAACTCGATAATGGACTTGACGATGGAGAGACCAAGGCCGACGCCGCGATGGCTTGAGCCTTTGGTCCGGCTTTCAAACCGCTCGAAGACATGCGGCAGGTCTTCCTCGGCAATGCCAATGCCGTAATCCTGCACGGTGAAAATGATCTCCCCCGCTTTGTTGCGGGTGGCATCAAAATCGACCGTGCCGCCGACCTCTGAAAAGCCGATGGCATTTGACAGCACATTGTAAAGTGCCTGACGGACGCGGCGGGCATCGGCGGTGAACGCGCCGGCATCCTTGCCGATTGAAATGTTGAGGTTGACGCTTTTTTCTGCGCAACGATCGCGCAGCGCCTCGATCGTATGGTCGACCACGTCCTTGATGTCGACATGCGTCAGGTCAAGCTCCATGACCCCCGCATCAATGGTTGCAAGGTCGAGAATGTCATTGATAAGCGCCAGCAACGCACCCGATGAGGTGGTGATGTAGTCCATATATTCGAACTGGCGGGCGTTCAGCGGCCCGATTTTCGGGTCGGTCAAAAGCTGCGTAAAGCCGATAATATTTGTCAGAGGTGAGCGCAGCTCATAGGACATGTGCTGAATGAAATCATTTTTGAGGCGCGTCGCCGCTTCGAGAGCTTCATTGCGCTCTTTCAAGACGCGTTCAACTTTGACCGCCGCAGTCACATCGACAAATGTCATCAATGTCGCGCCGTCGGGAAGCGGGACGCAGGCCACATCTGCAACCGTGCCGCTGGTAAGTTCCAGCTGGCGGCTGATGGTTTTGCGCTCTTCACCAAAGGCGATGACGGTCTGTTTCAGCTCTGCCCAGACGATAGGGTTCTGGTAAAGCGACATGCCTTTTTCAATCAGCGCATCAATATGCGGATTGGCGCCAATAAAACCTGCATCAAAATGCCACATCTCCATCAACGCGGGGTTGAACAGCCGCAAACGGCCATCGGAGCCAAACACCGCGACCGCGTCCGAGAGGGCATCCAGCGTTTCGCGCTGCATGCGCTCATAGGCGGCAGCGCGGCTTTTCAGATCGAGAACTTCGGTGACATTTTCCTGCACCAAGGTAATTCCGCCTTGCGGATTGGGATGGGTAAACACGCGCAAGGTTCGCCCGTCGGGCAAATGCCACCAGACCTCGCGCGGCTCGATGGCCGCGTAATTTGCAAGATGCTGCGCTTTCCAGTTTTTATAATCGGCCTGTTCGGGCAGTTTTCTTTGCTCGCGCAGACGGTCGAGCAAAGCGCCTTCGTCCGGCATGTCATCAAGGAATTGCGCGTCGAGCTGCCACAGCTTTTGAAAGGCGTGGTTGTAATAGACAAGCTTACGGTCGGCGCCGAAGGTCGCAACCGCCGTGCCAAGATGGTCGAGCGTGCGTTGATGCGCGGCCGTAACGCGCTCAACCTCGCGCGTGGTGAACTCGCTGTCAGCGGCGTCGATTGCAGAGCCCGCCTCGATCACGCCGCTTGATTTGACCATGATCTGCAGGCTGCGGCGCTTGCCGTTGGCAATCGTTAAAATCTGGCTCTGCCAGCTGTTCTGGGTGGAGAGCGCATCAACGGCTGCCGCGCGCGTGCTCTGGTCCAAAAGCTCATAGCCCTGCGCCACAACCTGCGCCGGGCTGGCCGCATCGACGGCTTTTGCATAGGCCTTGTTGACCCATGACAAATGCCCGGTGGCGCTGCGTAGCCAGAGCGGCGCTGGCAGTTCATTCAACAAATTGCGGAATGTATCGAGCTCACGCACGGTTTTCGTCAGCTGGTCGGCAAGCTGGACGCTGCGTGCGCGCGTATCGGTCAGCGGCCTGATACGCAGCATGGGACCTGAGGCCGTGGCGCGCGCTTCAACCTCGAGTGCAACACCGGCGCTTGTTTGCACGCTTTGCGTAAAATCTTCGCTGCGGTTGAGAAAACAGTCGTATTTATAAGACAGTTCCGAGGCGCTGGCCGGTTCAAGCCATTCGCTGAAGTCAAGCAGGCGCTCGGCTTCTACTGGTGCTGATTTCAGTCGCGAAGGCATGCCGCGCGTCAGCTCGACAGGCGCACCTTGCGGTTTTTCCCAGTACAGCACCAGCTGCTCGTCGAAACGGCCTAGCATTTCCGACAGCGCCAGACGGCGTGCCAGCACATGCACATCGCGGTGTGCGGCATGCTCCGCACGCAGCGCCCGCCGCCGTGTTTTTATGATCATCACGGCGCAACCGGCAGCAAAAACGCTCATGCCCGCGATCAATGTGCCGATAATTGAGGTGTAGGGAAGCGATACGGCAAAGACCGGCGCGGCAAGGGCGCTGTTTTGCGATGCGATAACAAAGGCGATGGCGGACAAGCCGCTGCAAAGTGCGCCTCTGCTTTTAAACCACATCACGAACGTTCGCCCTCTCAAGGCAGATGTCTTGTTCTGCCTCCAGTTTTTAAAAAAAACTGGCCCCTCTTCTATAAAGAATGACTGATTTGCGGTGGCGCGCAAAGCGCCAAGTGCGATTCGGCTGTCAATTCACATGAATATGACAACATAAAAGCTGAATGAGAGCCGCCCAACAAACTTTGAATGAAGTACTGAATTGTTTTTCTACTTGCTAAGGATAATCGGAATAGGCGTTAAAGTTGTTGACGTTGTTGTTGTACCGCCACCGCCGCCGCCTTGAATCATACCGCACCCTCCACCGCACCCGCGTGAATACATATCATTGGGGTGGGCAGAACAACGACAAGCATAGCCATCATAAAACCATCCGCCGCTTGAACAAAGGGCTGTATCAGGCACACAGCTTCCGCCACCGCCTCCACCAGACGTAGTCGTTGTTGTGGTCGCTCTTGCGAACTGACCTTCGGCCGTAAGTTTCGCGTCAAGAGTGCTGTAGCCAACTATACTGAGAAGTGTTGTTGGAGATGACACCGTGACCTCGCCGTGCAACTTCGTGCCGCTGTCCTTAAATGAAAACTGGGGATCTTTGACAACCGGTTTTTGCTCTGCCGAAAGCGCGCTGGAAAAATAAGCCATTGCGACAGACAGCTTGTCGTCTTTTGCAACACTGGCACGGCCCGCATCTAGAACGGCGGCGTCAAGCACATTCTGGATTTCTGCCTGTTTTTCAGACACCGACCTGTATTCAATGGCTGCCCCGATAATGAAAATTAGAGGCAGCAAAACCAAGGCAAAAACAATAACAATAGAACCGCTTTTGGCTCTCAAAAATTGGTTGAAAGTTGCATTGCGCATAATGCCCTCGCCTTACGGCGGATCTTCGATGAAAAAACACAATAGCTCATTTTAAATTTGCGAAGTTGCAAATCTTCTCTTTATACTCAAATAAACTATTTTTAAGACTTACGTATACTCTCTTGAAGCTGAGACTTCGACTTGCCCTTACGGCAGCGCTCGGAACAGAATTTAACGTCATCCCACACCGCTGCCCATTTTTTTCGCCACGCAAATTCGAGACCGCATGCCGCGCAGGTTTTGCGCGGCAGGTCGGCCTTGCGTCGCATGCGCGGCATAATCTGGCTTAGTAGCGATAATGATCAGGCTTGAACGGGCCTTGCGGCTTCAGGCCAAGATAGTCGGCCTGGTCTTTCGACAGCTCGGTCAGCTTGACGCCGATCTTTGCCAAATGAAGCCGTGCGACTTTCTCATCAAGCTCTTTTGACAGCGTGTAGACTTTTTTGTCGTATTTCGCCGTGTTGGTGAACAGCTCGATCTGCGCCAATGTCTGGTTGGTGAATGAGGCCGACATCACGAAGCTTGGATGGCCCATCGCATTGCCGAGATTTACCAAGCGGCCTTCCGACAATAAAATAATGCGGCTGCCGTTGGGGAAGGTGATTTCGTCAACCTGCGGCTTGATGTTCTGCCATTTCAGGTTTTTCAGCGCTCCGACCTGAATTTCATTGTCGAAATGGCCGATATTGCAGACGATCGCGCGGTCTTTCATCTTGCGCATATGCTCGATGGTGATGATGTCTTTATTGCCTGTGGCGGTGACGAAAATGTCGGCGCGTGGCAGCGCGTCTTCAATCGGCGCAACTTCATAGCCTTCCATCGCCGCTTGCAGCGCGCAGATCGGGTCAATTTCAGAAACGATGACGCGGCAACCGGCCTGACGCAATGACGCTGCCGAGCCTTTACCGACATCGCCAAAGCCGGCGACGAAAGCAACCTTGCCCGACATCATCACATCGGTGCCGCGGCGAATGCCGTCGACCAGCGATTCACGGCAGCCATACAGGTTGTCGAATTTCGATTTGGTCACGCTGTCATTGACATTGATGGCCGGAAACAGAAGGCGGCCTTCTTTTTCCATCTGATAGAGACGATGAACGCCTGTGGTGGTTTCTTCCGAGACGCCGACAATGTTTTTGGCGAGCTCGGCAAACCAGCCTTTTGGTTTTTCCGACAGTGTTTTTTTCAAAAGAGCGAAGAAAACCTCTTCTTCTTCTGATTCAGGTTTGTCGAGGAAAGCGGTGTCGCCATTTTCTGCGCGCAGGCCATGATGGACAAACATTGTCGCATCGCCGCCATCATCAAGGATCATGTTGGGCGTGCCGCCATCCGACCATTCGAAAAGCTTGCGCGTGTAGTTCCAGTAGTCCTCAAGGCTTTCGCCCTTGACGGCAAAAACAGGGATGCCGGCTTTGGCAATGGCCGCCGCCGCATGGTCCTGCGTCGAATAAATGTTGCAAGACACCCAGCGAATATCGGCGCCAAGGGCGGCCAGCGTTTCAATCAGAACCGCCGTCTGAATGGTCATGTGCAGGGAACCGGCAATGCGCGCGCCTTTCAAAGGCTGCTTGGCGCCATATTCCTCGCGGGTGGCCATCAAACCGGGCATTTCTGTTTCCGCGATGGAAATTTCCATGCGGCCAAAGTCGGCAAGCGTGATGTCTTTGACGATGTAATCGTTATTTACGGCTTTAACGGCGCTGCTATTGGCGGGCATTGCAAGATCCATCTGTTCGAGAAAAGTTGGATCTGGCCTAACATGGCCTGCAAAATGCGGCAAGGATTGCCTGAAAAAAGCGGACTGGGGTCAGGCGTTCTCGCCGTAACGACGATTATAAAGCGCTTCCATTGCGCGGCCGCCATAAATGGCTCCCGCATAGCCCAAACCCATTGCAGACAAAATTCCAAAACGTGAACCAAATTTGCCAAGGATCTGGCTGCCCATAATCTCGCCCATCGTGCGCACACTTTCGCGGCCCCAGCTGCGATATTTTTTATAATCATCGGCGATCGAATGATAAACCTGATAGCCGGTCAATCCAATGCTCAAAGCCGCAAGCGGCGTAAAAACGCGATAGTATGTCTGGCCTTCAAAATAGGCTGCCGTCTTGATTTTATATTTGTCGAGCAGCTTCAAATCATTGGCGATTGCTTCACCTTCCATCACGCGGGCGGTTGTTGCAGAATTGAGCGTATCATTAACAATAGCGGGTGTTTTTCTAAAGGATTGCGACAGCTTGGCCTGTTGCTGGAGCATTGATTCCTCGACCTTCGGCAGAATGTAACGGTCAAGCGCGCCAACGCCTTCAACCTGCATTTTCGGAAAAAGTTGAGGCTGTTGCGAAAAATATGACGTCATTTTTTCAGCAACGTTTTTTTCAACACGCACGGAAATTTCGCGTTCCGCATTTCCAATAAGATTTGCCTCTGTCGGTGCGCTCCGCCCCGAGACACTTTCATAAGAGGTTTTGTGAAGGCCGGGTTCAATGTCGTTAAAATATTTTGCGGGAATGGCCGGGGTGGGTTTGCGCGCTTCCAAAAGCGCGAGGTTTGAGCGCCGACGCAAGCCTTTGACTGCGCCGCGTAACAATCCCTGACCGTCAACACTGCCCGCTGAAAACGACAGAAGCGTACTTAAAGGATGGTTGGACTTTTCATTGGGTTCGCGCAGCGGTTTAAATAAGTTCAGCACAGGAAATTGCGATAGCATATTTTGCATTTTATGGCCTCGTTTAAAAGTAAAATATCGAATTGCGCTAGCTAAAACAGACATACCTGTCAAGAAGAAGAGTAAAAAGACAATGTTGTGCTTGCCGAATAAAATCGAGCACCGCAAGCTTTATGTTATTTATCTATTAATAGAAATTGCTCGCAAACCTTTGCCCATACACAGACCCTAAACCTCCAAACACAACTGCCATTGGAATGGCAAGTCGCGGGCCTGCTATAGAGTTTCCAATTCGTGCCCCTATTTTTGCAAAAACGTGGCTGCCGACAATATCACCCAGCACATTGAAGGACTGTTTTAGATTTCCCGTTTTCCAGTCCGCTTGAATCGCGCTGTTAATCTGCCATGCCGTTAAAACGGCACTCGCTAAACGTATCGGTGTTGATAAGCGCATGTAATTTTCAGCGCGAACCCATTTGTCAGAGCGAATTTTATAGTCTGCCAGAACCTTCAGGTCCTTGTTCGCGTTCTCAAGGTTTTTCGTGAAACCTTTTGTGACATCATCCGCCAAGGCATTAGCAGAATTTTTGGCGAGATTTTCAGTCGCTATGTTCTTTGCTTTTAAAATCTCAGCCTCTACATGAGGCAATCCAATATCGCGCAACGCTTTCACGCCGCGGCGCGTCCCATGATCAAAAATATTAACACTTTCGTCAAAATATTTTCGGGCAAAAATATCCATAGTATCGTCAACGACATAGCGCGTGGTTTTGCGCCCAAACGAGCCGCTGGAAGATACAGCTTCGTTCAAAAAATTTGCCCTGTAAGCGCTGATATTCTTTTCGTACAATCCAGGCTTTAGGCCTGTAAAATACAAAGGGTTTAAAAATGGCACATTGGCCCGCGATTGTTTGAGAAGACGACTGCTTTCGAGAAAAAGAGATTTGCCCAAGCCGCGCAGAAACCCTTGGCCGTCAATTTGGTGACCAGGAGAATCCTGTAGAAATCCGGTTAATGCATGAAGCGATGTTTCGGCTGCGCGTCGCAATGGATAGAAAACAGAACTCTCATTCAGCATCATCGTCCCTTTCTTATTCCTGCCAAGCATCCCATGCATTCCCTGCCACACGGCCGCCATAGAGTGTGCCGAAATAGCCGCCGACAAGGGCGCCGGCGGCGGAAATCAACCGCGCTTTGGCACTCAGCTTTTTTGTAACAAAAGCCAGGGCATAATTCGCGGCAATGCAGCTTGTCTCGCCGCCGATGATTTCGCCCGCCGTGCGTGCCAGATTGCGGCGAACTGCTAAAGGCTTCACCGGATCGGTATTGTCCTGTTTAAAGGCTTCATAAAGCTGATAGACAGTAAGCCCTGCATTGATAAATCCAAGACCCACAGCGCCGCGAAACAGTTTCGAGCTGATCTCTTTTCGACCGATGCGTGCAGTGACATTTTTATAAGTGCGATATTCGGCTTCAAGCCAAGGCTTTTCATTGTTGTTCAAAATGCCTTTCGTATCCACAAGACGCTCACTGAGTTGCGCCATTTTTAATGTCATGTCTTTTTTTACCATCGCCAAAATATGCTCACCTTCACCCATCAGAAGTTTGTTGCGTCGTTTGAGCAAAAGCTGCAAGTCTGCGCGTCTTGTGGATTTTATCAAAAGAGATGGTTGTGCCAGCTCCCCATCATGCAAAACACTGCGCAAGGTGGAATTGCGTGTTGATTCGTAAATATAGCGAACAGCGGTCGTGTCAGGCGATGTGTTTGCCATCCCATGAACAGCAGACGCCAAATCAAGCGCGGCGCGCCAACTGCCTCGGAGCACGCCCTGTCCTTCGATGCCTAAAGGATGTGAGCTTTGCTCATCAGGCAGGCTTCGAGGGCTAAGACTGGGCTGCAAAGACATCGCGTCGCTCAACTTTTAAATATGCGTGTGGCTTTATAAAATAACTATTGTTTATGCTTCTAACCGCCATGCAAGGCCTGCTCAATACTTCAACTTTTATCTATTTTGCTGCGGCAAGCGTTGTTTTAACGCTTTCTTTTCCCTAAAAAGGCCTAATTGAAGCTCTTCTATAGGTTTGATGATCGTTGACAGATCTGCCAAATTGACGCCCTTTGAGAGCACAATGAGATTTTGCCTTAGCTTCATTTTTGCCACCACGCTGGCTGTTCTTGGCGCCTGCACGCCGGGCGGTATTCCAAAACACAAGACACCTGTGCCAGCACATCTTGTATCGGCGATGGAAAGCGAAGATATGGACCCGCGCGCGCCAGTGCTCATGCGCCTCTACAAGTCAGAATCGAAGCTTGAAGTCTGGAAGAAAACCCGCAGCGGCCCTTATGCGCTTTTGACAAGCTATAATGTCTGTCGCTGGTCGGGCGATCTTGGCCCCAAGGTCAAAGAAGGCGACCGCCAGTCACCAGAGGGATTTTACACCATCACACCGGGGCGCATGAACCCAAATTCAAGTTACTATCTGTCCTTTGATACGGGCTTTCCCAATGCCTATGACCGCGCGCATGGCTGGTTTGGCAACAATCTGATGGTGCATGGCGACTGCTCCAGCCGCGGCTGCTACGCGATGACCAATGAACAGGTCGAGGAAATTTATGCGCTGGCCCGAGATGCGTTTGATGGCGGGCAAAAAGGGTTTCAACTCCAGCTTCTGCCGTTTCGGATGACGGCTGAAAACCTTTATAAATATCGCCGCAACCCGCATCTTGAATTTTGGAAAAACCTGAAAGAGGGGTCTGACCATTTCGAAGTGACCGGCAATGAGCCGGTCGTGGGCGTCTGCTCTTACCGCTATGTATTTGATGAAACGCCGTTTACGGCCGGCGCCGTGTTTTCGCCGACATCGCCCTGCCCGCCTGCTGCGGTCTCGTCGTCGATCCAGAATGCATTGGCCGGACGTGCCAGCCAGGAAGCAAGTTTCATGGCGCGGCTTGGCGACAAGAACGAGAAAAAAGGATCGCTTCTCTCATCCCTTGTCGGCGGCGACAACCCTGAAAGCGCTTACGACAGCCGCGAAAAAATCCTGAGCAGCCTTCCTGCGTCATCGCCGGAAGCGTTGTCGTTGTTGCCGGGGGTGGAAGGCGGTGCCAGCCCTCAGCTGCGCCAGATTGCCGGCCTCAACGCGCTGCCGCAAATGCCGGGACGTGTCACAGAAAATGTTGCGCCTTATTATGCCCCAAAGGACGAGCCTAAAGAGGCAGCGTCTGTTGCAAAAATTTCAACGCAAAAGCCAGCCGAGCCCTTGGTGCGGGCAAAACCTGACAGCTCGATGCTGCGCGGCACGCAGTAGCGCTTTTAAAAAAATGATCACAAAAAAACCCGGCGCACCCGCCGGGTTTTTGATTTGGATTTAAAAAGCGGGCGCCTACTTGCCGCCTTCCAGTTCAAGTTTTGCCTTATCATTTGCAAGCTGCTTGCAGGCATCCTGATCTGCGGCTTTTTGTAAAGTCTTTAGTTCTGAACTGTAACCGCCAAATTGGAAGCTTGCCCATTGTGAATAGGTCAGTTTTTTTGAAAACGCAGCTTTGCTACTGTTGTAAATCGTTTCTGCGGATTTTTGAAAAAGATTTGCTTCGCTGTCATTGCTGGCAGCGCTGCAAACGGCGATGGTTTTGCTTGTTGATGCTGAATTGCTTTGCGTTTCAATTTGCGCCTTGCCAAAGCCAATCGGTTTGCTGTCAACATTTTTATAGGTGACAGTCGGGTTGATGCTCGCGGTCATACGTTTTTCTCCGTTTGTTTAAAAAAAATTGAGAGGACAAAGCCCAGACGTCTGGGCTTTGTGTTTAATGTGTTGAATTGCGGCTGTGGAACGATTTTTTTGGCGACGGCGCTGCGATGGCCGCGGCCATCGCAGTGACGGTGTTTTCCACCGTTTCTGCTGCACTGGAAAGCGCGTTCCAGAAACCACTAAAGTCGATTGAAGCTGTTGAAGGCTGGTTGGGCGCTGGCGCTGTTTTGGCAAGAGTTGAATTGCAAGGGACGGTTGTTGTCCGTGTGCCGAGCTGAACGCGTGTGGAACCATTGGTGCACATTTTTTAAATCTCCGAATTGTGTAAAATGAATAAAATTTGGGTGCGGAACGCGTGACGACGCGGCGAGGCCCGCCAAGGCAAAAGACACGACCATTCGCGCTTTAAGCCTTGGGCTTTAAGCAAAGAATATTGCTATCGTCGGCTTGTTTTGGTGTGTTGGGGCGTGAGGAGGAGAAGCAGGAGACCATTGCGTGTGCCGCAGGTCAGCCATGATTTCAGGAAGCCAGTGTTATCCTTGCACGCCGCATCGACGAAGTAACACCTGTGAGGTGCGCATCGTGTCTAAAAAGCTGCGGGACTGGCCCATAAAAACTCCATCAATATACATCATACGAATGATGTGTGCCGCTTATATATTCCGCTTTTGAAAAATGCAAGCGCGCTTAAATAAAAAAAGCCCGGCAGCGATTTTTTCTGCCGGGCTTTCGTTGCTTCAAATTTTAGCGATAGCGGCGGACGGGAGGGCGCGCTGGATAAAGTTCAAGCCCGGCAACGCCTGCGGCAATGTTGATGCCTGTCTGCGCCGACACCGACAAAGGCTGCAATGACACGGTGTCATTGTTGCCGCCAACAAGAATGTTGGCGCCAACGCCAACCCCGACAGTTGCTTCAGCTTGTCCACCGGCATAACGGCCTTCAAGCGCGTAAGGCAGGTAGCCTGTCGGCGCATAGACGGCCCAAACCAAACGCTGGCGGCCTGTCACGCCAAGGTCGAGGCCAAATTTAGTGATCTGGCCTGTATAGATTTCGCGGCGACCGCGCGTGTTGATAAACGAGCAGCTTACCGCTTTTTGTGAGCCGATAATCAGGCCAATGCCACCAGCGACATTGCAATCAAGCGTGCCAGCCTTGACGCGCGTGCCTGCATGGGCTGGAGAAAAACTGGTGAGGGCCACAATTGCGGCAGCAGCAACAAGTGAAGTGCGAAACATAACATCTCCATGAACGGGAAAGGTGACAATCACCTTTGACAGCAACTCATGACGCCGAATGATGTTCGGACAAAGACCAACGGACATGTTTTGGCGGTTCGCCCACAGACTTTCAATGCGATGCCTCTCAACGGCCATCGCAAACGCGCCAGAGAGCGTTGCACGACCCACCCTTACCACCCCAGCGAACGATAGGAATGTGTTCCTATGCTGATTTATTTTGCTTTAAAGGCTTCAGTAATTACGCGTAAGTATAAAAGCGTAGAGCGTCACGCAAGCTTGCCATGGCACTGCTTGAATTTTTTGCCAGATCCGCAAGGGCAGATGTCATTGCGGCCAACCTTGCCCCATGTGCTTTCGTCCTTCGCGTCAAAATTCGGCAGACGCACATTACGAATGGCGCCTCGGGGCAACCCGCCGCGCGGAAGATCCTGTGTCTTTGCCGACGCCACTTCATTTTCACCCGTCGTGGGATCGGCGTGGATCATTTCAAATTCATCTTGCAACGGACCTTCCAGGCCTGACGGCTCATAAGGCACGGTTTCAACGCGCATCAATTGCTCGGTCACGCGCTCGCGCAAATTGGCAAGCAGCGCCGAAAACAGTTCAAACGCTTCGGATTTATATTCGTTGAGCGGATCACGCTGCGCATAGCCGCGCCAGCCGACAACCTGACGCAAATGGTCAAGCGTGACGAGATGCTCGCGCCACAACCCATCAAGCGTTTGCAGCAACACTGCCTTTTCAATCTGGCGGAACACATCGGGGCCGATGCGCGCCGCGCGTGCGGCCTGCGCCTCGCCAGATGTGCGGATCAGGCGCGCCTCGACCTCTTCATCAGCAATGCCTTCTTCTTTCGCCCAGTCGGCGACGGCAAGATCAAGGCCGAGAATACGCTCCATCTCGTCGTGAAGACCGGTGACATTCCACTGCTCGGGATAGGCTTGTTCGGGAATATGAAATTTGACCAGATCGGCAATCAGCTCGTCGCGCATGTCATTAACGGTCTCTGACACATCGCTTTCATTCATCAGCTCTTTGCGCTGCTCGAAAATCGCCTTGCGCTGGTCATTCATGACATTGTCATATTTCAAAAGATTTTTGCGCAAATCGAAATTGCGCGCCTCAACCTTTTGCTGCGCTTTTTCCAGCGCCTTGTTGATCCAAGGGTGGACAATGGCCTCGTCTTCTTTCAGGCCGAGGCGGACAAGCATGCTTTCCATGCGCTCGGAGCCAAAGATCCGCATCAGATCATCCTGCAGCGACAGGAAGAACTTTGAGCGTCCGGGGTCGCCCTGACGACCGGAGCGGCCGCGCAGCTGGTTGTCGATACGGCGGCTTTCATGACGCTCGGTGCCAAGCACATAAAGCCCGCCCGCATCGATGGCGCGCTGCTTCATGCGCGCGACTTCATCATGAATTTTCTGCACGCGCGTTTCGCGCTCTATAGGGTCCGTAATCTCGCCAAGCTCTTGCTTGATACGCATATCAGCATTGCCGCCAAGCTTGATGTCGGTGCCGCGCCCCGCCATGTTGGTCGCAATTGTCACGGCGCCCGGCAGGCCGGCCTGCGCCACGATGAACGCTTCCTGCTCGTGATAGCGGGCGTTGAGAATGGTGAAAAGCTTTGGCGCGGGCTGCCCGTCCTGCGCTTCATAGAGCGCCTTGAACGGCACGGCGTCATTAAAATCGATCTGCTTGAACCCTTCTTTTTTCAGGAAGGTTGCAAGATATTCCGATTTTTCGATAGAGGTCGTGCCGACCAGCGTCGGCTGGCCTTTGGCCTGCGCCTCCTGCACATCGCGCAAGATGGCGCGGAATTTTTCATCGACGGTTTTGTAAACCTCATCGTCCTCGTCTTTGCGCGACACGGCCAGATTGGTCGGCACTTCAACCACTTCAAGTTTGTAAATGTCGTAAAACTCATCGGCCTCGGTTGCCGCCGTGCCTGTCATGCCCGCAAGCTTGTCATAGAGGCGGAAATAATTCTGGAATGTGATCGAGGCCAGCGTCTGGTTTTCCGGCTGGATCGTCACTTTTTCCTTGGCTTCCAAGGCCTGGTGCAGACCTTCGGAAAAACGGCGACCCGGCATCATACGGCCCGTAAACTCGTCGATGATGACAACTTCATTGTTGCGGACAATATAGTCCTTGTCGCGCGAGAACAGTTTTTGCGCGCGCAGTGCCTGATTGATGTGATGGACAAGCGTTGTGTTCTCAACGTCGTAAAGGTCTTCACCCTTCATCAGCCCGGCATTGCGAAGCAGCTGCTCGATCTTTTCCGTGCCGTTTTCCGTAAAAACAGCGCTGCGCTGTTTTTCATCAATGTCATAATCTTCCGCCGTCAGTTGCGGCAGGAAGGCATCGATGGTGTTGTAAAGCTCGGAGCGGTCGTCGAGCGGGCCTGAAATAATCAAAGGCGTGCGCGCTTCATCGATAAGAATACTGTCGACCTCGTCGACGATAGCGTAGAAATGTTCACGCTGCACCATTTGCGCGCGCTCATATTTCATGTTGTCGCGCAAATAGTCGAACCCAAATTCGTTGTTGGTGCCGTAAGTGATATCACTGGCATAGGCCTTGCGGCGCTCGTCATCCGACAGGCCGTGAACAATCACACCAACGCTCAAGCCCAGAAAATTATAAAGCTGGCCCATCCATTCCGAATCGCGGCTGGCCAGATAATCGTTGACGGTGACGACATGGACGCCGCGCCCGGCAAGCGCGTTGAGATAGACAGGCAGGGTCGCAACAAGGGTCTTGCCCTCGCCGGTTTTCATTTCCGCGATTGAGCCTTCATGCAAGACCATGCCGCCGACCATCTGCACATCAAAGGGGCGCATTTTCAAAACGCGCTTTGAGGCTTCGCGCACAACCGCGAATGCTTCGACAAGCAGGCTGTCAAGCTGAGTGCCTTGCGCCAGCTGCGCGCGGAACTCTGCGGTTTTGGCTGTCAGTTCGGCATCCGAGAGCGCCGCCATTTTGGTCTCAAGCGCGCCGATCGCCCTGATCTTGGGATCATAGCCTTTGATGCGCCGCTCATTTGCAGAGCCAAACATCAAACGTGCGACCGAACTCAAACCAACCATTTCATCGTTCCTGACATAATTTCATGTGCGCGATGTGAAGCGCATGGCCGCGTCATAATTATGGCCATAATCTGCATCATCTTCCCATGAAATAGGGTTTGCACTCCGGCATTGTCAATTGCGCGCCCTTCAATTAGACCCGACTTAACTTTTTCGCTTCAACCCAAGGTCACATCATGTTTCTTCGCGCTTCTGTCTCTTCGCTCATCCTTGCCGCTGCCCTGATGACCGGCCCTGCCTGGGCTGTTGACGCACCTGCAGCCGGTGCGCCCGCGAAGATTTCCGTCAACGGCACGCCGGTTACGGATGCCGAGTTGAAAGCTGCGGAAACAGAAATGAGCGACGCATTGAACGGCGTGCCCGAAGCCCAGCGCCGCGACCAGCTGATCGACTATCTGATCACGGTCGACCTTCTGGCCGATGAAGCCAAGAAGGAAAAACTCAATTCCGGCCCCGAATTTGAGCAGCGCCGCGCTTTTGCCGAGAAAAAAATGCTGATGGACACGCTGATGCGCGCTGAAGTCGCCAAACAGGTGACACCGCAGGCCATCAAAGCCTTTTATGACGAGCGCCTGAAAACCGTGAAACCGGAGCAGGAAGTGCGCGCCCGCCATATTCTGGTGCCAACCGAAGAAGAGGCCAAGAAAGCCATAGCCGAGATCAATGGCGGCAAGAAATTTGAAGATGTGGCCAAGGAGATGTCGAAAGACCCCGGCTCGGCCAAGGAAGGCGGCGATCTGGGCTATTTTACCAAAGACCGGATGGTGCCTGAGTTTTCAAAAGCGGCCTTCGAAGCAACACCAGGCAAGGTCTTGCCAAACCCTGTGAAAAGCCAGTTTGGCTGGCATGTCATCAAGGTTGAGGACAAGCGCACCCAGCCTGCCCCCGAAATGTCGGCGGTTGAACCGCAGATCCGCACATTTTTGACCCGCAAAGCACAGGCTGAACTGGTTGAAAAACTGCGCAAGCAAGCAAAAATCGTCAAACCGGAAGTGAAAGCCGAAACAGCACCGGCAAATCCGGCAGCCGATATCAAGCCGGAAGAGGCACCAAAGAATTAACTTAAATTTTAATCGTTTTTAAATAAGTGTTTCTTCTTAACCAAAACTATGATATGGTCTTTTACATAGTTTGGTGAGCGTTTGTTAACGCTGTGTGCCTCGTTTACGAGGCACTTTTTTTGGGTAAATACACGTGAATACAGGTTTTTTTCTTAACGATCTTTATTTTGCTCAAATCCAATGCTTTCATCGACCTCTCAGAACCCGCTTTTTTGTAACGACTGCTTAACGACACCTTCGACGAGACCTGCCGGCTTTTGCCGGTGAATGCCGTTCAACCAGGAGACCCCCCATGGCGAGCCAAAAAACAAAAACAAAGAAACCAACGCCTGCTTCGCGCAAAACTGTGAAATCCGTTTCAAGCCCTGCCCGCCGCCCCGTCGCCAAATCGTCTGCACGCAGTGCCGTTAAAACGCCCGTCAAAAAAACCGTTGCCGTGAAAACAGCACCAAAGGCCGCCGCCAAGAAGGTTATCAAAAAACCCGTTTCGAAGCCTGTTGCAAAAGCCAAAGCCCCGCTTAAGAAAGTCATCGCCAAAACCATAGCGCCGAAGAAAATCGTCAAACCGGCCGCAAAAGCAGTTGTGAAGCCTGTTGCAAAACCTGCGGCCAAAGCTGTTACCCTTAAGGCTGTAACGACCAAGACAGCCGCTAAAACAGTGACGCCGCTTGCTAAATCGGCCAATCCAGCCGTTCAGAAGATGCAGGCCGCTGCATTGAAAGCCAAAGCGGCCAAGCTGGCCAAAACAGCGCCCGCAAAACCGGTTGCTGCGAAAGTCGCGCCTGTGCCTGCTGTTGTTGCTGCGCCTGTGCCGGTTCAAAACCCGCATCATCTTGCCCGTCTCCCTGCCAAACCAGCGCAGCCTGCCGTTCAGATGTCCAAATTTTCGACAACTACAACCCCTGTCAAATCGGCTGGCAATAGCAAGATTGGCTACAAAGTTGGCGAGCATGTCGTTTACCCGACCCACGGCGTCGGCCAGATTTCGGCCATTGAAGAGCAGATGATTGCCGGCCTTAAACTGGAACTCTTTGTTGTCTTTTTTGCCAAAGACCGGATGACGCTGCGTGTGCCTGTCGGCAAAATCGCGTCTGTCGGCATGCGTAAGATTTCCGATACAGCGCATGTTGCCAAATCTCTGGAAACACTGAAAGGCCGCCCGCGCATCAAGCGCACAATGTGGTCGCGCCGCGCGCAGGAATATGAAGCGAAAATCAATTCAGGCGACCTGATCTCGGTGGCCGAAGTGGTGCGCGATCTGTTTCGTGCCGAGAACCAGCCGGAACAGTCCTATTCGGAGCGCCAGCTGTTTGAAGCGGCACTTGACCGCATGGTTCGCGAAATCGCAGTCGTCAACAAAGTCAGCGACAATGATGCGCAGCTGCTGATTGAAAACACATTGAAAAAAGCACCGCGCCGGACACGTGGCGCGCGCGAAGAAGGCGACAATGTCGTGCCATTCGCCAAAGCTGACAATGATGACAGCGCCGCAAGCGACGAAGCCGCCGCATAACTTTTCGCCAACACTCCTAAAAAGCCCCGCTTGCCGGGGCTTTTTTTATGGTGCCTCGACAAATCCGAAACTGTCCGGCGATTGCAATGAAAGGCGAAGGCGCGGCGCGGTTTCGATAATCCCGCGCATCGTCATGCGCTGCCCGGCTTTGTCCGCAAACTGCACGGCCTTGTCAAAAGCGGCGCGGTTGGTTTTCAAAACCATTGCCGAAAACGAAGACTTCCACGGCCCCGAGAAATTAAAAAACACGGCGTAATCGCGCACTGCAACCGAGCGCAACACACCCTCGACAATTGCAAACTCGCCGCTGCTTTGAGTTAGGCGGGTGATGTCATCACTTTCAATGATCGCCGTTTTGTCTTTCCAAAGACCAAGATTTTCAAGGCGCGCCTGCTTTTCAGCGGCAGCCAGAAGAGCGCGGCATGGACTGTCAGGCCCGAAGGGAAAGGCCAGCGCCAGACCTTCATGAACAAGCCGCGCTTGCAGATAACTCTGCTCAGGCTGCTGCACAAAAATGTCGGCGGGCATGCGAGCATAACGATCGGGCGTGTCCGACAGCGCGTTAAAGCTGACCGCGTGGCCGGCAAGCCATTGAGAAAGGACGGCCTTTGCTTTGTCCTGTTGCGACAGTGGGACAAAAATGCCGGAAAGCGCCAAACCTTGCCCCGATGACAAGGTCAGCTCTGTGGCCAAGACCGCGCTGACGGCCTGCGCAGGCGAGCGTGGTAGTGGCGTGCATTCGGCAGGATCGAGCGCGATGGCGGGGCCGACACATAAAGCCAGAACAGCGCCACTTGCTGCCAGCCGCAGTAAAAGCGTAAAGTAGGAGTTGCCGCGTCTCCGTAGCTCAGCAGGATAGAGCAACGGTTTCCTAAACCGTAGGTCACATGTTCGAATCATGTCGGGGACGCCATTCAAACTGGTTTTGCACGGCAAAATTCAAACCTCCAGTGGAGGTTTGAAAAGTGCGGAATGCCAAGCGCGTTTTGCGCGCGGCAGACTTCTGAATAAGCACGCCGCTGTTTTGAAGTGAAAATGCCAAGCGCGTTTCGCGCGCGGCAGACTTCTGAATAAGCATGCCGCTCTTTTGAAGTGAAAATGCCAAGCGCGTTTCGCGCGCGGCAGAGGAATACGTTGATTATGCGTCATTCGGCTGACGCCTCATTTGTTGTCTGTCATTCGGCTGACTCCTCATTTATTATTTATTTCGCCGCAGCAAACGCTTGAACTTTTGTTTTAGCGTCTGATGCGAACGCAGCATCATCACATGAACACGAAAAGCGATGCTCGGCAGATCATCAAGCGGCATGATGACATCAACAAAATAATCAGGCGTTTTACAAAACGCGACATGACGGCCGGCGGACAAAGGCGCGCAGCTGTCAGCTGCAACAAATCCGGCGCGGCCTGAAATGTCCTCGCACAGCGCCTTGGCATAATGCACGCCCGGCGACAGTCTGGCCGCGCGCTCGTCATAGGCAATTTTCCAGAACCAGTAATGCCCCGCGGCATGAAGAACAAGTCCAGCGGCGAGAGTGTCTGTGCCAACGGACAAGCTTGAAAGCATGACATCCTGCGCATCAAGATGTTGCACAACGCGTGTGATGAATGTTGTGTTCGCCGTTTGACTGGCAATCGCTGTGCGCCGTTTTCCTTTCCAGCCACTGCCCTCCAGAGCAAAAAAAGAAGGAAGCTGCGCTAAGGCCGCTTCGCCCTGCATGACCACATAAGCGACAGCGCCTTTTTTTTCCATTCGGTTTTTTTGCTTCGACAGACTCCGCCGCGTGGATGCCGACAAAGCAGCGCTTGAAAAAACACCGTCTGCTGCTGTCATCGTTCCGCGCACGTCGTGGGCAAGGACTTGCGCCTTTTGCGGCAAAAGACCCAGCGCACTCTGCGGCCAATGGCGCAGGCGCAAAGCGCGCGCGCCTTTGGCGTAAGTTTTCAAATGTCCAACAAACGCTGCCATAACAGGCGCTTCCAGCCCGTGCCGCAACAGCGGAAAAGACAGCATGGCATAGAGATGCGCATCCGCGTCAAATTGCTTTCCGCGTTTGAAAAGTGGCCATGCGCCAACAAGCGCATTGCCCTGCCATGCGACAAGCACATCCGGCGCTATCGGCGCGGCGAAAGCGATTGCCGGATCAATAAAGATGTTGGGCCGCGCGCTTTGTGTTTGCAGCGCGCGCACATTGTCTTGCAGGCCAAGATAGTCCTGCGCCGTGACGCATGAAATTTTAATTTCCATGCCGCTCGCCCGGCCATGCATTGTGGTGCCAGAAACCAACCGGCAAATGCAGCCTGTGCTTGACGAAGTAAGCCAGCAGCGCCGTTTCAAACAGGCTGGCGCCCGACATGGCAAGGGCTGCGCCCATCGTGCCGTAAAGCGGCACAAGAACAAACAAAAGCGCAGCGGCCAGCGCCAAAGTGGCGGCCACGATTTTTGCCAGCAATATCTGGTGGCCCAAAAGACCAAGCAGGCGATCGGCAGGGCCGATCATGCTGCGCACCAAGATGCCGCCGCCCAGTACAAACATCAGCGGAAAGCCGGATGTGTAACTTGGCCCGAACAGGTATAAAAATCCCTGCCCGATGCTCAGCATTAAAATCACCGCGATCAATGTCGCGGCAAACGACCACAGGCTGGACTGCGCAATAAACGCTTTCAACCGTACCATGTCACCACTGACATGATATTCAGTAAAACGATGTGAGACGGCAGCGGCAATTGCAAAATTGACGAAGATCGCCAGCGCCAATGTTTTTGTCACCGCAAAATAAATGGCGACAGCTGTCGGCTCTTCATAGCGCGCCACTGCCAGAACATCGATGTTTTGCAGCACAACCCGCGCCGCTTCAGCCAGAAACAAAGGCAGCGCCGCTTTCAGCCAGCGTGATTGTTCATACACGCGCGGGCCTGCCGCCATATGTTTTGAAAGCAGGCGTGTGACAAGAACGCTTTGCAGCGCCGCCGCAACAATGCAGGCCAGCAATGCCGCTTTCATGGCATTGGTGGCCGTTGGCGCCGCGCCCATGACATGGTTGATTGCCATGAAAGCAACAATCAAAAGCGGCCGCAGCAGGTAAGGCGGGCCAAGCGCGATGCCGGCCGCGTTGTAGCAGCGCGAAATGCCGTCAAATGTTTCGGTGATGGTAAAAAACGGCAGGCAGACAAAGGCAAGATAAAGCGGCCATAAATAATAGGCCTCTAACGCGCCGCCAAAAAACTGCAGGCCAAGAAAACCGATTGCGCCAATCAACGCCGCACTGAGGAATGTCGCCACCCGTACATAGGCGGTGTAACCGCGCAGCAAAGCGGGCTGGTTGTTTTGCGTATAGGTCGGAATGAACAATTCGGGAATAACCGAAAGACCCAAAGTGGCAATGTGGCCAAGGATCAAAACCCATGTCCAGACCATGACATAAACGCCATAATGATGCGCGCCAAGCCAGCGCGCCAGCGCGATCTGCACCAGATAGGCGATGCCTGCGCTGCCCACGCGAATGGAATAGGCGGTGAGCGCGGTGCGCCGTGCAATGCCGGTATGCGTGTCGGTTGCAAAAAAACGCGTGAGGCGGATCATCGCGCTCTCGCTCTGTTTTCAAGGCCGCAGCTTTGAAAATTAACGCTCACTTTTTGCGCTTTGCAGGTTTTGCTTTGACAACAGGTTTCACTGGCTTTGAAGTGGCTTTCACAGGCCTAGACGCTGTCGGTTTTTTAAACTGCGGTGCATGCGCCGCTGTTGTTTTTGCACGCGGGACTGCTTTTGCAGGGCGCTTTGCATGAACCGGCTTTGCCGGTTGAGCGTTTAAGCTCTTTTTTTTTGAGCCGGTGCGGGAGCAGGAAGAGGAAGCGCTTGCGGCACGACAATACCTTGCTGTTGCGGGGGCGCCGCTTCAAGCCCTGCAGGAAGTTCCGGCAGAGCGCGGCCCGTCAGCGCGGCGCGCAGCGGAATGCCACGTGATTTATCGCCTTCATCAACCGTAATGTACAAAGGCTGCACCGCCGTGCGCGGACCCAGCAGGGATGCGCGCTTGCCCGGCTGTGCTGTCGCACTGGCAGCGCCGGGCGCAAACGCCATGATGTCGGATTGCACGTCTTCCATATCGGTGCGCTTCACGCGCCCGCAGATAAACTGTTTCATTTTTACCGCGTCGCCGCCGGCCGCGGCCGGAAGCGCTGCAAGCGTCACCTGCGCCGGTGCGGCCGAGCCGTTGAAATACCCCTGACCTGGCGCGCGCGACGGGCCGGCAAATGCCTTTTCAAGAAGCAGAGCGGCGCGCTCATCACGGGCGGCGGACGAATCCGCGCCAAGAACAACGGCAATGTAACGTTTTGAACCGCGCGTTGCGGTGGCAACAATGTTGAAACCGGAATCGCAGATGTAGCCGGTCTTGATCCCGTCCGCGCCTTCAAAGCGGCCGAGCAGCGGGTTGTGGTTTTTAATCATCGATGGGCCAACCTGAATGGCTTCCGTATTGAGAAACTGATGGAATTGCGGAAAGTCGCGAATGAGCGCGCGCGCCAGAATGGCAAGGTCGCGCGCCGAGGTCAGCTGCGCTGGATCAGGCAGGCCGTTCGGGTTCGACCATGTCGTGTCGCTCATGCCAAGCTGGCGGCTCCAGGAATTCATTTCCGTGACGAAGGCCGGAACGCTGCCCGAAACGCCTTCTGCAATCGACACCGCCATATCATTGGCCGATTTCACCATGATCATGTAAAGGGCAGCCTCCAGGCTGACGAGACTGCCCGGCTTGAACCCCATTTTGGACGGCTTCTGGCTGGTGGCATAGGCGCTGACAGTGAGGGGCGAATCAAAGCGGATGCGACCGCTTTGAATGGCGCGAAAGGCGACATAGGCCGTCATCATTTTGGTCAGCGATGCCGGATGCCAGATGGTGCGCGCTTCTTGCCCGTCAAGCACGAGGCCGCTGGCAACATCGACGACGAGATAAGGGCGCTCCGGCTTTGGCAGCACAAGCAATGGCGCGGCAGCGGCTTTGCGCGCCTGTGCAGCCGGGGCTTTGGCAGGGTGCGCAGGCTTTGCCTCTGCCAGTCCGATTGACAAAGCAAGACTTGCCGCGCACAGGCCGAGAATTTGGAAAGAACGCAAAATCGATAACCCCGAAAACTGTTTAGCCCACATCTGGCGGAGATTCTCATGATTTCCCCAAGGGGTCAAATCGGGCGCAGGCCTGGCGCAGCTTTGCTGTGGAAGAGCTTTGAAAAGTTACGAGCGATAAAAACGTGAATTGAACCCCGGCGCAAAGGCCGGAATGGCTTTTTCTAACATTAAACTTATTGCACAATAATTTTAATTATTCCTGCCTCCGGGTTCGCGCTGAGGAACACGTGAATCACCTTTCGAAACATATATATTTTGACAATGCTTGCCGTCAGCATCGCAATCCCTGATTAATAGCGCATCTTTCTTTGGTATTTGATAAGTAATGGTTTTGCAAGAATCGTTGTCTCGGCTAGAAGCATGACACTCTGTGCCTGAAACTGTAACAAGCTCGTTATCCGGATTTGTGTTTTGTGCTGCAGAAACTTGGGCAGGAAGAATATTCTGAAACTCATCCCATGTCAGCAAACCGTCTTTATTCGTATCGACAAATTGAAAGACCGTTTTGTTAATGTCGTCGATATCATCTTTACGAATGACATTACCCTGTCCAAATGTTTTTATTGTAACATACCTATTTATATCAAGAATTTTATTCCGCTGACATTCTACCTTACCCAGTCGGCCATCTTTGCCTTTTTGCCTATAATTTTCGCCGACAATCACATCCTGCGAAGCAAGATAAAGCATAAAGGCTTCTTGCGTGATTGGGTTTTGTCCGTTTATCTCATTAAATAGCTGTCGAATTGAATTGTTTACGGCCATAGCGCTTCCTATCATTACAATTTTCAAAGCTATGCCGGAATGAATAAGAGTCAACAAAAAAAATCCCGGCCCAAAAGCCGGGATTTTTAAAACTTAAGGTTTGTCGCTATCCTAAGGCCTTGCCGGGTCAATTCCACGTTCATAATGATCACCGCCTTTTCCAGAGGATTTTTTTTCCTGAAGGGGATTAGGTTGAACTTTAAATTCGGAGGATGTTATTAAACCATCTCCGTCCTTATCATGAAACTTGAAAAAGTTTTTTGAGAGAATAGGAATATTAGTATAGAAATCTGTTTCGCATGTTCGATCACCTTCTTTTGTGCTTCCCGAGCACTTTTCTTTTTGATCTGCGTAACCGCGCGTGTAAAAAGGCGTTGTATTGCTTTCATTTTCGCTAAGCTCATTATCTTGACCTTTCGCAGATATCCAATCACAAGTGCGATCTGACTCCTTGCCACCCCCTGAGCACTGCAGTTTATATCGTTCAATTTCAACATCGAACTTTGAAAAATAATTTTCCAATTGCTGTTTATTGAACGCTTGCCCATTGTTTATTGTTTTGAAGATTTCTGCTGGATTAAAACCAGATGCCATTTCTTTCTCCTCTGTGAGAGGCCAAGCCTATTCCTCAATTTATAAGATGCAACAAAAAAATCCCGGCACCAAGGCCGGGATTTTCTGAGGTACGTTTTAAAGCTTAGAAGCTGCGTTGGACCCGGAAAATACTGCCGACTGCATCAAAATTTTCTTCGGTGTTTGCTGCCGCTTGTTTTGTTACATTTGCGTAGAATATTTCACCGCCGATTGTGTAATTTTCAACTGGCGACCATTCAAGGTTGGCTGCAAGGTTCCAAGCATCATTGACCTTTCCTTCAGTAGACGCCAACGCCCCACCGGGATTACGGTTTGCACTTGCATAACCGCCATAAGCTGTGGATGTCCAAGTCGGGCTCCAGTGATGTTGGAAACTGCCTTGGGCAACCCAGCCAGAAGTTGAATTCAAACTATAGGCGCCTAAAGTCGTCGTGTCATAAACTGCAGTATCATCGCCCCAACCACTAAGGTGACCAGCAGCACCATCGGAATATGCGAATTTAGCCTGAACTGCGTCACCTTTACCTAATGCATCAAGGTTGACGTTTCCACCAAGGCCGACGGCATAACCAATGTAGCTGTCAACAACTCCTGCCTGAGCCTGCTGTGCAGGCGGCGCCTTATTTGTCGCAGTCGTTGCGTTGTAGTTTCCTAAGGCACCTGAAGCAAAAAGCAGACCCCAGTCAAATTTTCCTACAACATTGCCAACCAATTCTGGAGCATATGTTCTATCTGTTGCGACAGGAGTATCTGAAATAAAAGCCTCTGAGCCCCCTTTTGCAAAATCGCCATCTCCACCATCATAGGCATCATGATCTTCAATAGCGATTGAAGCTGACACCTCTTTTGAAAAGTTTGCGGTGTAACCTAGCATAGAAACGCGATTCCCGCCAAAATCACCGACAGCACTACCATAGCCACCAATTGCACCATCTGGTCCAAAAAAGCTTTCCTTGTGGCCCGCTGTAATGCCTGCCCACTCAACATAGGCATAACGTATCGCAAATTTGGATGTATCCCCGTTTGTTTTGGCATCAGCTTGCAGCGTTATGTTTCCACGCAGCGCGCCATAATCTGTTTGCGTGACTGTATCTGCTCCAAATCGCATAGCCGTTCCGGCGCTATAAGTATCGTTCAGATTATGGCCGTCGCCCACCGCTCCAACATCGCCTGGTTCCCAACTGTCATCGGCAGCTGTATTTTCGTGAAGAAAAATTTGCGCACGAATAAGACCAATAATTTTCAAACACGTATTGCTGTTCGGGACGATGTAATAGCCCTTCTTGTCTTTGCAGTTGACGACTGGTGGCGGCGGCTCGAAGGCGGCGGCGACAATCGGGGCCGGCGCAACGGCACGGACCGGATCCATGTCGGCGGCAAAGGCCGCGCTGCTGAGGGACACTAACGCCGTTGTACCGGCGAGAACTGACAAGAAACGCGACATGATACTCAAAAACCCCCAACATGGTTGTTACGCGGGCCAGCCCCATTCTGCCTTCTGCAGAACATGCGGATACCCCAGACTTCCCCTGAGTATTTACCAAACAGCTTAAAACAAGATTAAGGTTACTTGGATGCCAAAAGTATTGGTTATTATCTTCTTGGTTATTGAAGTAAACGCCAAGTTATCTTTTATAGTTAACCAATACTGAATCGATTGAAAAGCTTGGGCTTTGCAGGCGGTTTGCGCTGGAGCCAACCTTACTTGCGCTGCATATGCGCAAGCCCATCACTGAAGCGAAAGCACACACCACTATTCATTTATAAATTTTCGTTCTAGCGATGCCGAAATTTTATCTGTCGCGCTTTTAAAATGATGCTGTTCGCTGACGCTCGCGCAAGCGCTCGGGTTTCTTATTTACGCCGTTCAGCAAGCTTCGGGGCTCTTTGTTACGCCGTTCAGCAAGCTTCGGGCGTGATCTGCCGTGCGCGAAACGACAGTTTTTCGGTTTCTGATTTCAGCTGGCCGCAGGCGGCGAAAATGTCGCGGCCGCGCGGGGTCCGCACCGGCGAGGCATAGCCCGCGTCAAACACGATCTGCGAAAACCGCTCGATCCTGTCCCAGCTCGAGCACTCATAAACTGTGCCCGGCCACGGGTTGAACGGAATCAAATTGATTTTGGCAGGAATGTTTTTCAGCAGTTTGACAAGACGGCGCGCATCGTCATCACTGTCATTGACGTCTTTCAGCATTACATATTCGAACGTAATGCGTTTGGCATTCGACACGCCCGGATAAGAGCGACAGGCGTCAAGGAGCGCCTGCAGATTGTATTTTTTATTGAGCGGCACAAGCTGGTTGCGCAGCTCGTCGGTGGTGGCATGCAAGGAGATGGCCAGCATGCTGGCCGTGTCATGTCCCAGTTCTTCGATTTTCGGCACGACGCCCGAGGTCGACACCGTAATGCGGCGGCGTGACACGGCAAGGCCGTCGCCATCGCTTATCACATCAATGGCACGCGCCACTTCGGGCAGATTGTACAATGGCTCGCCCATGCCCATGAACACGATATTGGTGACCGCACGCGTGTCATCATCAGCGCTTTTAAGATGCGGCCAGTCTTCAAGCGTGTCGCGGGCGATGAGAAGCTGCGCGGCAATTTCCTGATGCGTCAGATTGCGCACCAGTTTTTGCGTGCCGGTGTGGCAAAACGTGCATGACAGCGTGCAGCCGACCTGGCTCGACACGCACAGCGTGCCACGGCCCTGCTCCGGAATGTACACACATTCAACGAGATGCGCTTTCTGGTTGGGATTGTCGGCGGGAAGCGCCACCAGCCATTTGCGCGTACCATCGACCGACTTTTGCGCCACCGTCACCTGCGGGCGCTCCAGCGTATAATGTTGCTCAAGTAAAGCGCGCAGCTCTTTCGCCACATTCTTCATATCGGCAAAAGACGTCACGCCGCGATGATAGATCCAGTGCCACAACTGCTCGCTGCGCATTTTAATGGCGCGTGGTTCGACGCCAACCGCGCTCAGCGCCTCGGCCAAGGCCGCGCGGTCAAGACCGGCAAGACTTTTGCGAGGCACTACTGTTTCGGACATTCTTTATCAATCATGTCTATCGCCTGCGGCAGGCCGGGAAGCGCGTAACGGTCCGTGGTGACAGAGCCGCGCTTTGATGTGGCCTTGATGACGGCCTCTTTGCCTTTGCGCATGGCCGCAATCGCGCGGTCCTGCTGTTTGGTGTCGGCCATCCACGCGCCTTCGCCCGTACTGGCAAGGTTGAATTTTTCGCCGCCGACAATCTGCAGGCTGCCTGCGGTATTGGGTTTGAGCGGATAGCCTTGCGCAAGGCTGATTTCGTTGCGCACCTTGTCTTTGGGGCGGTGCGTGACGAAAATATAGGCCGGGTCGCGCCGCAGGTCAGGCGGATCACTTTTTGCAGGCTGGGTCACGGTGTAGCAGGATTTTCCCGCCTCAGTTTCAAGCTTGTAGACGGTCCAGCCATTGAAATTGCCTAGCTCGGTCGGCGCAACAGCTTTCGCCGCGTTAGGTGTTTGCGCAAGCGCCTCGCCAGAAACGAGACACCCGACCAAGAAAAAGGCGGTTTTTTTCAACATGTCCCATTATCGCGTTTTTTAGGCAAAGCGGCAAGCCTTGCGAAAGCCCGCTTGCGCGCAGGCGTGGCCTTTCCTATCACTATGGCATGTCGCTGGATGTCGTCGACCTTCGCAATTTTTACGCAAGCGTCCTTGGCGCAACTGCAAGGCGGCTGATTGGCGCGCGTCTGAAACGGCGCTGGCACACTGTCGCGGGGGAAAGCCTGCTGGGGCTTGGCTATGCCACGCCATATCTGAAAAGCTTTCGCGACGAGGCGCTGCGCACGCTGGCCATGATGCCCGCAACCCAAGGCGTGGTGCACTGGCCGCCGCCGGGCGAGCCCTCCTCCACCGCGCTTGTCGATGAATATGAACTGCCTTTGCCCTCGGCAAGCATTGACCGCGTAATGTGCCTGCATCTTCTGGAACATGCCGAACACCCGGCCGAGCTTCTGTCAGAGCTCTGGCGCGTGCTGGGGCCGGGCGGGCGCCTGCTTCTGGTCGTGCCAAACCGGCGCGGCTGGTGGGCACGCAGCGAAGCCACGCCTTTTGGACACGGCCACCCGTATTCACGGCCACAGCTGACGCATTTGCTGCGCGAATCCCTGTTCTCGCCCTTGCACTGGAGCGAGGTTCTTTATATGCCACCGTCCGAGCGCGCCTGGATTTTATCATCCGCCCTTTTGTGGGAGCGCTTTGGCACAAGCCTATCAGCACCCTTTGCCGGCCTTCACCTTGTTGAAGCCACAAAGCAGGTTTATTCGGCTTTGCCTGTGCGGCGGCGGCGGCGTTTGATGCAGATGCGGCCGGTGCTCATTCCAGAGCCAAGCGCGCAAAATCGCGTTTCCCAAGACCGCTCAACCTTTGTTTAAACTCTTGCAGCCATAACACACCTTCTGATGTCCAAACCTGTGCCTGACGACTTTCCCCATCCGCGCCCGAATATTGACGACGTTGCGCCTTACACGCCCGGACGCGCGCAGAGCACTGGCACAAATGAGGTGCACAAACTCTCGTCCAATGAATCGCCTTTCGGCCCCAGCCCTCTGGCATTGGCGGCGTATGAGGCGGCGGCAAAAAAAATCGGCGTTTATCCTGATGGCGGCTCAAACGATCTGCGTGCGGCCATTGGTGCCACATACAATCTCGATCCGTCGCGGATTATCTGCGGTGCTGGCATCGATGATCTGCTCGTGCTGATCAGCCGCGTCTATTTAACGGTTGGCGATGAAGCGATCTACACGCAATATGGCTTCAACATGTATGCGATTGATATTGCCGCATCGGGGGCAAAAGCCGTTGTCGTTCCCGAACAGGAATTCACCGCCGATGTCGACGCGATTTTAAGCCATGTTACGGCGCGCACAAAAGTTGTGTTTCTTGCCAACCCGAACAATCCGACAGGCACATATTTACCGGCGCGTGAGATCAAACGTCTCTATGATGGCCTGCCAAAGTCCTGCCTGTTTGTGCTCGACGAAGCCTATAATGAATTTGTCGATGACGAGCCGCCCTGTGGCTTTGAGCTTGCCAAAGACGCCGCAAATATTCTCGTGACCCGCACATTTTCAAAAGCCTATGCCCTTGCGGGCCTGCGCCTCGGCTTTGCGTATGGGCCACAGCATGTCATTGACTCCATGAATAAAGTCCGCCTGATTTTCGGGGTATCGACAGCCGCCTCCGCTGCGGGCATCGCAGCGCTTCAAGACCAGAACCATGTGTCGGCGCTGACCGCGCATGTCAACACATGGCGGCCATGGCTGTTTGATGCGCTGACCGCTCTGGGCTTAAAGGTCACGCCTTCGAAAACCAATTTTTTGCTGGTGCATTTTGATGAGACAGGTGCTGCAACCGCAAAAGCCGCCGATGCTTTTCTGATGGACAAAGGATATATCCTGCGCCGTCTTGAACCCTATGGGCTGACAAACGCGCTGCGGCTGACCATCGGTACGGCGCAAGAAAACCAAAAAATCGTCGAGCTGCTGCGCGCGTTTCTGGAGCAAAACGCATGAGCGGCAATGCGCCCATTGTGAAACATCTGTGCCTGATCGGCGCTGGCCTGATCGGCTCGTCACTGGCGCGCGCGGCGCGGCGCTATAACGCTTCTGCCAAGATTACAATCTATGACGCATCAGAGCCCGTGCGGACACGTGTTGCAGAACTTGCACTGGCCGACCATGTTGCAATGAGTGCAGCTTCCGCCGTACGCGATGCCGACCTCGTTATTTTATGCGTGCCGATGGGCGCTTATGAGGCAGTCAGCGCAGAAATGTCGAGCGCCCTGAAGCCGGGTGCGATTGTATCTGATGTGGGCTCGGTCAAAGGCACAGCCAGCGATGTGCTGCGCGCGCATTTGCCAGCGCATGTCGCGCTTGTGCCCGCCCACCCTGTCGCCGGCACAGAGTTTTCAGGGCCCGATGCCGGCTTTGCCGACCTGTTCGAAAAACGCTGGTGCATTCTCACCCCCGATGAGGCGACACCGCAAGATGCGGTTCAGCTTGTGAGGCAGTTCTGGCACGCGGTTGGCGCGGAGGTTGACGTGATGAGCGCTGCCCATCATGACCGCGTATTGGCGATGACCAGCCATATCCCGCATTTGATTGCTTACAACATTGTCGGCACTGCACATGATCTTGAACAGGTGGCGCAAAAAGAAGTCATCAAATATTCCGCGGGCGGCTTTCGCGACTTTACCCGCATCGCTGCCTCCGACCCTGTAATGTGGCGCGATATTTTTCTAGCCAACAAACAGGCCGTTCTCGATGTGCTGGGGCGCTTCAGCGATGATTTAAGCATGCTGCAAAAAGCCATCCGCAATGAAGATGGCGAGACATTGCATGCGCATTTCACGCGCACGCGCGCCATTCGCAAAGCCATTGTCGATGCGGGGCAGGAAACGGCCGCGGCCGATTTTGGCCGTAGCAAATCCAAAGAATCCTAATAAAGCGGCGCGAACTCCGCGAGCACGAGCGAGCCGAGCGTCAACGACCCGTTGGTCATGACCATCTGCAACTGGCTGGCGCGCTGCCCGTCAATAATCACAGGCTTGCCGAGAAGCGGCAACAATGGGCCAAACAACGCGCCCGCATCCGTCTTGCCGTTCATGACAAGCCCGCGCAGCAGAGCGGGGCTGTTGACAATAGAGGCGAGGAACCGCCCCTCCGGTTGATGTGTGTCGTTGAGATGCGCGTCGCCGCTGACTGTCAGCTGTCCGCCATTGCGTGACAGCACAAGCGAGCGGATTTTCAGTGCGCCCTCGCGCGTGCGCCAGTCGTCAAGACTTTGCGCAAGCGTTGTCAAATGCTGCGGGATTTTTTCGACACTGCCGTCAAAACGGATATCGCTGGCCTGATCGGGTGCAGCGCCGGGCAGCAAAGCCTGTGTGGCTGAAAAAGCGACATCCAGATTTGTGTCGCCTGCGTCTGCGGGCTCCGCAGCGCCGGGTCGGACATGAAACTCGACATGCTTTGCGCTGAGAGCGGGGCTTGTCGCATCAGCAGCTGCGACAAAATCGTCAGCTTCAAATGACAGGCGCTCCAGCCCTTTGAAATCATGTTTGAAACTGAACATGCCTTTTGAAAAACCGATCTGCGCTACGTTTTGCTCGCCTTGGCGGACGATCACAGGGGCTTCCAACTCGGCAATAATGTGGTTTGGCGCATAGACCAGCGCTACAGTTTTGAGCTGCTGCGCGCTGATGGCCAGCTCGCCTTTTATTGTCGAGGCGCGCAGGATCGGGCTTTGACAAGTAATTTCAATATGAAACGGATAGCCGCCAATCGTCCGCCCCAAGCATTGGTGCTGGCGGCCCGCTTTTGCTTCCGTCACCAAAAGTGCGTCGAAACGCGACTGCACTTCATCACGCGCGCGCATCCAGACAATCGTCCAGCCTGCGGCAAGAACGCCGACAAACCCAAGCAACAATAAGGCGCGCAGACCATGGCGCGGGGTTCTGGTTGGGGGCAGCTCGCTGTCGTTTTGCAAAATATCCTGTCCTTATACCTTGAAATGCAGCGCGGTGCTGGCGGTTTCAATGTTCTGCTCCAGCTTTTGCATAAATTCGCCGCGCGGCAAAGCGGGGGGGATGGGCTCAAGAATTTTCAGCGTGAGCGTGCCTGTTTCACCCGTCCAGAAATAATTGCTCCAGAACCGCCCCGAATTGTGGGCAATTGGAATGACGCTGACATCAAGCGCCTGATACAAAAGCGCAATGCCCGTCTTGTAATCGGGCGGTGCTCCGGCGGGGCGGCGTGTGCCTTCGGGAAACAGAATGATCTGGCGGCCTTGCGCCATGCGCAATTTGGCCTCGCGCACCATATCGCGCAAAGCCGACGCCCCTTTGTTGCGGTCGATTGGCACCATGTCCATTTTGCGCATGTAATGGCCAAACAGGGGAATGCGCGCCAGCTGCACTTTGTAAATAAACGCCGGATCATCGACCAGAAGTGGCAGGTAAAATGTTTCCCACATCGACTGGTGTTTTGCCGCGATCAGGCACGCGCCGGGGGGCAGATGTTCAAAGCCCTCGACATGAATTTTCAGTCCGAAAAAAGCCTGCAGCGCTTTTAAAACACTCAGCAGCATTTTAAGTCCTGCCGTTGTTGCGCCGCGCGGAAATAAAAGCAGCGGCGCCGCGCACAGCATCACCGCGATGAAAAGCGCATAAAAAAGGCTGTTGAACAGAACGGCGCGGATCAGTTTCATAACGTCCATGCGGCCGGATGGCTGAGCAGCACCGCGACATATTTCAGATATTCCTGACACAAAAGCCGCAAGGTCGGGGGGTGAGACCACCATGCGGCAAGATTGAGATTGCTGCTTGTTACGGGGCTTTCGATAAAACGAGTGTCTGGCATGGCGCGGTGCAGCTCGAGCAATGTGCGCGGCATGTGATAGTTCGATGTCACGATCATCAGCGTGGTAAAATGATTGGCCGCGGCCCATTTTTCCGTCTCATCGGCATTGCCGATTGTGTCCATCGCTTCATAATCAAGATCGACGCAGCACTCGATCAGATAGCTGCGTTTGCCGAGCAGCTTGGCCAAGTCATGCCGCGAGGTGGAGGGATGCAGACCTGTAATCAAAAGCCGTTTTCCATAGCCGTCGGCCAGAAGTTTGACCGCGTCTTCGATGCGGCTGGCGCCGCCTGTCAGCGCAACAATACCCTCGGCTACTTCCAATGACGGCACTGCATTTTTGACTTTTGACACAAACAGGAAAAAACCTGTTGCGAGCGCGCCCGCACATAACAAGACCACAATAAACACAAGGCGGCGGAGATTGCGCATGGCCTCAGCTGTGTTCTTTGAGGTAGAGCCGCACAGTGATCCGCGATGTCAAAGCCGCGATAAACGCAATGGCCAGGATTGTCGCCACAATCGCGGCCATGCTGGACCATGACAGGCGCATGTCGCCCATGAACACATCAAGCTGCTGCTCTCCTGCCGCGCCAAAAGCAAAGCGGATGAGATAATCGGTGACGGGAAAGGCAACCAGTGCCGCAAGCCCGCCAAAAACCCCGCCTTCGAGACCAAGCTGCAAAAAACGGCGCTGGAACGAGCGGGCGATATAGCTGTCTTCTGCACCAACCAAATTCAGGACATTGACGATATCGCGATTGGCGGCCATCGCCGCGCGCGTTGAGAAAATGACCGACAAAGTGGCCGCTGTCAGAACCAGAAGCAAGATCAGCACGCCGATGGCGACGACGCTTCCTGTCATCAGCGCCAGACGCTCGCGCCATTGCCGGTGGTCGTCAAAACTTGCGCCTTTGACCTGCGCTTTCAGCTCTGCAGAAAGGCCGACAAAATCAGGGGTTTGCGCACGGTCGACGTCAAGCAGCAGAAGCCGCGGCACGGGCAGATTTTCCAAGCCCAGACCACTGCCAAGCCAAGGCTCCAGCAGGCGTTCATTTTCCTGTTTTGACAGAACCCGCACGCTGACAATGCCCGCTGTCTTGCGGGCAATCTGCACCGCCTTGGAAATTTCTGTGTCCGTGTCCACATTCTCAATGGGGCGGATCTGGATCGTGACTTCACGCGCAATGCCGCGCTGCCAGTCGGCTGCACTTTCCGCCACCATCGCCACTGCAACAACAGAAAGGCAGGCAAGAAAACACATAATGCCCAGAACGACCACAAGCGCGCGACCGGCAATCGAGTGCGGCGGCACGATGGCCGCCATTTTGCGCAGGGGCACCGGCTCGAACGCGCCCTCTTCCGGTTTCTGGCGGCGCCTCAGTTTTTTCATGGCGTCAACACGCTGACCTGATTGTCTTTCAAAATAATCTGGCGCGCATGCGGCGCCTCGGCCAGCAGATGGTGGTCATGGGTCGCCAGCACCACCGCCGTGCCCTGCCGGTTCAGTTCAAGGAAAAGATACAGCAGGCGGAACGCCAGATCGGGATCGACATTGCCTGTCGGCTCATCGGCAAGAAGCAGAGCGGGCTGCGTGATAACAGCGCGGGCAATGGCCGCGCGCTGTTTTTCCCCTCCTGATAAAATCGGTGGCAGCGCGTGCAATCTGTCGCCAAGGCCAACCCATTGCAAAAGCTCGATCACGTCCGCGCGGTAGCGGTGCTCCATATCGCCGCTGACGCGCAAAGGCAGCGCCACATTTTCGTAAATCGTTAAATGGTCGAGAAGCTGAAAGTCCTGAAAGACAATGCCAATGCGGCGGCGCAATGCGGCGCGCTCCTTGCTTTTTAAGGAGCCAACGTCGCGGCCAAAGACCTTTGCAAAACCGCGCGTGGGCTTCAGGCTGAGAAACATCAGTTTCATCAGCGTGGTTTTTCCCGATCCCGAAGGCCCGGTTAGAAAGTTGAAAGACCGCTTGGGCAGATGAAAGCTGACATCCTGCAAAATTTCAGGGCCGATGCCGTAACGAACGCCGATATTTTCAAACTGGATCACGCTGCCGAACCATGCTTTCGGGTTTCGATTCCAAAGCTTTAACAGTTTGCACGCTACGATCAACGATCAATTCAGTGTGATTCGAAATGCGTCTTGTTTGTCCCCATTGTGGAAAAGCCCATATCGTGCGCGAAGAAGCGCTCGGCTCATCGGGGCGTAATGTCCGTTGCTCGGCTTGCAAAAGCCAGTGGTTTGCCAATGCGCAAGGCACCTATGTGCGCAAAGCCGCAACAGAGGCCAAACCCGGCGCACGCTCGACCCAAAGCGTTGTCGAGCAGGCGCAAAAAGCCGCGCAGCCGCGCCGCGGCTTTAAAAAGAAATCCGTAACAGCCAAAAAAGGCTTTTCGGTCGATCCAGGTGTTTCAATTTTTGCTGCCCTTGTCATGGTATTGCTCGGCGGGGTCGTATTTCGCCAGCCTGTTGTAAGAGCGCTTCCAAGTCTTGCCGGCCTCTATGCCGCTGCCGGCATGGACATCAATGTGCGCGGGTTTCAACTGGGCGATGTCACGATGACCCGCGATATGGCCGATGGCGGGCAAGTTCTGGTGGTTTCGGGCAAAATTTCCAATGTTTCCGGACGTGATAACGCCATTCCTCCCTTGCGAATTGTGCTCCGCAGCCCTACGGGCGCTGAGATTCAGGTGGTCAAAGCCGCCGCCGACAGCAAAAAACTGGTGAAAGACGGCGAGACAAGCTTCAAAACGGTACTTGCCAACCCCCCACAAGATGCGAAAGATGTCCTGGTGCGCTTCTCCGGCGCGGCACCATCCGGCAGCTAAGCAATTGATGAGAATTCAAGACAGTGTCCGGCAGCGTTTGCTGCCGCTATTTTCCGAAGAGCAGATTGGCGCACGCGTCAAGGAACTTGGTGCGGAATGCCTCAAGCTCGACCTGCATGAGCCTTTGGCCATCCCTATCCTCAAAGGCAGCTTTATGTTTGCCGCCGACCTGCTGCGCGCCATGCATCATGTGGGCTTAGAGCCGGAAGTTGAGTTCATGATGCTGTCGAGCTATCGCGGCGAGCAGTCCAGCGGACAGGTCATCATATCAAAAGACATCGAAGGCGGCGTCGAAGGCCGCGATGTTATTTTGATCGACGATATTTTAGAGACAGGCCGGACGCTGGCTTTTGCCCGCGACCTTCTGACCGCACGCGGGGCAAAGCGCGTTCTGATCTGCTGCCTGCTTGAAAAACCGGGCAAGCGCGCGGTTGATGTGAAGGCCGACCTCATCGGTTTTTCCTGCCCTGACCATTTCGTTGTGGGCTATGGCATGGACATCAACCATTCGTTTCGTCAGCTGCCCTTTATTGGCCATATCCCGCAAGGTGAGTTTTAATGGCGCGCATTTTGCTTACCGAAGACGATGAGCCGGTGCGCGCTTTTGTTAAACGCGCGCTGGAAATGGACGGCCACCAGATCGTCACTGCGCAGGACGGCGCCGACGGGCTGGCTATTCTGCTGGCCGAAAAAGGTGAATTCGATTTGCTGCTCACCGATATTAAAATGCCGGTGATGGATGGCATCGCGCTCGCGCTTGCCGCCGCCCGTGATTATCCCGACCTGACAATTCTACTGATGACCGGCTATGCCGACCAGCGTGAACGCGCCAGCAATCTCAAGGCTTTGATTTACGATGTCATCACCAAACCTTTCACCCTGCCGCAGATCCGCGACAAGGTGCAGGAAGCGTTAAATTCAAAAGCCGCGTGATTAAAACGGGCTGATCAGCCGTTCGAGATAGTCGCGCTCGTCGCGCGGGCGGTTTTGCTCCGACAACCGGCGCTTCACTTCATCAAGAATGTCCTGAATGGTTTTGCGCTGCGCTTCATCGGGCACGACATTGTTGTCACTTGATTCAGAGCCATCGGAAAACGGATTGTATTGTGCAGGCGCATCCATATTGCCCTCCTGCTCACCCTGATTATAGCCGTACTGGCCGCCTTGCGCATTGCCTTTGCCGTTGAGCGCTTTCATCAGCGTCTGCGCGCCCTTGCGCATCTGCTCCAGTGCCTGACCCTGATTGGGAAGCGCGTCTGCAGGTGCATTTTGCTGCAAGCGTTCTTCCGCGCCGCCCATCGCGCCTTCTGCCGCACCAAGGCTGTCTTCGGTCGGTTTGCCGTCAGCACTTTTGCCGGGAAGGGCGGGAAGACCGTCGCGCAGCTTGCCGAGCTTTTCGCGCAAATTCCCCTGCTGCTGCTGTAGCTCTTGCAGGCCTGCGCTCGCACCCGCATCGGGCTTGCCCGCCTGTTGCTGCTGGCGCTGGCGGTTGCGCGCCTGATAGGTTTCATCCATCAGCTTTTGCTGCTCGCGCATCATACCGGCCATGTCATTTAGTTTTTGCTGCATGGCAGACGCTGCGGCAGAAGCCGAAGGGTCTGCATTTTTCAGCGCGTTCAGCATATCACGCAGTGCCTGCAATTGCTGGCGCGCCGCATCTTTTGCACCCGAGCGCGAGAGCTCTTCAATCCGCTTCATCATGTTTTCAAGATCGGATTCAGACAACATCTGCGCGTTCGGCGGCAATGCGCCCGGCTTGCTGTTTTTCCGGGCGCTCTGCTGCAATTGCTGCAGATATTTTGCCATGGCTTGTCGCAGGTTTTGCATCAGCTTTGAAATTTCATCGGCGGAGGCATTGTTGTCGATCGCGGCTTCCAATTTGGCCTGCGCTTCTTTCAACGCGCGCTCGGCCTCCGAGAGGTCGCCATTTTCGATCATATTGGTCACCTCCCACATCCGCGACAGAACCGCGCGCAACGCATCATCGCTGGTCGCATTCTCAAGCGCCGCGCGCAAAGCGGTGATTTGCAAATAGACTTTTGCATTGTCGATATGCTGATGCGGATCAGCCAGCACCAGATCAAAACCATTGCTGACAATTCCCGCACTTTTTTTATCTAGCGCCAGAGCTTGGCGCAAACCTGCCAGCAATTGCGCCAATGGCTTTTGAAACGCAGGCGGCGGAAGAACCAGCCGCCTGTTTTCGACCGTTGTCATATTGCCGCCATCATCGGTGGCGCTCAGCGTCATGACCATCGGCAGGCCGGCAAACGGGTGCTCGCTCAAATCTTTTGTGGTTGTGGTCTGCGCCTGCTTGGGGCGCACACCGCCAAGGCTCAGCGCGATGCGCGGCGGTTCGACCAAAGGCTCGGGGGCCGCCAACTTGCGAAGGCTGATTTTAAAGGTGTCAGCGGCGAGCGTGAAACGCGCCTCTGCAGCGGCAATGCCGTAATCATCAGACATGCCGACACGCAAACGCACCGAGTTTCCGCTCAAAATTTCCGGCGCGTGCAGCAAGGTGATGCTGGGTGCGTTGTCAGGCTCAACAGCGACCACCGCCGACATCAGCACCCGGCCAAGATGGCGCACTTGTACAGTGGTCGTGCGCTGGAGTTTTTGCTCAAAGCGCAGCAAATGGTCGTCGTCATTTTGCGCAACCTGCGGCGCGGTGACACCACCGACTTTCAGTTCGACGCCGTGACCGTTGCCCGTGCGAAGCGCAATGACGCTGCCCTGCGGCACGCTTAAATTTGCCGTGTCCGTGCTGTCTGTTTTCAAAACAACCGGGGCGCGGCCTGTATAGGCCGGCGGCGTGATCCATGCATCAAGGCGCGGCGGCGGCGCGGTTGCACCCGTGCCCGTAAAGGCCTGAAGCAGAAGCATTGTCCGCTGCGGCCCCGCCGCGACCGCCGACAGCACCACCAAAAGCGGCAAGATATAACGCAGGCCATAAATATCGCGGCTTTGTGTATCGACCTGCGGGCGTGTCAGCCGAAACTGCGGCAGCAATCTTGCAAGCGCGCTGCGATGCAGCCGCCACAATGTGGCACCCTGCCCGTTCAGGCTGAGGCTGTCGCTGAGCGTCGCGATCACACGCTTGCCGGGAAGCTGCGCATCAAGACGCGCGACGGCCTCTTTTTTATCGGGAAAGGCTTTGCGGCCCAGCGGAATAAAACTTGCAATGAAGGCGGCAAGATAAACCGCAAGAACGACGAGCCGTAATTTGTCCGGCAACAGATTAAAAAAGCCAAGGAATGCCAGCAGCACGAACACCAGAATGAGGCCGAACGGCAGCATCAAAGGTTGCAGTGCGCGCTCAACAATCAGCACATAGCGGTTGAGCGTAATCAGCCGCGCCAGACGTTGGCGCGCCGTGCGGTCAAACGGCTCTTTGCCGGGCTCATTTATGGGTTGCGGCTGCGTCACGCTTCAAAGCTAGCAGGATTTGCGCGCCCATGCGAGATGGGAGGGCGCAAGGTTTAAAGCCAGTCGGGGATAGAATCCGTGTTTAAAAGCGCGTCATAGGTCTGGCGCTCGCGCACTATGGCAAACGTATCGCCCTGCACCAGAACTTCGGCAATCAAAGGCCGCTGGTTATAACTTGACGCCATAGCTGCACCGTAAGCACCGCCCGAGAGCAGCGCCAGAAGATCGCCGCGCTGCTGTGCGGGCAGAGCGTAGCCATCGCCAAAGCTGTCGGTCGATTCGCAGACGGGGCCGACAACATCATAGGACATGGCCGCCTCGCCTTCGCGCACAGGGAGAATTTCATGGCGCGCATCGTAAAGCGATGGCCGCAAAAGATCGTTCATCGCCGCGTCGACGACCAAAAATGTTTTTTGCGGGCGCGTGTTGTGCGTAATCACTTTCGTCAGCAGCACACCGGCATTGGCGGCAATCAACCGGCCGGGCTCGAAGGACAGTTCCGCGTCACACCCGTCCATGACGTCATTGACCATTTTTGCATAGGCGTCGACGCGTTTATGGTCGTCGCTTCGCATCTGCGCCGCATCATAAAACACGCCAAGGCCGCCACCGAGATCGAGCCGCTTCACCTCATGGCCTTGTGCCACCAGCTTTTCGGCAAGGCCGCGCAACCTCACAAAAGCCTCACGCAAAGGCGCAAGATCATGGATCTGGCTGCCAATATGCACCGCCAGTCCGACAGGGGTCACGCCTTGAAGCGTGGCCGCCTGTTTGTAAAGCCGTTCAGCATCGCCAAAGCTAACGCCGAATTTGCTACTTTCCAAGCCTGTTGTGATTTTGGCATGCCCGCCCGCGCCCACCGCCGGATTGACCCGTAGCGCCACTGGCATGGTCTTGCCTTTGGCATGCGCAATCTCTGCCAAACGATGCAGCTCGTCTGCGGTTTCGACATTGATCTGAAAAATAGTTTGGTCGACCGCATAGCCAAGGTCGTCATCGGTTTTGCCAACGCCGGAATAAATAATACGTGACGCCGGAATACCCGCCTTCAGGCTTTTGCGCAGCTCGCCCTGGCTGACGACATCGGCGCCAATGCCCGCTTTGCCAAAAAGATGCAGCACGGCAAGATTTCCATTCGCCTTGACCGCAAAAAAAAGCCCGATCTTGCGTGTCGCAAACGCGGCGCGAAAGACATCGACATGGCGGAGCAGCGTCGACGCGGAATAAATGTACACCGGGGTGCCGACAGTTTCGGCAATATCCGTCAGCGGCACATTTTCAGCGTGCAGCACGCCGCCGCGATACTGAAAATCATGCATGGCTTAGTTCAAAAGCGGATCGAGCGGGAATGAGCGGGCATAGGGCACGGGTTTTTTCTGTGTCGGCACCGGCAAAGGTTTGCCGTCTTTATCCAGCGGCGGATTTTCTGCCGCGTCTGCTGCCGCGGTGCCGGGCATGGCCTGTTCGTAAGACACGGGCGTATCAAGCGAGCCGCGCCTGCCGCAGCCGCCAAGTGACAGCGCCGCCGCGCACAGCATCAGGCCAATCCAGATTTTGTGTTTCATCCACCCTGTTATGACGAATGCGCCAGAATTTTCAACCAGCGCCGTGCCTGGCTCCGGACATTTTTAGGGGCGGTACCACCCTCCGACAGGCGGCGTTTGACCGAAGCGCTGGCTTTCAGCACATCATAGATTTCATCGGTAATGCCCTCATGCTCGGCCTGAAAGTCCTGTAATTTCAGCTTTGACAGGACGATCCCGCGGCTTTCCGCCTTTTTCACCAGCCGGCCTGTTGCCGCATGGGCCTGCCGGAAGGGAAGTTTGCAGCTTTGCACCAGCCAGTCCGTCAGGTCGGAGGCATTGGCAAAGCCCTGTTCGGCGGCGCGGCGCATTATTTTGACATTTGGCGCGGCGTCAATCACCAGCCTCGTCATGACTTCAATGCTGATGGAGAGCGTGGCAAGTGTATCAAAGAGCGGTTCCTTGTCTTCCTGCATGTCCTTTTGGTAGCTGAGCGGCAGGCCTTTCATAATGGTGAGCATGCCCATCAACGCCCCGAAAATCCGTCCCGTTTTGGCGCGCACCATTTCAGCCGCATCGGGATTTCGTTTTTGCGGCATGCTGGACGCGCCCGCCATGAACGGGTCTGACAGATGCACGAAATTATAATGCGGATTGACCCAGAGAATGATCTCTTCAGCCAGCCGCGACAGATGCATGGCGCAGATCGAGGCGGCGCTTAAAATTTCCAGCACGAAGTCGCGGTCGGAAACGGCATCGATTGAATTCTGGCAGGGGCGCGTGAAGCCCAACAGCTCGGCTGTCTGGCCGCGGTCAATCGGGAAGCTTGTGCCGCCAAGTGCCGACGCGCCAAGCGGACACTCGTTCATGCGCTCCAAGGCATCTTTCAAACGGCTGCGGTCGCGCGCCGCCATTTCGACATAAGCCAGCAAATGGTGGCCGAATGTTACAGGCTGTGCGCTTTGCATATGGGTTGCACCGGGCATGACTGTTGCAGCATGGGCGAGCGCCTTGTGCGCAAGCGCATCCTGATAAAGCGACAGCTGCTGGTCGATGCGGACAAGCTGCTTTCGTGCCCATAGCCGCAAATCGGTCGCCATCTGGTCGTTGCGCGAGCGCGCGGTGTGCAGGCGCTGCGCCGCCTCGCCGATCAGCTGCGTCAGCCGCGATTCAATATTCATATGAATGTCTTCAAGCTCGCTGCGAAACTTGAAGCGGCCTTCCTCAATCTCGACACGGATATCATCCAGCCCGCGCATAATCGCGGAGGCGTCCGCCCGGCTGACAATCTGCGCGTCGGCCAGCATGGCCGCATGCGCTTTCGAGCCTTCAATGTCTTCAGCGTAAAGGCGTTGGTCAAAGCCAATCGAGGCCGTCATTTCGGCCATCAACCGATCGGGCGCCGTTGAAAACCGGCTGCCCCACATTTCATTGCTCATGCCCACCCCAGCTGTTAAAACCTGAGTAGCTCTCAGGCTAGCGCAATTGCTTCGTCTGTCACGCCAATGAGGCCCATGATCCCAACACATCTTCGCGAGCGCCCGTTCAAGCTTTACATTGCAGCACTCCTTGCGGGCCTTGCCTGCGGCGCGGCGGCGTTGGCTTTCTCTTTGTCCCGGCTTCCGCAGGGGCAGGCCGATGCGTGCGCGGGCGAATCACCAAGCCCTGCTTTCAAAGCGGCAGCAAAAGGCGAGGTCGCCGCCGTGGTCGTGACATCGCATCAAAAGCATTTTCCCGATGTCGTGTTCACCGACGGACAAGGGGGGCAAGTGTCGTTGGCCACATTTCAGGGCAAGGCCTTGCTGATCAATTTATGGGCGACATGGTGCGTGCCCTGCCGTGAAGAAATGCCCGCGCTCGATGCGTTGCAAAAACAGGCCGGCGCAAAAGACTTTGATGTTGTCGCCGTCTCACTGGACAGCAAGCCGGACGCCCCGAAAGAATTTTACGAAGAGCATCACATCGAAGCGCTCTTGCTCTATCACGATGCCAATGCGCAGCTGTTTCAGGCGCTGCGCAAGATCGGGCTTGGTGCGGGGCTGCCGACCAGTCTTCTCGTTGATAAAAAAGGCTGCATCGCCGCGACATTGTCGGGGCCTGCCAACTGGTCAGGAGCGGATGCAAAAGAATTGATTGAGGCGCTGCGCGCGCAATAGAATGTCGCTGGTGTTTTAAGTCTAGCGTGTGGGCACCGGTTTTTCGCCCGTATAATCATAAAAGCCGCGTTTGGTTTTACGGCCCAGCCAGCCCGCTTCGACATATTTCACAAGAAGCGGACATGGTCGGTATTTGCTGTCGGAAAGACCATCATGCAGCACTTGCATGATGGAAAGACACGTATCAAGACCGATGAAATCGGCAAGTTGTAGCGGGCCCATTGGGTGGTTGGCGCCAAGCTTCATGGAGGTGTCGATGTCTTCGACAGAACCCACGCCTTCATACAAAGCGTAAATGGATTCATTGATCATCGGCATCAACACGCGGTTGACGATAAAGGCCGGATAATCTTCGGCCACCACCATTGTCTTGCCGAGCTTTTCGCAAAAGGCTTTTGTTGCGGCGAATGTATCGGCGTCGGTGGCAATGCCCTTGATGACTTCAACCAGCGGTATTAGCGGAACCGGGTTCATGAAATGAATGCCGATAAAGCGGCCGGGGCGACCGGCGGCAGCGGCAAGGCGCGTAATCGAAATCGACGATGTATTCGACGCCAGAATTGTTTGCGCATCGGCAATCTTGCCAACTTCAGCAAAAATCTGCTTTTTCACATCTTCTTTTTCGGTGGCCGCTTCGACGATCAACTCTGCCGGTTTGAGATCGGCCATTGTCTGCGCCGTCTGAATGCGTTTGAGCGCGGCGTCACGCGCTTGCGCGTTGATCACGCCCTTCGACACCTGACGCGCCATATTATGGGCAATTGTTTCAAGGCCTGTGGCAATGCGCTGGGTGTCGACATCGTGCAGCAGCACATCAAGCCCGCCAAGCGCGCAGACATGGGCGATCCCATTGCCCATCTGCCCGGCACCGATAATACCCACCGTTTGAATGACTGTGTTCATGAGGCGCGCCTTTTCTTGATCTCATTGGTCAGTTCGGGAAGAAGCATGAAAAGATCGCCAACAAGACCGTAATCGGCAATCTGGAAGATAGGCGCGTCGCCGTCCTTGTTGATGGCGACGATGACTTTGCTGTCTTTCATTCCGGCAAGATGCTGGATCGCACCCGAAATACCGATTGCGATATAAAGATCCGGCGCAACAATTTTTCCGGTTTGCCCGACCTGATAATCATTGGGCGCATAGCCTGCATCGACAGCTGCGCGCGATGCGCCGATTGCGGCGTTCAGGCTATCGGCGAGAGGCTCGATCAGCTCTTTGAATTTGTCTTGTGAGCCAAGCGCGCGTCCACCCGAGATAATGGTTTTGGCGGCATTCAGTTCAGGGCGCGCCAGCACGGCGACATCTTCGCGCACAAATTGCGCGCGGCCAGCTTGCGCATCAAAAGTGACAGGCTCTATTGGCGCTGCGCCGCCCTGGCCTGCAGCGGTGAAGGCGGACGTGCGCACGGTAATGATTTTTTTTGCGTCCAAACTTTGCACGGTCTGGATGGCGTTGCCTGCGTAAATCGGGCGTTCGAATGTGTCGCCTGCGACCACTTTGATAATATCGGAAATTTGCATCACGTCGAGAAGGGCGGCAACGCGCGGCATCACATTCTTGCCCGTGGTCGAGGCGGGTGACAGCAGCGCGTCATATTCGCTTGCAAGTTCGACCAGCAATGCGGCCAGCGGTTCGCTGAGTTGATGTTTGAGCGCTTCATTTTCGGCACAGCGCACTTGTCGAACACCATCGAGTTTGGCAGCGTCTGCGGCCGCCGCCGCAGCGCCAGCCCCCGCGACAAGAATATCGATGTCGCCGCCCATGGCTTTGGCAGCGGTAAGGGCTTTGGCTGTCGTGTCTTTCAGTTTTCCCTGATCGTGGTCGGCAAGAAGCAGGATCGCCATCTTACAGCACTCCCGCTGCGCTGAGTTTTTCAACAAGCTCGGCCACCGAGCCGACTTTTTCGCCCGCCTTGCGCGTGCCGGGCTCAACTGTTTTCAAAATCGTCAGGCGCGGCGTCAATGTCACGCCATACTCACTTGCAGGCTTTGCCGCCATCGGTTTTGATTTGGCTTTCATAATATTTGGAAGGCTGGCATAGCGCGGCTCGTTCAACCGCAGGTCGGTTGTAATGATCGCAGGCAATGTCATTTTGAGGGTCTGCAGACCGCCATCGACCTCGCGGGTGACTTCGACCACTTCGCCTGAAATTTCGACCTTTGAGGCGAATGTCGCCTGCGGCCAGTCAAGCAATGCAGCCAGCATCTGGCCTGTCTGGTTGCAGTCGTCATCAATCGCTTGCTTGCCAAGAATGATAAGATCGGGATTTTCGTCGCCCGCGACTTTTTGCAAGAGTTTTGCAACGCTCAGCGGCTCCAGTGGTTCATCGCTGACAATATGAACGGCGCGGTCCGCGCCCATCGCCAAGGCAGTGCGCAATGTTTCGGCGGCCTTGTCGGGCCCGGCGGAGACAACAACCACCTCGCCGCCATGTTTTTCTTTCAGGCGCAATGCCTCTTCAACGGCAATCTCGTCAAACGGGTTCATCGACATTTTGACATTGGCAAGATCAACGCCCGAGCCGTCCGGTTTCACGCGTATTTTCACGTTGTAATCGACGACCCTTTTCACAGGCACGAGAATTTTCATCAACTGGCTTCCGGTTGCGTGACGTTGCGGCGACTATACGAGGATAGGCCTTTGATGCAAGATGCGGTCGCGCCGGTTAAAACCGTGTTACCTGTTTTGTCCCGGCACCCATAAAACATCGCCCGCGCCCTGATTGTTCGCATAACGCGCGGCGACAAAGAAAAAATCCGACAGGCGGTTGATATAATGCAAAGCGGGTGTGCTAACAGGCTCGCTATGCGACAAGGCCACCATCAAGCGCTCCGCGCGGCGCGAGATTGTGCGTGCAAGATGCAGAGCGGCGCTCAATGGCGTACCGCCCGGCAGCACGAATGAGCGAAGCGGCTGCAGGCCTGCGTTCAACTGATCAATTTCGAGCTCGATACGGCTGACCTGGCTTTCGAGCATGCGCAGCGGTGTGACCCCTTCGCGCTCCGTCAGAGTGCACAGGTCTGCGCCGAGATCGAACAGGTCGTTTTGAATGCGCGCCAGCATGCCATCAAGGATCTGGTCGTTTGTACTGTGAAGACGGGCAAGACCAAGCGCGGCGTTGGTCTCGTCCACCGTGCCAAATGCATCGACACGCAGCGCGTCTTTGGCGACGCGCTCGCCGGAGCCAAGCCCTGTCGTGCCGTCATCGCCCGACTTTGTGTAGATACGACTAAGAACGACCACGCTTTAAAACCGCAGGCTTAAAATTTATAGCCGACGAGAAGGCCCAGATTGTTGAGGCCGGCATTACGGTCGCACAGACCGGCATTGGAGGCATGCTCATAGCGCACCATCACACGCCAGTTTTCACTCACATCATAGCCCAGCGCGAATGTTTCATGGAACAGAAGCGAGCAGCCCAGCGCGAGACGGTCTGGCGGAACCACAAATCCGGTTTCGCCGTCATGAAGCAGCGCGCCAAAGCCAAGCTCAAAAAACACGCTGCGCCAGACCGGTGTTTCAAACAGGAGACCTGCGTAAAGCGCGTTGGTGTAGCCCTCGGTGTTGATGTCGACACCGGCATTAAAGCGCGGGCGGAAGAAAAAGTCATACAGCTTGTTACCGGACGGCGTACCGATGCGCGGCGTTGCGATTTCGGCGTTGATGTCAACGCTGTCTTCTTCAAGAATGACGCCATGATAGGACACGCCAAAACGCGCTTCAAACGTATCGGCGCCGCTGCGCGGGGCACTGTAATTGGGCATATAGCTTTGCGCGGCCACTGGCGCACACAAAAGCCCGAAAAAAACTGGTAAAAAAGAGAATCTGATCATGCCCCGCCCCTCGGCACATCTTTGCATGCCGTCACGTAGGGTTTGGCGAATTGTCAGGCAAAAGTCCAGTGCATTCGCGCGTATTCAGGTGCGTGACGACAGCCAGAGAAATGTCATCAAAATCAGAAGGGCAACGGCCTGCAGCATCACCCGCATCCGCATCAGGGACTGCGAGCGGTTCGGGCTGCCGCCTTTGGCCATATTCCACAAGCCCATAAACAGCACCACAGCAACGGCGGCGACGGCAATAAAGGTAAGAACAGACAGAAAACCGGGCATTAATCCTCGCTTTCCAGCGCCAGGCCAGGGCGCGGGGAATGGGTGGAGAGATAGACCCCGGCCGCCGCAAGCACAATCCCCACCAGCTGGAACAGACCGAGCGATTCGCCAAAAAACAGATAGGCTTCAAGCGCGACGATTGGCGGGATCAGATAGATGAGCGAGGCGACCCGTGTGACCGTGTGCTGGCGTGTCATGAACACATAAAGCAGCATTGCCGTAATCGACAGACCCAAAACCGACCAGAGCAGTGCCAGCGTGGTGATGACCTGAAGCTCGAAATACATCGGCTCCAGCAGCCATGCCGCCGGAAACATCACCACTAGCGCGCCGATATATTGATAGGCCGACAATGTGCGCAAATCAGACTTCGGCAGATAGAGTTTTTGGTGATAGGTGCCAAGCGTTACAGAGACAATGGCACACACTGTCGTCAAAATCGGCAGCAATCCGCCCATGTCATTGCTGTGAAACAGGTTGGGCGCAATCACAATCGCAACACCGGCAAAACCCGTCATAACTCCAAGCCATTGGCGTTCGGTCAGCCGTTCACGCGCAAGCGGCGCAAGAATGGCGCTGAGCAGCGGCTGCGCCGCGGCGATAATGGCAGAGATTGCCAGCGGCAGCCCGTGCGCAACACCCCACCACATGCCGCCGACATAAAAGGCGTGCATGAGCAGACCTGAAAGCAGCATATGCCCCAGCTCTTTTAAATTGGCTGGCTGCGGCGCTTTGGCGGCATGGGCGATCAGCGCCCCGACAAGCGCCGCAAATTCAAAGCGCAGCGCCAGAAATGTCAGCGGGTCGGCATAAGGTGCGACAGAGCGGACAACGATCCAGGATGTCGACCACAGCGCCACAAACAAAAAGGGCGCAAGCGCCAGCTGCCGCTCTTTTGTCATAGGTAAAAATCAAATCCGCGCTTCAATGTCATGCTGACCTGAGATTGCACACTGGCAAGGGTTTTTACAAGCCAGGCGAAGCTTTTTCGCACCTACGGGCAGGGATTTGTATGCCGCAAATGCACGTCGTTGACCGCCTGCTCCAGCTCGTCCGTCCATTTCATGTCCAGTGAGCCGATATCATGCGCAAGCTGCTCCAGCGATGTCGCGCCGATAATATTCGAAGTGACAAACGGGCGGGTGGTGACGAACTGGATGGCGAGGTGCGAGGGGTCGACATTGTGATCGCGCGCCAGCTTCAGATAGGCTTCGATGGCGCTGTCCGCACCCGGCGTTTCATAGCGCTGCAAACGGTCGGCAATGGATTTGCGCGAGCCTTTTGGGATCGCCCCGTTTTGATATTTGCCGGTGAGATAGCCCTGCGCCAGCGGCGAATAGGGAAGATAGGCAATGTTTTCGCGCAGCACGATCTCGGCGAGATTGATTTCATTGGTGCGGTTGAGAAGGTTATAGGCGTTTTGCAGCGACTGCACGCGAGGTATAACTTTATCGCCTCGCTCATTGGCGCCGTTCGACTTGTTGGTTTCACCATTCGCGTCGCTCGGGCTGGCGTCTCGGGCGCTGTGCTCATTGGCGCCGTTCGACTTGTTGGTTTCACCATTCGCGTCGCTCGGGCTGGCGTCTCGGGCGCTGTGCTCATGCACACTCAATGCGCGCATCACACCCCACGCGCTTTCATTGGACAGGCCGATATGCCGCGCCTTGCCCTGCTTCACCACGTCGGCAAGCGCATCGAAAATACTCTCAAACGAATTTTCCTCGCCCTGCTTTGCGTCAAAGATCACGGGGTTACCGCCAAACTGCGGCATCGGCCGGTCCGGCCAGTGCAGCTGGTAAAGATCGATGTAATCGGTCTGCAGCCGCTTCAGGCTTTTGTCGACCGCCTCAAAAATCTGCGCGCGCGTCAGTTGCGGCAGGGCGCCATCATTGCGAAACCAGTCCATCTGGCTGCGTCCGCACACCTTGCTGGCAAGAATAATCTTGTCGCGGTTTTTGCGTGCTGCAAACCATGTGCCGATAATTTCTTCGGTGCGCCCTTGCGTCTCGCGTTTTGGAGGAATGGGGTAGAGCTCGGCCGTGTCAAAAAAATTGATGCCTTTTTCAAAGCCCATGTCCATCTGCGCATGGCCTTCTTGCTCGGTGTTCTGCTGCCCCCAGGTCATGGTGCCGAGGCAGAGCGCAGAGACTTTTAAATTTGTGGTTCCAAGTTTGCGATGTTCCACGAGTGACGCTGTCCTTTAAAAACGGCAATGATGCTTTTCCAACTTGTGCCGCAATTTTAGAAAAAGTCCAAGGCATATCAATCTCTTGCCGCCCCTTGCGTGCAAGCGTCAAACACCCCATATTCAGCCTCGTTCATGCGGCGAAATGTGCCGCGCCTTTTTGAGGATATCAATGTTCAATTCTCCCAACACCTATGGCACGCCGGCAACGGCCAATATGGCGGTCGACCAGGGCCTGCGCAGTTATATGCTTGGCATTTACAATTATATGGCAGGCGGCGTTGCGCTGACCGGCCTTGTTGCAACGCTCGTTTTCATGTTCGCCGTTGCGAGTGACCCGACACAGGCTGTCAGCACGCTGCCAAACGGTCTGGCACTCACAGAGTTTGGCCGCGTTCTTTTTATCTCACCGTTGAAATGGGTGTTTGCGCTCGCCCCGCTCGGCTTCGTGATGTTTTTGTCGTTCGGCATTAACCGCGTCAGCGCCTCAACCGCGCAGATGATTTTCTGGGCGTTTGCCGCGACGATGGGCCTGTCGATGGGCTCCATTTTCATGAGTTACACATTTACATCCGTTGGCCGGATCTTTTTCATCTCCGCCGCATCCTTTGGCGCGCTGTCGATTTATGGCTACACCACACGCCGTGACTTGAGCGCGATCGGCTCATTCCTGATTATGGGTCTGATCGGCATTGTGCTGGCCAGCCTCGTCAACATGTTCTTCCAGTCAACCGCCTTGCAGTTTGCCTTGTCGGTGATTGGCGTTCTGGTGTTTGCGGGTCTGACCGCTTATGACACGCAGCGCCTGAAAGAAAGCTATTATGTCGGCATGGACGGCGAAATGGCGAAAAAGCAGTCGATCCTTGGCGCACTGACGCTTTATCTCGATTTCATCAACCTGTTTTTGATGTTGCTGCGCCTGTTCGGCGACCGCCGCTAATCATTCACCTGTTCTATAAAAAAACCCGCCATTATCGGCGGGTTTTTTTATGGGAGTTCTTTTTCAAGAATTTTAAGAACGGTTTTAATCTCCGCACCACGCTTTAAAATATGGCCTGAAGCTGCGATCACGCAATAAGCGCCCTGCTTGTTTGCAAGCGCCGGTTTTTTCTCAATACGGAAAAAAGGCATTTCGCTGGCGCGGCGAAAAATTGAAAACACGGCGCGGTCTTCCAGCTGGTCGATGGCATAGTCTTTAAAAACTCCGGCAGCGACAGCAAGACCATAAATCCGTAAAATCGCGTCAAGTTCCTTGCGATCAAACGACACCTCACCTTTGCGGGCTGATGGAAAGGGAATAATGGCTGATTTGGGTGGGTTTTCGGCATTCATAAGGCTGATACTCGCAAATCAATGGCTTGAAGCCAATTGCCTAGCCGGCACGAAAAAGCGGTGGGTTCACAAATTTTCACAGTTTTGCCCAAATTGAGCCTCAGCTGCGCCGCAACCGCCTTGCATAGATGGACCGTTGCCTGATGTTCGGCGTTTGATTGCAGCTCTCTTTAGCCCCCCTCCAGCGCGCTGTTTCAAACATAAAGCTGAACATCCACAAAGCCACTTGGTTCGTCCAAGTGGCTTTTTTTTGCCCGAGCGTGAATGAATAGCAAATCAAATAAAGTCGCCAAGGCTTGCCGAATGGCCGCATGTCGTTTTTTAAGCGAATGAGATTTTTAAGGAAGATAGGCCGCGCCAAAAATGCGGCCGGGGCCATTGCGTTCATTGCTTTGCAGAAGGATCGCGCCGCCTTGCGTTTCGGACGGGTTCCAGAACAGACGCAGGTCCAGCTGCTCGCCGTGCCAGTAACCGATTTCACGCACCGATTGCACGATATTGGCATAATGCGTGGTTTTCCCCGCATTTTCGCCAGCGCGTACCGGCACGCTCGCCTCTTTCAAAAACGAGACCAGATAAACCCGCGCACGCGGCGGCTCATCATGTTTTTCCGCCCAGGCTCCGACAGATATATCCATGACGTCGCCATGCCTGACGGGGCGAATAAAAACGCTCTGCCCACGCGCGGCATTGTCCTCAGCGTCCTTCTCGATTGCGGCACGTTCAGAACCAATGTGGTGGGTGAGACCATTGACCACCACCTGCGGCGTGTACATTTTTCCGTCCCCGCGCGTTGCGGCATAGCCGCGTTGGCGAAGCGTGAATTCGGGGCGCGCAAGCGTATCGCGCCAGCCCAGATAGTCCCAGATTGTCACGGGATAAGTGAGCGTCACGAGACCCTTGTCGGCAGCCAGCGTGTTGGCCAAAGCGTCAGCGCTCAGACAGGCCGAACAGCCCTGACTTGTAAAAAGCTCGATAACGGCGGGCGTCTGTTCACTGGCGGCGCAGACAGGCATATGAGCCAGAAAAAAACAGAGGCTGACAAAAGCCGTTTTACTCAAAAATCCAGATGACTGACGTCTATGTTTCATGCCGTCTATCAAGACTGATTTTATCGTGCCACTCCAGTCAAACTCGCGTGATCGGCGGTGTTATGCCACCAGATTTCGCAGGACATATTGCAAGATGCCGCCAGCACGAAAATAATCAAGCTCGTCCAGCGTGTCGATGCGGCAGATCAGCGGCAGCTGCCAGATGCGGCCATCGGCCGAGGTTACATCCGCCATCACGACATCGCGCGGGCGAATATTTTTGAGATTTTTAATGGTGATTTGCTCATCGCCTTTCAGACCCAAAGAGGCAACTGACGTGCCCGCTTCAAACATGAACGGCACGATGCCCATGCCGATCAGATTGGAGCGGTGGATGCGCTCATAGGATTGCGCAACAACGGCGCGCACGCCCAAAAGTTTTGGCCCTTTTGCTGCCCAGTCGCGCGACGAACCGTTGCCATATTCAATACCGGCAAAAACAATCAGCGGCACGCCTTCGTCTTTGTATTTCATCGCCGCATCAAAAATCGACATGCGCTGCGCGGACGGATAATGGATGGTCATTCCGCCTTCGATAACATTGCCATTCTCGTCACGCACCATGGTGTTTTTGATGCGGATATTGGCGAATGTGCCGCGCATCATCACTTCATGGTTGCCGCGCCGTGTTCCATACTGGTTGAAATCGGCAGGCTGGACGTGGTGATCGGTCAGATATTTTCCGGCCGGTGACGCAACCTTGATGGAGCCTGCGGGGGAGATGTGGTCAGTTGTGATCTTGTCGCCGAAAAGCCCCAGGACACGCGCGCCGATAATATCTTCAACGGGTTTTGGCTCTGCGGTCATACCGTCGAAATAGGGCGGGTTTTGCACATAGGTTGAGGACTTGTCCCAGTTGTAGGTCTGGCCTGTCGATGTCTGGATGGCCTGCCAGCGCTCGTCGCCTTTAAAGACGTCGGCATATTTGGCTTCAAACATGCGGCGCGTGACATATTTAACGATGAACTCTTGAATGTCGTGATTGCTTGGCCACAATTCGCGCAGATAAACCGGCTTGCCGTTTTTATCATTGCCAAGAGAGTCGCGCGTGAGATCGATATTCACCGTTCCGGCGAGCGCATAGGCGACAACCAGCGGCGGGGACGCCAGATAATTGGCCTGCACATCCGGCGAAACACGGCCTTCAAAATTGCGGTTGCCAGAAAGAACAGAAGCGCAGACCAGCGCATTGTCGTTGATCGCCTCTGAAATTTCAGGCGGCAGTGGCCCTGAATTGCCGATGCAGGTTGTGCAGCCGAACCCGACAAGGTTGAAGCCCAATTCATCGAGGTCTTTGTTGAGGCCGGACTGGGTCAGATATTCCATGACGACCTGAGAGCCGGGCGCGAGCGATGTCTTCACCCACGGCTTTGTTTCGAGACCCCGCAACCGCGCATTGCGCGCAAGAAGACCTGCGGCCATCAGCACGCTGGGGTTCGATGTATTGGTACAAGATGTAATGGCAGCGATCACAACATCGCCATGCCCGAGATCATAATTTTTGTTCGGCACGGCAAAACGCTTTTTGGCTTGCGCTGCGGTCTTGCCATATTCGGTATCAAGCGCCGTTTTGAAATTCTTTTTGACGAGCTTGAGATCTTGGCGCCCTTCGGGACGTTTTGGCCCTGCAAGCGAGGGCTGGACTTTGCGAAGATCGAGTTCAAGCGTATCGGTAAACACAGGGTCGGCCTGCGCGCGGATACGGTAAAGCCCTTGGGCGCGCGCATATTTTTCTGTGAGCGCGACATGTTTTGAATCGCGGCCCGTAAACAGCAGATAGCGCAGTGTTTCCTGATCGATCGGGAAAAAACCGCAGGTCGCGCCATATTCAGGCGCCATGTTGGAAATTGTCGCGCGGTCGGCCAAAGTCAGATTGCCAAGACCTGTGCCGTAGAACTCAACGAATTTCCCGACAACACCCTTTTGCCGCAGCATTTGCGTGACGGTCAAAACCACATCGGTGGCGGTGATGCCCTGACGCAATTTGCCGCTGAGCTTAAAGCCGATCACTTCCGGAATTTGCATGGAGTAGGGCTGGCCAAGCATGGCCGCTTCCGCCTCGATGCCGCCAACGCCCCAGCCCAGAACGGCAAGCGCGTTGATCATCGTGGTGTGGCTGTCGGTGCCGACAACCGTGTCTGGATACACCAAGGTCGCATCCTGCACACGGCCATCGGGCATTTTGTAATGAACGTCTTTCGTCCACGCCGTTTTGCCCAAATATTCCAGATTGACCTGGTGGCAAATGCCCGTGCCTGGCGGCACAACGCGGAAATTGGCGAAGGCGTCCTGCCCCCATTTCAGGAAATTATAGCGCTCCTGATTTTGCTCATATTCACGGGCGACGTTTTTACCAAAGGCTTTGTTATTACCGAAATAATCAACAACAACCGAATGGTCGATCACAAGATCAACCGGCACAAGCGGATTGATCTTGGCCGCATCGCCGCCCAGTTTCGCCATGCCGTCACGCATGGCGGCAAGGTCGACAACGGCAGGCACGCCGGTGAAATCCTGCATCAGCACGCGCGCGGGCCGAAATGAAATGTCCTGCTTGGCTTCGCCCTTGTCGACGAGCCAGGCCGCCATCGCCTCAATGCTTTCTTTTGTGACTGAGCGGCCATCTTCATGGCGCAATAAATTTTCCAGCAGCACCTTCATGGAAAACGGCAACGCCGAAATACCGGCCAGCCCGTTCTGCTCGGCCGCTTCCAAGCTGTAATAGGTGTAGGTCTTGCCCTCATGGCGCAATGTCCGCCGACACGAGAAACTGTCGAGCGAGGGAACATCAAAATGCTTGTTCATGATGGATAAAACCTTGGGATATAGGCCGGGCGGACTTTGCCGGACAATTGAAGACTTCAGGTGTAGCGGCTTTCTGTGCCCACAAAAAGACCTTCCTATGGCTGTGTTTAAGATTTCACTTATTTTCGTGATTTTTATTGTAAATTGCCTATAAAGGCTTGTGATAAAACACGAAGTTTCAGGGCCTGTTTCGATCGAAAATCTGCGTTTGGAACGTGGCGGCCGCTCTGTACTGGCCAATTTCACGCTTCATGGCCGTGCCGGCGACTGCATTCTGCTGACGGGTGCCAATGGCAGCGGCAAAACCACGCTTTTGCGCTATCTGGCGGGGCTTTTACCACCGCGCCGCGAACCGATGCCCAAACTTCATTTCATCGGCACGCAAAAAGCCGTCAAAACCCATTTAACCGTTTTTGAAAACCTTCAGTTCTGGCAGCGCCTGTGGCATGTGCCTGCCGCGCAAATGACAGGCGCGCTATGTGACTGGTCACTGGATCATTTGCAACACGTGCCTGCCCGTTTGTTGTCATCCGGGCAGCGGCAAAAACTGGCGTTGGCACGCCTGTCGCTGGATCCGCGCTCGCTCTGGCTGCTCGATGAGCCTGAAACGGCGCTTGACCAGCCCTCGCGCGACACGCTGTGCCGCCTGATCCAGCACCATACCCGTGCGGGCGGCATGGCGATTGTAGCGACCCACCAGCCAGATCTGCTGCACACTCATCCCAACGCCCGATCTGTTGCATTGGGTAATTCATGAGCATGTTTTTCACCCTTTTGCGCCGTGACCTTTTGCTGAGCTGGCGGATGGGCGGCGGCGCTCTCACCGGCGCGATGTTCATGCTGATGCTGACTTTGCTTCTGCCGCTGGCGCTTGGCCCCAATCTTGTCAAACTCTCCGCGCTCGCGGCGCCCTTTTTATGGATTGGCACCCTACTTTCCAGCCTGCTGACACTCGACCGGCTTTTTCAGGCCGATGATGAAGACGGCACGCTCGATCTTTTTTTGACCGGCGATCTGCTGCCGGAGGTGCTTGCTCTTTCAAAAACAACCGCACACTGGCTGATGTCGGGCGCGCCGATTGTGCTGCTGTCGCCGCTCTACGCACTGATGCTTGGGCTGACACAAAGCCAGCTTTCGCCCCTGATGCTTAGTCTCGCCATCGGCACGCCCGCGCTTTCGGCCTTGGGCAGTTTTGGCGCGGCCCTGACCCTCAACCTCAAGCGCGGCGGGCTGTTGCTGCCTTTGCTCGTTCTGCCATTGACCCTGCCTTTACTGGTCTTCGGCACATTTTGCGCCGAACCGTTGGAGATGACGATGCTGACACAGCGCCCGTTTGGAATTTTTTGCGGCTTGAGCCTGCTGGCATTTGCACTGGCGCCACTCGGCACCGCCGCCGCGCTGCGGGCGAGCCGCACATGACAATGTCTTTTGAAAAAAGCTTTGCAAAAGCACGGCGTGCAATGACAAGAAGAATGACATGTCACTGACCTCGCTCGTCTCGCTTGCAAACCCGAACCGTTTTTTACGGATGGCCGCGCGCGTGCTGCCTGCATTGTGGGGCGCGGCCGTTGTCAGTCTTGTGATCGGGTTATATCTTGCACTTTATGTTGCGCCCGACGACTACCAGCAGGGCGCGTCGGTCAAGATCATGTTCCTGCATGTGCCTTTCGCGTGGATTGCCATGGCCTGTTACACGCTGATGGCCTGCGCCAGCATCGGCACGCTGGTGTTCCGCCATCCGCTGGCCGATGTCGCGGCCAAAGCAGCAACGCCGATTGGTGCGGTCTTCACATTTTTATGCCTCGCCACAGGTTCGCTTTGGGGCAAACCGATGTGGGGCACGTGGTGGGTGTGGGACGCACGCCTGACATCCGTGCTGATTTTATTTTTGATGTATCTGGGGCTGATTGCGCTATGGCACGCTTTTGACGACCAGCTGCGCGCGGCGCGCACTGCTGCAATTTTAACGCTTGCCGGATTTATCAATATTCCCATTATCAAATTTTCGGTCGACTGGTGGAACACGCTGCACCAGCCCGCTTCCGTGATGCGCATAGGCGGGCCAAAAATCGACAAAAGCCTGCTGACGCCTCTTCTGGTTATGGCGCTGGCGTTCACATTGTTGTTTGCCGCGCTGCTTCTTTTGCGCATGCGCACCGAACTGGCGCGCCGCCGCATTGCCCGCCTGCAAACCGTGCGGGCTTACGGTGTGCCCGATGCCTGATTTTGGCGCTTACGGTTTTTACATTCTCGGCGCTTATGGTTTAAGCGTCTTTGCTCTTTTCGCATTTGTGATTGTGTGCGTGCTTGATGCCAAGACCGCGGCAAAGGCATTGAGAGCCGAGCAAAAAGAATGAGGCCTGCTGTGAAAGCCGCATTGCTTGCCGCTTTGCCTTTTGTGGTTTTTGCGGGGCTGGGGGTTGCATTTTACAGCGCCATTTACGCAGGCGATCCGCGCATCCTGCCCTCGGCGCTGATCGGCAAGCCGGTTCCCAATTTCGACCTTGCCCCGATTGAGGGTGAAAACATCCACGGCCTGACATCGCGCGATTTATCAAATGGCAAAATGACGCTTTTGAATGTGTTCGCCTCATGGTGCATTCCTTGCCGCAATGAGCATCCGCTGCTCAAATTTCTAAGCGACGAAAACGTCAAAGGCACGTTTCAGCTTGTCGGCATCAACTACAAGGACAGCCCGCAGCAAGCGCGCGCGTTTTTGAAAGAGTTTGGCAACCCGTTTTCGAACATCGGCGCTGATGTCAGTGGCCGCACCGCCATTGACTGGGGCGTTTACGGTGTGCCTGAAACCTATCTGATCGACGGCGCGGGCAAGATTATTTTCAAACATGTGGGGCCGCTGACGCCGGAAGCGATTGCCGATGATATTCTTCCACGCCTGAAAGGTGAAAAATGAACAATGTTTTCGAAGTGACCGTTCCGACGCTTGCCATCACAGGCGAGGCGCTGCGGTTTCCTGTCCGCCGGATTTTCTGTGTCGGCCGCAATTATGCAGCGCATACCAAAGAAATGGGCGCCGATACAAAACAGCCGCCCTTCTTTTTCATGAAACCTTTGACAGCGCTGCTGCCCGTCGAGAGCGCCGACATTGCCGATCTTCCCTATCCGCAGGGTACGCACAACTACCACTATGAATGCGAACTTGTGGTCGCCTTGAAAAGCGGCGGCACCGATATTTCGGCCAAAGAGGCGGCCTCGCATATTTACGGTTTTGCCGTTGGCCTTGATATGACGCGGCGGGATTTGCAAAAAGCCAGCTCAGAAAAACAGCAACCTTGGGAGCTTGGCAAAACAGCGGACTTTTCCGCCCCGATCGCGGCGCTGACGCCCGTCTCAACGTCTGGTGTGATGGACAATGTCGCAGTTGTTTTGAAAGTTAACGGCGAGGCGCGCCAGAACGGCTCGACCTCCGACATGATCTGGAACACGTCCGATCTCATCAGCACATTGTCACAATTTTACGCGCTGCAAGCGGGTGATGTGATTTTCACCGGCACGCCAGAAGGCGTTGGTCCTGTGGTCAGGGGCGACATTCTCACGGCACAGATTACAGGCCTGTCGCCGCTGAACATGCGTGTGAGCTAGCCGATCTGGATATACGTATTTTTACCCAAGCGCGCGAGAATGTGCCGCATGGTTGACTGCGATACCGCGACACAGCCCTCTGTTGGCAAAAACCCGGGGCGTGCCAGATGCAGGAAAATGCCGCTGCCGCGATGGCGCTCGACCGGCGTCATATTGTAATCGATTTCAAAAAAAGCATCATAGAGATTGTCGTCGCGCCACAGGCCTTCTTTGCTGCCTGCCGGCATCGCCCGTGTGCGCACAAGCGTGTTGTAGTGCCTGTCCTTGACATCATCAGCCCACCAGTCGGTCTTGCGAATACGGCGCGCGCCAAGCCGCTCCCCGGCAAGGCCAAGCTTGTCGCGCCGCACATGCAGTTTTTTGAGCGCAAACCTGCCCTTGGGGCTGATGCCATCGCCTTCCCGTTTTTTAATGCCCATGCCAGAGCGGCCCAGGGCACAGGGAAAGCTTGCCGCGCCCAAAAAAATGCGGCCCTTGGTTTTGTCTTTGAATGACCTGACCACTTTCAAAAACGGTACGCCATCGGGCTTGCGTTTGGGCGTGGACTTCACGGGCTTTTGTGTTAGCATTGGTGAATAATAACAAGAAACGCGACAAAACCAAGCCGAGTAACGGTCAGGGGGATGATCGAATGGCACATCGTATTTTAATCGTCGATGACGACAAGGATTTGCGCGAAGCACTGTTTGAACAGTTTCAGCTTCACGACGAATTTGATGTCAGCATTGTCGACAATGCCTCCAAAGGCCTCGAAAAAGCGCGCGCGCACGACGCCGATCTTATTCTTCTTGATGTCGACCTGCCGGATATGGATGGCCGCGAGGCCTGCCGCCGCATGCGCAAAGAGGGTTTTAAAGGCCCTGTGATTATGCTCACCGGGCAAAATTCCGACAGCGACCAGATTCTTGGCCTTGATTCCGGCGCCAACGACTATGTGACAAAACCCTTCCGCTTTGCCGTGCTTCTGGCGCGGATCCGCTCGCAATTGCGCCAGCGCGAAAATTCGGAAGATGCCACTTTTTCAATCGCGCATTATTCGTTTCAGCCAGCGGCAAAGCTTCTTGTCGATGACAAGGGCGATAAAATTCGCCTGACCGAAAAAGAAACGGCGATCCTGCGCTATCTCTACCGCGCCGAGCAAAAACCGGTTGGTCGCGACATTCTTCTCACCGAAGTCTGGGGTTACAATGCGGCCGTGACAACGCACACGCTGGAAACCCATATTTACCGCCTGCGCCAGAAAATTGAAAAAGACCCGAGCCATGCCCAGATCGTCATTACCGACGAGGGTGGCTACCGGCTTGTGCCGTAAGCGCGCCTGATGCTGTCGCCTGAACGCATGATTGACAGGCTGGTGGCGCAAGCCATTTTCGCCGATCTTGACCCTGTCTCTTTGCGCGTGATTGCGCTTGCCTCAGAACTGCGCCAGCTCGATTACGGCGATGTTGTTTTTGAGCAAGGCCGGCTGTCGGACGGTGCCTTTTTTATCCTGAACGGCGAGGTGCAGCTTGAGGGCAATGACGGCTCCATTGATAAAGCGACGGATGGCGATTTGCTTCACCCGCTGGCGCTGATCACCGAGCTGGAACGCCCTTTCACCGCAATTGCGCTGGGGCCGTCCGAAATTCTGAAAATTCCGCGCAGTGTGTTCTTACGGATCATGAGCAGCGCACCATCGATTGCGCTGCGCCTTCGCGACAAGTTGACGCGCGATTTGATGCGCAGCCGCCACCATTTGCGCGGTGCAGAAGCCGCAATGGCGCCGCAAGCTTAAATTTTATATTCTAAAAACGGCCTTGACCGGAACGTGGTCGCATCGCCCGAGCGTTTGACGCGAATGGCGTAAAAAATAACGAGCGACAATTCTATATTCTAAAAACGGCCTTGACCGGCACATGGTCGCTTGGCCGCTCCCATCCGCGCGCTTGCGCCGTCACATCCATCTGCACAGACTTTTCATGAAGATCAGGCGCGGCCCAGATATGGTCAAGCCTTCGGCCGCGATTTGATTTGAGCCAGTCCGCCGCGCGGTAGCTCCACCATGTATATAATTTTTCATTGTCGGGCACGAAGGCGCGCATCACATCGTGAAAGCGGCCGGCCTGCTGTGCGATGTTGAATTTTTCAACTTCGATTGGTGTGTGGCTGACAATTTTCAGCATTTGCTTATGCGACCAGACATCATGCTCCATCGGCGCGACATTGAGATCGCCCACAAGCACCGCGCGCGGCGACGACGTGGTCAGACGATCGCCAAAATCGGCAAGGTCATCAAGAAAGTCGAGCTTGGCCTTAAACTTGCTGTTGGCTTTCGGGTCTGGAATATCGCCGCCTGCGGGAAGATAGACGGATGCCACCGCCACATCTTCATAAACCTTGCCAGCCAGATGCGCGACGATGCAGCGCCCCTCGGCTTGGGCGGCAATGTCAAAGCGCTCCGTCGCGCGAAACGGAATTTTTGAGAGAATAGCAACGCCGTGATAGCCCTTGAAGCCGTAAACGGCCTGATGCTCATAGCCGAGCTTTGCAAACGCCTTTGCCGGAAACTGGTCATCATTGCATTTGATTTCCTGCAGGCACAGGACATCCGGCATTTCATCGTCGAGATATTTTGACACAAGGCCGGAGCGCAATCGCACCGAATTGATGTTCCATGTCGCGACGGAAAGACTGTCGGGTGTCTTGCCGTGGCGCTGCGTCAGGTTTTTCAGGCTCACAGCGCAAACATCGCGGCACTGCTGGGTTTGTTGACCTCAATATTCGAAATGACCACATTGGTGGTGGCGCCATTGCCGTCAATTGTTGTCCATTGCTGCAGCGCGTAATCGGTTGCGGAAAAGGTCAGCGTCAACTTGCCTTGTGTCAGCGCGCCGTCTTCTTCAATCGTGACTTTGATTTCAGTTTCGTCCTGAAACAGCGAGGTAATGCGGGCGTCTTCCATCAGGTCGAGCTTGCTTTTAAGCAGATAGCGCAGCGGCGTCTGCCACAGCTGGTAGACATCGCGCGTTCCAAGTTTTTTATCGCGAACCACAAGCTGCTGGCCATCGGAAACGATGTCGAGCGTTGATGGCGCATCATAAATAAAGCGCACGCGGCCGGGCTTACTGATGTAAAACTTGCCGCTGGTGCGCTCACCATTGCTTTCGGCCTGCACGAATGTGCCGTTCATCGCATCGATTTTGTTGTAGACCGCATTGATTTTTGAAAGCGTCGCGCGCTGCGCAGGCGTGTAAGGCGATTCACGGTGCAGGATGCCGCGCTGCGGCTGAATGGTCTGCACCTGCGGCGGCGGCGATTGAAACGGGGGCGGCGGTAATTGAACCGGTGCATTTTGCGCAAGCGCAACAGTTGCGGGCATCAAAAGAAAAGCGAGCAGAAGGATTTTTCTCATAGCCTTTTTTGCCCCAGCAAAACGGCAAAGGCAAGGTCGCCTTTGTATGGACTATTTATAATCCGCAGGGCGTGGGTTTTTGCACATTTTCTCCCAATCGTTTCCAGATGGTATCTGGTAACAATCGGGGCGGCTGTCTTTTACCGCTGGCCCAACCGGCATTCCATCTGGAGAAAGGGATTTAGGAGGCGCATGGAGACAAGTCACTTTGACTTTGCTGCCCTGAAGACAAGCGACCTCAAAAGCGGCATCTTCAGAACTCCAATTCTTCGTCTTGATATTGTCGATTTTCAAATGAGTGTTGTCTATCCAAGTGATTTTTGTAACTATCCAAAGTGGATCAGCCAAAAAAACACGCTCTTTTCTAAAATGACCGAGCAACGTGTTTGGCATCAAAAAAACTTCGTAACCCGTTGAACACCCGCCAAACGCGCCGCATATGGTCAATAATTGTGAAGTGGCGCTCCATGCATTGTTAGGTGATGACAAAATTTCCGTTGCAGATGACATCTCGGATGTTTTTGTAAAATCACACAACAAGCAGGCCATGCGCCACACATAAATTCCTCCAATAATTAGCCCTAAAACAAACAGTATTGTAAAAAAACATAACATTATTTGCCCAAAACGCTTTTTCTGCTCTGGGTTTTTTTTCTTCACTTTCATTCCTCGCCTTCAAGCAATATCTCACGCTTTCCGGCATGGTTGGCAGGCGATACAACGCCTTCCAGTTCCATTCGCTCCATCAGCGTTGCGGCGCGGTTGTAACCGATCTGCAAACGCCGCTGGATGTAGGAGGTCGACGCTTTGCGATCGCGCATGACGATGGCAACGGCTTGAGAGTAGAGATCGCCCGCGCCCTCTTCGCCAAATGCGCCTTTATCGAACACGCTTCCGTCTTCATTAAATTCCGGCTCGGCTTCCGCCGTCACTGCCTCAAGATAAGCAGGCACACCTTGTTCTTTCAAATGGTTGACGATGTCTTCCACTTCGCCATCGGTGCAGAACGGGCCATGCACGCGGCTGATGCGGCCGCCGCCTGCCATGTACAGCATGTCGCCTTGGCCCAGCAGCTGTTCTGCGCCCTGTTCGCCCAGAATTGTGCGGCTGTCGATTTTCGATGTCACCTGAAATGAGACACGCGTCGGGAAGTTGGCCTTGATCGTACCGGTAATGACGTCAACGCTTGGGCGCTGCGTCGCCATGATGATGTGAATGCCCGCCGCGCGTGCCATCTGTGCTAGGCGCTGCACCGCGCCTTCAATGTCCTTGCCCGCAACCAGCATCAGATCGGCCATTTCGTCGACGATGACGACAATATACGGCAGCGGTTCAAGCGACATCTCTTCGCGCTCATAAATGGCCTCGCCGGTTTCACGGTCAAAGCCGGTTTGTACGGTACGTGTCAGCTGCTCGCCCTGCTCGGCGGCTTGCGCCACGCGCGTGTTGAAGCCATCAATATTACGCACTCCAAGCTTTGACATCTTGCGGTAGCGCTCTTCCATTTCCTTCACCGTCCATTTCAGCGCAACGACCGCTTTTTTCGGATCGGTGACGACGGGGGTCAGAAGGTGCGGAATGCCATCATAAACCGACAGTTCCAGCATTTTTGGATCAATCATGATCAGCTTGCACTGGTCGGGATTGAGACGATAGAGCAGCGACAGGATCATCGTATTGATCGCGACCGATTTGCCAGAGCCTGTGGTTCCGGCAATCAGAAGATGCGGCATTTTGGCAAGATCCGCGATGACGGGCTCGCCGCCAATTGTTTTGCCCATGCACAGCGGCAGTTTGCCCTTCATGTCCTCAAAATCTTTGGACGCCAGCAGCTCACGCAAATAGACCATTTCGCGGCGTGCATTTGGCAGCTCAATGCCGATGACATTGCGCCCCGGCACAACAGCAACGCGTGCCGAAATCGCGCTCATTGAACGTGCGATATCATCCGCAAGGCCAATCACGCGGCTCGATTTAATGCCCGGTGCAGGCTGCAATTCATAAAGCGTGACGACAGGTCCCGGACGAACATGGATGATCTCGCCCTTGACGCCGAAATCGTCGAGCACGCTTTCCAGAAGTTTGACGTTCTGCTCCAGCGCTTCCTTGTCTGGAATGACGCTGCGCTCGCGCTTAGGCGGATTTGACAACAGCGCCAGCGGTGGCAGTTCGTAATCACCTTCATTCAGCCACGAGGCCTGCGCTTCTTTAATCTCTCGCTTGCCTTTTTTAAGCTCGCGCACAGGCGTATCGATCGTGCTGCGTGAAGTGCGCTTTGGCGCGATAAAGTCATCATCGTCGTCGTCTTCAGCCTCATAGGTGTTGTCGTCGGCAATCGAGAAACGCGGCTCGCGGCGCGGGGTACCGCCATCAAACGCAGGCTCGACGCGCTGCCCTGCACTGTCTTGCCCAAGCGTGCGGCTGAAACGCGTAACCATGCCGCGCGTTGCATAGAGCCAATGCGTCAGCAACCCCAAAGGCGCAAAGCCTGCGGCCAGGGCTTCATCATCGGCATCAAAGGCTTCGCTGTTTTCAGCCAAAATACCACTTGCGAACACAAGTGCGCCAAGCCCAAACGCCCACAGCACCAAACCTGTCAGCGCCGTTCCTGCGGCGCCAAGACCGCTCAGCGGAAGACCGGCAAGCGAAAGCATGCCATCGCCCAATGCGCCGCCAAGACCTGTCGGCAGCGGCCATGCAGCGAAAAGCGGAAAGGCCGAAAAAGCGCCGCCCAGCAAAAACGGTGACAGCAACCAAAAACCAAGTCGTAATTTCTCGCGGTTCATTCCGCGCTTGGTCACAAGGCGGAACCCCCATGACACCAATGGAACCAAAAGCGCCAGCGCGGCGAAGCCAAACAGCTGGATGGTGTAGTCGGCAAAGGTGGAACCTGCAAAGCCCATGATATTGCTGGCCGGCGTGCCATTGGCATAATTCAGGCTGGCGTCTTCCACATTCCATGTCGCAAGCGCCGCAAAGCCGAAAGCGGCAATTGCAAAAAGGGCGAAGCCACCCATCTCGCCAGCGCGGCGGGACAACCCGCTGCGAAAATCCGAGGCTAAATCGCTGTCGATGACATGGCGGGCAGTGGCAAAACGCATGAGACTCAAAACCCTTAACTAATAAGACATTTTTAATGCCGCCATTCGGACAAGCCTCGGGCGTTTTAGTGACGCCGTACAGGCAAGCCTCGGGCGTGACAGGCCTTAAGCCCGCCTCAACCATAGCTTTGAGGAGTTAAAGAGTTGGAAACCGTGACGGCGAATTCGAGATTGTGAAATGCCTAAAAGACGTATTGATCTTTAAGCGCGGACACGGATCAACCCTTCCTGCGCGACGCTTGCAACCAGCACACCGTCTTTTGTAAAAATTGACCCGCGCGAAAAGCCGCGCGCGCCTGATGCAGACGGACTGTCCTGCGCATACAGCAGCCACTCGTCGGCCTTGACAGGGCGGTGAAACCATAATGCGTGGTCGAGCGAGGCGATCTGCAGATCTTTGTCAAAAATGCTGCGCCCATGCGCAAGCAAGGATGAATCAAGCAGCGTCATGTCGGACGCATAAGCCAGAACAGCCTGATGCACGGCCTGGTCATCGGGCAGTTTTTCAGTGGCGCGGATCCAGATATATTGTTTGGGCTCCAGCCTTTGGCGTGAAATATAGCGAGTCAGGTCAACAAAACGCATCTCAATAGGGCGTTCGCGTTCCCAGTATTTTTTAACCTGCTCCGGCAAAAGATGGAGAAATTTCTCTTTCAGTTCCGTCTCGGTTGGCAACTCATCGGGTAAGGGAAGATTGTCAGGCATGTCCATATGATGCTCCAGCCCGTCTTCCTGGACCTGAAATGACGCCGAAAGCGCGAAAATAGCGGCGCCATGCTGCAAAGCGGTGACACGGCGCGTGGTAAAGCTTTTGCCGTCGCGCAGGCGGTCCACCTCATAGATGATCGGCACTTTGGGATCACCTGCCAGCATGAAATAGCAATGCAGAGAATGGGCGCGGCGGGCATCGGGAACGGTGCGTGCGGCCGCAACCAGCGCTTGGCCAATCACCTGCCCGCCAAACACCCGCTGCCAGCCCACCTGCGGGGAGCGTCCGCGAAACAGGTTGTGTTCAAGCGGTTCGAGATCAAGTATGTTCAACAGATTGGTGATGGCAGACATCAAAAGGCCTATGGAAAAATGACAAAAGACACGGATCAGGGAGCATGGCAAAACGATCTGCGTCAAGAGCACGCCCGAGCGGCAGCGAACGGCGTTGATCAAAAAAACGCCCGAGCGGCAGCGAACGGCGAACCCGCCCGAGGCTTGCCGAACGGCGGCAATAAGAAAGATACCCGAGGCTCGCCGAACGGCGGCAATGAGAAAGATACCCGAGGCTTGCCGAATGAGCTCGTCTATGACGTGGCCATTGTCGGCGGCGGCTTTGCCGGGCTGACGCTTGCGCTGGCACTACACCATCTTGGCCGTGGCCGTTTGTCTCTGGTTTTAATCGACCAGAAACGCGAAGGCCCGCTGAATGATCTTCGCGCCTCGGCGATTGCCGCAGGTGCACGCCGCTTGCTGCAAAAAATAAATGCGTGGCCGGATGAAAGCTCGGTCCAGCCAATTACCGCGATGCGCATTACCGACAGCGCACTTGCCGATGGTGTCCGCCCTTCACTGCTTCAGTTCATTGACGACAAGGAAGCAACTGAGCCTTTCGCGCATATGGTTGAAAACCGCCTGCTTCACTCAGCACTTGAAGCGCAGTTTGCGCAAAGCGGCATTGTGCGTGTGGAAGCAAGCGTCACGTCGACACAAAACACGCCGCAGCACCGCCAGCTCAGCCTGAATGATGGAGGTAAGATCAATGCCAGACTGGTTGCGGCCTGCGATGGCGGGCGCTCGCATTTGCGCGATCAGGTCAAAATCAAACTCATCGGCCGAGACTATGATCAGGCCGCGCTTGTCACAACCATTGCCCATCAAGAGCCGCATCGCGGCGAAGCGATTGAGCATTTTCTCGAAGCTGGCCCGTTTGCGGCTTTACCACTGATCGATGATGCCTCCGGCCAGCATCGCTCTTCAATCGTTTGGACAGAACGTAAAAAAGATGCCGCGGCATTGCAAAAATTATCTCCCGAGCAATTGCGCGCAGCACTGTTTGAACGCATTGGCGGCGTCTGGGGCAACATCACTCTGCTAGATAACGTGCAAAGCTTTCCCCTGTCGATCAAGCTGGCGCGCGGGTTTGTTGCAGACCGGCTGGCGCTTGTCGGCGATGCGGCGCACGTCATTCATCCGATTGCAGGCCAAGGGCTCAATCTTGGCTTTCGCGATGTGGCGGCGCTCGCCGAAGTTGTTATCGACGGCCTGCAGCTTGGCTCTGACATTGGCGCACCGGACATTCTCGCGCGCTATCAGCGCTGGCGGCGTTTCGACACGATGATGATGGGGCTTGCCACTGACAGCCTCAACAGCATGTTTTCAAAAAAATCCGTGATTTTACGCGGGCTGCGCAGTATCGGGCTTGGCCTTGTGGAGCAAAGCCCACGCCTGAAAAACTTCTTTATCTCCAGCGCGGCAGGAACGCTTGGCGACGTGCCGCGTCTGATGCGCTGATTGTCTCGTCGGCAAAGGCTGGTCTGTAAAATTTGAACAATTGCTTTTGATGTCCGCAACTTGCATCAAGTTCGCCTGTGATAAAATAAAGAGACTTTTTCTGGGATTTATGCCATTTCTTTGGTGCGACATGGAGCCAGCGGGCACGGTCGCATTTTTTAATTTGCGTTGTGGAGTAATAAATGACCGACAAGCCAGGCACGTCTGAACCCACAATCCATCAAACCCTGCGTGTCATTGAGCGCGCGGTCTATCGCGGCCCGCATCTTTACAGCTCCACACCGATGGTGCGCATCCAACTTGATCTTGGCGTTCTCGAAGAATGGCCCTCCAACCTGCTGCCGAATTTCACAACGCGCCTGCTTGAACTGCTTCCCGGCCTGCACAAGCATGGTTGTTCTTATGGCCGCCCCGGCGGCTTTGTGCAGCGGCTTGAAGACGGGACGTGGCTTGGCCATATCGCCGAGCATATTGCGCTTGAGCTTCAGACATTAAGCGGGTTTAGCGGCGGCACGCGCGGCAAGACGCGCTCCGTCAAGGGCAAGCCCGGCGTTTACAACCTGATGTATTGCTATCGCGACGAGCATGTTGGCCTGCTTGCGGGGCGCTATGCTCTGGAGCTAATCTCCTCACTTTTGCCGCAGCATTTTGCGGGCGTTGAAGGACTGTCACATCTCAGCACGCCGATTGTTGAAAAACACAGCGAAGCGAGCGAGGGCTTTTCTATTGAGACTGCGCTTCGCCATCTGCGCCGCGTCGGCAAACGCAATGCTCTTGGCCCGACCACGGCATCCATCGTGCAGGAAGCCGAGCGCCGCAAGATACCTGTCATCCGCCTTGATGAAAAATCGAGCCTTGTGCAGCTGGGCTATGGCAAATTTCAAAAACGGATCCGTGCAAGCCTCACGGGCCTGACATCTGAAGTTGCGACTGAAATCGCAGGCGACAAGGACCTGACAAAAACATTGCTGGCGCAAGCGGGCCTGCCTGTGCCGAAAGGTGCGCTGGCGCGCCATATCGATGACGCGCTGATCGAGGCCAAAAGGCTTGGCTATCCTGTCGTGATCAAACCACTGGACGGCAATCACGGCCGCGGCGTGACCATCAATATCAATGACGAGACACAGGCACGCTGGGCGTTTGACCAGGCGCGCGAGCGTTCACGCTCCGTTATCATCGAGCAGCAGTTTCAAGGCGACGACCATCGTATTCTCGTCATCGGCGGCGAAGTGGTTGCCGCTGCGCGCCGCGTCCCCGCCAATGTGACGGGCGACGGCAAGCGCACGATTTTAGAGCTTATCAACGAAGTCAACAAAGACCCGCGCCGCGGCGAGGGTCATGAATCATTTCTCACCCGCATTCCATCCGACGAGCGCGTGCAAAACTTCCTTGAGCGCAGCGGTCTGACACTGCAAAGCGTGCCGGATGAAGGCGCGTGCATTTATCTCACCCCTACCGCGAACCTGTCCACCGGCGGCACCGCCATCGACGTGACCGAGGATCTCCACCCCGACAATGCCGTCATCGCAGAACGCGCGGCAGCGATCATCGGCCTTGATATTGCAGGCATTGATTTTGTTGCGCCCGACATCAGCAAGCCAGTGCGCGAAACCGGCGGCGGCATTATTGAAGTCAACGCAGCGCCCGGCTTTCGCATGCATTTGCAGCCGTCCGAAGGGCGCGCGCGCAATGTGGCGCGGCCGGTTCTCGACATGCTGTTCCCGCAGGACATGCCCTGCCGCATTCCCGTGTTCGCCGTGACAGGCACCAACGGCAAGTCGACAACAACGCGCATGCTCAGCCATGTGCTTCGTGAAACCTATGCCAATGTCGGCCTGACGACGACGACGGGCATTTACATCAACGACAAGCGCATTATGCATGCCGATGCCTCCGGCCCTAAAAGCGCGCGGCTTTTGCTTCGCGAGCCTAATGTCGATGTCGCCGTTCTTGAAACAGCACGCGGTGGAATTTTGCGCGAAGGACTTGGCTTCGATTATTGCGATGTCGGCGCCGTTTTAAACATTGCAGGCGACCATCTTGGCCTGAAAGGCATCAATACGGTTGAAGACATGGCGGATGTGAAAGCCGTTGTGGTTGAGGCCGTGCGCTCACGCGGGACCAGCGTTTTAAATGCCGATGACCCGCTGACAGCCAAAATGGCACGCCATGCCGGCGGGCGCATTGCGTTTTTCTCAATGCTTGCCCCTGCCGAACGTCCTGAATTTTTGGCAAAACATATCAGCGATGGTGGGCTTGCCGTTGTGAATGAGCCTTCGGACGACGGCGGCAATATCGTCATTCATCACAATGGCGACGCAATCTATATTATGGGCGTTGGTGAAATTCCGGCGACATTTGAAGGCATGGCCGAGTTTAACGTCGCCAATGCGTTGGCCGCTGTGGCGATGAGCTTTGCCCATGGCATTCCCATCAAGTCCATTCGTAGTGCTTTATCCACCTACACAACCTCGTTTGAGCATTCTCCCGGACGCCTCAATGTACACGACACCAACGGCTTTCGCGTCATCCTTGATTACGCGCACAATCTTCATGGCCTTCAAGCGATCGGCAAGCTCATTAAAAAGCTGAAACCCCAATATCGGCGGGTCATTGGCGTTCTCAGCATGGCCGGCGACCGCAGCGACCAGGACATGCGCGAAATGGGCGCTTTGGCCGCCGATATTTTTGATCAGCTGATTTTCCGCGAGGACGACGATTTGCGCGGCCGCGCGCAAGGCGAAATCAGTGCCCTTTTAAGAGAAGGTGCAATTGCAAACGGCTTTGCCGAAGCAAATGTCCGCGTTATGCTTCCCGAAAGCGTGGCCATGGCCGCAGGCCTTGCAGAAGCGCGCAAAGGTGATTTGCTGGTGATCACCGCCGACCAGATCGACCGGGCATGGAAACAGATCACGGAGTTCAGCAGCATTCACGAACCGCGTGAAGTTCCTGCAAATTCCAACATTCATCAGTTGAAGATGGCCTGAGCCGCGCTATAACCACTTCCAAGATGGAACATAACGCAAAAACACGCACGAGCGTGACATCGTCATCAAAAAAACGACCCTCTAAAAAAAGGGGCGGCACCCTTATTATTATTGGCGGCCACGAAGACCACAATGGCGAGCGCGTCATTTTAAAAGAAGTCGCAAAACACGTCAAAGGTGGACGGCTTGTCCTTGCCACAATCGCTTCGCACAACCCAGACGGCTATTTAAAGAAATATCAGGCTTCGTTTGCGGAGCTAGGCATTCCAGACGTCGAAGAGCTTTACATTAAAAACCGTGTTGAGGCGGCGCACCCCGACAAGATCGCGGCGCTTGATGATGTGAACGCCATTTTCTTTTCGGGCGGCGATCAGCTGCGCATTACGAGCCAGATCGGGGAAACGCCGCTTTATGAGCGCGTGCGTGAAATTTATGACAATGGCGGTGTCATCGCAGGCACATCGGCCGGTGCGTCGATGATGAGCGAAACAATGCTTGTGCGCGGACGCGGAAAGACATCATCACGCGCAGGCGACCTTCGCATTACGGCAGGCCTTGGTTTTATGAATGACGTGATCATCGACCAGCATTTTGCCGAGCGCGGGCGTATCGGCCGCCTGATTGGCGCCGTTTCACAAAATCCGCGTGTGCTTGGTATCGGACTTGATGAAGACACCGCAATTGTGGTTGAAGGCGACCGTTTTGACGTGATTGGCTCGGGCGCTGTTTACATCGTCGATGGCTCCAGCATTACCCATTCCAATGCCGCAGAGGCGGAGCCTGAATCACCTTTATCGATTTACGACCTTCGCCTGCACGTGCTCAGCGCGGGCAATGCGTTTGATTTAAAAGCACGGCGGCCATTGGATATCCCGCTCAACTCAAAACAGTCGTTCGCCAAAAAGAATTAGTTTTTCAGAAATCTGGCGACCTCGGCTGCAAGCTTCGGTCCTGTTGCGGCAATCAGCGTTCCGTCCCAGTCTTCATGAAGTGGCTCGCCCGACCAGTCCTGCACGTGGCCACCTGCCTCGACAATCAACGCAATGATGCCCGAAATATCGTGCCATTTCAGATGCTGCTCCACGACAAGATCGATGCAGCCCATTGCCAGAAGGCCGTAAGCATAACAATCGCAGCCAAAATGTGGCCATTTAACCTTGTCGCTCAGCTGCATCACGCGCGCGCGAATATCTTGCGAAAAAATGGCGGGCGGGCTGAAAAAGCTGCGTGCCATTTCAAGCGATGTCTCGGGCGCTGCCTTAATGGCTTGCGTGTTAAAAAATGCGCCTTCATTTTTGAAGCCTAGCCAGCGCTCTTTTGTAAAGGCCTGATCGATCAGACCGGCAACAGGCATCTTATTGTGCATCAAGCCAATCACCGTGCCGAAAAGAGGACGCCCGACGGCAAAGGATTTGGTGCCGTCAATCGGGTCGATCACCCAGACAAATTCAGCGCCATGCTGCGCGCCAGCATATTCTTCGCCCGTGACACCATGCTCTGGAAAATAGCGGGCGACTTTTTCGCGAAACCCCTGCTCGATCAAAAGATCGGCCTGCGTCACCGGGCTTTCATCCGTTTTGATCGTCAGCTGCAAATCTTTTCGAAAATATCGCAAGGCAATCTCGCTTGCTTCATCGGCGCAATCATTCAGAAAGTTTTCAAACGCAGCTTTATAATTCATCAATGGTCACGCTTTTTGCCGCTGCTGCAACACCGTCAACGCCTGTATCAGAGGTGTTCCGGTGCCTTCAAGCAGGACCAGAAGATGGTATAAGAGATCGGCTGTTTCTTCGCCGAGCTTGCCGTCATTCGCCATTGCGGAAATGACTGTTTCAACCGCCTCCTCGCCGAGTTTTTGCGCCATGCGCGGCAAACCGTCTTTGAAAAGCTGCGCCGTGTAACTATTTTCCGCAGGCGCGGCCTTGCGCTTTGCAATGGTGCGCGCCAGATCACCCAGCACGGACAAATCGGCCTTCTCATTATTAAAACAGGAGACCGTACCCTTGTGACAGGCGGGGCCATGCGGTTTCACGCGGACAAGAAGCGCATCACTGTCGCAATCAAGCGTGATGGAGCAAAGCGCCATACGGTTTCCGGATGTTTCGCCCTTTGTCCAAAGCGCATCGCGGCTGCGCGAGTAAAATGTCACCTCGCCCGTATCGCATGTTTTTTGCAGGGCCGCTTCGTTCATATAGCCCAGCATCAACACACGCAGTGTCAGATCGTCCTGCACGATGGCAGGAACCAGCCCGTTCATTTTTGCAAAATCTGCTTTTGGGGTATCGATCATGGCCTGACATGCACTCCATTGTGTTTTAACTCGGCTCTTAGCTCTGAAATTTTGATTTCGTTTTTATGAAACACACTTGCTGCAAGCGCGCCATCGACATGTGTTTTCTGAAACACATCGACAAAATCCTGCGCCGCGCCTGCGCCACCCGATGCAACAAGCGGAATTGTAATGGCGCTGCGAAGCTTCGAAAGCTGCGCAATATCATATCCTTTGCGCACGCCGTCCTGGTTCATGCAGTTCAAAACAATTTCACCCGCGCCGCGCGATTGCGCTTCACGGGCCCAGTCGAGCGTGCTGCGCGTGGTGTTGCGGCTGCGCGTCGGGTCTCCCGTATATTGGTAGACCTGATAGGTTCCGTCCGCCTCAAAGCTGTCGATGCCCACGACGATGCACTGACTGCCAAACTCCTCAACCAGCTCATCAATCAGCGCGGGGCGCTCCAAAGCGGGGGAGTTGATCGATATTTTATCAGCGCCACAAAACAAAAGCTGGCGTGCCTGATCGACCGAGCGAATACCGCCGGCGACACAAAACGGAATATCAATTTCGGCGCACACACGTGCGATCCAATCGACATCAACACTGCGGTTTTGCGCACTTGCTGTAATATCATAAAACACCAGCTCGTCTGCACCCTCAGCGCTGTAGCGCTTAGCAAGCGCCGCAATATCGCCGACAACCTCATGCCCTTCAAAGCGTACGCCTTTCACGACGACGCCATCTTTCACATCGAGACAGGGGATAATCCGCTTAGCCAGCATTGCGCACTCGCTCTATGGCGTCTTCCATTGTGAAGCGTTTTTCGTAAAGGGCACGACCGACGATAGCGCCTTTGGCGCCTGCCGCATGCGCAGCCTCGAGATCGTCAAGGCTGCCAATGCCGCCAGAAGCGAGAAGATCAAGCTGCGGAAACAGAGCATGAAGCTTTTTATAAAGCGCCGTATTGGAGCCGCCCATCATTCCGTCGCGGGAAATGTCGGTGCAGAGCAAAGTCTGAAGTCCGACATCTCGATATATTTTGATGCAGTCCAGCAGGTTTTGCCCGCTGTTTTCCTGCCAGCCTTTCACCATGATTTCTGCCTCGTCGCCGTTGAGGCGCACGTCGAGTGCCAAAACAATATGCGCGCCTCCAAAGCGTTGAAACCAGCTTTTGACAAGGTCGGGCTTCGTCACAGCCAATGAACCAACCACAACGCGGCCAACGCCAGCGCCGAGCAATTGTGCAACATCCTCCACTGTGCGCACACCGCCACCCGCCTGCACGCACAAATTTGTGGCTTTCACAATGTTACAGATTGTGTGCGTCTGCTGAACGCTTCCCTGTTTTGCCCCGTCAAGATCGACAACGTGAAGATATGAAGCGCCTGATTTTTCAAAATCTTGCGCTTGGCTGACAGGATCATCGGCATAGGTCGTCGATTGGGCAAAATCACCCTGCGACAGGCGGACGCATTTGCCATGTTGTAAATCGATGGCGGGATAAATATCCATTTTTACAGCGCCAGAAAATTTTGAAGAATGTGCATGCCCACCGCGCCGGAGCGCTCCGGGTGAAACTGTACGCCAAAAAAATTCGCACGCTGCACCGCTGACGTGAAAGGGCTGCCATGCCGTGTCAGCGCAACGCTGTCGGCCGTTTCCGGCGCTGCGTAACTATGAACAAAATAGACAAAAGACCCTTCGTCTATCTTTGCAAGCAATGGACTTTTTTCATTCATCTGCTCAAGCGTGTTCCAGCCCATATGCGGCACAGTAATACCGTCTTGAGGTTGTATTTTTTGAATTTTGCCCGGCACAACACTCAAGCCCTGCACATCGCCTTCCTGCGTCGCATCAAACAGCAGCTGCATGCCGAGGCAAATCCCCAGCACCGGCTGTGACAGCGCGGGGATAACCACATCGAGCCGCAGAGCTTTTAGGCGCTGCATCGCTGCTTTTGCTGTCCCGACGCCAGGGAATATGACATGGCTGGCTTTTTCAATGAGCTGCGCGTCCTGCGTCACTGTCGGCGCATGCCCAAGCCGTTTCAACGCCGCGACAACTGACGCGATATTGGCGACACCAGTATCAATGATCACGCTCATAAAACGCCTTTTGAAGATGGCAAAATATCATCCTCGCGTTTGATGGCTGTGCGCAGCGCGCGGCCAAGCGCCTTAAAACAGGCTTCTGCCATGTGGTGCGCGTTGTGTCCCGTCACGTTGATATGAAGCGCCGCCTGCAGTGTTGAGGCGAATGAGATAAAAAAATGGGACACCATATCACTCGGCATTTCGCCGATCATTTCTGAAGGAAACGTGCCGGTAAAATGACAGGAGGCACGTCCAGACAGATCAAGGACGAGCGACGCGACCGCTTCATCAAGGGGCGCTGTAAAGGCAAAACGCGCAATGCCGCGCTTGTCGCCAAGCGCGCGGCGGAAAGCTTTGCCCAAAGCCAGCCCGCAATCTTCAATTGTGTGATGCGCGTCGATCTCAAGATCGCCCCTGCAGCTGAGTGTCAGCGCAACACCGGAATGGGTCGCGATCTGCTCTAACATGTGATCGAAAAAACCAATATCTGTGTGAATGTTGGGCTTTGCCGGACGATCGAGATTAAGCGCAATCTGGATTTTTGTTTCATTGGTCAATCGCTCGACGCTGGCGGTGCGCTCGTTTTTTTGTTGTTGCACTGATGTGGTTTCGATCCCCAGCGCATTTAGCACGGCATTGTTCTCATCAGGTGTGCCGATGGTCACGCGTATGCAGTCCTTGCGGTCACCGCTGCGATCACGCGCAACAATGCCAAAAGCACGCAGTTGACGCATAAGAGCGCACGCATCCGCCGTTTGTAAAAACAGAAAATTGGCGTCGCTGTCATAAACTTTTATAATGCCTTTTGCCTGTGGCAAAGCCTGCGCCATCCGCTGGCGCTCCGCGACAATCTGGCGCCGCGCATCACGGGCAACCGCAAGGCCTGCCGCGCTCAACGCTTTTAAAGCGGATGCAAGCACGCTTTGGGCCAGCGGATAAGGCGCGGCAATTTTTCGGATATGCGCGATCAGCTCCGGTGCAGCGATCATGCAGCCCAGACGCTCGCCCGCCAGCGCATGCGCTTTTGAAAGCGTGCGCAAGATTACGAGGTTGTCATATCGCTTTAAGCCATCAATCAGTCCTTCGGGCGTAGAGCTGAATTCGACATAGGCCTCATCGACAACAATCAGGGAGCGGTCTTTTCGGGCTTTGCAAAGATCATGAATATCGGATGTTTGAAGCAAATGACCTAAAGGCGCATGTGGCGAAGAAATGAAAATGAGCTTGGTGGTTTCGTCGCAGGCGGCAAGGATCGCCGCTGTATCCAGCTGATCGTTTTTTTTGAGAGCCGCGCGCTGAATTTGTGCGCCCTGCACATTTGCATAAAACTCATACATGCCAAATGTCGGCGGACAGATCAGAATACTGTCTTTGTTGGCTTCACAGCACAGCCGGACCAGCAGGTCGATGGCTTCATCGCTGCCGCGCCCTGCATAGATCTGCGCGGGATCAACGCCGTAAATATCGGCAAGTCGCGATAAAAGCTGTGTTGGCTGTTGCTGCGGATAGCGGTGGTAATCAACTCCTGCGGGGGCGCCGAAGGGCGGCCATGGGCATTCATTGGCGTCGAGAGCAATCATCCCATCGGATGAACCCTCTAAACGCGCAGATTTATAAGGGCTTATCTCCTTTAAATTTGCGCGAACAATATGCTCCAGAAAACTCATTGCGTTGTCTCCAACCGTATCAATGCGGCTCTGGCATGCGCCTCAAGACCTTCCGCGCGCGCCAGAGTTGCCAGAACCGGCGCCAGCGATGCGATACCTTTTTGTGAGAGGGTTTGAACGCTCATGCTTTTCATGAAGCTGAAAAGCGACAGCCCGCCATAGGCGCGGGAACGCCCGGATGTTGGCAGCACGTGATTGGTGCCACTGGCATAATCGCCGGCCGTTTCAGGTGTCATGGCACCGACAAAGACAGAGCCCGCGTTGGAAATACCGGCAACCATCTGCGCCGCAGTTTCGCAATGGAGAATAAGATGCTCGGGTGCATAAAGATTGGCAATGTCGACGGCCATTTCCAGATCATTTGCGACAATAAAGCGCGCATGCACCAATGCCGCGTCGACAATCGAGACACGCGGCAAAGTCTTTTTCTGAAGATCAAGCTGTGCAATCACATTTTTTGCGAATTCTGCAGACGGCACAATCAGCATTACCTGCGACAAGGCGTCATGCTCAGCCTGCGCCAAAAGATCAGCGGCGACCCAAGACGGACTGGCATGCGCGTCTGCAATCACCATCACCTCGGATGGGCCTGCGGGCATATCGATTGCGGGGCCATTGCTCAGCTGCGCGGCATATTCCTTGGCGCGCACGACATAAGAATTACCCGGCCCAAAAATTTTATCGACCTTTGGTATTGTAGTGGTGCCATAGGACAGAGCTGCAATCGCCTGCGCCCCGCCAACACAATAGATGTTATCAATCCCGCAAAGATGTGCGGCGGTCAGAATAATGGGAGCGATACGCCCGGTTGAGCGCTCCGGCGGTGCGCACAGCACAATTTGCTTGCAGCCTGCAAGTTTTGCCGGAATGGCCTGCATCAAAACTGATGAAAACAACGGTGCTGAACCGCCCGGCACGTAAAGCCCCACCTTCTCAATGGCGCGCCATTCAAGACTACAGCTTAAACCTGCACTTATTTCGACGGTGTAACCGCAGGGTTTTTGCAGTTCATGAAAGCGGCGGATATTGTCGATGGCTTGCAGCATCGCGGCTTCCAACGCGGGATCAAGATTTTGCTTTGACCGCGCCATCTCTGCAGCACTGACGGGTATGTGCGGAACATCGATGCCGTCAAATTTTTGCGTCAGCTCGCGAAGGGCGCTGTCGCCGCGCTCATGCACGGCCGAAAAAATATCTGCCACCGTTTTTGCAACAGCATCGTCTTCGCCCAGCGTCGGGCGACGCAGCGTCTTAGTCTGTGCGGCACCTGTCAAAGATGACCATTTGAAAATATCGATCACCGGCTTAGACCGCTTCCGCCAGCATTTTTTCAATTGGCAGAACAAGCACGGCGCTTGCGCCTGCAGCCTGCAGCTTTTCCATTGTTTCCCAGAACACGGCTTCGCGGCAAACAGCGTGAACTGCAAATTTATTGTCCGACCCGCTCAAAGGCAGAATTGTCGGCGCTTCTGCGCCAGGCAAATAGCGAACAATGTCTTCAAGGCGGTCTTTATCGGCGTGCAGCATGATATATTTGCTGTCCTGCGCCCGCAATGATCCGCGCATGCGCGCCACGAGGCGGGAAATAATTGCTTCTTTTTCTGCGACAAGTTTTTGCGTTGGCCGTATCAGCAAGGCTTCGCTTTGCAAGATAACGGCAACTTCTTTCAGGTTGTTGGCCGCAAGCGTTGCGCCTGAGGCGACGATATCGCAGATCGCATCAGCAATTTTCAGGCGCGGCGCCACTTCGACAGCACCTTTCATCAGCAGTGTTTTTGCGCTGACGTTTTCGGTCTCAAGATAGGTTTTAAGAAGCTCGGGATAAGAGGTCGCGATTGTTAGCCCGTTTAATGAGCGCGCATTATTGAAGACGAAGGCTTCGGGCACGGAGATGGAAAGGCGGCATTGGGAAAACCCGAGCTTGGTTACGACTGTCGCGGACAAACCATCGTTTTGCAGCGCCAGAACTTCGCCATAGACATTTTCGCCGACAATGCCGAGATCACACACGCCATCGGCAACAAAATGCGGGATGTCATCATCGCGCAGGAGCAGGACATCGACCGGCAATTCCTTGATACGGCAAAACAGCTGGTCTTTGCTGCGCGCCATGTGCAGGCCGCAAGCCTCCAATAAAGCCATGCTGTCGTCGGCCAGCCGCCCGCTTTTTTGCAGGCCAATACGAATACGCGTCTCACTCATCATCTCACCTGTACTAATGTATTAGTACGTTAGTACAGGCAAGCGTTTTGAAAAACAAGCTTAATTTGCTTTGTTTTCACTTTTACGTGCCAGCGCCAGCGCATAGCCTTTATGGGGCTCCTGCGTCAAAAAACGGGCCACACGGCCAATTGTTGCCAGACTGACCCCCGTTTTGTCGCGAATATCGCGATAAGAAAGCTTTTCTTCCTTTAAAAGCGCTGCAACCCGCCAGCGTTCCGCCATGGCGCGAATTTCGGTCGGCGTGCACAGGTCCTTGAAAAAACGCTCCACCTCATCACGGCCGCCCAATGACAAAAGCGCGTCATAAAGCGCATTTGCATCATCCACATATTGGTTTTGATTGCTGGCATCAGGCTTTTTCATGCTTTTTGGCTCGGCTTAGCGGTGCACATGGTTTTGGCGGTGAGTGAAGTCATGCGCTAACCGCCTCCTTAAATCCCTATTACAGGTTAAGTGACAAGGTAAAATAAAAAAATAGACTTGATATTGTTGCTGTCGGATAAAAATATCAATGTATATGACAAAACATCTAAAAACGTTTTTTCTTGATAGGCAATATCAATCAACAGGCGGCCTAAATTTAAGTTCTCCATAAGATCAATAACAAAAATATCTAGAAGAACTTGCCACAAATATTTTGTAATAGCTGTTGAATATTCGTGAAGTGTAGTCATAAAAATCTCGCACTGATCAAGACATGGACCCATGTACGAAATGCTTTATCTCGTCGTAAAATCTCTCCTTTCTGGTGCGATCATTATGATGGTTTCAGAAATTGCGCGGCGTAGTCCATCTGTGGGTGGACTTGTTGCATCACTGCCACTCATCTCCGTAGTGGGAATAATTTGGCTGTGGCGCGACACTTACGATGTTGAAAAAATTGCAGTACACGCTCAAGCAACATTCTGGTTCGTTCTGCCATCCTTGCCGATGTTTCTAGTGCTGCCGTTATTTTTGAGACACGGGACGAACTTTTGGGTCTCTTTGATATTATGTTGCATGCTTACCGCAGCGCTTTATTCACTGACGATTTGGCTTTTCCCAAAAGCTGGAATAAAGATTTGAAATTCAATTGAGTTCGTTACATGCGGTGAATGTGCGGCGTTCATCTAAAGCAAGGAAGATAAAATCAAAGGGTAAACTCTTAGCCAAAGAAACTCGCTGGCAAACGATTGGAGGGTTATTCAACTTGGAAGCTGCCCACTTAATTCCAGAGATCAACAACTATTGCTCTATCATTCGATATCCGACAGCTGGCTCTGTCATGATCAATTGCGGTTCGCTAGACGGTTTTCTTTTCCTTATAGCGGAGCTTAAGGCGATGAATCGAGTTGGCATATATCATTTCATTGTAATTACACATCGTGTATGAATGTAGTTGAAACAAGAACAACGTTCCAAAAAATGAAAATTGCGATCATCGGAAGTGGTATTTCAGGTTTAGGCGTCGCCTATCTGCTGAATTCGCAACACGAGATAACAGTCTATGAAAAAAATGACTACAGTGGCGGGCACAGCCGAACCGTCGATGTTGAAATTAATGACAGAATAATCCCTGTAGATACTGGCTTTATCGTTTTTAACAACAAAAATTATCCGAACCTTGCGGGTATGTTAGATCATCTAAAAGTGCCAACCACAAAAAGCAACATGTCATTCGGCGTAAGCATTGATGATGGCTGGCTAGAATATGGAACACAAAAACTTTGGAATATGTTTGCACAAAAATCTAATTTGCTGCGTATGAATTTTTGGCAGATGCTTTTTGATATCATGCGTTTTAATAAAAATGCTCGCCTCTATTTAGAAAATGACACGATAAGCCTTGGTCAATGCCTCGACAAAATGGGCATGCGCCAATGGTTCAAAGATTATTACTTACTCGCAATGGGAGGTGCGATTTGGAGCACACCTTTGAAAGATATGTTGAATTTCCCAGCGCAAACTTTCATTCGTTTTTTCGATAATCACGGGCTTCTTACAGTGAGCGATCAACCACAATGGCGCAGTGTAATTGGCGGTAGCAAAGAATACGTAATGCGTCTGTCAGAAAGCTTTAAAGATAAAATAAGAAACAATTGCGCGGCCATGAATGTAATGCGCAATGCGGACGGCGTGATCATTGAAGACAGTCAAGGCAATACGACAGCTTATGATAAAGTGATCTTTGCTTGCCATAGCGATCAAGCATTAAAAATACTAGATACGCCAACACTCCAAGAACACGAGAGTCTTGGATCCATACGGTATCAATTCAACGAGATGATTTTACATCGTGACATTAGATTTATGCAGAAGCGCAAAAATGCATGGTCAAGCTGGGTGTATTTATCAACAAACAAACATGGTGGAGATTCCCACGTTAGTTTGAGCTATTGGATGAATAATTTGCAGCAGCTCGCAACAAATATTCCTATCATCGTTACTCTCAATCCAGAGCGCATGCCAGATGCGGCGCTGATCCATGACACATATAGTTTTGAACACCCCATTTTCGATAAAGCAGCAATTACCGCTCAGCAGAAAATCCCTGACTTGCAAGGAAAAAACCATACTTATTATTGCGGTGCATGGCTGCGTTACGGCTTTCACGAAGATGGCTTGTTAAGCGCTGTGAATGTTGCAAACCATTTTAACATCACACCGCCATGGAACTAAGCCCACAAATTTTTATTTCGAAGGTGATGCATAAACGCTTTTTTCCTAAAGCTAACCAGTTTAATTATGGCGTATATTATCTTGCACTGCCGTTAAAACAACTCCATGATTCTACAACAACAGACCGTATTGCCATCAACAGGCGCGCAATAGTTAGTTTTTATGAGAAAGATCACGGCTCGCGCGGCACACAAAATCTGCAAAGCTGGATTGATGATATTTTACTTGATCATGCCTTAACTGACATTATTGACAATGTTGTACTTGTGGCCATGCCGCGCATATTCGGTTATACCTTCAACCCTGTAAGCTTTTGGTTATGCCTTGATAAAACAAACCAAGTTCGCGCGGTTTTATGCGAAGTGAACAATACGTTTGGCGAAACACATTGTTACCTTTGTATGAATGACGATTGTTCGCCCATTGAAAAAAAAGATAAGCTTGTTGCGCAAAAGTTATTTCACGTTTCGCCGTTTTTAAAACGAGAAGGCCATTACGAATTTCGTTTTTCATATAGTGGCGCTAAACTTGGGATTTGGATTAATTTTTATGACGAGAACAACAACAGGCAACTTATTACGTCTCTTATTGGTCATTTTGAGCCGTTGACGCGCGCTAGCTTACACAGTGCATTTTGGAAATATCCAATTGTAACACTCAAAACGATTGGTCTTATTCACTTACAGGCAATGAAACTACTTCTAATGGGAACAAAATTTGTCAAAAAGCCTCTGCAAAACCCAAAAAAAATAAGCCGTACCTCTGACTTTAATAAAATGTAGTATAGCGTAAGCGCTTTAAGCGTCTAATGCTGTGTAAACAAGGCAATGAGAAATGATACAATGTCCATCTTGCAACAAAAAATTACGCAGAAATTCTTAAAAACTCTTGAAAAAATTGAGTTTGGTTCACTGTGTGTTGTGCTACCCGATGGAACAACTTATTCATTCAATGGTAAGCAAGCTGGAACACATGCGACATTTTCATTACTCGATTGGCGCGTGATTACCGCCGTCTCGGCAAAGGGCGATATTGGCTTAGCTGAAACCTATCGTGACGGCCTGTGGGACAGCGATGACATTACTGCATTGTTGATGTTTGGCTTAGAAAATGAAGGCGCTTTAGAAAAATATATTTATGGAAATCGTATCTCGCAATTCATCGCACGTTTTTTGTATTTTTTCACGCGCAATACGATAAATGGCAGTCGGCGCAATGTTCATGCACATTATGATATTAGCAATGAATTTTATGCTCTGTGGCTCGACAAAAGTATGAGCTATTCTTCTGCTCTTTTTAAAACAAAACACGACTCGCTTGAGCTTGCGCAAAACTATAAATATGACCGCATGCTAGAACGCCTTGATAGTTTTACCGGTGACTTGCTCGAAATTGGCTGCGGTTGGGGCGGGTTTGCAAAGCGTGCGGTCAGCAAGCATAATTTTAACATCAAGGCGATTACGATTTCAGAAAAGCAGTTTTCTTACGCTAAAAGTCTTGTGACTCAAAACACAACTTTCGCATTGGAAGATTATCGTATTCAGCAAGGAAGTTATGATCATATCGTTTCAATTGAGATGTTTGAAGCTGTTGGAGAGCAGTTCTGGCCAACTTATTTTGAAAAAATGCGTGCCCTTCTAAAATATAAGGGCAAGGCTATCATACAAACAATTACAATCGATGAGCCCTATTTCGACCGATACCGTAAAAGCGGAGATATGATAAGAAGTATGATTTTCCCTGGCGGTATGCTGCCAACCGCCCAACGTTTTAAAAGCGAAGCGGAATTAGCTGGTCTTCGCCTCAATGACAGTTTTGCTTTTGGCCAAGATTATGCAAGCACATTGAGACATTGGCTCAATTCTTTTGAAAGCAAATTAAGCGATATCAAAGCGCTTGGCTTTGATCTGGCATTCATACGTGTCTGGCGCTTTTATCTGGCCATATGCATTGCAGGCTTTACCACAGGGCGCACGAATGTTCTGCAAATGGAACTGCAACATGTTTAGGTTTTTGACTTATTTGTAGAGAACGATCAGGGCTCTCATGACAGAAACTGTATCGCACCTGCGCCGTATTCATATTTTTCAATACAGTGCTTTGGCAATGCCACTGGCTTTTGCGGGGATGCCCCTCTACATTTACGCTCCTGATTATTATGCAACACAGTTTAGTGTTTCGCTAACAAGCTTAGGCTTAATTTTGCTTGCGCTTCGCTTTATAGATGCCATTCAAGATCCACTTATTGGCTATTTATGTGATCTTTTTTCCAGTAAACGTTTTGCTCTTATCATGGCGTCAGAGATTTTATTGTGCGCTAGTTTTTCTGCTCTATTCTTTCCGCCCTCAAGACCAATATTACTTATCTGGTTTACTGTAGCCGTCTTTTTAGGAACCAGCGCTTTTAGTATAATCAGCATAAACCTTAACACGTTAGGCGGTTTGTGGAGCAAAGACACATTCCAAAAGACACGCATTACATCAGCACGCGAGGCCCTTAGTCTCTTCGGTTTACTGCTCGCTGCAACCCTACCTGCGTTTTTGCAACTGTATGTTTCCAAGCAGACTTCTTTTCTCTTTATCTCTGGATTGCTTACCTCTTTAATGCTGCTGGCACATCTCCTTTTCTATCTTTGGCAAAAAACACAGTCAGTTTCACAGCCCATTATACAAGCCAAAAAACAGTCTTTTGTGCTTAATCTCAAAAACATCTCACTTGAGACAAAGTTTTTTTTCTTGAGTTATTTTGTGAGCATGCTGGCTTCTTCTATGCCCGCAGTTCTTGTTTTATTTTTTATCCGCGATCGTTTGAATGCAGAGCATTTTACAGGAATTTTTCTTTTGCTTTATTTTGTTGCCGGAGCATCAGGTTTGCTGCTTTGGCAAGGACTGGCGAAGCGCAGCAATAAACTTTGCGCCTGGCTAACTGCGATGATGCTTGCCGTCTTGAGTTTTTTCTGGGCGTTCTTTCTGAATGCAGGAGATGTCTGGCAATTTGCGCTGATATGTATTTTTTCAGGCATCGCATTTGGCGCTGACCTCTCATTGCCCCCGTCAATTTTGGCAGATCACATTCAAAATCATAAAAATGAGCGCAGTGCCTCATTCCAGTTTGGTATTTTTGGGTTTCTTTCAAAAGCTGCTTTTGCAATAGCTTCAGCAGTTGTTTTTTTGCAACTTGATTTTAGCGGGTTTCGAGCTGCGGAGCAGAACAGTAACTCCGCTTTATTTGTCCTCAGTATGAATTATGCTGCAATTCCTTGTGTTATAAAATTATGTGCTTGCGCCTTGCTTTGGCACACAATGACAATCACACGCCATGGAAATAAATAATCAGAGTTACTTGCGCGACCTGAAACAGCATTGTTAAACTTGCTAGAATGCAACAACCGCTGGACATTGGGGCGACAACATGAACGGGCCTTTCAATTTTGATAATTGTATGCGGAAAGTAAGCCATATCTTTCTTTTGAAGAAGTGTCGTGTCACAGCACTCGCCACCAGAGTGGCAGCGGGTACAATTTCTTTGGAAAAACAAAACTAAAATGGCCTCATTCAAAAATGAAGTTGTCTGGATTATCGGAGCAAGCAGCGGAATCGGTGAAGCCCTTGCGCGAGAGATGTCTGCGCAAGGCGCAATCCTTATTCTTTCGGCAAGACGCAACGATAGGCTAGATCAAATTAACTCAGAACTTAACAACGCCCATCAGGTCTTATGTTTTGATGTTTCAATAAATGAACAGGTTGAAAAATCCTTTAAAGAATTACAAAAAAAACATAAAAAGCTTGATCGCGTTATCTTTCTAGCGGCGATTTACAAGCCCGGTATGATTGGGGAGACAGATGCGGAATTCGCTAAAAAATTGGTTGAAACAAATTTGCTCGGTGCAATCTACACCACGTATTCCGTCGTACCTTTTTTGTTAAATCAAGGTTATGGCCAAATTGCATTATGCGGTAGCGTTGCTGGCTATACTGGCCTTCCGAATGCACAGCCGTATAGCGCCAGCAAAGCCGGTGTCATAAATTTTGCAGAAAGCCTATACGCAGAGCAACAAGGCAAGCTGGACATTAAACTCATAAATCCTGGTTTCGTTGAGACACCAATGACTGACAAAAATGATTTTAATATGCCGATGAAAATATCTGCAAAAGAGGCAGCAAAGGCCATTGCATCAGGTTTGAAAAGCACAGGTTTTGAAATTCATTTCCCAAAACGTTTTACATGTCTCGTAAAATTTCTGGCTTGTTTGCCTTATTTTGCAAATCTTTTTATCGCCAAGAAAATGCGCGAAAAGCTATAATGCATTTTTGCTTTCAAGTGGCGCAGGCTTTTAGTTCTCAGTCGGCAAAGCCCTTTAATTCAACGACAGGAGTGAGACTCTCCTCAATTGAGCGCCGTATTTTATGTTAGCGAATTTGACCTGTATACGTTCATTTTAACGAGGTGTCCGCTTGATGAATACGACGCGTAAAATTGTCAGCGGTATTAATCAGGCGACGAGGCTTTGACCAAAAAACTGCTACATCATTTATTTGATAATTGCAGTTGAAGTATTTCGAGTGTTGGCTCGCAACATTTTTTTACACCTCATCAGCGAAACAAGGCTCAAGATGTCGAAATCACGATTGATATATTCGATAAAGGCCTTATCGTGAAAAGACAAAAGAGCTGAAGCTTTCACTTTACTGATAAAACGCTTGAGCAGATAATTCAAAAAGCGAAGGAAAACACATTGAAAAATACTCTTATTCTTTATTTTTCTGTCTTAGCTGTAATGGTTATCATAGATATGGTTTGGCTAAATGTGATTGCGCTTGATTTTTATAAAAGGCATATGGGTGACTTATTGCAATTTCATCTCTTGCCGGGCGTATTATTCTATTTCATTTATGCAGCTGGTATTGTGATATTTGTGAGCAGCGGTACGCATAATTCAATGTACTCTGTCTTGCTTTATGGCGCTTTGTTTGGATTTTTTGCTTATGCGACGTACGATTTAACTAATTTAGCTACGTTGCGCGGGTGGTCTCCAACACTTGCGATTGTCGATCTTACCTGGGGTACTTTTATTACCGCTATATCAGCTGTAGGCGGCTTGTACATTGCAGGATTTTTTAAGGCCTGACACCACGCGTCTTACAAATTTTTTTTGAAATACAAACTGATAAGATTAAAGTTGAATTTCAACCGTCTGCATTATAATGATAATTTTAAACGTGTGGCTTCCACTTTATCTAACTAAAGGCGCGCTATGAAAAAGAAATCGTCTGCTACATCTTCTTCCAAGAACGCGTCTAAATCTTCTTATCTGACAAAACTTGGTAATGGTGGGGAAACGCAGCAACTCGCATCATCCGTCGATGTCCTTTTAACAACCAATCACGGCACAGTTCTTTCAGATAATCAGAATTCACTTAAAGCGGGCCCGCGTGGGCCTTCTTTATTGGAAGATTTTATTCTGCGCGAAAAAATCCAGCATTTCGATCATGAGCGGATTCCAGAACGTATCGTACATGCGCGAGGCACTGGCGCGCATGGTTATTTTGAACTGACAAAATCCTTAAAGAAATATACACGCTCTAAAATACTTAACGAAGTTGGAAGTAAAACCGAAGTGTTTGTTCGTTTTTCAACGGTAGCTGGAGGTGCAGGTTCTGTTGATACACCGCGCGACGTGCGCGGCTTTGCGGTTAAATTTTATACCAAAGAAGGAAATTGGGATCTGGTTGGTAACAATATCCCTGTTTTCTTTATTCAAGACGCACTTAAATTTCCCGATCTTATCCACTCCGTAAAAATGGAAGCAGATAAAGGCTACCCGCAAGCCGCGTCTGCACACGATACTTTCTGGGACTTTATCAGCCTTATGCCGGAATCAACACACATGATCATGTGGGCGATGTCGGACCGCGCCATTCCACGTTCGTTACGAATGATTGAAGGATTTGGCGTCCATACATTTAGACTGCTTGATGATAACGACAACTCCACTCTCGTTAAATTCCATTGGCGCCCAAAACTTGGCCTGCAATCGACATGTTGGGATGAAGCCGTGAAGATTGCTGGTGCAGACCCAGATTATCACCGGCGTGATTTGTATGAAGCTATTGAAGCCGGCCAATTTCCAGAATGGGAATTTTGCGTACAGACCTTTTCGCAGCAACAGGCTGATAAATTCCCTTTCGACGTTTTAGATCCAACTAAGCTGATCCCGGAAGAGCTCGTTCCACTCGAAGTTATTGGCCGTATGGTTTTAAACCGCAATGTCGACAATTTTTTCGCAGAAACAGAGCAAGCAGCTTTTTTACCGACGAATCTTCCCGCTGGAATTGACGTTTCGGAAGATCCTCTTCTTCAGGGGCGCCTGTTTTCATACCAAGATACACAGCTGTCGAGACTTGGAACTGTCAATTTTCATCAGTTGCCAATTAACCGTGCCAAAGGCTGCCCGGTTATGAACTTCCAGCGCGACGGCCAGATGCAAATGGAGATACCAAAAGGCCGCGCTAATTATGAGCCAAATAGTTTGGATCAGGCGGGGGAATTTCCGGGGCCACGTGCCTCTGAAAAATATGGATTTAGAACGGCTTCTGTTCCGGTTGAGAATACAAAGGTGCGATTACGCCCCGAAAGCTTTGCCGATCACTATTCGCAGGCGCGCTTGTTTTTTCAGTCTCAAAGCAAGACAGAGCAGGGTCATATGGTCAGCGCTCTCGTTTTTGAGTTATCGAAAGTAACTTTGCCGTATATTCGTGAACGTATGCTAGCAAATATTGTCAATGTCGATCCTTTGCTGGCGAAACGTGTCGCGGCGGGTTTAGGCATGAAAGATGTTCCTGCAGCTTCGCTGTCGGCAGCGCCTGTAAAAACAATGAAGTCTTCGCCATCGCTTCGCATTATCGATAAATATAAGCCGACCCTTGAAGGACGCTGTGTTGGCATTCTTCTGACCAATGGCGCGGACGATAAGATCTTGAGCGCTTTGAAAACTGAGTTGAAAAAGAAAGGTTGTGCTTTCAAACTCATTGCTCAAACGATCGGTGGAGTGACTTTAAAAAATGGCACGCATATTCCTGTCGATGGACAGCTTGCTGGAACACCTTCTGTTCTGTTTGATGCAATAGCGGTTGTTTGTTCAGAAAAAGGGTGCGACATTCTAATGAAAGACAGCGCGGCGGTAGATTTTGCTGCCCATGCTTTTGCTCATCTAAAAGCGCTAGGCGTCACAACAGAGGCCCTTCCTCTTTTGAAAAAAGCCAATGTGGAAATGGACGAAGCGATTCTTGTTCTTAAAAAAGACGTTTCGGAATTTTCGAAAGCGGCCGCAACGAGACTGTGGAGCAGGGAAGCAAAAATCAGACCCGAATTTTAGCCTCGAAAAGATAAAATTACAGATCTGATAAACTCATAAAATCTGTCAAATTTTGTAATGTGTCTTAAGCGGCCAACACTTGAGAAGATCATCCAAATAAATTGTACAAATTAACAATCGATCGCAGCGAAGTTTGACCGATATCCTTCAAACCAGCTTTTAAAAAAACGCATTTTATTTGTTATCGCCTGTCCAAGCAGAATTACCATTTAAGCAACGGTTTAAATTTTTTTATTGAAAGCTGCTTTCTGATCAAAGTGACTTACCGCACCGGCACAATCCCACATGGAGACCGAAGCGTAGAATCATCTCAAAACTTAAGTGCGAAAAAATCTTCACTCCACTAAGTTATTAGTAACTCAAAAAGCGCCGCTGATGGGCAATTCCGAGATAGAAATAAAGATATAACCTGTTGATATTGTTGGCAAAAACAATTGGCGGTGGTTGTAGTTAAACACCAACCGGTCTCCTACGTTATTCGCTGATAACATCAGATTAACAGGGAAAACTGCTTATTTGGCTAGATGATTTAGCGCGGATACACAAACTTTCGCGCTTTACACAGAGTTTTAACAACCCAACGCAAAACATAACAGGGAATTACGATAGCGAAGAGGGATTACAACTGGCACGAATACCCGAGGAAAATAATATCTACAATTAAGATTTTGATCGTTTTTGATCAGGTGCGGCAGAGAGCATTTACATGGGGGGCGCAGCGGCGTTACCCTCAAGGCATTCCCGACAAGGTAAATTTCGTGAAGCGCAATTTGCTTGCACCGGCTGAATGCTTGGAAAACTTCAATCAGCAATGAAACCAATTACAACCTGAGTGACCACTCCAGTAAAGACGTAGTGCCATAAATCACGTCGAGACTATTTAAACTGCCGCAAAATAACAGGTACGGAACCTTGAGGCTCAACATAAAGTGCAGCGGCACAACCTCATGATTTCCTTGGCCTCATGTCAAATTCACATTCGTATAGTTTGAATAAAAATACTACCAATTATTGGTCAAGCAGTAATCTATGACATGAAATATTCAATACCGAAAAAATCATGTTCCGTTTAACTTGCTAAAACTGTGAAAGCATTCTTTAGACCATTCAAAATAAAATCCACTGCAAGCGTAGCTAAAACCAAGCCCATAATGCGTGTTACGACATTCATTCCTGTAGTGCCGATGCGGCTGCCAATACGTGGTGCCATCAACATGCATATCCAGATAACAAAAGCTATTAACACGCATGCCGAAGCGATAATTGCTTTATTTGACAGACTTTCATATCGGCTGCTCAAAAGAATAATTGTGCTTATTGTACCTGGCCCAGCAAGAAGAGGCATCGCTAGCGGGACTACCGCAATTTGTTTGCTTTCCACCGCTTCCTGAATTTCTTCATCAGTTTGACGCGCGTCAGCATCTTTTGGAAAGAACATATTAAGCGCTATGATCAGCAATAATAATCCTCCGGCAATTCTAAAGCCGTTAATTGTCAAGCCAAAGAATTGTAAAATATAAGTTCCAACGAAGGCAGAAATCACCATGATAAGCGCGGCGCTAATACTGGTAATGCGCGCAATATGCGGTCTGTCTTTTTTTTGATTTGCTGTGAAAGCCAGAAATAATGGCCCAATGCTTATTGGGTTGACGACGGCAAAAAGAGTAGCCAGGAGCTTGATGTAATCTGCGATATTCATAATGCATAGCTATACTAAATACTTATGCCTCTCAACGTTGGAAGTTTCATTCGAGCGTTTTTTCGCTCGTACGTTCAAATCATCATAAACTGCACTGCCGCTTATGTTGAACTTGGTGAGCATTTCATTGAAGCGCATCATTTGACGCCGATTTCTTTTCTGAAGAATCTTGGGGCTTCAAACTAAGCGCGAGAATTAAATCACTCACACTCTAACGCTTCATGTTGAGCCAATTTAAAAAACGCGGCCGCGTGAGCTTGCCCGCTTCATCCCGGCCATCATTTGCCTGCAGCTCGATAAAATGTGCTTTTGTTATTGGCTGAGATTTCTGGCCGAATGTTTCCAAACTTCCGCCTAAAGCCTCAAAAAGTTTGTTTTCGTATTCTTCAAATGTAAATTGGTACGCGTTAATGCCAAAGATTGCGTTATTGCGAGCTCCTACAACTTTGCCGGATGGAAAATTACTTCTCAAAAAAGACGCCATCTCATCATATTTTTTATCAGAGAGAGGCTTATAGTCTTTTCTCGATACCGCATTACCATTACTGATTACTTGGTCATTTACAATTTCAAATCGACTTAAAGCGACGTCGAATGCGCTTCGAAATTCATAAATATCGACTGACCCGTTATTGTCAGTGTCTAATTGAGACCAGTTGATATCCGCCATTTCACCTTCACCCATGTCTATAATGCATTATCTCATAATTGAGAATGGATTAGGAAGCAAAAATGCACGTCGATATTAACGCGCCTAATACGATGTATTGCCAAAGTCATACTCGAGGATAATCAGAATGTGCGGCCGTATCGTTCAAAGCTCTAGTCCAGCAGATCTGGCAATCGTGCCTGGCATTTTTGCATCTGAAAATTACGGCAATCACCCGCCGCGATGGAATGTTGCGCCAAGCCAATATTTTCGCGTGATACGGCGTGATGAGAAAGCGGGAGATATTTCATTTCAGCCGCTAAAATGGGGTTTGATACCCCTTTGGACGAAAGACGACAAAGGCGGTCGCAAATCAATCAATGCCAAAGCTGAGACAGTCGCAATATTGCCGAGCTTTAGAAGCGCTTACAAGCGCCGCCGCTGCATTGTGCCTGTAGATGGGTATTACGAGTGCGCTATGGTTGAAGTAGGTTTTAAACAGCCTTATGCCATCGCGATGCAAAACAGGAAGCCGTTCGGCGTCGCAGGTATTTGGGAAAAATGGATGGGCAAGCAAGACGAATGGCTTGAGACATTCGCCATCATCACCAGCCAGCCAATCACTCACGGAGCCGTTTCACGACCGTATGCCAACGATTTTAAAGGTAAGTGATCATGAAAGCTGGATAGCTGCGGGGACGCACCACAATTGTCTAAAGAAATTGGCTTTCAACCAAAGATGATTGTTTATCCAGGCGGGAACATCGAAATCATCTTCGATAGAAGCATCCAGACCATCGAACTTGATAACGGCGCAATCATAAATGTTATCTAATAGACGCATTTACGTCCATCACAATCACATGCCATCAATTGTACATGGAACCGCAGACACTTGGGCAAGTTATGAATGTCTAACCCACAAGGAGAATATCATGGGCTTTTTTAGCAAAGACATCAAAACATTGAATGATCTGCACCTGCACACTTTGCAAGATATTTATTATGCAGAAAAACAGATCATCAAGGCACTCCCTACAATGATCAAAAATGCTACAAATCGTGAGCTTACAGCGGGCTTCCAGGCACATCTCACACAAACTGAAAGCCACGTTTCTCGACTTGAACAAGTTTTCAAGCTTCTTGATAAAGAACCTAAGCAGGTTACATGCCCAGCTATTGACGGCATTTTGAAAGAAGCAAACGAGATCACTGGTGATATTGACGACAAAAGCGTTCTTGACGCTGCTCTTATAGCTGCCGCTCAGGCTGTCGAGCATTATGAGATCACACGTTACGGCACTTTGATTGCATGGTCGAACGAGCTTGGCCTTTCAGACGTTGCAAAGATTTTGCAGCAGACACTCGATGAAGAAAAGAAGACAGACGAGAAGCTTTCTAAACTTGCTGAGAGCAAAGTGAATTCAAAAGCTGCTTGACACTCAACCTTTCAAAACTGCCTGGCTTACGGCCAGGCAGTGTATAAAAAACGCGCTGTTGCAATGACCCATCTTAGACCATTTTGTATTCATTATTCTTAAATTCTTCGGACTCGCAAATATGTGTCTTCTGCAACCATTACAGCTGCAAAATAAAAATACATAAATAATTAGTTTTTATAAACTACGTTACTTATATGAAAACGCAGGTCTTTCTAGCATCAAGAGTATTTTGTCTTGTGTGCAAAGAGATTTTTACGTGCAAATCAGGCGTAACTTCAGTCGAATACGGGTTGATTGCCGCTGGCATAGCACTTGTGATTATTCCGGCTACAGTTGTTTCTGGCGGCAACACCAAAAGTGTTATGGAGTATCTTTCCTCCTCTCTTACCCCTGTTTCTACAGCCTGGCCAATGGAATAACCGTGGGCGATTTTGGTACTTATCTCGACTTGACCGGTGCTGGCGACATCACGGCGGCGATATTGGCGGCCAATGTGACCGGCAAGCCAACAATACGGTTTTTCAATTCCGATGCCGCGAATATTAATGGGCTGACCGCCGCCCAAGTCCTTGCCATCAGCGGCGGCGCACCACTCCTGACTTTAAAAAGCAGGGGCGCTGGCCTTAGTTTTAACCCTGCCCCACCCGCTGGCGGCAGTATTACGGTCTCGGGCACAACCTACCAATACCGAGACAGCGGTGGCACTATTATTGCCAGCGTCAAACTTTCTTAATTTCGAAATTCTCTATCTGTCTAATCACTGTACATTTGCGATGCCGCTCCATGCTGTTGTGCAATCATTACTTCTCAGATCGGCTCTCATTGTCCAAGCCGATTTCGGCTTTCCCCATTGATGCAAAGCGTAGCGTGCGCGCTCCTTAGTCGCGATTGACAACATCCATTGCAGCCATGAGAGCTGCCTGCTTCCGAACGTCACGCCAATCGAACAAATCTCTCCTACGCCTCTCCAATTCCCACAAATCCATCGCCATGACACAGCACTTCACATAAGCAAGTTTTGGCTTCCATGCGCGCTGTAGGAGCGCTTCTGCTGCGCGCATCGGATCTGGTGTGAAGTCGCTTGGATAGGGCAGTGTGGTGCGCTGACGGCTGCAATGATAGCGCTGGGTCTTTGGATGAGGACTCGTTTTGATGAAAAAGTGCATGTCTTTCGTCATCAAGTTTTCGCAGCGTAGCTTTTCGCCCAGGCCCATGACAAATGTTGAAAGTGCTTCTCTAACCTCGCGCTGGTCTGACAGCTAGCACCCAAAGCGCTGCCGCAATAAAATGTTGTCTTACCCTCGCAGTAATTGCACTAAAAGTTATTCCTGTTGTCTAAATGTTTGAGACTTCAATCTTTCAACCCTTGAAACGTTTCACTCGTATTTTTTCATTGAACGCAACATTGCATTTAAGGCTGAAGGACTACTTTTATACAGCCGTCTTTTTTCTCATTAAAAAGATCATAAGCTTTTGGCGCGTCTTCGAGTTTCATACGATGAGTGATAATAGCTGATGGATCGATCGTTCCTTTAACAATCATGTTAAGCAATGGTTTCAAATAATGCTGCACATTGGTCTGTCCAGTTTTGACGCTTAAACCTTTGTTCATTAGCGTGCCAAATGAAAACCCATTTATTGCACCAAGATACACGCCAGGAACAGATATTTTGCCGCCTTTTTTGCAGCATTTAACAATTTGTTCCAATGCATAAATACGAGGTGTCTGGATATGCAAATGCTCGCGCACCTCTTTCGTTGCCATGTCTACCATACCTGTGCCATGCGCTTCAGCTCCAACAGCATCGATACAGCATTCCGGTCCCATGCCCCCAGTCATTTGCATTAGCTTTTCATACACTTCATCCGCATCAACAGTATCAATAGTTTCAGCCTTGCCAATGCGGCGCGCAAGTTCAAGCCGCTCGGGAATGTGATCAATGGCGATAACTCGCTTTGCTCCGAGAAGCCACGCGCTTTGAATGCTAAATTGCCCAACAGGACCGCAGCCCCATACTGCAACCGTGTCACCGGGTTCGATATCGCAGTGCTCTGCCGCCATATATCCCGTCGGAAGAATATCGGATAGAAATAAGACACGTTCGTCATTAAGACCTTCTGGGATAACAATAGGACCTACGTCAGCAAATGGTACGCGAACATATTCCGCCTGACCGCCGGAAAATCCGCCGAGCATATGCGAATAACCAAACATACCAGATGGCGAATGACCAAGTTGTTTCTTTGCAACCTCTTCATCAGGATTGCTGTTGTCGCACAGTCCGAAAAGATCCTTATCGCAAAAATGACAATGGCCACACGCAATAGTGAAAGGTACTACGACCCGGTCACCTTTTTTTAGATTTTTGACATTTGCACCAATTTCGACAACTTCGCCCATAAATTCGTGGCCCAGAATATCGCCTTCTTTCATCATCGGAACATAGCCATTGTATATATGAAGGTCTGAACCGCAAATAGCCGTCGACGTCACACGAATGACAGCATCTCCAGCGTCTTCAATCACGGGATCTGGAACGACATCAACGCTTACATTTTTTTGGCCATGCCAGAGCAATGCTTTCATAACTTCGTTATCTCCATTTATTTAAACGTTCGCCTATGTGTTAGCTGCAACAAAAGATTGCACACAATGTTCCAGCAAAAAAAACTTGGAAAATAATGCGAAACTGTTATTCAGTTACGAAAATTAGAAGCCGATTTTACTCAATAATGTTTGGTCTTCTTTTTTGTCGTTCAATGAGGCAATATCGATCACGTAACGATAGTCAGGATTGCCTTTGTCGATTTCCTTATAGATTTCATTAATTGCGTCGATATTGATGATTTGAATGTTGGACACAATGTTATGTTCAGCGCAAAAATCTAGCACTTCCTGCGTTTCTGCAATACTGCCAATGACCGATGAGCTAATGCTGCGACGGTCCATAATCATTTTACCCATATCAACCCCTTTGCTTAGAGGCATCAAACAACCCACTATCGTTATAACGCCATTCAATGTGAGAAGTGGAATATAGGGATTAATATCATGCTCTTCAGGAATTGTGCTGAGGATAAAATCGAATTTTTTTTCATGCGCTTTCATTTTTTGATTGTCTGTCGATAACAAGACCGCAGCGCCCATTTTTGTTGCATCCGACTGCTTGTGCTCAGACGTCGTAATAACGGTCACTTCAGCACCCATAGCGAGCGCCAACTTAACAGCCATCTGGCCTAGACCGCCCAGACCAACAATGCCAATCTTACTACCTTTACCGACGTTCCAATATTTTAATGGAGAATAAGTTGTTACGCCGGCGCACATGATGGGTGCGGCAGCGGCGTGATCCATCCCTTCTGGAATTTTCAGAACAAAATCTTCCCTTACGACAATAAGCTTCGAATAGCCGCCAAATGTATTGTTCTCTTCTTTAGGCGTGCGTGAATTGCCGTTGTAAGTGCCAAGAAAACCATTATCGCAATAATTCTCCAGACCGTTGTGGCAAGGTGCGCAATTATGGCAACTGTCAACCATGCACCCAACGCCTACAATGTCACCAACTTTATGCATTTTGGCACTAGGGCCGAGGCGAGTTACTCGACCGACAATCTCGTGGCCTGGCATGCAAGGATAGATTGAGTTCTTCCATTCATTTTTGACTTGATGGACATCGGAATGACACACGCCACAAAACAAAATATCGATCTCAACATCGTTTGTTTGCGGTTCACGCCGTTCGATTTCCATAGGTTTTAGATCGCTAAATGAATTGTGGGCAGCGTAGCCAATCGTTCGAGACATACTAAATCCTTGAATGAGTAATGTTGAGAGGTCGATAAACGAGGCTTTTAAGCGTTATAAAAACACCCGAGTACAAATTACAAAATATGGAGAGACCGGATTATAAAAATCCGCGCTCTCATAATGAAAAAAACATAAAAAAACGGGCTAAGCCCGCTTTTAAATTTATATAAGTTTCTTTTTACGAGGTTTTACGCTGCTCTGACTGCTTATCAGGAGAATTATTTTGCTGTTTGTTGTTCAAATCATTCTTCGTCTGCATATCATTTTTCTGAGTATTTGAAGATTGGCCACTTTGGTTATTTGACGAGTTGGTCTTACTAGCTTCATTTGAATTATTGGGAGTACCCATGGTTTTTATCCTTTTCAATTGGTTACCTGAAATGAACACACCACTAACAGCTTAGTTTCAAAATACATATTTTTTTAACATCCTTTTTGATTTCAATGTTTAATCAACATGCGACATAAATTTGAAAGTAACAAAAAGACGAAGTTTTAAAATTTTCAGCTCGTTGATAGACTTCCGCGCCAGCGCGTTTAACAAAATATGATGTCACTTCTGCAAATTGATCCGCCGCTGCCGTTAGTCACGCCAAAAGGAAAAGCGTTCGCGCATTTTTTAATCAGTTACGGCGCTGAGAACACTCTTTATTGGGTTTGTTTTCAAAATGACACTGGAGAATCTTGGACATGGCCCAGTTCGAAAATTTGCATTGAAAAATCTGCGAGATAAATTGCAGCTTTTTATTTTAGTTGTCTCAAAAAATTAAGTTTAAGGTCGCGAAATCGTTAGGTTCAACGCTTTCAAATAACGTTCAGATAATTTTTGCTTGGTTTCAAAAAAACCCTTCCAAGGATTTTTCTCTAACTTTCTTAATTGTAATGGCAATGTTTCAATTGTAAAAATTGACGGCTTTAATGTCCCCTTTAGATCGGCCCATCCTATGGGTACTGCCACGGGCGCATTCTCGCGCGCACGTGCCGAAAAATTTGCTATTGCCGTAGAGGTTAAATCATTGCGCAGATAATCAACAAAAATTTTACCTTTGCGGCCTGTTTTGCTTGATTTTGAAATATATCGCGAACGCGCATCGTGCTCCATTGATTGGGCGATTGCTTTTGCAAATTCCTTGATTGTCGGCCAGCCATATTTTGGCTCAATCGGTATGACAACGTGAAGGCCTTTCCCGCCAGTCGTTTTCACAAAGCTTTTTAAGCCAAACTCTTTCATGCGCTCACGAATATTAAAAGCGCCTTCAATAACCGCTTTAAAAGGAAGAGAAGGATCGGGATCAAGGTCAAAAATAATTCTGTCGGGTAACAGCGGCTTGTCGGCACAACAGCCCCAGGGATGCAATTCAATCACACCCCATTGGATGAGCGTCACCAGCCCCTTGGCATCCTTGATCATCATATACGTTTCGTTATGACCTTTGACCTTGATGCCCGTATCATAAAGATGCGGGGATTGGCCGCGTGCAATATGCCGCTGAAAGAAACAAGGTTCTCCCGTTCCTTCGGGACAGCGCAGCATCGAAAGTGGCCGGTTAGCGACATATGGCAGAATTTGCTTTGCTATCTTGAAATAATACTCAGCCAGTTGAATTTTTGTAATTGTAGTGCCGGGATAAATGAGACGGTCCGGATGCGTAATCACAATTCCGCCGACAGAAGTGCTTGCTGTTTTGATTTTTACTGGTTTGCCAAGCGCCTTATCAGATCGTTTTCTTGTTTTTCGCGATACGTTATCTTCAAGAGGCACAAGCGCATCACGCCGCACATCCGTCGGTGGCTTATCCTCACGCAGACCCTGATAAGAAGGATGGCGCAGATGGCAATCTTCCGTCCATTCAGTAAATTCGATTTCGCAAACCAATTTTGGCTTGACCCAAAGTGCGCTCCTCTTGCCATCAGCAGTAACGCATTCAAAAGCCATTTTTTTTAAAGTAAGCGCATCAAGCTTTTTTCTCAGATCACGCGAGGTCGCTTGATCAAAGCCGGTTCCGACTTTGCCCGCATAGCGCAGCTCTCCTTTCTCATAATAGCCAAGTAACAAGGCGCCTAACCCGCGACTCCTATGCTTTGGCAATGTAAAGCCACCAATGACAAATTCAGCGCGCTGGTGGCATTTCGTTTTCAACCAGACTTTGCTGCGCCCGCTTTTGTAGGGCGCATCGGCGCGTTTCGATATCGTCCCTTCAAAATGCAGGCCACAAAGCTTTTTTAAAAATGCCGCACCGCCTTGCTCGAAATGTTCGCTATAGAAAACGGCACCTGAATAATCTTGCTCGATGATTTCCTGCAATTTTTCTTTACGTTGCAGAAGTGATTGAGTGGTCAAATCCTTTCCATTAAGATGGAGCAAGTCAAAAGCATAAAACTGCAAATCGCCATCTTCTTTTTCGCTAAGAATTTTTTGCAAAAATTTAAAACTGCTAACGCCCTTTTTATCGAGAGAAACAACTTCGCCATCGATAATGGCATTGCTTATTGGCAATTTTGCCAATTTGCTCCCAAGCGGTGAAAATTTCCGCGTCCAGTCGAGACCTGTGCGCGTGAACATCTGGGCTTCGCCATTATTGATATAAGCGAGAGCTCGATAGCCATCAAATTTGACTTCGTGAACCCATTGCTCACCTTGCGGCATCGTAGTCGTAAGGGTCGCAAGTTGGGGTGGTTGAAATTTCGGAAGTTTCGAAGACTTACCCGTTTTTTTTGACCTAGTTTGAGATAAAGGTTTTTTTGCAGAAGTTTTTGCGGTCTTTGTTCTTCCGCTCTGCCAAACTCGACCGCCATCCTCGGTAATTTCTTCCATCTTTCGATGACTCAAAATACTAGTGATATTCTTTTCGAGAAAATTTTCGCTTTTACCGTCTTCGGCATATTTGTCTTTGTGCTTTATCAGCAGCCAGTTATTTCGCTTTTCGCCTTTTGTGCGCATGCGTACGAGAGTCCACTCGCCGTTCAGACGCTTGCCGTGTACAAGGAAAACAAGCTTGCCATTCTTTAGGCCTTCGTGCGGATCGCCGACTGGCTCCCAAGTCCCCTCGTCCCATAGCATGACTGTGCCGCCGCCATACTGACCTTTGGGAATCGTCCCTTCGAATGTGCCGTAAGACACGGGATGGTCTTCCACTTCGACCGCTAGCCTTTTATCATTTGGATCGAAACTCGGACCGCGCGTTACGGCCCAACTTTTGAGAACGCCATCCAGCTCGAGACGAAGATCATAATGCAGACGTGTCGCTGCATGTTTTTGAATAAAATAACGATGGCCAGCTTGCTTCTTTGAAACGCCTTTCGGCTCTGCAGTCTTTGTAAAATCACGCATTTCATTGTAGCGCGATAAGCTGACCTTCTTCGGCATTTTAAGCTGCCTTTTTGCGTCTTGTAGGTTTTTTTGTTTTAGTTTTTGCTCTAGTTGTCGCCTTCTTTGCTTTGGCAGGCCCATCCTTTGTACGCAAACTCTTTCGCAAAGCATCCATCAGATTGATGATATTGCCAGCTGGTCTTTCTTTCACGACGTCGCGAGGCTTGCGACGTTCTTTTTTAGCATCGATCAATTCACGTAAAGCCTGGCGATAATGATCGTGAAATTTTGATGGTTTAAAAGTCGCGCTCTTTTTCTTGATTAGCTCTTTTGCTAGATCCAGCTGGTCCTTGTCGACACTGCCTTTTGCAATGTCTTCAAAATAGGGATCGCTTTTGCGAAGCTCATCCTCGTATCGCAAAGTTTCTAGCAACAGGCCGGTTCCGCATGGGCGAATCGCGCATAGCCGCTCCCGGCCGGCGATTACCAGTTGCCCAAGACCTACCTTTTTGCTGGCGCGTAATGCTTCGCGAATGACAACAAAAGCATCTCCTGCAGCCTTGCCATCAGGTGCTATAAAATAAGGTGTTTCGAAATAAATGACATCGATCGAATCTGCCGGCACAAACTGAACAATATCGAGTGTTTCTTTTGAAGGTAGCCTTAATTTTTTTATTTCTTCAGGCTCAAGAATGACATACTCTCCCTTTTCAATCTCATAGCCTTTAACAATATCTTCTCTGTCGACAGGTTTCCCATCGACCACATTTTGATGGCGTACACGTTGCGTTGTAGGGCGATAAATTTCGTGAAGTGCAATCTGCTTTGAACGATTAAGCGCCGGAAAGACATCAACAGGCAGAGAAACCAATGATAATCTTAATTGTCCGCTCCAATAAGGACGTAAGGCCATGACCATCCTCTTACAAAATGCGATTCATGCCATAACGAGTAAGAAGAGCGAAAGTTCACTGTTGAGTGTTGTATCTTTCCATTGTCAATGCAGTCACGTGTCTAAAAATGATAGATCTATGTCAATTTCTAATAGCCTTAATTTCAATATCTTGCTGCCTGAACCTGACCATCTCACCAACTGCTGCTCCCATTAGCGCGTGAGCTAATGGCGCAATATAGGAAAGCAAGCCTTCCTGCGGATTTGCCTCATCCTGTCCCACAATCCGGAATGTCTGTAAATGACTATCACGCTGGATTGTCACAAGATGGCCAAAACGGATCTCATCTATTGGCAGCTGATCAGGCGCGAGTTCTGCGCTTGCGCGACGCGCGATCCAATACCGAAGATCTCGCTCAACTTCAGCTTTGGCGTATTTATCACAACTGCCATCTTTCAGTTGTGCCTGAAGATGCGCCACCTGATCCTCGATTGCTTTAAGCCCGCGCATCGTCACGATATTAGGATAAGGACTGATAAGAATTTCCGGCAACACTTCAATTGCATTGTCGCCATCTGGCTCTTTCACAAACGCGCGGCTCATTTTCTCACCTTTTTTTACGATGGCACACAACGCCTGCTTTCTCGTTAGATAGGAATGGCAAGTCCTCCCGTCCAGTCTCTCACTGTCGAAGAACGCCGCGCAAAACGCCAAGCAAGGCGCGAAGAACAAAGACGTCAAAATATAGGCCGTGCGCAAAAAATGCATGCGGCGCGACTTGATTTTGAGAAAAGCACAGCAAAAAAACTTCCGTTCACAAATAAAGTGAAAGGCCTTCAAACATTTATTGGATGTTCAGGCTGGTTCTACTGGCACTGGCGCGGCAGCTTTTATTCTGACGCTTTAGCCACCAAGGACTGGTTCACAACCTATGCCCGTCATTTTAAAACTGTGGAGTTGAATGCGCCTTTTTATTCATGGCCAACTGTCAACACGGTCAAAACATGGCTGCGGCAGATGGGAAAAAAGGATTTCTACCATACTGTAAAGGCCAACGAACTGCTTACGCATACGAAAAAGTTTAAAGGCACGAAGGAGCTTGTAAAAGACTTCGGCCTCATAGCCGACCTACTTGACAAAAAGATGGGCTGCTTTCTTTTCCAGTTTCCGCCCAGTTTTCATTATACGCTTACCAGGTTGAAATCGATCGTTGGTCAACTTGATCCGGCAAGACGCAATGTCGTCGAATTTCGGCATAAAAGCTGGTGGAATAATGCTGTTTACATTGCTTTTCGTAAACACGGTATTATTTTTTGCTCTTGCAGCGGCCCTCGCCTACCTGACGAACTGATCAAAACGACTGACGATCTTTACATCCGTTTTTACGGCACGAAGAAGTGGTATCAGTATGATTATACAAAAGAAGAACTTGCGGTATGGGCCGCCCGCATCAAAAAGAGCAAAGCCAAACGAGCATGGATCTACTTCAATAACGATCGGAACGCCTATGCGATAAAAAATGCTAAAGAACTTAGGAAACAGCTGAGAAAAGGCAAGTGAAGAAGTGACTTTTATCTTAGGAACAAAGCTCTTATTTAACTGTTATTTCTTGCATAAATTTAGCCAGGAGGAAAATTATGGCGACCATTGAGGAAAATTATGGCGACCATTGAAAATTTGAATGAATTGTTCGTACATACGCTAAAAGACATTTATTACGCTGAAAAGCAGATTACGAAAGCTTTGCCGAGAATGGCAAAAAAAGCCACTTCGCCCAAACTTAAAAAAGCATTCGAAACACACCTGTCTGAAACGGAAGATCAAATCTCAAAGCTTGAACAGGTGTTCGATATTATTAGTGAGAAAGCGCGCGGCGTGAAATGCGAAGCCATTGACGGCATCATCAAGGAAGCGAAAGGCCACATGCAAGACATCAAAGACGATGCGACACTTGATGCTGGTCTGATCGCATCGGCGCAAGCTGTCGAACATTATGAAATCACCCGCTATGGCACGCTCGTCGCTTGGGGTGAGACATTGGGCATTGATGCCAAAGCAGTGCGCCTCCTGTCCAGCATCCTTGATCAGGAGGAAGCGACAGACCAGAAGTTAAGTCAGCTTGGAGAAGCAGGGCTTAACAAGCTCGCAGCCTGATTAAATAGATTTGATTATTAGGAACCTCTGCCGAAACGCAGGGGTTTTTTTATATTAATTTGTTACAAAGGTTCGATACTTTGATGGTGGATGATTATTTCATCTAGTCGGAATGCCATCCCAAGCCTTTCTCGCAGCGCTTCCACCATTCAGGCGCAACATTTATAGCAATGACTTCAACTATAACTAGTTCACCTTTTCTAATTTTGACGACGTCTTTCCATAGACCCTCTGCCGGTGCGCGCTTGTAGCTCGTGACACCTCCAAAGGAATCGGTCAGCTCTTGCATAAAATTTCGATATAATTCGTCAGAAAATTTATTTCTTAGTTTGGAAATGCAAAATGGTTCTTGTATTCCAGGCAATCCATGCGGTGGCGTTCTGCTCCGCGCAGGTGGTATGACCTTCGGCGGCGAAGAGCCCGAAGATGGCGGTAGAACAATTCCTCCACATCCCGAATAGGCAGAATCACCATTTTATTATCAAATGTGCAGGAAGGTCTTGTAGTCGCGTAGGCTGACATTTCGACGCTTTCCCTAAAAGCATATGAAAATTAATGGTGATTAATTTCTTTTTGATATCCGTGCAAGCACGCCACCTAACTTGTTTAAATTATTAGAATTTTAGCACTTTGGGTTCTATAACCCATCCAGGTAATAGCCTCGCCGCAACAACGAGCATCTGACTATTGCTCCACCATTCGATATCCGACACCTGGCTCTGTCATGATCAATTGCGGATTGGTGGCATCATCGCCGAGCTTGTCGCGAATATGACCAATGACGATGCGCAAATAATGCACGTCTTCAAGATGCGCCGATCCCCAAACTGTAATTAGTAGTTGCCGGTAAGTGATCAAACGACCTGCATTGCGGACAAGTAGTGTTAGCACATCGAACTCTTTACGTGTCAATTTCACATCCTTGCCATTCGACTTGCATATATGTTCGCGCGTATCGAGACTTAAGCCTCTTAAGTGAAACTGTTCCTTGTTTTCCGTATCCAATTTAACGGTACGCAAAAGTGCGCGCACGCGAGCCAGAACCTCGCCTGTCGAAAAAGGCTTGGTAACGTAATCATTAGCTCCACCATCTAGCGCGGCGATTTTCTCAGCCTCGTTGGCACGCACACTCAAAATCACAATTGGTGTATTCGTCCATTCGCGGATGGCATTAATGACTTCTTTTCCATCGATATCAGGCAGGCCGAGATCTAGAATAATCATATCGGGTGGCTGCTTTGCGCTTAGCTTTACGGCATCGCGTCCGCGCTCGGCTTCTTCTACTGCAAAACCGGCATTTGTGAGTGAAATCCGCAGTAGCTGGCGGATTGCCGGTTCGTCGTCAACGATGAGAATCCGCTTTTCTCCGGTCATTCCGCCAATTCCTTATCTGCTGTTTGTTCGCAAGCGGTAGCATGATTTCCATGCGTGTACCTCTACCGTCCTTGGCTGTTTTTGCTAAAATTGAGCCGCCATTGGCCTCCACGAAGCCCTTGGCAATCGCAAGGCCAAGGCCCGTGCCTGACACCTGCCTATCTTGCGCCTTCACGCGGTAAAAAAGATCAAACACTGCTTCGCGGTCAGCAAGTGGAATGCCCGGCCCTTGATCTGTGATGCTGAGTAAAACGTCGTCTTTTTTAACCTCAGTGGTGATGCGGATATCTGTATGCTGAGGCGCATATTTTGCGGCATTTTCCAGTACATTAACAAGAACTTGGCCGATGAGTACAGGGTCGACACTAATGGGTGGCAAATTCTTCTTGATATCGGCAGTCACTTTATGATTCTGCAAAATATTTTTCATATCGTTACGTACTGTTCCGATAATTTCACGTAGATCGACTGCAGCACGATGCGGCTCGATCGCGCCATAGCCAAGTTTTGTCATATCAAGCAAGTTTTGAACAAAGCGATCGAGGCGCTTGGCCTCAGTCAGCACATTTGAAAGAAGAGCTTCGCGGTCTTCATTTCTTAAGGCGACACCGTTGTCATTGAGTGTAGCGGCGGCACCAATAATCGATACCAGCGGCGTACGCAAATCGTGTGAGACAGAATTGAGCAACGCACTGCGCAGCTTTTCGCCTTCAGCTTTGACGCGTGTTTCGGCAAGGTCTGCTGCATAGCTTGTACGCTCGACGGCCACTGCGACCTGATCTTCAACCGCATCAAGCAGACGCCTGACTTCAGGGTCATCGAAATGCGGCGATTGAACGAACTGCACACCAATCACGCCAAGCGGCTTTTCGACCGTGCTTAATGGAAGAAATAACCATTCACTGGCTGGTAATGTCGATGTGCCGCGCCCTGCAACTTCAGCTTTTTCCCACGCCCATCGCACAGCGCCCCAGTCTTTGGGATCAAGACTATTGACGGGTGGATAGCTCTTCATAATCTGAAGTTCACCAGACGCATTCGGCATGAGAATGACAGAGCGGCAGTTCAGCGTTGCGGCAAGATGTTGAGCTGCTGCCCATAGCACATCGTCGAGATTGGAAACTGACGCAATTTTGCGAGAAAAATCATAGAGCGTTTCGGTGCGGTTTTGTGCAGCTCTCATGGTCTCCACCTGCGCCTTCAAGCGGCTTGCCAGCGTTCCGGTAAAAATAGCGCTAATAAAGAAAACAAACAACGCGACCAGAGATTCATTTTGCTGGACGGCAAACGAATAATAAGGGGTCGTGAAAAAAAAGTTATAGCTCAAAAAACCGACAACGCAGGCGAAGATAGATGCCGCCAAACCGTGCCGCATTGCAATGATCAAGACTGCAAGAAGATAGGCAATGCTAAGCGAGGCGACGGGTACGTAAGGAAAAAGTGGCCACGAAATAAGAGTTGTTATTGCCACTCCTGTGAAGGCTTCAACAAAGCCGCTGGCCTGTGGCCAGCGCATTTTAAAACGCGGCCACAACCCTTGTTTTGGCTCATCTGCAGCAACAACTGTCACTTCAAAATCTCGCGCAGCGCTTAAAAGCTTCTCAGAAACAGGCTCACGAAAGAAATTGAAAAACATCTGCCGGTGCGGGCGCCCGATTACAAGTCGTGTGACATTACGCGAACGCGCAAAGCGCAGAAGCTCATCAGCGCTGTTACTTTCTGCGCGCAGCGTCATGGTCTCCGCACCCAAGCTTTCGGCAAGACGTAGTGCTTCCATTGTTGCAGTGCGCGCATGCACGCCTAGATATTCATGGCGCGGTGTAATCACAGTCGCCGCGATCCATGGAATTTTTGCACGCTCTGCCATCCGCTTTGCCGCGCGGACCAATGTTTTAGCTACGGGGGATTCATTAACGCAGACGAGCAAACGCTCCTCGGCTGGCCACGGTCCTGCTACAGCATTGGCCTGCATAATTTCGAGCATTTCAGCATCGACGCGTTGTGCTGCGGTGCGCATAGCCAGCTCGCGTAAAGCCGTAAGGTTGCCTTTTGAGAAAAAACTATTAAGTGCCCGCCCAATTTGTTCAGGAATATACACGCGGCCCTGCCGCAAGCGCTCTAGCAATTCGTCAGGCGTAATATCGACCAGCTCAATCTCATCGGCACGCTGGAAGACTTCATCAGGCAATGTCTCTTGCACGCGCACGCCTGTGATACGTGCAACAATGTCGTTGAGACTTTCAATATGCTGGATGTTGAGTGTCGTCATCACGTCGATGCCAGCATCCAGTACCTCCATTACATCTTGCCAGCGCTTGGGATGGCGTGAACCCGGCGCGTTGCTATGAGCGAGTTCGTCGATGAGAGCGAGTTGCGGGCGACGTCTTAACAGCGCATCGATGTCCATTTCGGCCAACTGCCGACCGCGATAATTGTAAGGGCGGCGCGGTAGTTGCTCGATGATTGAAAGCAAAGCAGCCGTTTCAGAGCGGCCATGTGTCTCAACAAGAGCGATAATGACATCAACACCGTCGCGCTGGCGCCGATGGGCGGCTTCCAGCATTGCATAGGTTTTACCTACGCCCGGCGAGGCGCCAAGAAAAACCTTTAGTCTTCCGCGTCCGGCACGTTTGACTTCGGCCAGCAGCGCTTCAGGTTGTGGGCGATTGATCGTTTCGGGCATGCCTCACTGTTTAGAACTTATTGCGTCAACAGCCAAATTAAGCCGCAGAACATTGACGTGCGGCTCGCCAAGAATGCCGAACGTACGACCCTCCGTGTGTTTTTGCACCAATTGCTGAATTTGTGATTCCGGCAGATGGCGCGCCAAACTCACGCGCTTGACCTGAAACAATGCAGCTTCGGGCGATATATGCGGATCAAGCCCACTGGCCGAAGCTGTCACAAGATCGCCAGGCACTTGGCCACCACCCAGCGCTTTGGCGCGCGTGTGAACGCTTTCAATAAGCTTTGCAGAGGTTGGCCCAAGATTGGAGCCTGTCGACATAGATGCATTGTAAGGCTGATCAATCGTCTTGCCATCGGCATCCATTCCTGTCGTCGCCGAAGGACGCGGCCAGAAATATTTATCTGATGTGAAATTTTGCCCGATCAAGCTTGAACCTATCACTTTGCCATTACGCACAATCAGAGAGCCGTTGGCTTTATCAGGCATGATGATTTGTGCGAGGCCTGTTAAAACAAGGGGATAAATTAAGCCGGTTATTACAGCCAGCGCGATTAACAATGTAAAAGCAGGGCGAAACATTGAGAACATGCTTTTTTCCTTATACCAAATGAAGAAAGTCAACGATGAGATCGACGAGTTTGATGCCGATAAACGGTGTAATTAAGCCACCAAGACCATAGACAAGCAGATTTCGTTGCAAGAGCTTGGTTGCAGTTGCAGGTTTGTATTGAACGCCGCGAAGTGCAAGCGGGATGAGTGCAACGATAATCAGCGCATTAAAGATAATCGCAGACAAGATGGCACTTTGCGGTGTGCCAAGACGCATGATATCGAGAATTTTAAGGCCGGGATAAGCTGTAACGAACAGCGCAGGCAGGATTGCGAAATATTTGGCGACATCGTTAGCAATTGAAAAAGTGGTCAGGGAGCCGCGCGAGATCAGCATTTGTTTTCCGACAAGCACGATCTCCATCAACTTGGTAGGATCTGAATCGAGATCAATCAGATTGCCGGCATCTTTTGCAGCAGGAGTGCCGGAATTCATCGCAACGCCGACGTCAGCTTGCGCCAATGCTGGTGCATCGTTCGAGCCGTCCCCACACATGGCAACTAGCTTGCCACCCGCCTGTTCACTGCGAATGAGATCAAGTTTCTTTTCTGGAGTCGCTTCAGCCAGAAAATCGTCAACCCCAGCTTCGGCTGCAATCGCTGCCGCTGTGAGGGGATTGTCACCAGTCACCATGACCGTGCGAATGCCCATGCGGCGTAGTTCCGCAAAACGCTCGCGGATATTTGGCTTCACAATATCTTTAAGGTGAATAACGCCAAGGATTTTAGTACCTTCCGCCACAACCAGCGGCGTTCCACCACTGCTCGCGATACGGCGTACAATTGCATCAAGGTCCGGAGAGACGGACATATCTGTGAATTTTAGAATGGCATTAGAGGCACCTTTACGGATTTTCCGGCCATCGGCAAAATCAAGGCCTGACAAGCGGGTATGTGCAGAGAACGGAATATAGTCTGCGCTCAATGAGGCTTCCATCGTCAGCTTATAGCGGCGCTTGGCAAGCTCGATAATTGATTTACCTTCGGGCGTATCATCATTCAGCGAGGTCAGCACTGCAACCTCCGCGAGTTGATGTTCAGTGACGCCGGGCAGTGGATCAAAGCTATCAGCCATTCGATTGCCGAAAGTGATCGTGCCGGTTTTATCTAGAAGCAAAACGTCTACGTCACCTGCAGCTTCCACTGCGCGACCAGACTTTGCGATCACATTGGCTTTAACCAGCCTTTCCATACCTGCAATACCAATTGCAGAAAGTAATGCGCCAATAGTGGTCGGAATAAGCGAGATAAAGAGGGCAGCAAGATAAATAACCGGCAATTTTGTATCCGTCCATGCAGCATAAAACGGCAATGTGACAACAACGAACAAAAACACCAGAGTCAGACCTGCGAGCAAAATATCGAGCGCGATCTCGTTCGGTGTTTTCTGGCGCTGCGCGCCTTCAACCAGCGCAATCATTCGGTCAAGAAAGGTTTCGCCGGGCTTTGCCGTGACTTTTATTTTCAGCCAGTCTGAAACAACACGTGTGCCGCCCGTGACACTCGAACGATCGCCGCCGGACTCGCGGATAACAGGCGCAGACTCGCCGGTGATGGCGCTTTCATCGACAGACGCAATCCCTTCGATAATTTCACCATCTATAGGTATCAGTTCCCCGCACTCGACAAAAAGTATTTCGCCGAGCTCAAGTTCGTCCGCATTTTTCCATTCGAAGATGTCCTTGTTATCAATCATCTCAAGCACTTTGGCGCGCGCACCGGATTGGGTCGCTCGAAATGTATCGGCCCTCGCCCGCCCACGTCCTTCAGCCACAGCTTCAGCAAAATTGGCGAACAGCACTGTGAACCACAGCCAAAGTGCTATCTGAAAAGCGATACCTAAAGGTGGCAGGCCTATTGCCATGTCGCGCAGCCACATCGATGTTGTGAGCAAGGCCACAAGCTCGGTTACAAAAATTACAGGGTTGCGTGCCAGCGTAATAGGATTAAGTTTTGTAAAAGCCTGATGGGCCGCAGGCGCAAGAATAGCGGGCGAGAACAGGCCGATATCGTTGTGGATCCGTTTGGTCATAATGTCCTCAGAATGTTGAGCCGTTAAGCATAGAAATGTGCTCGGCAATCGGGCCCAATGCCAGCACAGGTAAAAATGTAAGCGCGCCGACAATAATAATAATGGCGATCAACAATGCGACAAAGGTGCCGCCATGCGTCGGAAACGTGCCGCTTGATTCAGGCGTGACTTTCTTTCCCGCCAATGAACCCGCAATTGCAAGAACAGGAATAATATAGCCAAAACGGCCAATCATCATCGAAATACTCAAGAATATGTTGTGCCAAATTGTATTAGCACCGAACCCTGCAAAGGCTGAACCGTTATTGGCTGTTGCTGATGTATACGCGTAAACAAGTTCGGATAGGCCATGCGGGCCCAAATTGGCGATGGCACTGTGCGCAGTACCAAAATAGATGGCAAGACTGCTCATGATAAGAATGCCAGCAGGCATTACAATCAAAGTGAGCGCTGCAAGTTTGATTTCACGCGATTCAATTTTTTTGCCGAGATATTCTGGCGTGCGGCCAACCATCAGGCCAGCAATAAAAACAGTAAGAATAACCATAACGAGTATGCCATAAAAGCCGGCTCCCACGCCGCCATAAATCACTTCTCCAAAGAACATATTGATCATCGGCACTATACCGCCAAGTGGAGTGAGGCTGTCATGCATCGTGTTGACGGCACCACAAGATGCAGCCGTCGTCGCAACAGCGAAAAGAACGCTTTGAGCAATACCAAAGCGTGTTTCTTTGCCTTCCATGCTGATAGCGGAGGGATTTGTCACGTCCGCAATAAGCGGGTTACCGGCATGTTCAGCTGCATAGCCTGCACCGAGCATCACGACAAACAGCACGGTCATCGCTGCAAAAATGGCAACACCTTGGCGTTGATCGTTCGCCATCTTACCAAAAAAGAATGGTAGCGCCGCGCCGATCAGCAACAGAGACAGGATTTGAATGAAGTTTGACACCACGGTCGGATTCTCGAAAGGATGCGCAGCATTTGCATTGAAAAACCCACCGCCATTGGTGCCAAACATCTTGATAGCGACTTGCGAGGCGACAGGCCCTTGCGCAATCACCTGCTGCGCGCCTTCCAGCGTGGTTGCGGTTACGGTACCTGTTAGCGTCTGCGGAATACCCTGCGTGATTAAAAAAAGTGTAAAAATAATTGAAACCGGTAGCAAAATATAGAAGACACAACGCACCAGATCGACCCAGAAGTTGCCGATGGAGCTTGCTGAACGCGCAACAATCCCACGCGTTACAGCTACCGCAATTACAATTCCGGTAGCTGCAGACAGAAAGTTTTGCACCGTTAGGCCGAGCATTTGCGTAAGATTTGAAACCGTCGTCTCGCCACCGTAAGATTGCCAATTCGTATTGGTGACGAATGAAATTGCGGTGTTGAAAGCCTGATCGGACGACATCGGCGCAAAACCTTGCGGATTGAGTGGTAAAATATTTTGTAGACGCAAGATCGCATAAAGGAAGGTAAATCCTAGTGCATTGAACACAAGCAACGAGAGCGCATATCCTGTCCAGCGCTGGCCATTGCCTGCCTTCACACCGGCAAAGCACAAAAGTGCACGTTCAATAGGCGCAACAAATGGTGTGAGCCATGTCCGTTCACCTTTGAAGACGCATGCCATGTAAAGGCCAAACGGGTAAGCAAGCACCGTGAGAATGATAAGAAAAAGCAAGAACTGCAATTGATCGATAGCCATTAGAAACGCTCCGGACGCAAGAGCGCAATTAATAGATAAATAAAAATAACAAGAGAAATTCCCGAGCCTAGAACAATGTCAAACATGAGCGCCTCACAACTTCTCGGCGGCAGAAACAGACAGGATGGTAAGAGCAAACAGCGTTAGACCCCCGACGACGAAATAAGCATCGATCATTGAACACCTCTGTTAATTGATCAGAGATGAAATCTGGCATGTAAAGTTGCCATGCTGATTGGCATAAAGTTCTCGTAAAGTTTATTAAAAAACCAATCTTTACGTAAATTTTACAGCAATCGTTCTCGAAATTTTACACAGCTCAACGGCATTCCAGCAGAAATTGATCGGGGGGGGCTTATGATTAAAACTGGCGTTTTTTCTGTATTTACAGCGTGCGCAATGATTTTTCCTGCGGCGGCTGAAGATAAAGGTTTTGAAACAGAGCTCGTTTCACTTTCAACACCCAGTATGTTTGGCCCGCTGATTTTAAACCCGCATCCGCTTGATATTGATAGTCCTTTTGGAAAAATTTACATCAACGGCGCTTTCACAGGACTTGCCTTGCAACAAGATAACCCCGTCATTGGCAACAATGAAGGCACTATAGATTTGAGCAACGCGCAGGTGGTTCTCCAAAAAGCAGACGGGCCTTTGCAATTTTACACCCAGATCGGCGGCTATTCGCTGCCTTCACTGGGCACGTCTTATCTGAAAGCTGAAGATACAACTGATGATTTTTTTGGCTTCGTTCCTGTGGCCTATGTTAAATTCGCGCCGACAGATAATTTTTCAATTCAAGCGGGAAAACTTTACACGCTTATCGGAACTGAAAATACATTCACTTTTCAAAACGCTAATATCGAACGTGGATTGTTGTGGAACCAGACCAACTCTGTAAATCGCGGGTTACAGGTGAATATATCGCAAGGACCGATCAGTGCTTCATTTGCTGTTAGTGACGGATTTTATTCTGATAGGTTTGAGTGGCTGTCAGGACTTGTCACCTATACGCTTGATAAAAATAACAGCATTACTGTAATCGCATCAGGTAATATTGGCGACAATTCAAAAAACACGATTGAAACGCCTCTTGCGCAAAACAATAGCGAAATTTATGATTTGAACTTTACTCATATGTCCGGCGCATGGACATTTAGTCCGACTTTGCAATACACACATGTGCCGGAAAACTTAAATATCGGCCTTAATTCATCTGCTGAATCCTACGGCGTCGGCCTGATAACAAAATACGCATTCAACGAAAACTGGAGTTTAGCTGCGCGTGCGGAATATATAGACACGACGGGGGGTATTAATCTTAGTTACGGACCAGGCAGCAACGCGTGGTCAATTACTCTGACGCCAACTTATCAGCAAGGCGTCTTTTATGCGCGTGGTGAAGTGTCTTATGTGAAAGCGTTGGATATTACGCTAGGTGCTGCCTTCGGCGCTGCTGGTACAAACACGTCGCAGGCACGTTTTTTAGTCGATACCGGAGTATTGTTTTGAAATTTTAGATTTCAAAGAATTGAATTCATGTAATATATTTTATTCAAAAGTATGATTTAAAAAAATTTGGACAAAAATGATTTTGTCTCTAGGTTTTTTGAAAAAAATTCAACGCGCGACAAGCAGTCATAAAATGGTTACGGCACATCTCAATCTGAGTTTCGAGTCTCGTTTAAATTTTCAAAAATATATTACTGTTCTATGAGTTTTAATCCCAAGATAAAGTTAAATGACTGGTTTACAAAGTGATTGCTATTAAGCTTTTAAACTAGGCCTACTATGTAGGGTTTGACTCTTTTTAAAAGTTCAGCATAATAGAACATATCAGGAACAAACCATGTCGGCTGCGGTAAAAACCCTTGCCGCGCTACAGCAACGCCTTGCCTGCACTGTAGGTGGGAGGATGCATGCGTGTGCTTCTTTCACTTTCGGCGCTGACATGATCGACAGCGCTTTAGGGGGTGGATTGGCTTGTGGGGCAGTGCATGAGTTCTTTGCGGCGTCCGAAGCCGATAGTGGCTCAACACTCGGATTTGCATTGGCAGTTGCTCAACGTGCAGCTGGTAAGAAGCCGTGCGTATGGGTGAGGCAATCTTATTGCGCTTCAAGTACAGGCCGCTTGTATCCTGATGGCTTTGCCTGCTTAGGTTTCGATCCCAATCAGCTTCTGACAATCACATTGCGCAAACCTATTGATGTTTTACGAGTTGCTCATGATGCACTTCGTTGCCTAGGCGTTGGTGCTGTCATATTAGAACCTCTCGGTAAGCCAAAAGCTTTTGATCTCACGGCGACACGCCGCCTCAGTTTGGCAGCGGAGCATTTTTCTATTCCTCTGTTGTGTATTCATGTTGGAGCACAACCGAGTGCAAGCTCTGCGCAGACACGCTGGCAGGTGCAGTGTGCCCCTTCATTAGCCTCTCATCAAAAACTTCTCGGACATCCTGCCTTCAATGTGACGCTGACACGCTCACGGATAGGCAAGACCGGACAATGGACATTGGAATGGAATAGTCATGAGCGCACGTTTGTCGATGTCCCGCCGTTACCTCGCTCTGTGGTTCAACCAACTTCCTATCGACAGACTGCTGCGCCAGTTGAAAGCATCAGGTACACAGGCACCTGAGCTTCTGGTCACTTATGAAAAGTCAAAGAATGCACTGCGATTAACTTGCGTGAGTGAGGCAGCATTACATGCAGGTCTCAGCATTGGTCTCAGCCTTGCCGATGCAAGGGCAAGAGTGCCGGAAATTTTCGGTGTCCCTGCCGAGCCCGAAGCAGATGCACAAGCGCTTCTCAACATTGCGGACTGGTGCTGGCGCTATACGCCCATTGTTGTGCAAAGGCCGCCAGCAAGCCTCATCTTGGACATTACAGGCTGTGCGCATTTGTTTGGCGGCGAACAGAGTATGCTGAATGAAATTGTCTTTCGTTTGGCTGGTCAGGGCTTCATGTGCTTTGCCAGCATTGCTGAAACCGCTACAGCTGCTCTTGCTTTGGCATGGTCGCATCAACAGATCATTGTACCTCAGGGCAAGGTTGCAGAGGCCGTCTCATCATTGCCCCTGAAAGCTCTTGGAATAGAGGCTGAACAGGTCGATAAACTGAAACGCTCTGGTTTGCGATTTATCCATGATCTTGCCAGCCGCCCTCGCGCACCTTTAGCGGCAAGGTTTGGGGCAGAGCTTTTAAACACGCTTGATCGTGCATTAGGCAAAGCGGATGAGGGCTTAAAACCGCATCGACCTCATCCTGATATTCTTGTCGAGCAATGTTTTGCCGAACCCATGCTGTTAGAGGCCAGTATTGTGCAGACCATCAGTCTGCTTGCAGAGCGTGTGGCCAAGATTTTGTTGGAGCGGAGTGAGGGAGCAAGGGTTTTGCAAGCCTTTGTCTACCGCGTCGATGGCGTCGTGCGGCAGGTCACGGTGCAAGCTGGAAAACCGCTTCAACAGCATAAGCGCATGGCAAAGCTGTTTGCTGAGAAGCTAGGCAGTCTCAATGATGAATGGAATGTCGGCTATGGCTTTGATCTTGTGCAGCTACATGTGGTTCGCTCTGAAAAAATTAGTGAGCATCAAAGCAGTCTCGACAATCATAAATCTGGTGAAGACAGCATCGCAGAACTGATAGATCAGCTTGGGGCAAGGGTTGGCCATAAAGCCATTCGGCAGTACCAATCTCTCGATAGCCACCTACCTGAAACAGCTGCATGCGCACTGCCAGCAATTCGCGGAAATCCCTCTAAAACATGGCCTGTAAAGGCCTCAGAAGCCCCTACAAGGCCGCTGACATACTTTCATCCCCCTGAACCCATAGAAGCCATTGCAGAGGTGCCTGACGGGCCTCCTATGCGGTTTAAATGGCGCAAAGTGATCTACATGATTGCCAAGGCGGAAGGTCCTGAGCGCATCGCTGACGAGTGGTGGCATCAAGACAAACTCACCCGTGACTATTTTAGGGTCGAGGATATACAAGGCCATCGTTTTTGGCTTTACCGCGAAGGCCTTTATCATTTTGAAACCAATAGCCCTCGCTGGTTTATGCAAGGCCTGTTTGCATGAGTTATGCCGAGTTGTGTGTCGCCAGTAACTTCTCATTTTTGCGCGGGGCCTCACATCCTGAGGAGCTGGTTTTAACCGCTGGTGCGTTTCGGCTGTCTGGCCTTGGTGTTACCGACCGAAACAGCTTGGCGGGTGTGGTGAGAATGTATGCCGCTCGCAAACAGATTGAATTTGAATTTAATGAGCTGCGCGTGGTGACTGGCTGCCGCTTGGTGTTTGCCGACGATACACCCGACATGCTTGTCTATCCGCAAGACCGTGCCGCTTATGCAAGGCTCAGTCGCCTTCTCACATTGGGTATGCGACGTGCAGAAAAAGGCGATTGCACTCTCTACCTGCTGGACTTGCTGCAATGGTGTGAAGACCAGCTCCTCATTGTTATGCCGCCTTACCGGATGAATGAGGGCACGCTTAAAACGCTCCGCATTCTAGATGACAAATGTCCCAATAAAGTCTGGCTCGGTGCAGCTTTTTACTATTGCGGCGATGACCAGCGCCGGATAATTGAGTTGCAGCAAGCCTCAACTAAAACAGGCGTCCCTCTGATAGCGACCAGTGACGTGCTTTACCATTCGCCAGATCGGCGTCGGTTGCATGATGTTCTGACCTGCGTATTAGAAAAGCAGACATTGGAAACGGTTGGCAAACGCCTGCAAGTGAATGCAGAGCGCTACATTCATCCGCCTGAAGAAATGGAGCGCCGTTATCGGCAGATGCCGGATGCGTTACGGCAGACCAATGTGCTGCTGTCTCAAATCAGTTTCGATCTATCTCAGGTAAAATATACCTATCCTGACGAGAGCTGTGAGGGTTTTGAAACGCCTCAGGCCGCACTGGAAGCGTTTACATGGGAAGGTGCAGAGCGGCGTTATCCTCAAGGCACTCCTGATAAAGTCATAGCGATCATCAAGCGTGAGTTTGGTCTGATTGAGAAGTTGAATTATGCGCCTTACTTTCTCACCGTACATCACATCGTCAACTATGCGCGGGAACGCGGCATTCTGGCGCAAGGTCGCGGCTCTGCTGCCAACTCGGCTGTCTGTTTTTGCCTTGGTGTAACTGAGATCGATCCCAACGTTCACAACATGCTGTTTGAGCGATTTATCTCGGCCGAGCGTAACGAGCCTCCTGATATTGATATCGATTTTGAGCATGAACGGCGTGAGGATGTGATCCAGCATGTCTACCAGCGTTATGGCCGCGAGCATGTTGCTCTGACCTCCACAGTTGTCACCTACGGCACTCGCATGGCGATCCGTGATGTCGGCAAAGTGTTTGGCTTATCAGAGGACACGCTTGCTGCTTTGGCAGGGTCACAGTGGCATTGGTCAAAAGACGGCATTCAAAGTGATGATGCATCTCGTATTGGTCTCGATGCCAGTGAGCCAATCTTGGCGATGGTGCTGGAACTTACAAAGCAACTTCTCAATTTCCCCCGTCACTTGTCACAGCACACAGGCGGTATGGTGATTGCCAAAGAAAGGCTTGATGAAATTGTCCCTATTCAAAACGCGGCAATGCAAGACCGCACTGTTATTGAATGGAATAAAGATGATCTTGAAACGCTAGGGCTTTTAAAGGTCGATATCCTTGCCCTTGGCATGCTGAGCGCCATGAAGCGTTTCTACGATATGCTGGAGCAGCATTACGGCCTGACTTACACGACGGCAACGCTGCCAGCAGAAGATCCTGCAATTTACAACATGCTGCAATGTGCAGACAGCATCGGTGTGTTTCAGGTTGAAAGCCGAGCCCAGCAAAGCATGCTGCCACGCTTGAAGCCAAACAAGTTCTCAGACCTTGTGATTGAAGTGGCCATCGTGAGGCCGGGCCCTATTCAAGGCGGAATGGTGCATCCATATTTGCGGCGCAAGATGGGTTTGGAAGTTCCGATCTATCCATCAGAAGAATTGCGTGCTGTTTTAGAGCAAACGCTTGGCGTACCACTGTTTCAAGAACAATGCATGCAGATTGCAATCATAGGCGCTGGCTTTACCCCCGATGAAGCAGACAAATTACGCCGCGCCATGGCGACCTTCAAACGCGTCGGCACAATCCAGACCTTCCGTGACAAGATGGTCAACGGCATGCTTGAGCGTGGCTATGAGCGAAACTTTGCCGAGCGCTGCTTTAATCAGATCGAGGGCTTTGGCACCTACGGCTTTCCAATGTCACATGCCGCGTCTTTTGCGCTGTTGGTCTATGCATCCTCTTGGGTGAAATGTCGCTATCCCGATATCTTTCTGGCTGGCTTGCTCAACGCTCAGCCTATGGGCTTTTATGCGCCATCGCAGCTGGTGAGAGACGCACAGGAGCATGGTGTCGAAGTGCGAGAGGTGGATATCAACTTCTCAAACTGGGAAGCAGGACTAGAGCAAGCAAAGCTACAAAAGCTGCATCGCAAACATGTCGATATGCAAAACGATATTCATGGCCATAAAGCCGTTAGGCTGGGCTTTAAATCTATCAAGGGTTTGAGAGAGGAGCATGGGTTTCTGATCTCTGAATGCCGAGACAAGGGTTATGACAGTGTCCGCGATCTTTGGCTGAGGACCAGACTGCCTTTATCTGCACTAGAGACGCTTGCTGAGGCGGATGTGTTTCGCTCACTCGGATTAGACAGACGAGATGCATTATGGGCTGTACAGGGCTTGCGGCGCTCTGGCGATAAAGATGATTTGCCGCTGCTGTGTTTTGCCTCAGCCTTAACCGAGCCTGATGCGAAGCTCCCCGCCATGCCTCTTGGCCAGCATGTCGTTGAAGACTACCGAAAGCTTAGTCTCTCTCTTAAAGCGCATCCCGTTTCCTTTGTCAGAGATCAGCTTACAAAGGCAAAAGCCATTAAAGCCGAGAAGCTTCTCACTACACCTAATAATTCACATGTCGCAATCTGTGGACTTGTTCTCATCCGTCAAAGGCCAGGCTCAGCCAACGGTGTTATCTTTCTGACAATTGAGGATGAAACAGGCGTCGCCAATGTGATCGTCTGGACAAATATATTTGAGCAGTATCGAAGCGAAGTTCTCGGAGCAAGGCTGTTGCTGGTGAGAGGCAAGCTTCAGTCTCATCAAGGTGTCATTCACGTGGTGGCACAGAGATTAGAAGACCAGACGCAACTTTTAAGTAGGCTAAACGAGGCCCACAGCTCTATTCAAAGCTTCTCTCGTGCCGATGAAGTCCGTAGCCCTCAATCTGACAGACGCACCTCGAAAGCGCGTGTGTTGTCATCTTTAACAGTTGAGCAAGCGGTGATGCCGAAGGGTAGGAATTTTAGGTAAGACTAATACCTAGTTCTATTTGAAGTTTTATATTTTTTTCGAAACGAGATTTATCAAATCTTATCGAAATACACCCGGTTTATTCTAAAAGAAATTACTAATCTGCAAGCGCAATAAACGCTTGTCTAGAGCGTGCCCTCGCTCTCGCTGCCATCGGGCTCGATAAATTTAACTCTAACACCTCCGAATATTATCCCTTCTTCCTCTTTTTTCTGTTTGATTTGCGTGTACCTATCAAAGCACAAAGACGCTGCCTTGGTATTACCTTTTGCACCTGCCAATGCATTGGCGCGAAAAATTGCTTCGTACATGGCCATTTGAATATGCCCATTTGCCGTCTTCATAAAAACAAGTTCTTCCATGACACGCTCGACTGTAGCGTTGAAGCCTTTTGCATTCTTTGGCCGACCTAAAGGATTTCCAGATTTTCCTTTTTTGAAACGAGTGCTTTTAGGTGGGCGTTTGTAACCGACGTGATAATCAGTTTCCACTTCTTCGGAAGTATGACTTAGGAGGTTGGGCGGGATCTTATCTCTCATCCAACCTACCTTCTAACTGTGGTTTCAACGCTCGTAAATTTTTAACCTCATTAAAGTTTTGGCCTGTCGCCTGAAGTATGGCGTCATCCTTTGCGTAAGTTTGCCAGCGCACTAAAGCGACGTCGCAATAGGCGGGATCCACTTCAATTGCTCTTGCCCGCCGACCCGTCTTTTCTGCAGCAATAAATACTGTCCCAGACCCACAAAAGGAATCAAGGACAATGCCACCGCGACGCGAACAGTCACGCATAGCGTCAGCCACCATTGCAACAGGCTTTACTGTGGGATGCATCTCAAGCTCCTCGCGCGTTTCCTTGGTCGATGAACTGGCACCCCGATAGTTCCAGACATTTGTTCGATATCGACCATTTTGACCAAGTTGAAAGCTATTGATGTGCTCGGTTTTGCCTTTTTTGAAAACGAAAACCAGCTCATGCCGGGAACGATAGAAAACACCCATACCACCATTGTCCTTGGCCCATACGACGAGATTTTTTAACTCGTCGTAGACAGCATTACCTGCCGCAAGCACCTCTTGGATATGTCGCCAATCCATGCAGATAAAGTGGATCGAGCCGTCAGAGCTATATTTCGCAACGAGTGAAAAGGTTGACCTCAAGAATTCGCTAAACTCTGTTTTTGTCATCTCTCCAGATGCAAAATCAAACTCGCGCCGTTCAAGTGTTTTTGCAAGTGAAACATGTTTGCAAATCGATACGTTGTAGGGCGGGTCGGTAAATACCATCTGCGCACATTCGCTAACGCCATCTAGATCTCGCATGAGGGAGTCATAAACAACTTCCTGCCTTGCATCGCCGCAAATTAAGCGATGGCGTCCTAGGCACCAAACATCTCCTGGACGCGTGATTGGAGGTTGTTTGGTAACCATATTTGGCAGGTCATCATCTGCGCTATCTGCTGCATTACCCGCGCCGCCAACATCAAGAATTTGGTCTACCTCGAAAATTTCAAATCCTGTAAGGCTTAAATCGAGGCTGGGCATGTCGTTGAGTATGAATTGTAATTCTATTTTTAGAATGTCTTCATCCCACCCTGCATCCAGTGCCAGCTTATTGTCAGCTAAGATGTATGCCCGCTTCTCAGCCTCACTCATGGTTGAGATAAGAATGCAGGGAACTGTTTCCATTTTTAAAAGCTGTGCCGCAGCAACACGTCCATGGCCCGCGAGAATCATACTATGTTCATCAATCAATACTGGATTAGTGAACCCAAAATTTTCGATACTTTTGGCTATTTTTCGAACTTGCTTAGGTGAATGTGTTCTTGCATTTTGGCTGTAAGGTTTAAGCTCAACAACTTTTCGTAACACGTATTTAGAATCAATATTATGCATCTTTTTCCTCACGTTCAATATTCTGCGCTTTTTTATATTCGCCTGCGATTTCAAAACATCGTTGAGCAAGCGCTGTTATTCGTGCTGCCGTGAGGGGCACATTTTCTATCATCCAAATATCAAGAATTTCTCTTAGCCGCCGATCATCACTTTTGACATTGGCAACAGACACCTGCGTCAATACTTCTCGTGGCTGCTTTTCCATCTGCTGTAGCTCCCTTAGTTCAACCAAAAGAGGATGAACTGGGCCGTCTTCGTCAAAGAGCGTCGAAAGTAATGCCCGGCCCTCAGTCGACGATTGCAGGTTTAACATTGAAATGAAACGCGCAGGATCTTCTATAAGCGCATCATCATATAGCTCGTGCATGATCGCTTTGCCTTCGTCAGTCCATTTTTCCTGTTGCTGTGTGGTTAATTGGAACTCCTCTTCCTTCCACTTTTTTTCAACACGGCGCAGGTCCTTTGCTGAATAGTTGTCGTAGATTTGCTTGAGCCCGGCCTTAAGCAAACTTTGCTTCGACGCTTTGGAGCCCATTGCGGAAAATGTTGCTGCATATTGCAGAACGAGAATATCACGTGGATATTTAATTGTGCCTTTTGGCCGGCCTGGTGCTCTTCCCTGATGTTTCATTTCATCAAGGTGACAAAAAGATTTGTTTTTGCAACACGAATTAAATAGCCATTTAGGAGATGCATCTTTATCGAATATAATGATGCACTACGAAATTAATCAGAACTTTTGCGGTGACACGAATCAATAGATATTTGCTGATAACTGCCGTTACATGCTTCGGTTTAAATCCAACAAATACCGGCTTGATAGTCGATGGTTAAACTTGTTGTTTTATTTTACCTGATGTTCTGACTGTTCGATCGATGTTTCAGTCTTGTATTGCTCAGATATAAAATAACCTAGTGCGCCCATCAAAATTGGCGAAGTCAAAAACCCGACGATCGCGCATATCAATCCAATTACTGCCCAAACATATTGCCGCTTAAAAACGGCGATAATCCCTGTAATGAGAGCAAGCGGCACAAAAATTGGTGACATAAAAAATATACTTATTACACCAAATATGAGACAGGCGATGCCGATGCTTCCTCCAGAAGTAACATTTTGAATTATTATTGTTTTCTCTGATGAGTGCCGATTTGACATATTTTTTTCCTCCCTAAAGTGAGACTGGACTACAACATTTTGTAGGCTATTGCCAACAGATTTATTTTGCTGTTCGCGACAAGCTGCGGCGATGGACATCAGCGCTATTATAGGCAGGAATATACGCAAATTGCGTAATACCAAGGGCTGGTCGCAAGAGCATTTGGCAGATCTAGCAGGAGTAGATAGATCTTATTTATCGGAAATTGAGAATGGCTATAAGGATGTAGGCATTCAAGTTCTCCATAGACTATCGATTGCTTTGGAAGTCAAAATGGCCAACCTTCTAAATTCTTAAAACCATAGTCGTTTCCAAACTTCTGTTCCAATAAAATGTTGGTGCTAGTGGCACTGCGCCTAATAGCTAAACAGGGCACTTTAAAAGTGCTATGGATTGGCGTTGAATTTAATACAGAAATATTGGCGCTATTATCTCACTCGATTCGCAAAAACATTTAATTGCGCTCGTCGTCAATTTTGCGTTTTTCGTTGACATCTTATCAGTGACAAGAAATTCGTTCTTTGCGCGAACCAAATTATATCCAATCGATACTTATTTTTAAAAATATTGATATGCCGATGAAATTGATTGATCTGCCAAGATTGATTGGACTTCGTAACGCAACCACGCATTGCTTCAAATGCGGCCGCAAGTTGCCGCCGACCTTCTCCGCCTAGGCCCTGTTCCTGGGCTTGCCGCAGTACAGCGCACAAGCGTTGCAGCATAAGGGAGAAAATGATGACACAACTGTCAGAAACGCAGACGATCATTCTTAGCACAGCGGCCGAGCGCGATGGATATCGTGTCTTGCCAACACTTCCCGCTATAAAAAAGAACAAAGGCGCAATCGCTTCAATGTTAAAGGGCTTTCTCCGGCGCGGCTTTTTAACAGAAGAACCTGCCGACGAAGGAGACGAGATCTGGCGCACTGATCCCGATAACGGACGCCTTGTTCTCGTTCTATCGCCTGCAGGATTTGAAGCGGTGAATATAGAGCTGAAAGCAATGCCTCAACAAAAGCGCCCGGTCATTAAGCGTACTAAGCTAGTGTCGATGCCAACGGCTAAAGCCGACACCAAGATTGGTGTCTTGCTCGATTTGCTTCGACGCAAAGAGGGGATGACCATTAACGACGCCATAGCAGCCACTGGTTGGCAGGCACATTCAGTGCGGGGATCTATGAGCGGCGCCATCAGAAAGAAGTTTGGTTTCGATGTAACTTCAAACCAGGCAGAGCGTGGTCGTGTTTACCGTATCGAGCCTATAAGCGATGACGAGGCTGCGTAATGCAGCAATCAAAAGAAAACGCAATGCGGGCCGAAATGGACAGCCTGCAAAAGCTGGACCTTCCTGCCCTCCAGGCAAAATGGCGAGCGCGCTATAAGATCCCGGCCCCTCTCGGCATGCGAACTCGGTTCTTGCGACTTATGCTTGGCTATCAAATTCGCGAGGACGCGGGCTACGGTCTTAAACCTGAAAAGATACGGGAGCTTAAAAAGCTTGCCGAACAGCTTAAAACCGGTGAGCCCATAAAAGCCAAAGAAAAGCTATCGTTGGCACCAGGTGTCCGCCTGATGCGGGAATGGCTAGGGCAGATGGAAATCGTCGATGTCACGGAAAGCGGCTTTCTCTGGCGCGGCCAAGAATTCAGGTCGCTTTCAAACGTTGCCACGACGATGACCGGCACGAAATGGTCAGGGCCAAAATTCTTCGGCCTGCTTGATAAGAAGTCTAAACTTCAGAAGGTTATATAATGACAGGACCGCCGCGCACGCTGCGCTGCGCCATCTATACTCGCAAATCATCGGAAGAGGGTCTGGACCAAGACTTCAACTCGCTCCAGGCACAGCGCGAAGCGTGTGAAGCTTATATCAAATCACAGTCTCATGAAGGCTGGCGACTTATACCTGACGTCTACGACGACGGCGGTCATTCGGGTGGTACGTTAGAACGGCCGGCGATAAAACGCTTGTTGAAAGCCGTCCAGGCAAAACGCGTCGATATTATCGTCATCTATAAGATAGACCGCCTTACTCGCTCGCTTGCTGATTTTGCGCGCCTTGCCGAAATCTTTGATAAGCACGGCGCTTCATTTGTATCCGTCACGCAGCAGTTCAACACGACTACCTCCATGGGCCGACTGATGTTGAATGTGCTGCTTTCGTTTGCTCAGTTTGAGCGAGAGATCACAGGCGAGCGCATTCGCGACAAAATTGATGCCTCAAAGAAAAAAGGTATGTGGATGGGTGGTCCAACGCCCATTGGCTATGACGTCGTTAATAAAGGCCTTGTGATCAATGAAACAGACGCCGAGCTTGTGAGATTGATTTTCAAGCTCTTTTTGGAGTTGAAATCTGGTCACACTCTCGAGCGTGAAATAAAACGCCGAGGCTTGAAGACACGCAAATGGGTATCATCCGCAGGCGGCGGACATGGCGACAGATTTTTCACAGCCGGGCATCTATACCGAATTCTGTCCAACCCAATTTACATAGGGCGCGTACCGCATAAAAAGCAGAGTTATCCCGGACTCCATAGAGGCATCGTTAGTCAAGACATATGGGATGCTACACAGAAGCTGTTGAGTGACAACACGCAAGGTGCGCGTCAGAAACGTGCGCGAACTAAAGGCAGATTGAATATCTTAAGTGGCTTAATTATTGACGCACAAGGACGAAAATTTGTTTCTAGCCACACCAGTAAAAAGGGAAAAAAATATCGCTACTATTTGCGGAAAGGCAGTGAAACTGAAAAAGTTAAAGCAGTGCGTATCCCGGCTAAGGATTTAGAGGATTTTGTCCGGTACACGCTCGTCGAGCTATTTGCAGATAATGAGAAGCTTGTAAATTTATTCCCGAACTTGCTGCCCGCAGATTTATCACGTACGTTAGCAGCAGCGCAATTTGTTGCGGTGCAACTTCAGCAAGATTTTTTATCGGCTTGGAACAAGTCGATACACGCTGCAATCGCAAATATTACATATCACCCGAATAAAATCGAAATCGAGTTTGATAGGGAAAAGTTCGCAGGCCTTTTGCAGATAATACCAGGTGAGACGAGAGGTATGCTACCGATAAAATTCTCGATGCCTAGCAAATTCGGACATTCGCAAGAGCGGGTTAAAGTAGTGCTAGGGCAGATAGCGCAAGTACATATCCTAAGACCACTATACCGTCGAATGCTGATATCCTGGCATTTACCTGTTTTGATATGCTGCGTTCAGGCGACGCACAGTCAACGACAGAGCTCTCTCAAATGCTCGACCTTACAAAGGATTATATCAAACTCGTGTTAAAAGAATTTTTCACTAAAATAAATAATGAGAATCGCTAACTCTACTCAACCATGACTCGAAAGACCGTGCTCTGACCTACGATTCGATCATCACGCTTTCTGAGTACAAAAGCCTCAACCAAATGTACACCACGATACTGCAGTTGTTCCCATCGGTGATTGTCGCTGTCAGACATCTCGAAACGGCCGCGCAAGGCATTATTACGCGCTGCCTCTTCATCTGTATTTGTTACACGCCACATAATCTTGTATTCGGCTCTAGTAAACGGAAGTCCCAAAGTTGTAGTAGCTCTGAATTGAAGCCAAAAACCGGCCGGTAGCGGCTCGAGTGAGCGCACTTCCCTAATAGAATAATTATTAAGCTTGTTTCGATGCAAGCTCGCATAAATATCTACAGAAATTTTCTGATTGGGTGCGAGCTTCCACTGCGGCGCCTGCATATAAGGGAGTCGATTAAAACTTGCCGGTAGAATACTATCGCCGAACCGTTTGATTGCATCTACCAAATCACCGGTAAAATGATACGCTTCGACTAAATGTCGCCTCATATCTGCAACGATTAGATTGCCAGCTGATTTTCCTGCATTAATCACAACGCCAGACGCAAAGTCATCACCAAAAACACGTCGCCATTTTGCAATGCTTTCAGCATAATCTTGCTCATCGTATGCATCATCTACCCATTCTCGATAAGTGTGAATGCATTCTCGAAAATTAATGTACTGCTCATTAGTCCATAATTCTGCAAAGTTCTCGCTAGACAGATATGGATTTACTACGACGGGCTTCACTGGGTTAATTTGCAGCCAATCGTCTAGACGACCTAACAAAGTTTTAAGCGCTGTTGCTGCATCAGCAGATAGCCCACTGTTTTTGTCCAATGAATTGATGCGATAGCCTAGGACTGTTGTTAATAGCACTGATGGGCAAGTGAATCTGGTTTTTATATTCCGTAGATACTTGATTAGTCGCGTAACTTTCCTAAAGCTATTGCTGCTTGAATAACTATTCTGCTGAACGAGCCAGTCGGTATAAAGAATGGGTTGTGTACTTTCAAAATCGCTTGTGTTCCTATTACAAACTTCAAGGCGCTCAATTCCATCGCGATTGACAATGCAAGGCGCAATATCAATCTTTTTCTCATTGGCATATATGATTGTTACGCAATGCGAGGAGCGAGAAGCTTTATCTTGATATGTCGCATTGGCTTTAAAGGCATCATAAAGGGTATCTATATATTTTGCCGCATTCCAATTTGCTACAGATTCTACGAATACAATCAAATCTGCGTCAAATTCACCTTGATCGACTGGCTTGATAATTGTCTTATGAGCCCATGAACCATGTGCCATCCATCCGGTACAGCGCGGCTCCCAGGCAGAAGCGCTAACAGCATTTCTAATCGCAACTATACTATTTTCAAGTTCTCTAATGCGTGTATCGTTAAGATCTACGATTTCTGTTAGAAATTCACTAAATAAGTCGACATGCTTCATGGGTTATTGCTTTGCCCCCATTATACGCGCAGCAGCGCGATCTGCTTGATAATCGTTCCACATCTTAGTTAGTTTTTGCTGATACCAGTTATAAGCGAATGGAACGCTTTCCGGCGCCCCTTCTACTGCAGAGTTATAGTCGACGAATAAAAGGAGAACGTCGGATTGGGGATAACCTCCGCGGTCAGCCGCCATAAGACGATTACGAATTTGCTTAATCTCGTCAGCTGCAGCGTTATGTGAACGCCACGCGCCTATTACATCAGCCGACAAAGCAAACACCATAACAGCTAAGGTGATGCGAACTATCAACATGCCATTGCTGGCTTGAATCATTGGAATGCTGATTAGCGCTACAGCAAGGAATAATAGCGCAAAAACCAACAAAATTCCGAACATCAATCGACTACTAATTCGCTGGAGATGTTCGCTATACAGAGCTGACTCTTCAATCATCTCAGCAAGGCGAGCGGGGCCAGGCGGCTCAGTAGAAGCGTAGTAATCTGTATTTTCGCATGCTTTTGCCTGTATTGAATCGACAGTGAAGCGCTGGCGCAGACTTTGAATTTCGCTAGGCGAAAGTGGTTGTTGTAAGCCCCCAAGCAGCAATGCACCTCGACGGGCGGCTTGCGCAGCAGATCTTGCAGATACATAACGTTCATTCAATGCCCACCAGACCAGAAGCAGCACGAAAGCGATAATAGCGAGACTGTAAAGCAAATATTCATGACGGTCAGGAATCAAAACTGAAATAGCAGCAGGTAGCGCCGCACATAATTGGATAAAAAAAAGCCAAATACGAATACGAGCGGACTTCTGGAACTCAGCACGGAGGTAGCCAACAAGGTTATTAGACGTTAGACTCATGTCTTTCCCGAAATTGAATGCTCAAAGCTATGGCTTATGCCTAAGTATATACCTCATTCAACTATATGGTGCATCAGTATAATTATTTATCTATTGCTCTAATATATACCCTGCGTCTTCTTTCGCGGAATTTACTCGCGCCGATCAACTTTTACCAACAAACTATCTGTTCTTTTTCTGCTAAGAACGGATATCGACCAATGCAAAGCAAACCGTTGAACTTATGAATTTGGAAGAGCAAAAATTTTTTCGTTTTGACTTAGCGTACCGAACCAACAACGCGTTGAGAACGCATATTAAAATCTAGCGATAATTATCTCGGATAAATATCTCCACTGGGTTATGTTAGTTCCCGCAAAAAACTTTCGTAGCGGCCCGATGGGAGTTTGAGCCATTGATGCGGAAATGTTCGTTGGCCGGGAAACGCCATTGACGCCCGGCTATTTGATAAAAGGACAGCTTGCTTCGTTGTAGAAGTCCAATTCAATTAGATGTTTAAACTGCCCACATGCGATTTGCATCACATTTAAGATTGGCAGCTTTCAATTCAGCAACAAGCTTAGATTTCCATCCTTCGCCAGTATCCATCTCCGTGTAAATAACGCCAAAAAGATCAGATGGCATTTCGACATCGCCTTTTCTAAGCAAGCAGACGCGACCTCGACCGAGTCGGCCAGTAAAATATCCTAATTCAAAAACTACGTTCTGACGCGCCCTTCTGTTTAGGGTAGTCTCTAAAGCTGATGACGCTAAATCATCGGGGGTAAGAAGGATAACTGCAAATCCAACTTCGTTTGCGTAGTCCTCGTACTTTTCGATAATTGTTCGACCTTGATTAGGCTGCTCTTTCAAAATGATCGCTTCTAGACCTAACTTTTCCAAAAATCTAGCAAGTAGATTAAGAGCGCCCTCGTCGTGTCCATGCACAAGAAAAACTTTGTTTGATTCCGCGGTAAATAATTTGAAAGAATTATTTCCAGAACTCACTACAAAAGTTTTGTAATCCCGCACAAATGGAATGATGAGCTGCCGTGTAATGGCATTAATCCCTGCCATTATTTTAGCACTCGAACTAAAATAGGTATGACCAAAAGAGGCCATAAAATCTGGATCTTCTGCAAATTTAAGAATTAAAAGGAAGGTCAACCCGAGAGTTTGGTTGGGATCCTGAGGCCACCCCAGCTTATCGCTTCCGACCATTCCACTCCTGCGTTCTTGGCTTTCGAGAAAAGAATCTAAATCTAGACCGTCGATCAATAGCTTATTAAAGCTGGCAAGTTCAGGATGCTGCAGCAGTCGCACCAATGTTTTTAATGGCCGTTCGTAGGTTTGATATTCAGCTGCTTGAAGATCTAGTATTGCATTTTTGATCTGCGTAAATAAATCATTCTCCATCTTTTTTATCTCCCGTACGCCCCTCTGCTACTTTATCTAGAATTGCTTGACGGTACTGCTCCTTTATGCCGTCTATTAGAGGAGCAATAATTGGATTAAAGGCATAGCTATTTAGCTTGCTGTCAATCATGCTCTCAACATCTTGGATTGCAGTTTCTGTACTTTCTGGATCGTCAGGGTCGAAGCTTACTCGACCAATCTCTCCATCAATTTCAGAGAGAGCCCTTTGCGCTTGCGAAATTGTTTTGTTAAAGTTATCGAGCCCCTTAATTTTCAATCTAGTTCTCCTTGTAACATTTCAAACAGATTATATTAATGCCGATGGAATATAATTGACTCGTTTATAGCGAGATATACCCTAGCGTTGTTTAAAAGGGGTACTAATGCGCCTACTCATAATCACACTGTCTTCCGCTATTCTCTCATCAAAAACTTTCGCTCATAGCGGCCGCACTGATTCAGACGGTTGTCATATGGATCGTAAAACCTGGATCCGTCACTGCCATTAATATTTCACACGATAGATAAAATAGTCGAAGCTTTATAACAATCTACGCCGGCTTCTTATCGGATTCTCAGCCTCGACGGCGGTGGAGCGAAAGGCTTTTACTCGCTTGGCGTCCTCCAAAAAATTGTAGGATTGATCGGCAAGCGTCTCTCGGTAATGAACTTGATTGTTACGCTTTAAATGACGAAACACGCGTTCTATCGTCAGGATCGACAACGAAAGCTATTGCTAATGTAGATCGCGGCAGCCTGCAGAATTATATAGGCCAGAAATCACTTAACCCAATCATTGATAAGGATAAAGTGCTGCAGGAAACTATTCGTTTTTCTATACCTGGGACACAGTGGATAGCCATAGGAATTACAATTGAACACATCGAGCCAGTAAGCCGTGGGTATGTTCAGGCTCTATATCAAGGGGCTAATCTAATCGAACGTCAGCGCGAGATTGCTATAAAATGCGCCGTTCTTACATCGGGACTAACGAGAACAGGTATAGATGCTCTTGTAAATGAGGCTACTGGTTATCAATACGAGAGAGCTGAAGATACTCGGCCGATAAAGCTTAGGGCATTTATCTCTGAAGAACTCCGCGCCTGGGAAAAAACCTTGTCCGATGACCTCCAGGAAGAATTTGGGCGACTTACTGGCTGGAAAACGCCACTTCAAACTCGGCTTAAGAGGTGGGTAAGTTAGTTACAGAACTTATTTATAAAACTCTCGATGAAGATGTAGCTAAATATCTTAAAAAAAACAAACCTGCCACCGGTGCTTGCTGGCATCAGCAACTAACAGAAATTATGGAATAGGTCAGCTGGTATCACGATGATATGCAGTAATAAGAATGACTAAAACTTGTGAGGATATGCACGAATTAAGAGAAAAAGTTGCACGACATTATGGCAGAAAGTCTGTTCAATTTAAGATGTTTCTCAAACCTTCAAGCTCTGTGAATCCATGAACCCTCGCTTTTCAGTTTTATTATTTTGCCTTGCTTCTTTAGCAGTTGGCGGATTGGTAGGTGCTAATTTTTACAAGCCAAAGCTTAGTATTGATGCAATCCGTTCGCAGAAAATGGGATCCTGCCGCGTGAGCGCTTACAAACTAAAGCTAAAGCCTGACGAAAGATCAACATGGCGCGAAGGTGACTTTGAAAAGTTCGTCTATAATTGCATGCACTCGGAAGGTTTTGTAATGGGCTTATTAGAGCCTAATTGTGCAGCGGATAGCAAAGGCAATGGTGTGTTAGATAGCGAAAGCTGTTACGTCCCCACTGAATAAAAAGGCTAGTTAAATATATTGTTTCCTTAACAATCGTAGCCTTCGCTTGGGATGGGCAAAATGCCGAAACAGGAGCTGATGTAGAAATTCAGTCGGGCAACCTTGTGCGCTCTGGCGAAACCATCGAGGTCTATAATTCAAATTCTGGATCGTACCGCAATATCGAAGTCAACGATGTTACAACATCTGGCTTTAATGCCACAATCGAAGGCACCGATGCGAACACGGGTGACTCTGTCGAACTTGAGATGGAATAGTAAATTCCTCTCGTCGTCGCTTCCGCACATCTCAATTATAACAAGCCATAACGCACCGCACTTAGCAGCGCTCAATGCGACGCTTCCAATCCAGATGGCCGATGCTTATTATTGAAATACAACACTAAAATTGGTGTAGCCGAAATCACGATCATTTGTTCATTCGAACTAGCGAACTTTTCTCGTTTTAACTTACCGTACCGATACAATCACGCTTGGAGAATGCATCACTGATTCTCGTGACACATAGGGTCGGAGAAATCTCTCCAGTACGTTATGTTACTTTTTGTAACGAAAATTCGCCGTATATGGGCCACTCTGTGGCATCCAAAAACTTTGCTAACCTATTGATATAATTGAATAAATCGGTTGGCGGAGAGAGTGGGATTCGAACCCACGTTACGGTTTCCCGCAAACACGCTTTCCAAGCGAGCGCCATCAACCACTCGGCCACCTCTCCGTTGCCGCAGTTGTAAATCAAAACAATGATGTATTGAAGCACTTATTTTTAAGAGCACAGCTGCTCGCCTCGTGGCTTGCAGCGTTCGGCGCTCACATTATACCACTGGCATAATGTGCGAGACGCGCCTTACCTCGGCCACCTCTCTGTAAACGCCCATAGGCGCTCGCAGCTTTAGAAGACGCTTGCGCAAAGCGCAAGCACGTCCCTGTAAATAGATTTTTTCGATCTTGAGAAGTCAGCGCTGATATGATGTAGTTTTTACAACATGATCTCTTTTCTTTTTCGCATGCTTGGTTTTATCTTTCTGGCGGTTGCGGCAATGTATGCTGTGATCGACGGCACCAAGTCGATTGCGGCCAGCCGCCTTGTGATGTCGTCATTTGGCGACAGCTGGCGCGACGTCAATCTCGCTTCATTGGCAAGTTTACGTAAATGGCTGGAAGCCAAGGCGCCTTTTGCCTGGGACCCGCTGATGGTCATTCTTTTGTCAGCGCCGACCGCCCTTGTGATTTTTGTTTTGGCTCTTATCTTTTTGTTTCTAGGGAAAAAACGCCGTCGTCCCTATTATTGAGAGGATCGCCACATGCTGTTTGCTAAGAAAAGCGCATTACTTCCAACTGCCTCGCAAGCGCTGCCCGGACGTGCCGCGGCGCTTGAGACAGCCGAAACACACGCTATCTTCAATACTCCGCTCAAAGGTCCTTTTCCCAAAAAGGCGGAAACGGCCTATTTTGGCATGGGTTGTTTTTGGGGGGTGGAGCGCAAGTTCTGGAGCCTGCCCGGCATTATCAGCACAGCCGTTGGTTATGCGTCAGGCGTCACACCGAACCCAACCTATAAGGAAGTATGCACCGGCGGCACCGGCCATAATGAGATTGTGCGCCTCACCTATGATCCCTCGGTCATTTCATATGAGACATTGCTAAAAACCTTTTGGGAAAACCACGACCCGACACAGGGCATGCGGCAGGGCAATGATGCAGGCACGCAATATCGCTCTGGCATTTATACAACCACCAGTGCGCAAAAGACTGCTGCACAAAAATCAAAGGCCGATTATCAGGCCGCTTTGGCACAGCGCGGCTATGGACCAATCACAACCGAAATTCTCGACGCGCCGGAATTTTATTATGCTGAAGACTATCATCAGCAATATCTGCACAAAAACCCTGATGGCTATTGCGGCATTGGCGGCACCGGCGTGTCCTGCCCTATCGGTTTACGCGCTTAGAAATTAAGGTGCGCGCAGAACAACGGCGCACGCACCCGGCATGTCTTCCACCACCAATATTTTCGGCGGCGGCGCATTTGGGTTGGGTTTAGGAAAGCGCACATCGTCGCGAAACCACCATGCAAGATCTTTTCCGCAGCCATCTCCAGCGGGAATTTGCGCGCGCGATGTGCAATGCCCGTTCGGGCATTGCAGCGCCACATGGAAATGATAGGTGTGACCACTCCATGGTCGCAGCTTGTGCAACCAGTCACGATCCTTGCCAGCCGCCGCACAGGCCGCTTTTTTAATGGCCGGATTGACAAAAATGCGGTCGACATTTGCAGGCAGCGTGGCCTGTTTCAACAAGTTAAGCTGCGCTGGCCCAAACTTATCGTCAATCACACCGAGCAAGTCGGGTCGCACCATGTCGATCGCCGACATGTCCTCGCGCTGCTCTGGCGACAGGCGATAATCCGGCATGGGCGTCAACCAGATGTCTGCTTCCAAACCGAGCTGATGTGATGCATGGCCTGTCAGCATCGGCCCGCCTCGCGCCTGCGCCATGTCGCCAATGAGAAGCCCCGGCCAGCCTGTTTTTTTTGCGCGCGCCGCCAGATTTTTTAAATAAGCAATCATCAGCGGGTGCGCGAAACTGCGCTGCCGCGACGGGCGCATAACCTGCCAGTCTGCGCCATCGGCGGGCATTTGCTCTCCACCGGCCAGACAGCCGCGCCCATAGAGGCCAATCGAGTCAGCGGGTAAATTTGCCGGATGCGAAACATTGAAAAAAGCACGCCGTGCGGCATTTTGGGGAAGGCTGGAGAGCGCGTCGGAACGGCGCACCGCTTCTTCCGCGCTGTTTTGCTGAGCAAAGACGGGAAGCGCCGCATTTAAAAGAAAAGCCAGCGCGCAGATACGCGCTTTCAATGCGGGGTGGCTGTGTTTGTGCCGCTGACCATGCGCGTCAATATCCCGTCTTTTTTGAGAAGCGCATGATACAGCGCGGCGCAAATATGAAGGCCAATCAGGGCTGTCAGTGAATAGGCAACAATGACATGAATGGACATGATCGCCTCCGCAAGGTGGGGATCGGGACCTAGCAAAGCCGGCATTGTAAAAAGTCCGAAAAAGCTTGGCGTGCGACCGGACGCTGATGAGCCTGACCACCCCAAGACCGGCACGATCAGTAAAAGCCAATACAGGGCGTAATGGGTCAACAAAGACAGTTTTTTTTCAAACGGGCCGACAAATCCGGGAAATGGCGGCACTTTTTCGATCAAACGATTGATGAACCTCATCACAACCAGCGCCAGAATTAAAAGACCAAAAGATTTATGCCAAAAATAAAACTGGCCCTTTGCGGCGCGCGGCGCATTGTCGGCAATCAGCGCAAGAATGATCGCCGCTGAAACGGCGATAAAGGTCAGCCAATGTAAAAGCCGCGCAAAAGGGCGGTATCCTTCAACAAGAACGGGTGCGGACGGCATGGCATCTCCTTCAGGCTGGACGTTGAGCCTACCCGATTTTTTAAAAAAGCCAAATGGTCTCATGGCTTCTTTCCCTGTAAGCGCTTGCGGGCAAGAGCTTTGGCAGATTAGAACAAAGACTGTTTCTTTTATGTAAGCTGCAGCAATGTCAAAGCCAATGTTACAAGATTTCGCCTCACATCAGATCGCCACAGAGCGCGCGATTGCGGAGTTGCGTTTTGGCCGGCCTGTTATTTTGCGCGGTACACCACAGCTTGTTGTTTGGCCCGCCGAACAGGTTATCGCACCCCATATCACAGCCCTCGCTCCCACGGCAAAAATTTCATTGCTTCTGTCCGCATCAAGATTAAATCACTTGGATCCCTCCTTGAACACGGATGCCAAGATTGACGTCCCGTTGCCGGATATCAAAGCCGCAACGCAGCTGGCTTTCGATGAAAGCGCAAGTCTTTACTCAAAGCCATCGGCGTTGTCGGAGGATGAAGCTGCGGTCTTGCAGCTGATGCGTTTTGCTAAATTTGTTCCTGCCGCATTCGTGGCCGAAATTTTACCGTCAGCCAACATAAGCCAGCTTGATCTGCTTACTTTGGGCGCTGACGACATTGCGCATTATCATGCCTTTGAGCCTGCACAGATAAATATTTTAACCCGCGCAACCGTGCCGCTTGCGGATGCACAGGCCGAATTTGTTGTTTTTGGCGGCACCGGTTTAGCACAGCACCTCGCCGTTATCGTCGGCGCGCCAGATTTAAAAAAACCTGTTCTCACGCGTTTGCATTCGGCTTGTCTCACAGGCGATCTTTTCGCCAGCCTGAAATGCGATTGCGGCGACCAGTTGCGCAGCGCTGTAAAAACCATGGCGCAACAAAGCGGGGGTATTTTGCTTTATCTCGATCAGGAAGGGCGCGGACACGGGCTGACCAGCAAGCTTCGTGCCTATGGTCTGCAGGCGATGGGCATGGATACGTTCAAGGCCGATGATGCGCTTGGCTTTCAAGGCGATGAGCGCGACTTTGAAATTGGCGCTATTATGCTGAAACAGCTTGGTGTCTCAACCATAATGCTGATGACCAACAATCCTGCAAAAGTTCAAGCTTTGCAAAAAGCTGGCCTGACAGTTGCGACACAGGCCCTGATGGGCCGCGTGACCAAAGACAATCTTCTTTATCTTGAAACCAAAAGAGACAGCGCGCGCCATGCACTGCCCGCCCGCTTGGCGCTTCCTGACGCATGACGCCCAGCGTACCAGAATCAAGATATTGGGGCCGTGCTCTGCTGGTCCTCGCCGTCTGCACGGCAATTTTCATCTGGCCTTGGATTATCGGCGATAGCACTATTCCAGGTGCTTCAAAAACGCAATTCTTTCCCGATCTTCTGTTTATTGCGCAGAGCTGGTTCAGGGGCGAAAGCGCGTCATGGAACCCTTATCTTTTTACAGGCCACCCGCAAATTGCCGACTACCACGGCGTGTTGCTGACGCCTTACACGCTTCTTGCCGCACTCGACAGCAATCCAGGTACGCGCGCTTTCGATGCCATGACATTCCTTTTTCTTTTTCTTGGCGGCGCGGGCATGATTTTTTTCGGCCGCCTCAACCGTTGGCATTGGGTGGCCTCAGCCATTTCAGCCCTGACCTATATGTTTGGCGGCGCGGCCATGTGGCGCATTGATGAAACCGGCCTGATCCTTGCCTACAGTCTTTTGCCGCTGGCGTTGCTCTATCTAGAATTTACTCTTCGGCGCAAAAATTACATCTATGCCATTGTCGCAGGCCTGTTTATGGCCGGCGTGCTGCTCACGCGAAACCACCTGGCGCTGCTTGCTGCCGGACTTTTTGTCGCACGTATCTTGTGGTTTATGCTTGCGCCGCCTTGGCGTGCGGAAAGTTTTCGAAAAACACTCTTTCCTGCACTGACAGCCGTCATTGTTTGCGCCGCGATCAGTTTTATTCCCGCGCTTTACACGTTGAACCTTTTTAAAACAGTTGGCGTGGCAGATACGGAGGCACAGGCTGCACTTATTCCATTGCATTTTTTGACATTTGTCGTGCCAAATCTTTTTTCATCTTCAGGACTATTTGAAAATTTTTGGGGGCCGCCAAGTGCGAACTGGCCTGACGCAGGCTTACGGCTGTCTCCCAACATGGTAGTACTTTATGCGGGCGCACTGCCTGTTTTGATGATGGGCCTTGTTCTTTATCCACGCTTCTGGCGTGGCCGCGGGCTGATTTTCTGCTTCGCGATTTTGTTTTTTGCATTCGCGTATGCCCTTGGCGCACATGGCCCTTTTTATAATGCGTTGACTGTCGCACTCCCTGCACTTCGCTATTTTGGAACGCCAGTCGATGCGGCTCTTCTTGGCAATATCCTTATCGCTTTCGTGACAGGTTATTTGCTGAATGTTTTTCTGACCTTCAGAGCCAATCCGGCAGGCTTGCTTATCTTTGGCAGCAGCGTGCTTTTGGGAAGTTTCTGGATGGCATGGGTCACAGCGCAGGAACAGGGCCAGATTATTGCAGCATCGCCTTCACTTCTCCTTTCAGCCGTTACTTTCGCGATCGGTGTTTTCGCTCTGCTTTTGTCGCGCAGTCTGATGGCGACTTGGCCATCTTTTGGCGCCGGGCTTCTGATTGTCTTTGTTCTGGTCGATCTTCGCCTGCACAATGGTCCCAATTCCTCAAACGCCGCCTCGCGTGACAGTTATGCCCTGCTCGATGTCTATAGCGACAACCCTTCGCTCAATGCCTTGAAAGAAAAACTTTCAAGTCACGATCCCAACCAGGCTGACCGGATCGATCTGCAAGTGACAGCGCCGCAATGGCAGGGCATTCCTTCGGCTCACAGGTTTTATGATATGGGCACACGCCCCGAACTGGCATTGCCGTGGGTTTTTACCGCTCTGAACATGCCGCAGAGCATGGACAACATCCAAACACTCACGCAGATTCTCGGACTTCGTGACACAGTGCGCGAAAATCGGCGAGAGGCTTTCGCAAAACCCGTTGCCACGGCCGATGCATCGGTTTCAACATTTGGCAATATTACTTTCAAAGATACGTCAGGAGCTTTCCCAAGATTGTGGATGGCCAATGATGCGATTGCGGTGACCGATCGTGCAGCTGTGCTGCGCGGTGGCCTGCCTGCGCTTGACTTTGCGCATACCGTTCTCATTGAAAATGCACCTGCACAGCTGCCGCATTTCAATTCTGCAGGCAGCATCAGTTTTCAGCTTTACCGGCAGAGTGAAATCGAGATTGAAACGCAGCGCACCGAAGGCGGCTATCTTGTGCTTGCCGACGCTTGGCATCCGTGGTGGCAGGCCAGCATCGATAACAAACCCGTGCGCACCTATCGCTCAAATCTGATGATGCGCACCGTCATTGTTCCTGCCGGCAGCCATGTCGTCCGCTTCAGTTTTGATCCGGTGTGCGGCGCATTTCGTGAGATTGGCATCACGGCCTTTTGCAAAAAATAATCACCATTGCAATGTAAAGGCAGCGGCACGCGCCGTGCTGTTGCTGGCTTTAAACAAGTCTTTTAATCGCGCAGCATTTACATGATTTTTGTCGCAGACCTCATGCCGATGTATGCCGCGGCCAACAAACAAGGCGTCACATCCGATATTATGCGCGCCCGCAATATCGGTGCGCAGCGCATCGCCAATGACCAGAACATCTTTTTTTGCAACTGGACCGCTGAGCTGCTCAATTTTGGCCAGCGCCTTTTCATAGGCTGTCACATGCGGCTTGCCGGCCCAGTGAACATGCCCACCCATCTGCTCATAGCGCGCCGCTAGCGCACCGGCACATGGAATGAGCTCGCCGCCGACATCGACGACAAGATCGGGATTGGCGCAGATCATTTTTAATCTGCGCGGCAATGCCTGCTCAAGAATGTCCTGGTATTTTGCCAGATCATCGTAAGGCTCAATAAAAAAGCCGGTGCAGACAACGCATTGCGCATTCTCCAGAGCGACCTGATCGACTTTTGCGGCGTCGTAAATCGGGAAATGGCGCGCAGGGCCAATGTGATAAGCCGTCTTTATGTGCAAAGATTTTAATGCGGCAACTGTCAGATCGCCCGATGTGACAAGGCCATCATAAGCGTGACGCGATACATTCTTTTCATCAAGGAGATCTTCAATCTGGAACGACATTTGCGGGGAGTTGGTCAAAAGGACAACTGTCCCGTTCTGCGCACGGAAAGCTTGTAGCGCCGCATTGACCTCTGGAAAGACCTCCACGCCATCATGCAGAACACCCCAGATGTCGCAAATCAGCGCTTTGTAGCGGCTCAAAAACGGGCCGCAATGATGGAGAATTTCAATGTTTGCCATGAGCTTAATTTAACACGCGGATCTGGCGGCGATCGCTTAAAGAAGAAAGTCCATTTCCAACCATGTAAAGTGCCATCACTGTTAAAATGATGATTGCGCCGGGCACAATGACAAGACGCGGCGCGGCATCAAGATAGCTCTGCGCCTCCTGCATCATGCGCCCGAGGCTTGGTTGCTGAAGCGGAATGCCAAGGCCAAGATAAGACAATGCGGCCTCTGTCAAAAAAGCCAAGGCAAGCTGCACTGTAACCTGCGTCAGTAATATCGGCACAAGCACTGGTATAATGTGCAGGCGTGCAAGGCCAAACCTTGTCTGGCCAAGCGCTTTGGCCGCAAAAAGGGCAGGACTGGCCAACACGCTCATCGCGTTTGACAAGGTCAGTTGCAGAAAAACAGGAACCGTAAACAGAGCGATCGCAGCGATGATATTAAACATTGACGGTCGATAGAGCGAAGCCAGCAAAAGTGCAATCAGCAAGGCCGGAAAGATAAAAACAAAATCGCTGAGAACTATCAGGGCGCGTGCAACCGCTCTGTTGTAGGACAATGCTGCAACAACACCCATGCTGCTTCCAATTACAGAACCCAATCCCACGCCGCCAAGCGCGACCAACAAAGAGTTCACGAAACCGGCGCAACTCAGGGACAACACGTCGCGGCCAAATGCATCTGTTCCAAAAATATGTGTGCGTGAAACACCTTCCAGACGATGCGCAATATCCATTTCCATAGGATCTATAAGACATAGATGCCCCGTCAGGCTGACAATTATGAGACTGGCAAGAATGAAAAGACCCGTTCTTTTAAGCGCTCTCATGCAATGCTTTCAATTTGAGACAGCCGCTTGTCGACATGATGCGCAAAGGCTGAAACCAGAAACTGAACAGCCAGCATCAGCGCCAAAAAAACAAAGACCAGACCCTGCACCAGAGGCAGATCATGTTGCGCTACGGCCTGATACAACAGACGGCCAAGACCCGGCAGCGCAAAAACACTCTCAACAACGACAGAGCCGGTCAAAAGCATGGCCAGTTGAAACCGCGCCACGGTTAAAATGGATGGAAGTGCATTTGGGATGGCGTGGTGCCACAAAGCTGACCAGCGCGTGAGCCCCTTCATGCGCGCCGTGCGCAAAAACGGTTCGCCGAGCATTTGCAAAAGCGCGGTGCGTGTCACGCGAAAAAGAACGGCGATTTGCGGCAATGACAGCGCCAATGCTGGCAAAACAAGGGCATGCAGTCCGCTCCGCAAGCCGAAGTCCCAGCCCGGAAATCCGCCTGCTGGAAACAGGTTCAGTTTTACAGACAACAAAAGAATAAGTAAAAGCCCGGTGAAAAACCCCGGCATCGACATCATCACAAGACTGAGGAATTGAAAAATAACATCGGCAATGCGCCCCACTTTCAGCGATGACACAATGCCGAAACACAGCCCGCACAGCCCGGTGAAAACAAACGACAGTCCCGCCAGCGGCAAAGTCACTTGCAGGCGCTCGGCCAAAAGCGTGCTGACAGGCACGCGGTAAGACAGGCTGGCGCCAAGATCACCGTGCAGCAGCGCCCACAGCCAGCGGCCAAACTGCGTGATCAGCGGCAGGTCGAGCCCAAGATCGCTGCGCAAGGCTGCCACAGCCTGCTGCGGCGCATTGACCCCCAGCATTACTGAAGCCGGGTCGCCTGGCATAAAATAAAGGATCGAAAACAGTGCAAAACTTGCGACCACTAAAGCCGCGGCATATCCCGCGACGCGCAACAGAAGTGTTATTGCGCCCATGACAGTTCCGAAACGGGCGTTAGCGCCATCGGCCAGTTCTGCCACATGCCTTTCAGGTTCTTTTGCGCAACCGCAATTTTGGGCAGTTCGAACAGAAAGACGTTGACCGCATCATCACTCAGTTTTTTTTGTGCCTGCTGCAGCAACAGGTTTTGCGCGCTTTCACTGTCGGCTGCAAACGCCTGTTCGATGATTTGTTTAAATTCCGGCGATTTGTACTGAAAATAATAATCGTCGCGCGCATAGATGCGAATATCGAGCGGCTCGGTGTGCGAAACAATGGACAGATCATAATCTTTGTTTTTGTAGACACGCTCCAGCCATTGCGGAAACTCCAGCGGCAGCAAAGTGACGCGAATGTCCACCTTGGCAAGAAGCGCCGCAATGATCTGCGCCGAGCGTCGCGCATAATCCATCGGCGGCGCGCTTAAAGTCACATCAATCCCATTTGCAAAACCGGCCTCTTTTAAAAGCTGTCTGGCTTTTTGCGGATCATAAGGTGAGGCACCTGTCAGATCGATATAGGCGGGGTGGTTGGGCGAAAAATGACTGCCGATCGGTATGCCATAACCGGACATGGCGCCGTCGATTACCGCTTTGCGGTCAATGGCAAAGCCCAGGGCGCGGCGCACACGGATGTCGTCAAAAGGCTTGCGGCCGTTGTTCATCGCAAGAATTGTTTCGCCCTCGGTTGTCCCGACCAGAACCTGAAGCTTCGGGTTTTTTTTCAACGCCGCAACCTGTTCCGGCGCGCCGCCAGCGCTTGTCATGTCGCATTCGCCTGTGTCGAGAGCGGCACGCATCGCCTGATTGTCAGGAATAAAGCGAAACAGAACATTTTGAATTGCAGGTTTTCCGTTCCACCAGTTTGGCGAGGCTATGAGCGATAAACTGTCACCCCGCCTCCAGCTTTTGAACTGATAGGGGCCTGTGCCAACAGGTTGCACAGCATTTGTCTGCGCGGTTTTTTCTGAAAAGATGACCGCATCGCCCCAGCCGAGCCCATAAAGAAAAAGGCCATCGCGTTGGCTTAGCGTGATTTCAAGCGTATGCGCATCGCGTGCCCGCATGTCTTTGATGGATTTAAAAATCCATGTCTCAACGGTTGTTTTCGCTGTTTTGGCGCGGTTAAATGTGAACACAACATCATCGGCCGTGAAAGGCGTCCCATCATGAAAAACAGCGGTGGGCTGAAGATGGAAGACATAATGCAAGCCGTCACTGCTGATCTCCCAAGAGGCCGCAAGCCTTGGCACAATCTTTCCGTTGCGGTCGATTGCGGTCAGGCCTTCAAAAATATTGTCGACGACAACCTCGCGGATCACCTGTCCGGCATTTTGCGTGGGATCGAGAACGGTCGGCTCAAGTGTAAGACATAGTGTTACACCATCCGGCGCATGCGCTTTTTCCTGCGCCTCCGCCGGCAACAGCGCGACACACCAGAAAGCAAAGGCCGTGAGAAAACAAGCGCGAAACATGGAGCCGTCATAGCACAGCCGTTTCAGCCTTGGTATGCCTCGACCGTCACGGGGTGAGGACGGATACGCCTTCCATCAAATGGCCGTTGACCAGAAAATGCGCCAAAATGGCGCAAATATAGCCAAGCAGCAGCACAGGCGTCCATTTCAGATGGCTGAAAAATGTGTACTGCCCGCGCGCAATGCCCATCATCGCGACCCCTGCCGCCGAGCCAACCGATAGCAGGCTGCCGCCAACGCCTGTTGTGAGCGTAACCAGCAGCCATTGAAAATGGCTCATGTCGATTTTCATGTTCAACACCGCAAACATCACTGGAATATTGTCGATGACAGCGGAGGCAAAACCGAGGCCGATATTGGCGGCGCTCGGGCCGAAGCCCTTATAAAGCGTAGTCGAGGCAAGCTCCAAATAGCCGAGAAAGGCAAGGCCGCTGACGCTGAAAATAATTCCGAAGAAAAACAACAGCGTGTCCCATTCCACCGAAGCGACCAGCTCCATCACATCGAGCTTGTTGTCGCCTGCTTTGTGTTGCCGGCGAATATGCCATGCCGTGATCATCAGCAGTGACAGACCTGTCATCATGCCGAGAAAGGCCGGCATGCCCAAAAGCTGCTCAAAGCTGACGGCGAGCACGATGGTAAAAAAACCAAGACAAATAATTCGCTTCGCGCCATGCCGCAGCACAGGGCGGCCGGGCGCGGCTTCGGACACACCATCGCCGATGAAAAAACTCATCGTCAGCGCCGGCACAAGAAAACACACGAATGAGGGAATAAAGAGGGTAAAAAACTCGAAGAAATTGACATGTCCGGCCTGCCACACCATCAGCGTTGTAATGTCGCCAAACGGGCTAAAGACGCCGCCCGCATTGGCGGCATTGACCGCGCTGATGCAAGACAGGCTGACAAAGCGCGTGTTTTTACCACCAACCGCCATGATGATGGCGCCTGCGACCAAAGCTGTTGTGAGATTGTCGGCAATCGGCGAGAGGAAAAATGCAAGAAAACCCGTTGCCCAGAAAATCTGCTTGAGCGTCAATTGTTTTTTGACCAGCTTGGCGCGCAAGACTTCAAACACATTGCGGTTTTGCAGCGCCGCAATATAGGTCATGGCCGCCAGCAGAAACAAAAGCAGGCTGGCATATTCTTGCAAGCCGTGATTGATCACCTCGTGTATCTGCTTGTGATCGATATTGTAAGAGGGCGCGGCAAAACCGATGATTATCCAGATCAGGCCTGCGCCAAGCATGACCGGCTTCGATTTGCGAAGATGCGTTTGCTCTTCAAACAGGACGGCAATGTAAGACAGAACAAAAATCACCAGAGCGGCAAGAGATGCCGGATGGAGCGGCGAGATGTTCATCACGACCTGCGCTGCGTTTTCCATGTTGTCCCCCTAGGGTTTATGTTGTGATGCGCATTTTCCAAGCACGTATGGCAATGTCAACACGAGGGCCTATTACTCATGTCGACGCGGGATTAAATAACGACCGTGCCATTTTCTTTCAGGGCGACGCCAGCAAGATAGAGCGAGCCGCAGATAAGAATGCGCGGCGCCGGATCAAGCGCGCCGCTGGCACTCATCGCAACGCCAAGGCTGGGCATCGCGGCGGCATCAATGTTTTGCCCAAATGCGATTTCCATCAGCTCGTCGGCTTTATAGGCGGCCTCGACATCTGGAATTGTCACTGTCAGCGCCTTCATCACAAGGCCTGAAAAATAGCTCAAAAAGAGATCGGCGGGCTTGGTGTTCAACATACCGATAATCAGAATAAGCGGCCGTGATGATATGTCTTCCAGTTCCGCCATGAACTGCGCCACGACTTCGGCACCGGCAGGATTGTGACCGCCGTCCAGCCAGATTTCAGCCTCTTGAGGCGCAAGCTTGACCAGAGGCCCCGTTTTCAGCCGCTGCAACCGCGCGGGCCATTCGACATGGCGCAGCCCATACTCCAGCGCCTCCACTTTGAATTCGGGATCAAGTTTGCGCATGGCCGCAATCGCCAGCCCTGCATTGTCAAACTGGTGATAGCCTTTCAGCTTGGGCGCAGGCAGGTCGAGCAAACCGTTGTCATCTTGATAAACAAGGCGACCCTGCTCTTCATTGCATGACCATTCCTCGCCGCATGATAACAAGGGCGCGCGCAGCTGGCGCGCCTGTTTTTCAATTTCGGTTTTGGCCTCTTCGGGCTGCGAGGCCAGAACAGAAGATACGCCTTTTTTCAAAATTCCGGCTTTCTCGCCGGCAATGCTGGCAAGGTCTGAGCCAAGATAGTCCTGATGATCGAGCGAGATTGGCGTGATGATTGTCAAGGCAGGCTTGTCAACGACATTGGTTGCGTCATAACGCCCGCCAAGACCTGTTTCCAATATTGTGTAATCGGCGGGCGTTTTTGAAAAAAGATACAGTGCTGCCGCCGTTGTAATTTCAAAAAATGTGATCTGGTCGCCATCATTGATTTTTTCACAATGCTCAAAGGCCGCAAACAGTGTGGGGTCATCAACAATTTGTCCCGCAAGACGGATACGCTCATTAAACGTCACGAGATGCGGGGAGGTATATACATGAACTTTTTTGCCCGCAGCTTCGAGAAAGGCGCGGCAATAGGCGCTGACAGAGCCCTTGCCATTTGTCCCGGCAATATGGATGACGGGCGGAAGGCGGCGCTCTGGATGGTCAAGCTTTTCAAGCAGGCGCTGCAAGCGCCCGAGCGACAGATCCATGCGTTTGGGATGAAGGTTGAGCAGGCGCTGATAAATCGCCCCCTCGCCTGTCTGTATGGTCATTCGGCAGCGTTCGCCGCTGCGGTTTCATCTTCCGCGCTGTCCTGCATGTCGGCGGGACGCGGCATGGCGATGACATTGTAACCCGCATCGACAAAATGGGTTTCGCCAGTGACGCCTGTGGAGAGGTCGGACAACAGATAAAGCGCCGCGCCGCCAACCTCATCAAGCGTGATGGCGCGTTTCAGCGGCGAATGGCGTGCCTGAAAATTATACATGAAACGCGCATCGCTGATCCCTGCACCGGCCAATGTTCGCACCGGACCGGCCGACAACGCATTGACCCTGATGCCGCGCTCGCCAAAATCGCACGCCAGATAACGAACGCTGGCTTCCAATGCGGCTTTTGCCACGCCCATGACATTGTAGTTCGGTGACACGCGTGTTGAGCCGCCATAGGTCAGGGTAATGAGCGAGCCGCCATTTTTCATCAGCTTTGCTGCGTGTTGGGCAATCTCTGTAAATGAGAAGCAGGAGATCAGCATGGTGCGGCTAAAATTTTCGCGGCTTGTATCGGCGTAAGCGCCTTTAAGCTCGTTCTTGTCGGAAAAAGCGATGGCGTGGACAACAAAGTCCAGCGTGCCCCATTTTTTTTCCAATGTCGCAAACACATCATCAACGCTTGCGCTGTCTTCAACATCGCAAGGCAGAACCAAAGACGAATTCACGCTGGCCGCAAGCGGCGTCACCCGTTTTTTCAAGGCATCGCCCTGAAATGTAAAGGCCAGCTCCGCGCCTTGCGCGTGAAGCATCTGCGCAATGCCCCAAGCGATGGAATGCGCATTGGCGACCCCCATGATGAGACCGCGTTTTCCTTTCATGACATCTTTCATGTCAAACTCCCCGCACTGTAACGCTGCACAACGAGTGTCGCGTTTGTGCCGCCAAACCCGAAAGAATTGGTCAGCACTGTATTCATCTTGGCATTGTCGATGCGCTTCCTGACGATCGGCATGTCGGCAAAGGCAGGATCAAGCGTTTCGATATTCGCGCTCTCGCAGATAAAATTGTTATGCATCATCAGTACGGAATAGATGGTTTCCTGTACGCCGGTTGCACCCATTGAATGGCCCGTCAGGGATTTGGTCGCGGAAATCGGCGGGCATTTGTCGCCCGCGCCAAAGACATCGCGGATGGCTTCAATCTCTTTTGTGTCGCCGACAGGCGTCGATGTGGCATGCGGATTGATGTAATCAATCGGGGCTTTGACATGCTCAAGCGCCATTTTCATGCAACGCACGGCGCCTTCGCCGGACGGCGCAACCATGTCATGCCCATCGGAGGTTGCGCCATAGCCGATGATTTCACCATAGATTTTTGCGCCGCGTTTCAGCGCATGTTCGAGTTCTTCAAGAACGAGAACACCCGCACCGCCCGCGATGACGAAGCCGTCGCGGTTGGCATCATACGCACGCGAAGCCTTTTCAGGCGTCTCATTATATTTGCTTGCCATCGCGCCCATGGCATCGAACAGATCAGACAGCGTCCAGTCAAGATCCTCGCAGCCGCCGGCAAAGACAATGTCCTGTTTGCCGTTCTGAATGAGTTCCATGCCATTGCCGATGCAATGATTGGACGTGGCGCAGGCGCTTGAAATTGAATAGTTGAAGCCTTTGATTTTGAACCATGTGGCAAGTGTTGCCGACGCCGTTGAGCACATGGCTTTTGGCACGGCAAAAGGCCCGATACGTTTGGGGCTTTTCTCGCGGGTAATGTCGGCCGCTTCCACAATTGCTTTCGTCGAAGGCCCGCCTGACCCCATGATGATTCCGGTGCGCGGATTTGAAACAAGATCAGGGCCGAGATTTGCATCTTTAATGGCCTGATCCATCGCGATGTGGTTCCACGCGGTTCCGCCGCCATGAAAGCGCATTGCGCGGCGATCAATCAGCGCATCAACATCTATTTTCGGGGCGCCATGCACCTGGCAGCGAAAACCAAGACGGGCATAGTCTTCGGCAAATGAAATTCCGGACTTGCCTTCGCGCAAAGACGCGGTGACCTCTTCAACCGAATTTCCGATTGATGACACAATACCCATGCCGGTGATGACGACGCGCCGCATCAGTTATCCTCTCAAAGACTTTTTTGGTTTATAGGCCAGATCGGCCGTGGGACGCTAGCCTTTAAGAGGCTTTTTCGTCGACGCGGAACAGGCCAACCTTCAGATCATTCGCTTTGTAAATCACTGTACCATCGGCATCGACCCAGCCATCGGCAATGCCAAGCGCCAGTTTCGATTTCATAATGCGCTTGATCTCGATGCCATAGGTCACTTTTTTGACATCCGGCAAAACCTGACCGGAAAATTTTAATTCGCCAAGACCCAACGCCCGGCCGCGGCCAGGCAGATCCAGCCAGCCAAGATAAAAGCCGACAAGCTGCCACAACGCATCAAGGCCAAGGCAGCCGGGCATCACAGGGTCACCTTTGAAATGGCAGGCAAAGAACCACAAGTCGGGGTTGATATCGAATTCCGCGCGGATCAGGCCTTTGCCGTAAGTGCCGCCAGTTTCAGAAATTTCGGTGATGCGGTCAAACATCAACATTGGCGGCAATGGCAGTTGCGCGTTGCCCGGGCCAAACAGTTCGCCGCGACCACATGTCAGCAAGTCCTCATAGCTAAACGAGGACGGACGGGTGGGAAGTTGTCGAGCTGCCTGTTCCATAGTGTCTATTTGTCCTGTCGGCTCTAGAAAATCAAGAGCACATGTTTTTCATGCCTTGAACATAAGCGTTTTTCTGAACGGCATTTGGCTTGCCAAAACGGGCTTTGCCGCTTATTTAAAGGTTCTTCACAAACGCCATGAGTTGATGTTTTGACCACCAAACCTCCATTGCTGCAAAATATTGCCTGCTGCACCACCAGCCAGATGGTGCGCGGTTTCGTCCCCGATGCCAAGGCGCAGGATGTGAGCGCCATGCTGCATGAGGCCGGACTGCGGCCAACTCAGCAACGCCTGTCACTTGCAAAACTTCTGTTTCTCAACGGCAACCGCCATGTGTGCGCCGAAGCGCTGCACGACGAAGCCATCCGCGCGCGCGTGCCTGTCTCATTGGCGACCGTCTACAACACGCTTCACCAGTTCCGCCAAAGCGGCCTGCTGCGCGAAGTCGCGGTCGATGGCACACGCACCTATTTCGATACCAATGTCGACGACCACCAGCACTTTTACATCGAGGGCGACGAAAAGGTTGTCGATATTGCGGAAACACTGACGCTGTCGCGCATGCCAGAAGTGCCCGAAGGCATGGAAATTGCGCGGGTCGATGTTGTTGTGCGGTTACGCCGCAAAGCGCCGCCACGACGCTGATTTTTTTATACCTCTCATTGCTCTTTACATTTAATCTATGAAACGCCTTAGTGCGCTTGCTAGCGTTTTCGCTGCCGTTGTGCTGCTGGCACTTGCCGTCAAAATGGATGTGATCAACCTGCCTCCTGCTTATGATCCGTTTGCACCGCTGGACATTGGCGCTGACCCCACTTTTGTCACCCGTTTCAAACTGTGGCGCATCGACCGCGCGCCGGAGCTGTGCCAAGCGGCCTTGAAGCAGGCCGGGCTTTCATTCATCCCGCAGCCCGACCGGCAGCAGGACAAAGGGTGCAACCTCATCGACACTGTGACGATCACAAAGCTGCTTAACACGAGGCTGTCGCCTGCAAATGTGCAAATGACATGCGGACTTGCCGTTCGCCTGGCTCTGCTCGAACAGCACGGCCTGCAAGACGCAGCATGGCAAATTTTGAAAAGTTCTGTCACCGCGATCACGCATTACGGCGCGTATGCCTGTCGCAATATCAACAACCGCAAAAATGGCCGCCTCAGCCAGCATGCCAGTGCAAATGCACTCGACATTGCGGGCTTTACGCTGGCCGATGGGCGCAAAATCTCCGTTGCCGCTGACTGGCGGGGCGATAGTGCAAAATCACAATTTTTGAAAAAAGTGCGAGACAATGCCTGCGGGTTTTTTACCGCTGTTCTCGGACCTGATTATAACGCGCTCCATCAAAACCATTTTCATGTCGATCTTGGCGTGTATGGCGTCTGTCGCTAGGCCGATTCAAAAAAAGAAATGCGGCATTGATCTATGTAAAGCGTCTTTAAGTTATTTGGCGAGATCGCGCCCTGCATAATTCATAAATGCTCCTAATGCCGCGGCACCAATTGTCGAGCCAATTTTAAATCCGGGCTTTTTTGCAAATACTGCCCCTAATGCGCCGCCAGCAAATGCACCAATCACGCCGCCAACACTTCCGGCGCCCCATGCGGTGAGTTCTGTTTTGCTGTTTTTGCCAAAATCAAACGTCTTTCCGCTCAGCCTGCCATCCTGGCGAAGCGCATTGTAAAACCCGTAGGCCTGAACAATTGTGCCTGCGATCCAGACGGTTTTAACACCGCCGTGAAGTATCTCATTTTTGGTAAGAAGATTGTTCGCAATTTCAAATCGGTTAAGTATTGGTCCAAGCGGTCTTTCCAATTTTAGAAAAATACTTTCTGAAAGTGCGTGTGGAAGATTACGCAGTTTTACTTTTCGGAGTGGCATAGACTTAACAGGTACATTGTAAAGGCTAAGGCGTTGCAGTTCCAAAACGCAATTCTCGCTAACGTTTTTTCGAAATGCGTTGAGCTCTAAGGCAGCCTGACCCGTAATATGATAGTTGCCCGTACTGCGCTGCTCATTGAATGTTTTATAACGTATAAAATTATCAAACGGTCCAGGAACATGTCTGAGCTTGTTTTTCAAAAACAATGTGTCGTAATCATAAATGGACATCAATAAAACTTTAAATAAATGCGTTTAATTTCAATATCTTACTCGACTTTTTCTTTTGGGTATACCCCCCATAGTTCTTCCTGATGCACATAGCCTTTGGCTTTGATGGCATCGACACGGCAAAAGACGCCGTCACAGCCCTCTAGAGAAACAAGCACGCCAGATTGTAATTTGGCATTCAGGCCGGCGCTGTCGCTCGGCTTTGATAGCAGGCGGACATAGGTGCCACTTGCCCATGGCGAAACGAGCGCGGTGCGCCGACCAGACAACAAGGCCTGCTGCACCCAGCCTTCGGAGCCGGCCGAATCCCTGATGCGGCGCCATGTTTCAAATTCAGCCGTAATTTCAACCGGCAGGCCAGCGCGAACATATGTCCACACCACGTTGTGCTCGCGGCTGGGCCCTTGGCGCATGTTGACGCGGTCAGATTTCAGGCTGACAAAGCGGGGCAGCGGCAGGCCGCTGGGGCCGATTTGCGGGTTGGCCGCAAAGGCCGGGGCTGCCATCAGGCATAAAAAGGGAAGCAGAAAAAGGCGTTTCACAACGGTCACATTGTCAGCGGGCGGTTAACAGTCGGATAAGATGGACAAAGACAGGCGCGTTAAGAAACTGGAACATGTTTTGATCTATCGTGACCCTCATGCGACATCTTGCTGTTTTGACTTTGATCGCCCTCGCCGCCAGCTCACCTTTGCGTGCGCAAATCATGTTTTTGCCGGATGAGCGCGTCGTTCCGACACAAAAGCCCGCGCCGGTTTTTAAAAAACGCGCCATTGCACCTGTCGTGACCGCATCGGCACAACCTGTTTCAACGCCCGCACGCGATATTTTTCCACGGCGCCTGCGTCAGGACGAATTGAAAACCCTGTTTTTCAACGGCAAATCAATCGACGCCCATGGGCTTGACCGCGACGCTTTCAAAATCACGTTCAAAACAGATGGCGGACTTGTCCGCATCGGCAAAGACGGCAAGGACACGCAAAACGGCAAATGGCGTTTTGCAGGCGATGCCTATTGCTCGAAATGGGATGGCCGGGCCGAGCTTTGCTTTACAGTCGTGAAAGACAACGACACCTATAAAGTCGTTTACGGCACGCGCGCGATCGCGTTTTGGTCAGCACCCGCGAGCGAGGCGCCGTTTGCTGCAAGCGCCAGCGCCAATGCACTGCCGCTAAAAGTGGCGCCAGACCAGAACCACAAGACCGATCGCAATCACCCATAACGCTGCCGCCTGCCAGCGCGCTGCGCTGTCTCTGGTTTTGCCAAGAGCCTTCACGGTTTCATCGGAGAGCACGACACCATGCTCCGCCATCGCGCTGAGCGCAGTTGCCGTCTGCCTCAGCTTTTGCAAATGCTCCGGCAGACCCAGAGCAATGCGCGCTAGTTCCTGACCGGAACGCTTGGCCAGCTCAAGCTGCCCTTTAATTCCTAGATTGTCGCGCATCCATTCGGACACAACGGGTTTTGACACCGCCCAGATATCGAGATCGGGATCCAGCGTGCGGGCAACGCCCTCGGTGACCACCATGGTTTTTTGCAGCAGGACGAGAGAGAGCTGTGTCTCCATGTCAAACAGCTGCGTGTATTCAAAAAGCTGCGACAGCACCCGTGCCATTGAAATATCGGAGGCGCGCTTTTGCTGGATCGGCTCTCCGATCGCGCGCAGCGCCTGCGCAAATTGTTCGCGCGAATGGCGCGGCGGCACATAGCCCGCATCAAAATGCACGTCCGCGCCGCGCAAATAATCGCGGTTGATGAAGCTCCAGAGAATTTCGGCAAGAAATCGCCGCTCATTTGCGCCCAGCCGTCCGGTGATACCAAAATCAACGGCGGCGATCCGGCCCTGCCTATCGACAAAGACATTTCCCTGATGCATGTCGGCGTGGAAGAACCCGTCGCGCAAGGCATGGCGCAAAAAGCTTTGCAGTAAAATCCGTGCCAGATTTTTGAGATCACAACCCGCCGCCTGCAAGGCGGGAAGATCGCTCAACGGAATGCCATCGATCCATTCCATGACCAGCACATTTTGTGCGGTCAGCGGCCATTCCACACGCGGCACTACAAAACCTTCATCGGCCTTGGTGTTGTCCGCCATTTCCGATAAAGCCGCCGCCTCAAGGCGCAGGTCGAGTTCCATCGCCGTTGTCGCGCGCAGGGTTTCGACCACACCGCGCGGTTTGAGACGGCGCGTAAAGGGAATAAACCGCTCAATGGTTTGTGCGGCAAAAGAAAAGGTTTCGAGGTCGCGCGCAAAACGCGCTTCAACACCTGGGCGCAGGATTTTGACGGCCACTGTTTCAATGACCCCATCTTTCACAATCTGGGCTTTATGCACCTGCGCAATAGAGGCCGCCGCGACCGGCGGGCCAAAACTCGCAAAGACTTCGCCGACCGGCTTTTGATAAACGCGCGACAAAATCTGCTCGGCCTCGCTTTGCGAAAACGGCGCGACCTTGTCCTGCAAATGTTCCAGATCTTTTGAAAGTGCGGCACCGACAACATCCGGCCGCGTTGCCAGAAACTGGCCAAGTTTCACCCATGATGGCCCAAGCTTGGTCAGACCGCGGGACAGGCGCTGACGGGCTGCGGTCTGCTTGGTTTTTGAACGCTCAAAAAACCGGAGCGTCGACAGGGCAAAACGCGAGACGCGCGGCAGGCGCTCCGTGGGCACAATTTCCAAAAGGCCTTCGCGGGTGATGACAAAGCCAGCGCGCATCAACCGCATTATATGTCCGGCACGTCTCAACATATGCTTTTAAAGCCGCCAGCCACTATGAATGGCAGCAATGCCGCCAGCCAACGTCCGGCAGCTGACGCGCTCCAGCCCCGCCGCCTTCAGCATTTTTGAGAAACTGTCCTGATCGGGAAAGCGGCGGATCGATTCCTTCAAATAGGCATAAGGCTGCGCATCGCCCGCGATCATCTGGCCAAGCCTTGGAATGACATGGTCGGAATAGGCCGCATAAAGACTGCTGAGCAAGGGCACATCGACATGGGAAAATTCCAGACAAAGGAAATGCCCGCCCGTTTTCAAAACGCGTTTGGCCTCTGCCAACGCCTTTTCGATGCGCGGCACATTGCGAATGCCAAAGGCGATTGTGTAGAGGTCAAAACTTTTATCGGGAAAGGCGAGCGCTTCGGCATTGCCCTGCACCAGTGTAATTTTATCATCAAGGCCGGCTTCTGATACGCGGGTCTTGCCAACGCCCAGCATTGCGGCATTCACGTCAACAAGGGTGGTGTGCGCAAGCGCCCCCGCTTTTTTTTGAACGCGCAGTGCGATGTCGCCCGTTCCACCCGCGACATCGATATGCGTCAGGTTTTTGACCGACGACGGATTGGCCATGGTAACCAGAATGTTTTTCCATGCCCTGTGCAGCCCACCGGACATCAGGTCATTCATCACATCATATTTGCCGGCGACATGATGGAAAACATCATCGACCCGCGCCTGTTTCTCGCCAAGCGCGATGGTTTCATCACCAAAGGCGACAGGCTGTGTCTCATCATTTTGTGAGGGGTGCGGCATCGCGGCGACACTAGCGAAAGGGTTTGGGAAAAGCTAGGCAAAGTCATGCCTGAATTGCCCGAGGTTGAAACGGTCAGACGCGGCCTTGCGCCAGCGCTGACACATGCCGTGATCGAACGCGTGACGCTGCACCGCGAGGATTTGCGCTTTCCCTTCCCGCCGCATTTTGCAAAACGCCTCAAGGGCGCAAAAATTATTGCCGTCGAGAGGCGGGCAAAATATCTGCTTTTCTGCCTCGATAACGGCGATACGCTGCTGGCACATCTGGGGATGAGCGGGCGTTTCCGCCTTGAAACATCAAGGGGCGATGCGCTCGACCCGGGGCTGTTTTATGACACCAGCCAGCAAAATCAAAAACACGACCACGTCATCATCATGTTTCAAGACGGCCAGCGCCTTATCTATAATGACGCGCGGCGTTTCGGCTTCATGGAGCTTTTGACTCAAGATGACAGGCAGGCACGCTTTGAAACCATGGGCGCCGAGCCTTTATCGGCCGCTTTTACGGGAAAAGCACTGGACCAGGCGTTGAAAGGTAAAAGCATGGCCATCAAGCCTGCTTTGCTTGACCAATGCGTCATCGCTGGCATCGGCAATATCTATGCCTGCGAAGCGCTGTTTGAGGCACAAATTGACCCCAAAACACCGGCAAAAGACCTCAAAATCGTACAAATAAGCACGCTGGTCGCAGGCCTGAAAATGGTTTTGCGCAAGGCCATCAGATTGGGCGGCTCCACCCTGCGCGATTTTCAGGGTGCCGATGGCAAGACGGGTGACTTCCAGAACCAATTCAAAGTTTATGACCGCGCCGGAAAGCCCTGTCCGGTTTGTGAAAACGACATCGAAAAATTCAACCAGAGCGGGCGGACGACATTCTGGTGCCCGCACTGCCAAGCCTGCGCCTGATTGAGCCTTGCCATCCTCAGCCGCTGCGCCTAAAGCCGAGGGTTAACAAAAAGGGCCTTCACCGCATGAGCTATGACACCATTCTGACCGAAACAAAGGGCCGTGTCGGCCTGATTACGCTGAACCGCCCGCAGGCCCTCAACGCACTCAACCCACAACTGATAGACGAGTTGACGCGAGCCATGACTACATATGACCGCGACCCCGCAATTGGCGCCATTGCTCTGACGGGCTCCGACAAGGCGTTTGCGGCGGGTGCCGACATCAAGGACATGGCGGAGAAATCCTATACGGATGTCTTTTTTGAAGATTTTATCGCCAGCTGGGACAAGGTGGCGCATATGCGCAAGCCTGTCATTGCCTGCGTGCGGGGCTATGCCTTGGGCGGGGGCTGCGAGCTGGCCATGATGTGTGACTTTATTATCGCAGCAGAGAACGCAAAATTCGGCCAGCCGGAAATCAATCTCGGCGTCATCCCGGGTGCCGGCGGGACGCAGCGCCTGACAAAGGCCGTCGGCAAGGCCAAGGCCATGGATCTGGTTTTGACAGGGCGGATGATGGATGCCGCCGAAGCGGAACGTTCAGGTCTGGTGTCGCGGGTTGTCAAAACAGAGGACGCGCTTGATGAAGCGCTGAAAGCGGCTGAGGCGATCGCGGCAAAATCGCAGCCCTCAACCATCGTCGCCAAAGAAGCAATTAACCGCGCGCTTGAGCTTGGCCTTGCCGAAGGCCTTCTGTTTGAGCGGCGCGTGTTTCACACCCTGTTTGCATTCGACGACCAGAAAGAAGGCATGCAGGCCTTCGTTGAAAAGCGCAAAGCCGATTTTAAACATCGCTGAATCTAGTTGACGCCGCGCAATCGCGCGCCTAGGTTGCCGCCTTCATAAGACAAAGTGTTCAAGGACAGTTGAAATAAATGGCCAATACAAAATCGGCAAAAAAGATGGTTCGCAAAATTGCGACCCGCACCGCCGTCAACAAATCACGCAAGACCCGCATGAAGGGTGCCGTACGCGCCGCTGAAGAAGCTTTGGCGTCAGGCGACAAGAAAGCAGCGACAGAAGCTTTGAAAAAAGTTGAGCCTGCATTGATGAAGGCGGCGCAAAAAGGCGTCATCGACAAAGGCACGGCAGCGCGCAAAGTATCACGTATGACAAAACGTCTGCGCACACTCAGCGCATAATTTTTGAAAAAATATCGATCCAAAAGCGGCGCCTCATGCGCCGCTTTTTTTATGCGCAGTGATTCTTGATGAAAAGAAAGTGCGCACTTTGTAAAATGTTTTTGAGTGCTTTCGACGCGAAAAACAGACATTCAAAAACGCGCAGAAAAAGCTGAACGATTCCAGTCGATTGTGAACATGTGTTTTCAATACATGAGTCAAGCTGCGAATTATTTGCTGTGATGTTTTTTTAAATGCGCCGTGAATCACGGTGACAAAAAAAGTTAGAAAAAAAGGGCATGTCACAAAACGTTCAAGTGACTCAACTGTTTGTGCGCGCTGCGCTCGCAAAAATAAATTGCGTTAACTTTGCGCGTTAAAAAAAATTTGCACCAATAAATTTTTCTTTGTTGCACCTGAAAATTTCGATGTGTATGGTCGCCAGACATTGAGGGTTCACCTTGATGTTCATCTTTAAAAAAACGACGGGGCTCACAACACGCCTTCCACGGCGACAGCCCAGTTGCGCTTGCAGTCTTAAAAATCTGCTTGACGAGATGAGACTGTTTGCAAAAGACGTAAAGCGGCCGAAGAGTGCGCACGCCTTTTTCAAAAAAACGGCGGCAGGGCGAAATGGGTGCCTTTGCCGATTTTAGCCAGAGGGGGTGGCAAGCGAAATGAAGTTGCGTTTTTATTTATATCAAAGAAACAACAACACAGATTCAAGGGTCGACGTTTCAGATTTCTTTCGTTTCCGCTTTTATAACTCATAAGGCATAATCCGTATGGCACCAGAATTTCTTAATGCATCGTCTGCCCGCGCCAACTCCGCCCAATTAAAAAAGAAGCCGGTTTTGTCTTATGCAGAGGGTGACAGCCCGCTGATCGACGGCGAGGTTCTTTTCGAAAACGAAAATTTCAATGCGGACCCTGAAGAAACGGCTTTTGCAAAAGTCCGCGGGCTTTTGCGCGAACAGCTTGGCGAACATGTCTATTCCAGCTGGTTTGCCAGTATGGAGTTTGAAGGGGTGTCGGACGGCGCGGCGCGCCTGTCGGTTCCGACCCGCTTTCTCAAACAATGGATCATGACCAATTACCGCGACAAGGTTCTTGCCGCCTGCGAAGACACCATGCCGCATGTGCGCAGCCTCGACATTACGGTGCGCGGTGCCACCCGCTGCATCGTGCCGCCGGCACAAAATCTGGTATCACCTGACACGCGCGGCAATAGGAACAGTGGGTCGTCGACCAATCGCAATGATGCGCCACTGCCTTTGCCACACGGACAGCGTGACAGCGAAGACGGACTCGGCTCCCCGCTCGACAAGCGTTACACATTCGCCAACTTCTTTGCAGGCCGCTCAAACTCTCTGGCCTTTGCGGCAGCGCAGCAGGTGGCTGGTGCCAAACAGGGCGACCCGATCAGCTTCAATCCGCTGGTCATTCATTCGTCCGTTGGCCAAGGCAAAACACATCTTTTGCAGGCGATCGCACATGAGGCACGCAAAGCGGGCCGTCAGGTTGTTTACCTGACAGCCGAGCGCTTCATGTATGGCTTCGTTGCCGCCATCAAAGCCCAGTCAGCCATCGCGTTTAAAGAAAACCTGCGCGGCATTCATATTCTGCTCATCGACGATCTGCAGTTTTTGCAAGGCAAGCATGTGCAGGCTGAATTTGGCCACACACTCAATGCCCTGCTAGATGGATCGCGTCAGGTTGTTGTCGCGGCTGACCGTGCGCCGGCCGATCTGGAAACACTGGACGAGCGGATGCGCTCGCGCCTTGCTGGCGGCCTTACCGTTGAACTTGGTGCGCCGGAAGAAGATGTGCGTTGCAATATCCTGCGCGCCAAGGCCGAGCTGCTTCGTGACCGCTATCCCAATTTTGCCCTGCCGGAACCTGTTGTCAGCCATGTCGCCCGTGAGGTGACGTCAAATGGCCGCGATCTTGATGGCGCGCTGAACCGCCTTGTTGCACACAACCAACTGACCCATACGGCACTGACCGTCGATATGGCCGAAGAGGTCATTCGTGATCTTGTGCGCCATAAAGAGCCAAAACGCGTCAAAATTGAAGACATCCAGCGCATCGCGGCGAAGCACTACAATGTCCAGCGCCAAGACCTTTTGTCCAACCGCCGTACGCACAACGTCGTCATGCCGCGCCAGATCTCGATGTATCTTGCCAAAGTCCTGACGCCGCGCTCCTTGCCGGAAATCGGCCGTCGTTTTGGCGGGCGTGACCACACCACGGTTTTGCATGCTGTCCGTAAAATCGAGGAACTGCTGAAAACCGACATGCAGCTGATGGGCGACATCGATCTTCTGAAACGCCTTCTGCTTGAAACCTAAAGACGCTGGGAAAGACCCCGCGGCGCTCTTGCGTTTGCAGGCTTTTTACGCCACAAAAAAAGGGCTTTACGGCCCTTTTTTCTTGTCCGGGCTGGCCGCCGGATCACTTTGCTGATTGTGGGATCAACGCCATGCGCGTGACACTTGAACGGGCCGCTTTGCTAAAATCCTTGTCGCACCTGCATCGTGTCGTCGAGCGGCGCAATACAATTCCAATTCTCGGCAACATCCTCATTCGCGCCACAGGCAGCGAAATTGAGATGAAGGCCACCGACCTCGATATCGAGACCACCGAAACACTCAGCTGCGACGTGCAGCAGCCCGGCGCAACCACAGTGCCTGCGCACCTGTTTTACGACATTGTCCGCAAATTGCCTGACGGCACGCATATCAGCCTTGACCTTGGCGCCGACCAAAACTCTTTGCAGATCAAGGCCGGGCGCTCGCGCTTCCAGCTGCAGATTTTGCCTGAATCAGACTTCCCCGATTTATCGGCCGGCGAGTTTCCGTTTCGTTTCACGCTTGCCGCCGGTGATTTGAAAACACTGATCAACAAAACCCAGTTCGCAATCTCAACCGAAGAAACCCGTTATTACCTCAACGGTATTTACCTGCACCCGTTCAAAGGCAAAAACGGCGATCTGCTGCGCGCGGTTGCAACCGACGGCCACCGCCTTGCGCTGGTTGAGCTGCCCGCACCCGACAATATCACAGACATGCCGGGCATTATTATTCCGCGTAAAACAGTTGCGGAATTGCAGCGCCTTCTCGATGACATTGACGGCACTATCGATATCCAGGTTTCAAGCGCGAAAATTCGCTTTACGCTTGGCCCTGTTATTCTCACCTCAAAACTGATCGACGGCACATTCCCCGACTATGCGCGCGTGATCCCATCGGGCAACGACAAGGCGTTGAACGTTGATTGCCGCGCGTTTTCGCAAGCCGTTGACCGCGTCTCGACCATTTCCTCCGAGCGCGGACGCGCCGTAAAACTGACAATCAACGAAGGAAAAGTGACCTTTACCGTCACCAATCCCGATAGCGGCCTTGCAACGGAAGAGATTGAAGCGGTTTATGACGCTGACCAAATCGATATCGGTTTCAACTCGCGCTATCTTTTGGACATTGCCGAGCGCATTGAGGGCGACAATGTCACCTTCAAGCTTGCCGACCCCGGCTCGCCGACTTTGATCGAAGATATCAAAACCCCCGGCGCGCTCTACGTTCTGATGCCGATGCGGGTGTGAGCCGCGTCTTGCACATCATGCCAGTGGCATGATGTGAGCGGCAAACGCCCTGAGCGCAAGCGATGGGCTTTTCTTGAAAACACCGAACGCCCTGAGCGTCAGCGAAATGGAAAAACCATTTCGACATCTCTAAAACCAGCATCGTTTAATGATGCTGGCGCGAAGGGCAACATCTATAAATCGTTTTGTGAGCGAACGAAAGTGAGCGTGGCAATCTATTCTACAAATTTAAAATATCTGAATTGATTGCTTCGATGCCAAAGCATTTCGCAATGATGGTCTTTTAAAGTGTGCCCCTCGCAATGACGTTCAATCTGTTGTTATAAGAGTGAATGCTTCGCTCTCACGCCCTACCCAAAATCGCGCCGCATTTCTTGCGCGTGGCCGAACTGCGCCTGACGCATTTTCGAAATTACACCAGCGCGCTGCTTGAGAATTTACAGCCCTTGAATGTGCTCACCGGCGCCAACGGCTCGGGAAAAACCAATATTCTTGAAGCCCTGTCATTGCTGACGCCAGGGCGTGGCATGCGCCGGGCTCGCGCGGATGAATGGTCGAACACCACAGGCCCCGGCACATGGTCTGTTGCAGCGCAATTGATGATTGATGATGAAGAGGTGCGCATCGGCACAGGCCGCACCTTGGCTGCAGGCGACGCGGATGACGAGACCAGCCGCGACATTCGCATTAATGGCGCAAGCGCCAGACGGGCACGCGCGCTCGCCGACCATGTCACGGCGTTGTGGCTGACCCCGGAACATGACGGGTTGTTTCGCGGGCCCGCCGGCGAGCGGCGGCGTTTCCTGGATCGTCTGGTCGCGGCGCTGGATCCTTCCCACAATGGGCGCGTCACCCGCATGGAAAAACTGCTGCGCAGCCGCAACAGGTTGCTGGCTGAAGATAAGCTTGATGACCGCTGGTTGCTGGCCATTGAGCACGAACTGGCGATGAGCGCGGTTGCCGTCAGCGCCGCGCGGCTTGCCCATGTCGCCAACCTGTCGGCAAGTATCAACGCCCATCATGACAAGGCCTCGCCCTTTCCGTTTGCCGTGATTGAACTGCAGGGCGAAATGGAAGACATGCTGAAAGACACGCCCGGAACGGTCGCGGAAGACCGCTACCGCGAAAATCTGGCGCGCGCCCGCTTCAGCGATGCGCAGGCCGGACGCACCACGCGCGGCGCGCATCTGTGCGATTTAAGCGTGCAGCACGGCCCAAAGCAGATTGCCGCGGCAGGCGCTTCGACGGGCGAGCAAAAAGCGCTTCTGGTCGGGCTGATCCTCGCGCAGGCGCGCCACGCATTTGAGCAGTCCGGGCGGATGCCGCTTTTATTGCTCGATGAGATTGCCGCACATTTTGATGCCCTGCGCCGCGCCGCGCTTTATGACGCGCTGGAGCATTTGGGGGCACAGGCCTTTATGACGGGCACAGACCCGGAAATGTTCACCACGCTGCGCCGCCGCGCCGGCTTTATTGAAGTGATGAACGGGCAAATTCAAACGGCATAAAAAGCCGCCGGAGAGCGGCTTTTTATTTAGTAGGCGTTGTGAACCAGAACACCGTTGGCATAATAGTTATGCCCGATACCGTATTTCACCACGGAATCATCATCCGTCACACCATCTACATGCAGATTGTAAACTGGCTCAATCTTTTCTTCAGTCGTGATTTTGTCGACCGAAACCGGCTTGCCATTTTGATTTTTCAGATAAATCTTTTCACCATTTTTATATCTGGAATAGATTTCTGAGGCGGCTTTGTATGTGTTGAAGTTTTCGACATAAATCGCGTGAGGTGCGTTCGACGTAAACTCCGTGCCATCGCTTAACTTGAAGTGATGCAGCAATTGCGGGTCCTTAATATGGTTTTGCAAAAGCACAACCGGCGATGAGTAAGTGATTTTTTTGACCTCATCATAGGCCAAGACCTCATCGCCCAGCTTAACCTTTTCAATGTCTTTGTAACTGCCGTCTTTCATCGTCACTTTTGTGCCCGCGATAAAGCAGGAAGAAAAACCGCCCCCACCGCCACCAGACGAAACCGGCAACGGTGTCGGTGTCGGCACGGGTTTTGGGCTGGAATTTATGTTTCCAATGGAATCGATGTCGTCATTGACGTCGTCCTGCAAACGCGCATTCAATTTGTCATCGTTGGTTTTTGCTTCTTGGTTGCGGCCATCGAAACTCGACTGCGACATTTTATAACTGATATAAGTTGCTAATCCCCCAAGCGCGGCTGTACCGATAGCGATGGGCGCAACCCAGCGGCGACCAACCCCGCCTTTAACCCATGCTGATGACAAAAATTTGCGGAAACCGCCAATCGAGTTCATCCGTTCTAAAGCCTTAATCCCGGCATTACGTATGAACGCATTACTTGCATTACAATTGTAATAAAGTGCCTCCGACATAGCCGTATCTGCACGACTTGGAACCAAGAGCCACCAAAATGCCGCAACTCCTGTCCCTGCCAAACCGCCAAAGAGCCCTCCCAGACCACCATTCCCTATATCTACACCACTCAAACTTTTTTTGTTTTCATTTTCGCCCGCAGGAATCCATGTCGCGCGCTGCTTGAGTGACGGTGAAGCATTCGGATCTGCAAAAATAGCGTCACGAATTTCTGTCCGCACTTTGAGATTTGGATTTGTCGCTAGTTGTTTTTCTTTGTCGGCAACCAAAACATCATAGGTTTGAAACGCAGACACTTTTTCCAGGAGCGCATCGCGGTTCGCCCTGTAGGCGATCATCGGCGTTGTATTGAAAGGCAATGTCACGCCTGGAAAATTCTTCGCGAGATAATTGTCCTTGAATTTTTCATCGAGCTTTTCGCGAATTCGCGAAGCGGTGATATTTTTAATATCTATTTTTTCTGGCGGCTTATTGTCAACTTTTGCCTCTGGCACCGCAATGGTCGGCACCTGAAAGGCGAGGATTTTTGGTGTTGGAAATTTGAATGCAGAAAGTTTGATCGACGGCTTGCCCATGGCTGCTCCTAAATTTAGATAAAGTTTTATCTATTTCAAATACTTAGCCAGACTACAAAATGAAATGAAATTGTCAAATCAACGCACCTGTGGCTCGTCTTTTTTCAAATTTTAGACGCGCTCGTGAAAAGCCGATTTTTTATGTTATAAACCATTGAAATTGCTTATATTTTCTTGCCTTGCATCAATGTTTGCTGCATGGTTTTGTCAGGGTCTGATTATCCTCGCCCTTGTGATTCGATTTACATTCTTCACGGACCAGAAAAACCTGAACCCATGGCCAACGCATTGCCTCTGACACCTGAAAACGAATATGGCGCCGACAGCATCAAGGTCCTCAAAGGCCTCGACGCGGTGCGTAAACGCCCCGGCATGTATATCGGCGACACCGATGACGGCTCCGGCCTGCATCATATGGTCTATGAGGTCGTCGACAACGCGATCGACGAAGCGCTGGCCGGTCACGCAACAGAAGTCACCGTGACATTGAACGCAGACGGGTCTTGCACGGTGCGCGACAATGGCCGCGGCATTCCGACAGGCATGCATTCTGAAGGCATTTCGGCGGCTGAGGTCATTATGACGCAGCTGCATGCGGGCGGAAAATTTGACCAGAACTCCTACAAGGTGTCAGGCGGTCTGCACGGCGTCGGCGTATCCGTCGTCAATGCGCTCTCCACCACGCTGCGCCTGACAATCTGGCGCGATGACAAACAACATGTGATCGATTTTGCCCATGGCGATTCCGTCGCGCCGTTAAAAGTGGTTGGGCCGGCCAATGGCCAGCGCGGAACGGAAGTGACCTTTCTTCCCTCCACCCAGACATTCACGCAAACGGAATTTGATTTTAAAACGCTGGAGCATCGCCTGCGCGAGCTCGCATTCCTGAATTCCGGCGTCAACATTGTCCTCACTGACAAACGCCATGCCGAAATCCGCACCGAGCGTCTTTACTATGAAGGCGGCCTAGAGGCCTTTGTGCGCTATCTCGACCGCGCCAAAACACCGCTGATTGCTGCGCCGATCCTGACACGTTCGGAGCGCGACGGCATCACAGTCGAATGCGCACTGCAATGGAACGACAGCTACCACGAAACCGTTTTGTGTTTTACCAACAATATTCCGCAGCGCGATGGCGGCACGCATCTTGCGGGGTTTCGCGGCGGGCTGACGCGGCAGGTCACAGGCTATGGCGAGCGCTCCGGCATTACCAAAAAAGAAAAAGTGGAAATTACCGGCGACGATTCACGCGAAGGCTTGACCGCCGTTGTCTCCGTCAAGGTTCCCGATCCGAAATTTTCATCGCAGACCAAAGACAAGCTGGTCTCATCGGAAGTGCGCCCTGTTGTCGAAAGCCTGCTCAATGAAGCGCTTGGCACATGGTTTGAAGAGCATCCTGGCGACGCTAAAATCATCATCAACAAAGTGGTCGAAGCCGCCGCCGCGCGCGAAGCGGCGCGCAAAGCCCGCGAGCTGACCCGCCGCAAAGGCGCGCTCGATATCGCGTCCCTGCCCGGCAAGCTTGCCGATTGCCAAGAGCGCGATCCGGCAAAATCTGAGTTGTTTATCGTTGAAGGTGATTCAGCCGGCGGTTCCGCCAAGCAGGGCCGCGCCCGTGAATATCAGGCCGTGCTGCCTCTGCGCGGAAAAATCCTGAACGTGGAGCGCGCGCGCTTTGACAAAATGCTCGGCAGCCAGGAAATCGGCACACTGATTACGGCGCTGGGTACAGGTATCGGCCGCGACGATTTTAACGTCGATAAACTGCGCTATCATAAAATTATCATCATGTCAGACGCCGATGTCGACGGCTCGCATATCCGCACGCTTTTGCTTACCTTCTTTTACCGGCAGATGCCGCAAATCATCGAGCGCGGCCACCTCTATATTGCGCAGCCCCCGCTCTATAAAGTCTCGCGCGGCAAATCCGAAAACTACATCAAAAACGAAAAAGCGCTTGAAGACTTTTTAATCACCTCCGGCCTTGAAGACACTGTTCTGACGGTTGCCGGCGCAAGCCAGCGCGCAGGCGCTGATCTTGAATCTGTTTTGCGTGATGCGCGCGCGGCGCGCCAGATCATTGCGGGTTTAAATTCGCGCTACCTGAAACCACTTGTTGAGCAGGCTGCCATTGCCGGGGCGCTGAACCATGAGCTTTTAAGCGACCAGAGCGCCGCCGAAACAGCGGCGCAATATATTGCCAAAAGGCTCAACGCGCTTCAGGACGATGGCGAGCGCGGCTGGACGGGCGAGGCCAGCCCAACGGGCTATGTGTTCACGCGCGTCCTTCGCGGCGTGCCGGAACGCCATGAGATTGACCTGTCTTTGCTCAATTCCGTCGAAGCGCGGCGGCTTGATGCCATGGCGGCCCATTTGCAGGACACATATGCCGAACCAGCCATTCTGCGCCGTAAAGACGGCGAGCATGTTGTCCATGGCCCGTTGGCACTGGTCGCCGCTGTCATGGAAAGCGGCCGCAAAGGTCTTTCGCTTCAGCGCTATAAAGGCCTTGGCGAAATGAATCCCGAACAGCTCTGGGAAACCACGCTTGACCGTGATGTGCGCTCGCTCTTGCAGGTGAAGCTTGGCGCGGTTGATGAAACCGACGATGTTTTCACCAAGCTGATGGGCGATCTTGTTGAGCCGCGCCGCGATTTTATCGTTGAAAATGCCCTGTCGGCCAGCGTGGACGTTTAAACGCTTCCTCGCCTTTTTGTCATATGCCTGACATCTGGCTCCTTTATGCCAAGGACAAATCGCTTGGCCTGTCATGGGCCTTGCGGTATGACCAACGCATTAACGCCATATTATAAGGAGCATTGAAAATGACATTTAGCAGCCCTATCGGCCGGACACGTTTAAATACAACACAGTCTATTGTCCCAAATTTTAATTTGAAGTCTTACGATGCCGAACCTGCGATTACCGCACTGGTTGGCTATCTTATCAAAAACGCGACTGCCGATTTGCGCACCGCCGTCAACCTGCGCCTGAAAGACGGCGCACTTCCCGTTGGTGTCATTGCCAACGAAAAGACCCGCGAGGCTCTTTTGAGCTTTGTCGACGGCAAAGGTGCAAAACAGGTTTTCTATTACGATGGCCGCGAGATTTTGCCCGCCAATCTGACAGAGCAAGACGTGCAACATTCATACAGCAAGCTGATTGAGGACCTGAATGATTACGACCATCCCGGCCATAACAGTTCAAGCAACCCCACGCTTGCCGAACATCTTTCCGAGCAGCAAAAGATTATAACGAAAAAAGTTGGCGAGCTTAATGCACTTGCGGGCACAGACCCAAAGAGCAGCTCAACTGTTGAAATCGCCATTTCAAAAATCTGATTTTTTTATAGCAGCCCTTGCAATTATGCGGGGGCTGCAAATTGCTAACATTTAAAATGCCATATATTCAGCATAACAACGTGTAAACGACACGTTCAAAAACGGTTTCCGCGTTAGTGTTAAAATCGCATCGCGCTTTCAATCGCTCGAAATACATGTAGGCTGGCAGGAGTAGAAAATTTGTCAGTTGAGTATTTGAATATGTCTATCCAGGGTATTGGTTCACAGTTGTTCTCACGCGGCGCAGAGCGCAGCAGTGGCGTTGAACAGTTCGGCAAAATTGTTGATAAGCGCCTGAACGGTTCAGCGCTTGATGGCGGCTTGCGAAAGACAGATACAGTCAGCGAAACAGCCAAACAGCGCATTGCCGCTTTCGATTTCAAAAAATTCGCCGAGCATCTGGCTTAATTGCATGGCAAAAAACCTCGTCCTTTATCATGACAAACGCACTGGCGCTTCGTTGATGATCGCATCCGGCGCTGACGAGTCTGTTTATTTTCCTTACAATATCGACACAGGTAAGTTTTCATACGGCATGCACGGGCCACTTCTCGCGCCCAACAAATTGCCTGTCAAATATTTTATGCATCTCAATCCCACTACCCAGCGTCCGCTCGGCATTGAAAAAGACATTGAAGTCGTGGCTGTGAAGCGTTAAGCCGCGCGCGTCTTTAAAAACGGATTGTTATGACGCTCCGCGCCAACCGTTGTTGAATTTCCATGCCCGGGAAGAAGCACGATCTCATCACCCAACACCAGAATTTTTTCGCGGATCGCGTCCATCAGCTGCTTCGTGTTTCCGTAGGGAAAATCTGTGCGGCCAACTGAACCTTCAAAAACCGTATCGCCGGCTATCACAAATCCTGCATCTTCATTGACATAAATCACATGGCCGGGCGTGTGGCCGGGCACATGCCGCACATCGAACTGCATCGCGCCAATCGTCACAAGGTCGCCATCCTGCACATAGCGGTCCGGTTTAAACGCCTTTGCGGTTTCAACGCCGTATTGCAGACCCACCACCGGCAGCTCATCCAGCAGAAACTGGTCATCGCTATGCGGGCCTTCGATGCCGCATTCAAGCCTGTCGGCAAGATCGCGCGCGCCGCCGGCATGGTCGATATGTCCATGGGTCAAAATAATTTTTGTCACGCGCGCGCCGGCGCGGCGGATGGTTTCTTCAATCAGGGGCACATCGCCGCCCGGATCGATGATTGCTCCGGTCATGTCCATCGTATCGACAATGAGCAGGCAGTTTTGCTGGAAGGGTGTCACCGGAATAACCGTGATCTGGAAGCGTGTGTCTTTCATCCCTGCCTTGTAACCCCATGCGTGCATAAAAAAAAGCCCGCATCGCGCGGGCTTTTTAAATCTTGAAAGACGGGGCGGTGTTTTAAGCGTCGTCGCCGTCTTCTTTTGCTGTTTTCTTTTTGGCTTTTGCTTTTGGCTTGACGTCGCCCTCTTCTGAGGCCGCTTCGTCGTCAGCTTTTGCTTTTTTGGCCGGTGCTTTTTTGGCAGGCTTTGCTTCGGCATCGCTCTCGGTTTTTTCGGTTGAGCGCTGCTTCATCGCGGCGCCAAGAATATCGCCAAGCGATGCTCCTGAATCCGCCGAGCCGTATTGAGCAATGGCTTCTTTTTCTTCAGCAACCTCAAGCGCCTTGATCGACACCTGAACCTTTTTCGCTTTTTTGTCGAAAAGTGTGATGCGGGCATCAACCTTTTCACCAGCGGCAAAACGGTCAGGGCGTTGATCGGAACGATCACGTGCCAATTCCGAACGGCGGATAAAGGTCACAAATTCGGTGCCGGAGATTTTGACATCGATGCCGTTTTCCTTCACCTCGACAACTTCGCAAGTGACGATCGCGCCTTTGCGAAGTTCATCATCGCTGCCGCCGCTTGTCGCGGCTTGCGCTGATGTGTCCGCGCCTTCCGGTGCCTGTGTCAGCTGCTTCAAACCAAGAGCCACACGCTCTTTGTCGGTATCGACATCGAGAACGATGGCTTTGACCTTCTGGCCGACATCGTAATCGTCCATCGCCTGCTCGCCCGGTTTGACCCAATCGAGATCTGACAGATGAACCATGCCATCGATGTCGCCCGGCAGGCCGATAAACAGGCCGAACTCAGTCTTGTTTTTGACTTCGCCTTCGATTGTCGAACCAATCGGATGCTTGGCAAAGAAATCATTCCATGGATTGTCCTGCGTCTGTTTCAGGCCCAGTGAAATGCGGCGCTTGGCGCTATCAACTTCAAGAACCATAATTTCAACGTCTTCGCCTGTCGACACAATCTTGTTTGGCGATACGTTCTTCTTGCCCCATGACATTTCGGAGACGTGGATAAGCCCTTCAATGCCTGGTTCAAGTTCAACAAACGCGCCGTAATCGGCAATGTTTGTCACTGTGCCTTTGATGCGCGTGTTGACATGGTAGCGCTGCTCAATTCCGGCCCATGGGTCAGACTGAAGCTGTTTCATGCCAAGTGAAATGCGGTGTGTTTCAGGGTTGATCTTGATGATCTGGACTTTGACCTGATCGCCGACATTCAGCACCTCTGCCGGATGGTTGACACGGCGCCATGCGATATCGGTGACGTGCAGCAAGCCATCAACGCCGCCCAGATCAACGAACGCACCATAATCGGTGAGGTTCTTGACCGTACCGTCAATGATCTGGCCTTCGGACAGATTTGCAACCAGTTCAGCGCGGCTGTCGGCGCGGCTTTCTTCAAGCACGGCACGGCGCGAGACAACGATGTTGCCGCGACGGCGATCCATCTTCAAAATCTGGAAGGGCTGCGGTGCGTTCATCAAAGGTCCGATATCGCGCACAGGGCGGATATCAACCTGGCTGCGCGGCAAGAAGGCCGTCGCGCCATCAAGGTCAACCGTGTAGCCGCCTTTGACAGCGTTGAAGATTGTGCCTTCAACTTTTTCTTCCGATTTGAATGCGCGCTCAAGCTTCGTCCAGCTTTCTTCGCGGCGCGCTTTTTCACGGCTCAGAACGGCTTCGCCGACAGCGTTTTCAACGCGCTCAAGATAAACCTCAACGGTCTCGCCGATGGAGGGCATTGTGCGGCCGGGGCCCTGAAATTCCTTGGCCGCGATCCGGCCTTCCGTTTTCAGTCCGACATCGACGACGATGAAATCTTTTTCGAATGCGACGACGCGGCCGTTGATGACGGCGCCTTCGTAAAAATTATTTTCAGAAAAACTTTCGTCCAGCAGAGACGCGAAATCTTCACGTGTGGGAGCGGACTTTTGTGGTTTCAGGGCAGCAGCGTTCATAAGATGATGTATCCATGCCGGCGGGCTTGTGTGAAGGAACTGCTCTTCAATCCATCTCCCTCTTTAAACAGGGTGCCGACATGACGAAGCAAAAAGCAGGGACCACGCGAAACAACCAACCGACACAGGGCGGCACTATCTGAACGTCAATTCAGGAAGGGCATGCCGGTGACCAAGATACGCTTTTGCGATTATCCCGCTTTTGGTATCTTGCTGCCGGCCATTTGGTCGATCAGGCTGCGCGCAGCCTCGAACGCCTCTTCTATATCCATATTTGTGGTGTCGAGCAACCTTGCATCGCTCGCCTGACGCAAAGGCGCATCATGGCGTCCGCTGTCGCGCGCATCGCGCTGGCGAATGGTCTCCAGCACGTCTTCAAATGTGGTGCTTTGTCCGCGCGCAATAAATTCGGTAAAGCGGCGCGCAGCGCGCACCTCGGGCGAGGCCGTGACGAAAAGTTTGGCCGCCGCATCGGGGCAAATTACGGTGCCGATATCACGGCCATCGATGACCGCGCCCGGCGGCGTGCTTGCAAAACTGCGCTGGAGATCGAACAGAGCGCGGCGGACATCGCCATGCGCGGCAACCACGGAGGCGGCCTCACCCAGCTTGACCTTGCGCAGGTTTTCATCGACAAGTCTTTGGATTTGAAGGGTTTTTGCGATTTCTGCGGCAGCGTGCGCATCGCTCAAATCATGGCCTTTGTCGAGCATCTGCGCGGCCACCGCCCGGTAAAGAAGTCCGGTATCGAGATGGGGCAGGTTGTAATGGCGCGCCAGCCGGCGCGACAAGGTGCCCTTTCCCGAGCTTGCCGGTCCATCAATGGCAATCACCAAAGTCATGCGATTTTCGCCCCCAGCCCGTGCATGGTTGTCAAAAATTCCGGAAAGCTGGTGGCGATCATGCGCCCGTCGTCAATCTGGACGGGCTTTTGGCTGGCAAGCCCCATCACCAGAAACGCCATGGCAATGCGATGGTCGTGATGTGTTTCCACAACCCCTCCGCCTTCAACGCTGCCTGTGCCTTCAACGATCAGCGTATCGCCCTCAATCAAAGCCGTGACGCCATTGGCGCGCAGGCCAGCGGCGATCGCGGTCAGCCTGTTGCTTTCCTTGACCGTCAATTCATGCAGGCCGTGAAAAACACTGCGCCCTTTGGCAAAGGCGGCGGCGACAGCCAGAACCGGATATTCGTCAATCATCGACGGCGCGCGCGACGCCGGCACGTCGACGGCGCTCAGCGGCCCATATGTCACTGTGATATCGCCAATCTCCTCGCCGCCCTCCTCGCGCCTGTTCTCGATGGCAAGCCGTGCACCCATCTCAACAAGTGTCGTGAACAGGCCGGTGCGGGTCGGGTTCAGCATCACGGCGTCGAGTGTCACCGTTGAGCCTTCAACTAGAAGCGCGGCCACCATCGGAAAAGCTGCTGAGGACGGATCTGCGGGAATGGCAATGGTTTGTGGGCGAAGCTCGGCCTCGCCGTCGATTGTAATTTTGCGTGTCCCGTTGCTTTGTGTCTCGACATGAATGGCCGCGCCAAAGGCGGCCAGCATTTTTTCGGTGTGGTCTCGTGTGGGCACAGGCTCAATCACGATTGTGCGCCCGGGTGTGTTCAGCGCGGCCAGCAGGATGGCCGATTTCACCTGCGCCGAGGCCACAGGCAGCGTGTAGGTCAGCGGCACAGGCAGTGTGGCGCCGCGCATTGTCAGCGGCAGCTTTTCCCCCGCAGCGCTGTGCAGCACTTCAGCGCCCATCTGTTTCAGCGGCGTGAGGACACGCGCCATCGGGCGTGAGCACAGCGACACATCGCCCGTAAAACAGGTTTTAAAATCATAGGTCGCGGCAACGCCCATCATCAGGCGTGCGCCCGTGCCTGCATTGCCAAAATCCAGCGGCGCGTCCGGCTCTAACAGAGCGCCGACGCCAACGCCGCTGACCTGCCATGTCTCGCTTGTCTTCGTGAGCGTTGCGCCAAACGCCGCGCACGCTACTGCTGTCGCCATCACATCATCCCCCTCAAGCAGGCCGGTAATGCGTGTGGTGCCGACGCTTAAAAGGCCGAGAATCAGTGCCCGGTGCGACATGGATTTGTCGCCCGGCACACGCACGGTGCCTTTTAGCGGCGCGGATGCTGTCGCCGTCAGCGGCATAGGCCGTAATGAATCAGTATTGTCTTTAAGGCTTAAACCCAAGGCTGGCGCACTTTCAAAATCCTGCAAAATCATCTGTTTGTTTGCGACGGCTGGTGCGTTTTGACAAGTGCGAATGAATAGTCTAACGAGCCGCGACGAACGATAAGAGCAATGAGGTTGAACGTGGCAAAAGCCCAACTTGGTACAAAACGTGTTTGCGCAGAATGCGGCACAAAATTCTATGACATGGAAAAAGATCCCATCGTCTGCCCAAAATGCAATACTGTTTTCCAGCCGGTGAAGCTGACGCGCGCTGAAAAGGCCGCGGCCTCCGCCATTAAGCCCACCGAAGAGATTGCCGATCTGCCCGCAGCAGAAGAGGACGATACGGTTCTTGTCTCGCTTGAAGACGCGGAAGCGGAACAGACCGCGACAGGCGCAAAAGGCAAACTTGATGTCGATGGTGAAGACATTGATGACGAGATCGAAGACAGCGCCGATGATGATGACGACGACGATACATTCCTTGAAGAAGACGACGAAGATCCGGACGTGTCCGAACTGATCGACGGCGACATCGATGAAGATGAGGAAACATAAGGGCTAAAACAAACAGCTTGAGAGCAAAGCTTAAAACAGCCTATAAGAACAGAAGCGAAAGTCACCCCGGGCTTTCGCACCAAAAAATTGGGGCATTAGCTCAGCTGGGAGAGCGCTTGCATGGCATGCAAGAGGTCGGCGGTTCGATCCCGCCATGCTCCACCAACACAAGCGTTTAAAAATCGATCCTGTGAATCGATTTTAGCTTTTGTTGCCAAGCGCTTTCAGCGCGCGGCAGATTGAACATTCCAACAAACTATTTTGAAACAAAAAATGCCAAGCGACACTCTCGCGCGGCGGGTTTCTTTTAAGACAATTCGAGCGTCCAACATTCATCTTCTCACTGGTCTTTATTTTGTCATCGGCTATCTAGGTCCTATGACCGCCAGATTGCCTGACACGTTTTTCGTCCTTGCACTTACCGCCCTTGTGCTGAATATAAATCTGCACGCGCATGCCGCGACACTTTATTTTGCCGATGGGCCAGCGCCGCGCGTACTGTCCTTGCCGCACCCCAAAACCATGGACGAGTTGCAAAAAGCGCTTGGCTTGCCACACACACCCTCCACCATGCCAGCACCCGCGCCCGTTCTGCCCGCATCCACCTGTCTTGCCGATCTCAAAACCTTGAAGATTGAAGCAACAGAGGCCAGCGCGCCAATGAGCAGCAACAGCTTTTGCACCATCGATATGCCGGTTAAACTTGTGTCCGTCACACTCGGCGATGGCGCTCAAATCAAATTCACCGATACACCCTTGCTGGCCTGCACTTTTGCCAAAGAGCTTGGCGCCTATGTTGCAAAAGTCCTGAACCCGCTTGCCGTGGCCTCGCTCGGGGCGAACCTGTCAGAGATCGGCACCGGCCCCGGCTATGAATGCCGGTTTCGCAACCGCGCCAGCAGTGGCAAAATGAGCGAGCACGCCCACGGACTTGCAGCCGACATTCAACATTTTAAAACCGCAGCACAGCCCTCTTTTTCATTCAGCGGCGCCGCGGCAAGCGGCGAGAAGGAATTTGTCGGCCTGTTTCCGCGCTCGGCCTGCGGGTTTTTTGCGACCGTTCTTGGCCCCAGTTCAGGCGACATGCACAAAGACCATATCCATGTCGACATGGAGCCGCGCCGCCAGCGCTATGGCAGTTTTTGCCAGCCTTAAGCGCATCGCTGCGACACAGGCGATCTGAAATGTGCTATGGCATTTTCAACGTGTCAAAAAGGGAGAGCGTTATGATTGGTATTGGCTGGTTGATGAGCATTGTTCTTGGCGGCCTTGCGGGCTATATCGCCGAAAAAATCATGAAGGCAGATATGGGCGTGCTGGCCAATATCATTGCCGGCATTCTTGGCGCGGTTTTGCTGAACGGCCTGCTGCAGATTTTTAACATCGTTCCGCCGCAGGGCTGGCTGATGCAATGCGTTGTTGGTGTTGTCGGTGCATGTATCGTCATCGCCCTCTACCGGACGCTGTTCGCGCGAAAAACCGTGCTCTAGCCTGAACAAAAAAGGCCGGTTGTTATGCCGGCCTTTGAATGCGTTTTTGAATGGTTGTTTTATTTGCTCATGCGCACAGCTGTCGGATGCTTTGACAGGGCGTTTGCAATCTGCACAGCAAGATTGTTGGTGGCCGATTGCAGGGAATAGTTGAACACTTTGTCGTTGAGGCCCCAGGTGCCGATGCTTTCGCGCCAGCGCGCCGTCCCGCCTGCCGGGCAGTTATGATCGTCAACGCTTCCCGTCACATCACTCATGGTTGAGCCTGATGAAGCAACAGCCGTGCCGCCATCCTGTTCTTCAAGTGTGGCGCAAGCACGGTCCAGATTGCCGAAGAACACCATCAGCTTGTTTTTCTGGTCAAGAATATCCGCATCATTCCATTTGGCTTTCAGATCGGCATAGCTGCCGGGCTGGTTGCTGGGGGTTCGTGCCCGCGCATCATTGATCGGCCGCGCATTGGCGTCTGTCCAGATCGCGATCAGCGGGGTGATGCTGGAAATCTTTTTGCTGGGGTCGCTGGCCAACGGGTCACCGACTTTTGCAAAGGTGGTGTTCAGCGCTTCGTTCAGACAGATAAACCCGCTTTCCGGCTCATCGTCACCATTGGGGCTGCTGGCATTTTCAGCATCGAGAAAGTTCTTGAACGCGCCGCTTTGCGCAGGAAGGTTCATAAAGCCTTGGCCAGATGAGCTCATCGGCGAAATATGCATGGCCTGTTCGTCAGCATCGCCATATTGCGCCATTTCATAGCGCGGCGGGCTTGGCTGGTTCAAAGGCCCAAAAGCCGACCCAAAATCACGGTAGAAAATAACACGCACACGCATGGCTTCGAATTCCGCTTTGTCATCGGCTTTCAACTGCGCGTTGATGTTCTGCTGTAAATTATAAGCGGCATTCGTCACGCCGTCGATTTCTTCCTGCATTGAGCCAGTGGCGTCGATACAAAATACCATGTCGAGCTGGCGGTTGCGCTGGCTGAAATTCGTCTCGGCAAACAAAGGCTGACCCATTTCACTTGTGCCAAGAAAACTCATGAAGCGGGTGGGCATGACCATGACCATATCGGCGCGCAGGCCGTCTTCGTCCGCAGTCGGTGCAATTTTAAGGTCTGTCACGTAAGAGGCGATATCTTCAGACAATGTTGCAAAGAAATATTTTTGAGCGACAGCGGCGCGCTCTTCAGGGCTAAGATCTTTTTGCGATGTCCCGGCGAGAACCGCGGCATCGAGATGCTCCTGCATGGCGGCCTTGTTGCTGTTGAGCTGTGTGTAATCGATGGCGACACCGATACAAAATAAAAGTGGCACAAGAACGAGTGCGAAAATAATGGCGCTGACGCCGCGTTCGCAGGAAACCAGTTTTTCAAAATTCTTAACGCAATACATGATATATCTCTTCACTGAACACTATGCCGTTCATACATTTTTAATCTGCTTCTCTGAATCAAGACTTAAACAAATCGTTAAAACTTGAACGACTGCGCATATTTTTTATTAAAAAAACGGGCCACAGGCTGTAAAAAACAACAATTGTAAACGCCGTTGAATTTACGGTCTTAAATAACGCGTGATCTCGCGCATTTGTGACCAAAAATTAACCTAATAGCTACGAACACAGCCCTAAACTTAGGAGGTCGTTCAATAAGGGGTTAACAGATGCGCTCAGACAAACACGTTCCAGAACTTGCCGATCTTGGCAGTGGCCGTCTTGCTTATGTGCGCGCGCTTCGCTCCGAAGATGTTCCAAGTCTTTTCCCGCAAGCCCCAAAAATGGCCGCAGGGCTTCAACTGTTCGCGCTTCTCAGCGCCGATGGCACGCCGATTGTTCTGACCGACACACAAGAAGCTGCAAAAGCGACCGCCTGGAACAATGACCTGGTCACAGTCAGCGTTCACTAAAGCGGCGCATTAACCTGCGCCTTAGCGGCGACATGTATAAGCAGGCCACGGGGCCTGCTTTTTTATGACGATCCTCTCCTCACCTTTGCGCATCGGCTGGCTTGATATGGCCAAGGGCATGACCATTGTCCTTGTTGTGATGATGCATACAGCGCTTGGCGTCAGCACTGAAATGCCCGGCCCCAACGCCTTGCGGTGGCTTGTCGATTTTGCTTTGCCTTTTCGTATTCCGGCTTTCTTTTTTCTGGCCGGCGTTCTGGCGCCGCGCGCTATGGAAAAAAACTGGCCGCGCTTTCTTGATGCCAAATTGCTGCATTTTGCGTATTTCTATGTGCTCTGGCTGACACTCCAATTTGCGCTGAAAGCGCCGCATATGGTGCAAAGCAATGGTTTGGAAGGTGTGATCGCGAGTTATCTCACCGCTTTCGTGCAGCCGTTCGGCACGCTGTGGTTTATCTATCTTTTGCCTTTGTTTTTTATCGTCGCCCGCCTGATACGGTCTCTGCCGGTTTTACCTGTTGTAATTGTGCTGGCCGCACTCGAAATTTTTCATGTCGCGACAGGCGCGATTGTGATTGACGAGTTTTGCGCCCGCTTCGTTTATTTTTATGCAGGCTGCGCATTCAGCGCGCAGGCTTTTGCCTGTGCCGACACCGTCAAAAGCAAACCGTTCAGTGGATGTTGCCTGATTGTCTTATGGCTGCTGGGCAATTGGTTTTGTGTCAGCGCCGGACTGTCAGGCCTGCCTTTTGTGTCTTTGTTCTTGGGTGCGCTCGGCACGTTGGGGCTGGTCTCGCTGTCAGTGTTTTTGGCGCTGGCAACACAGCTGTCGTTTTTGCAAACGCTGGGGCGGCATTCGCTGGTGATTTATCTCAGCTTTTTTCTACCCATGGCCTTTCTTCGCGAAACACTTATTTCCAGTGGGTTGCTGCACAATGCCGGGCTGGTGTCTGTGCTGGTGCTGGCCGGAGCCGTTGTTTTTCCGCTTGGCCTTCACAGGCTGGTACAAAAAACAGGCATTGGCCTGTTTCTGTTCGAGCGGCCAAAATGGGCGCGTTTCAGTAGCAATTCGAGGACAGACCCCATATAGAAGACAGATGTCTTCTTCTGTCACGCAGCGGCTCATCCTCGTCGATGGCTCAGGGTATATCTTTCGCGCCTATCATGCGCTGCCGCCATTGACGCGGCGCTCGGACGGCCTGCCGATTGGCGCCGTTGCCGGATTTTGCAACATGCTGTGGAAGCTTGTTGCCGACAGCAAAGAGCATCAACCAACGCATTTCGCCGTTATTTTTGACGCCAGCGCTGTCACCTTTCGCAATGAACTCTATGAAGGCTACAAAGCCGACCGCCCGACACCGCCCGATGATTTGCGCCCGCAGTTCTCGCTGATCCGCGATGCCGTGCGCGCCTTCAACCTGCCCTGCATCGAGCAAAATGGTTTTGAGGCCGACGACATTATCGCGACCTACACCCGCCAGGCCGAAGAGGCCAAGATGGATGTCATTATCGTGTCGTCCGATAAAGACCTGATGCAGCTTGTCAGCGACAAGACCTGCATGCTCGACACGATGAAAAACAAAACGATCTGCCGCGATGAGGTGATCGAAAAGTTTGGCGTGCCGCCGGAAAAAGTCATCGAAGTGCAGGCGCTTGCCGGAGACAGTATTGACGGCGTGCCCGGCGTGCCCGGCATCGGCATCAAAACCGCGGCGCAGCTGATTGAAGAATATGGCGACCTTGAAACGCTTTTGGCGAAAGCCCCCGACATCAAGCAGCAAAAGCGCCGCGAAAACCTGATCGAATTTGCCGACCAGGCGCGTCTTTCAAAAAAGCTGGTGACGCTTGATGCGCATGTGCCTGTCACATTGCCGCTCGACGCATTGACCATTGAGCCGCCGCGCGGGCCCGATCTTGTCGCGTTCTGCAAGGCCATGGAATTTACGACACTCACCAAACGTGTGGCTGAAGCGCTTGACGTTGAGGCCGCGCATGTCGAGCCTGCAAGTGTTGACGTAAAGTACTGGCCGCCGGAAGGCGGCATTGCCCAAGCGCCGACCCGCCGTGCCTTCGTGCCACCAACGGAAGCTGACGCGCCAACCTTGCCGATGCGGCAGGCCGCGCAAACCGTGTCTGTCGAGACAACTTTATCAACAGCCGGTTTCGATCATGCGCGCTACGAAACCGTCACCTCGCTTAACGCGCTCGATGCGTGGATTGCCCGCGCCAGAGCAGCGGGGCGCGTCGCGCTGGATACGGAAACATCCTCGATTGATGCGCAAAGCGCCGATCTTGTTGGCGTGTCGCTTGCGACAGACATCAATACCGCCTGCTATATCCCATTGACACATCGTGGCGGCGACGGCCTTTTCGACAGCGGTTTTGTCGAGGGGCAATTGCCGCGCGGGCAGGTGATTGAAAAGCTGCAGCCGCTGCTTAACGATCCCGCCATTCTCAAAATCGGGCAGAACATCAAATATGATTTGAGCGTGCTGCGGCGCTTTGGCACAGACATAACGCCCTTTGATGACACGATGCTGCTGTCTTATGTCATCGAAGGCGGCAGCGGCATGCGCGGCCTCGATGAAATGGCAAAACGCTTTTTCAACCACACGCCCATTTCATTTAAAGACGTGACGGCAGGACAAAAAGGCGAAAAAGATTTCGCCCTTGTGCCACTCGATGCAGCGACCCGCTATGCCGCTGAAGACGCCGACATTGCGCTGCGCTTATGGCTGCTGCTGCGGCCCCAGCTCGCCGCGGTAAAACTGACCACCGTCTATGAAACGTTAGAGCGGCCGCTTGTCGCTGTTCTGGCTGACATGGAAGCCCGCGGCGTCATGGTTGACCGCAAAACGCTCAGCCTTTTGTCAAACCAGTTTGCAAAAACCATCGAAGTGCGTGAGCGCGAAATCGGCGAGGTTGCGGGCGGTTCTTTTAACATCGGCTCGCCAAAACAGCTCGGCGAGGTTTTGTTCGAGCGCATGAAACTGCCCGGCGGCAAAAAAACCGCCAGCGGCCAATGGGCCACCGATGCCGGCACGTTGGAAGAACTGGCTGCGCAGGGTGAAAAACTTCCCGCAAAAATTCTCGAATGGCGGCAACTGTCAAAGTTGAAAAGCACTTACACCGATGCGCTTCCCAACCACATCAATGCGCGCACAGGGCGCGTCCATACAAGTTTTGCGCTGGCCGCGACATCAACGGGGCGGCTCTCCTCGTCAGAGCCAAATGTGCAGAACATTCCCATTCGCAATGAAGAAGGGCGAAAAATTCGCACCGCTTTTATTGCCGCCCCCGGCAATATGCTGATCTCCGCCGATTACAGCCAGATTGAACTGCGCGTGCTGGCGCACATGGCCGACATTCCGGAGCTGAAGGCGGCGTTTGCCAAAGGGATCGACATTCACGCCGCCACGGCTTCCGAAATGTTTGGCGTCGCGGTTGAGGGCATGGACCCGATGGTGCGCCGCAAAGCCAAGGCCATCAACTTTGGCATTGTCTACGGCATCTCGGCCTTCGGCCTTGCTGCCCAGCTCGGCATTGGCCGCGATGAAGCGGGGCAGTATATCAAAACCTATTTCGAACGCTTCCCCGGCATTAAAACCTATATGGCGGCCACAAAAGACAAGTGCCACCAGCAAGGCTATGTCGAAACCCTGTTTGGCCGGCGCTGCTCTTACCCCAATATCGTCACGAAAAATCCGGCGCAGCGCGCCGCTGTCGAACGCGCCGCCATCAATGCGCCGATTCAGGGTTCGGCCGCTGACATAATCCGGCGCGCCATGATCCGCATGGATGGAGCATTGCTTGACGCTGGCCTCACCACACAAATGCTTCTGCAGGTGCATGACGAGTTGATCTTCGAAGCACCCGAGCATGAAGTTGAAAAAGCGCTGCCGCTTATTCGCAATGTGATGGAAAAAGCGGCGCTGCCGGTTGTCGATTTGTCCGTGCCGCTTGTTGTTGATGCGCGGGCGGGCCTCAATTGGGATTCAGCCCACTAAAACGCAGATTTTAGTCGTCCTTTGGGAACGTTCTAGGGTGCCGTCTGTTTGTTTCTCGATCACAATCAAGGAGACAGATATGCGTTCACTTTATATTGCCTGCGGCCTTGCCGCAGCGCTTGTCGGCACCACAGCCCCAACATTTGCACAGACACAGACAGAACAGGGCGCCGCACAAGGCGCTTCGGACGGCGCGAAAGTGCTCGGCCCCGTCGGTGCAGCTGCGGGTGCCGTCGTTGGCGCGACCGGCGGATTGGTGTCCGATATCGTGGCACCCAAATTCCGCACTTACGTTATTGAGAAAAAATATCCGTCCTATGCCTATACGGGCGACGTGCGCACAGGTGTGGTTTTGCCATCAACAGGTGTGACTTATTACGATGTCCCTGCTGAATATCATGTTGGCCCGAACTATCGCTACACCATCGTTAACGATACGCCGGTGCTGGTCGATACAAGCAGCTACACCATCGTTCAGACCTACTAATCTGAAACATCTGGTTTTTAAAAAGCGGCTTCGATAGCCGCTTTTTTTACACTTGCAGGGAACGCTTTGCCTTTGTGCATGTTCTTACTTCAACACCAGCGGAGAAAACCCATGAACGCCATTTACATCGCCTGCGGATTGGCCGCCGCCCTTTTTACCCTTCCGCTGACAGTCTTTAACTAGACAAAACGCTTTTATAATCAGCCTTGAAAAAAGGCTTTCCTATCTCGACATAAAAAATTTGCAACCACAGCCTTTTTGGCTGTTTTTTTATGCGGTGTTCATAACGGCTTATGGTAGATGTCGCTCCAGTTTAAAAGGGACACACCATGGCCATGAATGCAGACCTTCTTGTTGATCGACGCACATTACGCCGCAAGCTGACATTCTGGCGCGCGGCTTTGGTTGTTCTGGCTATTCTTGCAGTGCTGGCGATTGGCGCACTTGTGTCCAAAGGCGGCGCTTTTGGCAAAAGCCATACGGCCCATATCGCACGCTATGACCTCACCGGCATGATCACCTATGACGACAAAATGCTCGCCGCTTTAAAGCGCATTGAAGAAAATGACGCCGCAAAAGGCCTGCTGCTTTACATTGACAGTCCTGGCGGATCCACCGCGGGGTCCGAAGCTATTTACGCGGAGCTGCGGCGCATTGCTGCGAAAAAGCCCGTTGTTGCGCAAATTGCCACGCTCGGCGCATCGGGCGCTTACATCGCCGCCATGGGCTGCGATGAGATTGTCGCCACCAAGACCTCCCTTGTCGGCTCCATCGGTGTTCTTGTGCAATGGGCCGAGTTCAGCCAGCTTGCCAAAAACTGGGGTGTCAGCTTTCAGGAAATCAAAACCTCGCCGCTCAAAGCCGCGCCGAATTTCTTTGAGCCTCCCAGCGACGAAGCCAAAGCTGCTTTGAAAGCCATTGTCGATGACAGCTTTGACTGGTTCAAAGGCATTGTCACCGACAGGCGCAAAATGAACCCGCAGGAGCTGGCCAAAGTGTCTGACGGACGGGTTTTTACAGGCCGGCAGGCGCTGGCCTTAAAACTGATCGACGAAATCGGCGATCAGGAATCGGCCAAGAACTGGCTTTTGACCAAAACCAAGCTCGATGCCAAGACACCAATCCGGCTCTACAAGGTCAATGAAGACGCATTGCCGGCATGGCTGGGCGCTGCCAAATCGGTCGCCTCGCTTCTGGGCGTATCCGCTTCGTGGCTCACAGGCGCTTCGGAAAGTTCATCGCGTCTTGACGGCCTTGTCTCACTTTGGCAACCTTCAGCGAGTTTTGGCGCAACCCAGCGCTAAGCGCCTTCAAGGGACGGATCTGATGATTAAGTCTGAACTGATTGAGCAAATCGCAGAAAAAAACCCGAACCTTTACCAGCGTGATGTCGAGCAGATCGTCAACACGGTTCTTGAAGTGATTACAAAAGCATTGACGCGCGGCGACCGTGTGGAACTGCGTGGCTTTGGCACATTTTCGGTGAAAAAGCGCCCCGCCCGTACCGGCCGCAATCCGCGCACCGGCGCCACGGTGAGTGTCGACGCCAAAACATTGCCCGCCTTCAAAGCGGGCAAGGAGCTGCGCGAAAAAATCAATATCGATCCGCCAAAACAAGCCGCCTGATCGCCAGAATGCTGCAGGGTCTTCAACGGTTTGCGACATGGATCGTGCTTGCGCCTGTCTTTCTTTTTCTTATCGCCTTTGCGCTCGCCAACCGGCAGAACATCGGTCTTTATCTCAATCCCCTTTCAGCTTTTGATACCAGCGGCGGTATTGAAATGCCGCTGTTCTTTGCCCTGTTTGCATTTTTTGTTTTTGGCGCGGTGACGGGCAGTTTCGTGACATGGAATTCGCAGCGGCCCTGGCGCAATACCGTCAAACGGCAGGCCAAAGAAATTGAAGCCCTGCGCGGTGAAATCAATGTTTTTAAAAACGGGCCTGTCCCTGAACCCGTCAGACCTGACTGGCAAATCCTGCCTCCGCTTTGAACATTATCGATGACAGATCTTATTAAAATTTGCGGGCTGACGCGCGAGGCGGATATGGACGCCGCGCTGCACGCGGGCGCGCGTTATGTCGGGCTCATTATTTATAAAACCTCGCCGCGCCATGTCAGCTTTGAACAGGCGGCGGCTTTGGCACGCCGTGCCCATGCTCGCGCAAAAACGGTTGTCGTGACGGTGGACGCCGATGATGAGCTGTTGGCACGCATTACCCGCGACATCGCCCCCGATATGCTGCAACTGCACGGCAATGAAACACCGCAGCGCTGCGCTGATCTGATCAGCCGCTATCAACTTCCCTTGATCAAAAGCGTCGGCCTTGGCGATGCAACTGATGTTGGCCGGCTTGCACTTTACAAAGACCTTGCCGCATTTTGCCTTGTTGAGCGAAAATATCCGGCGGGCGAGCAGCCGGGCGGACGCGGGCTTGGCTTCGACTGGGCGCTTCTGTCAAAACCGCGTGCGATTTTGCCGCGCCTGATGCTTTCTGGCGGCATGAGCGTGGAAAATGTGCGCGAGGCATTGGAGACCACCCGTGCCGACGCCGTGGATGTGTCGTCGGGCGTCGAGCATGCGCCGGGCCTGAAAGACGAGCAGAAGATAAAGGCTTTTATTGCGGCGGCACGCAGCGTAGAAGGCACAATGCCGAACACAGACCACGCATGACGCATTTAAATTCACTCCGCCAGCTTCCTGACGAGCAAGGTTATTTTGGCGCGTTCGGCGGCCGCTATGTTGCCGAAACCTTGATGCCGCTTATCCTTGATTTAGAGCGCCAGTATGAGGCCGCAAAAAAAGACGAGGCCTTTACCGCGCAGCTTAAAAATCTCAACACGCATTACACAGGCCGCCCCAGCCCGCTGTATTTTGCCGAACGATTGACCACGCACCTGAAGGGCGCCAAAATTTATTTCAAACGCGACGAGCTCAACCACACAGGCTCGCACAAAATCAACAACTGCCTTGGGCAAATTCTTCTGGCCATGCGGATGGGAAAAACACGTATCATTGCCGAAACAGGCGCGGGGCAACACGGCGTTGCGGTTGCCACCGTGTGCGCGCGCTTCGGCCTGCCATGCGTCATTTATATGGGCGCAACCGATGTGGAACGCCAAAGCCCGAATGTGTTTCGCATGAAACTGCTCGGCGCGGAGCTGAGACCCGTGACGACCGGCAATGGCACGTTGAAAGACGCGATGAATGAAGCCTTGCGTGACTGGGTGACCAATGTGGATGAGACCTATTATCTCATCGGCACCGCCGCTGGCCCGCACCCGTATCCGGCGATGGTGCGTGATTTTCAAAGCATTATCGGCACTGAGACAAAACAACAGATGCAGCAGGCCGAAGGCCGGCTGCCGGATGCGCTTGTCGCCTGTATTGGCGGCGGCTCAAATGCGATCGGCCTGTTTCATCCCTTCCTCGATGACCGCGATGTCGCGCTCTATGGCGTTGAAGCGGGTGGCCATGGCCTCGACCATGACAACGGCCATGCCGCGTCTTTAACGGGCGGCCAGCCGGGCGTGCTTCATGGCAACAAGACATATCTTCTGCAGGACAGCGGCGGCCAGATTTTAGAAGGACATTCGATCTCCGCGGGTCTTGATTACCCGGGCGTTGGCCCTGAACACGCGTTTTTAAAAGACAGCGGCCGCGTGTCGTATGTTGCCATCACCGACAACGAAGCCCTTGCAGCCTTTCAGCTGTGCGCAAAATTAGAAGGCATTATTCCGGCACTGGAGCCTGCGCATGCGCTGGCCTATGTCACCAAGCTTGCGCCGACACTTGCCAAAGACAAGATCATCGTCATGAATTTGTGCGGCCGCGGCGACAAGGACATTTTCACCGTGGCAGATCATTTAAACCTGCACCCATGAAAATATTTTGTAAATAAAATGCTCGTATCAAAACAAAAAAAGCGAATGTGTTTCGACATTGAGACTGAGTCTTTCTCAAAAGATTTTGAAAAGTCTAAAGATAACGAAACACGACTAACACATGCTCCAAAAATGCGCTTAGCTTGCGTTTTCGACGAAAAAAAATGGTATTATTTTCTGCCATCAGAGGTGAGTAATCTAATTAAATTACTTAATAGTGCAGATGAAATTATTACATTCAATGGAAAGAATTTTGATGAGCTTGTACTGAGAAAGCATTACGGCCTAATTAATGCATTTCCGTCTAATGGGATCCATATTGATATTCACCAAATATGTTTTGATGAAGTTGGTCGAAGAATAAGTCTTGATAAATTAGTGCAGTTAAATCTAGGGGAAAGAAAATATATAGAAGGCAAACGCATGGTCGAGCTGGGCATTAGCGCCCTCAAAAAGGCATGTCATTCAGATGTTTGGCAAACTTATCGTCTTTGGAAATTATGGGATAAAAACAAACTTTTTATTCCTGACTCAAAGTTTCAAGAAGTAGATATTGGCGGTCCTGGCGAGTTTATCCCTGATACATGTCCTTGTTGTCACTCCGTAAATACTCTTGAAGTTTTGGACGATGACACTTCTGAAATGAGTGAAGGGCAATTTGCAGAATATATGGCCGGAACTTGGGGAACTGCCGTGTGTAGTTCGTGTAAATTTCAAGTTGATTGGGAAATATAATGAATAGAGCTTATGATGCGTCCCGTATCGCCGCGCGCTTTGCAGCCTTGAAAAACGAAAACCGCGCCGCTTTTATACCGTTCGTCATGGCCGGCGACCCCGACTTAGAGCACAGTTTTGAAATTTTAAAACAGCTTCCGGCCGCTGGCGCCGACCTCATCGAAATCGGCATGGCGTTTTCAGATCCGATGGCCGATGGCCCCTCCGTTCAGGCTTCGGCAAAACGCGCACTCGACAACGGGCAGACGCTGGCCAGCACATTGGACATGGTGCGCCGTTTTCGGATCGGCGATACCACAACCCCGCTTATTTTGATGGGCTATTTCAACCCGATTTTTCATTATGGCGTTGACGCATTTGTTGGTGATGCCAAAGCGGCTGGCGTTGACGGGCTGATCGTCGTCGACTGCCCGCCGGAAACCGATGCCGAGCTGTGTCTGCCCGCAAAAGCACAAGGATTGGACTTTATCCGGCTTGTTGCAACCACAAGTGACGCCGCGCGCTTGCCCAGCCTGCTTCATCATGCCAGCGGCTTTCTGTATCTGGTCTCGATTGCCGGTGTCACAGGAAGCGCCAGCGCCGACCCGTCGTTGATCGCCAAACGGATTGAGGCCGTGAAGGCCCTATCGGATCTGCCCATCGTTGTCGGCTTTGGCGTCAAGACACCGGCACAGGCGGCAACTTTTGCAAAACAGGCGGAAGGCGTTGTGATTGCTTCTGTTTTACTTGATTTACTGACGCCAAAACATCAGACCACTGGCGCAAAAGTCAAGACTGTGGCAGATTACCTCTCCTTTGCTCAAGACTTGGCAAAGAGTATTCATGGCGCGCGCTGCGCCACAACTGAGACGATTACGAACAAAGCGCGTTGAACTGAACTTGGAGTTGCTTTGAACTGGATCACAGATACGCTGCGCCCGCGCATTAAAAACCTGCTGGGTGCCAAACGCGAAACGCCTGACAATCTCTGGGTGAAATGCCCCGAGACGGGCCAGATGGTTTTTGCCAAAGACCTTGAAGCCAATCTGATGGTTGTGCCCGGCTCGGGCTACCACATGCGCATGGAAACACCTGCGCGCCTCGCATCCATTTTTGACGGCGCTTTTGAAACCATCGATGTCCGCGATGTGCCGCTCGACCCTCTCAAATTCCGCGACGAAAAAAAATATGTCGACCGCCTGCGCGATGCCAAGGCTAAGACGGATCTTAAAGATGCCGTGACCGTAGCGCATGGCGCCATGGATGGCCTTGCCGTCACCGTCGGTGTTCAGGATTTTGGCTTTATGGGCGGCTCGCTTGGCATGGCGGCGGGCGAGGGCATTATCCTCGCGCTCGAGACCGCAGCAAAACGCAAAACACCCTGCATCGTGTTTTCAGCTTCAGGCGGCGCTCGCATGCAGGAAGGCATTTTGTCCTTGATGCAGCTGCCGCGCACCACTGTTGCCGTGCAGACCCTGCGCCGTGCGGGACAGCCATATATCGTTGTCCTCACCCACCCGACCACAGGCGGCGTCACAGCCTCTTACGCCATGCTTGGCGATGTGCATATTGCAGAGCCAAACGCGCTCATCGGCTTTGCCGGCCCGCGCGTGATTGAGCAGACAATCCGTGAAAAATTGCCGGAGGGCTTTCAACGCTCCAAATATCTGCTCGATCACGGCATGGTCGATATGGTTGTCCATCGCCATGACCTGAAAAACACATTGTCACGACTGTGCCGTATTCTGACAAAAGCCCCGGCCGCACAGGCGCAGAGCGCGCCCGCGAGCCGGATGCAGATACCGATGGCGCTTGCCGCGGAATAAGCCACCTCTCCATTCATTTTCTCACTCTTCTTTAAGGGAAATGGCGCTTAATATCGGCTCATGACGAGCCCCGTACTCCCGCCTCCGCCGCAAAAAAACAAGTCTTTCCTGAGCGAAGGGCCATTCTGGTTTTATCTTCTGTTGGCGCTCGCGCTTGTCTGGCTCGAGCAATATGCAACCGCCAAACATGTCTGGATGACCGGCGCGATCCGCGACACCGACGATGCGATGCGGCTTGTCGAGGTGCGTGACTTTTTGGCTGGCCAAGGCTGGTTTGATCTTCATCAATACAGGGTGATGGCGCAAAGCGGCGGTATCCTCATGCATTGGTCACGTTTGGTCGATGCGCCGATCGCGGCGCTGATCCTGTTTTTTGATTTTTTTACAACGCGCGAAACCTCTGAGATTTTGGCGCGGCTGGTCTGGCCCGCTGTGCTGCAAGTGGGATTGTTTGCAACAGTTCTGACGTTGATGAAAAGACTTGCCGGATCTCAGGCCCTGTTTGCAGGCGCCATTGTGATCGGTTTTGGCTACGGCATCGCCTCGCAGTTTGAACCGGGGCGCATTGACCATCACAGCGTTCAGCTTTTGCTGTGCATGCTCGCTGTACTGTTCGCACATATCAGCCTGACACGACCGAAAATGGCGTTCTGGTCTGCCGTGATGCTGACGTTGATGCTGGCGGTCGGTTTTGAAATTCTGGCCGGCGCGGCCATTCTGTCGTTCTGCTTTTTCATCGCATGGATTTTTGACAGGCCGCACGCAACGCAGAGCTTGCAGTTTTTAGGCCTTGGTTTTGTGGTCAGCGGCCCGCTTGTTTTTTTTGCGACGATGCCCTCGTCACTTTACACACGTCTTTTTTGCGATGCGCAATCTTACGCTTTGCCGGTCGCATTGCTGGTCTGCGGACTAAGCGCCATCCTGCTGGCTGAGCTTTCACCCTTATTGACCACGCATCGCGCCCGTATCATTGCCACAACATGTGCGGCGGCGGCTTTTGTGTTTCTGTTTTCACAAATCGCATGGGACTGCCGCGCAGGCCCGTTGGCGCAGGTTCCACCCGACATCTGGGACGCGTGGATGAGCAATGTGTATGAGGGCAAGGGCACCATTAGGCTCATGTACGAAGACATCTTAACTACGCTACCCTATATCGGTTTTGCAACTGTTGGTTTTTTCTGCACGCTTGCCACGTTCTATCTGGCCAAAGGCAACAGATGGGCGTGGCTGCCGCTGACCTTTCTGGCCATCTCACATTTCGCTCTCAGTTTTGCGAGCTTCAAAATCAGCGCTATTGCGTCGTGCTTTATGTGGCCGGCCTGCGCTTTCACAGTGACGTATTTACGTGGTCGCTCGCAGCTGGCCATGGCCGCACTGTATATTTTACTTGTACCATCATTCTGGGTCTTGCCCGCGCTGGTTGAAGCAAGCCAGAACAAAGAGAAGGAAACCCGGGATAAAAAATCCAGTGATTGCTTCTCTCCACAATCCTATGCGGCATTTGCCAAGCGGCCTGTAGGAAAAGTTCTGGCGCCTATCGATCTTGGCGCGCATCTTCTGGCCTATACACCGCATAACGTTTATGGCGCGCCCTATCATCGCAATGTTCAAGGCATCCGCACAAGCGTGAACGGGCTTTATCAGGCCGAAGCCAAAGCTTTGCCGATCATAAAATCCGCAAGCCCCGATTATGTTGTGCTTTGCGATGGGATTGGCGAGCTCAACGGTATTCAAAAAGATGCGCCTGACAGCATTGGCGCGCGGCTTTTACGAAATGAAAAAATTGCAGGCTTTGAAAAAATAAGCGGCAGCGATCCTGTGATGGTCTGGAAAATCTATCCGCGCAACTTTACTGCCGCGCAGTAAAGCGTAATGCCCGTGGCAATGGCAAGATTGAAGCTGTCGGCGCGGCCCTGCATCGGAATTTTGACAAGCTGCGTACATTTCGATTTGAGCTGCTCGCTTAAACCCTTTTGCTCATTGCCCATGACGATCATATGCGGCGCGGCGAACGCTTGCGATGAGATGTCGGCCGCACCAATCAAGGACGTGCCAATGACAGCACCTTTGTAAGCACCAAGCCAGTTTGAAAATTCGGCAAGCGTGCAGCGTGTCATCTTAATAGCAAAAACGGAGCCCATCGACGCGCGTACGGCTTCAAGACCGAAAGGATCTGTCGTCTCCCCGATCAGCACGAGGTGCTTCACGCCAAACCCGTCACAGGTGCGAATGATCGTGCCGAGATTTCCAGGATCGCGCACCTGTTCCAACGCCATGATTTGCGCGGCCTCTTGCGAGAGATCGCCTAAGTCCGTCCATATCTGGCCAAACAGGCCGATGATGGTTTGCGGATTTTCACGCGCTGAAATTTTATCGAGCACCCCAGCACTGACATCCAGAACAAGACCGCCAGCTTCAATCACCGCAGCGCGCATGGCTTGGCGCGTTTCATCGACAGCCCCGCCCGCAAGGCAGATCAATGCGCGCGGTATGTGACCAAGCTCAAACGCCTCGATCAGTGTGCGCGTGCCCTCGGCGAGAAAAAGCCCTGTCTCGTCACGATGTTTCTTGAGATGAAGCGCGCGCAGTGCTTTGACAATCTCATTCGAAGGACTGGTGACATGGCGCACCTCACCCGGCCTGTGCTTGAAAACATCAGGCGCAATCATTGGCCGCTCCACCGCGCAAACAACGATGTCGATAAAAGGCGTCCATCTGTTGCTGCAACGGCCAGCTCTCCGCTTTCAAGCTGTCCGGGCTTTTTTGAAAACAGGGGTGCGGCAAGACTGTGCAAGCTCAGGGCCGATGCGCGAATGGCGTAGGCCGTCAAAATCAGAAAGCGTGCGTCATGGCTCAGCAGCATTGTGCACTCTTGCAAATGCTGCGGCAGGCAGGTGAAAAGATCCCAGACCTCGCCATTCGGCCCGCGTCCAAATTTTGGCGGGTCGAGCAAGATGCCATGATAGGTTTTGCCGCGCCGGATTTCGCGCTGAACAAACAGAACCGCGTCTTCAACAATCCATCTGATTTTCGCGTCATCAAGCTGCGCTTCGTTTTGGTTCTCCCGTGCAAAGCCGATGGCTTTTTTCGACGCATCGACATGCGTCACTTCCGCGCCCGCACGCGCGGCGATCAGACTTGCAATCCCCGTATAGCCAAACAGGTTGAGAAGGCGGAACGGCTCTTGTGAAAGCTGCTGGTGTTGTTGAATTGCCTTCGCCATCCATTGCCAATGGGCGGCCTGTTCAGGGAAAACGCCCATATGACGGAAGGCGGTGAAGCGTCCATGAAAGCCCAGATTGTCGTAACGCATCGGAAACGCTGCATGCCGATCCAGCTTCGTTCGCCAGCGCCCTTCTTTGTCTTCCGCATCGCCGTCAAAAATTGCATCGGCGTTTGGCCACAGCTCTGGATGTGCTTGAGGCCCCATCGCCTGCTCTTCCGGCCGGTCCGTCATATAAGGGCCGAAACGCTCCAGCTTGCGGCCCGCGCCAAAATCCAGAAGCTGGTAGTCCTGCCATCCGGCAGTGACAAGAACAGGCATTTGAATAGCGTGCGGTTGGTCAGACATGGCACGAGGTTTAGTGCGCGGCCGTGCTTATCGCAATGCTCAAGCTCACATATATGTGACAGCAAAACATATAGACGCGCCGCCAGGTTTGAATTATGCACCACAGATACATAATGGAGCACATTTAATGTTTAAAATTTTAGCGGTTTCACTGGCCATTGTCGTTGCAAGTCCTCTTGCCTCATTCGCCAATGATACTCATTCAAAAGACAGCAAAGACGCGCGCGGCGACCATGGACGCGGCGGTGATGGCCGTGACCGTTCACCGCGCGATGTCTCACCGCATGACCGCGATGCGAGCGACGCATCACCGCGTGATCGTGAGACGCGCGACAGATCGCCTCAAGAACGGGAAGCCGCTGACCGGTCACCCCAAAACCGTGAAACACGTGACAGGTCGTCACCAGAGCGCACCGGACGCGAGCAAAATTCGCGCGATCGCTCACGCAATGACCGGTCAGAGCCACGTGGGCTTCGCGATGACACCCGAAACGAACAACGTAGCGACCGCGTTGAGAGAAACCAGCGCGACAGATATGACGAAAGCCGCCAGACCCGCGATCGTCGCGAAGAGGGGCAGGGCCAAGACCGTTACAATCGCCGTGATGACCGGCGCGGTGACGACCGCCGCGGTGACGACCGGCGCGGTGACGACCGCCACTCTTGGCACGACCATGGCGACCATGGATACCACCACCATCACGATCGCAACCGTCAGTCTTGGGACCGTGACCGCGCGTTCAATGACCGCGACCACAGCGACACACAAGACCAGACACGCCTTTCTTACCTGCAGCTCATCACAGCCAATGAGCAGCAGATTGCACGCGCCTATTCCGTTTTAAGAACCACACGCGATCCTGCAAAACGCAATTACCTGCTTCAGGTTATTGCGGCACGCGAAGCGCAGATTGCCCAGCTGCAGTCTTATATCGACGGACAGGCCATATAAATTATTTACTGACGCGCAGGTCGGAAAGACTGTCGGCGATGGCGTGGAAAGCCTGCTGCAGGGTCGCGCTATCGGGGCTGTCAAAATAGAACTCGGCCTGCGTTGCGCAATTGCGCAACATTGTCTGGCTCGACGCCGTGATCGTGCCGAACGAGATGGTGTAGATGTAAATGTTCTTGTTTTTCATATTGGTGCAAATGGTCGTTAAACGCTGATCGAGCTTGGTTTCGGCAGTCGTCTGGTTGGTGGTGCCAAGTGTCCCGTCTGACAAATAGCCATACGCGCCGCGCACTGACGAGCTAATTGTGTTGTCACCATCGGTCATGATAATAATGGCCTTGTTCATTTTCGGCGTGTTGTAATCAAGCGGCAAAGCACTCGAATTCATTTCACCGCCCCAAAGATTCCGCCAACCCGGCGACAACATTCGCCAGCCCCAGGCCGCACCTTCCGAAATATGCGTATTGCCCAGCGCGTTCATTGCGTTGATGCCTGCAATGATCGTATTGCGGCTTGCCGTCATCGGCGTCACGACTTTTGAGCAATATTTGTTCGGGCCCAAATTTTCATTGAGAGGCGAGTAATACCCCAGACCTAACGGCTTTACCCAGTCGTTGTAACTCGTACTGTCAGGCCAATAATAGGCCTTGAATTTTTGTGATGTGGGCGTGTCTTCGGTCGTGTCATAGGGTGAGGCACGCGCGTCGACGCAGCCGCCCCAGCTTGTGGGGCCCCAGTTGAGACTGTTGTAGTGCGTCGTGTTCAGCCATGAGGTGTGCGCGCTGCCCACGTTCACCGCTTGCGCAAACGGCACGAGGCCAATCCACAGGCTGTCCTGGCTTTCGGTATTGCCATGCAGAATATTGACCAGATCGGTCGCGGCGCTTTTTAAAGAGGTCAGTTTTGATCCGGCCATGGAGCCGGTATTGTCCAGCGCCATCACAAGCTCAAGGCCCTTGTTCTGCCGGGTCACTTCCGCTGTTGCCGACACATCGGATGTCGGCTTGCCAAAAATTTTCATGAAATACATCGGCACGCGCGCCGTTGCCGCGAGCGTAATTGTGGTGTTGTCGCTGTTCGCCGTCACGGTCGACGTGATAATCGTCGATTCCATATAATTCTTGTAATTGGCGTTGAGATATTTTGCGCTCTCCGACGCAATGTCCGTTGTATTGACGGTTGCGCCGGCAGCAAGGCCTGCTGAATCAAGCGATTTTGACAGGCGTGCCTGCGCCATCTGCAAGCGCGCCGTATCAACCGACACGCCAACCGCTGCGATCAGCGTCATGATGCTGACGCCGACCAATGGCGCAACTGCACCTTTCAGATCGTTCCGAAAAGCTGCCGCACAGCGGCGCAAGCTCTTTTTTATTTCTGTCAGCATGGCAGATACTCTCATGTTGGCGCCGTTGTCAGCGCACCAAGGCGCGGCTTGAAAATGGCCGTGCGGTAAAGCTCCAGCGCGTTGACATAGCCCGCGGCAAACAACGGCGTGTAAAGATAATAAACCTCCACAACGATCACGTTTTCCTTGTCGGCAATCGACAGATTGCCGGGGAGCACGGCCGTGCCGCCAACAACGCCGACTTTGCTGGCGCGAACCATCGTGCCGCCGCCTTTGTATTGCCACGACACTTTCATCGGGTTGCTGCTGCCCGTGCGCGATACGGACGACACGATGACATAGCCCGAGGCCCCGAACGGAAACGGGTCCATGATTTTTGTCGCGGCATACATGGTCTGGTCAAGCTCGGAGATCGTCAGTGTCGTCGCGGTGTCCTGCGCAATCACGTCAGCGATGATATAGGCCACCTTGTCTGACTTTTCTTCGACAAGCAGATAGCGCGTGACTTCGAATGCGCCAAAACCCATCAGCAAAAGCAGCGGCGCCAGCAGCGCAAACTCCATTGCGGCAACACCGTCTTTGCGGTGCCACAACTGTGCCAGCACTGTTTTGAAAAAAGCTGTCATCAGTTTACCGAGAAAGGCTCGTTTTTAATCACGGCCTTCGAGGTGAGTGTAATCTGTCCATTTGTCAGGCCCATCATCTGGCCGATAACGGGCGTGAAAATTTTCCAAGGATAGCTCACCGTGTAAAGAACGATGGCGCTGGAGCCGCCCTGACCATCCGTTCCCTGGTCGGTGTCGTAAACCCCGTTACCGTTCACATCGGTGTAGTTTTCACCATTGTCGCGCTTGCCATTGCCATTGGCATCGACAAAAGGTTCCGGCTCGCCGATTTTGCTGAACTGGTTGTAGGTCTTTGAGGTAATCGTGACCTTGCTGACATCGAGAAGGCTGCCCGCCCGCTGGTTGAGAATGTCGCGAATACTTTGCTCGCGCGTTTTGCCGGCAGTGACATAGCCGGTCATGCCCGAACGGGAGGCTGAAAACGTCGCCGTTTCAAGAACATTTTGTGCCAGCATCATGGCCGCAAGCTCGATCACGGCAAGGATAAGGATCAACGCAAAAGGAGCGACCAGTGCAAATTCAACCATAGTCGCACCCTTGTCGTCTTTCCTGAAGGCAGGACGACAACAAGCGGGCCGGACAAGTCGCTGAAGGTTATGACGCATTACAGCCCCTTAAGGCCAAAACAAGCTTCTGGATCATGCCAGAAAAGCCTTGGAGAAGATTTAGGTATTCACCTAAAACCCAACCCACTTAAAAGGCCGTTCAGACATTGATGAGAAGACAATATAAAGCGATAACGTTACGGATTCCTTTTTCGACCGGAGATCAGACGACATGAACCTGTTTTCGCACACTCTTGCTTTAGGGCTTGCCCGTTTGCGCCAGTTCACCCCGCGCGTCTATTGCGTCACCAACAGCATTTCCATGGATTTTGTTTACAACACGCTGCTGGCGCTGGGCGCCAAGCCGTTAATGAGCCAGGCCGAGGAAGAGAGCGCCGAGTATTGCGCGGCCGCACACGCATTAATGATCAACACGGCCGCACCCACGCCGTCCAGCGCACAGGCCATGATCAAGGCCGCAACAGAGGCCAAAGCGCGCGGCCTGCCATGGGTGCTTGATCCGCGCGGCTACGGCATGAGCACATTTCGCGATGACCTGATCTATGAGCTTCTCGACCGTTCGCCCAGCATTTTGCGGACAAAACCGCCCGAAATGGTCGCGCTGGCGGTTAAAATTGGCTATGTGGCGCGCGGCGTTGATGGTGGCCGCACGGCTGAAGAGGCCGTTGAAGCCGCCCGTTATCTGGCGCGGCAGATGAAAACCGTTGCGATCATGACCGGCACCACAGACATCATCACCGACCATGAACGCATCTTTCGCCTGACCAATGGGCATAAAATTATGGGCCAGGTCAGCGGGATGGGCAGCGGCCTTGCCGCCGTGATCGCGGCTTTTGCCGGGGTCGAAGAAGACAAGACCATTGCTGCCGCAATGGCTGTCGGCGTCTATAACATCATTGCCGAAATTGTCGGCGGCGAGATTGATGGGCCCGTTGCGTTTCGCTCGGCCTTTGTTGACAAGCTGCAACTTGTCGACGCGAACAATGCCATGCGGCGTCTAAAAGTGCTATAAAGCCCTGATGAATGAAGCCTCGAACGACAATCGCACAGCCCCTTTTTCGCAATTGGGTCTGCAAAATCGTGATGATTTTAGCCTTCAGGATATGGGCTGGCTCAACAAAGAGCTGCAAAAACGCGATCTGAATATCAGGTCAGCCGAGCAGTGCGAGCAAAACCGGCGTGAGATTTTGAAATCGCTCAAACTGGGACAGGACCTGCTTGTGTTCGCCTATGGCGACCTGATCTGGAACACGGGCTTTCAGCCTGCAGCCTCGCGGCCCATGACTGTTGCGGGCTGGCGCCGCTCTTACTGTGTCGATCTTTTGTTTGGCTATGGCACACCGAAAAAACCCGGGCTGGCAATGGCACTCGACAAAGGCGGCGAATGCACGGGCGTTGCACACCTCATCAAAGCAAGCCGGATCGAGGCCGATACACGGGCTTTATGGCTGCGCGAAATGAGCGTGCCGATTTACAGGCCCGTTTTTCTTGAAGCGGCCGACAATGAGACGCAAAGCCAGGTTCTGGCGTTTGTGATCGACCAATCATCGCATCTTTATGCCGGAAGTCTTGAAGTGGCCGTGCAGGCGCGGCGCATTGCCACGGCAGAAGGACGGCAGGGCAAAAACCGTGATCTTCTGTATCACTGTGCCCTTGAACTGAAACGCCGCGAGGTGACCGATACGTATATCGATGACCTCGCGGCGCGCGCCCGCGCTCTTGCGCAGGACGCTGCCGTTTAACGGCTTATTTTTTCGTTTTTGCCGCAGACTTGGTTGGACGACCGACTTTTTTCTTGGCGCCCGTTGTTTTGGCCTTGGCTGTGGTGGCTTTCTTTGCCGACTTTGCTGCAGGCTTTGCCTTGGCTGACATTTTGGCCGATGTTTTGGCTTTTGTGCTCAGCTTGGCTGTTTTGCCGGGTTTGCGACCTGCTGTTTTACGACCCGTTGCTTTTTGAGCCGATGTTTTGCGACCGGCTGTTTTGCTTTTGGTCTTGCGTGCTGTTGATTTTGCAGCCGTTTTCTTGGCGGCAGGCTTTTTAGCTGTGGCCGTCTTCTTTGCAGCACCAGGTTTTTTCGCCGTTGTTTTCTTGGCGCTTGCCTTCTTGGCGGTTGCCTTCTTGGCTGGTGTTGTCGCCTTTGCCGCACTTGGCTTTGCAGGTGTTGCTTTGGCTGTCTTGGTCTTTGCTGTCTTGAGCTTTGCGGCTGGCTTTTTCGCAGCCGGTTTTTTCGGCGACGATTTTACAGTCTCAGGCTTTGACGATGAAAAGAAAGAGGACAGGCCAAACAGGTTCTTGTTGGCAGCTGCCGGTGTTGTTGACGTGGTTGCGCTGTCTGTGTCCGATTCGGACTGCATCGCGTTTTGATCTTGTGTCGCTTCCTTTGTTCCGGGAGGCATATCGGCATTCTCCTTCAAGAGTTTTATCGCAGCAGCCTTGCCGCGCATTTCGCGGGCCGCTCCCGATTGTCTCGCGAGCAAGCCAGTCTCATTTAGTCTCTGCCAGAGTTTCATGACTTGCAAATGAAATTGAAATCGTTTGTGCGATGTTTGCAACGTTCTGCACAGATCGTTTTGAGAATTGCAAAAAATCTGCACGCGCCCGCATGCGTTTTCAAAAAATACGAAAATTGTTTTTTAAAAAATTCGAAAACGTCACACACGACAACGGCGATTTTTGCGCTCGCTTTTGGCTGGTGCTTTTTTATTTTTCAAGCGGTCGTGACGTGTTCTTCTTTTTTGTTCACGCGCATTCAAAAAATCCGCTCTGTCCCTTGTTTTTGAAAGAAGAACAAAACTAGAACATTCTTGAAATTTGTGCTACAAAGCGGGCATGCAAAGACGCGAATCGCCACATGCGGCAAAAGAAGGTGTTTTGAACATCGCACGCGGGCGCGGTGCGCCGCTGAACCCTGCCGGGCGCTTTGAAACACTGGAAAGCCAGAGAGAAAGCGACACATCTTGTTCCGATCCGGATGGCGCCACGCCGCCGCAAATCAAAACGGAAGTGTTTCGCGATTTGTCGCGGTCGGTTGTCACCTTCAATGACAGCCCCGACATCGGCATGGAGGCAACGATCAACCCCTATCGCGGCTGCGAGCATGGCTGCATTTATTGTTTTGCCAGGCCTTATCATGAATATCTCGGCCTTTCGGCAGGCTTGGATTTCGAAACGAAAATTTTTGCAAAAGTCGATGCCGCCGCGTTGCTGCGCAAAAAACTAATGACGCCGCGCTGGGAGCCGGTCACGCTTGTGATGAGTGGGATTACCGACCCCTATCAACCGCTTGAAAAAAAGCTGAAAATTACCCGCGCCTGCCTTGAAACCCTGCGCGATTTTCGCAACCCCGTGGCCATCATTACAAAAAATCATCTGGTGACACGCGATATCGACTTGTTAAGTGAAATGGCGCAGATGGATGCCGCTTGCGTCAACATCTCGATCACGACACTGGACCGCGATCTGGCCCGCAAAATGGAACCGCGCGCTTCGACGCCCGACCAGCGCTTTGCCGCCGTTGAAGCGCTGGCGCGCGCCGGCATTCCCGTCAACATTATGGTCGGGCCGGTTCTGCCCGGCCTGACCGAGCATGAAATTCCGGATATTTTAAAGCGCGGGGCTGATGCAGGCGCACGCACGGCCGCCTATACGCTGCTGCGCTTGCCTTACGGCGTCAAAGATCTTTTTGAGGCGTGGCTCTATGAGCATTATCCCGACCGCGCCCTCAAAATACTGAACCGCATTCGCGACCTGCGCGGCGGAAAACTCAATGATCCCAATTTTTTCTCGCGCCGGCGCGGGCGCGGCGCTTATGCCGAACAGATCCGGCAACTCTTTGCCCTCTCCAAAAACCGCTATGGGCTGACACAACGGTTCGAGCTTTCAACAGAGCATTTCCGTAAAATAAGCAATGCGCCGCAAATGGGATTTTGGGAGTGAGCCGCGGCAGCGGAGCTGACAAAGCATGCCAATGACATGATTTGAGAGGTGAACGCCCTTAAGCTTCGCGCCCGAGCTTTAGCGTCCGAGCGCCAGCGAATGACACAACAAATATAGCGTCCGAGCTTCGCGTCCGAGCGTCAGCGAACGACGCCATAGATAGAGCGAATGACGCAACAAATATCGCGTCCGCGCTTTAGCGAACGACGCAATAAATAGAGCGAACGACGCCATAGAAAAAGCGAACGACGCCATAAACAAAGCACCCAACAGGTAAAACAATCGCATTCCAGCAAGAATGGCTTGCCTTGCTCATCGTTGCACCGACAAACCCAATGAACATTCTCCCCCTCTCACCGTTGTTTCATTACACATGTGAAACGGAGTTTTTATGCTGTCTTATCTGTCGCGATTTTCCCCTTACACGCTGAGCCTGTTGAGATTGATGAGCGGCCTGCTCTTTTTAGAGCATGGGCTGACAAAGCTTTTCGGCATTCCGTTCCGGGATTCGCATTTCGTCACCAACTGGGCCAGCCTTGAAGGCGCATCCGGTGTGATCGAACTTGTCGGCGGCGCATTGCTGACAGTTGGGCTTTTAACACAACCGGTTGCATTTCTGCTTTCGGGCGAAATGGCGTTTGCGTATTTTCTTGTCCATGCGCCGCAGAACTTTTACCCCGGCCTCAATGGCGGCGAGCTGGCCATTCTCTATTGCTTCCTGTTTCTTCACCTTGCCACTGCCGGCGGCGGGCCATGGAGCTTAGACGCGCTGATGGCCAGACAGAAAGCGCGCCCTTAAAAACCAGCAGGCTGCGGCGACGAAATCTCAGGCACGTTTCTTTTCAACCTGATCACTTCCATCCACACGGTCGCTGTGAAGAATGTTTTCAAGCTCGCCGGTCGCTTGGCGCGAAAAATCGACCAGCTCCTGCTCGCGTTCGAAAAAGTCGAATGATTTGCGCAGCGTCTCTTCGTCATGGCGCATAAACAGCGCGGCATTGCGGGTCATGTCCTCGGCGCTATGGCCAAGCGCCACCATAATCTCCTGTGCCATTGTCAGGGACGAATCGAATGTTTCGCGCCGGAAAAAGGCGACCCCGCTTTTAAACAAATCATAGGCGTGGCGGCGGTTGCGGGCACGCGCATAGACCTTCAGGCCCGGAAATTCGCGGCGCGCCATCTGGGCAATTTCAATGGCCTTGTCCGCATCATCGACGGCAACCACCAGAATTTTGGCCTTTGCCGCACCGGCATTGCGCAGCAGGTCGAGCCGCGAGGCATCGCCAAAAAAAGCAGGGCTGCCGAACCGGCGCAGTGCGCTGATCTGGTCAGGGTCAATTTCCAGGATAACAGGGTCAACACCCTGCGCTTTCAAAAAGCGGCCGATGATCTGGCCGAACCGGCCATAGCCGGCAATAATGACGCCGTTCCCATTGCTGGTGACGGTGTCATAGTCGCGCTGCGGCACCCGGCTTAAAAAGCGCGGCACGCCATAGCGGGCATAAAGGGCAATCAGGATCGGCGTCAGTGCCATTGACAGCGCTACCGTTAAATTCAGAAAAGTGATCGCTTCCGGCACAAGCAGGTTGAGCCCGCCCGCATATTGAAACAGCACAAAGGCAAATTCGCCGCTCTGGGCGAGCGCCACAGCAAGCCCGATATTTTGCACCGGCGTCAGGTCAAAACGGCGGCCCAGCACGGCCAGCACACCGGCTTTTAAAACCATGACAGCGCAAACGGCGCAGGCCAGCTGAATGGGAAAGCGCAGGAACAATTCAAGGTTCATCCCCATGCCGACCGAGATAAAAAACAGGCCCAGCAAAAGGCCTTTAAACGGTTTCAAATCGGTTTCCAGCGCCTGCTTGTAATCCGAATTGGCCAAAACAAGCCCGGCGATAAACGCGCCCAGTGCCGGCGACACGCCCAGCATCAGCATCAAGACGGTAATGCCGACGACAAGTGCGAGCGAAAGCGCGGTGAACACCTCTTGCACACCGGCGCGCGCGATGAACCGAAACAGATATTGCAGCGCGCCGCCGCCCAGAACCATTACGCCGATGACAGCGCCAATCAGGCCTGCGCGCGCAAGACCGGGCAATGTCACGAACCAGTCCGCGCCCTGCGGCGCGAGCGTGCCTGAGCCATTGGCAAGAATGGGAAGGACAATCAGGATCGGGATGACGGCAATGTCCTGCAAAAGCAGGACAGAAAACGCGCTGAGACCGACGCTGGTCGATGTCAGCTGGCGCTCTTCCAACATTTGCATGACCAGCGCGGTTGACGACAAAGACAGGGCCGCGCCAACTGAAAAACTGGCCGCGAAGGTAAAGCCGAAAATCATTCCAAGGCCTGTGAACAGGGCCGTGGTGAGAACAACCTGAAGGCCGCCAAGGCCGATAATTGTTTTGCGCAAGCGCCAGAGCGTTGACGGTTCAAGCTCCAGGCCGATTAAAAACAGCATCATGACGACGCCAAATTCGGCAAAATGCATGACCTCTTCGGGGTTGCCAATCAGACGCAGCACATAAGGGCCGATCAACACACCGGCGATCAGATAGCCCAGCACAGCGCCGAGCCGGAAACGGCTGGACAGCGGAACCGCAATGCAAATGGCAGCCAGAAAAACGAAAATGCTGCCAAGCGTGTCAATATTCATAGCGTTTTCAATCTGGCATGCGCACGCGTTGGAAACAATTTCATGCCGTGGCGGGTTAAAGCCTCGAAGAGGAAAAAGCAATGTCGCACATTACGCAAGGCAAGGTCAAAGACAGCACGCGCAAAGACAAAAAGTTCATGCGCGTGGTTAAAGAGGTTGAAAACGGCGAAACCTTACGCAAAAAAACGGTGCATTTTGGTGATCCTGACATGTCGATTAAAAAAGATGACCCGGAACGTAAAAAGTCATATTGTGCGCGATCATCTGGCATCAAAGGAGCCGATGATCCCTTTAGTGCCAATTACCAGTCGCGCAAAAAATGGAACTGCTCGTAAATGACCGAAAAAAAAGCCACCGGAACCCGCAAAAAACCGCCATGGAAGAAGCCTGCCCCGCGCAAGGCGTCTCACATGAAATTGACGACAGCGCAAAAGAACGCGGCCAAGGCACGCGCCAAGAAAGCCGGGCGCACCTATCCCAATCTCATCGATAACATGGCAGTGATGAAAGAGGCCAAGGCCAAGAAAGAGCCCGCCAAAAAAACGAGCGCAAAGAAAGCGCCAGCCAAAAAAACAGCTAAAACGCCGCGCAAGACCAAGGCAAAAGCAAAGGCTTGAACGCTGGCCGTGACACGCGCCGTTATGGCGTGCCCAACGATTGCTGCAAGCTCATCTGTCCATCATAAGGAAAAGGCCATGTCCCGCAAAATCTTCGTCAACTTTCCCGTCAAAGATCTCGATGCCTCGATTGCCTTTTACAAAAGTCTGGGCTTTTCACAGAATTTGCAATTTACCGACGAGACGGCAAGCTGCATCGTCGTTTCCGATGTTATCCATTTGATGCTTTTGACCCATGACAAATTTATGCAGTTCTCACCCCACCCCATCGCCGACGCGCGCACCAGCAAGGAAGTGCTGGTCTGCCTGTCCTGTGACAGCCGCGCTGAGGTGGACATGCTCGTCATCAAAGCGATCGCTGCCGGCGCCACCACATTTGAAGACCCGCAGGACCATGGCTTTATGTATGGCCGCAGCTTTCTCGATCTTGATGGCCATGGGTTTGAGCTGATGTATATGGATATGGACGCGTTCCCCAAGAAGTAACACGGTTCTGTGTTGCATCGCTTTTAAGCAATTGTTTTTGAAGCTTATTCAGAACCGGCCGATGTCCCATTTGCTGTGGCCAAGGGAAGAAAATGCCCCGACGCGTCCTGCGTCATCAAGATTTGCGTCTGATAGGGCACAGCGACACCGGCCTCATCAAGCGCGTGCTTCAACGCCAAAATGACACGCGACCGCACATGCACCACATCGGTGCGCAGTGACTTTGTCCACCAGCGCGCCTTGATGTTGACGGTTGCGCCCGACAGGTCCCAGACCAGCGCTTCGGGTGCGGGCGTCTGCTCAACGCCCTCAATAGAGGCCATGGTGCTGACCATGGCCGCGCAGGCTTTTTCAATATTGTCGGTATAGCCAATGCCGATGATACAGTCGGAACGGCGAAACGGAAATGCGGTGCGCACCGTCACGGCGCGGGTGTAAATGTCGGTATTGGGAATGACGACGCGCTGGCCGTCATAGGTCTTGATGATGGTGGCGCGGCCTTCAATGCGCTCGACCGTGCCCTCAAACTCGCCCGATTTGATCTGGTCGTCGCGGCGAAAAGGACGCTTGTAAAGAAGAAGAAGTCCGGCAAACCAGTTTTGCAAAATGTCTTTGAGCGCAAAGCCGACCGCGACCGAACCGATGCCAAGCGTTGCCAGCGCGTCGGAGGGTTTAACGGACGGAAAGACAATGGTTGCCACCGTCAGCGTGCCGAACAAAACAACCAGCCATGATGTAAAACTGCCCAGCAGCGCGCCAAGGTCGCGGCGTCCGCGGCGCAGGAAAAGCGCTTTTACCGAGCGCTTGGCGACAAATGAAAACCCGATGAAAAGAAGGCCGACCACCACGGCAATGCCCAGATTGGGCAGCATCGCGATAAACCCGATCCAGATTTCATTGGCCTTGTCGATGGCGGGTTTAATCGTTTCGGGAAACATGGCTGTCCTTTAATTGCTCTCGCTCATTGCCTTCGAAAAAGCAGAAAAATCAAGCGCGGTGTTCTGGTCGTGAATGATTTTCCATTCCCCGCCCTCCAATGCAAACACATAAGTCAGCCACGTCTCGAACGGCTCGGCTTTTGCCGTGGCGCGGTAGCTGTATTTGATCACCGCCATCGCCATGTCCGTGCCAACGGCCTTATGAACTACCGCGCCCTCCCAGAGCCAGCCTGTCTGCTGGAACCAGTCGTCGTGAACATCGGCAAGCTCGTGCGGCGTTGTCAACGCATGGCCGTTCTGCATGATGGTATAAAGCGTCTTGTTGTGCGTGAGATGGGACTTAAAGGCCGTGATGTCTTTGTCTTTGATGCAGTCCATGTGTCTCTGCACGGCAAGATCAAAATCGGGGGTCATGGGTTGTGTCCTTTTATTGGGGCATATTTTGCGCTTCAAAAAACAAATTGGGTATTTTGTTACTTTGCGTCTGCCTCTTCAAACACTTTGCGGGCAATGGCGACAGCCGTGCTCGCGCACGGCCATCCTGCATAGAAGGCAAGATGCGTTATCACCTCGGCAATTTCATTGCGCGTGACGCCGTTCTCCAGCGCCTTCTTCAAATGAAACGGCAGCTCGTTGGTGCGATAAAGCGACATCAGGCTCGTAATGGTAATCAGGCTGCGGTCGCGAGGTGAAAGGTCGGGACGCTCCCAAACATCACCGAATAAAACCTTATCGCTGATATCAGCGAGCTTGGGGGCAATATCACCGAATGCTTTTTGTGGGCCGCTTAAGTCTTTGGTTGTCATGGATGTCTTTCTAATCAGATTGCACTGGGGAAAGGTATTGCGCATCGCTTACCTTTTCCATCCACTCGACATTTTTACCATCGAGCGCTTCGGTAATCGCGATATGGCTCATCGCGGTGGTGGCTGTTGCACCATGCCAGTGTTTCTGGCCGCACGGGCACGAAATGACATCGCCCGGGCGAATTTCTCTTTTCGGGCCACCGTCGCACTGCGTCCAGCCAAGTCCGGAAATGACGATCAGGTTTTGGCCCAGCGGATGCGTATGCCATGCCGAGCGCGCGCCAGGCTCGAATGTGACGAGGCCACCAGAAACACGGCTTGGCTCGACGGCCGGAAATAACGGATCGATTCGCACTGTGCCGGTGAAATAGTCGTCCGGCCCTTTGACGGAAGGCTGCGAGCCTGCGCGTCTGATAATCTGGCTTTGCATTGGTGTCCTTGCCTGCTTTGCGTGTCGATCTTGCTGACGATGAACGCGAGACTGGCTGCTCTGCAGCGCAATTGCAACTGGCGCGGAGGGGTCGCCCGCGGCTTGCCGAGAGGCGCAACTGTAATGAGAATGGCGGAGAGGGTGAGGCGTGTCTTGCACCAGATGCCAGTGGCATGTGGTGAGCTTTGAGCGCTTCGAGCCTGCGCTCGAGCGCCCGCGAACAGCGCCAAAACAAAGACGCGAGAAGCTGGTGACTTTAATCGCTAAACTGCCACGCCGTGAAACGGCTTGGCATTCTTCGCCTCAAAACAGTCCACTGGACTATTTTGCCCGCTGCGCGATTGCGCCCGAGGTTTACCGAATGGCAGAAAATAAAAAAGTGGCGGAGCAGACGTATAGTTTTCGAGAAGTCTCTCAGCCGCAGTTTAACTCGCTTTTTGCTTCGCGGCTCAACTAAACAGATGTATTCCGAAATCATAAGTTCAACGGTTTGAACAATCAATGCGCAATGGCTTACACATCTAGTTTACGATTGCCGAGCCATTCCACCATTTTCGGATCACGGTGATCGAAGAAGCTGCTGGCTTTTTGATCGAGCGTTTCAATGCTGGTCATGTCTTCGGCGCTCAACTCAAAATCAAACACCGCCAGATTTTGCTCCATGCGTTCTTTTTTGACCGATTTCGGAATGGCAATCACGCCGCGCTGGATCAACCAGCGCAAGACGACCTGCGCAATCGACTTGCCGTATTTCTTGGCAATCGAGCCAAGTAACTCATTTTGGAAGAGGCTGTTCTTACCCTCCGCAAATGGCCCCCATGCCTCGATCTGCACATGATGTTCCGCAAGGAATTTTTGCGTATCGTTCTGCTGGTGGAAGGGATGCGTCTCGATCTGGTTGATGGCGGGTTTGACCTCGTTATGGATCATGAAATCCATGATGCGGTCGGGGTAAAAATTGCTGACGCCAATCGCCCGCACTTTCCCTGCCTTATAAAGCTCCTCCATCGCCCGCCACGCCCCATACACATCACCGTAAGGCTGGTGAATGAGGTATAAATCGAGATAGTCCAATTGAAGACGATTTAACGAGCGCTCGAATGCGGCTTTCGTTTTCTCATAGCCCGCAGATTGCAGCCATAGCTTCGTGGTAACGAACAGCTCTTTACGGTCGATTCCGCTTTGTTTAATACCAGCGCCAACGGCTTCCTCGTTTTGATAGGAAGCTGCGGTGTCGATCAAGCGATAGCCCGTATCGATGGCATCGATCACACAATGTTCGCATTCCTTAAGGTCGGCGATTTGGAATACACCGTAACCCAGAATTGGCATTTCAACGCCGTTGTTTAATTTCACATGATGCATGTCAACTCTCCTTATAGGGTAGCTTTTTTACCAATATAATATTGATATTCAAAAATAAAATGGCGGAGAGGGTGAGGCGTGTCTTGCACCACATGCCAGTGGCAGGTGGTGAGCTTTGAGCGCTTCGGGCCTGCGCTCGAGCGCCCGCGAACAGCGCCAAAACGAAGACGCGAGAAGCAAATAAACAAAATTGCTAAACCTGCCGCGCCGTGAACCGGCTTGGCATTCTTCGCCTCACAAAGCTCCACTGGAGCTTTGTGTCATGCTGGCGCATGATCGGCTTGAATGGCGGAGAGGGTGAGATTCGAACTCACGGTGAGGTTGCCCCCACGTCGCATTTCGAGTGCGGTGCCTTCAACCACTCGGCCACCTCTCCGTTGCCGTAGGTGTAAAGCAAAAACGATCGTGGTTGAAGCATTTATTTTCAAGAAAGGACACAGCCGCTCGCATGTATTGCGGCGCTGTTCGCTTACGCTCAAGCGCTGGCTCATGGCATTCGGCGCTCACATTATGCCACTGGCATAATGTGCAAGACGCGCCTCACCTCGGCGACCGACCCTCCCACATGGCCAAACGATGATGATGGCGCATTCTTGTGATGCCGAGACTTTTCAATTTTTGAGATCGCTGAAGGGGTGTAACCGCAAGCGGCGCAAAGCGCCCTTGACCGATCTCAAAAACTGAAACACTGGCATCCATGACAAGAATGCGGAGCTCTCAAGCCCGCTTCGGCAAACGCTCTTGCAGGCGTCAGGCCACAAGCACATCTTCAGTTACAATCTCGGGGCTTTGCCCCCAAATGCCGCACGCCTTCAAAGAAAATCCGTGCCGTTTTGCAAATCACTTTCGCGCGTCATGGCCGACAAAACCGTATCCCACAAAAAATTTTCAGGGCGTGACACGTGTTGTCCCAAGGGTTTACGCACGCTTTAAGAGATTGTTATCTTCTGTCACGCATTTTTGGCTTTACAAGATTCGTTCCAAGTCATGCCAGTTTTCAGACAATAAAATTCGGGCAGATGCGGCATTCAACTTGGTCACCTCAAGGAAGAGGGCCTGAAAAAAGAGATGGATAACTTGCAAATCATCTTGCCTGCCAAATTGAACACATCAACCAAATCGGTTTAACCTTGACACAGATGCGACCTTACGGCACATCACGACCTTCGCGCGCGCAAGCAAACGCGGGGGCCGTTTCATCGGCGTCGTACTCGTATCTATAAGTTGTAGGAAAAGTTTGGACATGTTCGCAATCATCAAGACCGGCGGGAAACAATACAAGGTTTCGAAGGATGACACGATTGTTGTCAACCTCATGAACGCTGAAGAAGGGGACATCGTCGCGTTTGAAGACGTTGTTCTTTTAAACGACGGTGGAAAAACCCAGCTCGGCGCGCCGGGCATCAAGGGCGTCACCGTTGCCGGCCGCGTGATTGAGCATGCGCGTGGGGAAAAGGTGATCGCTTTCAAAAAGCGCCGTCGCCAGAACTCGCGCCGCAAGCGTGGCCATCGCCAAGAATTGTCCGTCGTGCAGATCACCGAGATCCTGACCGATGGCAAGAAACCGGATTTGTCTGCGGCAAAACCGGCTAAAAAACCTGCGAAATCCGCAGAAACGACGTCTGCATTCCATGGAGAGGAAGATATGAAAAAGCCTAAAGCGAAAAAAGCGACGACAACACGCAAAACAGCCACGAAAACAGCTGTAAAGCGCAAAACAGCGGTTAAAAAACCAGCTGCAAAAAAGACTGGCGTAGCGGTTAAAAAAGCTGCTAAGAAGACCACAACGACCCGCAAACCGGCGAAAAAGACCACGGCAAAGCGGAAGCCAGCTGCTAAGAAGACAGCAGCAAAGAAGGCTCCTGCGAAACGTGCGACAGCCAAGCGCGGTCCGGCAAAGAAGAAAACTTCGAGCCGTAAAACAACAGCCAAAAAGGCAGCGAAGTAATCTTCGACCTGCTTTGAGTTGAAACAGGGAGTTTAGTCATGGCGCATAAAAAAGCTGGCGGTTCGTCGAGAAACGGCCGCGATTCTGAAAGTAAGCGCCTTGGCGTTAAAAAATTTGGCGGCGAGCATGTGCTCGCCGGCAATATCATTGTCCGTCAACGCGGGACGCGCTGGCATCCGGGCGTTAATGTGGGCCTTGGCAAAGATCACACCATCTTTGCAACTGCCGAAGGAACCGTGAAATTCAAGGCGACTTCGGGTGGCAAACAGTTCATCTCGGTTGAGGCGATCGCTTCTTAAGCACGCTTTCAAAGCCTATTTAAAAAAAACAGCCCTTCGGGGCTGTTTTTTTATGGCTCGTCTCAAGGAACGACTGCCCACACGCGCGGTTGACTGTCTTTCATCACCTGAAAGGCAATAACCCGTGGAACTCTCAGACATTTCGAAAGCTCTCAAAGACATCGACATCTGCATGCTCAGCAGCCAGACGGGGCATGGCGGCCTTGAATCCCGGCCGATGAGCAACAACCGCGATGTTGATTTTAACGGCGACTGCTATTTCTTCTCAATGCAGGACAGCTCCGCGCCAAAGCAGATCGCCCATCATGCGCAAGTGAATTTAAGCTACAATGGCAAGCACGGCCTTCTCAAAACAACCCACACCTATGTCTCGGTTACGGGCGCGGCGAGCCTCATCACCGACAGGCGCGTGATGGAAAAACACTGGAATAAAGATCTTGAGATCTGGTTTGAGCAGGGTCTGGACACGCCCGGCATTGTCATGATTCACGTCAAGGCCAGCCGCTTGAAATATTGGAGCGGTGACGAGCAGGGCGAAATTAAACTTTAAGAAAAGCCCAAGCAAAACGTGCTTTTTCAGCAGAGTTTTGCTATGACGCTCCCATGAAATTCCTTGATCAGGCCAAAATTTATGTCAAAGCCGGCAATGGCGGCGCAGGCGCCGTCTCGTTCCGGCGTGAAAAATTTATTGAATTTGGCGGGCCGGATGGCGGCAATGGCGGGCGCGGCGGCGATGTGGTGGTCGAATGCGTCAACGGCCTCAACACCCTGATTGATTACCGCTTCCAGCAACATTTCAAAGGCAAGACCGGCGGCCACGGCATGGGGCGTGACCGCACCGGCGCCAATGGCGCGGACGTCACGCTGAAAGTGCCTGTCGGGACACAGGTTTATGATTATGAGACCGAGCTGTTGCTGGCGGATCTCACCGAGCTTGGCCAGATCGTCATTATTGCCAAAGGCGGCAATGGCGGTTTTGGCAATGCCTATTTCAAATCTTCGACCAACCGCGCGCCGCGCCACGCCAATCCGGGGCTGGATGGCGAAGAACGCACCGTCGACTTTCGCCTGAAACTGATTGCCGATGCCGGTCTGATTGGCAAGCCCAATGCCGGCAAATCGACATTCCTGTCGCGCGTTTCGGCGGCACGACCAAAAATCGCCGACTACCCGTTTACAACCCTGCACCCCGGGCTAGGCGTGGTGACGGTTGGCGAGCCCGCTTTCGTGCTTGCTGATATTCCGGGGCTGATTGAGGGCGCGCATGAAGGCGTCGGCCTTGGCCACCAGTTTCTTGGCCATGTCGAGCGCTGCCGTGTTCTGCTTCATCTTATCGACATGACGCAGGACGATCCGGCGAGCGCCTATCATGTGATCCGCGAAGAGCTTGCGGCCTATGATGCAGAGCTTGAGCTGAAACCGGAAGTCATCGCACTGACCAAATCCGATGCCTTGAGTTCTGAAGATGCCGAACAGTGCCGCCGCGATTTTGAAACCGCGACAGGACAAAAAGCCTTAATCATTTCGGCGGTGTCCGGGCACAATCTGGAAGAGACGCTGCGTGCGCTGCGCGCTTATATTTCAAGCCAGAACGACGAGGCAGCGGCATCGACCACGGTGCGCATGTCCTTGCACAAAGCTGACCATGACACAGGGCCATCTGCCTCTTGAGCATGCGGTTTAAGCTCGAAACATTTGCATTCAAAGCCAATGAGCGTGTCGGTGTTTTCGGTGGCAGTTTCGATCCCGTGCATGAGGGGCATGTGCATGTGGCGCTGACGGCGCTTCAAGCGCTTCAGCTTGACCGTGTGATCGTTTTTGTCACCCCGGCCAATCCTTTGAAACCGCAGGCCAGTGCTGATTTTCAGGTGCGGTTTGCGCAAACGCGGCAGATGTTCAACCACTCCCGCATCACAGTCAGCGATGCCGAGCAAAAATGGGGGACGCACACAACCTATGATCTTGTCGCTCGGCTTCAGGACACGGCGGCTTCGACGCATTTTGTCTGGATCATGGGCGGCGACAACCTGCACACTTTCGACAAATGGTATCGCTGGCGCGAGCTTGCAGCACGCGTGCCGATTGCCATCGTGGCGCGCGGCGAACAGGACGCCGACGTGCTGGCAAGCGCGTTCACTCAGGCGTTTGCAGGCGCGCGAATTGCGCAGGCTGATGCTGGAGCGCTTGCCTCCAGCGCGCCGCCGGCCTGGGTGTATCTTTCAGGGCCTCATGTAAAGATTTCATCTTCACAAATTCGCGAGGGGCAAGACATTGCAAAAAAGAAAGAGTAAACTTATTATTAACGTTGTAATGTCATCATTGAATGAGAACCGGACTCCGGTCTGGCCGAACCTGAAAGGGATGCGACACTGAACACCGCAACGCGGTCTGAGGGCGCCACCATTCGAAGGCACCCTGTTTCCCCACCGGCACTGGCCGCGGCGGAAGCCATTTTGCAAAAAATCCTCGCCACGCTGGACGACAGCAAGGCCGAGCACATTGTCAGTATCCCCCTTTACGATCGTACAAGTCTTGCCGATTTCATGGTGATCGCCTCCGGGCGCTCCCAGCGGCATGTCGACGCGATCGCAAGCCATGTTCTCGACGCGCTGGCCAAGCTTGGCAAGCACGACGTGCGCATTGAAGGTCGCCCGAATTGCGACTGGGTGCTGATCGATCAGGGTGATGTGATCCTGCACATTTTCCACCCGGATATTCGCAATTTTTACAATCTGGAAAAACTCTGGTCTGAAGACCGCCCCTCCGAGCGGACAGTCGCTTGATTTCAAGCTGACATGCGCCTTGTGATCACAGGCATTGGCCGCTCCAGCAAAGGGCCGGAGCGGGAACTCACCGCGCGTTATCTTGAGCGCATTCCAAAACTTGCGCGCGCGCAAGGCTTTTCCTCGATTGATCTTGTCCAGCTGAATGAAAGCCGGAAAGACAGCGCGGACACGCGCAAGGCCGACGAGGCCATAGGGCTGCGGCGAGGCGCAAAAAGCGGTTATGTCATTGTCCTCGACGAGCGCGGGACGCAGATGACAAGCCCCGCTTTTGCCGATGTGCTGCAACACGCACGCAGCACAGCATCCGGCGATCTCCATTTTCTCATTGGCGGCCCCGACGGGCTTGATGAGACAGTTCGCAATGATGCACACCTAATTCTTGGTCTTGGTGCGATGACATGGCCGCACCAGCTTGCGCTGCCGCTGTTGTTAGAGCAAATTTACCGTGCGCTGACGCTTCTGTCGGGCCATCCTTACCATCGCATCTGAAAGCCTTTCTTTTGTCACCTGCTCGCTCACGCTTTTCCGCTGTGCTTTTGGCATGTGTGTGCGCTGCGCCTCTGCATGCGCAGCAGGCCGCGCCAGAGCCTGAAACAGCAGAGCAGCGGCATGAGCGGCTGGAGCATATGGGCAGCGATCTGAAAGCCGAGCAGGAACGTGTCGACCGCCTGAATAGCGAACTTGCGTCAATCAAACAGGACCGCGCCAAAATCAACGCCTCATTGGTGGACACCGCGCAGAAAATTCAAACTCTGGAGCGCGCGATTTCAGCCAGCGAAAAGCGCCTTTCAGGCTACGCCGCGACCGAGGGCAAAATCCGTGCCTCGCTGGCAAAACGCCATGATGTCATTGCCGAACTGCTGGCCGCCTTGCAGCGCATGGGCCGCAACCCGCCGCCCGCGCTTCTGGTCGAGCCTGAAAATGCGCTGAAAGCGGTGCGCTCGGCCATTCTCCTTGGCGCGGTGTTGCCCGAATTTGCCGAGGAGGCCAAATTTCTGGCGCAGGAGCTTGATGACCTTGTCAAACTGCGCGCCAAAATAGCCGCCGAAATCACCGCCAACCGATTGGAAGTGCAGCAGGCGGCAGCCAGCCAGCAAAAGCTCGATGCTCTGCTTGTCCTGCGCCGCAAGGATGAAAGCGCCAATGAACAGGAGCTGGTGCGCGCCTCGACGCGCGCCGCCCAGCTTGCCAATGATGTGAAATCTTTAAGCGAGCTGATCGAGCGCTCCGAAAAAGAAATCGAGGCGGCGCGGCGCGCGGCCGAACAGGCGGCCGCGGCGGAGGCGGCGCGGGTGTTGATGAAAGACAGCGCCACGATCGAGGCCGAGAATCTGACAAAATTGCGCAGCGCCAAAAACCCCGACGAGCGCACGGTCGCCTTTCTTGGCCCCGCCGACCGTAAATTTCCGGCCATTTCATTCGACAATGCGGCCGGATTTTTACCACTGCCTGTCAGCGGTGAAACCCTTCGCGGTTTTGGAGAGAAAGATCTTTATGGCCTGCCGAATCACGGGCTTTTGATGGCGACACGCAAACAGGCGATTGTGACGGCACCTGCCGACGGTTTTGTGGTCTATGCCGGACCCTTTCGCAGCTATGGTCTTATTGTGATCATAAATGCAGGGTCTGGTTATCATATTCTTCTGGCAGGACTGTCGCAAAGCAGTGTAGAAATCGGGCAGTTCGTACCGGCGGGTGCGCCCGTTGGAAAAATGGGCGATACACGCCTCAGCGCCGCCACCGCGATTGACGTCGCGTCGAGCGAGCCAGTTCTGTATGTTGAGTTTCGGAAAAACGGTGTCACAGTCGACCCATCTCCCTGGTGGGCTCATTTAAAACAAAAGGTTTGAAGACGTATGCGCAAACTGTCCCTTCTCGCGACCGGTGTTGTTCTTGGCGCCCTGCTTGGCACTGCGGCCTGGAACCTGCCATTTCACGCGGTTGAACCCGCGATCGGCGCATCATCTGACACCTATCGTCAGCTGAACCTGTTCGGCGATGTGTTTGAGCGCGTGCGCGCGGAATATGTCGAACAGCCCAAAGATGAAGACCTGATCGAGAACGCCATCAACGGCATGCTCACCTCGCTTGATCCGCATTCGTCCTATCTCAATGCAAAAAACTTCGGTGACATGCAGGTGCAGACCAAAGGCGAATTTGGCGGGATCGGCATCGAAGTCTCGATGGAAAACGGACTTGTTAAAGTCGTGTCGCCAATCGACGACACGCCTGCGGCCAAAGCCGGCATTCGCGCCAACGACCTCATCACCGAACTTGACGGCGAGCAGGTCAGCGGGCTGACATTGCCGCAAGCGGTCGAAAAAATGCGCGGCCCGATCGGCTCAACGCTGAAACTTAAAATCATGCGCGCGGAGACCAAAGAACCGCTGACCTTCGAGCTGAAACGCGACACGATCAAATTGCAGTCCGTGCGCTCGCGCGTCGAAGGCGATGACATCGGCTATATCCGCGTCACGCAGTTTAATGAAAAAACCGGCGAGGGCGTCGATGCGGCGCTGGAAGGGTTCAACAAAACCCTCGGAGCCAAGCTGAAAGGCATTGTCCTTGATCTTCGCAACAATCCGGGCGGGCTTCTCGACCAGGCGATTGATGTCTCCGATGCGTTCCTCAATCAGGGCGAAATTGTTCTCACCAAAGGCCGGCGCGAATCGGAAACCATGCGCTTTGCCGCGAAAGCCGGCGACCTTGCCAATGGCAAACCGGTTTTGATCCTGATCAACGGCGGCTCGGCGTCGGCGTCTGAAATCGTGGCCGGCGCTTTGCAGGACCACAAGCGCGCAACCCTGATCGGCACACGCTCATTCGGCAAAGGCTCGGTGCAGACCATTATGCCCTTGCCGCAATATGGCGGCGCTTTGCGCCTGACAACGGCGCGCTATTACACACCAAGCGGCCGCTCCATTCAGGCCAAAGGCATTGGCCCCGACATCAAGATCGAACAGATCCTGCCGCCCGATCTCAAAGGCAAAGATTTGGTTGAGGGCGAAGCATCGCTCAAAGGCCATTTGAAAAACGACGATGAAGATGCGTCCGGCTCCTCCGCCTACATTCCGCCCGAACGGAAAGACGACAAGCAGCTGAATTACGCGGTTGATTTGCTGCACGGCAAGGAAACCAATGCAGCTTTTCCGGCCGACCCTAAAAAAGCGGCGATGCGGAATTAGTGAGGCAGCGCTTCGCTTGCGAATAAAAATGCCCAGTGGGCATTTTTAAGCTGACGAACGCGCTGAGCATCGCTGTGAGGCGCAATTCTCTTTGAACGCCCTGAGCTTCAAGCGAAGGGCATTGTCCTTTAACTCAACCACCTCAACAGCTCCGCATTCCACCACTTCAAAAGCCCCCGCCCTTGGGGGCTTTTTTTATGCGCACAGTGTTGTGAGAACCCGCACGCAAGCCAGTACAGGCAAATTGCGGTATGATAAAAACTGATTCGAAACGCAAAATACGTTTTTGCCTTGAACCTGTCAGGTCTGATGTCCGACGATCTTTACGCACCGCTGACACGAAAACAAAAATCCAGCATCCGGTTTCGCATCGGTGCGCTGCCCGCGCTTGCCATCAGCACGCTGGTGCTGGGCGGCATTGGCGCTTACGCCATTTTCATCAACGATCCGCTTGGCGGCGAGCCCTACAAAATTGTGCCCGTACCGCCGCCATTGGTTGTGCCGCCGCAAGCCGATGCGGGCGCGCAGAGCGCGCCAAATAAAAGTTTTGAGACGGCAGCGGAACCTGTCCCCTCAACAACAATAGACCCTGCGCTTGACCGCGTCGGCAAACCGACCGTGTCCATTCTCACGCCCGGCGGCGAAGACGGGCAGATGCTTGTCAAAACCATCACTCTGCCAAAAGACGGCAGCGGACCCGACATCGTGATCGCGCCTGACGCGCGCATTATCGAAAAAACCCGCGTCGGCCTGCTGCCTAAAATCGGTGCAGATGGCGCGCGCGCTTCGAAACTTTACGCGCGCGCTTACGATGCGTCTGCAGGTGTGCTTCCCGCAAATGCGCCAAAGATTGCCATTCTCGTCGGCGGGCTTGGTTTATCGCAGAGCGGAACGGCCGAAACCATCACGCGCCTTCCACCCGCCATCACGTTGGCGTTTGCCCCTTACGGCAACCAGCTGCAAACGCAGGTCGACAAGGCACGCGAGGTGGGGCACGAAGTGATGCTGCAAATTCCGATGGAGCCGTTTGACTATCCCTCCAATGATCCCGGCCCGCAGACATTGCTCTCAACCCTGCCGCGCGAGCAGAACCTCAACCGGCTGTACTGGTCGTATTCGCGCTTTTCCGGATACACCGGAATTGTCAATTATCTCGGCGCCAAGTTTTCATCCAACACGGCGTCTTTGCGGCCCATCCTGCAAGATGCCAATGAGCGGGGTTTGAGCGTTGTCGATGACGGCTCCAGCCCGCGCACGGTCTCGGACCAGATCGCGCAGGATCTCAAGATCGGTTATAAAAAAGCCCGCCTGACAATTGATGTCGTCCCGAGCCCCGATAAAATTGACGAGGCGCTCGCCGCTTTGGAGCAGGAGGCACGTAACAATGGCTCGGCTCTCGGCATGGCGTCGGCTTTGCCGGTGACGATCGAGCGGCTTTCAAAATGGGCCAAAGAGCTGGAGGCGCGCGGCATTGCGCTTGTGCCAGTCAGCGCGGTTGTCAGCGGCGAGCCTGCAAGTTGAGCACGCTGCCTTATCGCCTTTGCGTCGGGATCATGCTCCTGAACGCCGATGATAAAGTCTTTGTCGGAAAAAGAAAAAACGGACCGGAGCTGGGCGACAACGGGTTTGCCTGGCAAATGCCGCAAGGCGGGATCGATGAGGGCGAAGACCCTTATGCCTGCGCACGCCGCGAGCTCTTTGAAGAAACCAATATCACCTCTGCCGAGCTGATCGCCGAGCATGCTGGCTGGCTCAATTACGATCTGCCCGCCGAACGTGTCGGCACGGCGTGGAAGGGCAAATATCGCGGCCAGACCCAGAAATGGTTTATGATGCGCTTTACCGGGGAGGAGACTGAAATCAATGTTCTGTCTCCCGGCAAGGGCGCGCACAAGCCCGAGTTCATGGACTGGAAATGGGTCGCTGCGTCAGAGCTGCCCCACCTTATCGTGCCTTTTAAAAAAGCCATTTATGAAAAATTATTCACATTTCATCATGAAATAACAAACACCGCGCGTTAATCTCCGCATATGGGGATAAAATGACCATCAAGCATAGTGTGATTGCGATGATCATCGCCCTTGCGGCTGTGCTTGCGCTTGCACCGCACGGCGAGAACGACAAAGGCAATCAGCAAATTGCTGAGTTGAAAACCTATCTGGCCTCCCCTTTGCCAGCGCCAGCAGCCCACAGCGCTTTTCAAGATTCGCATGAGATGTATGCTTTGATGCTGGCGGGTCACTTTGCCAGTGTTGATCGCACGCTGTCGCAAATATGGAACGACAAACGCATCAGCGGCAATGGTTTTGACTACGCGTCAACACTGATTTCAATTATCACCATTCGCGGCGGAAAAAATATGGCCCAACTTGCCGCCGCCTATGCCAAGGCGTTTCCGCGCAGCGTATTTGCGCAAAGTTTTGTCGCCGAAGCCTATTATAACTACGCATTTGACGGACGCGGACGGCGTTGGAACAGCGAAACAAATGATGAGCGTTTCAGAATTTTTGCAGGGCGTATCGAAGTGGCGCAGATGGCCGCTGAAACGGCTTTGACAATTGACCCGTCCTATTATCCGGCATTGACCACGCTCATCAAAATCAGCCGCGCCGATGGAAAACCCGAGCAGGCGCAAGATTATTTTCAAAAAGCCAAAAAAATCGCGCCCTTTGACATCGATGCACATCAGGAAATGCTGGAAACCTTGCTGTCAAAATGGGGCGGAAGCGACCATAAATATGATGAATTTGCCAAAACCACCATTGGCGTGCCGGCGCTCAGCGCTGTGGAATCTCACGCTCTCGCAGTGCAAATGCAAAGGCGCGACATGACAAATGTCATGACGCTTCAGGCACGCGGCGCACATCTGATAGAGCTTTATCACGCGCAATTGACGCGCTTTCCTTACGGCGTGAAATATATGCAAGCCTACACACACACCTTGCTCAACATGAACGAGTGCCAGTTTGCGCATGACCTTATTGATCGCGCGATAAAGATTGAGCCTGCGCGCGCTGACTTATATTACACAAGGGCGCGCACCGATATTTGCCTGCAAGACACAGCCTCAGCACTGTCGGATTACATGAGCTATGCCGAAATCGATGACAACAACATCAAAAACCTAAGCACCGCCGCGCGTTTTGCTATAACAGGTGGCAATCGGCTGGGCCCTGATTTGTTGGCACGCGCACGCAATGTCATGCAAAAAGGTGCGCAGCTCGATCCGTCTGATGATGGCACGGCAAGCGTCATCAATTGTCTCACCCGCTTTGCCTTTTCAGACGGGCCAACCAATCTCGGCGATTTGTGCGAAGAGGCGCAGCGGCAAGACCCTTATGACAACGACATCAAGAAGGTGCTTGAACTGTTGCGGACAACCCGAAAAGCCTGACGCTTTTTTTATGGCTGAAAATATGCCCAAATCAGCCCTGTGCGCTTGACGCCGAACCCGCGCGCATTAAAAGGCATTATCCCTGTTCTTAAAGGGTTATTCCAATCAAGGCTTCCTTTATGCGTCATTTGCTTTTTACAGGACTTTTCGCCGCCGCTCTGATGACCCCGGTGATGGCCGAGAGTTTGAAATTCGACATCATCAACAAATCGAAATTTGACGTCACAGAAATTTACGCGTCCCCCGTCGGCACAGACGATTGGGAAGAAGACATGCTTGGCGATACGGACGTGCTCAAATCAGGGGCCACGGTTTCCGCAACCATCAAATCCGCGGCAAAGTGCTCCAAAGGCGCCAAAGCAAATTACGATCTCAAATTTGTTTTCGAAGATGATGGCGACAAGGATGAGACCAACAATTCCGTCATTGAAAAGAACATCGATCTTTGCGACACGGGCAGCTACACGCTCAGCGACGAAGAGTAATCGTCTTTATCTGGCCGACTTTTCAAAAGGCGTCCGCAACGGACGCCTTTTTTGTCGAATAGGTGCATTTATGAGGGTAATTGAGCCCTTTTTATGCACACCCGATTTTTCAAAACCCTTGTAAAATCAGGCTTTTTGAAAAAAAGGCGATCTTTGTTTCGCGAAAAAGAGGCGCAAAAACCCCCGTTTTATAAGGCTTTTGCGCAATTCAAATCGAGCGTAAACGCTGCTTCACGTGAAACATATTTGAATTCCAAAGCTCAAAAAGCCTTGTGTTTATGATGCTGACCACATGGCCAGCTCATTGCCGGCCGGGTCCTGAAAGTGAAAACGCCGTCCGCCGGGAAATGAAAAAACAGGTCTGGTGATTTTTCCGCCCGTGTCTTCAACGCGGGCGAGCATCTGCTCAAGATTGTCGGCATAAAGCACGACAAGCGGCTTGGCGCTGGTCGTCTCTGCATCTAACCCGCCGTCGAGCCCTTCGCAGAACGCAGCATAGGCAGGGCCATAATCGGTAAAGGTCCAGCCAAACGCTTGTGTGTAGAATGTCTTTACGGCGCTGAGCGCGGCACCGCCCGGAAGTTCGACGTAATCGATCTTGCCGTTGTCACGCATCTTATTTTACGCGGGTCCAGATCAGCTCGCCATGCATCATCCGGTTGTCGAAGTTCACCGCAGGCTGCGTCATGCTCGTGATTGTCAGCGTGTCACCATCAATTTTAAAAGTGCGCTTCTGGTCGGTGCCGACCCAGCCCTCGTTCCAGGCCACATCGACTTTGGTGATAAAGGCATCGCCTTCAATTTTGTAGGTGCCGCTGTAAGCAACAAGCGTTTTAAAAGCGCTTGAGCGGTCAGCGTCTGTCTCCGGTTTTTTCATCCGGTCCTGCGCGGTGATGACGTTCATCATATAGCCATTGGCTAAAAGCACCATCGTGCCGTTTGGCTGTTCGCCGTAATGGAATTTTTTGTCCTTTGTGTCTTCATCGACCATGTAAAAGCTTTTCAGTTTCCATGTGCCTTGAAGGTTGGCCGCAACAGTGGCGTCCTGCGCTTTTGCTAAAACCGGCGCGAGCAAAAATGGAAGGGCGAGGAGAAGACGTCTGATCATGTTTAATGCTCCAGTTGTTTCAGGGCTTCGATTTTAGATTGTGCATGGCTGACCGCATGTGCAGATGCGCCATTGGCAATGACGGCCAGTGCCGCATCGATTTCGGAGCGAACGCGCTCTGGCGTCATTCCGTCAACGGATTCAATCTCGCTTGCCAGAACAGTCAGGCTTTGCGGATTGGCCTCGGCAAAGCCACCCTGCACAAGGAAGCGTGTCTGGCCTGCGGAACCGTGAACGGTGAGAACGCCGGGGCGTAATGTTGAGAGCACTGGCGCGTGTCCGGCAAGAACTTCAAAATCGCCTTCTGATCCCGGCACCTGAACCGAGATGACCTCGCCTGAAAACATTTGTTTTTCGGGCGAGACAAGTTCGAATGGAAAGAGGTTTGGCATATTTTATTTTCCTTGTTCAACCCCTCATCCGCCTCGCTTTGCTCGGCACCTTCTCCCGCAAGGAGAGAAGGAAAGTTCACGCGCGTCCCCTCTCCCCTTGTGGGAGAGGGTTAGGGTGAGGGGTAATGAGTTTAGGCTGCCATCGCGGCAAGCTTCTGGGCTTTTTCGACTGCTTCGTCGATATTGCCAACCATGTAGAAGGCCGCTTCCGGCAAATGATCGTATTTGCCTTCGACAAGACCTTCAAAGCCCTTGATCGTGTCTTCAAGCGCAACGAATTTGCCCGGCGTGTTTGTGAAAATTTCCGCGACAAAGAATGGCTGGCTGAGAAAACGCTCAATTTTACGGGCGCGCGCAACAGTGATTTTGTCTTCTTCCGACAATTCGTCCATGCCCAAAATGGCGATGATGTCCTGAAGCGATTTATAACGTTGCAGAATTTCCTGCACACGGCGCGCAATGTTGTAATGGCGCTCGCCAATGACGCGCGGCTCCAACATGCGCGATGTCGAATCGAGCGGATCAACCGCAGGATAAATCCCTTTTTCAGCAATGGAGCGCGACAACACGGTTGTCGCATCCAAGTGGGCAAAAGAGGCTGCTGGCGCAGGATCGGTCAAATCGTCGGCGGGCACGTAAATCGCCTGAACCGATGTGATCGACCCTTTTTGCGTTGTCGTAATGCGCTCCTGCAAGGCGCCCATATCGGTTGCCAAAGTTGGCTGATAGCCCACGGCGGACGGAATACGGCCAAGAAGCGCCGACACTTCGGAACCGGCCTGCGTAAAGCGGAAAATGTTATCGACGAAGAACAAAACGTCCTGTCCCTGATCGCGGAAATATTCCGCCTGCGTCAGGCCGGACAGCGCCACGCGTGAGCGCGCGCCCGGAGGCTCGTTCATCTGGCCATAGACAAGGGCGCATTTTGAACCTTTGCCGCCGCCCTTCTGGTTGACGCCGGACTCGATAAATTCGTGGTAAAGGTCGTTGCCTTCGCGTGTGCGCTCGCCGACACCGGCAAACACGGAATAGCCGCCATGGGCTTTGGCGATGTTGTTGATCAGCTCTTGGATCAGAACTGTTTTGCCGACGCCGGCACCGCCGAACAGGCCGATTTTGCCGCCTTTTGCATAAGGTGCGAGAAGATCGACAACCTTGATGCCTGTCACGAGAATTTCAGCTTCCGTCGACTGGTCGACAAAGTTTGGCGCGGGCGCGTGGATCGGGCGGCGCTCGTCAAAAGACACAGGGCCTGCTTCATCAACGGGTTCGCCGATGACGTTCAAAATGCGGCCCAGCGTGCCTTCGCCAACCGGAACCATGATCGGAGAGCCTGTGTCTTTGACATCCTGACCGCGCACGAGACCTTCTGTTGAATCCATCGCGATTGTGCGCACGGCGTTTTCGCCAAGGTGCTGCGCGACTTCAAGCACAAGGCGGTTGCCTTGGTTATCGGTTTCCAGCGCGTTCAAAATGGCGGGCAGGCCGCCCTCAAAGTGAACGTCGACAACCGCGCCGATCACCTGTGAGACCTTGCCTTTTGAGGCGATGTTCGAATTTGCGTTCTGGGCCATTATGATTTTCCTTCGAAAAGAGAGTTATCGGTCGAGATAGTAGGTGAGCGTGACAACCACGCGAACTTTTTTGTCGATTGAGCTTGCGCGCTCGACATTGGTGCCTTCGCCATTGCCGTTATTGTCAGAAGGTGTATCGCGCGAATTGACAGAAAAATAGCCTTGGCTTGCCGACTGGATGGCGCCGACCTTGGAGCCTGCATCGCTTGCAAACTGCTCTGCCGCTGTGCGCGCGTTTTGGGTCGCGTCGCGAAGCATCGCAGCCTTGATGTCATTCAATTTGGTAAACTGATAATCGATGGCATTGCCCGACAGCACCACACCGCTGCTGATGAGATCGTTCAGGCCTGCCGATGCGGCCTCAATCGTGCTGACATTTATGGAGCGCACCGTAATCGTGTCTTTGATAATATACCGCCCTGTCGTCACAGGCGTGGTGCGGTACTGGTCGGCAAGAAGATCGGTGACCGCAAATTTGCCGCCATTGATTTCTTCTTTTTGAAGGCCTTTTTTCAGCATCGTGTCGGTGACAAGTTTTTCTGTGGCGGATGCGCTGCGCGAGACATCGGCAAGGACATCGCCGGTTTGTGAAAAGCTGATTTGCCAGAGACCAAGATCTGCTTTCGCATCGCGCTCGGCAAAACCGCGCACCGTCACCGTGTTTGATGCAAACTTCGCCTTGTAAAGCGTTGTCGAGACAAAATAGCCCGCGCCAAGAAGACCGACGGAGATAAGACCGCCAGCAATCAAAGCTGCAAGGGATTTTTGTCCGTTCATGATTTACAGAGCCTCGGCGCCGGAAACGATTTCGATCAGCTCTTTGGTAATCTGCGCCTGGCGTGTCTTGTTATAGACAAGCGTCAGATTGCGGATCATGTCACCGGCATTGCGGGTGGCATTGTCCATGGCCGACATGCGCGCGCCCTGCTCGGACGCGGCGTTTTCGAGAAGCGCGCGGAAAATCTGCACCGCAATGTTGCGCGGCAAAAGATCGGCAAGAATTTCGCCTTCTTCCGGCTCATACTCATAAACGTAAGACTGCGTTGTTTCCTCTTCAGGAAACTCCGCCGGGATAACATTGATCGCGGTCGGGATCTGGCTGATGACCGATTTAAAACGGGAATAGAACAAGGTGGCGACATCAAACGTGCCTGCATCAAATTCGGCAAGCACACGCTCGGCAATGGATTCGGCCGACGCAAATCCGATCTGCTTGAAGCCGCGAAGATCAATAACGTCAATAATTTTGTCTTTGAAATTGCGGCGCAAAACATCGAAGCCTTTTTTGCCGACACACAAAATTTTGACCTGCTTGCCCTGCGCCAGAAGTGCATTGGCACGGTCGCGGGCAAGGCGCGAGATGGAAGAGTTGAACCCGCCGCAAAGACCGCGCTCGGCAGTGCAGACGATAAGAAGATGTACCTGGTCGCGGCCATTGCCGGCGAGCAGGACAGGACCGCCTTTATTGTCCTTCATGCCTTTGGCCAGCGCGCCAAGAACACTCGACATGCGCGTTGCATAAGGGCGCGCGGCCTCAGCCGCCATCTGGGCACGGCGCAATTTTGCGGCCGCAACCATTTGCATGGCCTTGGTGATTTTCTGCGTTGCCTTGACGGAGGCAATGCGAAGGCGAAGGTCTTTGAGAGAGGCCATGATGTTGTCCTTAAAAACCCCTCACCCTAACCTTCTCCCGCAAGGGGAGAGGGAACGCAGCCCCCAAATCCTTCGCCCCTTGCGGGAGAAGGTGCTGAGCGCAGCGAAGCGGATGAGGGGTCAAATTCATTTACGCCGCGAAGTTTTTGGTAAAATCGACCAGCATTGTTTTCAGCTTTGCGCGCGTCTCGTCGCTCAATGCTTTTTTGGTGCGAATGTCGTCAAGAATGGCCATGTCCTTGCCGCGCAAGGTCCGCAGCAATTCCTGCTCAAAGGCGCCAACTTTATTGACGGGCAGGTTGTCGAGGAAACCTTCCATGCCGGCAAAAATGACCGCAACCTGCTCTTCAACTTTGAGCGGCGAAAACTGCGGCTGTTTCAAAAGCTCGGTGAGGCGCGCGCCGCGGTTCAGCATTTTCTGCGTGACCGCATCCAAATCCGATCCGAATTGCGCAAAGGCCGCCATTTCGCGGTACTGCGCCAGCTCGCCCTTGATCGCACCAGCGACCTGTTTCATCGCCTTCACCTGCGCGGCGGAACCAACGCGGCTGACCGAAATACCAACGTTCACCGCCGGGCGGATACCTTGATAAAACAGGTTGGTTTCTAAAAAGATCTGGCCGTCCGTGATCGAGATCACGTTGGTTGGAATATAGGCCGACACGTCATTGGCCTGCGTCTCAATAATCGGCAGGGCTGTCAGTGAGCCGGAGCCATTGTCTTCATTGAGTTTTGCGGCGCGTTCAAGCAGGCGCGAATGCAGATAAAAAACGTCGCCGGGATAGGCCTCGCGGCCGGGAGGACGGCGAAGAAGAAGCGACATCTGGCGATAGGCCACAGCCTGTTTTGAAAGATCGTCATAAACCACAAGCGCGTGCATGCCATTGTCGCGGAAATATTCGCCCATCGTGCAACCTGCAAACGGCGCAAGATATTGAAGCGGGGCCGGATCGGACGCCGTTGCCGCAACAATAATGGAATACTCAAGAGCGCCCTGCTCTTCCAGCGTTTTGACGAATTGCGCGACGGTCGAACGCTTCTGACCGATCGCCACATAAACGCAATATAATTTCTGCGTTTCATCCGTTCCGGCATTCGCCGCTTTCTGGTTCAAAATCGCGTCAAGGCAAACGGCTGTCTTGCCTGTCTGGCGGTCACCGATAATCAATTCGCGCTGGCCACGGCCGATCGGGATCAGGGCATCGATGGCTTTAATGCCGGTCTGCATCGGCTCATGCACGGATTTGCGTGGAATAATGCCCGGTGCCTTGACGTCAACGCGTGCGCGCTTTGTCGCTTCAATCGGGCCCTTGCCATCCAGCGGATTTCCAAGCGGATCAACAACGCGGCCAAGCAGGCCTTTCCCAACCGGAACGTCAACGATTGTGCCAGTGCGTTTGACCGTGTCGCCTTCTTTGATGTCGCGGTCGTTTCCGAAAATAACAACGCCGACATTGTCCGCTTCCAGGTTCAGCGCCATGCCGCGAATGCCGCCGGGAAACTCGACCATTTCGCCTGCCATGACCTCATCAAGCCCGTGGATACGGGCGATACCGTCACCGACCGACAGAACGCTGCCGACCTGCGAGACTTCAGCTTCTTTGCCAAAACCTTTGATCTGTTCTTTCAGGATGTTTGAAATTTCTGCGGCGCGGAATTCCATGGCTATGCGTGTCCTCTCAGGGCGGTTTTCATATTTGCGAGTTTTGTTTTCAATGATGTGTCGATCATGCGGCTGCCGAGCTGAACGATAAGGCCGCCGATCAAACCCTGATCGACGCGCTGGTTGAGCGTCACGTCCTTGCCGGTTGTGTCTTTTAAAGCGTCTTTGAGCGCTTTGACCTGCTGCTCTGATAATTTTTCTGCTGATGTGACATCGGCGCTAACAAGACCAGCCTGTTCATCTGCGAAGTTTTCAAACGCCGTAATGGTCTGCGACAACAGCGACAGGCGGCGGTTTGTCGCCAGAAGCTTGACGAAATTTCCTGTCAGCTCCGACACTTTCATTGCGGACACAAGTGCGCCCAGCGCTTTCAACTGGTCTGCGGCAGCGATGACAGGCGATGCCGCCAATTCGCGCAGTTCGCGGCTCTCGGTCAGCGCGGTCTGCAACATGCCAAGCTCGGCACGCACCTTGTCAGCGGCGCCCTGTTCGCTGGCGAGCTCAAACAATGAGCGGGCATAGCGGCTGGCAACGCCGGAAATCAGTTTCAGATGTGTCAAACGTCGTCTCTTTAGCTGGCTCTTCAAATTGCAGCATGGCCACGGCTTTTTTTAAGCGCGTGATGTGCACCTTGTTGATGATAATTGAAAAAGCGTCGCTTCAACGCTTGTTTTCGCTCAACGGTTTAGCACGGTGATTTTAGCCGCGCAACACAGGAATGGCAGTGCTTTTTGAAAAATTATTTTTGGTTTTTGTGCGGGCTGCCCTGCCATTTTTTCATCTGCTGGATTTCAATGTCCTGTGCCGCAATAATTTTTTTGGCGAGCCTGCGCATTTCAGGGTCATTTCCGTATTTCAGTTCGATTTTTGCCATCTCGATCGCACCTTCATGATGGGGAACCATCATCATCGCAAAATCGCGGTCCGCATCACCCGACATGGGTTTGGCCATGTCCTGATGCATTTTTTTCATGGCATTCATCGACGCTGTTGTTGCGGCATTTGCACCCGGCTGATGCGCCATCATGCCATGGTTTTTTTCAGCCGCCATTGCGAGCGACGGCGCAAGCAAAAGGGTCAATGCAAACAGTGCCGTTTTCATCACGAGGTTCCATTCATAAAAAAGTGTAGGGGTCGACATCGACCACGCATTTAAGGCGAGCTTTAGGCACTGGTGCCTGTTTTATCCAGCCGCGTAAATAGGCTTGAAGATCCGCGTCTTTCGCCGCCTTGACCAGCAAACGATAACGAAACCGCCCTTTTAAACGCAATAATGGCGCTTCTGCGGGGCCAAGGACGCGAATGCCATCCTGCTTGGGCGCCAGCCTTGCCAGCGCACGGGCATAAGAAAACGCTGTTGACACATCTTCATCGGAGACAATGACAGCGGCCAGCCTGCCTGACGGGGGAAGACCTGCGCTTTGGCGCTGATCGGCCTCCGCCTCGTAGAAAGCCTCCCAGTCGCCTTTGAGCAGGGCTTTGAGCACCGGGTGTTCGGGCGCGAGCGTTTGCACTAGCGCATGGCCAGCAACAGCGCCGCGCCCAGCACGGCCAATCACCTGATTGAGCACCTGAAATGTCCGCTCGCCTGCACGCGGATCGCCGCTGCCAAGTGAAAAATCGCCATCCACGACACCGACAAAGGTCAGACCCGGAAAGTTATGGCCTTTTGCAACCAGCTGGGTGCCGACAATGATATCGACCTGATGCGTCTCGATTTTTTCAATTTCAGCGTGCAGCTGCGCCAGCCCGCCGGTCTGGTCGCTGGAGAGCGTCATGACGCGCGCCTGCGGAAACAGTGTTTTGACATCTTCAGCCACGCGCTCGACACCGACCCCGACACTGACAAAACTGTCCGCTTTGCCGCAAGACGGGCAGGCATTGGGCATGCTCTGGCTAAAGCCGCAATGATGGCATTGAAGCCTGTTTTTATGTTTATGTTCAACCAGATAGGCGGCGCATTGCGGGCAGGTGACACGGTGGCCGCAGGCACGGCAAAGCGTCAAAGGCGCAAAGCCGCGCCTGTTTAAAAACAGCAGGCTTTGCTGCCCTGCATGAAACGTTGCCTCTAATTGCGCGCGCAATGGCGGTGACAGCCATTCACCGCTTTTCATTTTAAAGCTGCGCAAATCAACGCATTCAATGCGCGGCAGGGATTTTTGGCCAAACCGTTCCGCAAGCTCAAGGCGTTTGTACCGGCCGGAACGGGCATTTGCCCAGCTTTCAAGAGACGGCGTCGCGGACGCCAGAATAACAGGACATTGCTCGAATTTTGCCCGCGCCACTGCCATATCGCGGGCATGATACAGAACATTGTCTTCCTGCCGATAGGCGCTCTCATGCTCTTCGTCGACAACAATCACGCCGAGTTTGTGGAAGGGCAAAAACAGGCTGGAGCGCGCGCCAACCACGACGTTTGCAGCGCCTGACGCAATATGCCGCCAGGCTTCGGCCCGTTTTGCCAGTGAGATCTGGCTGTGCCAGATCACGGGCGGCGCGCCAAAACGCTGCTCGAAACGCGATAGAAACTGGGCTGTCAGGGCAATTTCAGGCACCATGACCAAAGCCTGCTGGCCTTGCTGCAACGCCTCTCGCACGGCCTCAAAATACACTTCAGTTTTACCCGAGCCGGTGGCGCCGCGCAGTAAAACAGGTTGAAACATTTTGTCTTTGATCAACCCACGCAATTGCTGTGCGGCCTCTTCCTGCGCCTGTGAAAGCCCGCCATGCGCCGCCAGCTGCAATGGCTGCGGCGGAGCGCTTGGAACGCTGACCTCTTCAAGAAGGCCCGCCTGACGCATGGCGGCCACCACTGCGGAACTGACGCCCGTTTCGCCTAAAATTTCAGCGCGCGTGCGGGCAAACCCGTCCTGCAGCAGCATGGTAACGCGCTGGCGTTGTGGTGACTGCTTGTCAGGCACAGCGCCGCAAAGGCGCAGCTTTTTTTGCAAAAGCGGCTGGTGGCGAAGCTCGCCCTCGCGCAGTGCCAGTTTTAAAACCTGGCCGCGTGTACTGAGCGTAAATCTTGCCACCCAGTCAATAAAATCACGAAACGGTTGTTGAAAGCGGGGCGCATCAAGAATTTGAACAATCTTTTTGACGCGCTTGTCATCAATGCTCTGCGTCTCGCCCGTCCAGACGCAGCCAATAAGCGATTTTTTGCCAAGCGGAACTTCAACAAGGGTTCCGGACGGCAAAGCCGTGTCCGCCTGATAGGTCAGCAACTGGTCGAATTTAAGCGGCAGAAGCACAGAAACCAAGGGCATGCCATTGGCATGGCTATTGCGGCGCATAAAATCAAGCGGCTATGGTTTTTGCGAAAGAAAGAACGGGGCGCCATGAAATTTTTTGTCGATACGGCTGATATCTCTGAAATCAAGGCATTGGCGGAATTGGGACTGGTCGACGGGGTGACAACGAACCCGTCATTGATTGCCAAGTCAGGCCGCGATTTCAAGCAAGTGATCGCAGAAATCTGCGCTTTGGTTGAGGGGCCCGTGTCGGCTGAAGTTGCCGCGACCGATTTTGACACCATGTTGAAAGAAGGCCTGCACCTGTCTAAAATTGCAAAAAACGTCACTGTAAAAGTGCCGCTGACATTTGACGGACTAAAAACCTGCCGGGCACTGCGTGAGCGCGACATCATGGTCAATGTCACATTGTGCTTTTCAGCAGCGCAGGCACTGCTCGCGGCCAAGGCCGGCGCAACATTCATCTCGCCGTTTATCGGCCGCCTCGACGATATCGGCGAAAATGGGTTGCAGCTGATTTCAGACATCAGGACAATTTACGACAACTATCTTTTTGAGACGCAGCTGCTGGCAGCCTCGATCCGCTCGGTCGAACATGTGCAGGACTGCGCGCTGATCGGCGCCGATGTCGTGACCGTTCCGCCCAAAACCCTTCATGACCTTGTCCAGCACGATCTGACGGACAAGGGCCTGACGCAATTTGTCGCCGACTGGAAAAGCACCGGACAATCGATCCTGTAAAACTGGAGAATACCTCATGAAAACCGTCACAGACCGCGCTGCGCCCGCTTTTAACGGCTATCTGGCGTTTCTCGTTTTTGCTGTTGCCGCCTATTTGGTCTGGGCCTATTTGCTGAATGATATTGTGCATCTGGTGCAGACAAACCCGTTTGGCTCTCTGCCTTACATTCTTATTGTGTTTGCTGGCATCGCGCTGTTTTCCGGCTTTACCGTGATCTCGCCCAATGAAGCAAAAGTGCTGACATTCTTTGGCTCTTACGTTGGCACGGTCAAACAGAACGGCATTGTCTGGACGCTTCCCTTTACCGCCAAGGAAAGCGTGCCTCTGAAACTCATCAATTTCACGACCGACCATTTGAAGGTCAATGATCTCAGCGGCAATCCGGTTGAAATCGGTGCCGTCGTTGTCTGGCGCGTGATGGATGCGGCGCAGGCGGTTTTTAACGTCGACAATTACCGCGCCTTTGTCTCCAACCAGAGCGACATTGCCGTTCGGACCATTGCCGCAAAATATCCTTATGATACTGACACGGAAGCCCATTCGCTTCGTGGCAATATCGAAGATGTCGCGCTTGAATTGCAGCGTGTTTTGCAAGGCAAGCTTGCCATTGCTGGCATTGTGATTGAAGAAACCAAGCTCAGCCATCTCGCCTATGCGCAGGAGGTTGCCGCAGCCATGCTGAAGCGACAGCAGGCGGTCGCCGTTCTGCAGGCGCGCCGTTACATGGTCGAGAACACGCTTAAAATCATCGACGATGTGATCGAGCATTTTGCCACCAAGGGCAATGTCGATATTTCCAACGAGAAAAAAGCCGAACTTATTAATAGCCTACTTGTCACAATGACATCGGACAAGGAATCATCGCCCGTCATAACGCTTGGGCGTTGATATGAGGCGCCACGCCTGGCCGTTTAAACTTTTGATAAGGTTTGCTGGCATAGTCGGCGCATGGACACGCCCGCCTCCGATTTGCAGACCCATATTGAGAGCTGGCTGGTTTTTTTGCAGGCCGAGCGCAGGCTGGCGGCAAATACAATTGAGGCCTATCGCCGCGATTTGCGGCAAATCACGGACTATTTTTCGCGTGTTGGCGCATTTGATTTGCAGACATTCGCTGCACTTGCGCCGCGCGACCTGCGCGGTTTTTTAGGCGAGCGCAAGGCCAAGGGCATTGAAGCACGCTCGCTTGCGCGCACGACGGCCGCGCTTAAATCTTTTTGCCGTTACCTGACAAAAAACGCCATCGCCGATATGTCATCACTTGCAGGGCTCCGCACGCCCAAGCTTGCCAAAACCCTGCCGCGCCCGTTGACGATGACGCAGGCATGCCAGCTTGCGTCAAGCGAATGGCAAAATGCGGCGGCAGATCCTTGGATTACGGCGCGCAATCAGGCCGTATTCGCGCTGCTTTACGGTGCAGGCCTTCGCATTTCAGAAGCGCTGTCGCTGAAACGCGGCGATATCAGCGCCGCCACCGACCGCCTGACATTGACCGGCAAAGGCGGTAAAGCGCGCGCCGTGCCGCTCCTGCGCGGCGTTGTTGAACTTATCGAGGCCTATTGCGCACTTTGCCCCTATCAAATGATGGCGGATGAGCATCTTTTTCTTGGCGCCAAAGGCGGGCCATTAAAGCCGCGCATGGTGCAGCGTGAAATGGAGGTTATGCGCGGCAGGCTGGGTCTCGCGCCGAGCGCAACGCCGCATGCTTTGCGCCATTCTTTTGCAACGCATCTTTTGTCGCGCGGCGGTGATTTGCGCAGCATCCAGGAACTGCTTGGTCACGCCTCCTTGTCATCGACGCAAATTTACACGCAGGTTGATGCGGCGCAGATTATGGATGTGTACCGCGCCACGCATCCGCGCGCGCATCTTATTTCCGCGCCGCCGACCCCTCGGGCGGATAGCTGATCGTATCGACAATTTTGGTGACGTGAAGGGCGGTTGGCACCGGCCATTGCAGCTTGCCTTCTGAGCGGTAAGCTTCGACCTTGTCCTGAATGGCTTTTTTCTTTTTTGCATCGACAGAGCTGCCGCGCTCCATGTAAAGCGTTTGCGACGGATAGGCGAAACCTGATCCCGCCTGCTCGATGATATCCATGATGCGCAGCAAAACATCTTCCTGCACTTCTTCAAATTTATCGCGGTCATTGGTTTTGATATAGGCCATGACCTCAATATCCAGCGACGATGCGCCAAAGCGGATAAGACGCGGGCGCGTCGGCTCATCGGCCAGCATCGGATGCGCCAGAAGCATGTCTTTCAGGCGCATGATGATATAACGCAGCTGGTCTGGCCCCGTGTCATAACGAAGGCCAAGAACATGCTCGAACAGCATCATGTCGCGCGCAGCATAATTTTCGATACGGATCGCCGCCATTTCGGAATTCGGAATGCTGAGCAATGTCCGTTCTTTGGTGCGGATTTTTGTAGAGCGAAGCCCAATGTCTTCAACCGTGCCGACACGATTGCCGAAAAGGCCAAGATCGCCAATGCGCACGGGCTGGTCGAGCGAAATCATGATCCCGCCGAGCAGGTTTTCAACGCTCTTCTGGCTGGCGAGCGCAAGCGCGATGCCGCCGACGCCAAGCGCTGCGATCAATGCCGCGACATCAAAACCGAGATTTTGCATCAGGAACAGGACGGCGAGCGTGACCAATGTCGTATTGGCGATTTTCCGCATCAAAGGGATCAGCGCGGACGATGTCGCACGCCCTTCGCGCAACAACCGTTTGCGAATGACCTCTAGCGTCGTGTCAACATAGACAAGAACAATCCATGTAATTGCGATTGTAAAAATGACGGCATTGAAGTGCGAAAGCTTTGCCGATGTCGTGGCGGTGATCGGCAGTGCCGATTGCGCAGCGCTAAAGACCAGACCTGCAAAAAGCAGTGACAAGGGATTGGCAATCGAATGCACATAACGCTGCACCCATTTTTTATCGGCCAGCCTGACGCTGTCGGAGACAAGCAGCAAAAACGACAAAATAAAGCGCGCCAGCATATAACTGCCGATAAAAAGCGCGGGCATGGCAATCCAAATCCACGCTTCAACGCCAATTATTTTTGTTGTCAGCCAAGGGAAGCTGTCGACAATTTCACCGACCAGTCCCCGATAAGGCGAAGGTGCGGCGCCAACCGCTTCAGGATTTTCGAGCGCCATTGTGATCTGCCCACTCAGACATGTATTGCGCGCTTGGCGACGGCCAGCGCAGCTTCTTTAACCGCTTCCGACATTGTTGGATGGGCGTGGCAGGTGCGCGCAAGATCTTCCGACGACCCTTTGAATTCCATAAGAACCGCAGCTTCATGAATCATTTCACCAGCACCCACGCCTAAAATGTGCACGCCAAGAACCTCGTCGGTTGTGCTGTCGGCGAGAACTTTGACAAAGCCGTCCGTTGCGCGATTGGCTTTCGCACGGCCATTGGCCAGAAACGGGAATTTGCCAACTGTGTAGGCCACCCCTGCCGCGTTAAGCTCTTCTTCCGTCTGGCCGACGGAGGCCACTTCTGGATAAGTGTAGACGACGTTCGGGATGACTTTGTAATTCACATGGCCGGCCTTGCCGGCAAGCAGTTCTGCGATCGCAACGCCCTCATCCTCGCCTTTGTGTGCCAGCATCGGGCCCTTGATCACGTCGCCAATGGCATAGATGTTGTCTGCGGAGGTTTTGTAATGTGTGTCCGTTTCGATGCGACCGCGGGTATCGAGTTTTACGCCAGCGGCCTCGAGTCCCAATCCTTGGGTGTAAGCGCGCCGGCCAATTGCGACAAGAACGACATCCGCATCAACAGCTTCAGATGCACCGCCTTTTGCAGGCTCGACTTCGAGCGCAACAGTTTTTTTGCCCGCTGTCGCTTTGGTGACTTTCGCACCGAGACGGAACGTCATGCCCTGCTTTTCCAAAAGACGCTGGAATTGTTTTGCAACTTCCGCGTCGACGCCGGAGAGAATTTTGTCGGCATATTCGATCACAAGCACTTCCGCGCCAAGTCGTCGCCAGACCGACCCAAGCTCAAGGCCAATAACGCCCGCGCCGATCACAACCATCTTTTTTGGAACGTCCGACAAAGCCAGCGCGCCGGTCGATGAGACAATCTGTTTCTCATCCACAGTTACGCCCGCAAGCGGCATGACTTCCGAGCCTGTGGCGATGACGATGGATTTGGCATTATGCGTCGTGCCATCGACATCAAGCTTGCCGCCGCCCAGAAGTTTTGCTGCTCCAGTGATGACGTCGATCTTGTTTTTCTTCATCAGGAACGACACGCCCTGCACATTGCCGGACACAACATCGTCCTTGTGTTTCATCATCGCAGGTAAGTTGAGTTTAGGTTGCGAGATATCAATGCCGAAGTTTTTAAACTCATGCCCGGCATCATCAAAAAGCTCGGACGCATGCAAAAGCGCTTTTGAGGGAATGCAGCCGATATTCAGGCACGTGCCGCCAAGTTCTTTGCGCTTGTCGACGATCGCGGTTTTCAAGCCCAGCTGCGCTGCACGAATGGCGCAGACATAGCCTGCAGGGCCCGCACCAATCACAACAAGATCATAATCACTCATCGACCAAACTCCAAAATTTTAAAATCAGTACCAGCCCATTAGGCGGATCAGCATTAGCAAAAGCCCGATCAGCGAAACGGCCCAGACCAGCGTGCGGGCAACGGGAATACCGCCAAGATAAAGAAGCGGGTGGATAAGGCGCGCAACCAGCCAGATCCATGCGCCCGTTTCGGCAAGGCCACCTGTCCGCTGCGTCACGGCAAGCGCAAGTGACAACGCAATAAAAGCTGGCCAGGTTTCCAGATAGTTTTTGAGAGCGCGCGAGGCACGTCCCGCCATGACACCCAACGGCGCTTCGACATCACGCGGGCTCATATTATAGGTCAGGCCTGTCTCTTTTGTTGCAAGCTGTGCCTGCACAATAATCAGAGCGGCGAGAAGAACGACACTCCAGCCAAGAATCATAATTTCAACGGGCATTTCAAAAATTCCTTATATGTCCATGACAAGGCGGGCGGGGTCTTCAAGATCTTCTTTGACGCGCACAAGAAATGTGACGGCTTCCTTGCCGTCAATCACGCGGTGATCGTAGGACAGGGCCAGATACATCATCGGTTTCACGACAACCTGACCGTTCTCAACCATCGGCCGCTCCTGAATTTTATGCATGCCGAGAATGCCCGATTGCGGCGCATTCAAAATAGGCGTCGACATCAGCGAACCATACACACCGCCATTTGAAATGGTGAATGTGCCGCCCTGCATGTCCGCAATTGTCATCGCGCCATCGCGCGCTTTGACGGCAAAAGCAGAAATGTCTTTTTCAATTTCAGCAAGGCTTTTGCTGTCGCAGTCACGCACGACCGGAACCACAAGACCCTTTTCCGTGCCGACAGCAACGCCAATGTGATAATAGTTTTTGTAGATCAGATCTGTTCCGTCGATCTCTGCATTCACAGCAGGCACTTCTTTCAAAGCCTGAACAACGGCCTTGATGAAAAACCCCATGAACCCAAGTTTGACGCCGTGCTTTTTCTCAAAAGCGTCTTTGTAATCTTTGCGAAGGTTCATCACCGCGCTCATATCAACCTCGTTAAAGGTCGTGAGCATTGCGGCAGTGTCCTGCGCCTCTTTCAGACGGCGGGCAATGGTCTGGCGCAGTTTCGTCATCTTCACACGCTCTTCGCGCGATGCATCATCTGCCGGGCTTTGCGCGCGCGGCGCTGGCGCTGGCTTTGATTTTGCAGGCGCATCGCGCAGGTCAGACGCCGCGGCAATCACACTCGTCATGTCTGCTTTCGTCACGCGACCGTCTTTTCCTGAACCGGACGCGGGCGGTGACACATTGCTCTCATTTGACATGCGCGCAACGGCAGGGCCATTACGTCCTGCGGGATCATGATCGACATTTGAATTTGCCGGACGCGCCGGTTTCATCTCTTCATGGATCGGCGCTTTTGTCAGATCAGGCGGCGTGTTGGCGGCAGGCTCATGCTCAACCTTTAATTTTTTCGGCGGCGCTTCATTGGCGGGGCTTGCTGTTTTTGCTGGCGCAGAAGAAGCAGCGGCGGCTGCCCCTGCGGCGATTGCACCGAGAAGCCCGCCAACGGCGATTGTTTCGCCTTCTTTTACCGTAATTTTTGTCAGCACCCCGCCCGAGGGCGCAGGCACTTCAACCGTGACCTTGTCGGTCTCTAATTCGACCAGCGGCTCGTCCTGCTTGACGGCTTCGCCTTCTTTTTTGAACCATTTGCCAATGGTGGCTTCGACGACACTTTCGCCAAGGGCAGGCACGCGAATTTCTACACTCATGTTTTTTGGTCCTTATCTAGCTCGCGAAGGCTTCGTCGAGGAATGATTTTAACTGTGCCTGATGTTTGGACATCAGGCCTGTCGCTGTTGCAGCAGATGCCGCACGGCCGATATAGCGCGGCCGTTTTGAGGCCGTGCCCGCCTGACCGAGAACCCATTCAAGATAGCTTTCGACAAAACTCCAGCTGCCCATGTTTTTCGGCTCTTCCTGGCACCAGACAACGTCGGCGTTCGGAAAGCGCTGCATTTCATGCAGCACCGATTTTGCCGGAAACGGATAAAGCTGTTCGATGCGCAAAAGATAGACATTGGCAATGCCGCGTTTTTCGCGCTCTTCATAAAGGTCATAATAAACTTTGCCGCTGCACAAAATCACACGGCGAATGTCGCCATCATTTTGCAGGCGGGTTTTTTCGCCTTTCAGGCGCTCGGCATCATCTTGCAGGATGCGGCTAAAGCTGGTGTCAGGCCCCATGTCCTGCAATGTCGAAATACACCGCTTGGCGCGCAGCAGGGATTTTGGCGTCATCAGGATAAGTGGTTTTCGAAAGCTACGCTTCATCTGGCGACGAAGGATGTGGAAGTAATTGGCCGGCGTCGTGCAGTTGGCGACCTGCATATTGTCCTCGGCGCACATCTGTAAGAAACGCTCTAACCGCGCCGATGAATGCTCTGGCCCCTGTCCCTCATAGCCATGCGGCAGGAGACAGACGAGACCGGACATGCGCAGCCATTTGCGCTCGCCGCTGGAAATAAACTGGTCGAACAAAACCTGCGCACCATTGGCAAAGTCGCCAAACTGCGCTTCCCACATCACCAGCGCATTCGGTTCGGCAAGCGAATAGCCATAATCAAAACCCAGCACCGCAACTTCGGAAAGCATGCTGTCAATGCTTTCAAAAACCGCCTGATCATCCGTCAGATTGCGCAGCGGCGTGTAGGCATCACCGTTCACCTGATCGCGCAATTGCGCATGGCGCTGCGAAAATGTGCCGCGCTGGCTGTCTTGGCCAGACAAGCGGATGCGGTTGCCCTCTAAAAGCACCGAGCCGAATGCGAGCGCTTCGGCCAGCGCCCAGTCGATTGCCGTGCCTTCCTGCATCATTTTTTTGCGGCCGTCGATGAACCGCTGAATGGTTTTATGCAGGTTAAAGTTTTCAGGGATCGCCGTCAGGCGCTCGCCAATAAATTTCAGCTGGTCAAGATCGACACCCGTCTTGCCGCGCTGCTCATCTTCAACGGCAGAGCTCATGCCCTGCCAACGCCCGTCCAGCCAATCGGCCTTGTTGGGAAGATAGCTTTGGCCGGCTTCATACTCCGCATCGAGATGCTGTCGCCAAAGCGCCTTGCCTTCTTCGACTTGTGCGTCGCTGAGCACGCCGTCTGCAACGAGACGCTGCCCGTAAATTTGCAGAACGCTGTCGTGTGCGCGGATTTTTTGATACATCAATGGCTGCGTGAATGCGGGCTCATCGGTTTCATTGTGGCCGTAGCGGCGATAGCAGATCAAATCAATCACGACAGGGCGGCCATAGCGCTGGCGAAACTCAAGTGCGAGTTTCGTTGCAAACACCACAGCATCAGGGTCATCGCCATTGATATGAAAGATCGGCGCTTCGATCATCTTGGCGACGTCGGAGGGATAGGGCGACGAGCGCGAATAACGCGGATTGGTTGTGAACCCGATCTGGTTGTTGCAAATCAGATGAATGCTGCCGCCGGTTTTGTAGCCTTTAAGGCCCGACAGGCCAAAACATTCCGCAACGACACCCTGCCCTGCGAAAGCCGCATCGCCGTGAATGAGAAGGGGCAGAACCTTGCTGCGGTCTTTGGCGTCGCCATGCTGGTCGCCTTTGGCACGCGCTTTCCCAAGCACCACCGGATCAACGATTTCGAGATGGGACGGATTGGGCGTCAATGACAGATGGACTTTTTTGCCGTTGACATCGCGGTCGGCAGACGCGCCAAGATGGTATTTCACATCGCCTGACCCTTCGACATTGTCAGGTGTCGATGATCCGCCTTTGAACTCGTGAAAGACGACGCGGTGTGGTTTGGAAATAATATTGGTCAGTACATTCAACCGGCCGCGATGGGCCATGCCAAATACAATTTCTTCGACGCCAAGATCGGCACCGTGCTGAATGATCGCTTCCAGCGCTGGAATCATTGATTCCCCGCCATCAAGCCCGAAACGTTTTGTCGCCGTAAATTTTATATCGAGAAATTTTTCAAATCCCTCGGCCTCAACAAGCTTTGTAAAAATATGTTTGCGCTCTTCGACGCTCAGCCGTTCATGGGGGGTTTCCATGCGCTGTTGCAGCCATTCACGCGGCTCAACAGCTGAAATATGCATGTATTCGACGCCAAGCGTTCCGCAATAGGTGGCACGCAAAAGCGCAACCAGTTCATTGGCGGTGGCAAATTGGCTGCCCAGCATGCCATCGACGAAAATCGGCGTCTCGAGCGACGAAAAGCCATAGGTCGAGGGATCAAGCTCAGCTTCATATTTGGGCGGATCGAGCTCCAAAGGGTCGAGCTTGGCCTGAAGATGGCCGCGGGCGCGAAAGGCGCGCACGATCATCAGGGCATTCAAACTGTCGCGCGTTGCTATCTCTATCGCCTCGGAGCTAAGAGCCGTGCCAAGATCATTGGCGGCCTTTGACAGCTTGGCGCGCACACCGGCGCCGTAAATGTCAAAACCCTCATTCAAGCTGTCCTGCGCCGGACTGTAGCCGTGTTTTGGCGCCCAGCTAGGGCCGGAGGCATGGCTTGCCACATCTTTTGGACTGTCAGAAAGGGCGCTAAAAAGCGATTTCCAGCCTGAATCAAGGCTGGCTTTGCCTTCAAAATTGTTTTGAAGGGACTCAATATAATTTGCGTTTGCGCCGTAAAGGAACGACGTCTTCGCACTTTGATCGCGGTTCATGTTCTACCCTTGCAGATGGCCTTTCGCGCACCGCCTGCTTGGAAAAAGTTTTGCGCTTCGAAAGAAAGCGCTTTTTCCTAACATAGGACGGCGGCATTGCCTAGATCGGCTCTTTAAAAAAGGCCCCTTGGTGGCGAGTGGCCCAGCTTGTAAATGTTATGCCCCTGCAAAGTTTAAATTGTGGTTGCGTTCTTTCAGTCCCGCACAAAAAAACAGGCTTGCTCTTTTGACGAAAAAGGGCTTTTTGGCATCATTGTTTTAAACGCATTTGATGAAAGACCAATGCATGATCCGCCCAGCTGCAACACAAGACCCATTTTTCGCACCTCAATATTTTGTCTGCGACTTTAATTTCGCGTTCGGACACACAGGTTTCGACGGCGTGCCTGATCTCGTTGAAAAAAAGGGCTATCTTGTCAATGTCTATCGCGGCCAGCGAGAAAAAGACGGCAGCGTCACCTATCGCAGCAATGATGGCGACAGCTTCGACTACAGCAAGGGTGAAAGTCTTTATGACTTTGGCAAGCGTCTCGATATTAATTTTAATGGCACTGCTGATTTTGGCAGGTTCTATGACCTCCCGGACATGCAGGGCAATATCTCCACTTATCTGGCCTGCGACATTACAGGCGATACCAAAAACAATATCGACGGCAAGTCGGCCACGCGCCAGATTGTAGACATTAACAAGGACGGCCGCGACGATATTATCGAGGCAGAGGACGACAATGGCGGCAAAACCCACCGTGTCGGCGTTCTAACATCGCTGAGCGATGAGCTTATGCAGCGCTACAAAATCGAAAACATTGCTACGGCAAAAAAATAAAGCGGCGTTTAAGCCGCTTTTTTACCACTCAGGACTTCTGACAGTGTTTTACCGAGGCGAGCAGGTGACGGCGAAACCGTAATGCCAGCCGCTTCCATCGCCGCAATCTTGTCTTCAGCGCCGCCTTTGCCGCCTGAAATAATTGCGCCGGCATGGCCCATGCGCCGCCCTGGAGGTGCCGTGCGCCCTGCAATAAATCCGACCATCGGTTTTTTGCGTCCACGCTTGGCTTCGTCTTTTAAAAATTGAGCCGCACTTTCTTCCGCGTCGCCGCCAATTTCACCAATCATGATGATCGATTTGGTCTCGTCATCGGCCAAAAACATTTCCAAAATGTCGATGAATTCAGTGCCTTTGACCGGGTCGCCGCCAATGCCGACGGCCGTTGTCTGACCAAGACCTTCCTGCGTTGTCTGGAACACCGCCTCATAGGTGAGCGTGCCGGAGCGAGAGACGATGCCGACATTGCCTTTTTTGAAAATATTGCCCGGCATGATGCCGATTTTGCATTCATTCGGCGTCAGCACACCCGGGCAGTTCGGCCCGATCAGGCGTGATTTTGAACCATCAAGCGCACGGCGCACACGCACCATATCAAGCACAGGAATGCCTTCGGTAATGCAGATAATCAAAGGCACCTGCGCATCAATGGCCTCGCAGATTGCGTCGGCCGCAAATGGCGGTGGCACATAAATTGCGCTGGCGTCCGCGCCCGTTTTTGCGCGCGCTTCATGCACGGTATTGAACACCGGAAGACCGATATGCGTTGTTCCGCCTTTGCCCGGCGTGATGCCGCCGACCATTTTCGTGCCGTAAGCAATGGCCTGCTCGGTGTGGAATGTGCCTTGCGCGCCGGTGAGACCCTGGCAGAGAACTTTGGTATTTTTATTGACGAGAATGGACATGGCTTTAAGCTTTCTTTGTTCGCTAAATTATTTGGTCAGACGCTGACAATTGATTTCAGATTCACCGTCCTTGCCCAGAATGGCGATGCCGTCACCGCCTTCCGGAGGAACAACGAGAATTGCACCAGCATGGTTGTCGAGACGCAAAAATGTTTTTCCGTCTTTTTCCATTTCTTCGGCAACCCATTTCTTTTTTGTGGCCGCCTCGAAGGGCACATAATCTGTTTGAACCTTTACAACGTCGGCATTGCCTGTGCCGTTCAAAAAGAACGTCACATGCGTCCCGGTCAGCGTGCAGTCGACAACGCCCCTTTGGGAAGAGGTGTCGGCATAGGCAGAAACCGGCAAAAGTGTCAGCACGACAGCAAAGGCAAAAAGACGCATCACGCCGCCTTTACGGCTTTCACAATCTTCTGGGCAGCATCATCAAGATCGTTGGCGGCGGTGATGTTGAGCCCGGAATTGCCAAGAATTTTTTTGCCTTCATCGACATTGGTGCCCTCGAGCCGCACAACTAGCGGCACCTTCAGGCCAACCTCTTTCACCGCTTCGACAACGCCGTTGGCGATGATGTCGCAACGCATGATGCCGCCGAAAATATTGACCAAGATGCCTTGAACTTTTGGATCAGCGGTAATGATTTTAAAGGCCGAAACCACTTGGTCTTTCGTGGCACCGCCGCCGACGTCGAGAAAGTTGGCAGGCTCCGCGCCGTAAAGCTTGATAATGTCCATGGTCGACATCGCAAGACCCGCGCCATTGACCATACATCCGATATTGCCATCCAGCGCCACGTAAGACAGGCCTGCTTCCGAGGCGAGAATTTCCTTGTCATCCTCTTCCGTTTTATCGCGCAGCTCGACGATTTCCGGGTGGCGGTAAAGCGCATTGCTGTCAAACGACATTTTGGCATCAAGGCAGACAAGACGATTGTCTTTGGTAATAATCAGCGGGTTGATCTCGAGCATTGACATGTCTTTGGCGATAAACGCCTTTAAAAGACTGTCGAGCAGTTTTGGCGCTTGTTTTGCAACATCGCCGGTCAGCTTCAAGGCGTCAATCAGCGCGCGGCCATGATGCGCCATCATGCCGGTCGCGGGATCGATCGTGAAGGTGATGATTTTTTCGGGCGTGGCGTGGGCGACGTCTTCAATGTTCATGCCGCCTTCCGTCGAGGCCACGACGGCAATGCGCGATGTGGCACGGTCAACGAGCAGTGACAGATAAAATTCTTTTTCGATGTCGCTGCCGTCTTCAATATACAAGCGCTGCACTTTTTTGCCGTGCTCGCCTGTCTGAATTGTCACCAGCGTGTTGCCGAGCATGTCCTTGGCATTGGCTGCAACGTCATCGACGCTTTTGGCAAGCCGCACGCCGCCTTTCGCATCTGGCCCCAGCTCTTTAAATTTGCCCTTGCCGCGCCCTCCCGCATGGATCTGGCTTTTGACCACATAGAGCGGGCCAGGCAGTTTTTTTGCAGCTGCAATCGCTTCATCGACGCTCATTGCCGGAAACCCGTTTGAAACGGGCGCTCCGAATTCCTTGAGAACCTGTTTGGCCTGATATTCGTGAACATTCATTTTTTTAAATTCCTATGATTGTGAGGGCAAAGGCGTGCGATACTTTACGCCGCCTGGCCTAAAGTCGGTGCGATGGACAGGCAGCTGTCGACCAGCTCTTTGACGGACTTCACCGATTTTGCGAACATCGCTTTTTCATCCTTGTCGAGCGTGACCTCCACAATCTTTTCAACGCCGCCGGCCCCGATGACAACCGGCACGCCGACATAAAGATCTTTGACGCCATATTCGCCGGAAAGCGCTGCGGCACAGGGCAAAATACGCTTTTTATCTTTGAGGAAACTTTCTGCCATCGCGATCGCCGAGGTTGCTGGCGCGTAATAGGCTGAACCCGTTTTCAACAGGCCGACAATTTCGCCGCCGCCTTTGCGTGTGCGATCGATGATCGCATCAAGATCTTTTTGTTTCAACCAGCCCATTTTGACAACGTCTGTCAAAGGAATGCCGCCAATTGTGGAATAGCGCACACTTGGCACCATGTCGTCGCCGTGTCCGCCCAGAACGAAAGCGGTCACATCTTCAACGGAGACACCAACGGCCTGCGCCAGAAATGTGCGGAAACGCGCGCTGTCGAGAACGCCGGCCATGCCGACAACCATGTTTTTCGGCAGGCCGCTTGCGCGCTGCAAGGCCCAGACCATCGCATCAAGCGGGTTGGTGATGACGATGACAAATGCGCCGGGCGCATATTTTTTAATGCCTGCGCCGACCTGCTCCATGACTTTCAGATTGGTCGAGACAAGATCATCCCGGCTCATGCCCGGCTTGCGCGGCACGCCTGCGGTTATGATAATCACATCGCTGCCCGCAATATCGGCATAGGTGTTGGCGCCGCTAAGTTTGCTGTCATAACCTTCAACAGGCCCTGCTTGCGAAATATCGAGCGCTTTGCCCTGCGGCGTGCCTTCCGAAATGTCGAACAGAACCACATCACCAAGCTCTTTCAGGCCGATGAGATGGGCGAGCGTGCCGCCGATTTGTCCAGAACCAATGAGGGCGATTTTCTTGCGAGCCATGGGTTTAAAACCTTTTCAGATATGATCAAATGGCTTTAAACCCTCTGACTTCTTCATTCAAGAAGATTCGGGGTGCTCCAGCCTGCCAGCACCATGATGGATACGTTTTAAATATTCGTCACTGCGCATTTCAATCAGGCGCGAGCATGTGCGCGAAAACCCGAAATTTTCATAGCCGTCCATATCGACAACCAAATCTTGCGGTGCGGCCGCAGCGCTCGCGACAAGGTTGACGCCCGCATCATAAAGAATGTCGATCAATATAATAAAGCGACGCAGCCCGTTTCGGCGCTCCAATGTAAAGCGCGGAATGCCTTCAATAAATATGGTGTGAAAGTGGCGGGCAAGCTCAAGATAATCTTCTGCGCCAAGTGGCTGCTCGCACAACTCGTCGAACGTGAAAAAGGCCGCGCCGCCGCTTGTGCGCGGCACATGCAGCTTGCGGCCATTGAGCGCGACGTCCATTGATTTTGAAGCTTGCTGCGCCGTCAGGCTGAGATAAGCTTCATTGAGCTGCCTTGCGCTGTCCGCGCCATCAAACCAGACGCCGCTGTGTTGCAGCTTTTCCAATCGGTAGTCCTGCGCGCCATCAAGCTGCATCACCTCGCATTTTTGTTTCAGCAGCTGAACAAAAGGTTCGAACAAAGGCCTGTTCAGGCCGTTGTTATAAAGGTGATCGGGAGGCATGTTTGAAGTGGCAACGACCACGACATGTTTTTGAAACAGCCTGGTAAACAGGCGCGCCAATATCATGGCATCGGCGACATCCGTGATTGCCATTTCATCAAAGCATAAAAGCTGCGCGTCTTTCGCAATCTGGTCGGCAACACTGATGAGAACATCGGCCTCTGGATTTTGCTGCCGTTCTTTAAAAATGCGGGCATGCACGTCCTGCATAAAACTATGAAAATGCGTGCGCCGTTTTTTTGGGACATCGACACTGGCGACGAACATGTCCATGAGCATGGTCTTGCCCCGCCCGACACCGCCCCAGATATAAAACCCCTGCACATCAATGGGCGCACGAAAAAATGTGGTGAAAAACGTGCGGTGTGTCGCCTGCTCAAGTTGTTGTGCAAGTGCATCGAATTTTACGGCCAGACTGCGCTGCACGTCATCTGCGCGCAGTGCGCCTTGCGCAACCAGCGCATCATACTGCTGCAGAAGAGCGCTCACGCCATTGTCGGGATGACGAAGCTTGCACCCTCTTTCATACCAGATGGCCAGCGCGAGGTGACCGTTTTTGTCTTGGTATAAAAACGTATGGCATCGGGCCCGTGCTGGTTCAAATCGCCAAAGCCGGAGCGTTTCCAGCCGCCGAATGTATGGTAGGCCAGCGGTACAGGGATCGGCACGTTGACGCCGACCATGCCGACATTCACGCGCGAGACGAAATCGCGCGCCGTGTCGCCGTCGCGTGTGTAAATGGCAACGCCATTTCCATATTCATGGCTCGATGCCATCTCCAGCGCGTTTTCGTAGTCATCAGCGCGGGCGATACACAGCACAGGGCCAAATATTTCTTCCTTGTAGATTTTCATGTCCGGCGTCACGTCGTCGAACAGCGAACCACCCATGAAGTGGCCATTCTCATAGCCCTGCAATTTAAACCCGCGGCCATCGACAACCAGCTTTGCGCCTTCGCTGATGCCGTGGTCGATGTAAGAGCGCACTTTTTCCATATGGGCTTTTGTCACCATCGGTCCATAATCGGCGGCTTCATCACTTGAGATGCCGACTTTCAGGGCTTCGACGCGCGGGACCAGTTTTGCGACAAGTGCGTCTGCTGTTTTTTTGCCGACCGGCACGGCAACGGAAATGGCCATGCAGCGCTCACCTGCCGAGCCATAACCAGCACCGATCAGCGCATCGGCCGCCTGGTCGAGATCCGCGTCTGGCATGACGATCATGTGGTTTTTGGCGCCGCCGAAGCATTGCGCGCGTTTGCCGTTGTCGGCGCATGTTTTGTAAATGTAATGGGCGATGGCGCTTGATCCGACAAAGCCGACCGCCATAATCCGCGGATCATGCAAAAGTGTATCAACGGCCTCTTTGTCCCCGTTCACAACGTTCAGCACGCCTGCAGGAAGCCCGGCCTCCAGCATCAGCTCGGCAAGGCGCATCGGCACCGACGGGTCACGCTCGGATGGTTTTAAAATGAATGCGTTGCCGCAGGCAATCGCGGGGGCAAATTTCCACATCGGGATCATCGCCGGAAAATTAAAGGGTGTGATACCCGCAACCACGCCAAGCGGCTGGCGCATGGAATACATATCGATGCCCGGGCCAGCGCCTTCGGAAAATTCGCCCTTGAGAAGATGCGGGATGCCACAGCAAAATTCGACAACCTCAAGACCGCGCTGCAGATCGCCCTTGGCATCGGCAATGGTTTTGCCATGCTCTGACGACAACAGGCGCGCAAGACTGTCGATTTCCTTGTTGGCAAGCTCGAGGAATTTGAACATCACGCGCGCACGCTTTTGCGGATTTTGCGCGGCCCATGCTGGCTGAACAGCGCTGGCATTGTATATAGCCTGCTCAACATCGGCCTTTGAGGCCAGCACCACTTGCGCCTGCACACCGCCCGTATTGGGATCAAAAATATCAGCCGTCCGCGTGGATTGGCCGTCAACATGCTTGCCGCCGATAAAATGGCCAATTTTTTTCATGGGTTCAAAACCTTTGCTGCAATGCGAACACGCCCGTTTCTCTAGCCCTTTGCATGGTTTCGATCAACTTTTGCTTATTTTATTCACATAATCGCCCTGGCGATTAACCAGTCGCAAGAAATTCGAGAAATTTCTGGCCGCGTTTACGATTTCGCAGAGGTGTTCGTGCAAATCTCGAATTCTATCGCTTCGCCATATTGACGAGATTGAGTACACATGTCCGGCCCAGTCTATAAATTGCACCCTGCTGAATTCGCCGATTACTTTAAACACATGACCCGTATTGATGAGCAGGGTCGCAAAGAACGTTTCAAGGCCGCTTATGATGACGCATCTTTGCAGTCTCACGCCCTGCGCCTTGCGATCTCAGAAACCATCGTGATGGGCATTCGGCTTGATGGCGATATTCGCGCCACGATTGAGATTATTCCGAGCCAGACGGGACAGACGGCGACAGCCGCCGTTTTGGTCGAGCCTGCCTATCGCGGCCATGGCCTAGGCCGCCGGTTGCTGCGCGAAGCAATCACGACCTCGCGCCCGCTTGGTATTCGCACGTTGTTGTTTGATGTCCACACCGAGAACGCACCGATGATGCATTTGCTCACCACAATGGGCGCACAGCCGACATCGCAAAAAGGCCTCTACACGCTCAACCTTGAGCGCCGCGCGACACCGCGCGAAGAACTGGCGACCAAAACCGCTTAAATACGAATTCTCTCCAAACCAACCAATTGGCGCCCCAAAAGGGCGCCTTTTTTATATGCCGTTCGGCAATGCGTTGAGGAGCGCCACCTCACGCCGGTTTGATTTTTAACGCCCATTATCTGTGATCGTTTCACTGACCAAATCAATATCGGCAGCGATGCAGATAGTTGACACAGCCTACAGCAGTTAAAGCAACCTGCGTTTTGTGATTTAAAGATGTCGAAAACATGCATGTTCAAATCTTGACCAAAAACCAACACGCCCTCTTCAATTTTAATCATTCACCCTTTTGTAGGCATAGGCGGCAAAAGAGGTTTCATTAACCATTTCCGTCGACTGTATTTAACAGACCCTCATTGCAGAATGCAAAAAAGGGGCTCTCATGCCAAAACTGCCTTCTGTCTTGCACACGCTGTTCAAACAGTTCGCCGCCGACAAGCGCGGTGTTACGTCCATTGAATACGGATTGATGGCATTGGGCATGTCTTTGGCGATTGCGCCTGCCGTGCAGCTGGTGGGCCATAACAGCCGCACGACCTATGCAGAAGTCAATCTGGGCCTGACCGGCGAAACCAATACCGGCATTATCGATGGCACCGAAGGCGATGACACGCTCGTTGGTATTCATGACCGCCACAACATTCTGAGCGGCTATGGCGGCAATGACCATATTACCGGCGCCAATCTCAGCGACCGTCTCTATGGCGGCACCGGCAATGACCAGCTGTTTGGTGATGATGGCAATGACCTTTTAAATGGCGGTGAAGGTGCTGATATTTTAAATGGCGGCAACGGCGTGGATACGGCCGACTATTCAGATTCGGATGCGGGCGTAAACGCCAATCTGACGACGGGCACAGGCACGGGTGGCTATGCGCAAGGCGACACGCTGACCGGCATTGAGAACTTAAGCGGTTCGGCTTTTAACGACACGCTGACCGGCGATGCCGGCGACAACACGCTCGATGGCGGCGCGGGTGATGATAAACTTTACGGTCTTGATGGCAATGACACGCTGATCGGCGGCGCCGGTGCCGATGTCCTCAATGGCGGCAATGGGTATGATACCGCAAGTTACATCACAGCAAGCGCAGGTGTGATTGTCACGATTGCAGGCGGTGGAAACAGCGGCGATGCGCAGGGCGATACGCTTGTTTCGATTGAGCGTTTGCAGGGCAGCGCTTTCAACGACACGTTCAATATCTATGACAACAGCATTCACGACTTCGAGCCCGGCAGAGGCGATGATGTCGTCAATGGGCCAAACTTCACCAATGTGAATTATTACGTCAACATTGGCGATGGTAATGATACAATTGCAAAATATGGGAACGGCGGCACTGTTCATTTCGGCGCGGGAATATCGCTGGCCGATGTTTCCATAACGACAACAGCGAGCAATGATCTGGTTCTCAATTATCCCGGCGGCACGCTTAAAATGGCACAGGCGGGAGGTGATCCCAACAGGGCGCTTGAAACGCTTATGTTCAGCGATGGGTCAACAGCAAATCTTTACAGCCTGCCAATTCTCACACACGCAACTGCCGGAGATGATTCTTTTTACAATGGTTATTCTGTTGGCCAGACTATTTATTATGACTACAGTCACTTAGGCGGCAATGACACTATCAGCTCTTACGGCGCAATGGATACGATCCTTTTCCCTGCTGGTATTACCCTCGCCAATCTGAGCCTGACGGGTAGCAATACAAACAATGGAAACCTTGTTCTTAATTACGGCAGTGGCACGATTGCAATGACAAATGCTTTTAACGATCCGACTTACACTGTTGATAAAATCAAGTTAGCTGATGGCACTTTAATAAATACAAATTCATTGCCGATTACGGCAAGCGCAACCTCAGGTGACGATACTTTTAATGCTACGTACAGCTCAGGGCGCACGATCAATTTCGATTTTACATTGGGCGGCGGTAACGACCATATCGTGTCCTATGGCGGAACAAAACAGATTACCTTTGGAAATGGGGTGTCGGCAGGCGCGCTTACGATGACAACAAGTGGTCATGATCTTGTGCTAAACTATGGTGGTGGAAGTATCACGCTTACTGAAGCCTTTGCCGATCCTGCTTTCAATATTCAAACGCTCAAATTTGCAGACGGAAGCACCCTTGCTCCCAATACCTTGCCAATTCGAGCTCCCGCAACAAGTGGAGATGACACTTTTTACTCGGGCTATTCGGTTGGTCGAACCATAACCTTTGATATGACCCAAGGTGGCGGTAATGACACGATAAACGCCTATGGAGGCACAAGAGAAATTCTGTTTGGGGCCGGTATTACAGCGGGCGACTTGTCATATTCGACAGTTGGAAATGCCCGTGTCATAACTTATCCTGCTGGGCAAATTACGATTCAAAATGCATTGACGGATGGTGGGTATCAAATTCAAACCATTCGCCTCAATGATGGCTCGACCATCACAATTCCATACTAAAGTGCTGAGTGTGATTTAAGTCATGCGGCTCCAAGCCACATGGTTTTTCCCAACCGCTTTGTGCTTGACCAGTGCCTCTGCAATCTGAACCGCGTTCAGGGCCGCGCGAAGAGTTTGCGACCAAAACCGCTTAGATACAAATGCATTTCGAACCAACCCATTGGCGCCCCGAGAGGGCGCCTTTTTTAATTGTGCCGTTTGGCAAGATAAAGTGAAGAAATTATACTTTATTCGTCTTTGCGAGCGGTCGCGCCCGAGGCGAGGGGCCGCTCCGCTTGCCGAGCGGCGCTAGACCTGAAACAATCTATTTGGCTGACCCTTCAAAGATCAGAATAGATTGCTTTGCCAGCACGTTGTCGCGCAATGAAGCGTCTGCCTGAATAATCGTATTGCGCCGTTCGCGCGTAGCGCTCGGGCGCTAGATATGCCGCTCGACCATTTTCTTGCGGATTTCCGCAATCGCCTTGGCAGGGTTCAGGCCTTTCGGGCAGGTCTGCGCACAGTTCATAATCGTATGGCACCGGTACAGGCGGAACGGGTCTTCCAGCGTGTCGAGCCGCTCTCCAATGCCTTCATCGCGCGTATCATTGATCCAGCGATAGGCCTGAAGCAGGGTTGCGGGACCAAGATAGCGGTCCTGGTTCCACCAGTAAGACGGGCACGACGCCGAGCAGCAGGCGCACAAGATACACTCATAAAGGCCATCCAGCTTTTCGCGGTCTTCGTGGGATTGGCGCCATTCTTTTTCGGGTGTCGGCGTTTCTGTTTTCAGCCACGGCTCGATCATGGCGTGCTGCGCAAAAAACTGGGTCAGGTCGGGCACTAGGTCTTTCATGACCTTCATGTGCGGCAGGGGGTAAATGTTGATGACGCCTTTGACGTCGTCCATGCTTTTTGTGCAGGCCAGCGTGTTCATACCGTCAATATTCATCGAGCATGAACCGCAGATCCCCTCGCGGCATGAGCGACGAAAGGTCAGCGTCGGGTCAATATTGTTTTTAATCCAGACAACCGCATCGAGAACCATGGGTCCGCAATCGTCAAGATCGACAAAAAAACTGTCGGTGCGTGGATTGGCTTCGCCGTCGGGATCGTAGCGGTAAATTTTAAACTCACGCAGGCGCGAAGCGCCCGCAGGTTTTGGCCAGACAATGCCGGCCTTTATTTTGGAGTTTTTGGGAAGGGTAAGCTCGACCATGACCTTATATTCCTGCTTTTTCAGTGGCTGGCAAGGTGACAGTTTCACCCTGATTTGACCATGCGAAATTTTGCGGCAGACGCCCCGCGCGCAAGGCATAGCGCGCAGCCTGCCGCCAGAGGAGAAAACGAAGATGCAGGCGCGCCACGAGCTGCCGGACAAAACCCAGCAGGTTTCGCTTCACTTTATAGCGTTTGACCCCCGTGACCGTTGAAATAACACTGTCCGCACCCTTCTGGCTAAATAGCCATGGCGCGACGTTCAGCGTCTTGCAGCCTGTTAAACCCGGATTGACCAGATAATCATCGACCGGCATCAAAATATGTGGCGCGCGCGACAATATTTTACGAGCACCCGCAACCGTTACCAGATAGGCGCCTGCACCGGGGCAAGGCGCAAAGCTTGCCACAAGCTGTGCCTCCGGCAAATCCTGCAGCGCGACCGCAAGGCGTGCGCCTTTGTAGCGGCTGCCTTCTAACCTGATCATGTCATAGCGCAGGCGCGTTTTCATCAACAGGCTGAGTTCGGTGGCCATATCACGCAAGGGATAGACATCATCTTCCAGAATGAGTGCATGCGTGTGTTCACTCTCAACAAAGTCGTGCAACGCTTTCATGTGGCTGGCAAAGCACGCCTCTTCGGCAAGTGCCACCATGCGTCCGCGATACGGATTAATCCCGACCCCATCAGGCCCGTTCGAAAGATTGAGACCGCGCGCCGTTAAAACATCGTGCCAGTCAGCGCGGGCATCATAAGCCTGCACGCGCGTGACCGGAATGGAGGCGGCATCAAAATGTTTTTTAATCTGCGCCCAGCGCTCGGCCGAGCGCTCAAGGTTAATGATGAAAACACCGGGCATCATCTGTATCACCACCGCGCCAAGCGAAGAGCCAATGAAAATGAAGGTTTCAAAAACGCATCACGCCAGAGCAAAAGCCGCAAGCGGCCGCGACGCAGGCCTTGCGCCAGAAAATGATAGGGGTCACGACGTTTGATGTTCCGGTGCGGTGCGCGCGCCGCGCCCATCGTGCTGGCGATACCCGACTGCAAAAACAGCCATGGCGACAAATGCGAAAGGCTCGCAGAATGCAAGACAGAGCTGCTGAGATAATCGTCGTAGGGAATGGCGAGACGACCTGCTTTTGAGACAAGTTTCTCCGCGCCTTGGCGCGTCACCAGGTAAGCTGCGGAACCGGAAGACGGAACCAGCGAGCGCACAAGTGAGGCCTCGCCGCACGCATGATCAAGAATTGCGGGGCGAACGCCGCGCACATTGCCACCTTCAAGTTTGGTGATATCGCCCAAAGAGACGGCACCCAAAAGCGCGTTCAGCTGGCCAATGACATCACGCTGCGGTTCGGCGTCGTCTTCAAGGATCAGCGCGTGACTGGCGCTTGTATTCAAAAACAGATGCAGTGCTTTCATATGACTTGAAAAGCAGGCCTCTTCGACGATCGAGTAAAGCCGTTCACGAAGCGGATTCCAGCCAATGCCATCGGGTGCCAATGTAACCGACTGGCCGCGCTGCGCCAACACGCCTGCAGAGTTCGTTTTTGCGTCGAGCGCGGAAACGCGCGTGACAGGCCACGGCAATTGACCGAGCCAGCTTTGCATTGCCGCCCAGCGCTCGGGCGCACGATCAAGGTTGATGACGTAAATTTGCAGGGCCCTGTCCTGCATCGACGTTTAATACACCCGTGCTTTTGGCGCGATATACTCAATGTCCTTTGACATTGTGTAAGCGTGAACAGGCCTGTCATCGAGCTTGACCTGATGCGTGTCGCCATTGGCCCAGACAAGCGTGTGCTTCATCCACGTTTCGTCATCGCGTTTTGCAAAATCTTCGCGCGCATGCGCGCCGCGGCTTTCCTGCCGTGCAAAAGCGGAATTAACTGTCACCACGGCCTGAATGACCAGATTTTGCAGTTCGAGTGTTTCAATCAGATCTGTGTTCCAGATCATTGAGCGGTCGGTGACTTTTACATCTGCAAGACTACGCCAGATGGCATCCATGCGCGAAACACCGCTTTGCAATGTGTCGCCGGTGCGAAACACCGCGCAGTCTTCCTGCATGGTTTTTTGCATCTGCAGACGAATTTGCGCCGTGGACTGGCTGCCATTGGCGGTGCGTGTCTTCTCTAAACGCGCGAGCGTGTCGTCACCTGCATGTGCGGCAAGCTCCGGCTGGTCTGCATTTGCCGTCATTGTTTCGGCGCAGCGCAAAGCCGCAGCGCGCCCGAACACAACAAGATCGATCAGTGAATTCGAGCCCAGCCGGTTGGCGCCGTGCACGGAGACGCAGGCCGCCTCGCCAATGGCCATCAGGCCGGGCACAACCGTATCAGCATCGCCATTTTTCTTGGTCAATACCTCACCATGATAATTGGTCGGGATGCCACCCATATTGTAGTGCACCGTCGGCAAGACGGGGATCGGCTCTTTCGTGACATCGACGCCGGCAAAAATCTTGGCGCTTTCCGAAATGCCGGGCAGGCGCTCGGCCAGAACTTTCGGGTCAAGATGGTCGAGATGCAGGTTGATATGGTCTTTGTTTTTGCCGACGCCGCGGCCTTCGCGGATTTCAATTGTCATCGCCCGCGACACAACATCGCGCGAGGCCAGGTCTTTGGCCGAAGGGGCATAGCGTTCCATGAAACGCTCGCCGGCCGAATTGGTCAGGTAGCCGCCTTCGCCGCGCGCGCCTTCTGTAATCAGGCAACCGGCGCCGTATATTCCTGTCGGATGGAATTGCACAAATTCCATGTCCTGCAAAGGCAGGCCAGCGCGCAGCACCATCGCATTGCCGTCACCCGTGCAGGTATGGGCGGATGTTGCCGAGAAATAGGCGCGGCCATAGCCGCCCGTTGCCAGAATTGTTTTCGCCGCGCGAAAGCGATGCAGCGTCCCATCATCAAGGCGAAGCGCCATCACACCGACGCAGGCCCCCTCATCATTCATGATGAGATCGAGCGCAAAATATTCGATAAAAAATTCAGCGGAATGGCGAAGGCTCTGGCCATACAATGTGTGCAAAATGGCGTGGCCCGTTCTGTCGGCGGCCGCACATGTGCGCTGGGCAATGCCCTGCCCGTAATGCGTTGTCATACCACCGAATGGGCGCTGGTAGATTTTGCCGTCTTCGGTGCGCGAAAACGGAACGCCCCAATGCTCCAGCTCATAGACGGCTTTGGGCGCATTGCGCACCAGATATTCAATCGCGTCCTGATCGCCGAGCCAGTCGGCGCCTTTCACGGTGTCGTACATGTGAAAGCGCCAGTCGTCTTCGCCCATATTGCCGAGCGCTGCCGAGATTCCGCCTTGCGCGGCAACCGTATGCGAACGGGTTGGAAACACCTTTGTGATGCAGGCGGTACGAAGACCGGCTTCGGCGCAGCCGACAACGGCGCGAAGCCCTGCGCCGCCTGCGCCAACAACAACAACATCGAATGTGTGGTCGGTGATTGCAGAGGCGGGTCGTGTCGATACAGGCGCGGTTTGCACGTTCATGTCCATGATTTACAGTCCAAAATTCAAGCGCAGCAGTGCAAACAGGCTGACGAACAGCACAAGTGCGCAATAGAATGTATTGGCAATCAGCAAAACTGATTTGTTGAATATCGTGTGACTGTAATCTTCAATGATCACCTGCATGCCAAGGCGCATGTGCAGGCTGACAGAGATAAAAAACAAAGCCAGTGCTCCGGCAATCCAAGGGTTCAATAACAGAACGCGCGCCTGATCGTAATTTCCAAAAAACAGCTGCGCGCTTGTTACGATAAACACCAGAACCAGCGGGATATTGGCGAGCGCCGTCAGGCGCTGCATTAAAAAATGATGGGTCCCGCCATGGGCTGCGCCAAGCCCCTGCGCAACGGCGCGCGGTGTGCGGTAGCCCGGCATCAGTTTTGCCATGTGAAGCCTCCAGCAGTGATCCAAAGCGCAATCACAAAAACAAAGCTTGCGACAAAATTGAAAATGGCAAGGCTGCGCGCCTGTTGCACGTCCAGCATTTTGCCTGCATCCCAGATCAGATAGCGGATACCCCCCAGCATATGGTGAAGCAGCATCCAGCTGTAACCAAACAAAATCAGCTTGCCCAAAATACTATGAGAGAACATCTGGAAGTAGAAAAAGGCATAAGGGCCCAGCGCGAGTGAAATCAGGCACCAGGCCAGCAGAGCCATGCCAACATACAGGCCGGCGCCGGTAATCCGATGCATAATCGAGGCCATCATCAGCCAGCTTGGCCGGTAAACCGACAAATGGGGAGATGTGGGGCGGTTTGGAGAAAGATCAGCCATGATTTGTCTTGAACAGCGCCGTCGAAGGACGGCTTTAAGACCTGTTCAATGCGCCAGATCGGGCTTGGCTGTCAATTGGCTGGTAAAACCGTTAATCGAGATTGTGCTTATAGGCCACGACGCGATCGCCAAAGTTATCGACGAACACTTCTGCAGCTATACGTTCGCCTTTGCCCTGCAAGATCAGGTCTTCAAGATTGAAGAGGAGGGCGTTGAGATCTTTACGCTCTTCTTTTGTCATTTTTTGCTGGATCGATTTAAGGCTTGTCAACAATTCGTTGACCGTGACAAGATTGTCTTCATCTGCCGCGTTCAGCAAAAAGGCCTGCTCGGCGCTATCGCGTTGCTCTGAATGCAGGCGCGGATTGTGTTTTAAAGCCTCTTTTGACAATTTTGCAGCAAAAGCATCATTGGCACCACTTTGAACAAGTATGACACTTTTGATTTTATCGGCAATATTCGTCATTTTTGGCTCTCAATGTTTCATCTATGGATCATTGTGCTGTTAAAAACCTGTTCTTGCAAAGCAAGACCTCGGATGTGGTGAATTTTACACCCTCTAAAGATGCCCTCTTCAATTTGATGCATTCACCCTTTTGTAGGCATAGGCGGCAAAAGAGATTTTGTTAACCATTTCTGTCGACTGTATTTAACAGACCCTCATTGCAGAATGCAAAAAAGGGTCTCTCATGCCAAAACTGCCTTCTGTCTTGCACACGCTGTTCAAACAGTTCGCCGCCGACAAGCGCGGTGTCACATCCATTGAATACGGATTGATGGCATTGGGCATGTCTTTGGCGATTGCGCCTGCCGTGCAGCTGGTGGGCCATAACAGCCGCACGACCTATGCGGAAGTCAATCTGGGCCTGACCGGCGAAACCAATACCGGCATTATCGATGGCACCGAAGGCGATGATATTCTTGTCGGCATTCCAAACCGCCACAACATTCTGAGCGGCTATGGCGGCAACGACCACATTACGGCAGGCAATATCGGTGACCATCTTTACGGTGGCACAGGCAACGATGTGCTTATTGGCGGCGCAGGTAATGATTTCTTGCAAGGCGGCGAAGGGGCAGACCAGCTCAGTGGCGGCGGCGGCCATGACGTTGCGGATTATTCGGATTCAGATGCGGGCGTAAACGTTAACCTAACGACCGGCACAGGCACGGGCGGATATGCGCAAGGCGATACGCTTTCAGGCATTTTAGACGTCAATGGTTCTACATTCAATGATACTCTGACAGGCGATGCGGGTAACAACACGCTCGATGGCGGCGCGGGTGATGATAAACTTTACGGTCTTGATGGCAATGACACGCTGATTGGCGGCGCCGGTGCCGATGTCCTCAATGGCGGCAATGGGTATGATATTGCATCTTATGAGACGGCGACCGCGGCTGTAACTGTGAGCATTGGCGGCGGTGCCACAGCAGGCGATGCTGTGGGCGACACATTTTTAAGTATTGAGCGTATTAAAGGAAGTAATTTTAACGATACGATCGGCGTTGGCGATAATACCATCCATGATTTCGAGCCCGGCAAAGGCGATGATTATGTCTACGGCAACACTTACCAGGACATAAATTATTACATTAATTTTGGAGACGGCAATGACACGATTAGTCATTATGGAGGCGCCGATAATGTAATTTTTGGTTCTGGAATATCCTCAAATAGCGCTTCAGTTAGCGCAAGTGGTCAAGATTTAATCCTGAACTATCAAGGCGGCAGCTTGAAAATGATAGGCGCTTATACTGACAGTGCAAAACTGCTGGAAACAATTCAGTTCAACGATGGCACAATCGTAAACATCAACAACCTGCCAATTTTAACTCACTCCACATCTGGAGACGACATATTTAATTCCGGATATTCTGGTGGCCGCACTATTATTTATGATTTTGACCCGCTTGGAGGCAATGATACAATTTCAAGCTACGCAGGCACTGAAACGATACAATTTCCCGCAGGGATCACCCTAGCAAATTTAAGTGTCACTCAAAGTGGCGCCTCTTTAGTTCTAAATTATGGAAGTGGCACAATCACAATTACCGGTGCTTACAGTGATCCAAACGGAAACGTAGAAAACATCAGATTTAATGACGGCAGCACAGTTAGTATGAACAGTTTGCCAATAACCGCAATTGCCACAAATGCGGATGACACCTTCAATGGCGGTTATTCAGGTGGGCGCACAATCAATTTCGATTATACGCAAGGCGGCGGGAATGATACAATAAGTAGCTATGCTGGAAATGAAACGATCAATTTTGGTAATGGTGTAACTCCAAGCAATATTCAAATTAGCGTCAGTGGCAATGATTTCCTGATTACTTATGGGAGTGGTAAAACGATTAAAACGGTTTCATCTTTCTCTGATACTAATGCAGCGATTGATCAAATTCATTTTAGTGATGGTACATCGCGGGCTTTTTACAGTTTCCCAATCACTGCGGCAGGCACAACTGGCAATGACACATTCAATGGTGGATATTCTGGTGGTCGCACACTTATATTTGATATGACGCAAGCGGGTGGCAATGACACAATTGCCAGCTATGCAGGAACTGAAGAAATCAAATTTGGACCCGGTATTTCTGCAGGAAACCTGTCATACAGTACTGTTGGCAATGACCGTATTATCACTTATCCTGGCGGACAGGTTACAATTGCTAACGCGGAAAGCGGTGATACAAATTACCGTGTTGAAACCATCCGCCTCAACGATGGCTCGACCATCACAATTCCTTACTAAGACCTAAGTATGATTTAACCCATGCGGCTTCAGGCCGCATGGGTTTTCCCCACGGCTTTGCGCTTCACCAATGCCTCTGCAATCTGAACCGCGTTCAGGGCCGCGCCTTTGCGCAGGTTGTCGGCAACAATCCACATTGAAATTCCGTTGTCGATGGTCGCATCGTCGCGGATTCTCGATACGTAAGTTGCGTCTTCGCCAACGCATTCCAGCGGGCTGACATAGCTGTCTTCCTCGGGACTGTCGACCACAAGAATGCCGGGGCTTTGACGAAGCAGTTCACGCGCATCATCTGCAACAAGTTCTTTTTCAAATTCGATATTGGCGGCGATGCTATGGCCGACGAAAACCGGAACACGCACACATGTCGCGCTGATCTTGATTTTCGGATCAAGGATTTTCTTGGTCTCGGCCATGATCTTCCATTCCTCTTTCGTTGAGCCATCTTCCATGAAGTCATCAATATGCGGAATGACGTTGAAGGCGATCTGCTTGGTAAACTGCTCGGCCGGAACATTATCGTTCACGAACAGCGCACGCGTTTGATTGAACAACTCGTCCATCGCTTCCTTTCCTGCACCAGAGACCGACTGGTAACTTGCAAGAACCACACGCTTGATCCGCGCCTCATCATGCAGTGGCTTCAAAGCGACGGTCAGCTGAATGGTTGTGCAGTTCGGATTGGCAATGATCCCTTTTTTCCGCCAGCCCAACACGACCTCGGGGTTGACCTCCGGCACCACCAAAGGCACCTCGCCGTCCATACGCCACTGGCTTGAATTGTCGATGACGCAGACGCCGGCCGCTGCAATTCTCGGGGCCCATTCTTTCGAAACATCGGCGCCTGCCGACATCAGGCATATATCCACGTTCGAAAAGTCAAATTGTTCCAGCGCTTTGACTTTAAGATTTTTGTCGCCGAATGAGACCTCGACGCCCATGCTTTTGCGGGAGGCCAAAGCAGTGATTTCGCCAATGGGAAAGCTGCGTTCAGCCAGAATATTCAGAATTTCATTACCGACATTGCCGGTCGCGCCTACAACGGCGATATTATAAGCCATGGTCTTTTACTTTCAAAAACGAGGTTGTGAACGTCTGGAATGAAACATCGGCGCGGGTTCGGGTGTTGGTATCATGAAAACAGACGTTGATCAAAATATCGGGTCAGCCGTTTTCAGTTGTAAAGCATTAACCATTCTGGCTTAGTTTTTATAAACCATATCGACAACAGGAGCTTCCCATGTCACGTCCCCTTTTTGCCATTGCCGCAACCGCCGCGCTGTTTGCGATGTCGGGACTTGCACAGGCGCAGTCTCCGACTGTTGTTGAGATTTCACCGCGTTACCTGTCTGCAGGAACAACCGTGTCATCTTACGAATATCGCGGCGAAGTGCCTTATGCCGATGCGCGCTTTCGCTCAGCCACCTACAGCCTTGGTGGTCGCCAAAGTGATTTTAATGAAGACCCTTGGTCAGTTCCGAATGCCAATCAAAGCCACAAGATCGATTTTGGCACTATTTTCACACGTGGCTCAAGGCGCAATTTTTAGTCGTCAGATTTTGAGACATTGCTGATAAAGCTTCGAAACTCATCAAGAGATTCAAAACGAATCGTCGATTGGTCTGTGTCGATTTCTAAAGATCCATCTTCATACATGCGGTAATTTCGACCGGCAAACGTGCCTTCACGCATTAATACAGCGTCCTGCTCAGGCTCATCCCGTCTTTTTTCTTGGCCTAAGAATTCGTCGACCGTTGGCGCTCTACGGTCTTCAATTTTAACATTTTTGGCCAGATCATCTAACATGACCTCGCCATGTGATCGATACGACGAAACACTGTCCGCCGCGGCCGTTTCCTTAGCCTGCAAACCGGATCTATCCTCAAATGATTCTTGTTCAACCGGTTGGTAAGGGTCCGCCTTCCAGCTGACGCTGTCATCCTCACCTTGTTCAATGTCGATGTCGGATTGTGGAAGTGCGTTTGGACGGACTGGAGCCTGCACCAGCATCGCATTGCCGAGGACAATCAACCTGTCGAGCTTTTGCATAATAACGGCCAGGGCCGAAACAAGCACGCCAATCAGCAAGGCAGGCCCGATAAGAACGAAGCGGGCATAGAGAATTTCGCGCGCGCCCATGCCATCAAAAGGGGCGCTAAAGGCTGCCACACAAGCAGCGACGATGAATAACGCAGACGCAAACAAAAAAATTCGGCTCATGCATACAGTTTGGCTGAAATTACCAGCTCCGTCTATCAACGCTGCGTATTAATCCGTTGATGGCGCCTGTAGCGCTATTCTGCTGCCGACAGGCTGTGTGTTTTGTTTACCCGCAGAGCCAGCATCCCTAGAATTGCAATGAGAGCAATGGCAAGCTGTGCGCCCAGCGCTTCCCATGTCGGGTTCAGGCCCAGACTGACTGCAAAATCCGGAACCGGCGCATCGGTATAGCTGACCATGGCCTTTTCCTGCAGTTCTTGGATGGCGTTACCGACAAATTTCAGACCCATGACAAACAAAAAGGCCGAGGTTGCGACAAACATCGGCCGCAGCGGCAGGCGCAGAGCCAGCCATTGCATCGACGCAAAGAGGACGATCAGGCACAGTGTTGCGATACCGAGCCCTGACAAAAGCGCAGGCCCCCATCCGGCCGTGCTGCGCGCCAGCGCATGCAGGAAAAGAATCGTTTCAGCGCCTTCACGGAAAACGGCCAGAAATGCAATGCCGCCGAGCGACAATGCGGTTCCCGACAGCAAAGCGCGGCGCGCCGAATTTTGCAGCTCTTGCTTAAATGCTTTTGGGTCCTGGCGAAGAAACATCCAGCCACTGACGTAAAGCATCAATCCTGCGGCAATTATCATGACGACTGCTTCCAGCCTGTCATTGTTCATGCCGTCAAAATACAGGACGAAAATATAAGCTGCAACGATGCTGGCGACGACAGCAGCCGCCGCACCGCTATACAACACTCGGATCTGCGATTTTGCATTCATTTTGGACAAAAACGCGGCCAAAGCCGCAAGGATCAGAATCGCTTCAAGCCCTTCGCGAAGCAAAATAAGACCTGATTGAGTTGCTATAGAAAAAACGTCCATCTGTTGTCCTGTTTGGTATGCTTTTTATTTTTATGCGCTGAGAATAATTCTAAATGCAAGTGAAGTGTACAGCATAACTTTACTTTAGAATGCCTCTAAACTTTGCGTTCCTTGGCATTCGCAGACACTAAGCTTGTGAAATCTTGAAATGACAACGAAGTGAACAAGGCAGGTTCCCGTGCGTTGATGCATGTATCAATTTCTCAGAAAGGGAATGACATGTTTACAAAGTTACGTTTTGGCCTGATTGCTGCTGCACTTGCCGTTGGTATCACAGGCATTGCTGCAACAACTGAAACAGCAAAGGCCCAAATTTATTTTGGCGTTGGCAATCCGGGCTACAATCAAGGCTATTATGGTAATGGTTACGGGTATAACCGAAATTACGGTTATGCGCCGCGCTACGGTTATCAACCGCGTTATGGTTACGACCAGCCTCACTACGGATATGGCTACCGCTCTGCGCGCATATGCCGCGTGACGCATCGCGTCTACAGCCCACGCTTGGGACGGTATGTTTATTCTCGCTTCCCACAACGCGTGTGTTCGGTACGTTAAACACTGTCTTGAAACAGGGCTGATTTCGCCCTGTTTCAACCATTTTTGTCGCGCTGTTCAATCCGCTCGCTTCGAGCAACTTTTAAAGGAAAATTAAAATGATGACATTTCTAAAAGCTCTTCCAGTTGTTGCTGCGCTTGGCCTTTTTGGTTTAGCCGCACAGCCGGCTTCTGCAGCGCCAGTGGCCCACAGCGTAAGTGTTGAAACAACAAATGTTGCAAATACACATTACACAGGCATGTGGCATCGTCATGATCGCTGGAACAATGGTCGTCACTATGGTTGGAATCGCGGTCGGCACTATGGCTGGAATCACAATTGCCGCACTGTCCGCCAGCGCGTATGGAACGGCTACGGCCATCGTTGGGTCATGCGTACAGTCCGCACCTGCCGCTAATTTCAAAGAGATATTAAAAGGGCCGAAAGGCCTTTTTTTTATTGTGCAAAAAATGGAAGAAATAAAGATTTCTTTATATAAAAAACAAGCTATAAGCGGCCTTGTACTTTAACCCCCACAAGGAAATAAAATGTCCAAATTTAAGACACTTCTCGCCGCTCTCGTTCTTGCAACATCAGCAGCTTTCGTAGCAGCGCCAGCACACGCAGGTCTCATAGCTGACAGCCACATGAAAATGATGGCGCAAGAGCATTGCATGATGCGCAATGGCATGGTCAGCAAGAGCTGTATGATGCAGCAAAGACACATGATGCGCATGCAACGCCACCATATGATGCGCCAGAACATGATGATGCACCACGGCATGATGCATAACGGCATGATGATGAACGACAATGACAACATGATGATGCGTCATGATGGAATGATGAACAATAACAATCAGATGATGATGCGCGAGCATTGCATGATGACCAACGGCATGGTCAGCAAAAGCTGCATGATGCGTCAGCATGAAATGATGATGAACCGCTAAATCAAGAGCAACCTTGAGTTGTTAAGGGGCCTTCGGGCCCCTTTTTACTTGTGACCGCTGATTTTACTTGCTTTGTCTGCGAACAAGCCTAGAGCGTTTTTGCAGGCAGATGGTCTGCCATTCAAAGGAAAAAAAATGAAAAAACTTCTCGTCGCACTTTTTGCTCTTTTTGTTATTGTTGCTTTCGCAGCACCGCAAGCAGAAGCACGCACAATGCATCATCACATGATGCGTCACCACCATATGATGCGTCATCATCATATGATGAACCATCACCACATGATGATGCATCATCACCACCACATGATGATGAACCGCTAATCAACATCACATTCGTGATATTAAGGAGCCTTCGGGCTCCTTTTTATTTAAGTAGGAAAATTTGCTTGCTTTCTATACGCAAAGCCTAGAGCGTTTTTGCTGGCAGATGGTCTGCCCATTCAAGGAAAAAATTATGAAAAAACTTTTTGTTGCCCTTCCAGCTCTTTTCGTTTTGGCCGCTTTTACAGCACCACAGGCTGAAGCCCACATGATGCACCATATGCGCGCAAACGGCCACATGATGCAAAAACATTGCGTGATCAAGACACAAAAGATGCGCAACCCGATTACACACCGCATGTTCACAAAACGAACACGCGTCTGCACACTGAGCCGCTGATTTAACTGTCAGCTCAGGGCTGGGTCACCAACCCTGAGCTGATGTTACAATGGAGCACAGATGAAAAAGTTGTTACAAATTGCCTTGGTGTTGTTGGGCTTTTCAGCTATTCCTTCACATGCTGAAACAAATGATTTTGTATCCGGCGGCTCATCACTCACAGATCGTTACAGCGCCAAAGACAGTATGGCGCGGCGCAACTTGCATGAAGGAGAAATTATCCGCGAGTTTCGTGACGGTAATTGCTGGGTCAAGGTCCAACGCTATTGGGACGACAAGCACAATCAGTTTTTTACGCGTGAAATTCGCGATTGCTCATAAAAAAAGAGCCCGAAGGCTCTAATTGTTTTTGCGCGAAAGGCTTATTCAGCCGCTTCAATGTCTTTTGCTGGCTTGTCACGGTTTTCCGTGCGCTCCGTAATGCGGGCTTTCTTGCCGCGCAGTTCGCGCAAGTAATACAGTTTTGCGCGGCGCACTTCACCACGGCGAATAATTTTGATTTCATCGATCATTGGTGAATGTGTAGGAAACACACGCTCCACCCCTTCACCGTAAGAAATTTTGCGCACTGTGAAATTTTCATGGATGCCGCGACCCGCACGCGCGATGCAAACGCCTTCATAGGCCTGAATACGTGTGCGCTCGCCTTCGACGACCTTCACTTTGACCTGCACCGTATCACCGGCTCGAAAATCTGGAATGTTTCGCTTTTCGGTCAGGCGTTTTGCCTCTTCCTGCTCAAGCGTCTGGATAATGTTCATTGTCTAAGCTCCATGGCGAACAGCGGGCTTGTTGCCACATATGCTCTTAAAATTGGGTATAGGGCGGGTGTATAGCTTAAGCTTCGGGCTTTGTCACCCGTTTCCTTAGCGTTTCAGATCAGGTCTCAGGCGCTGTGTGGACGCTATTGCGTCTTCCGTGCGCCAGCGTGCAATTTTGGCATGATCGCCCGATAAAAGCACCGGCGGGATCGCTTCGCCTTCAAATTCGGGCGGTTTCGTAAATTGCGCATATTCAAGTCCGACCTGCTCGAAGCTCTCACTCAAACCCGACTGGTCGCAACCCATTACCCCCGGCAGCAGGCGGATACAGCCCTCTAAAATAACCATTGCGGCGGTTTCCCCGCCTGCCAGCACATAATCCCCGATCGAGACAGGTATGAGGTTGCGGGCTTTGATAATGCGCTCATCAATGCCTTCAAAGCGCGGGCAAAAAATCACGACGCCATCTCCCCGGCTCCATTGGCGGATCTGCGCCTGCTTCAATTGCGGTGCACGAGGGGTCATGATCAGGCGCGGGCGGTTGTCTTGCGCCACGCTGTCGAGCGCCGCGGCCGCCACGTCGACGCGAAGCACCATGCCGGGTCCGCCGCCGGCCGGTGTGTCGTCGACAGTGCGGTGTTTGCCGAGGCCAAACTGGCGCAGATCATGCGTTGCAAGCGACCACTGCGTGCCTAGCGCCTTACCTATCAAGGCATGACCCAGCGCACCTGGAAACATGTCGGGGTAAAGGGTGATGATATCTGCGCGAAACATCTATTTAGCTTTGCTTAAACGCCGTGAAGCTTGGCCCGACTTTGCAAGGATAAATATCAATCTTGTCCCAGACCTTGCCGTTCACATAAGGCTCGCGCGCCAGCCATGCGTCCAGCTCTTGCCGTGAAGGAAAATCCACAATCATGACCGAGCCAGACATTGCACCACTTTCATTCAGGAGAGCGGCGCCCATTAGCTGTTCGCCGCGCGCGACCGCCTCATCGCTTAACGCAAGATGCGCTGTCCGGCTCGCAAGGCGTCGCTCCAACGCACCGTCATCCGTGCCGTCAAATGCAATGAGTGCAAACTGCATCAGCCCTCGCTGCTTTCTGTTTCATTGTCCTGCAGCAAGGCCGCGGCGCTTAGTGTAAGGGTTTGGGTTGCAAGAACAACCTGCGGTACAAGTGCTTTTGTAAATCCAACCATAAAACTGCGTCCACTGTCGCGGATCTCCAATATATCGCCCGCACCAAAATTATGCACCGCAACCACTTCGCCATGAGCTGCGCCGTGCTCGTCCCTGGCCTGCAGGCCGATAAGGTCGGCGTGATAAAACTCGTCTTCGGCCACTTCGGGAAAGGCCTCACGCGCTACGGCAATTGTTTTGAGTGTGAGCGCCTGTGCCGCATCACGCGTGTCAACATCTTCAAACTGCACAACGACCATCGTGCCTTTGTCAGGGCGAACTGTTTTTATTTTTAAAATATTGCCGTTTTGCAAATGCACGACATCGTATTTTTTGAGATGCATTGGCTCGGCGAGCGCGGTGTTGACGCGCACCGCGCCGCGCACGCCGTGCGGCGCGCCGATCACGCCGATGACAACGAGCGATGTTGGCATCGGCGTTTGTGACATTGCGCTTAAGACGCTGCGTCTTCGGTTGCAGCAGGTGCAGCTTCAGCGACAGGCGCTGGTGCGGCCGGTGCTGGCTTTGGTGCAGCAGCGGCTGCAGCCGCTGCTTCTTCGGCAGCGCCGCGGTCTTTACGGGCAATCGCTTTTTCTGGGTTGTTGCGCTTTTCACGCTTCATCAGGCCGGCCTGATCGAAGAAACGAAGAACGCGGTCTGTTGGCTGCGCGCCTTTTGCAAGCCATTCTTTGCACAGCTCAAGATCAAGAACGACGCGCGCGGCATCATCTTTTTTCAGCATCGGGTTGTAGCTGCCAACACGGGCAATAAAGCGGCCATCGCGGGGGCTGCGCACGTCAGCAACGACGATACGGTAAAAGGGACGTTTTTTTGCACCCTGACGGGTCAGACGAATTTTAAGTGCCATTTTGGTTTTCCTTCTGGTGTTAAAATGAAATCGTTTTTATGTCTCGGTCTTCTTCGGCAGACCGGGTAGCCCCGCGCCGGGTAGCCCCGCGCTGGGCAAGCCCGGCATTCCCGGTCGGGCATGACCGCCAAAATTCTTCATCCTGCTGCCGCCATTCAACCCCGGAAGCTGAAAGCCTCCCAGAGGCGTAAAGCCGCGTGGCATGCCTTTGGGCATTTGCGGCATTTGCGCTTGCATTGCCGCCATCTCTTCAGGCGAAGGGCCAGCACCGCTTTGGCCTTGCACGCCCATGCCGAACATTTTGCTCATCAGTCCGCCTTTTTTTGCACCTCCCATGCTTTTCATCATGTCGGCCATGCCGCGATGCATTTTCAAAAGCTTGTTGATGTCTTCCAGCGATGTGCCGGATCCGGCAGCGATGCGTTTTTTGCGGCTGAAGGTCAAAATCTTGTGCGGCTTTTCCCGCTCAACCTTTGTCATCGACGAAATGATCGCCATCTGGCGCTTGAACATATGCTCATCAATGGCGCCTGCAATCTTGTCCTTGATTTTTCCCATGCCGGGCAGCAGACCCATGACGCCGGCAATGCCGCCCATTTTGTTCATCTGTGCCAGCTGCGAAGACATGTCATCGAGCGTGAACACACCCTTTTGCATGCGCTCTGCAATTTTGGCCGCTTCGGCCTGATCAATCGTGTCGCGCGCTTTTTCAACAAGCGCGACAATATCGCCCATGCCCAGAATACGGCCGGCCACGCGTTCGGGATCGAACTCGTCGAGCGCATCCATTTTTTCGCCGACACCGAGAAGCTTGATTGGCTTGCCGGTGACGGCACGCATGGACAGCGCCGCGCCGCCGCGAGCATCGCCGTCGGCACGCGTCAGAACAATTCCGGTCAGCGCCACGCGCGCATCAAATGCTTTTGCAGTGGCCACCGCATCCTGTCCGGTCAGGCTGTCGGCCACCAGCAGGATTTCATGCGGCGCGACGATCTGCCGGATCGCTGCCGCTTCATTCATCATCTCATCGTCAAGCGTTGTGCGGCCTGCCGTATCGAAAATGACAACATCATAGCCGCCCGTGCGCGCCTGTTTTGCCGCACGCGCGGCGATGTCTGTCGGCGACTGGTTTGCGATAATTTCAACCGTGTCGACACCAACCTGCTCGCCCAGCACTTTCAGCTGCGCCTGCGCCGCAGGGCGGCGGGTGTCCAGCGATGCCATCAGTACTTTTTTGCGGTTTTTGTCTTTAAGACGTTTGGCGATCTTGGCCGATGTCGTGGTTTTGCCCGACCCTTGCAGACCCACCATCATGATGGCGACGGGTGCAGGCGCGTTGAGATCGATCACCTCGGCGGTTGCGCCCAGCATGTCGACCAGCTGGTCATTGACCAATTTAACGACCATCTGCCCCGGCGTAACCGATTTGATGACTTCGGCGCCGACAGCTTTTGTTTTAACGGCGCTGACAAAATCACGCACCACGTCCAGCGCGACGTCCGCTTCCAAAAGCGCACGGCGCACTTCGCGCATGGCCTCATCGACATCCTGTTCCGAGAGCGCCCCGCGCCCGCGGAGTTTGTCGAAAATGCCCGTGAGGCGGTTTGAAAGACTGTCGAACATCGTATCCTTTAGACAAAGCAGTTTCGCACCTGAGCCTTGGCGAATGGTGCCAAAGCAAGTTTCGCACCCGAGCCTTGGCGAATGGTGCCAAAGCAAGAAAGCGCCCGAGGGCGCATCGCGCTGTCGGACGTTGACCTCCCGGCTCAAAGGCCGGGTCGGTGGCTCAAAGACAAAATCTTTGACTGAGTGAACCAAATAAGATCTTCTTGCCAAAAAGTCAATTTGAAACTATTAAAAGCCGACTGCCTATAAATCTGAAGTATATTTTATTCAACATATGTTTGGGGCATTATACTATGCAATTTACAAAAAATGAGATTGTGAAACACCTTCAAACCAATCCAGTCATCGGCTCAATGGTTTTTGGTTTCGGTGCTACAAACATTGCGTTTGCCCACGGTCTTCAAAGCGCGCATGATATGGATCTGCAAATTCTTTATACATCGCGCACAAAAGGTTTGCTCAAACCATTGAATGCCAAAATTTTTAAAGATCTGAAAAGAGACCCGCAGGCCGTTCTTGGAAAGGCCATGGAAACAGAACGCAAAAGGCTGACAGCTGAAGGCCAACGTATTCTTGCAAATCAAATTGGCAATAAAGATGGTTGGAAGCGCACTGCAGTCAATACGCGGCGGCTTTTAAACAAGTCTCCGCTACCAATTGAAATTTTAAAAGATATAAAACGTGATCAAAGAGAGCAAAATTTGCTCGCTGCTGGCAAACTTCGCACTTTATGGCGCGATGAACTTGCCAGCTTGCCTGAAACACCAATTAAAAAGTCTCTTAAATCAAAATTTTTCAACCTTGCCGAAGATGAGCGCATTTTACACGAGATTGCCAACCCCAGCCTGGCGCACCGCATTTTTTCGCCGCGCAATTTCAAGATTAGTGGTGTTATGCTGGCCGTTGCTGGCCTTAGTTTAGCAATTTATGAAGGCTACAATGCTTATAATGAGAAAAAGGCATAAGTGTTTTTAAAACGCAGCTTGCGTTTTACTCTTTAAACAGCTTACGTTTTTAGCAAGGACAACTTGCCCCTTTTGCCATTTGCCCCTAGCTCTGTGAGATGGGCGAAACAAATATTCCCTTCACCAAAATGAACGGCCTTGGCAATGATTTTATCATTGTCGATGCGCGGGTTGAAAAGCTGCAGCTGACAGCTTCGCAGGTGCAGACAATCTGTGAACGCTCAACCACAGCAGCTGGCTGCGACCAGCTGCTTATCATTGAACCCTCAAACGTGGCCGATATCTTCCTGCGCATTTACAATCCCGACGGGTCTGAGGTGTCCGCTTGTGGCAATGGCACACGCTGCGCTGCGCGCCTCATCATGGACGAGAGCGGCAAACACAGCTGCAAGATCGAAACACAAGCGGGCCTGCTTCAGTGCAACCGCGCGGGTGAAATGATCAGCGTCGACATGGGCGAGCCAAAACTGAAATGGGACGAAATTCCGCTGTCGGAGGAGTTTCAGGACACACGCGGCATTGAGCTTGAAGTCGGCCCGCTGGGTGCCCCCCTCATTCATACGCCCAGCGTCGTCAATATGGGCAACCCGCATGCCGTGTTTTTTGTCGACGATCTCAATGTCATCGATCTGGCACGCTCCGGGCCCATGCTGGAGCATCACCCTCTTTTTCCAGAGGGCGCGAACATCTCGCTGGCGCGCATTGATGCGCCGGACGCAATTTCATTGAGCGTGTGGGAGCGCGGCGCCGGTTTAACGCGCGCCTGCGGCACGGCCGCCTGCGCTGCGGCTGTGTCGGCCGTCCGCAAACGGCTGTGCGAGCGTATTGTCAACGTGCGGCTGCCGGGCGGCGTGCTTGTGATTGAATGGCGCGAGGCCGATGGCCACGTCATCATGACAGGCCCTGTCGAACTCGATGGTACGGGTGTTCTGGATTTGAGCACATGAGCAGCGCCCTTGCCCCACATGAAAGCGTGAGCGTCGTTACCTTTGGCTGCCGGCTGAATAAGGTCGAATCTGAGGTGATCCGCCGCGAGGCCAGCCGCGCCGGGCTTGTCGACACCATCATCATCAACTCCTGCGCTGTCACCAATGAAGCGGTGGCGCAGGCGCGCCAAACTATTCGCCGTCTGAAGCGTGAGCAACCGCACAAGCGTATTCTTGTCACAGGCTGCGCGGCGCAGGTCGATGCGCAAATGTTTGCGTCCATGCCGGAGGTCAGCGGCGTGCTTGGCAATGGCGAGAAAATGCAAAGCGCGCCTTATGCGCAGTTTTTGAATGACGACGAAGACAGCCCGAAAATCTTTGTCTCCGACATCATGCTTTTGAAAGACAGCGCCGCGCATCTGATCGACAGTATCGAGGGGCGCGCCCGCGCGCATTTGCAAGTCCAGAACGGCTGCGACCACCGCTGCACCTTTTGCATCATTCCTTATGGCCGCGGCAATTCACGCTCCGTGCCGATGGGCGTTGTTGTCGCCGAAGCGCGCCGCATTGCCGACAACGGCATTCCCGAGATCGTGTTGACCGGCGTCGATATGACCTCTTACGGCGCAGACCTGCCCGGCGCGCCAAAACTGGGCGCCCTGGTGCAGGCCATTTTAAAACATGTGCCGCAATTGCCGCGCCTGCGCCTGTCTTCGATCGACAGCATCGAAGCTGATGAGACATTGATCGAAGCCTTTGCGACAGAGCACCGCCTGATGCCGCATCTTCATCTGTCGCTGCAAGCGGGCGACGACATGATCCTCAAACGCATGAAGCGGCGGCATTTGCGCGATGATGCGATCGCGTTCTGCCAGCGCATGTTGAAAATTCGCCCCGACATTGTTTTTGGTGCCGATATCATCGCCGGTTTCCCGACCGAAACCGATGAGATGTTTGAAAACAGTCTCAAACTGGTCGATGATTGCCATTTGACACATCTGCACGTGTTTCCGTTCTCACCGCGCAAAGGCACGCCTGCCGCGCGCATGCCGCAGCTGCAACGCCCGATGATCAAAGAGCGTGCGGCACGCCTGCGCGCCAAGGGCCACACGGCTTTTTTGTCGCATTTGTCGTCCATGCACGGCAGCACGCATGACGTGCTGGTGGAGCGCGGGGGTCTCGCCCGCATTCCGCAATTCACGCCGCTGCGCTTTGCGCATGATCTTGAGCCCGGCACGCTGGCGCGCGTGCGCGTCACAGGGCATACATCCCAGCATCTGACCGGTGAAAGCGCATGAGCCTTCTAAAAAAACTTTTTGGCAAAGAGGTTGCACCGGCGGACGCCGAGGCTTTGAGCCCCGCGCAAAATGACGACACCGCCCGCAAGCGCTCCTGGTGGCAGCGCCTCAATGCAGGTCTGGCGCGCAGCTCCAGCGATATGACGCAAGGCATTACCGCGCTTTTCACCAAGCGCAAGCTGGATGCCGCAACCCTTGATGAATTTGAAGACCTTTTAATCCGCAGCGATCTTGGCCTTGAAATGTCGGCACGCATCACTGCGCGGCTGAAAGCCGGCCGCTTTGAAAAAGACATTTCACCCGATGAGGTGCGCCGGGTACTCAGCGATGAAATCGCCGCCGTTCTTGGCCCTGTCGCCCAGCCATTTGCACTCGAAAGCGCGCATCGTCCGCATGTTGTTCTTGTCGTGGGCGTCAATGGCACGGGAAAAACAACGACGATCGGGAAACTGTCCGCGCTTCTCAGCGCCCAGGGCAAAAAACTGGTATTGGCGGCAGGCGATACCTTTCGTGCGGCTGCCGTCGAGCAGCTGAAAATATGGGGCGCGCGCACTGGTGCGCACGTCGTTGCAAAAGAACAGGGCGCGGATCCGTCTGGTCTTGTTTTTGAAGCTTTTGACGCGGCATTGGCGCAAAACGCCGATGCCTTGATTATCGACACTGCAGGACGCTTGCAAAACCGCACAGAGTTGATGGAAGAGCTCTCCAAAATCATTCGTGTCATCAAAAAACGCGACCCCAGCGCGCCGCATTCCGTCATTCTGACGCTTGATGCAACCACAGGACAGAACGCGCTCAGCCAGGTTGAGATTTTTGGCAAAACCTGCGGTGTCACGGGACTTGTGATGACAAAACTCGATGGCACAGCACGCGGCGGCATTTTGATTGCGCTGGCCGACACCTTCAAATTGCCAATTCATTTTATCGGTGTCGGCGAGGGGATTGATGATCTTGAAGCCTTCGATGCCGCCGAATTTGCGCTCGCTTTGGTTGGGGCTGACGCGGCGGCGCCGTCGGCGAATTGATCTCGTGGATCAATTCGCGTTTCAGAGGCTTCAAGCGTCGCTGCAAGACGCAGGGCCGTTATGCTAAGTTGGCTTTACCGTTTATGGTCTTGGTTCTGTCCAATACCTGTCGTGGCAACAGGCAGCGCGCGCGCGTCTGCCATTCCCGCCCCCTTTTCCAATCGGAGCCCTATAATGCATGACAGCCTGTTCGTTTTTGATATCGAAACCCTGCCCGACACCGATGCCGTCAAAGCCCTAACCGGAATTGAAAGCGAGGATGTCATGGTGCTGCGAAAGGCGCTGAGTGATTATCATTTAAAAATCACCGACGGCAAAAACGACTTTCCCCGCCAGCTGTTTCACCGCGTCATCGCCATCAGCTTTCTTGAAGCGCGCGTTGAAAAATCGGAAAACGGCGAGCGTTATGAGCTTATCGAGCTGCGCTCCGGCGGCAGCGAAGCATCGAGCGAAAAAGAATTGCTACAAGGCTTTTTCAGCCATCTGGAGCAACGAAAAGCGCGGCTTGTGTCATTTAATGGCCGCGGCTTTGATCTGCCCGTTTTGAAATACCGCGCGATGAAACACGGCATTGCTGCGCCATGGTTTTACAATCGCGGCGACAAATGGAGCAATTATTCAGCGCGTTACAGCGCCGACTGGCATTGCGATATTGCCGAGCTTGTCTCCGATTTTGGTGCGTCCGCCCGTGTGAAGCTTAACGAGCTGTGCGCGCTTTTAAATCTTCCCGGCAAGCTTGGCATGGACGGCGCCGATGTAGCGCCGGAATTCGACAAAGGACACATTGCTGGCATCCGCGCCTATTGCGAAACAGATGTGCTGAACACCTATCTGGTGTATCTGCACCTGATGCAGCATCGTGGCACGCTATCGGCACGCAATTTTGAAGCGGCGATCGAACAGGTTCATCTTTATCTGGAGCAGCAAGGCGCAAGCCGCCCGTATTTGAAAGAATTTGCGGATGCGTGGACAGGTCTGAACTGAAGCATGGCCGCATCGCTTCCCAAACACGGCCCTCTGCCCGACACACACACCGTCCCCGACGTGCTCAGACAAAACCTTGATGTTGTTTTTTGCGGCACGGCGCTAGGGCATAAATCAGCGGTCGAACGCGCCTATTACGCGCATCCCGGCAACCTGTTCTGGCGCACGCTTTTTGAAACGGGTTTGACGCCAGAGCTGATAAAGCCTCACACTTACACCGATGTTTTGAAACACGGGATCGGCCTGACCGATCTTTGCAAACATGCCTATGGCAGTGATGCGCTGTTGCCGGCTGACGGTCTGGACAGCAACGCCCGCGCTGCTTTGATGGCAAAAATTTTAGAATTCCAGCCGCGCTTTCTTGCATTCACCAGCAAGACGGCGGCCGCTTGTTTTTTGCAAAAGCCGACGGGCAAACTTGCCTATGGTCTGCAGGACGCGCTTTGCGGCCTTACGCAGATTTATGTGCTGACATCGCCATCGGGCTTAAGCCGCAGTTACTGGAATGTAGGGGTGTGGAAAGAGCTTGCTGACAACTGCGATACGCCCGCACGTGCTAAATCATAAGCTTGGCGAAAAATAAAAGAATGAAAACAATCACAACGACCGGCGTCAGATAGCGCTTCCATTTTTCACCCTGACGAATTCCTGCAGGGTGCACAAAGGCCCAGCGCAAGGCAAACCCCAGCGAAAGAGAAAGCCCTGCCAGAATCATGCCAAAGATAAAGGCCTCATTTGGCCCAACAAAATCTGGCGCATTGCTCGGCAGGTCGAAAAAGAGAAATACAGCGAAGGCCGCAAGAGCAACTGCCAGCAGCGCAAATATCCAGAAAAGAACTTTTCCGAATTTTGCCATTTAGCGCAAAGCAACCACGCTGACATTTGTCAGACCGCTGACGCCAATGGCGCGTGCGGCGGCAGGCGACAGATCGATCACACGGCCACGTACGAATGGCCCGCGATCATTGATACGGACAATGGCGGTGCGCCCGTTTTTTGAGTTTGTGACACGCACTTTCGTTCCAAAAGGCAGTGTGCGATGCGCGGCCGTCATGGCGTGTACGTTCAGCCGTTCGCCACTGGCCGTGCGTTTGCCGGCATAGCCGTCACCATTGCCATAGATCGAGGCGATCCCCGATTGAGCCAGTGCAGCGCTGCTTAAAAAGGCGCTGAAAAGCACCAGCCCCAAAAATGTAATGATCGGTCTTGCCATGTCTCTGCCCTTTATAATTTTAGCGCCTTGCAAAATTTTGCGGGCGCTCGACGACTTCGATTGTCACCGGCGCGACGCCGACAAATCCGATCTCACGGGCTGCCGATGTCGTCAGGTCGATCACGCGTCCGCGGACAAAGGGCCCGCGATCATTGATCGTGACCAATGTTGAACGTCCACTGCGTGTATTTGTTACACGCACCACCGTCCCAAATGGCAAAGTGCGGTGGGCGGCCGTCATGCCATAAGGATTGGCCATCTGGCCGCTTGCGGTGCGGTGACCGGCCATTGAATAATGCGAGGCCATGCCGCTTTGCATTCCTTGCGAATATGCAGGCGCCTGAGAACCTATCGAACCAACCTCGTCTTGCGACGTGACACAGCCGCCAAGAGCCAGCCCTAAAAAAAGCAGTGAAATTTGTGTTTTCATCGTTTATAACCCCATTTTTCAACGTATTTAAACGGTTGAGCCCTCTCTTCATGGCATAAAAATGGCTGATGCGCTGATTTTTATAGGGCGGCGCGGGCCCCGAAAAGCGCGCTTCCGACGCGCACATATGTCGCGCCCAGCCAGATGGCCTCTTCAAAATCGGCCGACATCCCCATTGAAAGCTCTGTAACAACCGCCTCTTTGGCCAGCTTGGCCAGAAGCGCAAAATGCGGGCCGGGTGGCTGGTCGGCTGGTGGAATGCACATCAGACCGGAAATCGTGAGGCCATATGTTTTACGGCAGTGTTGCACAAATGCGACTGTTTCGCGTGGGCTCACACCCGCCTTTTGCGGCTCTTGCCCTGTATTGACCTGCACAAACAGTTTCGTAAGCCTTTTCGATTGAGCCATCTGCTTTGTTGTCGCGGCGCTATTCGCTTCGCTCGAGCGCAGCTCGGGCAAAGCTATGTCTTGCGCCATTCGGCAAGCCTCGGGCGCCAATCGCGCGAATTCCTTGGCCAAAGCGGCTGCAAGGCTGTCGCGGTCGAGGGTTTCAATGACATCAAACAACGACACCGCCTCTTTGACCTTGTTGGTTTGCAAAGGGCCGATGAGGTGCAAAACCGCGTCAGGGTAGATTTGGCGCAAGTCCGGCCATTTTGCGGCCGCTTCCTGCACGCGGTTCTCGCCGAACACACGCTGACCTGCATCAAGAAACGGGCGGATCTGTTCTGCGGCAAAGGTTTTGGAAACCGCGACAAGCTGTGCAGCCTCGCTCGCGCGGTGCGCGATGCCACATGCCTCATCCATTCGCGCTTTGATCTCTGCCAATTTTCCAGCGGCGTCTGTGTCCATGCTGGTGTTGTGGCGAATTTTTCTGTGGCACGCAAATTATTGATTTGCTCAATCTTTTCAGCCAAGGTTCCGGCGTCTTTTAATTTTACAAAGTGTCATGACGCAAAAACCTGTTGTTGAACGTTACAATCCCAAAACCAGTGAAGCCAAATGGCAGAAGGAATGGGACGCACAAAAGCTGTTTGAGACAGACAACAGTGACACGCGCGACAATTTCTACGTGCTTGAAATGTTTCCCTACCCTTCAGGGCGCATTCACATGGGCCATGTCCGCAACTATGCAATGGGCGATGTGCTGGCGCGCTACAAACGCGCGAAGGGTTTTTCAGTACTGCACCCGATGGGGTGGGATGCGTTCGGACTGCCTGCCGAAAACGCGGCCATTGAAAAAAAGATTCATCCGCGCGACTGGACCTATAAAAATATTGAAGTGATGCGCGGCCAGCTGAAAAGCATGGGGCTTTCACTCGACTGGTCTCGTGAATTTGCAACATGCGATGTTGCTTACTACGCGCAGCAGCAAAAACTGTTTCTCGACTTTCTTGAAAACGGTCTCGTTACGCGCAAAACATCCAAGGTGAACTGGGATCCTGTCGACAATACGGTTCTTGCCAATGAGCAGGTGGTTGACGGACGCGGCTGGCGCTCGAACGCGCTTGTTGAACAGCGCGAACTGACACAGTGGTTTTTTACCATCAGTGATTATGCCGACGATCTGTTGCAAGGCCTCGATACGCTCGAGCGCTGGCCGGACAAAGTCCGTCTGATGCAAAAAAACTGGATCGGCAAATCCGAAGGCCTGAAAATCCGCTGGGACTTGTCCGACACGGCGGGCGCATTTTCTGAAATTCCTGTTTACACAACACGGCCCGACACCTTGTTTGGCGCAAGCTTCATCGCCATTGCCGCCGACCACCCACTGGCCAAACACTCTGCCACTTTAAACCCGAAAATTGCGGACTTCTGCGTGGCCTGCCAGCGCAGCGGCACAAGCGCCGAAGCCATTGAAACCGCTGAAAAAGAAGGTGTCGATACAGGTCTGTTCGTCACCCACCCATTCGACGACAACTGGCGCATTCCTGTCTGGGTCGCAAATTTCGTGCTGATGGATTACGGAACGGGCGCCGTGTTTGGTTGCCCTGCCCATGACGAACGCGATTACGAATTTGCGCAAAAATACAAACTCCCGATTGTGCCCGTTGTGCTGCCGCATGGCGCAGACGCTGCCACTTTTGCATTGGACGGCAAAGCCTATACCGGCGATGGCACAGTTTTCAATTCGCGCTTTCTCGATGGCCTGACAACAGACGCCGCGTTTGAAAAAGCCGCCGAAAAACTATCCCAGCAACTTCTGGTTGGTTCGCCGCAAGCCGTGCGGCAGGTCAATTACCGTCTGCGCGATTGGGGCATTTCACGCCAACGCTACTGGGGTTGCCCGATACCGATTGTTCATTGCGCAGCGTGCGGCGTGCTACCCGTGCCTGCGGCCGACCTTCCGGTTGTCCTGCCCAACGACATTACATTCGACCGCCCCGGCAACCCGCTCGACCATCATCCGACATGGAAACATGTGCCCTGTCCGAAATGCGCAAAGCCTGCGACGCGCGAGACAGACACGATGGATACATTCGTGGATTCATCGTGGTATTTTGCGCGCTTCACATCGCCGCATCTCACGACATCGCCGCTTGATACGTCCGTCGTTGATCGCTGGCTGCCTGTCGACCAGTATATTGGCGGCATCGAGCACGCGATCCTTCATCTTCTCTATGCGCGCTTCATGACGCGGGCCTTGCATAAAAGCGGCTACACCTCTGTCACCGAACCTTTTGCCGGCCTGTTCACGCAAGGCATGGTTGTTCATGAAACCTATAAAAACCAGAACGGTGACTGGGTCGAACCTGCGCAGATCGACATTTCGGGTGAAGGCGCATTACGCCGCGCCGTCATGCGTGAGTGTGGCGCGGCCGTTGAAATCGGCGCGATTGAGAAAATGTCGAAGTCCAAGAAGAACGTCGTCGATCCAGATGACATTATTTCAAGCTACGGCGCCGACACCGCGCGCTGGTTCATGCTGTCCGACAGCCCTCCTGAGCGCGATGTCATCTGGTCAGAACAGGGCGTTGAAGGCGCGTTTCGCTTTGTCCAGCGCGTCTGGCGGCTTGTGAATGACGTGGCCAGCCTTGAAAAGCCCGCGTCAGATACAGCGCCGTCCAATGAGAGCCTGCATTTACGAAAAGCCAGCCATCGCACGCTTTACACGGTTGAGCGCAATCTGGACACGTTGCGATTTAATGTCGCTATCGCCCAAATCTACGATCTGGCCAATAAAATCGGCACCGCACTGCAACATTTTGACAAAGCGCCGCAAAGCGCTTTGTTGACTGCTCTTCGCGAAGCTGGCGATCTGCTTGTTCAGATGATTGCCCCCATGATGCCGCATCTGGCCGAGACGTGCTGGGTGGTTCTTGGCAACGAGGGTCTCGTCGCCGCTGCCCCTTGGCCAGCCGCTGATGCATCGCTTCTTGAAGATGACAGCATCACATTGCCCATTCAGATTAATGGTCGTAAAAGGGCTGAGATTACGGTGCCAAAAACGGCAGATAAAGCGGCGGTTGAGCAGCTTGTTCTTGCCGACGAAGGTCTGAACAAGATCCTCAATGGGCGCGCCGTTAAAAAACTGATTGTGGTGCCGCAACGCATCGTCAATCTCGTCATCGAGGAATAAGATGAAAAGACTTCACCTGCTGCTCTGTGTGCTTGGCCTCTCGCTTGGAGCCTGCACCGTGCAGCCGCTTTATGGCACATTCGGTGCTGGCGGCGCGCCCTCCATCGGCTCGCATCTGTCGGAAATTGAAATTGCACAGGCCGACAGCCGCACAGCTATCTCTCTTCGCAATGAACTGATTTTCGCATTCACCGGTGGCGGACAGGCTGTGACCAATGGCCGCTACCGTCTCGACATTACGATGGAGCAAAATGTCGCGCCGTCGCAATACGAGCAGATTTCGGGACGTGCAACGACAGAACTTTTGTATGTCGCCGCAAATTATCGGCTGTTCGACAAAGTCACAAAAACGGTCGTCTACAAATCGCGTTCATTTGGCCGTGCCAGCTATGACCGTGACATCAACCGTTTCAGCAATGTGCGGGCGCTTCGCGATGGCGAAGACCGCGCTGTACGCACGCTTGCGCAAGAAATGCGCAACAGTCTCGCAAGCTATTTTGCGCAGGCGCAATCCTAAACGACACTACAAATAGAACATCAAAGCCTTGGGGGGCATAAATGACACAGACGAGTAAAGAACTAACGCTACGAGGTTTCATTCTTGGCGTGCTTATCACTTTCGTATTTACCGCAGCCAACGTGTACCTAGGTTTGAAAGTCGGTTTGACTTTCGCCTCTTCCATTCCTGCTGCTGTCATTTCGATGGCTGTTCTCAGCCTGTTCCGTAATTCATCAATCCTGGAAAACAACATCGTGCAGACGGTTGCGTCGGCCGCCGGCACGCTCTCTGCTATCATCTTTGTCTTGCCTGGCCTTGTAATTGTTGGCTGGTGGGCCTCCTTCCCGTTCTGGCTGACCTTCCTTGTCTGCGCATCGGGCGGTATTCTTGGCGTGCTTTTCACAATTCCGCTGCGCCGTGCACTGGTCACAGATTCAGACCTTCCTTATCCTGAAGGTGTTGCTGCCGCCGAAGTTCTCAAAGTCGGCTCAGCCTCGCGCGAAGGCACGAATGAATCGCGCGAAGGTCTGTTTGCCGTGATCTACGGCACGCTGGCATCCGCCGGTCTTGCCGCGCTCGCCGCCACGCAATATGCCGCTGGCGAAATGCAGCAGTTCTTTCGTTTCGGCAACAGCGCAAGCAGCTATAATTTTGCGTTCTCGCTCGCGTTGTTTGGTGCAGGACATCTTGTCGGCCTTTCGGTCGGCATTGCGATGCTGATTGGCATCATCATTGCCTGGGGCGTTGCCATTCCTTACCTCACATCTGTCACGCCCATTCTCGCCGACCAGACTTTGGCGAGCTATGTCACATTTATCTGGAAACATGATGTGCGCTTTATCGGTGCGGGTTGCATCGGCATTGCCGCAATCTGGACTCTCGTGCGTCTTGCTGGCCCGCTTCTGCACGGCCTGCGCATGAGCATTTCCTCTGCCAATGTGCAGATGGGCACAAGCGCAAACCCTCTTGACCGCGATCTCTCGCCGAAAGTTGTGTTGTCGCTGGCCATTGTCTGCTTCCTCGTGATCGGCGCGCTGAGCTATCAGTTCGCAACGGCCAGCGCGCTGAGTGCCAGCGCTGGTGTGCTGACAGCTGTTGCCATCCCGTTCATCCTGGTCATCGGCTTTATCATCGCGGCGATCTGCGGCTATATGGCCGGCCTGATCGGTGCGTCGAACAGCCCGATCTCTGGCGTTGGTATTCTTGCCATCATGATTTCGGCGACATTGTTTGTCTCGACCGTTGCCGTCACACCGGACAACCAGAAAGCGCTTGTCGCTTTTGCCCTGTTCATCACGGCCATCGTCTTTTCGATTGCCACCATCTCCAACGACAACTTGCAGGATTTGAAAACAGGCCAGCTCGTTGGGGCAGCGCCATGGCGCCAGCAGATCGCGCTCATCGTCGGCGTTCTTGCCGGCGCTGTCGTTATTCCACCCGTTCTGAACCTTCTGGCACAGGCTTATGGCTTTGCCGGACAAGCGGTCTTGCCAAGTGCAACGCTTGCACCGCTTCCTGCACCGCAGGCCAGCCTGATCTCGGCGCTGGCGCTGGGCATTGTTGGCAGCAATCTTGATTGGGTCATGATCAGCATTGGTGCGCTTGTTGGGGCAGCTGCAATCATGGTCGATGAAGTGATGCGCAAACGCAATCTGTTGCGTCTGCCGCCACTTGCCATCGGCATCGCCATCTATCTGCCGATGAGCGCGTCGCTTCCTGTTGTCATCGGCGCCATTGTAGGCTGGTATTACAACCGCTTTGCGGCACGCACGAAAGATCCCGCACGCGCGGAACGTCTTGGCGTTCTTGTGGCCTCCGGATTGATCGTCGGTGAAAGCCTTTTTGGTGTCGCACTTGCAGGCCTGATCGTCGGCCTCAGCCAGGACGCGCCACTCTCACTCGCGCCGAAAGATTTCGCACATGCGGAAATGATCGGACCGCTGGCCTTCCTCGCGCTGATCTTTGTCCTTTACAGCTGGATGGTTCGCCGCGCACGCCAAGCGCCTGCTATGACGGCGTAACACAACATGGCTGCGCTTAAAGCGCATGAAGTCGACACCTATCTCAAACGCGCGGCAGATAATGCCGCGCGTTTCTTTCTTGTCTATGGCCCTGACCGCGGCCTTGTAAATGAACGGTGCGGTCTTCTTGCCGCGCGCGCTGCACATCAGAGCGGCGCGGTTGCTGGTTCAAACGAAAGTCTCGTCAAACTTGATGGCGGCGACGTTGAAGCCGATTCTGCGCGCCTTGATGATGAACTGCGCGGCATGTCTCTTTTTGGCGGTGCGCGTATTATCTGGCTGCGCGTCGATGGAAAATCAATCGACGATGCGATTCAAACGGCGCTCGTCGATCCACCGCGTGATGTGACGCTGATTGTCGAAGCGGGCGACCTCAAACCCACATCCCCGCTTCGCAAAAGTTTTGAAAAAGCCGGATTTGCAATGGCGCTGCCGTGCTATGGCGACGACGCGCGCATGCTCACCACCATTATCGACGAAGAGCTTCGCAAAGAGAGTGTGACGATTGAGCCGGATGCGCGCCGCGTTCTGCTCGAGCTGCTTGGCGGCGACAGGCAGGCCACGCGCCAGGAGGTGCAAAAGCTCTGCCTGTATGTATTTGAGACAAAAAAAATCACGCTTGAAGATATTGAGGCTTTGTCGGGCGATGTCTCGTCGTTAAGCTATGACGGCATATTCGATCAGCTGGGTTTGGGCGAGACCGCCAATGGTCTTCGTGAAACACAGCGCCATCTGGCGGCTGGAACACATGGCTCGGTGCTGCTGGGATTTGCGCTGCGCCATATGATGATGCTGCAGATTTTGCGCAGCGATGTCGATCTCGGGCGAACCACAACGGATGCGATTAAATCCGCAGCGCCACCCATTTTTTTCAAGCGCCAGCCTTTTATCGAGCGTCAGCTTGTCTTGTGGTCGTTGCAAAAAATTGATCGCGCGCTTCAGCTTTTGAATGACGCCATTTTAAAAACACGGCAATTGCCGCAACTCACCGATGCGCTGACCGAACGTGCTCTCATTGAAATTGGTGTTCTTGCAAAGACGCGGCTAAATTAATTTATCTGCCTTTGAGCCGCTGACAGACATCGTCGAGTTGGTCGAGCGTTTTGTAAACAATCTCTAACTTGCCGCCATTGCCCTGATGTTTGATGGTGACGCGCAAGCCCAGCGCATCACTGAGCGCTTTTTCCAGCGCGCGCGTGTCAGCATCTTTCACAACACTCGCTTTGCGCGGGCGCGCCTCCGTTGCCTTGCCTTTGTCTTTTGCCGACAACTCTTCGGTGTCGCGCACCGACAACCCGTCCTCGATAATTTTTTGCGCAAGCTCTTCCGCATTCGGCGCTGTCATCAATGCGCGTGCATGGCCGGGTGTCAGTTTTCCATCGCGTAATAATTTTTTGATGGATTCAGGCAATGACAACAGCCGAAGCATGTTGGTCACATGGCTGCGTGACTTGCCAATCACCTTCGACAGATCTTCCTGCGTGTATGAAAACTCCGTAATCAACTCCTGATAACCGCCGGCCTCTTCGATGGCGTCGAGATCGGCGCGCTGCACGTTTTCAATAATCGCCAGCTCAAGCGCTTCGCGCTCCGACACATCAAGAATGACGACAGGCACTTCATGCAGACCGGCTTTCTGCGCTGCGCGCCAACGGCGCTCGCCCGCGATAATCTCAAAACTGTCGCGCCCCGACATCGGCCGCACGACGATCGGCTGGACAATGCCCTTTTCTTTGATCGAGGCGGCAAGCTCATCTAAATTCGTATCGCGAAATGTTTTGCGTGGATTACGTGGGCTCGATTTTATAAACGCAGTTGGAAGCTTACGCTGGCCGACGCGCGCATTTGATAGCACATCCTGCTCGCCGCCTGCCTCGCCCATCAAAGCTGCAAGCCCGCGCCCGAGACGCGATGGTTTGTCGTCATTTGCTTTGCTCTGAACCATGATCTGTCTTTATCTTTCATACATTGAGGATAACTGCGCTGTGAGAAGCGTGAACAACGGGGATATTATGCGGCGCGCAAGGCCTTTTCACGAGCGATGATTTCGGACGCCAATTTAAGATAGGCTTGGCTGCCGGGGCATTTCAGATCATAAAGCAACACGGGTTTTCCGTATGACGGCGCTTCTGACACACGCACATTACGTGGGATGATTGTGTCATAAACCTTATCACCCATTGTGCGTTTGACGTCGGCCGCAACCTGCGTCGACAGCTTGTTGCGTGCGTCATACATTGTTAGAACAATTCCATGAATGCTTAAGCGCGGATTGAGCGAGACACGGATTTGCTCAACGGTGCGCAGCAATTGCGAAAGCCCTTCCAATGCAAAAAACTCGCATTGCAGCGGCACCAAAATCGCGTCGGATGCGGCAAGCGCATTGATCGTCAAAAGGTTTAAAGAGGGCGGGCAATCGATCAGGATGTAGCTGAAGGGTGCACCGTTTTCATTTAGTGTCTCAATTTGATGCTTCAAACGAAATGCGCGGTCGCTTGCCTGACCAATTTCCATCTCAATACCGAGCAGGTCGAGCGTGGACGGTACGATGAAAAGATTGGGCACGAGGGTTTCGACAGCCGCTTCGCTGACATTGCTGGCATTTGTCAAAATGTCATGGGTCGATTGAACGCGGTGATGGCGGTCAATGCCCAGACCTGTTGATGCGTTGCCCTGCGGATCGAGATCGATAATGAGAACGCTTTCGCCAATGGCCGCCAGCGCCGTTCCCAGATTGATCGCTGTTGTTGTTTTGCCGACCCCGCCTTTTTGGTTGGCGATTGTAAGGACGCGCGCGTGTCGACGTTGCCCAACCATTATATAACCCTTTGATTTAACTTAGTTATTTTCAATATTGCGGCTTCTTTGTCAGTTATGCTGGGGATAATTTGTGTCGAAAAATCCCAATGCTTGTGTGCTTCTGCCAACTCTTCTTCCAGATTGCGCCCTTTCATAAAAAGCGCAATCGATTCTTTGCCAAAACTTGGTTCTATCAACGCGCAAAGCATAGTGAGTGGTGCGAGCGCGCGCGCACAAAAGGTCTTTTGTTCTTTTGCAAGTTTGGGAAGTGCCGTTTCAATGCGCTCGCTAAGTATTGTAATCTTTGTGCCTGTTTGGCGCGCAACCTCCTGCAAAAAAGCACATTTGCCTTTGTTCGATTCGATCAACGTCATTTTGACATGTGGCCGCGCTATCGCGATAACAAGGCCTGGAAACCCTGCCCCAGAGCCCATATCAACCCATTCTGTGTGGTCGCTTAATTCAAGCAGCTGCAGACTGTCCTCGAAGTGACGCTGCCATGACCGCTCGAGCGTCGAGCTGCTGACGAGATTTTGCGTTTTTTGCCATTTGTGAAGCAGGCTTTCATAGACCTTCAGCCTATCTATGGTTTCACGTGAAACATCTATCATGGTAAATTCAGGACGCGCTTTGCGCGCGACGCACTGACATGACCAAGAGACCCAGCGCTGCGGGTGTCATACCCTCCATACGGCTGGCTTGGGCAATTGTCGCAGGCCGCTGTGTTTTAAGGCGATCTTTGAGTTCATTCGAAAGTCCGGGCAAATCGTAGATCATATCAACGGGAAGCGATGTGCCCTCTTCCGACCGGCATGTTTCAATGCTTGCCTTCTGGCGCTCCATATAAACGGCGTATTTTGCCTCTATTTCAAGCTGATCGGCTGTTTCACGTGAAACATCGCACAATTCAGGCCATAGCCGTTGGAGATCAGCAAATACAGTATCCGGATATGATAAAAGGGTATACGCGCTGCGCTTTTGGCCGTCCTGATTGATCGTAAATCCAACGTTCAGTGCTGCATTCGGGGTCGTTGTAAGCGTATTCAGCTGCTTTGTCGCAAATTTGAGAGCGCTGGCTTTGGCTGTATAAACATCGAAGCGTTTTTGCCCGACCAGTCCCAGATCGTTGCCCTGTGGTGTGAGGCGTTGATCGGCATTGTCTGCGCGTAGTGAAATTCGGTATTCCGCCCGCGAGGTGAACATGCGGTACGGCTCTGTTATACCGCGGGATGTGAGATCATCGATCATCACGCCGATATAAGAAGTGCTGCGGCTGAATATATGCTCGCCAAGATTGCCGGCACGGCGGGCCGCATTCAGCCCTGCGACAAGACCCTGCGCGCCAGCCTCTTCATAGCCCGTCGTCCCGTTAATTTGACCCGCGCAATACAGGTTTTTGATGGTTTTGAGCTCAAGAGATGGAAAAAGCCCGCGCGGATCAAGATAGTCGTACTCAATCGCATAGCCTGATTTAAGAATGACAGCCTGTTCCAGCCCGCGCATTGAACGCACAAGGGCAAGCTGCACATCTTCAGGAAGCGATGTCGAAATGCCATTGGGATAGACTGTCGTATCATCCAGACCTTCAGGCTCGAGAAAAATCTGATGGCTGTCTTTATCGGCAAAGCGGAGAATCTTGTCTTCTATGGACGGGCAATAGCGCGGGCCTGTGCCCTTTATCTGACCTGAATAAAGCGGTGAGCGCGTGATATTGTCCTGAATGATCTGATGCGTTTTGTCATTCGTATAGGTTAAATGGCAAAAGACCTGCTCTTTTTTAAGCCCTTGATTTAAAAAGGAAAAAGGCGTTATAATCTCATCACCGGGCTGTTGCTGCAACGCAGCATAATCAATGGTTTTGCCATTGATACGGGGTGGCGTTCCAGTTTTCAAACGCCCAACCTGGAGCCCAAGACTGTAAAGACGGTCGGCCAAAGCAATAGAGGGAGCCTCGCCATCGCGCCCCGCCTGTATCTGTTTGTCGCCAATATGAATAAGCCCGCGTAAAAATGTGCCCGTTGTCAGAACAACGGCCCCGGCGGATAAAGAGCGCCCGTTACTTAAAACCACGCCTTCACATCGACCATTCAAAACCCGCAGATCTGCGACTTCCCCTTCAATGACCCATAAATTGGCCTGGGAGCGAATTTCACGCTGCATGGCACTTCGATACAATTTTCGGTCTGCTTGCGCTCTGGGGCCCCTTACAGCGGGTCCTTTTTTTCGGTTGAGAAGGCGAAACTGGATACCGGCCTCGTCGGCGACCCTTCCCATTAGCCCATCGAGGGCATCAATTTCGCGCACAAGGTGGCCTTTGCCCAATCCACCGATTGCGGGATTGCAGGACATGACACCGATCGTCTCAAACCGGTGCGTCACTAAGGCAGTGCGCGCGCCTGTGCGGGCAGACGCGCTGGCCGCCTCGCAGCCTGCGTGGCCGCCACCAATGACGATGACATCAAATTTGGAAAGATCCGACATGAGACATGTCTTGCATGAAATTTTCAAAAAGCGAAAGCAAGAAGAGTAAAACGATAGTCACGCTTTGGCGGAACCGTTTACTTGCCGATACAAAATTTTGAAAAAATAAGCCCGAGCATTTCATCGGCGCCGACATAACCCATAATGCGTTCAAGCGGCTCGCTGCACAGCCTCAACTCTTCCGCAAGCAGTTCAACCGGTGTGGCGTGCATATGTTTTTGCAAATGCTCGAGCTGTTGCATCATGCCCTGAAGGAGCTGGCGGTGGCGCGCACGGAGAAAAATTGTGCTTTCATTTTGTAGGCCTAATTTTTCATGGGCATAGGCTGTCATCTTATGCAGAAGATCGCCGATGCCCTCGCCTGTTTTGATCGACAATGAAATTGTATTTTTAGGTGTGTCACTTTTTGCAAGATCGGCTTTTGTTGCAACAGGCCAAACCAATGTTTTTGAAAACGTATCCGGCACCGTGCGTGTTGCGCCGGGTGCCTGCAGCCATAAAACAAGGTCTGCAGTTTCAGCGCGTGCGAGTGCGCGGCGTATGCCTTCGCGCTCAATCGTATTGTCTGTTTCACGCAGACCTGCCGTATCAATCAATGTAACAGGCGCGCCATCAAGATCGAGATGCACTTCGATCACGTCGCGTGTTGTGCCCGCCTCGTCCGTGACGATTGCAACATCGCGCTTTGCTATGGCATTCATCAACGATGATTTTCCGGCATTGGGCGGGCCAGCAATCACAATCGCCAAACCATCGCGCAGCACTTCGGCAGCACGGCTGTTTTCAAGATGTGTGCGAAGCTCATCGAGAAGCTGCTGCACAAGGATGCGAACATCATCGATCACATGTGCCGGAATGTCCTCATCTTCGGAAAAATCAATCAAGGCTTCGATCAGCGCACGCGCCTGCACAAGCTGCGCGCGCCAGCCCGTGTAGAGTGTGCGGCTGACACCTGCAGTGTCACGCAAGGCAGCGCGGCGCTGCAAATCGGTCTGCGCACTGAGTAGATCTGACAGGCCTTCAATTTCCGTCAAATCCATCTTGCCGTTCATGAAGGCGCGGCGCGTAAATTCACCCGCCTCTGCCGCGCGGCAGTTGTGCTCTAAGCTTAAGGTTTTAAGAAGCGCCGCTATAACGGCCGGCGAGCCGTGGCACTGAATTTCCAGCACATGCTCGCCCGTGAAACTTTTGGGATTGGGAAAAAAAAGCAGAACGGCCTGGTCGAGAAGGTCGCCCTTGGCATCATAGAGTTTTGCAAAAGTTGCAAGGCGCGGGGTGAGCGCCGTGCGCGCAAGCCTCTCGCCAATCGCGAGTGCATTGCCGCCCGACACGCGAATGACCGCAACACCCGCGCGGCCAGCGCCGGACGACAAAGCGAAAATGGTGTCGGTTGACATGGTAAGGTTCTACCTGTCCGCTCATTCCCGCGAAAGCGGGAATATTATGAATTCTATTTAGAACTAAGCGTGATTAATACTATTAGTCGTCATATGTCTCTGTTTCATTTGTGCAAAAACTTCATCCAATGCCTGTCCAAGAGTAAAGTCTAGCTCTCCAAGATCATTTAGATGAGCTATTGTGATTTCATAAATTTGTGCACGTTTTATTTTAGATAGATTCGGTTGCAAAAGAGCTTTTGCAACTAAGCGTTTGTTTTGTCGATTGCTCCAAGTGCCATCAACAGCGAGCACTAGGATCGAGTAACCTCTGAATAATCCTTCAGATGCCATACTCACCATGCATGTAAAAGAATTGGTTTCTATAATTCCTGCTAAGCTAAAAACCAAAAAGGTGTTTGTGGCTGGATTTGATCACTCTTAACTCCTAGATTCCCGCTTACGCGGGAATGAGCGGTAAACATCTTTCACAGCAACAAGAGAGGAAAGTTTTTTAGGTATTCATACTGTCAAAGAAGTCGCTGTTCTGTTTGGTCTGCTTCAGCTTGTCGATGAGGAAGTCGATGGCATCCATCGGTCCCATCGGGTTGAGGATACGGCGCAGAACATAAATTTTCTTGAGATCTTCCGGCTTGGTGAGCAATTCTTCCTTGCGCGTGCCCGACTTGATGATGTCGATGGCCGGGAAGACGCGCTTGTCCGCAACCTTGCGATCAAGAACGATTTCCGAATTGCCGGTGCCTTTGAACTCTTCGAAAATAACCTCGTCCATACGCGAGCCTGTATCAATCAAGGCCGTCGCAACAATTGTCAGCGAGCCACCCTCTTCAATGTTACGCGCCGCACCGAAAAAACGTTTCGGACGCTGCAACGCATTGGCGTCAACACCGCCGGTCAGAACCTTGCCGGATGAAGGCACGACCGTGTTGTAAGCGCGGCCAAGGCGGGTGATGGAATCCAGCAGGATCACAACATCGCGGCCATGTTCAACAAGACGCTTGGCTTTCTCAATCACCATTTCAGCAACAGCCACATGGCGTGACGCAGGCTCATCAAAGGTCGAGGACACAACCTCGCCCTTGACCGAGCGCTGCATGTCGGTGACCTCTTCAGGCCGCTCGTCGATCAGCAAAACGATCAGATAGCATTCAGGATGGTTGGCAGTGATCGACTGCGCAATGTTCTGCAGCAGCACGGTTTTACCGGTGCGCGGCGGCGCAACGATCAAGGCACGCTGGCCTTTGCCGATGGGCGCGACAATATCAATGACGCGCGCAGAATTGTCTTTGCGGGTCGGGTCCTGCGTCTCAAGGTGCAGGCGCTCATTTGGATAGAGCGGCGTCAGATTGTCGAAATTGACCTTGTGCTTGGTTTTTTCCGGATCTTCGAAATTGATTTTGTTCAGCTGAAGCAGCGCGAAATACCGCTCGCCATCTTTCGGGCTGCGGATATGGCCTTCAATTGTGTCGCCGGTGCGCAATGAAAACTTACGGATCTGGCTTGGCGAAATGTAAATGTCGTCCGGACCAGCAAGATAGTTGGAATCTGGCGAGCGCAAAAACGCAAATCCGTCTTGCAACACTTCAATCACGCCTTCGCCGATAATATCGACTTCTTTTTCCGCGTATTTTTTCAAAATCGCGAACAGCAATTCCTGCTTGCGCATGGCTGAAGCGTTTTCGACTTCAAGCTCTTCGGCAATCACCAAAAGCTCGGTCGGGGATTTCTTTTTTAAATCTTGTAATTTTATTTCCTGCGTCAAGTGAGGGAACTCCAGTATAAAAAATGCAAGTGAAAGCAAGGGAAATGCGCCGTTGATGGACGGCGAGGCCTCGGCGCGGGTGTGTAAATGTCCCGTCAGTGCCTGTGCAGCTCCGGGGAGGAGCGCGGCCTCACTCTATACAGGTTTTTAAAAAGCCCGCAACCCACACCTATAAAAGCGGTTAAAAGGTCAAAGCGGTTAAAAGGGTTTCAAAACAACCAAGAGCACTATGACGATCATCAAAACAGTTGGTATCTCATTGATATATTTGTAGAATTTTTTAGATTTAAGATTGCGGCCCTGCGCGAAGGCGCGCACCCTGCCTCCCAAATACCCTTGAAAGCCAGAAAGAAGCACCACCAGCAAAAGCTTGGTATGCAGCCAGCCATGGCCGGGGCCGTCAAAGCCAATAAAGCCGACGGCCAACCATAGGCCAAACACCCAGGTTGCGATCATCGCAGGCGTCATGATGAAGCGATACAGTCGGCGCTCCATTGTCTGCAGTGTCAGGTCAAGCTCGCCGCCCTTGCCCGCGTCCACATGATACACAAACAGGCGCGGCAAATAGAGCAGACCCGCCATCCATGAAATCAGTGAAATCAGATGCAGCGATTTGAGAACATCATAGGTCATGACTGTCTTTCTTTTTTAAGACTGGCGCAGTGTCTGGATCAGGTGGTCGACAGCCTCAATCGGCGTGTCTTTTGAAATACCATGGCCGAGATTGAAAATATACGGCCTGCCCTTCATCGTGCGTTTCATGCAGGCAATGATTTTGGCTGTCATGTCGTTTGAACCGAACAGGCGAAGCGGATCAAGATTGCCTTGAACGGGAATGTCGAACCATGTGGCAGCATCGCTAAGATCTTGCTGCCAATCAAGGCCGACAGCATCAACACCTGTTGCCTTCGGATAATGGCGCAGCAAAGCGCCGCAGCCCTTCGGAAAGCCAATGATTTTCGCGTCCGGATAGGCGTATCTCACGCCGTCGACGATTTTTTTTGTCGGGGCAATCACCCATTCCTCAAAACCCATACTGTCGAGTGCGCCTGCCCATGAATCAAAAATCTGCACGCAGTCCGCGCCCGCTTTCAACTGCGCAACAAGATAAATCACGGAGGCCTCGACAAGCGTGTCAATCAGCGCTGCAAAAAGTTCAGGATTGCTGTAAGCGAATTTTTTTGCCGCTTCCTGCTCGTCCTTGCCGCGTCCCGCGATCATATAGGTCGCCAATGTCCACGGCGCACCGCAAAAACCGATCAGGGCTTTGTCTGGCGCCAGGCTTGAACGCACACGCCGCACGGTTTCAAACACAGGCTCAAGAAAAGGCAGAACATTTTCAATGTTCAATGCTTCAATTTCCGCAGATGTGAGAAGCGGATCAAGGCGCGGCCCCTCGCCCTGTTCGAAGCGTAAATTGCGCCCCAGCGCATGCGGAATAACCAGAATATCGGAAAACAAAATGGCTGCATCGAAATCGAAACGGCGGATCGGCTGCAAAGTGACTTCGGTTGCAAAATCCGGGTTGTAAACCAGATCGAGAAAGCCCCCTGCCATCGCCCGCAGAGCGCGGTATTCGGGCATATAACGCCCGGCTTGGCGCATCAGCCAGACAGGTGGTGGCCAGTGTGCAACACCTTGAAGCGTCTCGATAAAAAGGGAATTGGCCATCAGTTTGGAAAGGTCCGAATAAGTTGGTTAACGTAACGTTAAGAACGAGGCTCCCTTCTGACATAAAAAAGATTTTAGAAAATTGTTATTTTTAGGTGACCGTGATCTGCGCTGACATTTTTTTATCCCTGCTTTGTCCACATTTCACAACTTGTGCGTTGAAGAGCTGACATGACTTATTCAGCTTCCATTCATGGCAGGCATTTACAAAAAAACCTGTCTGTTCAAGCAATTGCCTCCTATCCACAGGCAGGCTTTAAATTTATTGTGGGCTTGTGATGCTGACAGCCTGTTTATTGAACCCGATGCCCTGCACGTTTCCCCACTGGCCTTCCCTGTGGAGCGGATCATCACATTACGGAGAGGCAGCGTGAACGCTTTGGCTTGTCCCCCCTATCCTTCGTTGTCCACAGGCTGCCAATGTCTGTAAGCGGAACTTTTTCTGCCGCTGCTGTTCTTGGTCATCCGGTCAGCCATTCGCGCTCGCCGCTCATTCATAGCTTTTGGCTAAGAGCGCATCATCTGTCTGGGTCCTATCTCGCACGCGAGACCAGACTTGAAGATTTGGCTGCAACGCTGCAGCAGCTTGGTGATCTGGGCTTGCGCGGCGTCAATCTAACAATGCCATTAAAAGAAGCAGCCTGCGCTCATGTGGTGCTTGATGAAACGGCAACGCTGCTGCATGCCGTCAACACGCTCTGGTTTGAAGATGGAAAACTGCACGGCACAAGCACAGATGGCGCGGGCTTTATCGCATCATTGGATGAGAGCGCGCCGCAATGGCGAAAAAACATGTCGCATGTTGCCGTGCTTGGCGCGGGCGGCGCGGCGCGGGCCATTATTCATGCGCTGTTTCAGCAAGGCGTTGAGCATGTGACGCTGTTGAACAGGTCGGCAGAGCGCGCCGAACAGGTGCAGCAGATTTTCGGGCAACGTGTTTTATGCGCCTCGCTCAGCGCACAAGCCGATATTTTCAAATCGGTTGACCTGCTTATCAATACCACATCGCTCGGGATGATTGGTCAGCCCACGCTTGATGTCGATGTCTCACATCTTGCCCCGCACGCTGTGGTTGCCGACATTGTCTATGTGCCGCTTGAAACACCCTTGCTGCTCAGCGCTCGCCTTGCAGGCCTTGCAACGGTCGACGGCCTTGGCATGCTGCTACATCAGGCTGTGCCGGGTTTTGAAAAATGGTTCGGTGTAAGGCCGCATGTCACACCAGAGCTGCGCGCACATATTGTGGAAAGACTGGAGCCGAACAGGTGATTGTACTGGGCCTGACCGGCGGCCTTGCAATGGGCAAGTCAACGATTGCCGCCATGCTCAAAGCAAAGGGCGTGCCGGTGCACAATGCCGATGACGCGGTTCACCGCATTTACACTGGGCCTGATGCCTTGAAAATTGACGCGCGCTTTCCAGGAAGTCTTGTCGATGGTCGCATTGACAGGAACAAGCTCGCACAGCGCCTGCAAAGCGCCGACGACTGGCAGGCGCTAGAGGCGATCGTTCATCAACTGGTGCAAGGCGACCGCGTGCAATTTCACGACCAGATGCAAAAGCAGGGCACACGCCTTGCCGTGCTTGACGTTCCATTGCTGCTTGAAACCGGCATGAATGAAATTTGCGATGCAGTGCTGCTGGCAAGTGCACCAGCGGAAGTCCAGCGCGCGCGGGCGCTTGCAAGGGCAGGGATGACGGTCGAGAAATTCGAGGCGATCCTGTCGCGGCAAATGCCAGATGGGGACAAGCGCCGGCTCGCGCATTTTGTGATCGATACAAATGTCCCGCTTGAGGTGACACAGCGGCAGATCAATGGCATCCTGGCAGCCTATGCAGGGCGGTAGGTCAGTTTAAATGCGTGAAGTTGTTTTCGATACAGAAACCACAGGGTTGTCACCTTTCGCTGGTGACCGAATTGTCGAGATCGGCTGCGTTGAAATGATCAACCGTTATCCGACGGGCAAAACATTTCACCGCTATATCAATCCGCAGCGCGACATGCCGGAAGGCGCGTTTCGCGTCCACGGCCTTTCGGCAGAGTTTCTTTCGACCCATCCAACATTCGATAAAATTGCCGAGGAATTTGTCGAATTTATTGGTGATGATCCGCTGATTGCGCACAATTCCGATTTTGATATCGGCTTCATCAATATGGAATTCAAAAAACTCAACATGCCGCCCGTGCACGGCGCGCGGGTCATCAATACCTTGCTGCTGGCGCGGCGCAAACATCCGGGCGGATCGAACCGGCTCGATGATTTATGCGTGCGCTATAAAATCGACAACTCAAAACGCGAGCTGCACGGTGCGCTTCTCGACGCGCAATTGCTTGCGGAAGTCTATATTGAACTCATCGGTGGCCGTCAGGCGGCGATGGTCTTAAGCCTGCAAAGTGAAGCTGCTGAAACAGCACGTAAAAAAAGGACAGGGTTTTTGCCCCGTCCTGCGCCCTTGGCCGCGCGTCTGTCTGAGACTGAACGCACCGCGCACCGCCAGCATGTTGAAAGCCTCGGCGCCGCAGCGCTGTGGAACAGTTACAACTGATTAGTTGGGTTGGCCGATTGAGCTTGTTGACCAATCATCATCGGCTTTTTTCGCACCGGTTTCACCCGTCTGCATGTCACCGCCGCGCTGCTGGAACAGCGCCACAAAATCAATCGGGTCAATCATCAAAGGCGGGAAGCCGCCATTGCGTGTGGCATCTGCGATAATCTGGCGCGCAAACGGGAATAGCAGGCGGGGGCATTCGACCATGATGACAGCCTGCAGGCTGTCGGCAGGGACGTTCTGAATTCTGAAAATGCCTGAATAGGTAATTTCCGTGCTGAACAAAAGCTCTTTGCCTTCGCCTGCTTTGGCTTCGAGTTGCAAATCAACTTCATAATCGGCATCGCCGACCTGACGCGCGCCAATATTGACCTGGATATTGATTTGCGGCTGCTTTTCCGGCGGTTTTGCCAGAATTTCTGGCGCATTTGGATTTTCAAACGACAGGTCCTTCACATATTGCGCAAGAATGTTGAGGCTGGGTGCGGTTGAATTGTTTTGGGCGGCCATGATCTGTCCTTTGCAGTCGAATTGCGTGTTGTATGCTCAGCTACCATGCCTTTTAAAAAAGGGAAAGAGAATCAAAGCTCAGGGGTTCTTTTAGAGCGCCCGCGCATTATCTCTTGGTCATCGGCAAAAATGCCGTAAAAAGAAAACTGATTTGGTTTTTGGAAAAACAGCTGATGGATATTTTAACCCTCATCTTTGCGGTTGTCGCAATCGTCATTTTTTTCAAATTGAAAAACGTGCTTGGAACCCGCAATGGAAACGAAAAGCCACCGCGCAGCTGGCCATCGCCGCAGCCGAAGAAAACTGCGGATATCGTGACTTTAAAACCACAGCCGCAAATCGCGAGTGCAAAGGTACAAAATTCGAGCACCGCAGCATCGTCGCCTTTGGCTTCTGAACTGCAGTTTATCCGTGATGCGGATCCGGCATTTTCAGCGGAAAAGTTTCTTGTCGGCGCAAAAGTGGCTTATGAAATGGTCACAGAGGCCGCTGCCAAAGGTGACCGCATGACGCTTGGCAAGCTTTTGGGCCAAGATCTTTACGCCGATTTTGAAGACGATATCGCCGCACGAGAGGCCAATGGCGAAACGCTTGATCACCATTTTATCGGTTTCGATAAAGCCGAAATCGTTGAGGCGGCCTTGAAAGACAGACTTGCCGAAATCACCGTCGCATTTTCTGCAAAAATTGTGCAGGCCAAGCGTAACAAAGCGGGCGATGTAATTGCCGGTGACGGTGAGGCGGCCAGTGATGTCACAGACAGATGGGTGTTTACGCGCAGCACAGCATCGCGTGATCCAAACTGGCAGCTTGTTGCCATTGAAGCGGATTAAGCGATGATAAAGCGCGGTGTTGTGGTTCTCGCGCTTCTGTCTTTTCATGGCGTCACACGCTGCGCGGCGCAGCAGGAGCTGAGTTTCGACACGCTGCCGGGCTGGGCGCAAGATGATCACACGGCTGCCTTTCGCGTGTTTGCCCAGTCCTGCGCAGCGCGAGCCGCTGCAAAAAACAAAAATGAGGCTCTGTCGAAAATCTGCGCCCTTACACGCAGCGGGCCGCCGGACTTAAACGAAAGCGCTGCAAAATCATTTTTCGAGACGTACTTCACACCGGTGCGTTACAACACCCAAGGTCTGATGACGGGCTATTACGAACCGGAATTTATTGCCGCGCGCCAGTCTGGTTCTGTTTATAATGTGCCGATGTTTCGCCGTCCGGCCGATCTCGTGGCGCAAGCCATTCCCGGAAGAAGCGAATACACGGCGGCACGGCGCGATGCTGATGGTCATCTCGTTCCGTATTATTCACGTGAAGAAATTGAAAATGGCGCACTTGATGAGCAAAAGCTGACAATTTTTTATATGAAAAACAGCTTTGATCTTTTCACGCTTCAGGTGCAGGGCTCGGGCCGTTTAAAACTGCTTGATGGGACAACAGCGCGCGTCGCCTTTGACGGAAAAAACGGCCAACCTTACACGGCAATCGGCAAAACATTGATTGACCGCGGCTTGCTGCAAAAGGGCAAGGTCAACATGCAAAGCATTGGCGCAGTTCTGAACGCCGACCCGGCACTGGCGCGCGACATCATGCGCTCCAACAAATCCTATGTGTTTTTCAAAGAGATCAAAGGCCATGACGCGAAATTGGGGCCGTTCGGCGCACAGGGCGTGCCATTGACGCCCTATCGCAGCATTGCAATTGACAGGTCATTTCATGAGTTTGGCGCGCCAATTTATATCGATGGCACATTGCCGGGCGGCAAAGTCTTGCGCACGTTGGCGATTGCGCAAGACACCGGCAGCGCAATTAAAGGCGAGGCCCGCATCGATTTTTTTACAGGTTGGGGAGGCGCAGCGGCGGACCTTGCCGGCTTGATGCAGCAGCCGGTGACCCTCTATGCTCTTCAACCAAAGGGTTGAAAAATGACAGTCCCGCCTGACACACCGCCGCCGCGAAAGGCCCGCTGGCACAAGCCGCTCGATCCCGATGATGTTGCCTTATGGGACGAGGTGAAAAAAACGGTCAAACGCATGCCGCGCGCAGGTTTAAAAACGCGTGTTAAAAAAACCAAACTGCCCGTTATTGAGACGAAGGCTGAAACCATGCCGCCAATCGCGGCCATCACGGCACCGAAGCAAAAACCAGCCGTTTTAAAAATGCTGAAACCCGTCGCGCCCAAAGCGGCGGCACCTGTCGAAATCGACCGCCATAGTTTTCGCAAAATCAAATCAGGCCGCGTGAGCATTGATGACAGCCTCGATCTTCATGGCATGCAGCAGGACAGGGCGCACCGCGCGCTGGAAGGGTTTCTTGAACATGCCGTTCATCGTGGTTATGCGCTGGTGCTCGTCGTTACAGGCAAGGGCGAGCGGGTCTACGCACCCGGCACATCGTCCGGAATTTTACGTAAAAACGTTCCGGTCTGGCTAAGCGAAGGGCGGCTTGCATCTTTGGTCGTCAGTTTCCGCACCGCGGCGCTCAACCATGGCGGCGAGGGCGCATATTATGTGCGCCTGCGCAAAAAGAAAAAGTCTTAAAATTACGCCCTGACAGGTGGCAGTGCGGTGCGCCATTTTCCTTGCGGCAATGCCAGCAACACAAAACGCCGCAGGCGATGCCAGCCAATGCTGAGAAACAGCACGATAAAGGCAAGTGCAAGCAAAGTAGGGGGCGCTGTATTGCCCATTGTCGAGATCTTGCCAATTAAAAATGTCACCGCCGCGCCAGCATAAGACAGCGTTGAGACAAGCAATGCGCGCCTGTCGATCACCAGTGCAACAATTGAAAGGGCAATAAAGCCGAAAAGAATAACCCCGGCTTTAAAAAAAGTCAGGTTCCAGTCATCGCCGACAAGCTGGCGGGCGATGGGGTGGATGATCAAAGGGGCGGCCAGAAGATGCAGCCAGAACGCAATATCGCTGCGGCGTGTCACGCGGTTCGGGTCGGAACTGTCCAGAGACAGCGCTGCGACGAAGACCGCAATTCCAAATACAAGAAGCGCATAAAGGTAGTAATCCATAAACGCGCCCAAACCGAAAATGAGAATGAACGCGGCAAGAAAACCGCTTAATAAAGCTGCTGCAATCAAAAGCCCGTTAATGGGCACACGGTAGCGCCAAAGATGGAATGACGCCGCAAGTGCCGTTCCTATCGCAATGAAAATGCCGAAACGGCCTTGTGCCGCGACCGACAATATATCGTTGCTGACATCAAAAGTTGAGACAAGCGCAAGCCACACCGCGCCGGTAAACATCAGGGCCAGAATAATACCCGGCAAAGCGAGCCGAAAAATGCGGGCGAAAATTTCAGACAGGCCGAGCGCAATCACCGCCGACAAAACAGCAAAAGCCTGAATTGATCCGTAACTGTCAGAAAATCCGTAAAGAGCGCCGATCAGCAAAAACAGACCCAGCGTGACGAAGATATCATTGAACCCGCCAAGAAAACGGAAGCGCTCCTCGTCGGGGGAGACAGGCTCGGCGTCGATGGGCGCAGGCGCCGCACCGCGACGCTGTTTCAGTTGTACCGCCTGTTCAGCTGTCAGAATGCCATCATCGACTGCTTTTTGGATCTCTTCGTCCGTCATGCCTTAAAACCTCCGCGATGTTGAAGCGTAATCGGTTGCATGTCGCATTCCAAGTGGCGGCGGCGGCAAAACCCTGCTATCGCCATTTATTAAGGAGAACGACATGGCCCAATTCATGATGCATGTGCAGCAACAAAACGTTAAGCCAGCACAGACAATCCAGTTGAACGCGGATGATCAGATCATCGCAGTCAAGCAGGGGTTTCACTGGCTTGCTTTTCTGTTCTCATTTTTATGGCTTCTTGCCAACCGTTTATGGCTGTGGGCGGCCGTCTTTTTCGGCGCGTCATTTGTGGTGATGCTGGCCGGCGACATGCTGGGCGCGGCACCACTTTATGTCTCCCTCGCGCTGATGCTGCTTTCGATTTATGTTGGTCTGGAAGCTGGAAATCTTCGCAGTGAAGGCCTGATCAAGCGCGGCTATGGGGCAGCGGGCGTAATTGTCGCGCCAAACCGTGACGAAGCGATTTTACGCTTTGTCGAAAAGCGCCCCGCAGCGCAAAGCTTTTAACTCTTTAATGCCGGCTGATTTTTCCCCCTTTCGCGTTTTTGACAGAGAGGCTTGGGCAAAACTGCGCGCCGATACGCCGATGACTTTATCGGCGGCCGATATTGCAAAACTGCGATCATTGAACGATCACCTCTCTATCGACGAGGTCGAGGCGATCTATCTGCCATTGGCGCGCTTAATCGCGATGTATGTGGCAGCATCCAAACATTTGTTCTCTGTGACAAGCCGTTTTTTGGGTCGTGAAGGCAAGAAAGTGCCCTTTATTATTGGCATCGCCGGTTCTGTTGCCGTCGGGAAATCGACCACCGCCCGCGTGCTGCAAGAACTTCTGGCGCGCGGCGAGGAAAAGCCGGATGTGGCGCTCATCACCACCGATGGTTTTTTATACCCGAACGCCGTATTAAGCGCGCAAGGGCTGATGGAGAAAAAAGGGTTTCCGCAAAGCTATGACCTGTCGTCTCTGCTGACATTTTTAAGCGCGATCAAGGCTGGAAAACCCGATGTCAAAGCGCCCGTCTATTCGCATCTTGCCTATGATATTCTGCCCGATATATTTGAGACGATCGACAGACCCGACATTTTGATCGTTGAAGGGCTCAACCTGTTTCAGGTCAGCCGTGCGGTTGCAAGCGATGGCAATGCCATTCCGTTTGTTTCTGATTTTTTCGACTTTTCAATTTTTCTCGATGCGGAAGAGCCAACAATCCGCAACTGGTATCTCGCGCGCTTTCTGGCACTGCGCGAAACCGCTTTTAAAGACCCTGCCTCGTTTTTTCACAAATTTGCGGTCATGCCGGAACAGGAGGTGACTGCACTTGCGATCAAGCTGTGGGACGCCATCAATGCGGTAAATCTGCGTGATAATATTTTGCCCACGCGGCGGCGCGCCGACCTGATCCTCACCAAAGGTGAGGATCACACGATTAGCAAAGTTGCGCTCAGGCGGCTTTAGCGGGCAGCAGGCCTTTTTGTGTCGCGAGATGTTTCAGGCTTGTTTGCGGGCGCGCACCAATATGGGAAATGATCTCGGCCGCTGCCAAGGCGCCAAGTTCGCCGCAACGCGCCAGCGGCATGTTTTTTGAAAGACCGAACAGAAAGCCGGCCGCGAACAGATCGCCCGCGCCTGTTGTATCAACAACCTTTGCAACACTTGCCGCGGCAACAGGTATCGGCGTACCTCTGTCATAAATGACGCAGCCTTTTTCTGAGCGCGTAATAACGGCAAGCGGCACATCCTGTGCCAGTTTGGCGGCGGCCGTTTCAAAATCATCGAGCTGATACAGCGCCCGCACTTCCGCTTCATTGGCAAACACAATATCAAGCGATTGCGCGCGCAGCTGGTTTCGAAATTCATCGCGATGCGTGTTCACGACAAACACATCGGAAAGCGTTAGTGCCACCTTGCCGCCATTGGCCTTGGAAATTTGCGCCGCGTGCTGAAAGGCGGCAATCGCTTCCGCCGGATCCCATAAATAGCCTTCAAGATAGACAATGCGCGCTGCTTTCGTCAGCGGTTCATCCACATCCTTGATGCTGAGTTTTTGGCAGGCGCCAAGAAACGTATTCATGGTGCGCTCACCGTCCGGGGTCACCAAAATCATCGATGTCGCCGTTGAGGGGCCATCGATTGCAGGCGCGGTATCGAAGGTCACACCAGCGGCGCGAATGTCATGGGTAAAGAATTTGCCGAGAAGGTCATCGCGCACCTTGCCGATAAAGCCTGCGTCTGCGCCAAAAGAGGCAAGACCGGCAGCCGTGTTTGCGGCCGAGCCGCCAGAGACTTCCACCGCGGGCCCCATCGTATTGTAAATACGCTCGGACTTATCCTGATCGGTCAGGTGCATCATGCCTTTTGTCAAATCATGCGATTTTAAAAACGCTTCATCGGCCTTGGCCAGCAAATCCACAATCGCATTGCCGTAGCAAAGCACGTCGAGCGAACGGGTCATTTTTTAGTCCTTTTTTGAGCGGCAGACGCAATCGGCGTTTTGTCCGGATAAAGACAAATATCGCGGATCAGGCATGTAGGGCAATGCGGCATGCGCGCCTTACATGTATAGCGGCCATGTAAAATCAACCAGTGATGTGCATTGACCAGAAAAGCCTTCGGTATCCGCTTCATCAATGAGGTTTCGACAGCGACAACATCTTCGCCCGGTGCCAGCCCGGTGCGGTTGGCGACGCGAAACACATGGGTGTCGACCGCCAAAGTCGGCTCACCAAAAATCGTGTTCAAAATGACATTGGCCGTTTTTCGTCCGACACCGGGCAGGGTTTGCAGCGCTTCGAGCGAGCGGGGAACAACGCTCCCATAGGTTTCGATCAGTGCTTTTGACAGCGCGACCATATTGCGCGCCTTGGTGTTTCGAAAATTGACGGTGCGGATAATATCGGCGATTTTGTCAGCGCCAAGCGCCAGCATTTTTTGCGGTGTCGACGCTTTTTGAAACAGAACGGCTGTTGCCTTGTTGACGCCCGCATCCGTGGACTGCGCCGACATCACCACGGCGACAAGAAGCGTGTAGGCATCCGTGTAAACCAGCTCGGTTTTGGGTGCTGGTTCATGGGCGCGAAAGCGTTCGAACATTTGCGTGATGGCGTCCGGCGTCAGGCGAGTGCGAGGCGTTTTCACTGCGTTTGGTTTGGATAAGGCCATCAAGGCCTTATGCCAGTTTCAAGAAGCGCCCACAAGAAACGGGTGGGCAGAAGCAGGATGATCCTCTAAAACAAAAACATGGCACAGGCAGCAATGATAGAAGCGGATGATGGCGAGCAGAGTGATTACGGCCGGATTTGCGCGGCTATTGATTATTTGAGCTCCGAATGGCGCGAGCAGCCGGCGCTTGATGATGTTGCCGCCGAAATCGGCCTGTCGCCCGCACATTTTCACAAACTGTTTTCGCGCTGGGCCGGCATTAGCCCCAAGGAATTTATCCAGACGCTGACGCTCAAGCACGCACGGCAGCTTCTTGATGACAGCGCAAATATTTTTGATGCGACCTATGACTCAGGTCTGTCATCGCCGTCACGGCTGCATGATCTTTTTGTGACTTACGACGCGCTGAGCCCTGGTGAATATAAAGCGCGCGGTGCAGGCCTGAACCTTTCTTATGGCTGGGCAAGCTCGCCTTTTGGCGATGCGCTTGTGATTGCCAGCCCGCGCGGGATCACCGGCCTTGCATTTGCAGATAACGGCGACAGGCAAAGCGTTTTTGACGATATGGTGCGCCGTCTGCCTCTTGCGCATTACAGCCAGAACGACAGACAGGCCGCGCAATCGGTTGAAACAATTTTTACAAAACGTTCTGCGCCGCTCAACCTGCATCTGATCGGCACGAATTTTGAAGTGCGTGTCTGGCAACAGTTGATCCGGCTAAATCCGGGGCAGGCGACCACCTATTCGGGCATCGCCAATGCAATTGAAAACCCCAAATCCATGCGCGCGGTTGGTGGTGCTGTCGGGCGCAACCCGATTTCGTTCGTCGTTCCGTGTCATAGGGTTATTGGAAAATCAGGCGCGCTGACAGGCTATCACTGGGGTCTGACGCGTAAAAAAGCGATGATCGGCTGGGAGCTGGGGCAAACGCTCAAAGATTGATCTGCATAAATACAAGATCAAGCCAGCGGCCAAATTTAAAACCGACTTCGCTCATGCGCCCCGTTTCGCGAAAACCAAGGCGTTCATGAAGACGCAATGAGCCGGTGTTTTCACCCGCAATTCCACTGAGCATGACATGCCTCTGCTCACGGCGTGCACAATCAAGAAGCGCAAGGATCAATGCCGTACCAACGCCCTTGCCGCGGATGGCAGGGTCAACATGCACGCTGTGCTCAACGGTGGCTTTGTAGCCGCAGCGTGCGCGCCATGTGCCGTAGCTGGCAAAGCCGAGAAGCGTTTCATTTTCAACAGCGCAAAGCACCGGAAAGCCTGCGGCTTTGCGCTCGTTGAACCAAGCAATGCGCTGGGGCATTGTTTCCGGCGCCTCCTCGAAAATTGCAGTCGTGTTCAGCAGAACATGATTGTGAATGGCAAGAATGGCTTCAAGGTCATGCAGTTGTGCGTCACGGATTTGCATGTCAGCTAGGTCAGTTCGCGATGCGCGCTGACCTCTCCAATAGCATCCATCTCGTAGATAAGCGGAATGCCGGTCGCAATTTCGCGCTGCAAAATCTGGTCGCGCGACAGGTTTTCCAAACTCATCACCAGCGCGCGCAGTGAATTTCCATGCGCCGCGATCAGGATGTCGTCGCCTTTCAAAAGACGAGGGCGTATTTGCGCATCATAATAGGGCATTACGCGCGCAGCAGTGTCTTTAAGAGATTCGCCGCTCGGCGGCGGCACATCGAAGGAGCGGCGCCAGATGCGCACTTGGCTTTCGCCAAATTCTTTTGCGGCATCGGTCTTATTGAGGCCAGAAAGCTCCCCGTAATCGCGTTCATTCAAAGCGGCATCGCGGATGACAGGGCAGTCGCTCTGGTGCATTTCGTCTAAAATCAGGCGGCATGTGTCCTGCGCCCGCACCAAGGCCGATGTGTAAGCCACATCAAACTTTAAATTAAGCGCACCAAGTTTTTGCCCCGCACGTTTTGCCTCTTCAATTCCAAGCGGCGTCAGCGCCGGATCGCGCCAACCGGTAAAAAGATTTTGAAGGTTCCATTCGCTTTGCCCATGACGGCAGAGAACAAGCACACTCATTTTTTTTGTCCTAGCACATCCTGCATTGTGTAAAGCCCCGGTTTTTGCTGCACGGCCCATTTCGCAGCAGCAACAGCCCCGCGCGCAAATACGGCGCGGTCTTCCGCTTTGTGCGTTAAAATCACGCGCTCTGACGGCCCGGCAAAGATCACGTCATGTTCGCCAATCACGCTGCCCCCGCGCAAGCTGGTATAGCCAATGCCGTGCCCGCGCAGTTGGTTACGGTTGCTGGGCTCGGTTGCAGCATTTGCGCGCGATGATGCCGCCACCTCGCCCAGCATCAAAGCCGTGCTGGACGGCGCATCTTTTTTATTGCGGTGGTGCATTTCTAGAATTTCAATATCGAATTCCGCGGGCAATGCTTTTGCCGCTTGCGCAACCAGAGACAAAAGAAGGTTGACACCGAGGCTCATATTGCCGGAGCGGACAATGGCTGTTTTGGTGGCCGCCTTGTCAATTGCGAGCAATTGCAGCGCGTTAAATCCTGTTGTGCCAATAATGTGCGCGATGCCGCGCGCCGCGCAGACTTCGGCCAGTGCGCAGGAATTTTCAGCCTGCGTAAAGTCGACAAGAACTTGCGTTTTTTCGGGGATGCCGTCGCCGCGCGTAACGGTTCCTGTCAGGGCAATATCGGTTTCAGTTTCAATTAGATTGAGCAGGGCAACCGCCATGCGGCCTTGCTCGCCTGCAACCGCAAGCCTGATCATTGCACGCCCTGTCCCATATTTTCGATGATGCGAAGGGCGGCGGCTTTTGGGTCATCGCTGCGGCTAATGGGGCGGCCAACAACAATATGACTGGCGCCGTTGCGTGCGGCATCGCGCGGCGTGGTGATGCGGCGCTGGTCGCCAATTTGATCGCCCGGTAAACGTATTCCTGGTGTTACCACATAGCCATGCTGGCCAAAGGCAATGCGGGCAACGCGTGCTTCGGATCCGGCGCAGACAACGCCGTCAATGCCGATCGCCTGCGCGGCTTTGATGCGTGTTTTGACAATGTCAGGGATGGGCTTGGTATAACCTGCGGCCAGCGCGTCCTCTTCGGCCATGGATGTCAGGATTGTCACGCCAAGAATTTTGAGAGCGCTTCCGGAGGCCGCTTCAGCTGCCGCTGCCATTGTCTGCGGATAGGCATGAACGGTGAGAAATGTTGCGCCTATTGCCGCGATCTGGCGCGTGGCCTGCGCCACGGTGGTTGGAATGTCATGCAACTTTGCATCGATGAACACATAGTAGCCATCGCGCACCAGCTCGCGCGCCAGCTCCAGTCCGCCATTATAGAGAAGCTCAAGGCCGATTTTATAAAAGCGCGTTGTGCCTGAAAGCGTCCGGACAAGGGCACGCGCGTCGTCCGGTGTCGGGAAATCCAGCGCAACGATCAGACGGTCAGCAAGGCCGCTCATAGTTTTGATGCCGCTTCAAAAAGAGCATTGAGGCATTTGTCCAGCATCTTCGCTGTCGGTTCGTCGGTCAATGCGCCCTTGTCATCGAAAACTTTACTGGCGTATTTGACCGAAGCCATGTCGGGCAATACACGCGCCTGCAGGCCTAGCTCCAATGTGTGGCGCAAGGAAATCAGCCCGCGATAACCGCCAAATGCGCCATCCGACGCCGCGCCCAACGCGTAAACCGGATTGAGAAAAGGTTTGAGCGTTTTGTTGCCGCGCGTGCGGCTCACCCAGTCAAGCGTGTTTTTTAATAACGGCGTTACTGAGGCATTGTATTCCGGCGCGGCGATGAAAACACCATGCACCTCTGTCAAAAGCTTGCTTAAACGTTTTGCCGCATCGGGCTGGCCGTCACGCTCCTCAAGGTCACCATTGTAAAGCGGCATGTCATAATCATTGAGCGACAGGTCGACAACATCAGCGCCCCGCGCCTGCAGGCCTTGCACAGCAAGGTCAGCGAGCTTTTGGTTGATGGACAATTTGCGAACACTTCCGGCAAACACAATTATTTTTGTCATTGAGCTGCGCTTTCATTGTCACTGGGGTGCTGCCGATAAGTCCACACGCGCGCCGGTGGCACATTTTTTAAAATCCATTCGGACTTGTCGGCGCGCATCGGCATGTCGTCGAGGGGAATGGGTGAAACAAAGGAATAGGTGAATTGTACAAATGGTGCGTCAGGCGCGAGCAGATCGAAGGCGGCGCGCAAAAGTTCGACGCGCTTTGCCGAAGGCTCATTAAAAAGCGGAAGGCTTGAGATAATGGCGCTTGCTTTTTCAGACGTCACTTTTGCCAGCTGTGCGGAGAGATCATACGCATCGCCATGAATGACCGTGATGCCGGGATAGCGCTTGCGCAAACGGTCCGCGAGTTCACCATCATATTCAAGGGCGACGATACGCGATGGCTCAATGCCGCGCATCAATAAAGCCTTTGTGACCGGGCCAGTGCCCGGCCCAAGTTCGATAACCGGGCCTTGGCTCGTCAGGTCGACTCCGGCGGCCATCGTTGCGGCCAAGACTTTGCCAGAAGGCGCAACAGCGCCCATTTTTTTAGGATTGCTTGCCCAGGACAGCAAAAAGCGGAGCTGGTCTTCAAGTGCACGCAGTTTTGGTTTTGCTGTCGTCACGGATCGGTTCAACCTGATGCCTTCTTAAAGCGGCACGAATATACCTCGCACCTTAGGCTGACAGGGCTTAGCTCACAATCATAAATGTTCGGATAATGCGGGCAAAGCGCAGAAATTTCAGCCTTCGAAAAATTCAGAAATGCGCGCAAAAAAGCCGCTGGCCTCTGGCTGCGTTTCGTCTTTTTCAAGACTGGAAAATTCCTGCAAAAGCTCTTTTTGCCGCGCGTTGAGGTTGCGCGGTGTTTCAACGGTGACCTGCACATAAAGGTCGCCGCGCTGGCGGGAGCGAAGAACAGGCATTCCCTTGTGGCGCACACGGATCTGCTCGCCGGTTTGTGTGCCTTCCGGTACTTTAATCTCGGCCTTGTCGCCATCAATGGTTGGTACATCGATTTTCGTGCCAAGTGCCGCTTTCGTAAACGACAACGGCAGGCGGCAATAGAGATCAGCCCCTTGTCTGTGAAAAAGATTGTGGGGTTTCAGCCCAAGAAAAATATAAAGATCACCGGGCGGACCCCCACGAAAGCCGGCTTCACCTTCGCCTGTCAGGCGTATGCGCGTGCCATCTTCGACGCCGGGCGGAATTTGTGCCTCCAGCGCGCGGTCAACGGTTACGCGTCCCTGTCCGTGACATTTGCGGCACGGGTCTTCAATGACAGAACCTGCGCCCTGACATGTAGGACAGGTGTGCTCCATCGTGAAAAAGCCCTGCGCTGCCCGCACCCGCCCGCGTCCGCGGCATGTGGTGCATGTGGTTGCGCTTGTGCCTTTTTTTGCGCCTGTGCCTTCGCAAAGGTCGCAAGTGCGCGGCACCGGCACATTAATCTCGGCATCTTTGCCGTGGCAGGCCTCTTCCAATGTGATTTCAAGATTGTAGCGCAGATCAGCGCCGCGTTGCGCTGCGCCGCGCCCACCGCGCTGTCCCATCATGTCGCCGAAAAACTCTTCAAAGATATCGGACATTGACGATGCAAAGCCTTCACCAAAGCCTGCCCCGCCGCGCCCGCCTTCAAAGGCGGCATGGCCATAGCGATCATAAGCCGCGCGTTTATTGCCGTCTGACAAGACCTGATAGGCCTCGTTCAGTTCTTTGAACTTCACTTCGGCATCGGCCGCGCCCTGATTTTTATCAGGATGAAATTTTAAGGCGAGTTTGCGAAAAGAGGATTTGATTCCGCGCTCGTCAGCGGTGCGCTCAATTTCCAAAATTTCATAGTAACAGCGCTTTGCCATGGGTCCTCAAACTGATATGCCCAACTGTTGTTGCAGACATGGATGTCTGTTTTTTGTAGAGCTCAAAAAAACAGCCCGGCAAAAGCCGGGCTGTTGCTTAAATTACGCGCTCTTTTTGTCGTCGTCGACCTCTTCAAATTGCGCATCGACAACATTGTCGTCATGCGACGACGATGCCCCATTTTCAGATCCAGCATCCGCTTGCGATTTGTACATCGCCTCACCAAGCTTCATCGAAGACTGCGCCAAAGCGTTGGTTTTTTCTTTCAGCATTTCGACATTGTCAGTGTCTTTAACCGCTTTCAAATCAGCCAGCGCACTCTGGATCGAGGCGCGTGTGTCTTCATCAACCACATCACCATGCTCTTCCAGCGATTTTTCAGTTGAGTTGATCAGTGCTTCGGCCTGGTTGCGGGTTTCGACAAGCTCACGACGTTTTTTGTCATCAGCGGCATGAAGTTCAGCATCCTTGACCATTTTTTCGATGTCAGCATCAGACAGGCCACCCGAGGCCTGAATACGGATCTGCTGTTCCTTGCCTGTGCCTTTGTCCTTCGCGCTGACATTGACAATGCCGTTGGCATCGATGTCGAAAGCCACTTCAATCTGCGGCACGCCGCGCGGTGCAGGCGGAATGCCGACAAGATCGAACTGGCCAAGGCTCTTGTTGTCCTGCGCCATTTCGCGCTCGCCTTGAAACACGCGGATTGTCACGGCAGACTGGCTGTCTTCGGCCGTTGAGAACACCTGCGCTTTTTTGGTCGGGATGGTGGTGTTGCGCTCAATCAGACGTGTGAAAACACCGCCAAGCGTTTCGATACCAAGCGACAAGGGTGTAACGTCGAGAAGAAGAACGTCTTTGACATCTCCCTGCAACACGCCTGCCTGAATGGCCGCGCCAATGGCAACGACCTCATCGGGGTTTACACCCTTATGCGGTTCTTTGCCGAAGAAGTTTTTAACGACTTCCTGAATTTTTGGCATGCGTGTCATGCCGCCAACCAAAACAACTTCGTCAATGTCTTTGGCGCTAAGACCGGCATCTTTCAACGCCGCTTGGCATGGGCCAATTGTTTTTTGAACAAAATCATCAACCAGCTGCTCGAACTTGGCGCGTGTAAGTTTCAGCGCCATATGCTTTGGCCCTGACGCATCAGCCGTGATGTAGGGAAGGTTGATTTCCGTCTGCGTTGCTGACGACAATTCAATCTTGGCTTTTTCAGCCGCCTCTTTCAGGCGCTGCAGAGCAAGCTTGTCTTTTTTCAGATCAATGCCCTGTTCTTTTTTGAACTCGTCGGCAAGGAATTCGACAAGACGCATGTCGAAGTCTTCACCACCAAGGAAGGTATCGCCATTGGTGGATTTGACTTCGAAAACGCCGTCGCCGATCTCTAAAATCGAGACGTCGAATGTGCCGCCGCCAAGATCGTAAACAGCGATCACGCCATTTTTCTTCTTGTCGAGGCCATAGGCCAAAGCAGCTGCTGTCGGTTCATTGATAATACGCAGCACTTCAAGACCAGCAATTTTGCCGGCATCTTTGGTGGCTTGGCGCTGGGCATCGTTGAAATAGGCGGGAACCGTGATAACGGCCTGCTCAATTTTCGTGCCTGTAAACGCTTCGGCTGTTTCTTTCATCTTTTGCAAGGTGAAGGCCGAAATTTGTGACGGCGAGAACTCTTCCTTGCGGCTTTTCACCCACGCATCGCCATTTTTGCCTTTGACGATCTGGTAGGGGACAAGGCCCATATCTTTTTTCGTGATCGGATCATCGAAAGGGCGTCCGATCAGGCGCTTGATCGCAAAAAACGTGTTTTCGGGATTTGTAACGGCCTGACGCTTGGCAGGCTGGCCAACAAGGCGCTCGCCATCATCGCTAAAAGCCACGATTGACGGGGTGGTGCGTGCCCCTTCAGCGTTTTCAATCACTTTCGCCGTTCCGCCATCCATGACGGCCACACAGGAATTGGTCGTTCCGAGATCGATACCGATTACTTTAGCCATTTTTTGTCCTTCTTAACTTTTGCGGCTCGGGGAGAGCCCGCGTGTGAACTGCTTAAAAGCCCGTTGAGACCGATATAAGAAGGGGTTTTAGGCAGGGCAAGAGGACAAGAGCGAAAAAAGCAAAGCTTCGAGGGTCATTGGCTCTCGACAGCAAAATTTAACGCGTATCGTCAATCGGGCGTTAATACACTTCTGGCATCACTAAAGCACTGTTTTGGTTGAGGCGGAGTGCGGGTATGAGTGTCGATGCGGATGTCCTGGTGATTGGTGCGGGTCCTGCTGGCCTGACAACGGCATACTGCCTGACCAAAGACAATCCTTCTGTTCTCGTGATCGAAAAAGACGAGACCTATGTTGGCGGCATTTCAAGAACGGTCAAGCATGGCAATTACATGTTTGATATTGGCGGCCACCGTTTCTTTTCAAAATCAAAAGAAGTCGTTGATCTGTGGAATGAAATTCTGCCCGATGATTTTATTTCGCGTCCGCGCCTGTCGCGTATTTTCTATGACGGAAAATATTATTCCTATCCGCTGAAAGCGTTTGAAGCGCTGACCAATCTCGGCATTTTCAAAAGCACGCTTTGCGTTGCGTCTTATGGGTACGCCAAACTGTTTCCGGTCAAATCGCCCGTGACATTTCACCAGTGGGTGCGCAACCAGTTTGGTGAAAAACTGTTCAACATTTTTTTCAAAACCTATACCGAAAAGGTTTGGGGCATGTCATGCGATGAGATTTCCGCCGACTGGGCCGCGCAGCGCATCAAAGGCCTGGATCTGTCAACGGCGATCATCAATGCGTTGATGAACTCGTTCAAGATCAAGCGCAAAGCCAAAAACGGACAGGTCGTGAAAACGCTGATCGACAGTTTTCAGTATCCGCGCCTTGGCCCCGGCATGATGTGGGAAGAGGCGGCGCGCAAAATTAAAAAACAGGGCGGCCGTATCATGATGGGCCGCGAATTTGTCGCGATGACATTCGACACCGCAACAAAAATATGGACGGTCGAGACACAAAAAAGCGATGGTACGCGCGAGCAGTTTACCGCACGCCATGTTGTGTCATCGGCACCAATGCAGGAACTGGTTGCAAAAATGAACCCGCGCCCGATCTCGCAGCTTCATGCACGCGACCTGCGCTATCGCGATTTTCTCACCGTTGCATTGATGGTCAAGCAGCCTGATCTGTTTCCAGACAACTGGATTTATATTCACGACCCCACAGTGCAGGTTGGCCGTGTGCAAAACTTCAATTCATGGTCGCCCGAAATGGTGCCGGCCAACATGACATGTCTCGGCCTTGAATATTTTTGCTTCGAGGGCGACGGGTTATGGACAATGCCCGACGACAAACTGGCTGAGCTTGCAATCAAGGAAGCCGTGCAGATCGGTCTTATCAAAGCGGATGAGGTTGCCGAAGCCTGTGTCGTGCGCCAGCCCAAAGCCTATCCTGTCTATGACGACAATTACCGCGCCAATGTTGAAGCAATCCGCCTTGATCTGGAGGGCAGTTTTGAAACGCTGCATCTTGTTGGCCGCAATGGCATGCACAAATACAACAACCAGGACCATGCGATGATGACGGGCATGCTGACGGCAAAAAACATTCTTGCCGGCGTGCGTCGCTACGATATCTGGAATGTCAACGAAGACGCCGAATACCATGAAAGCGGTATGTCAGGCGTGGAAGAAGCGCTGTCCTCAGTGCGGCAGGTGCCGGAAAAAGTCAGCGCTGCTTAAAAAATAAAAAGGGCAGAACGGCGACTGCCCGTCGTCAGGACTTTTTATTTAAAAGTCCTGCGCTCCATGCACCAACCAGAATTGCGGCGCCAGCCGTCAATATGATAAGACCCGCGAGCTTGTAGCTTTCCGACAATTTCAAAACTCTTTTGGCAAACGGAAGATCGTCGACGGCAATATCTTTAAAGCATTTTGCCAAACGGTATGTCCCATTTGTAACCGGCTCGCCGCCAATCCGTTGGAAGTGTGACGCGTTCACTTGTTTCGATATGACGCTGGCTTCTAGGGCTATTCGTCTTTCGAGAGGAACACCAAAAATCTCTCCTGGATTTTTGCGTGCCCGTTCACGCAGCTCACGACCTATTTTGGGCGAATAACCGATATATTCACCGCCAGAATTGAGCAGGCCATTGTAAAGCGTTTGAATTTTTTGATTGCGTGAGCGATCAATTAAATGGCCCGCAAAAGCACTTGCAGTTCCAATGGTCAGTAAGCCTGCGCTTGTTTTGCCTGGATTGTTGATCAGCAATGTTTTTGCAAAAGATATATCGGTCATGAAAAGCCTTTTAAAATTGAAGTCATAAAATAACAAAATGAAACATAAAGGATAACTCTATTTTGTAAAGCGCCAAAAAATGGGCCACTCCGCCCCTGAATTTTAAGCCGAACCAGAAAAGCGTCAGGACAGCTTGTACCTTGTTATCTGAGGCAAAACCTACGGCTCGCGCCGTTTATAAGCCGGGAACGACCAGCCAAACTGGATGGCGGCAAGGCGGATCAGCAATGCGCAGAAAAAGCCCGCAAGCGCGGCGATATCTCGCGTTTGCGGCAGATATGCCAGCACCACAAAAAGCGTGACGCCTGCAAATGCGGCCGTAACATAAATTTCTTTTCGCAAAATCAGCGGCACTTCACCGCTTAAAATATCACGGATAATCCCGCCAAAGGTTGCCGTCACCACGCCCATGATGATTGCAACCAAGGGGCTTGCGCCAACAAGCAGCGCTTTCTTGGCGCCGCTCACGGCAAAGCCAGCAAGGCCTATCGCATCAAAGCGAAGAAGAAGTTTAAAACGTCTGGCATGAAACCAGTGCGCGATAAAAAAAGTAAGCGCCGAGGCCAGCATGCACACTTCGACATAGACAGGATCATCAATCCAGAAAATCGGTTTGATGCCAAGCATCACATCGCGCAATGTGCCGCCACCGATTCCTGTAACAGTGCCGAGCAAAATAAAGCCGAAAATGTCCATTTCTTTTTCGGCCGCAACCAGCGCGCCTGTCAGCGCTAAAATTGCGATGACAATATAATCAAGCAGATGTGCCTCGGCAAAAATGTTCATTTACGAGGCCGGTATGCCACTTAGGCTGTGCCGCTTTTGGCAGCCTTGGCAATGCCGACAAGAGCAGGGCGAAGCACGCGCTCGCCAAGCATGTAACCCGTCTGCATCATCTGCACGACAGTGCCGGGTGTGGCATCGCTTTCCATTTCAAACATGGCCTGATGCTGGTGCGGATCGAATTTTTCGCCCATCGCATTGATCTGTTTGACGCCATAGCGCTCCAGAACCTGAAGAAGCGCGCGCTCTGTAATTTCAACGCCTTCAAGAATGGGCGCAGCGGTGGTATCTGTTTTGGCTTCCGGCGGCGCAGTATCAAGCGCGCGGCGCAGGCTGTCGGCAATCCCGACGATGTCATTGGCAAATTTGCTGATGGCATAAACGGAAGCGTCTTTCACTTCGCGTTCGGCGCGCCGGCGCTGGTTTTCAACATCGGCCATCGCCCGCAAATATTTGTCTTTGGTTTCCGCAAGCTCAAAGCTGACTTTTTCAAGCTCTTCATTGCTGTCATTCACCTGCGACAGGTTGGGATCATCAGACGACACTTTACGAATGCTGGGATGAATCTTGCGCAGCATTGGCGACACGTTGAGAAGGGAGGCATCGATGTACGGTTTTGAGGCCGCGGCAGGCTGCGGTTGCTCAGCCTTCAGGCGGTCATCCTCGGAAAAACCGTTGTGCGACTCTTTGTCATTTTCAGTCATGGACACGCCCTTAAAAATCAAATCAGTTCAGCAAGCCTTTGATATCGCGATCCGTTTTGAAAAAATCAAGTCTTTGCCAGTATCAAAGCGAAAATCCGGGTCTTTGACGGCATCCCTATCACGCAAAAGCCTTTTTACACTTTTTATAGGGTTTTAGCAGAAAGTTCTTCCAGGTTCTCAACTTCGAGTGTTGGAATGGCTTTACGAAAACTTGCAAAAAACCTCGCAATTGCCGTTTTGCGCGATTCACCCATTCATCTCATCATTTTAAGCTATTGCCTGCTTGGCTCGGCTTTGGTGGCCATGAGCGGGCATTTTAGCGTGCGCCCCTATCTCATTGTTCTCGACCAGCGAATGGTTCTGTATTTTGCCATTCTGCCAATGGTAACATTGGTTTATCTTGCAGGGCACAGCATCTGCATGTCACCAAAAGCGCCGTTGACGCATTTAATTGCGCGCTGTCACAGCCTCAATGCCGCACGCTTTCTGGCCGGTATGCTGCTTCTTACCGTGTTCCCGATTTTTCAGGGCACATTTACGCTGGTGAAAGCCACTTTGCCGCGCCTGCATCATTTCACTTATGATGCCGCGCTCGCCAATCTCGACAGAGCCCTGCATTTTGGCGTTGACCCGTGGCGCATCACACATACCCTGCTGCCATGGCCGCAACTGCGCGGGCTCGTTGAGTTGACCTATATCGGCATATGGGTCTTTTATGTGTTTGGAACGGTTTTTTATGTCTGTGTGTCGCCGCACGCCAATTCATTGCGGCGGCGCTATCTCATCACTTATATTTTTGTCTGGATTTTGATCGGCAATTTTGCCGCTGCTCTGGCGATGAGTGCAGGTCCGTGTTTTTACGGATATGTGACAGGCGACACAGCACGGTTTGCAGATCTGTTCGCGTTCATTCACGCGCGCCCGCATTCCGCCATTACAATTTCACAAGATTATTTATGGGCAGTCTATGTGAAAGATGTGATGGAGTTTGGCACGGGCATCTCGGCCTTTCCGAGCCTTCATGTGGCAACGGTGACGCTTAACGCGTTGTTCGCCCGCGAGGTGAGTAAAAAGCTTGGCCTGGCGGCGTGGGTCTATGTCGGCATTATTTTTTTTATTTCGGTCTATACAGGCTGGCATTATGCCGTCGACGGTTACGCGGCCGTATGTTTGACAAGTCTGATTTATTTTGCGGGCAGGGCTTTGTCACGGGCGCGGTTTGGCAAACGCCGCGCGCATGCAGCGTTTCAACACGCTATTTTGCAAGAAGCGTGCTGACAAGTTTTGCCGTGTAATCAACCATAGGCACAACCCGCGCATAGTTGAGCCGTGTTGGGCCGATAATGCCCAAAACGCCAATGATCGTCTGGTTGGCGTCACGAAACGGCGCCGCAATGACCGATGAGCCTGACAGTGAAAACAGCTTGTTTTCAGAGCCGATGAAAATGCGCACGCCTTCGGCATTTTCGGCAGCGCCAAGAAGTTCGATAATGTCTTTTTCTTTTTCAAGGTCCTCAAAAAGCAAACGCACGCGTTCGATGTCTTCCGTCGCGGCAACATCCTGCAGCAGGTTGGCGCGGCCATGGACAATCAACAGTTTCGATTTTCCATCGGGCGTATCCGACAAGGAAGCAAAACCTTTGTCGACAAGACTTGCGGTCAATCTGTCGAGCGCCATGCGCTGGTCAGCAAGGCGCGCTTTCAGGGCCGATGTGGCCTGACCAAGTGTTTTTCCGGCAACAAAAGAATTCAGGAAATTACCGGCCTCGGTCAAAGCCGAAGGAGGGGTTCCAAGGGGCAGGGCAATGACGCGGTTTTCAACCGTCCCATCTTCGAGCACCAGTACGACAAGCGCGCGCGACGCATCGAGGCTGACAAATTCGATGTGTTTCAATGTGGCATTGTGTTTGGCTGCAAGAACAATACCAGCGCCGCGCGTTAGACCCGATAACAGCGACGAGGCCTCGTTCAGGATGCCGTCATAATTTTTTTTGGCCTGTGTGGCGGCAAGCTCGGCATCGATATGCGCACGCTCGCTGGTGCTGACATCGCCGATCTCTAAAATCGCGTCGACAAAAAGGCGCAAGCCCGCCTGTGTCGGCATACGCCCTGCCGACGTGTGCGGTGAATAAATCAGGCCTGCGTCTTCAAGGTCGGCCATTACGCTTCGGATCGACGCAGGTGACAGGCTGAGATTGGCCGCAAGCGCAAGGTTGCGCGAGCCGACAGGCTCGCCATTGCCAAGATAAGATTCAACAAGCCTCGAAAAAATCTCGCGCGAGCGGTCGGTGAGCTGGGAGAGTGTGGCGGCGGCATCAGTCATGGTGAAGGGCAATATAAACGCCGGACGCAGGAATACCAGCACCATCCGCAATCGTTAAAATTTTAGCGAATTGTTGTTTTGACGTCGATGGCCTTGGCGCGCTACACCCCACATTCAATCTTCGGAGAAAACTCGATGCGTCCTTCCAACCGTGCGGCCAACCAATTGCGTGCCGTCTCGCTCACACCCAATGTCGTCAAACATGCGGAAGGCTCCTGCCTTGCAAAGTTTGGCGATACGCATGTGCTTGTCACGGCCTCTTTGGAAGAGCGGGTTCCACAATGGCTGAAGGGCAAGGGTCAGGGTTGGGTGTCCGCAGAATACGGCATGCTGCCGCGCTCGACGCATGAGCGCATGCGCCGTGAAGCGGCCCAAGGCAAGCAGGGCGGGCGCACATTGGAAATCCAGCGGCTGATCGGTCGTGCCCTGCGCACTGTTGTCAATCTGCAGGTGCTTGGCGAAAAGCAGATCATGATCGACTGCGATGTCATTCAGGCCGATGGGGGAACGCGCACAGCCGCCATTACAGGCGCCTATGTGGCGCTGCATCAATGCTGCACATGGATGCTCAATCGCAAAATGCTCGCCGCCATGCCGTTGAAAGATCAGGTCAGTGCAATTTCCTGCGGCATTGTCAATGGCCAGCCAGTTCTTGATCTGGATTATGAAGAAGATTCGTCCGCTGAAACAGACGCCAATTTCGTTCTTACCGGCACGGGCGGGTTGATTGAAATTCAGGCGACGGCGGAGAAAAAGCCGTTCTCTGAAGATGAGTTCAACGCATTGCTGACGCTCGCGCGTGCGGGATGCGCCGAACTTGTCAGCGCCCAGAAAGCAGCGCTTGCAGGCTGAACATGAAAAGATTTTCAAAAGGCGACAGCCTCGTTTTCGCGACGCATAACAAAGGAAAGCTGAGCGAACTGCAGGCGCTTCTGGCGCAATCGCAGATTGAGGCCCGCTCGGCAGATGCGCTTGGCGTGGTTGAACCGCAAGAAACAGGGGTGACCTATTTTGAAAATGCCGCGCTGAAAGCAAAAGCGGCGGCATTTGCCACAGGTCTTGCGGCGCTGGGCGATGATTCCGGTTTAAGCGTCACCGCTCTTGATGGCGCGCCGGGAATTTACTCCGCGCGCTGGGCCGGCGATCCACGTGATTTCAATGTGGCCATGGCGCGTGTCGAAAAAGAGCTTGCAGCGCGTGGCGGCAATGACACTTCGGCAAAATTTATCACATCGCTGGTGCTGGCAACGCCTTATGGGGACTGCATTGAATTTTGCGGTGAGGTTGAAGGCCGTTTGCAGTTTCCGCCGCGCGGCGACAATGGCTTTGGCTATGATGCAATCTTTGTGCCGGATGGCGAGACACGCACATTTGCTGAAATGAGTGCGGATGAGAAAAAAGCATTGTCGCACCGTGCCCGCGCGTTTCAGAAATTTTCTGCCGCATGTCTGCCCCAATGAACAAGACGGAAAACACGCGCGCGCCGGGGTTTGGCATTTATGTGCATTGGCCGTTTTGTCTCGCAAAATGCCCCTATTGCGATTTTAACAGTCATGTGCGCCATACCGAGATCGACCAGTCGCGCTATGCGGCCGCCCTTGCGCGCGAGCTCAAGCATCAGGCGCAGTTCACATCGGGCAAGACCGTCAATTCAATTTTTTTCGGTGGCGGTACACCGTCGCTGATGCAGCCCTTTGTCATTGAAACCATTTTGCAGACGGTGGGTGATTTGTGGTCGCTTGATCCCAATCTCGAGGTCACGCTTGAGGCCAACCCCACAAGCGTCGAAGCGCAGCGTTTTTCAGGTTTCAGGTCGGCCGGCATCAACCGTGTATCTTTGGGCGTCCAGTCTTTGCGTGATCCCGACTTAAAAAAACTGGGGCGCATGCACAGTGCGGACGAGGCGCTTGCGGCGTTGAAAATTGCGCAAAGTCTTTTTGAGCGCGTGTCGTTTGATCTTATCTATGCCCGCGAAGCCCAGACCCTAAAAGACTGGCGCGATGAACTGCGTCAGGCGCTGACCTATGGCACCGAGCATTTGTCGCTGTATCAGCTGACGATCGAACCGGACACCATGTTTGAAAAGCTGCAGGCCAAGGGTCTTCTTGAAATTCCCGATGCCGATCTCGCGCGCGCTTTTTATGATATGACGCTGGAGCTCACCGACAAAGCGGGCGTTCCGGCCTATGAAATTTCCAACCATGCGCGCAAAGGCGCGGAATGCCGGCATAATCTCGTTTATTGGCGCTATGGCGATTATATCGGCGTTGGCCCCGGCGCTCATGCGCGGTTGTCCTTGCAAGGGAAACGCATGGCGTTAATGTCAGAAAAACATCCCGAAACATGGCTGACGCGCGTTGAAGCTGAAGGCCATGCCGCGATTGATATGGAATGGCTCGACATGGAAGCGCAGGGCGACGAAATGCTGTTGATGGGTCTTCGCCTCAAAGAAGGAATTGACCCGACGCGCTATCAGCGCCTGTCGGGCAAGCCGTTAAACGCGAGACGGCTCGGGCAGCTGGAAGAGCAGAAATTTATCGAGCGGATCGACAATGGCCATATCCGCGCCACACATGAAGGCTGGCTGCTGCTGGATGCGGTTGTGGCAGATCTTGCGGTTTGAAAGCTTTAATTTGATGAGCGCTTATCGCGCCGCTTCAAAGATTGCGTGCGCAGGACAAGGCACAATAAAAGCGTGAAGCCTGCAATACCGGTCAGGATATTTTCCCAGCCGGGCGGCAGCGCAAGCAAGAGCCAGAGCTTCGGGCCAAACAGAACATCGATGACAGCAAGGCCGCAAATCAGCCGTGTGACCCAGTCGCTCTTGAAATACATTGGCTTGACCCTCGTGTCTCTGCTGCCAGATATTTGAATCGAACCCATAATTGCATGGCCTCGCCTCATCAGGCCGCTCATTTCATCTCGTAACGGGAATGCCATTGATAGAGAAGCGCTTTCCATGCGAAAAACAAAGTTGCATGGGAAAATCTGCCGCACAGCCGCTTCACGCAAGCAAAAGCTACACGCTTCATGGTCAGCAGGTGTATGTGCCGCAGGCGGCGCCCGGCCTGCATGTTGTGGCAACGCCAATTGGAAATCTGGACGACATTACGATCAGGGCGCTGCGTATTCTGGCGGGCGCTGACCGCATCGCCTGCGAAGACACGCGCGTCACGGCCAAACTTCTTCAGCGCTACGGTATTAAAAACCCGCTTTTGTCCTATCACGAGCACAACACGCGCGAGGCAGGACCCAAGCTTTTGCACTGTCTTGAAAAGGGTGAGGCGATTGCGCTTGTGTCCGATGCTGGAACACCTTTGATTTCCGATCCGGGCGCTGACCTTGTGGCGCGCGCGCATGAAAGCCAGGTCTATGTCAACGCGGTGCCGGGTGCATCGGCGCTTTTGGCCGCGCTGTCATCGGCCGCTTTGCCTGCTGACGAATTTCATTTTTTTGGCTTTCTGCCGCCCAAACAAACGGCGCGCCGCAAAGCGTTGGAATTGCTGAAAGAGCAGCGTGGCACGCTGATTTTTTATGAAACGGCGCCGCGACTTGCCGCATCGCTTTCCGACATGCTGGCTGTGCTGGGCTCGCGCGAGGCCGCCATGTGCCGCGAACTGACAAAGCTGCACGAGCAGATTGTCAAAGCCCCGTTGGATGAGTTGGTAAAACGCTATGAGAGCGAAAACGTCAAAGGGGAAATTGTCATTCTTCTTGCCGCCGCAAAAAAAACAGACGATCTGCCAGACCCGTTGCCGCTGTTGAAAAAAGCAATGATCACACTGAGCTTGAAAGAAGCCGTTGCGCAAGTAACGAAAGCCACAGGCCTGCCGCGGCGCAGTGTTTATGAGCAGGCCTTAAAACTGAAAGATGGCGCGTGAGCTTTAAACGCAAGCGGGCAGAGCAGCGGGGGCATTTTGCCGAAATCTTGGCGCTTTTTTATTTGCTTTTAAAATTCTACTGGCCGGTTGCGCAGCGCGCCAAAACACCCAAAGGCGAAATTGACCTGATCGTCCGTCGGGGACGCCAGCTGGTTTTGGTGGAGGTAAAAGCGCGAAAAAATCTCGAACTCGCGGCAGAGGCCATTTTGCCGCACCAGCAAAGGCGCATTATCAGTGCTTTTTCCCTGTGGCTGGCGCGCCATCCGCGCTATATGGACTGCGACACGCGCTGCGATGTGGTTCTGGTTGCGCCCTGGCGCTGGCCGCGCCATATCGTCAATGCCTTTTCACTGTAGGACATCGAAATGCTGAAAATTGCCGTGCAGATGGACCCGATCGCGCAGATCAAAATTGCAGGCGATACGACTTTCGCCCTGTTGCTGGAAGCGCAGGCGCGCGGCCACCAGCTGTTCTATTACACGCCGGCTGATATGAGTTTTTCAGGCAACACACTGACAGCGCATTTAAGCATGTTGCAAGTAAAAGACGAGCAAGGCAGCCATGCGACGCTTGGCGCGCCGCAGCGAACGGACTTGTCGCAAATGGATGTCGTGCTGCTGCGTCAAGACCCACCCTTCGACATGGCTTACGTCACAACCACGCATTTGTTGGAAAAAATTCACCCCGAAACATTGGTCGTCAATGATCCGGCCTCTGTGCGCAATGCGCCTGAGAAAATCTATGTCACGGAATTTTCGCATCTGATGCCGGAGACATTAATCACAAGATCAAGAGCGGATATTGAGGATTTCATTACTGCGAATGGCGATGTCGTTATGAAGCCGCTTTATGGCCATGGCGGCGCAAGTGTTTTTAAAACGGGCAAAAATGACCCCAATAAGGGCGCATTGGTTGATCTGTTTGCAGGCCTGTCGCGCGAACCGTGGATGGTGCAGCGGTTTTTGCCTGACATTTCGAAGGGCGATAAACGCATTGTCCTGATCGACGGCGTTTTTGCAGGTGCTTTAAACCGTGTTCCCGCCGAGGGCGACATTCGCGCCAATCTGGTGCGTGGTGGCACGGGGTCGGTTAGCGATCTCAGCGCCCGCGAGCGCGAAATTTGCGATGAGCTTGGCCCGCATTTGAAAGCAAAAGGCCTGCTTCTTGTCGGGATTGATGTGATCGGCGGTTATTTGACCGAAATCAATGTCACATCGCCAACAGGACTGCGCGCGATCACCCGCCAAAGCGGCGTAAACATGGCCGGAAAGGTCGTTGACGCGATCAAGGCGCGTCGCCGTTAAGGCGCTTCGTGCTAGACCGCGCCCCCAATTCTGTTAAAGTACAAAGCGGCGTTAAGGGGCTTTCGCATATGGTTGCACGGGTTACCACTGTCGCTTTCATCGGTATGGAAGCCAAACTGGTCGATGTGCAGGTGCATATTACTCCGGGAATTGTGGCGTTCAGTGTTGTCGGCCTTGCCGATAAAGCGGTCGCTGAATCGCGTGAGCGTGTGCGCTCCGCACTCTATGCTTCAGGGCTTTCGCTCCCCGCCAAACGCATCACCGTCAATCTTGCGCCCGCTGACCTTCCCAAAGAAGGCAGCCATTATGATCTGCCGATTGCGTTGGGGTTGATGGCGGCAATGGGCGCTATTCCGGCGGACGCAATTTCAAATTATGTCGTGATGGGCGAACTTGCGCTTGATGGCGCCATTAGCGCGGTTGCCGGCGTGCTGCCCTCGGCTGTTGCTGCGAATGCCCACGGCAAAAATCTGATCTGCCCTGAGGCCTGCGGGCCGGAAGCGGCATGGGCGGGCGAAGACATTGATATTTTAGCGGCGCCGACACTGATCTCGCTGGTCAATCATTTTCAAGGGACGCAGGTGTTGTCGCGGCCAAAACCCCTGATGAAGAAAAACGCGCACCAGCTTCCCGATCTTGCCGATGTGAAAGGCCAGGAAAGTGCGCGCCGCGCGTTGGAAATTGCAGCGGCTGGCGGCCATAATATACTGATGTCCGGCCCGCCCGGCGCAGGAAAATCAATGCTCGCCGCAAGACTGCCATCGCTGTTGCCGCCGCTTAGCCCGTCTGAGCTTCTTGAAGTGTCGATGGTGGCCTCTATTGCCGGCGAGCTCGCTGATGGCGCGCTGTCGCCTGCGCGTCCGTTTCGCAGCCCGCATCATTCAGCGTCGATGCCGTCCCTCGTTGGCGGGGGCTTGCGGGCAAAGCCGGGCGAGGTTTCGCTCTCGCACCATGGCGTTTTGTTTCTCGACGAGCTGCCCGAATTTCAGCCCAATGTTCTTGATGCCTTGCGCCAGCCGCTTGAATCGGGCGAGGCGGTGATTGCGCGCGCAAACTACCGCGTTACCTATCCGGCACGCTTTCAGCTGATTGCGGCGATGAACCCTTGCCGCTGCGGCCATTTTGGTGAGCCGGGCTATGCGTGCAGACGCGGCAAAAACTGCGACAGCGAATATCAAAGCCGGATTTCCGGACCCTTTCTTGATCGCATCGATCTTTTTATTCATGTTCCAGCGGTGTCGGCGCGCGACATGATGGATGGCGCCACGGGCGAGCCTTCTGAAAAAGTTGCCGCGCGAGTTGCAGCGGCACGTGGCATGCAGATGGCGCGTTATAAAGCGCTTGGATACGAAAATATCACGCTCAACGCGCATGCGCCGCAGGCCTGCCTTGATGAAATTTGCGCGCTTGATGCAGATGGCCGAAAGCTGCTTCAGCAGGCCGCTGAAAAAATGCAATTGTCAGCGCGTGGGCTGACGCGCGTGTTGCGGGTTGCGCGCACGCTGGGTGATCTCGACATGTCGCAAAATTTAAGCAAAATCCATCTGGCCGAAGCCTTGTCGTATCGGATGATGCATGACCGTCGTGCATTGGCCGCCTAGATGAAAAAAACGGCGCTTCGCGTTAAAAACGATTTACAGGCGAAAACAGCAGCGTTGCAAAGCGCGCTTCGCAGCAGCACAGGCGCAATGCAAAAGAAAACAGATGTCAATGAGCCGCTGGTCAGCCTCGGCCGTTTTGGGAATCTTGAAGTTCGCCTTGCGCGCAATGCTGCCGAAATTCGTAAAGCGCAAGCGCTTCGCTACAAGGTTTTTTATAAAGAAATGAAGGCGAAACCCAGCGTCTGCGCCAAAATCCTGCGTCGTGATGCGGACCGTCTTGATCCTTACTGCGATCACGTTCTTGTGCTTGATCACAGTGAGGATGATGCCAGCAATCCGCGCAAGCAGGCCAAGGTCGTCGGCACCTACCGTTTGCTGCGTCAGGACGTTGCGCAAAACAGCGGCGGCTTTTATTCTGAAGATGAGTATGATCTGGCGCCCTTGCTGGCGCGCCATAAAAATCTGAAATTTCTCGAGCTTGGACGTTCTTGCGTCCTCAAACCCTATCGCAACAAAAAAACAGTGGAACTGTTATGGCACGGCGTGTGGACATATATCCTCGCGCACAAAATGGACGTGATGATCGGCTGTGCCTCACTTGAGGGCGCGGACATTACCGAACATGCACAGGCGTTGTCATTTCTGAAATACAATCACGCTACCACGGATGAATGGCAGGTAAGCGCTTTGCCGGAGCGAAGAGAGCGCATGGATATCGTTGCCAAAGACCAGATTGAACTTAAAGCCGCCGTGCGCTCACTGCCGCCGCTGGTCAAAGGCTACCTGCGTCTTGGCGCTATGATTGGCGATGGCGCTGTCGTCGACAAACAGTTCAACACGGTCGATGTGATAATGGTGTTACCGGTGAAAAACATTTCACCAAAATATATTGGCTATTTTGGCGCAGATGCGACGCGTTATGCGGAAAAAGAAATTTAAGCGCTGACCTGCTCGACGCCCTGCACATCAGGCAAAAAATGCCGCAGCAAGTTTTCAATTCCGTTTTTCAAAGTCATTGTTGAAGACGGGCAACCAGCGCAGGCACCGCGCATTTTCAAATAAACGATCCCGTCACGAAAGCCGACAAATGTAATATCGCCGCCATCATTGGCAACGGCGGGGCGAATGCGGCTGTCGAGCAGTTCCTTGATTGTGGCAACCGTATCGGCGTCTTTCGTATCAAAAAATTCCGCATCGCCTTGTGCGGAAAATGCCGCGTCCTCGCCAAGCAGCGAGCGGTTTGCAAGATAATGGTCCATAATCATTCCAAGAATGGACGGCTTTAAATGTGCCCAGTCGCTGTCATCTTTTGTGACAGAGATAAAATCGGTGCCAAAAAAAACAGCGGTCACGCCTGCAATAGTAAACAAGGCGCTGGCAAGCGGCGATGCCGCAGCTTCCGCGCTGTTTCGAAAATCACGCATGCCTTCTTCCATGACCTGGCGGCCGGGCAGGAATTTCAGGGTTGAAGGGTTGGGGGTCGTTTCGGTTTCAATGAACATGGGTGTGATATGGCGTTTGCGTGCGGCTTGTTCAAGACAGAAAGCCAATGACCTTCTTGGTGTCTGCAAGCACCGGGGCTGCAATTGTGGTCGCGCGTGCGGCGCCATCGGCGAGAACTTGGTCGATGGCCGCAGGATTTGTAAGAATATCACGCATTTTTGCTGTGATTGGCGCTATGCGCGCAACCGCGAGATCGGCAAGCGCATTTTTGAAAGCTGAAAATTGTCCGCCGCCATAGGTCGATAAAATGTGTGCTGTGCTGTCACCCGAAAGAGCTGCAAAAATACCTATCAGATTTTGCGCTTCAGGCCGTCCTTCCAGTCCTGCGTGTTCGGACGGCAAGGGCTCTGAATCGGTTTTTGCCTTTCGGATTTTAGAGGCAATGGTGTCGGCATCGTCCGTCAGGTTGATGCGTGAATTGTCGGACGGGTCGGACTTCGACATTTTTTTTTCGCCGTCGCGAAGGCTCATCACGCGTGTGGCAGGCCCGGTAATCAAAGGCTCGGGCAAGGTAAAAAAATCTTCCGGCAAACCGAAGGCTGCAAGACGCTCTGCATAATCCTTATTGAATTTTTGCGCGATATCGCGGGCAAGCTCCAGATGTTGTTTCTGGTCGTCGCCGACGGGCACATGTGTCGCACGATAGGTGAGAATGTCAGCGGCCATTAAAACCGGATAGGCATAAAGGCCGATGCTGGCATTCTCGCGGTCTTTGCCCGCTTTTTCTTTGAATTGCGTCATGCGGTTCAGCCAGCCAAGGCGCGCTGTGCAATTGAGGATCCATGCCAGCTCGGCATGCGCGCTGACGCGGCTCTGGTTGAAAAGAATATGTTTTTTTGCGTCCACCCCCGCAGCCATGATGATGGCGGCTGTCTGGCGCACGCTTTGCTCCAATTCCGCGGGGTTTTGCCAAACGGTGATCGCATGCATGTCGACGATGCAGTAGAGACACTCATGCGTGTCCTGCAGTTTCACCCAGTTGACGATGGCGCCAAGATAGTTGCCGAGATGCACATGTCCAGTGGGCTGGATGCCGGACAGAACGCGTGGTTTTGTTTCACTCATTGGGTGTCATCACTTACGGGGTTTGTAAAATTAAACGTCCATGGGCGGCGCTGGTTCGCCTTTGCGAATTTTGCGTTTGGCGAAGAAGTCGGCAATCGCCGCGCGGTCAATGCCACCAAGGCAAAACACGGCAACGACATAGACCACAAAGCCGCCGCCGCAGAGCAAAAGAAGCGCAAGGCCTTTGATGGCAAGGCTGTTGGCCGCGTAGGTGTAAGGCTGCGCATAAACATCACCCCACCACAACACTGCGCCCATCAACAGGCTTGCCACCAAAATTGCGGCAAGACGGCGGACCAGAAGCGTGTCGGGTTTGAAATCGCCTTTGCGCCAGAGCAGCAGCAAAAGCAGCAAAGCATCGACCCAGCCAGCAATAACAGTGGCTGCCGCGATGCCCGCAGGGCCATATGGGCGAAACAGCGCCAGCGAGCAAATGACATTGACGGTCGATGAGGTGATCGCAACCAGCATTGGCCGTTTGGTGTCTTCACGCGCAAAAAAGGCAGGCGACAAGACTTTTGTCAGAACAAATGCAGGAAGACCAAACGCAAATGCCGCCAGAATACCGCTGACGACAGATGTGTCGGACGCCGTAAACGCGCCGCGCTCAAACAGGCCTGCGATAATGCTGTGCGGCACAGCCATCAATGCAACAGCTGCAGGAAGCGTCAGCAGCATGGAAAATTCAAGCGCGCGGTTTTGCGTGGTGAGCATGTGCGCGTCGCCAAGTTTGAGTTGGCGTGACAGTTCCGGCAGCAGCACAACGCCGATGGCAACCCCAACCATGCCAAGCGGGAATTGGTAAATCCTGTCAGCATAATACAGCCACGACACAGCCGCAGGCAAAGTGGACGCGATCATTGTGCCGATGACGAGATTGATCTGCGTAATGCCGCCGGCAATTACGCCCGGAATGCCAAGCGCAAACATGCGTTTTACGCCCGGCGTGAAACGCGGACGGCGAATGCCAAGACCAAGGCCATGAACTTTCAGGATGATGGCAAGCAAGGCAATTTGCGCAAAGCCCGCGACAAACACGGCCCAAGACAAAAACAGGCCAGCCGTCGGCGTTCCGGCATAGCCAAGCGCACCAGCAGCGATTAATGAGGTGCTCAAAATCAGGTTGAGCAGTAAAGGCGCCCATGCCGCAAAACCAAAGCGGCGGTTGCTGTTGAGCACGCCTGCCAAAATTGCCAGCACCGACATACACAAAAGATAGGGAAAGCAGATGCGCGTATAGGTGACGGTGAGATCATATTTGCCGGGGTCGCTTGAAAAGCCTGGCGCCAGCACATCCACCAGAAGCGGCATGGCCAGCATCATCACGGCGGAAAATGCAGCGAGTGCCCAGAACATGACGGCCATGACCTCTTCGGCAAACAGCTTGGCGCTGGCATCACTTTCGCCGTCGACCTTTTTTGCGTAAAGCGGCACGAAGGCGGAGTTAAACGCGCCCTCGGCAAAAAGCCTGCGAAACAGGTTGGGGAGGCGGAACGCGACCACGAAGGCATCGGCAACAGGCCCCGCGCCGAGCGTGGACGCGACAAGCACATCTCGCACAAAACCCAGCACGCGGCTGGCGGCGGTTGCAATGCCGACATTCAAAACGTTTTTAACGAGGCTCATGGGTTCAACTTTCGCGGCGCGCTGTTTGGCCAGATGCAGGTTTCGTATGATTCAATTGCTTGATTTTATAGAGCGCGTCCAGCGCTTCGCGCGGACTTAACGTATCTGGATCGACACCGGTCAAAAATTCGGCAAGCAAGTCAGGTGCGTCATGTTGTTTTTGCGGTTCATAAGCCGCAAGCGTGTCGGCAAAACCGGTGACGCTGGGCTGGCTTTGCTCCAACTGTTCCAAGACATCACGCGCGCGGGACAGAACACTTGCAGGCAGGCCTGCAAGTTTTGCCACCTGCAATCCATAAGAGCCGTCGGCAACGCCAGTGCCGATGGTATGCAAAAACACAAGCTCACTTTGCCATTCCTTGACCTGCATGCTCATATTGGCAAGGCGCGGCAAGCGCGCCTCCAAGGCTGTGAGTTCATGAAAATGGGTCGCGAACAAAGCGCGGCACTGGCTGACATCATGCAGATGTTCGACACACGCCCATGCGATGGACAGGCCGTCAAACGTTGCCGTGCCACGGCCAATCTCGTCAAGGATCACCAAAGATCGCGCGGTTGCCTGATTAAGGATGGCCGCAGTTTCAACCATTTCAACCATAAAGGTGGAGCGTCCGCGTGCGAGATCGTCGGCAGCGCCGACACGGCTGTAAAGCCGGTCGATGACGCCAATATGCGCGGCCCTGGCAGGCACGAAACTTCCCATCTGCGCCATCACCGCGATCAACGCGTTCTGGCGCAGGAATGTTGATTTACCCGCCATATTCGGGCCGGTGAGAAGCCAGATCGCACCTGTGGAGAGGTCGCAATCATTGGCAATAAAGGGCGGCGCGCCGGATCTGCGCAATGCCTCTTCGACAACAACGTGCCGCCCGCCTTCGATGTGAAACGACAGGCTGTCATCAATGACAGGCCGGGTAAAATTATGGGTCTGCGCAAGTGTCGCAAGGCTTGATGCAACATCGAGAGCGGCAATCGCATCGCTCGTTGCCATCACATCCTGATAAGCGGCCAATATCTCATTGCGGAGCTCTGAAAAAATATCATCTTCAATTTTTTGCGCAGCATCGGCCGCACCGAAAATCCGCGCTTCGATATCGGAAAGTTCTTTTGTCGAAAAGCGTGACTGGCTGGCCAATGTCTGGCGATGGATGAATGTGTCCTGAAGCGGCGCACTGCGCATCATGTCGGCATGCTGTGCGCCGGTCTCGATAAAATAGCCCAGCATGTTGTTATGCCGGATTTTCAGATTTTTAATGCCGGTCAGTGCGATGTAATTGTGCTGCAGGCCGAGAATAAGGTGCTGCGCCTGATCGCGAAACTGTCTTTGCGCGTCCAGTGCAGCGCTGTAGGTTTTACGGACAAAGCCGCCGTCGCGCTGAAGGTGCGGCAATTCATCTTCCAGCGCGTCTTGTAAATTTTGCAGTAGCGATGGTGGCCAGAGCGTCAGCGCGTCGCAAAAACCTTTCAAAGAGGGCAGTTGCAATGAAGGCGTTGCTTTCAAAACAGACTGAAGCGCAACCGCTCCGCTTAATGCGGCGCGTATCTGCCCCAGATCGCGGGGGCCAGCGCGCTGAAGTGAAAGCCGCGACAATGCTCGCGCCATATCGGGGATGGTGCGCAGATGCGTGCGCAATTGAGTACATGCCGCATCGGCTTTGAGCAGCGCTTCAACAGCATCAAGCCGTTCGTTGATGAGAGTGCTGCTGGTCAGCGGTGCGCCAAGCTGCTGTGCCAGAAGCCTGCCGCCGATCGCGGTCAGTGTCATGTCGATAGTGCCGAGCAATGAGCCCTTTTTTTCACCGCTTTGTGTTTTTGTCAGCTCAAGCGATGCGCGTGCGGCAGGGTCAATTTCAACAAAACCGCCGCGGACCTCGCGTGCCAGCGCTTTGAGGCGGGGCGCTGCCTCGCGCTGTGTTCGTTCAATGTAATTTAACACGAGGCCCGCAGCGCCAAGCTCAGCGCGGGTGAATTTTCCAAAACTGTCCAGCGTGCCTATTTTGAAAAACGCGGTCAGCTTTCGCTCCGCGCCTGCGCTGTCGGCAAGAACATCGGCAAGCGGCGTCAACGGAGCAATGGTCTGCAAAAGCGCCCGCAGCTGTGGCTGATCGTAGAGATCGTCGCTCACCAGAATTTCGCGCGGGGCGATACGGGCAAGGTCGGCCTCAAATGTGTCAGGTGATGTTGCGCCGGTGACAAATTCGCCCGTTGAAAGATCAAGGCGGGCCAGCGCAAATGCGGCGCTGTCGCCTTTGCCGGTGCGCACCAGCGCACAAAGAAAACAGGACGACGCGCTATCGAGAAGTTTTTCTTCTGTGACAGTGCCCGGTGTGATCAGCCGCACGACATCGCGCCGCACGATCGATTTCGAGCCGCGCTTTTTTGCCTCTGCCGGATTTTCCATCTGTTCGGCGACAGCAACGCGGTGGCCATGCGCGATCAGTTTTTGCAAATACTCATCGGCCGCGTGAACGGGGACGCCCGCCATCGGAATGTCCTCGCCCTTGTGCTTGCCGCGTTTGGTCAATGCAATGCCAAGGGTCGTTGACGCCTTTTGCGCATCTTCGAAAAACATCTCATAAAAATCGCCCATGCGGTAAAACAACAGGCAGTCCTGATGGGCGTTTTTCAGTTCCAGATATTGCGCCATAGCGGGCGTGGTGCTGGTGTCGTTCACCTCATCTGTAAAGAGAGGAGCCTGAAACTGGGTTTGCGCGCTGGACATGTGCCTGTGATAGCAAGAAAGCCGCGCCCATGAACAGCGTTTTAGACTACGCCATGTTTATCGCTTGGCAGGCCGGCGCACTTTTTGTCTTGCGCCTTGTTCAGATTGATTGTGGTCGCTATGGTCAGGCCAAGACAGCGTGATTTTCACGTAACAAATTGAAATCATTAAGCAAAAAGAAAACATCATCAATGAGCACCGAAATCAAGCGCAACAAACGCCCCGTCATTACCGATCAGGAGGCGCTGGATTTCCATTCGCGCGGCCGGCCGGGCAAGCTTGAAATTACACCGACCAAGCCGATGGCGACGCAGCGCGATCTGTCCTTGGCCTATTCGCCAGGGGTCGCCGTACCCGTAAACGCCATCGCGGCCAATCCGGACTGTGCTTATGATTACACGACGCGCGGCAATATGGTCGCGGTCATCTCCAATGGCACTGCCATTCTCGGCCTTGGAAATTTGGGGGCGCTCGCCTCCAAACCGGTAATGGAAGGCAAGTCCGTTTTGTTCAAACGATTTGCCGATGTCGACAGCATCGATCTTGAGGTCGATACCGAAGACGCCGACGAATTCATCAACTGCGTGCGCTATCTGGGGCCGTCATTTGGCGGCATTAATTTGGAGGATATCAAAGCACCGGAATGTTTTATCATTGAAAGCCGGTTGCGCGAGCTGATGGACATTCCCGTCTTCCACGACGACCAGCACGGCACGGCGATTATCGCCGCTGCGGGATTGATGAACGCCGGCCTTCTGACGCACCGCGCGCTCAAAGACATTACCATTGTCTGCAATGGCGCGGGTGCTGCCGGCATCGCCTGTATCGAACTTATGAAAGCGATGGGCGTGCGCCATGAAAATGTATTGCTCTGCGACACCAAAGGCGTGATCTATGAAGGCCGCGTTGAGGGCATGAACCAGTGGAAATCGGCGCATGCCGTGCCCACCAAAAAGCGCACGCTCGCCGAGGCGATGAACGGCGCCGATGTGTTTTTAGGATTGTCTGTCAAAGGCGCGATTGACGAGCAAATGGTCGCGTCAATGGCAAAAAATCCGATCATTTTTGCCATGGCCAATCCCGACCCTGAAATTACACCGGAAGAAGTGGCAAAGGTGCGCGATGACGCAATTGTCGCAACGGGGCGCTCTGACTATCCCAATCAGGTCAACAATGTTCTCGGCTTCCCCTATATTTTCCGCGGGGCGCTGGATGTGCGGGCACGCCAGATCAATGATGCAATGAAAATTGCTGCGGCAGAAGCGCTCGCAGCTTTGGCGCGCGAAGATGTGCCGGACGAAGTGGCGGCGGCCTATGACGGGTTTCGCCCGCGTTTTGGCCCGCAATATATCATTCCGGTGCCGTTTGACCCGCGCCTGATTTCAGCCATTCCGCCCGCTGTTGCAAAAGCTGCGGCAGACACGGGTGTCGCGCGAAAACCAATTCCGGACATGGCAAAATATATCACGGAACTGACGTCGCGCCGTGACCCGATCGCTTCCACCTTTCAGCGCATTTTTCAGGAGGTGCGCCGCAAGCCCAAAACCGTTGTCTTTGCCGAAGGCGAAGAACAGCAGATTATCCGCGCCGCGCATTCTTATGTTGCGGCAGGCCTCGGCAAAGCCATTCTTGTTGGGCGTGAAAACCGTATTCAGGAAAGTGCCGCTCTTCTCAATGTCGATCTTGACGGCATTGAGATCATCAATGCGCGTCTGTCTAAAAAGAACGCAATTTACAGCCAGTTTCTGTATGCGCGCCTGCAGAGAAAAGGGTTTTTGCAGCGTGATGCCCAGCGCCTCGTCAACAACGACCGCAATGTGTTTGCAGCCTCCATGCTGGCGGCGGGAGACGCCGACGCGATGGTGACAGGCGTCACCCGCAAAACATCGATCGTGCTTGAGGAAGTGCTGCGCGTGATTGACCCGAAACCCGGTCACCGCGTCATCGGCGGCACGCTGGTTCTGGCGCGCGGTCGCACCGTGCTTGTTGCCGATACGTTGCAGGCTGAATCGCCGGGCGCGGAGCAGCTTGCGGATATTGCGACCGAAGCTGCTGAGACAGCGCGGCGTTTGGGGTTGGAACCCCGCGTTGCCTTTGTTGCGTTTTCGTCATTCGGCCACCCGCCGACAGAGCGTGCCAGCGCGATCCAGCAGGCCATCGCCTTGCTCAGCAAAAGACGCGTTCAGTTTGAATATGACGGCGAAATGGCGGCCGATGTCGCCTTAAATGCGGAGCTCATGCAGCAAAACTACCCGTTTACGCGTTTATCAGGTCCGGCCAATGTTCTCGTTATGCCAAATGTTCATGCCGCCTCAATCGGTATTAAAATGACGCAAGTCTTAGGCAATGCGACAGTGATCGGCCCTATTCTGATCGGCCTGTCGAAGCCGATCCAGATGGTGCGCATGAACGCCAAGGACACCGATATCGTCAACGCCGCCGCTCTTGCCGCTTACAATGTTGGTGGGTGAGCCGCGGTTCGCGCAGCGAACGAAAAGCGCCAGTGGCGCTTTTCGAGCAACGAACGCTTCGAGCAAAATTGCGAGGAGCCGGCATCGCTTTCGAGCGCCAGACGCATTGAGACTCACGGCGTAAAATGACAACCCTCACCCTCATCCTCGACACATCACTGCATGTTGCACAGGCCGCGCTTTACGACAGAGCCGGCGCTGTTGTGCAGCATGTGTCGCAAAAAGGAGAGCGCGGACAGACAGACGTGCTTCTTCCTGTGCTGCGCGAATTGATGCAAGGCCGTGCCTATGCGCAGCTCAGCGACATTATCGTAACGGTGGGGCCCGGTGTTTTTACGGGCATACGCGCCGGAATTGCCGCAGCACGCGCACTGCGCCTTGCGCTTGATATTCCGCTGCGCGGCGTCACCACTCTTGATGTGCTGCTTGCGCAAACGGGCGCCAGATATGCGATCATGGATGCACACAAAAATGAGGCCTATGTGCAAGCGCCAGAGCAAAGCCCTGTTTTAATACCCTGCGACGGGCTTGCTGCGTTTTTAAAGCAGGCAAACACAATCGCCGTTTATCCGGCAGCTTTCACGCAGTCAGATCTGTTGTCCTTTGATCTGTCGCAGACATTGCACACGATCAGTCAGCTTGAACCTGCGGCGATTTTTGCGGCGGCGCGCCGTTCGCCACAAGAGCCGATGCCCCTCTATGTGCGCGCGCCTGACGCATTGCCGCAAGTGGGAAAAACCTTGGCACGCAAGGTGAGCTGCCGCCCATGATCTGGTTCTGGAACAGGGCAAAAATCAAGGACAGCCAGATTGCGGTGCTCAGTGCCAAAAGCGCGGACCTGCTTGCCCGTTTTCATGCCCAGAATTTTGCACGCGGTTGGAACAGCGAAGAATTTGAAGACCTGCTGACGCAAGGCAGCATTGTTTGCCTTGGCCTCAAAATCGAAAAAAAACTGGCTGGATTTTTGCTGCTGCGCTTTGCCGCCGATGAAGTTGAAGTGCTGACGGTCGCCATTGACCGCAGCTTTCGCGGTGCCGGACTGGGCGAGAAATTACTTCGCCATGGGTTCGATTTGGCAAAGCAAAAACAGGCGCGTCATGCCCATCTCGAAGTCGAGGCGGGCAATACGCCCGCATTGCGCCTCTATGACAAGCTCGGCTTTCAGGAGGCTGGACGCAGGCGCGGCTATTATGTCTCGAGCGGGGACGCCGATGCGCTGATTATGAGCCGCGTGCTCTGATGGCCTCCTTTAAAATTCTCATCTTATTTATATGGGGCGTGGTGCTGACGCCCGCGCAATGGCTGTCGGTCAAATTCAACTGGCCGTTGCAGCGGCGGATTCCGGTCCTGTTTCATCGTGTGGGGCTTAAAATCCTTGGTGTTAAGGTCACGCAGTTTGGCACGCCGGACCCGCGCCGCCCTTTGCTGGTCTGCTCCAACCATATTTCATGGCTCGACATTTCGGTGCTGACATCGCTTTTTTCCGTTGTGTTCGTGTCGAAGGCCGAGGTGAATGCATGGCCAATTTTTGGCGGCCTGGCACGGTTGCAACGCACCGTCTTTATCGACCGCACGCGAAAGACCGCAACAAAAAGCGCGAGCACAGATATTGCGTCGCGTTTGTCGGGCGGCGATGCGGTGGTGCTGTTTCCCGAAGGGACAACCAGCGACGGCAATCGTGTTCTGCCATTTCGCTCGTCACTCTTGGGTGCAGCGCGCTCTGCGGTTGTTAGGGAAGGCAGTGTGACCATTCAGCCTGTCGCCATTCGCTATGTGGGACGACAAGGTCTGCCGATCGGGCGCGGTGGGCAGGTGCATACGGCTTGGTATGGCGATATGGAACTCGTGCCGCATCTGATTCATCTGGTGCGAATTGGCGCCATTGAGGTTGAGGTGCGTTTTGGCATGGCGCGGATCTATCCCGCCAACGCCGACCGAAAGCAGATTGCGGCTGAACTTGAGCAGGATGTGCGGGCATTGCGTCTGCAAAACGGCGAATTGCAGCCCGCACCAGTTTCCAAATCAGTACAATAAGGGTAAAAGTGGAGGATGAGTAAAACGGATTCCGCGCCCGAGGCTCGCCGAATGGCGCAAAAGCACAACGCGCCCGAGCTTGAGCGTTCCACACCTGCCAAAAAAACCTATTTCCTCAAAACCTATGGCTGCCAGATGAATGTCTATGATTCAGGGCGCATGGACGATGTGCTGGCAGGCGAAGGATACAGCAAGGCAGGCAGCGCGGAAGAGGCCGACCTTGTTCTTCTCAACACCTGCCATATCCGCGAAAAAGCCGCTGAAAAAGTCTATTCCGAAATCGGCAAGCTCAATGTCATCAAAAAACAGCGCAAGGCCGACGGCCGTAGCATGACGATTGGCGTCGCAGGCTGCGTGGCGCAGGCCGAAGGCCGCGAGATGATGCGGCGCGCCCCTGCGGTTGATATGGTGTTCGGGCCGCAAAGCACGCACCAGCTGCCGCGCCTGTTGAACGAGGCTTTGCAAGGCAAGCGCGCCATCGATACGGATTTTCCCATCGAGGACAAATTCGCACATTTGCCAAAAACACCGCGCGGTCTTCAAAGTCCGGTCAGCGCGTTTTTGACCATTCAGGAAGGCTGCGACAAGTTTTGCACGTTCTGCGTTGTGCCTTATACACGCGGCGGCGAATATTCACGCTCGGTCACCGCCATTGTCGAGGAGGCACAGCGCCTTGTTGATGCGGGCGCTGCCGAACTCACTTTGCTGGGGCAAAATGTAAATGCCTATCATGGTCAGGGCGGTGATGGCGCTGAGCACAATCTCGGGCAGTTGCTGTTTGCGCTTGCAAAAATTCCTAAGTTGAAGCGCCTGCGCTACACAACCTCGCACCCCAATGACATGCATGACGCGCTTTATGAGGCGCACCGCGATCTCGATATTTTGATGCCTTATATGCATCTTCCCGTGCAGTCAGGCTCTGACAGAATGCTAAAAGTGATGAACCGCCACCACAAGGTTGCGCTGTTTCATGACGTGATTGCAAAACTGCGGCGCGCGCGACCGGGTCTTGCTCTGTCGTCCGATTTTATTGTCGGCTTTCCGGGCGAAACCGATGAGGACTTTGCCGCCACCATGGATCTTGTGCGCGCAACAGAATTTGCCGCTTCGTTTTCGTTTAAATACTCGCCGCGCCCCGGCACGCCGGCGGCGGCAATGGTGCAGGTCGACGAGGCCATCAAACATGAGCGGCTTTTGGCACTGCAAGCTTTGCTGAACAGCCAGCATAAAGCATTTGCAAGCGCACTCATCGGTACGAAAGTGCCGGTGCTGATTGAAAAACAGTCGCGCGATGAGGGCCAGCTTTATGGCCGCACCCCTTATCTCCATCCTCTGCAGACCACCGGCACGCCGGACATGGTCGGCAAGATCGTTGATGTCCTGATCACACGCGCAGGGCCAACAACGCTTTACGGCGAAACGGAAACAAGTGTGCAGCAACTGGCGGAGGCGATCTGATTTGAAAAACGACAAAGACAGACCGGACAAAGACAAATCAGCGCGCGCTGATACGCAGCTCACCGTGAGCTATGACAACAACCGTCTCTTGGGCAATTTGTTTGGCCAGTTCGATGAAAATGTCGCCGTCATCGAGCAAAAGCTTGGTGTGGTTGCGCATATTTCCGGCAACCATGTGCGCCTTCACGGCAAGGCGGAGGCCTGCGACAAAGCCAAACGCGTGCTCGATGAAATGTATGTGCGCGTGCGCAACGGGCAGGGCATGACGACTTCAGACGTTGAGGGGATTGTCCGTTACATTGTCGATCAGGGCGTTTTGTTTGAAGCGGCGCCGCAAACGGGCGGTGAATTTGGCCATATTTCCACGCGCCGCAAAACACTGGCCGCGCGCACCAAGGCGCAGGACACCTATATCAAATTGCTCGGCTCCAAAACCATGGTGTTTGCAACAGGCCCGGCCGGAACCGGCAAGACCTATCTGGCGGTTGCCTATGCGGCGATGCTGCTGGAAAAAAATGCGGTTGACCGCATCATCCTGTCGCGGCCAGCGGTTGAGGCCGGTGAACGTCTTGGGTTTTTGCCCGGCGACATGAAAGAAAAGGTCGATCCATATCTGCGCCCGCTTTATGATGCGCTCTATGATATGATGCCGCCGGACCGCGTGGAGCGCGGCCTGCAGACGCAAGCCATCGAAATCGCGCCGTTGGCATTTATGCGCGGCCGCACATTGACCAATGCCGCAATCATCCTCGACGAGGCGCAAAATACGACATCGATGCAGATGAAAATGTTTTTGACGCGCCTTGGCGAGAACTCAAAAATGATCATCACAGGCGACCCCAGCCAGATCGACTTGCCACCCGGCCAGATTTCCGGCCTCAGCCAGGCCACCGGACTGTTACGGGATATTGAAGACATCGGCATCATCGCGTTCAAGGACACTGACATTGTGCGCCATGAGCTGGTTGGAAAAATTGTTCGCGCCTATGACGCGGCCAGCGCGGTGCGCTGACGCAGCATGGCGTTACATCTCGACCTCATGACAAGCTCGCCCCTCTGGGGCGACATTGAGCGCTGGCAACATGCGTTTGCGCAGGTGTGCGATACCGCAGGCTGCATACTGGCCGATGGGCAGGACGCGGAATGCGCGGTCATGCTGGCCGACGACACGACCATTCAAAGCCTCAACAATAAATGGCGCGGCAAAAACAGCCCGACAAATGTGTTGTCATTTCCAACCGATGCCGTGTCGCGCGCGCAGGGACAGCTGGGCGATATTATTTTGAGCTATGAGACGTTGGAGCGCGAATCTCTTTCACAAAACAAGGAATTAACCCACCACGCCCGCCATCTTTTTTTGCATGGCCTGCTGCATTTGTACGGCTATGACCATGAAACTGAGGCCGAGGCGGAGATTATGGAGGCCTTGGAGCATAAAATTCTGCTGGCACTTGGCGATCCCGCTCCTTATGAAGGAGAGGTGCAAGGGGGCACGCAAACACGCCAATGAGCGACACCAGTGACGCCGTTCCGTCGGACGATAAAAACGACGACCATCTCTTTAAAAAAATCGGCATGGCGCTGCGCACTGGCTTTGGTCTGCGTCCGCGTGTGTCAGTCCGCTCTGATCTGCAGGAAGCCCTGTCAGAAAAAGGCGGCGTCGATTTAAGCTTCAGCGCGCAAGAGCGCGCCATGATCAGCAATATCTTGAAACTGCGCGAACAGCGGGTAGAAGATGTGATGGTGCCGCGCGCGGACATTATCGCGGTCGAGCAGCAGTCCAGCATGTCTGAACTGATCGAACTGTTTCGCGAGGCCGGACATTCGCGCCTGCCTGTCTACCACGAGTCCCTCGACGATCTTGTCGGCATGGTTCATATCCGCGATTTTCTCAGCTACCTGACCAGCACCGCGCCGGAATCGGTGGCGGCAGGGCAGGCGCATACACTCGCAAACGTTGATCTGTCTGTGAAGCTTGTTGATGCGCCGATCATTCGCCCGGTTCTGTTTGCGCCGCCGTCAATGCCGGCGCTGGATCTGCTGGTTAAAATGCAAACAACGCGCATTCACATGGCGCTTGTCATTGATGAATATGGCGGCACCGACGGTCTGGTCTCGATTGAGGACATTATTGAAGAGGTTGTCGGCGATATCGAAGACGAGCACGACGAGAACGAGCAAAGCATTGCGACCATGGACAATGGGACATGGATCGCCAATGCCCGCGCCTCGCTTGAAGAGGTGCAGGACGTTGTCGGCACAAGTTTTGATCCCGCCACATTCGGCGAGGAACTTTCAGAACGGGCAGAAGACATTGATACGCTGGGTGGACTGATGATCGCGCTTGTTGGCCGCGTTCCCGCCCGCGGCGAGCTGATCAAAGGCCCGAACGGCTTTCAGTTTGAAGTGCTTGATGCCGACCCGCGCCGGGTCAAGCGTTTGCGGATCAAGCAGACACAAGCGCAAGCGCGCCCACGTGCTGAGATACGCAGCGCAGAGTCGCGCCCACCCGCTGCCGTTCCGCCGGGCATGTAGTTATCTTGTTTCAACTGTTAAAACAGGGCGCTGAAAATATCTTGCTTTTATGGGGCTGGAAGCGCGTTGCGCTGGCGGCGCTTGCGGGCGCGTTCAGCACGCTGGCCTTGCCGCCGATTGGCCTGTTTCCCATTCTGTTTGTCACCTTTCCGATTTTCTTTTTGCTGATTGACGGCTCTGCGATTGCCGCCAAGCGCGGCGGCGTGCGGGCGATGGTGCCGGCCTTTTTCGTCGGCTGGTGGTTTGGCTTCGGTTACTTTTTATGCAGCCTCTACTGGATTGGCGCCGCTTTTCTGGTGGAGCAGGACAAGTTCATTGTTCTGATGCCGCTGGCGGTTTTGAGCCTGCCCGCAGGCCTTGCCGTCTTTACCGGAACGGGCGCGGCTTTGGCGCGCTTGCTGTGGTCATCAAGCCCGTGGCGTATTGTCAGCTTTGCCTTTGGTCTGGCCTTTTGCGAAATGCTGCGCGGCGTTTTGTTGACCGGTTTTCCGTGGAATAATTTTGCACTGGCCTTCACCGCCAATGCGCCGCAAATGCAAATCGTCAGCCTTACAGGGGTTTACCCCTTATGCCTGCTGGTGGTCTTTTGCGCCGCATCGCCAGCGCTGATTTTTGACCCTGCCGATCGCGGTGGCCAACGCAAAGCGCCGCTGGTGCTGGCAGTATTACTGCTGGCGCTGCAATTTGGGTTCGGGTATTCGCGCCTGTCGCATGCCACATCAGGCACTGTGCCAAATGTGCGTTTAAGGGTCGTGCAGCCCAATATTACGCAGCCCGAGCGCAGCAAGACACAGAACCGCGAAGAGATTGTCGAACGCCTTTTAAGTCTGAGCGCGGGCGATGAGCAGCAACGGGCGCAAAGCGATGAAGTTGTGAATGGCGCCGCGCCGCCGCCAGTTTTGCCGACGCATATCATCTGGCCTGAATCGTCGCTGCCGTTTCTTGTGACATCCGTGCCACAAGTGCTGACGCGGATTGAAACCATGCTGCAGCCCGGACAAAGCCTGATTGCCGGCCTGTCGCGCGCGGAAGATGGCGGCGCTGGCGCAAAATCGAAAAATATTTTCAACAGCATTTATATTTTTGCCGATGATGGCCGCGTGCTCGACCGCTATGACAAATTGCATCTCGTGCCTTTTGGCGAATATCTTCCCTTCAATGATTTTGCGCAGTCCTTCGGCCTGCAACCGATTGCCTCGTTGAAAGGCTATTCGGCAGGGCTGCAGCGCAATTTAATGACAGCGCCCGGCGCGCCGCCATTCCTGCCGCTGATTTGCTACGAGGTTATTTTTTCCAATGATCTGTTTCAGAGCGGCGACAGGCCGGGGTGGATTGTGAACGTGTCGGATGACAGCTGGTTCGGCCACACGCTCGGGCCTTATCAGCATCTGCATCAGGCACGTCTTCGCGCGGTCGAAGAAGGCCTGCCTGTGGTGCGCGCCACAACGACAGGGGTTTCGGCGGTCATCGACGGGTATGGCCGCATTCAGCACAGCCTTGCTTTGGGCGAGGCGGCGGTGATTGACAGCGGGCTGCCAAAAGCCCTGCCACGCACACGGTTTTCTCAGTCGGGAACGAATATCACGCTTTATTTCTTTGCCATTTTTGGCGTGCTGGCCGTTCTTATTCGCAGAAGCGCCAAGCAGGCCGTCTGAACGGCGATCAAACGCCGCCCAAGTTGCATGCAAATTAAGTCAAATGCGTTTTGCATATTGCCGGTTGCATCATTATGATGGGGGTATGACCGAGACTGTTGTCACAAAGCCCGCTGCCAAAGCCCCTAACCCGATCGATATTCAGGTCGGTGCACGGCTTCGGATGCGGCGTATGCTGATCAGCATGAGCCAGGAAAAACTTGGCGATAGCGTTGGCCTGACATTCCAGCAGATCCAGAAATACGAAAAAGGCACCAACCGGATTGGCGCGAGCCGCCTGCAACAGATTTCCAGCGTGCTTGGCGTGCCGGTCGCTTATTTTTTCGAAGATTCAGAAAACGAGGTTTTGCCGCGGTTGGGGTTCGGTGAAAACCCTCAGGCGCCTTTTGCCCATGATGCTCTGGCGTCGAGCGAAGGTCTTGCGCTCAACAAATATTTTATGCGCATCAAGGATCTAAAAGTGCGGCGTAAAATTGTCGATCTGGTCAAATCATTGGCAGACGAGCAAAGCGACTAAAACCGTTTTTTATAAGCAAATCTTTATAAGCTTATAAGTTTTTCTTTATATTGTTGATTTCTATAGGTTTTTTTACTTCGGTTTTCTTTTCTGCACTTGAAATCAAAGTAATTCCTCTGTTAGGGCTCGCTCTTCATTATTGGAGATCGCCACCGTGAGCCGCAAAAATTTTCTTTTTACCAGTGAGTCCGTGTCCGAAGGCCATCCTGATAAGGTCTGCGACAGGATCTCGGACGAGGTGGTCGATCTTTTTTTCCGGCGCGCGGCAGAGGAAGGCATGGATCTTTCAACTGTGCGCGTCGCCTGTGAAACGCTGTGCACGACAAACCGCGTTGTCATTGCCGGAGAAACGCGCGGGCCGTCGAGCATTACCAATGCCGAGATTGAACAGCTGGCACGCGAAGCTATTAAAGACATCGGCTATGAGCAAGCTGGCTTCCATTGGAAAAACTGCCAGATCGACGTGCTGATCCATCCGCAGTCAGCCGACATTGCGCAGGGCGTTGATGTCTCGGGCAACAAGGATGAAGGCGCTGGCGATCAGGGCATCATGTTTGGGTTTGCCTGCACCGAGACGCCGGAATTAATGCCGGCGCCGATTTATTATTCGCATAAGATTTTGTTTGAGCTGGCACGCGCGCGCAAAGCCAAAGAAGGCAAAGCCGCATTGCTTGGCCCGGACGCCAAATCGCAGCTCACCGTGCGCTACGAAAACGGCAAACCAAAAGAGGTGACGCAGATCGTTTTGTCGACGCAGCATCTCGATGAAAACCTGTCATCTGAGGATGTAAAAAATATCGTCGAGCCTTACATTCGCAAAATTCTGCCAAAAAACTGGATTACGGATGCGACCGAATGGCACGTCAATCCGACAGGCAAATTCGTTATCGGCGGGCCTGATGGCGACGCCGGCCTGACGGGGCGCAAAATTATTGTCGATACCTATGGCGGCGCAGCACCACATGGCGGCGGCGCGTTTTCAGGAAAAGACCCGAGCAAAGTGGACCGCTCGGCCGCTTATGCCGCCCGCTATCTTGCTAAAAATGTCGTCGCCGCTGGCCTTGCCGACAAATGCACAATCCAGCTCTCTTATGCGATCGGCGTGACGGAACCGCTTTCGCTCTATGTCGATCTTCACGGCACAGGCAAAGTTGACGAAGAACGCCTCGAAAAAATTCTGTTCGAGGTGATGGACCTTCGCCCGCGCGGCATTCGCGAACATCTGAAACTGTCCGCGCCAATTTATGCCCGCACAACCGCCTATGGCCATTTTGGCCGCGAAACCACAGGCGATGGGGGCTTTCCATGGGAAAAGACCGATCTGATCGAAGCCATCAGCGGTGCTTTGGCGAAAGCCGCTTAAGCGGCCGCCTCCGGTTTTTTTGTCATACCGGCGAAAGCCGGTATCCGTAGTTTCACAATGAAAACATACTACGTTTACATTTTAGCAAGCAAGAAAAACGGGACGCTTTATATTGGTGTGACCTCACATTTGCCGCAACGTGTTTATCAGCATAAGCAAAAGTTGATCGATGGGTTCACAAAACGCTATAATATTACAATCCTGGTTTATTACGAAATTTTTGATGATATAAGGTCAGCAATTGCACGAGAGAAAGCTATGAAAGAATGGAAACGTGGTTGGAAAGTCGCTCTTATCGAAAAGACTAATTCTGAATGGCGTGATTTAAGCCTTGAATTTTGATGGATACCGGCCTGCGCCGGTATGACAGTCATGCATAGCTCTTCTAAAAATTTCGAAGCGTTTTATGGCCGTGCCAAAGGCAGGCCTGTTGCCAGCCACGAGACAAAAGCGTTGGAAAATTCGCCACTGCTTTTTGATCTCGATGACTGCCGCCAGGACTTAAAAAAACTTTTTAAAACGCCTGTGCAAGAGGTTCATCTTGAAATTGGCTTTGGTGCAGGTGAGCATCTCATTCATCAGGCGCAGCAAAACCCAGATATCGGTTTTATTGGCGCAGAGCCGTTTCACAACGGTTTTGCCAAATGCAATTACACTGCGCGTGAGGCCAATATCCAGAACGTGCGGATTTTTCCCTTTGACGTGCGGCCACTTCTCGACGCCCTGCCGCCGCACAGTCTTGACGCGCTTTATCTGTTCTATCCCGACCCGTGGCGCAAACGCCGTCATTATAAAAGGCGGATGATCAGCGACCGAAACCTGAAGCGGTTTGCGCGTTTGCTAAAGTCCGGCGCAGCTTTTTATTTTGCCAGCGACTGGGCCAATTACACGGCATGGACGCTCTCGCACATTCAGCGCTCGGACGATTTTAAATGGCAGGCGCGCGAGCCTCAGGACTGGACAAAAGCCTATGAGGGCTGGATCACAACGCGCTATGAGCAAAAGGCTTTTCGCGAGGGGCGGATACCGTCTTATCTTAGGTTTGAAAAATGCGAAACGGCTCCGGTGCTGATGTCGTCAGCGTAAAAGACACGCCGTCGGGCTCGTAAACGCGCCGGACCTTGCCATCCATCTGCCGCGGCGTCACATCGTCGATAATGATTGAGCCAAAACTTCTATGGGTCGGCGGCAGCAAAGGCTGGCTCAGCGTCTCGCGCCAGGTAAATTCAAATCCGCCTTCAGGCAACACAAACCAGTTCACTTTCAGATCACCGCCAACGGGCGACAGCGCCCCATATTTGCTGGCATTGGTTGCAAGCTCATGCACGGCCATCGACAAGGCTTGCGCGCGGCGTGCATCCAGCATCACATCCGGCCCGTCAATGCGGATCATCTCGTGCGCACCGAAAGGCGCGAGCTCCTGTTCCACAAGCGCGCGCAAATTTGCGCCGCTCCATTTGGAATTGGCCAGCAAAGTGTGCGTGCGCGCCATCGCTTGCAGGCGCGCGTCAAAGGTTTTTAAAAATCCGTCAATGGTAATGGCATCGCGACCAGTACGCCGTCCGATCGTGCTGACAATGGCTAGAATGTTTTTGACGCGGTGGTCGAGCTCGGTTGAAATAACCCTGTTTTGCTGTTCGGTTTCGAACTGTTCAGTCACATCGACGGCGTTTTGCATCATGAACTTGACGACGCCGTCTTCAAAGATTGGGGTCTGGATGCAGGTCCAGAAGATCTGTTTCACCCCACCGCCTTCGCTTGCCGGGCGCGGAATGGAATAAGGCACTTCAATCAATTTGTTCTCTTCACCGCTAAGTGCTTTTGTAAAGGCATCTTCAAACATTTTCAGGCGCTCACCCGATTCCGGGAAGGCCTCGAAAACATGGCGGCCGACAAGGTCTTCGCGCGTGCGGTTGGTGGTGTGAAGATAGGCGTCATTCATGCCGACGATGATTTTGTCGGTGTCGAGAATGAGCAAAGGCGTCGGCACAACCGCAAAAATAGCGTTGAACGGAAGAGAGCGGGTCATGGCGTCACTTTGTCATAAATACGAAGGCTGCATAGCAGCGGCACAATTGAATAAACAGCTACTTGTCATGCACGGGCATTGCGGCTATAACAGGTCAACAATAATAAAATCTCACCTGAGCAATCAGGACAGGGAGTGGGTCTCGAAAAGAGCCCCGCTCTTTTTGCTTATTAAGGGGCCATGTTGTCGGATCACGGCATTACAGCGACATTGGAAGAACCACGGCTTATCATTGAAGATGGGCTTGCGGCACGTATTGCTGCAATCGCAGAGCCCATTGGCCTCAATCTGGGCTACCGGCTGGTGCGGGTGCGGGTCTCTGGCCAGAATGGCACCACGTTGCAGATTATGCTGGAGCGGCCAGATGGCTCGTTCCGCATTGAAGATTGCGAGGCTTTTTCCCGCAGTTTTGCGCCGGTTCTTGATGTCGAAGACCCGATTGCCTCAGCCTATAATCTTGAAGTGTCGTCGCCGGGCATAGACCGGCCGCTGGTGCGCAAAAGCGATTTTGCCCGCTGGACCGATCAGGACGCGAAAATCGAATTTACGCAGATGATTGATGGGCGCAAACGCGTGCGCGGCTTTATTGAAGCTGCAGAAGACAATGATATTCTGGTTAAAATTCCAGACCTCGAAACGCCGCTGCGCGTGCCCTATTCCGCGCTGGCAGAGGCACGACTGGTCATGACAGACAAGCTTCTTGCCGAAGCGAAAAAGCGCGCGGCGCACCCGAGCGAAGGGGGCGCGCCCGAGGCGCAGCCCAATGGCGCCAATAAAAAAAGCGTGACAGACGGCGCCGAAATTTCATCCGATGAGTATGAAGACCTCGACGTGGAAGAAGACAGTTCAGACAACGACAACAGGAGAAATCGCAATGGCCGTTAGTGCAAACCGTTTGGAACTTTTGCAGATCGCGGACGCCGTCTCGCGCGAAAAGGGCATCGACAAAATGATCGTGCTCGAAGCCATGCAGGACGCGGTGCAAAAGGCCGCGCGCTCGCGCTATGGGCAAGAAACAGATGTACGTGCCGAGATCGATCCTAAAACAGGTGAAATTCGCCTCTCGCGCCTGCTTGAAGTGGTTGAAACAGTTGAAGCCGAGGCCGTACAGATTTCATTGAAAGACGCGCAAATTCGCAGTCCGGAAGCAAAAATCGGCGATTCAATTTCCGAAACATTGCCACCAATGGATTTTGGCCGCATCGCCGCCTCGAGCGCCAAACAGGTCATCGTGCAAAAAGTGCGTGATGCCGAGCGCGACCGCCAGTTCGACGAGTTTCGTGACCGCATCGGCGATATCGTCAACGGCTTTGTCAAGCGCGTGGAATACGGCAATGTGGTGGTCGATCTTTCCACAACGGAAGCTGTCGTGCGCCGTGATGAATTGATCCCGCGCGAAGTGTTCAAGCCGGGTGACAGGATCCGCGCTTACGTGTTCGACGTCCGCCGCGAACAGCGCGGCCCGCAAATCTTCCTGTCACGCACGCACCCGATGTTCATGGCGCGCCTGTTCGGTCAGGAAGTCCCTGAAATTTATGACGGTGTCATCGAAATCAAGGCGGTTGCCCGTGATCCAGGTTCGCGTGCGAAAATCGCTGTCATCAGCCGCGACTCATCGATTGATCCGGTCGGCGCTTGCGTGGGTATGCGAGGAAGCCGCGTGCAGGCAGTCGTCGCCGAATTGCAGGGCGAAAAAATTGATATCATTCCGTGGTCGCAGGATGCGGCCAGCTTCATCGTTAATGCGCTTGCGCCAGCGGAAGTCTCCAAAGTTGTTCTCGATGAAGAATCCGAACGCATTGAAGTTGTAGTACCGGACGAGCAGTTGTCGCTGGCCATCGGTCGTCGCGGCCAGAATGTGCGCCTTGCCTCGCAGCTGACAGGCTGGAACATTGACATTTTGACTGAGGCCGAACAGTCCGAGCGCCGCCAGAAAGAGTTTTCTGAGCGCACGCAGCTGTTCATCGGCGCGCTCAATGTGGACGAGGTTGTCGCGCAGCTTCTCGTCACCGAAGGCTTCACCACTGTCGAAGAGCTGGCCTATATCGAGCTTGCAGAACTGTCGTCAATTGAAGGCTTTGACGAAGGCACGGCAGAAGAATTGCAGAACCGCGCGAAATATTTCCTTGAAGAGCAGGAGCGCAATCTCGACAAACGCCGCGCCGAACTGGGCATGGATGAAAACCTGCTCGACATTCCGGGCATTGATAAAAAAACGCTGGTCGCCCTTGGCGAGGCTGGCGTGAAAACGGTTGAAGACCTTGCCGATATGGCCACAGACGACATTCTCGGCTGGGTTGAGCGCAATGGCGAAGAGGTCAAGCGCCATGCCGGTGCGCTGTCCGCTTTCGATATTTCGAAAGAAGAGGCCGAGCAGCTGATCTTGCAGGCGCGTGTCGCGGCAGGCTGGTTGAAACCGGAAGACATCTTGCCAAAAGCGGAAGAAGAGCCAGCAGAACAAGCTGACACTTCGACTGCTGCTTGATGTGATGAGCCTTCATGACACAGGATGCGCTTTGCGACGATGATTTAGGGGGCGCCGACAGGCTTCAGGCTTTGCCGCTTGATGATGACGGCAAACCCAAAGCCTCGCCGCTGCGCACCTGTATCGCCACACGCTGCGCCAAACCTGTCACCGAGATGATCCGCTTCGTTCAGGGGCCGGACAAATCGCCGGTTCCCGACCTGAAAGCCAATCTGCCGGGCAGGGGTGTCTGGGTCAGCGCCACCTATGCCGACATTGAAAAAGCGGCGCTTGGTAGGGCCTTTTCTCATGGTTTTAAAGGCGAAAGCCGGCCCGCTCCCGATCTGGCGGCGCGTGTCTATGGCCTTTTGCACCAGCGCGCACTGGCCACTTTGTCGTTGGCGCACAAAGCCGGCGAGGTGACGTTTGGGATGATGAAAGTCGATAAGGCGATCGAGCGCGGCGTCTTGGCTTTGGTGCACGCTTCAGATGCCGGACATGATGGGGTTGAAAAACTCACCCGCAAGTTTCATTTTAAAGAAGGCAGGGACGCGCCGGTTTTCACTATTTTCGCAGGCGAAGAGTTAGACATGGCCTTTGGCCGGTCAAATGTGATACATGCAGCCTTGATATCGGGACGTAGCGCGGAAAACAGCCTGTTTTGGCTGCGCCGCGCCATTGCCTATGGGAATAAAGTCAGCGTCGATGAGCAGGAACGAACAGCGAATGAGTGAAACGAAAACGCCCGCGGGCGCGGCACCGGGTGATAATGACAAGGCAACAGCGCCAAGCGGCGCCGCGTCTGGCGGACCTGCGACCAAAACGCTGTCGCTGAAGCGCCCCGCCGGGGAGGCCAATGTTGTGCGCCAGAGCTTTAGCCAGGGCCGTTCCAAGCAGGTGCTTGTCGAGGTCCAGAAAAAGCGCCGCTTTGGTGCGGATGGCAAGCCTTTGCCGTCAACGCCCGCGCCTGCTGCTGCAGCAACGCCTGCGCAAGCCGCGCCTGCCGCATCGCAGGCAGCGCCTCTAAGCCTTTCTTCTACGGCCACGCAAAACCGCCCGATTACGCCACTTAAAACCCGTTCCGGCCCACGCGCCGGTATGGCGCTGCGTGAGTTGTCGGCGGATGAAAAGCAGGACCGCGTCCGGATTTTAGCCGATGCGCGCACCCGCGATGTTGAAGAGCGCCGCCGCGCTGAAGAAGAGGCCGTACGCCGCGCGCAGATGGAAGAACAGCTGCGACGCGACAAAGACGCAGCGGAAGCGCGCCGTTCGACGGAAGATGAGCGCAACAAGCAAAATGACGACAGCAAGCGCCGCACTGAAGAAGATGCCAAGCGCCGCGCGCCCGGCAATGATGCGGCGCCCTCGCGCAGTGCCTCGCCGGTTGCAGGGCGTGGTGGGCCGATTGCCCGCGAAGATGATGATGGTCCACGCCGTTTCGGCTCCAGTGCGGTCAAGCGCACGGTGCGGCCAGCGCCAGCGCAAGCGCCAAAACCGGCCCGCGATGCTGACCGCCGCATGGGCCGCCTGACAGTTTCCAAAGCCACCAGCGAAGAAGAAGAACGCAACCGTTCCGTTGCCTCGTTTCGCCGCCGCAATGAGCGCGTCAAGCGCCGTGCAATGGGCGATGAGCCACGCGAGAAAATTTCGCGCGAAGTGCAATTGCCTGAAACAATCTCAATTCAGGAACTGGCCAACCGCATGTCGGAGCGCGGCGTTGACGTGATCCGCCTGTTGATGAAAAGCGGCGCGATGCACAAGATCACCGATGTGATCGATGCTGATACCGCGCAGCTTGCGGCCGAGGAAATGGGCCACACGGTGCGCCGTGTTGCCGCGTCCGACGTTGAAGAAGGCCTGTTTGAAACAGCGGCCGATCCGGTTGAAACACAAAAACCGCGCCCGCCTGTCGTCACCATTATGGGCCATGTCGATCACGGCAAAACGTCACTGCTCGATGCGCTGCGCACCACCAATGTGGTCTCCGGCGAAGCGGGCGGCATTACCCAGCATATCGGCGCCTACCAGATTGAAAACAGCCGCGGCGCGAAGATCACGTTCATCGACACACCAGGTCACGCGGCCTTTACGGCCATGCGTGCGCGCGGCGCGAAAGTGACCGACATCGTCATTCTTGTCGTCGCTGCTGATGACGGCGTGATGCCGCAGACAATCGAAGCGATTAGCCACGCCAAGGAAGCGGGCGTGCCGATGATTGTTGCCGTCAACAAGATCGACAAGCCCGAAGCCGACCCGATGAAGGTCAAGGCCGAGCTGCTGCAATATGACGTGCAGGTCGAAACCATGGGCGGTGAAACGCTTGAGGTGGACGTTTCTGCCAAACAGCGCACCAATCTTGATAAATTGCTGGAAGGCATCCAGCTGCAGTCCGAACTGCTTGACCTGAAAGCCAATCCTGATCGTGCAGCGGAAGGTTTCGTCATTGAAGCCAAGCTTGATCGCGGTCGCGGCCCTGTGGCCACATGTATTATTCAGCGCGGCACGCTGAAAGTCGGCGACATCGTTGTCGCAGGCGCGTCATGGGGGCGTGTCCGTGCGCTGCTCGACGATCTTGGCGGCACGATCAAAGAAGCGCCGCCCTCAATGCCGGTTGAAATTTTGGGCTTTAACAGCGCGCCGGAAGCGGGCGACCGTATGGCCGTCGTTGAAAATGAAGCGCGCGCCCGTGAGATCGCAGACTACCGCGAACGCATGAAGCGCGAGCGTTCACATGCGCGTCTGTCGGGCGCAAAAACATCGCTGGCCGACATGATGTCGCAGATCAAGACAGACGGCAAAAAGGAATTGCCGATTGTCATCAAAGGCGACGTGCAGGGTTCGGTGGAAGCCATTGCAGGCTCGCTCGAAAAACTTGGCACAGAAGAAGTTGCCGTACGCGTTCTGCATTCAGGCGCGGGCGGCATCACGGAAAGCGACGTCACGCTCGCCAACGCCTCGAAAGCGGTTCTCATAGGCTTCAATGTGCGTGCAAGCCGCGAAGCGCGCGAGCTTGCAGAGCGTGAAGGCCTTGAGATCCGTTACTACAACATCATCTACAACCTCGTTGACGATGTGAAGGCGGCGATGAGCGGCCTGTTGTCGCCAGAATATCGCGAAGACATGCTGGGCAATGCGCTTGTTCAAGAGGTGTTTAACATTACCAAGCTTGGCAATGTCGCGGGCTGCCGCATCACGGATGGCAAGGTCGAGCGCGGGGCAGGCGTGCGCCTTATCCGCGACAGCGTTGTCATTCACGAGGGCAAGCTGTCCACCCTGCGCCGCTTCAAGGACGATGTGAAAGAAGCACAGGTCGGGCAGGAATGCGGTATGTCGTTTGAAAATTACAACGACATCAAGGTTGGCGACATCATCGAATGTTACCGCGTCACGGAAGTGAAGCGGACGCTTTAGCCGGATACGCCAATGGTCGCTTCCCCCTCACAGCGCCAGCTTCGTGCTGGCGAACTTGTTCGCCATGCTCTTGGCGACATGCTGACGCGCGACGAAGTGCTGGACCCTGACTATGACATGCGCATGATTACCGTGCCTGAGGTGCGGATGTCGCCGGACCTTAAAAACGCAACGGCTTACATCATGCCGCTGGGAGGGCAGGAGCTGAAACTGGCTGTCGAAGCGTGCAAGCGCAACGCCAAATTCATGCGCGGCATTCTGGCCAAAAAGGTCACGATGAAATTCGTGCCCAACCTGTTTTTCCGTGTTGATGACAGCTTTGAGCGCGGCGCAAAGATCGACAAGCTGCTTGGAATTGCCCCTGTCGTTTCGGCCGACGACGACGCCTGAATGTCCCAGCAAAAACGCAAAAAATATAATATTTCCGGCTGGCTGGTTCTCGATAAACCACAAGGCATGACCTCGACGCAGGCCGTCGGTCTGGTCAAACGCCTGCTCAGCCCTGAAAAGGTCGGCCATGCCGGCACGCTCGATCCACTGGCCACGGGGCTCCTTCCCATCGCTTTAGGCGAGGCGACAAAGACAGTGTCCTTTGCCATGGATGGCTCAAAAACTTACGTGTTTACAGTGCGTTGGGGTGTTGAAACCGATACGGACGATGCGGAGGGCAAGCCCGTCAACACATCCGCGCACCGCCCGCAGATTGCCGAGATTGAAAAACTTCTTCCGCGTTTTCATGGCCGTGTCATGCAGATGCCGCCCCAGTTTTCGGCGCTGAAAATTGACGGCGCGCGCGCTTACGATCTGGCCCGTGACGGCCAGCACGCGGCCATCAATGCCCGCGAAATTGTCATTGAACGCCTCGCCATTCAAAATGCCGACGATCCGGATGAGACCGTTTTTGTCTGCGATTGTGGCAAAGGCACCTATGTGCGGGCGATTGCCCGCGATCTTGGCCGGCTTTTGGGCTGTTATGGCCATATTGTGCAGCTACGTCGCACGCGGGTCGGGCCATTCGGCATTGAAGATGCGATTACAGCCAATGATCTGAAAGCCACTTACGAAGAGGCCAAACCGCAGCCGCAAGAGAATGCTGGCAAGAACCTGCCAGATAGGTTAGAACCGTCCTGTCTTTTCCCCGTCGCGACAGTCCTGGACGACATCCCGGCCCTTGCCGTGACGCAAAAAGACGCAGACCGGCTTCGCCATGGCCAAGCCGTTCTGATCAGAGGACAAAACGCACCGCTTTTCCAAGGTGTTGCTTATGCCTCTTGTGCCGGAAGGCTGCTTGCTCTCGGAGAAATCTCTGAAGGTTCGTTCCTGCCGACGCGCGTTTTCAATCTTGAAGGTGCAGCAGCTGCCGTGCCTTCGCAACATTAGGAGTTAACACGATGTCGATTACACCAGAGCGCAAGCTCGAAGTCGTGAAAGAGTATGCGACAAGCAAAACAGATACCGGTTCACCGGAAGTGCAGGTCGCGATTTTGACCACACGCATTACCAATCTGACAGAACATTTCAAAACCCACAGCAAGGACAACCATTCGCGCCGTGGCCTTTTGAAAATGGTGTCACAGCGCCGCTCGCTTCTTGACTATGTCAAAAGCAAAAATGAGCAGCGCTACAAAGCGCTGATCGAGCGTCTTGGCATCCGCCGCTAATTTAAATTTTTCTTCTGCCGAAAGGTAAGGAAAACTAAAAACGGGGTTCATTTCAAACTGATCCCCATTCTAACTCTCCCTTTTCAAAGGGAGGGACGTATTGGGAACAGGATTGTCGGCCACTTTATAAAAAGAGTGGCTCATTATCTTGTTCCTCCATGAAACAGGCGCGGGCCACGCGTCAGAAAAAGGAAGAAGAAATATGTTTACCGTTCACCGTGAAGAAATCGAATGGGCAGGCCGCAAGCTTGTTTTAGAGACTGGCAAAATTGCCCGTCAGGCCGATGCGGCCGTGCTCGCCTCTTATGGCGACACAACAGTGCTCGCAACTGTTGTCTCTGCAAAATCACCAAAGCCAGGAATTGATTTTTTCCCGCTCACCGTCAATTACCAAGAAAAGTTTTACGCCGCGGGCCGTTTTCCAGGTGGCTATTTCAAACGCGAGTCGCGCCCTTCGGAGCGTGAAACGCTGACATCGCGCCTGATCGATCGCCCGATTCGCCCGCTTTTCGTTGAAGGCTACCGCAATGAAACGCAGGTCGTCATCACCGTCTTGTCGCATGACATGGAAAACGATCCCGACATGCTGGGCATGGTTGCAGCCTCCGCTGCGCTGACATTGTCCGGTGTGCCGTTCATGGGTCCGGTTGGCGCAAGCCGCGTCTGCATCATTGACAATGAAATGGTGCTCAACCCGACCATCGACCGTTACAAAGACATCACGCTTGATCTCGTCGTTGCCGGCACATCCGACGCCGTGCTGATGGTTGAATCCGAAGCCAAGGAATTGACAGAAGACGTCATGCTGGCGGCCGTTATGTTCGGTCACCGCGCGTTCCAGCCTGTCATCAATGCCATTATCCGCCTTGCCGACAAATGCGCCAAAGAGCCGCGCGAATTCACGCCGGAAGACAAATCGGCGCTTGAGCAAAAGGTCCTCCAACTGGCCGAAGGCGATATCCGCGAAGCTTATGCTTTGCGCGAAAAGCAGCAGCGTTACGCCAAGCTTGATGCGTCGAAGAAAAAAGTGCTGAGCACGCTTATTCCCGAAGGCACAGAAAATCCTGACTACACACCGCAGCAAATCGCCGATGTGTTTAAAGGCCTGCAGGCCAAGGTTGTTCGCTGGGACATTCTCGACAAGGGCACACGTATTGACGGCCGCGATGTCAAAACAGTGCGCCAGATCGTTGCGGAAGTCGGCGTGCTGCCACGCACCCACGGCTCGGCGCTGTTTACACGCGGCGAAACGCAGGCGCTGGTTGTTGCCACGCTCGGCACCGGCGATGACGAGCAATATATCGATGCGCTGGAAGGCGAATACAAACAGACCTTCCTGCTGCATTACAACTTTCCTCCCTACTCAGTCGGCGAAGCCGGACGCATGGGCGCACCGGGCCGCCGTGAAATCGGCCACGGCAAGCTTGCTTGGCGCGCGATCAACCCAATGCTGCCCTCAGCTGCGGAATTCCCATATGCGATCCGCGCCGTGTCGGAAATCACCGAATCCAACGGCTCGTCATCAATGGCAACCGTTTGCGGTACATCACTCGCATTGATGGATGCAGGCGTGCCGTTGAAGCGCCCTGTTGCCGGTATTGCGATGGGTCTTATTTTGGAAGACAAGCGCTTTGCCGTTCTCTCCGATATTCTCGGCGACGAAGATGCGCTTGGCGACATGGATTTCAAAGTCGCAGGCACAGAACGCGGTATTACATCGCTGCAAATGGACATCAAGATCGCAGGCATTACCGAAGAGATCATGAAAGTGGCTCTCGATCAGGCGAAAGATGGCCGTCTTCACATCCTTGGTGAAATGGCAAAAGCGCTGACAACGGCGCGTGATGAGCTTGGCGAACATGCCCCGCGCATCGAAGTCATCCAGATCCCGACCGACAAAATCCGTGAAGTCATCGGTACCGGCGGAAAAGTCATCCGCGAGATCGTTGAAAAGACCGGCGCAAAGATCGACATTTCCGATGACGGTACTGTCAAAGTGGCATCGTCAAATGGCGAGCAGATCCGCGCGGCCCTGAACTGGATCAAGTCAATCGCATCCGAGCCTGAGATCAACACAATCTACAAAGGCAAGGTTGTGAAGGTCATGGAATTTGGCGCGTTCGTCAATTTCTTTGGCGCGAAAGACGGCCTCGTCCACATCTCACAGCTGGCACCGCGCAAGGTTGCCAAGACATCGGATGTGGTCAGTGAAGGTCAGGAAGTTTACGTTAAATTCCTGGGCATGGATGATCGCGGCAAGGTGCGCCTGTCGATGAAAGTCGTTGATCAGGAAACCGGCAAAGACATGGAAGCTGGCAATGATGACGAGCAACAGGCCGCCAGCGCGTAATTTCTGCCGAACATACACAATAAAAAACCCGCCAGATCTGGCGGGTTTTTTATATCGTTATTTTTTTAAAAATTTATTTTGCAACGCCCCAGACCAGCGCTTCCGTCTTGGTCATGCCTTTGCCTTTGAACTCCGTTGCAAAACGGTCTGCAAACAGATTGCCCGCTTCTTCAAAAGAAAACGTTTTGTCGAGGCCGAATTCATTTTGCAGCTTGTTAATGACGCCTAGGACGCCATCTGGCGACTGAATGTCGTCATCTTGCCATCCTGCCATTTCGAGCATGTCGTGCAGGTTGCTGAAGGTAAATCTTTCACCGCCGAAACGCTCTTTCAGCGCGCCGGCAATGACCTTGGCATTAATAATCTCAATGTCCCCACCGCCCTTGCCAACGGACATGCTGTCGCGGCCAAGGCTTGCAAAATAAGGCACATCGCCTTTTTTGGTTTTAAGAAGACCTATAAAAGCGGTTTGTGCCGCGGCGAAACTGTTAAGACGAGTTGTCGAGAGTGGTAATATTGTCATCGTTAATGCTGCCCTTTAAAAAAATGAAGCTTAATGCGCGCAGCAATGCCATGCCTTTATAGGCTTTACAAGCAGGACTGGCCTGTTTGGTGATATCGGAAATCTGAAAAAAAGCTGGCCAGAGCACTGTATTTGCGTTATGTGAACCCTTCAATTCATTCAAAAGTGATCTTAAAATGGCTGTTCCTAAACGAAAAACATCTCCCTCCAAGCGCGGCATGCGTCGTGCACATGATAGCTTGACTGCCCCGACCTATATTGAGGACAAGGACTCTGGCGAATTGCGCCGCCCGCATCATATCGATTTGAAAAGCGGAAAGTACCGTGGCCGTCAGGTCACCGAACCGCAAAACGATTAATCTGCTTCTTTTTTGAAAAAGCCGCTTTTCAGCGGCTTTTCTTATATCTGGCTGGCTGGATTTTTCCGCGCGGGCGTGCCGTTGGCACAGGCCTGATAGGCGCGAAGGGCGGAAGGTGCATCCAGACGCCGGTTGGTGCGCCATTGCGGATGCTGGTCATAGGTTGCAAGCAGCTGCGCAATCAGAGGGGCTGCAGCATAGGGCGAGCGGCGCGGCGCGGGATGTTTCTCAGAAGAAAAATCTTCGCCATAGGCAATAATCCCCGTTGATGGTGGGGCGATGTCCTCAACCTTTGGCATGCTGGAATGGGTCATTTTCATATCAATTAATGCGTTAAACTATAAATTAAGGTTTTGTTTACACTAACACAAGGCTGCAGCCCTTGTTTTTTTCTTATCAATAAAGTTAACGCGTTCAATAATCAGCTTTTAATTCGGCAACTGTTAACGCGCCGTCTGATAATCTGCATTTGAAAGTATGGCTGCGTAAATGTGCGGCGTTATGAGATTGAAATTGACAGCTGATACGCCCTCAGAGCCTTTGCATGACAACCGGCGCAACAAAGATATGTCTTCAATGCACGCCGATGTCACAGCCAAGACAATGGAATCCATTCTCACAACGGTCGGCGAAGCTGTTTATAACTGGACCGTTGCGACGGATGAATTGAAATGGGGCGTCAATGCAAGTGATGTTCTTAAAGGAGCTGATGTCGCACATCTGCAAACAGGGCAAAGCTTTGCAGGTCTGATCGATGCCTCGATGAGCAATGCCCGCTATGACGCCATCATCGGCTCGCTGGCGACGGACAAAGGCCACGGCGTTCCCTACCAGATTGAATACGCATTTTGCCCGCACGGCCGCGCACAGCAGCAACGTTTATGGGTTGAGGAATGTGGCCGCTGGTTTGCGGGCGATGACGGAAAGCCTGCGACAGCGCAGGGCGTCATCCGCATCATCAACGAGCGCCATGAGCGCGATAAGAAATTGAATTATCTGTCGCATTATGACGAGCTGACCGGACAGATGAACAGGCCGCATCTGATTGCCGTCCTCGAAGAAAAAATGCTCGAGGCAAAGGCCATCAACCAGCCGTTTTCATTTGTGATGGTCGCGATCGACAATCTTGCGCTGGTCAATGACGGTTATGGTTTTGATGTTGCCGACGAGGTGATCGCCGGCGTTGCACGTGTGCTGCGCTCCTGCATGCGCTTTGGCGATGCGATGGGCCGTGTGTCCGGCAACAAGCTGGGCATCATTTTATCGAAATGTGATGACGAGCATATGAGCCTCGTGGCGCAGCGCTTTCAATCAACCGTACGCGACCAGCCGATCATGACAACCTCAGGCCCGGTTTTCGTGAACCTGTCCATGGGCGGCGTTGTGGCGCTGCGCCATGCGCTTACCGTCACGCAGCTGGTGTCGCGCGCACATGAAGCGCTCGATGTCGCAAAGCATAAAAAACGTGGCCTGTTCGTGGCCTATCGCACCAGTCTTCTGGTCGAGCAGACACGCCGCCAGAACGCCAGTATCGCGCATGATGTGATTTCGGCTTTGAACGAGCGCCGCCTTGAACTCGCCTTCCAGCCCATCCTGAACGTGCGCACACGCGAGCCGCAGTTTTACGAGGCCTTGCTGCGCATGATCAGGCCAAATGGCACAGAAGTGCGCGCTGGCGAATTCATGCCGACCGCGGAAAAGCTGGGTTTGACGCGCCTGATCGACCACCGTGTCCTTGAGTTGACCGTCGATGCGCTGATAAAAAATCCGCATGTGCATCTTGCCATGAACGTCTCGGCGCGAACGACAGCAGATCCTGAATGGATTGGTCTTCTCTGCGCCCTGATGACACGCAATCGCGAACTTGCGGCGCGCCTGATGATTGAAATTACAGAATCGGCCGCAATCGACAATCTTGATGAAACCGCAAAATTTATCGAACAAGTCAAAGACATGGGATGCCGCGTCGCGATTGACGATTTTGGTGCAGGCCACAGCTCGTTTCGCTATTTGCGCGATCTGATGGTCGATGTCGTTAAAATCGACGGTAGCTATATCGAAAACATTTCAACATCGCCAGACGACCAACTGTTCGTCAAAACGCTGGCAAGTCTGGCGCAAAAACTCGGCCTTCAGATTGTTGCCGAATGGGTGCAGACAGAGGACGATGCGCAAATGCTTGCAGGCTGGGGCATCGACCTGTTGCAGGGCTTTCTTTACGGCGAGCCCAGCCGCTTCTGTTTTGAAAATCAGGAACGCCTGAACGCGGAAAAAAACGCTTAAGATTTTTTCTGGCGCTCGATGTCGTCGATCTGGTGTTGCAAGTCACTCATCTGTTTTTTAAGCGTATCGAGATTTTGCTCCTGCTTAGGTGCGGTCTCTGAAAACGGCGTGAACATGGAAAATGCTTTCTCAAACATTTTCATATTCTGTTTTGCCTGCTCCTGGTACATTTCAAAAGGCGCCGTCAACGCGCCGCTCATCTTGCCGCGCCAGTTGTCCTGCTCTTTCGTAAAATTCTGCAGCGCCATATCGAGATAGCCGGGGATCAAGGCTTGCATGCTGTCGCCATAAAAACGGATCAGCTGGCGCAGGAAAGGAATGGGAAGCAGTGTCTGCTCGCCTCTGTTTTCAAGTTCAAAAATAATTTGTCCCAGCACGCTGCGTGTCAGGTCCTCGCCGGTTTTGGCATCGACGACCACGAAGTCTTCGCCGCGTTTGACCATATGCCCCAAATCTTCAAGCGTCACATAGACGGAGGTCTGCGTGTTATAAAGACGGCGATTGGCATATTTTTTGACTGTAATCGGTTCAGGCATAGTTGCGTTTCCAAAAAAGGAGCTGACCCCTGTCTTACGGTATTTTGTGCAGTGCGAAAAGGAGATCGCGCAAAAACTTTTTAACTTGTGCTTGCCAGCACGCAGGGCTCCAGCGTAGGCAGAACAAAAGGATCAAATCATGGAAGACGTTGTCATTGTTTCTGCTGCCCGCACCCCAGTGGGGTCTTTTAGCGGCGCTTTGGCGTCCGTTCCGGCGCATCTTTTAGGCGCAGCGGCCATTAAAGCGGCGATTGCCCGCGCCAATCTCGCTCCAGCCGATGTTGAAGATGTGATTTTGGGTCAGGTGCTTACAGGGGGGCAGGGACAAAATCCGGCGCGTCAGGCCGCGATGGCGGCAGGCATTCCGCAGGAGCGTTCGGCCATGACCATCAATCAGGTCTGCGGCTCTGGCCTTCGCGCGGTCGCGCTGGCGGCAAACGCCATCAAAGCAGGGGAAGCCAGCATTGTTATCGCAGGCGGGCAGGAAAGCATGTCGCAAAGCGTCCATGCGGCTTTCCTGCGTGCAGGGCAGAAAATGGGCGACCTCTCGCTGGTCGATACGATGATCAAAGACGGGTTGTGGGACGCGTTTAACAATTATCATATGGGCCAGACGGCCGAAAACATCGCCGACACATGGACAATCAACCGCGAGGCGCAAGACACATTCGCAGTCAGCTCGCAGAACAAGGCGTCGGCCGCGCACAAGCAAGGCCGCTTCAAAGATGAAATTGCACCGGTGACGATTGCAACCCGCAAGGGTGAAACGGTGGTGAGCGACGACGAATATATTCGCCATGACGCCACGCTTGAAGGCGTATCTGCTTTAAAACCCGCATTCAAAAAAGACGGCAGCGTCACAGCCGCCAATGCGTCCGGCTTGAATGATGGCGCCGCCGCACTTGTGCTGATGTCGGCAATTGAAGCAAAAAAGCGCGGCCTTGTGCCACTGGCACGCATTGTGTCATTCGCCACGGTTGGCGTCGATCCGGCGATCATGGGCACGGGCCCAATTCCGGCATCGCGCAAGGCGCTTGATAAAGCAGGATGGCGTGTGGAAGATCTTGATCTGATCGAAGCCAATGAAGCTTTTGCCGCGCAGTCGATTGCGGTGTGCCATGACCTGGGGTTCGACCCGGCAAAGGTCAATGTGAATGGCGGCGCAATTGCCATCGGCCATCCGATCGGCGCGTCCGGCGCACGTATTCTCGTAACGCTCCTTTATGAAATGAAACGCCGCTCCGCCAAAAAAGGGCTTGCGACATTGTGCATTGGCGGCGGCATGGGCGTTGCCCTTTGCGTCGAGGCGGTCTGATGGCGCGCGTTGCACTGGTGACAGGCGGCACGCGCGGAATTGGCGCGGCCATTTCAAAAGCCCTGAAACAGGCCGGCTATGTCGTCGCTGCAAACTATGCAGGCAACGATGTTGCCGCGGGACAGTTTGAAAAAGACACCGGCATCTCCGCTTACAAATGGGATGTCGGCGATTTTGATGCCTGCGCGAAAGGCATTCAGAAGGTCGAGGCCGCCCACGGGCCCATTGAAATTCTGGTTGCCAATGCCGGCATCACGCGCGATGGTTTCTTGCATAAAATGAGCCGTGACGACTGGACCGCTGTGATGCGCACCAATCTCGATGGTCTGTTCAATCTCACGCGCCATGTGATTGAGGGCATGCGCAACCGCAGCTTTGGCCGCGTCATCGTCATCTCCTCCATCAACGGGCAAAAAGGACAGGCCGGGCAGGCCAATTATTCGGCATCGAAAGCGGGCGACATCGGGTTTATCAAAGCCCTGGCACTCGAAGGCGCATCAAAAAACATTACCGCAAATGCGATCTGCCCCGGCTATATCAATACTGAAATGGTGCAGGCCGTGCCGAAACAGGTTCTTGAAGACAAAATTCTGCCGCTTATTCCAATGAAGCGCCTTGGCGAGCCGGACGAAATTGCGCGCTGCGTTGTTTTTCTTGCCAGCGACGATTCAAGTTTTATCACCGGCTCGACGCTATCTGCCAATGGCGGGCAGTATATGGCGTAAGGCTGTGTTTTGTTTTTGTGTAGGTTGTGCAAAAAAACCATGACAATCGCGTCCAAGCAAGAACAGAAGTCTTTAATCGTTTCCAAGCGCGAACAAAAATGAGTGTTTCGTTTTGATGCATACGGTTCTCCCGCAAACACGCTTTGCGACCTTTGTCGGATTTGCCGCATTGGTCATGTGGTCATCGCTTGCGGCGCTGTCTGTTGCGGTCAAAGACATTCCGCCCTTTCAACTTCTTTCCATCGGTATGTTTCTGGGCGGGTTGTCGGGTGCGGCCACATGGCCGTTTCGCCCCGGCGCGTGGCGGCGCGCGCTGGTGCTGCCGCCGAAAATCTGGGCGGTTGGAATTTACGGCCTGTTTTTTTATCATTTGTGTTTTTTTCTCGCATTTCGCTGGGCGCCGCCGTTGCAGGCGAATATCATCAACTATCTGTGGCCATTGTTCACAATCATCTTTTCCGTTTTTCTGCCCGGGCATGTTTTTAAAAGCCATCACCTGACAGGCCTCATCGTCGGCGTGCTGGGCGTTGTCACGGCCTTGTTGACGGCACCGACCAGCATCGACGGCACATTCATTTATGGCTATCTGTGCGCGGGCGTGTGCGCGCTGACATGGTCGAGCTACACGGTGATGAGCCGCTACTACAAACAAATCTCAACCGATGCGGTGACAGGTTTTTGTTTTGCGGTCGCGTTTTTAAGTTTTGTTGCGCACCTTTGTCTTGAGCAAACCTTGTGGCCTACGACGCCCGCCTCATGGCTGTCCTTGTTACTGATCGGTCTTTTTCCCACGGGCATTGCATTTTACGCATGGGACTACGGCGTGAAAAAAGGCAATCTTCTGCTGCTCGGATTCGTGTCTTATGCCACGCGCATTGCCTCATCAGTGTTTTTGTGGATTTTTGGATTTGCCGAGTTCAATTCCGGCGCTTGGACAGGAATTGCTTTGATTACGGCCGGTGCTGCGATTGCATCACGCGAATTGTTTGTACGCCGCCGCGCCTAAAATGTGTCTTTGCGTAAGCGAAGTTCGGTAAATTCTTCAAGGCTTTTTGCAAGCAGGAACGGGTTGGAGACAAGTTCTTCACCAATTGTTGTTGGCATGACAGGCCGTCCCAGACGGCGCAAGGCATCGATGACACCAGCTCTTGCTTGAATACAGGCGGCGCCGGGCATGACTGTTTTTGCAAATATTGCATTTGCTTTCGCGTATTCATGCCCGCAATACAGCGCGGTGCCTTCGGGCAGTTGTTTTAATTTTTGCAAACTGTCCCACATTGTTATGGCGTCGCATTCCAGCAGCCTGCCACACCCCATGACAAAAAGCGTGTCGCCGGTAAACACAATTTTTTCATCGGGTAAAAAATAGCTGAGATGGCCTTTGGTGTGACCGGGGGTGTCGATGGCCTCGATTTTAAAAGCGCCGCACGCAATCACATCGCCGCCCATGACGCTATCACTGGCCTGCGGAATTTGGTTGATTTCTCGCTGCGGGCCGATCACCTCACAGGAAAAATGCGCTTTCAGATTTTCAAGCCCTGCCACATGGTCATTGTGGTGGTGCGTCACCAGCACGTGAGTGAGGTTTAAGTTTTTTTCGGTCAAATAGGCCAGGATTGGCGCCGCATCCGGTGCATCAATGCAGATCGCTTCCATCGTCTCATTGTCATGGAGAATGGTGGCGTAATTGTCTTTCAAGCAGGGAATCAACGCGCGGATACAAGTCATGCATTATACGAATGCAGAGCCACACGATTTGTTCGCTTCAAGCAGCGCTTGATTTGCGACGTTGCTCGTTAATCAATTTGTAGGCTGCCGTCACTTTCTGAAAAATCGATGATCCTTGTTCGACAAGAATAGGAGGCAGGTCGAGACCCAAAAGCTTGTCGGGATGATACGCCCGCGCCATCGCGTGGTAGGCCTCGCGAACCTGCTCGTCGGTCGCCTCCGATGTGATGCCAAGCAGGATATAAGGGTCTTGGCTGTGATGACGCCATTTTTCGCCACCAGCGCTTTCGCGCTTTGTTTTTTGCGCGTTTTCGTCGGCGGTGACGCGCCAGATGAATGATTTGGAGACCAGAACGTTTTCACCGGCCTCATTTTCCATTTCGATGAAAAGATTGGCACCATTTAAAAGAGTAGAGAGTTTATCGCCCGCATGCATGAAAAAGCTGGCATTTTGCCCTTCACCGTCGGCGGTTTCGAGAAAAACCTTCAATTTTGTCTTTGGCCGCTCATATGTGTTATTCATGCGTTTAATCCTCGCATAAAACATACAGGCAAGCGCTTGATTAAAGGTTAGCGCCACTCTACGTGTTGTTTGCATTCCATTAGCCCTAACGCCCGAGCCTTGGCGAGCGGCGTCATGACGTAAAGTCCGAGCGCTTCGCGCCCAAGCTTTAGCGAATGGCGCAATCCAAAAAGCCGACCGGCGCCACCAACATTGAGACCAAAATTATGAAACTCCGTAATATCGCCATTATCGCCCACGTCGACCATGGCAAAACCACCCTTGTTGACGTGCTTTTGCAACAATCAGGCACGTTTCGCCAAAATCAGCAGGTGGCTGAACGGGTGATGGACAGCAATGACCTTGAGCGTGAACGCGGCATTACAATTTTGGCCAAATGCACCTCGGTCGAGTGGAAAGACACCCGCATCAACATCATCGACACCCCGGGCCACGCCGATTTTGGCGGCGAGGTGGAGCGTATTTTGGGCATGGTGGACGGCGTTCTGGTGTTGGTTGACGCTGCCGAAGGGCCAATGCCGCAGACCAAATTCGTCGTTTCCAAAGCCCTCAAAATCGGTTTGAAGCCGATCGTCGTCATCAACAAGGTCGATAAGCACGATGCGCGCGTGATCGAGGTCGTCAATGAAGTGTTCGACCTGTTCGCGGCGCTTGACGCCACAGATGAGCAGCTCGATTTTCCCATTCTGTACGGTTCAGGCAAAAATGGCTGGATGTCGGCCAAGGGCCCGGACGACAAACAGCCGGACATGGCGGCATTGTTTGACATGGTGCTGGAGCATGTTCAGCCACCGGTTGTCGAAGAGGGGCCGTTTCGCCTGCTGGGCACCATTATCGAGGCCAATCCGTATCTGGGCCGCCTGATCACCGGACGCATCGCATCAGGGGAAGCAAAGCCCAACGCACCGCTTAAAGTGCTGTCGCGCGAAGGCAAAGTCATTGAGCAGGGGCGCATTACCAAGGTTCTCGCCTTTCGCGGCATTGAACGCACGCCCGTTGACGAGGCGCAGGCGGGCGACATCATCACCATTGCCGGCTTTGAAAAAGGCACGGTCGCCGACACGTTCTGCGCACCCGAAGTGTCCGAGCCGCTGCCTGCACAGCCGATCGATCCGCCAACCGTGTCGATGACATTTGCTGTCAATGACAGTCCGCTTGCTGGCACGGAAGGCGACAAGGTGACAAGCCGCATCATCCGCGACCGCTTGATGAAAGAGCAGGAAGGCAATGTCGCGCTTAAAATTGAAGAGGCGTCCGGCAAGGATGCGTTCATCGTTTCCGGCCGCGGCGAATTGCAGCTTGCTATTCTCATTGAAAACATGCGCCGCGAAGGGTTTGAGCTGTCGGTGTCGCGCCCGCGCGTCGTCATGAAAAAGGACGAAACAGGTTCACTGCTGGAGCCGATTGAAGAGGTCATTATCGACGTTGACGAAGAACATTCAGGCGTCGTCGTTCAAAAGCTTGCCGAGCGCAAGGCCGATATGATGGACATGCGCCCGTCAGGCGGCAACCGCCAGCGCCTTGTCTTCCATGCGCCAACGCGCGGCCTTATCGGCTATCAGGGCGAACTGCTGACCGACACGCGCGGCACAGCCATTATGAACCGGCTGTTCCATTCCTATGCGCCGTACAAAGGCGAGATTACAGGACGCCGCAACGGCGTGATGATCGCCATGGAAACGGGCGAAGCCGTCGCCTATGCGATGTGGAATCTGGAAGAGCGCGGACCCATGGTGATCGAGCCGGGTTCGAAGGTCTATGCGGGCATGATCATCGGCGTCCATACGCGTGACAATGATCTTGAGGTCAATGTGCTGAAGGGCAAGAAGCTGACCAATATGCGGGCCAGCGGCAAGGATGAGGCGGTGAAACTGACACCTCCTATCCAGATGACGCTGGAAAAAGCGATTGCATGGATCAACAATGACGAACTGGTCGAGGTCACACCAAAATCAATTCGCCTGCGCAAGGTCTATCTTGATCCGATCGAGCGCAAGCGCGCCGAGAAAGCCGGCGCGAGCGCGGCTTGACATTACGCAAAAAAAATCGCAATTTCTTAACAGATTTAAGCAGTTAAAATTTTAGCGATTTTTTTTCAGGATAAAAGATGAACGCCCTTTCGCTCAACCGTAAAATTTCTGCAGCAAAGAAAGACAGTGTTTCGCAAAGCAAAACATTTGCGCCGTTTTTGCGCGCAGATGTTCGCGTGCCCGCGCCGCAGCTTTTGCAAGTGCTGCAAACCAAAACAACGCCAAAAGCGCAAAACAAGCGTTATGATAACAGCACGTCAAAACCACAAAAAGACATACCCTCACCTGCCATGCCAAAAGCGCCGGAAAGCGTGCTGGATAATGTGCCTGGCCTTAATGATGCCGAGAAATGGAGCAGCCTTATTGAAAACGGAAAAGAGCAGCTTGAACGCAAGCTGGCTTTTAGCTCCGTGGTAAAGTCGATCAAGGACACAAAAAAAGGCTATGATGACGCCGAAAAAACCTACAAAAATCTTGTCGATGAAAAGTCAAAAGCGCTTGGCGCAGACACCTCATATTTTAACAAGGATGTGAGGGCGAAAGTCTTTGAAGATGTCTCGACACCATCCGACACGGTCTTGGCCGATGAGCAAAGTCCGCTCTACCAAATTGCGCAAGAGCGCAAGGATGACGAGCAGTTCAACAATGTGGGTAGTGGGATTGGAACTGCAGTTTGTGTGGCGCTGACATCACGATTGTGGAAACCTTTGACATATAAAATATTGAATGCGGGTGCTCCAAAAATATACAGGCTCGGCAAGCCGTTGATGAATGAAACGGTATGGAATGCCGGCGCGCGCTTTGCAAAATTTGTGTTGCGCAGACCCTCATCTATTTTTAAAGGCGAATTCTTCGCGCGGCCAAATCTCTTAAGGAACGGCGTAGGTCTTGCTGCAGCGGCAACTGTAATGACAGCCACATATTTGCTTGGAAAAAATTATGGCGACACCTCGGGCAATACATATGGCGAGACGGACAAGCCATTTGTGGAAGCGCGCAACTTGTCTTACATCGATGCGCTAAAACAGGCGGCGCTCGATGTGTGGGGTGACCAGCTTAAAAAAGCAGGCAAAGAGATTTTCGATAACTCTGACGACAAAGCGCCGGAGTCTCCGAGCGACCTTAAAACAGTGCCGTCCACCGAGCCGCTGACGGACGGGTTGACGGCTTAAAGAAAATTATTGCGCGACGACGACGGGCGTGCCGACCTGCACATAGTTGTAAAGCTCTTCAATGTCCCAGTTGTACATGCGGAAACAGCCGTAAGAGACAAAGCCGCCAACGCTTTCCGGCTTGTTGGTGCCGTGAATGGCATATTCGCCGCCGCTGAGCAGCAAAGCGCGCGAGCCCATCGGATTTTTAGGGCCCGGTTCGATCACATCGGGCAACCACGGTTCGGCGCGTTTTACCGATTCAGGGGGCGACCATGCCGGGCGCACGCGCTTTTCTTCAACAAAGCTGATGCCCTGCCATTGCTTGCCCACACGGCCAACGCCGATTTTGTAGCGCAGCGCCTTGTCATAATCGACGACATAATACAAAGAGCGCGCTTTTGTGGAGATGACAATTGTGCCTGGCGCATAGCCCTCGAAATTAACGGTTTCACGTGCTTGCAATTTTGCAGCCGTTAAAGCCAGCACAAAAGGAACTATCAGAACCAAGCGACGCATTGTTAATCTTTATTAACGACGGCGCAGGCTGCGCCACGAATCAAGTGTCCATCAAACAGCAAAAGAGTTGAGAAAAATTCAAGAAAATTTCTTTGCGAATTCGCGACTAAATTTTAGTCGCACGTGATTGCCAAATCAGACCGACGCACTTCACAGTTTGCATGACATGACAAAACTACTCACTGAAATCCGCAGCGCCACGATCAATGATGCAAGATCCATCGCGCGTGTGCATGAAGAATCCTGGCGCGCTGCCTATGCGGGCCTTATTCCCGGCGTCCATCTTGAGCGGATGATCAACCGGCGGGGGCCCTTATGGTGGGCAAAACTTGCGCAGAAAAATCGCGGCGGGCTTCTTGTGCTCGACATGGGGTCTTTTATTGCCGGCTATGTCACGCTTGGCCGTGCGCGCGGATTGGCGAGCCTGAAAGCGGGCGGCGAGGTTTTTGAAATATACATCAAGCCCGAATGCCAGGGGCTTGGTCTTGGCACAAAATTGCTGCGCGCTGGCCTGCACAGGCTGGGGGACGCAGGCAAATATCCGGCGCTGGCCTGGTCGCTGGCCGACAATGAGGCCGCGCTGTCGTTCTACAAACGCCGCGGCGGTAAGCTTTTTGTGCAGGGCGAAGAAAAATTCGGCGAATTGAGCTTGCCGAAACTGGGTTTTCTCTTTCAAAACTAAAGCATGACTGCTTTTCATGACGCCCTTCGCCAAGGCTCGGGTGGTGCGACGTCCCCCCGCGTTCAACTGATGGGAATTCTCAACGTCACACCGGATTCATTTTCCGATGGCGGCGCATTTTTAAATGCGCAATACGCTTTAAGCCATGCCGCAGACATGGTGCGTGGCGGCGCCGACATTATTGATATCGGCGCTGAATCGTCGCGCCCCGGCTTTACCCCCATAAGCGCCGAAGAGGAGATGGTGCGGCTTGCCCCCGTTATTAAACCTGTGGCCGCTCTCGGGCGCGCGGTGTCCATCGACACGACGAAAGCAAAGGTCGCCGCTTACGCGCTAGATCAGGGTGCATCGCTTCTCAACGACATCTGGGGTCTTCAGGGCGACCCAGAAATGGCGCAGCTGGCGGCGGCGCAGAATGTAAAAATTGTTGTCATGCACAACAGGCACAGCATTGACGAGCGCATTGATATTGTCGCTGACATCAATGCGTTTTTTAAAACAAGTTTTGAGATTGCACAGGCTGCCGGCCTGGCGCATGAAAATATTATTCTTGATCCCGGTATCGGCTTTGGCAAAAGCTTTGAGCAAAATCTGATTGTGCTCAATCGCATTTCAGATTTTTTACATTTTAAAGCGCCGCTGCTTGTCGGTGCATCGCGCAAATCCTTTATCGGAAAAATTGATGGCAGCAGTGTCGATGGCAGGCTGGCCGGCACGCTGGCGGCGCATCTTCATGCCGTATCTGCGGGTGCGTCTTTGCTGCGTGTGCATGATATTGCTGACATGCGTCAGGCCTTGCAGGTCAGTACGGCCATATCGGATGCAGGCCAACATTGAGCAAGGTGACCGCCTATCTGGCGCTCGGCGGCAATGAGGGCGATGTGGTGGCCTCATTCACCCTTGCGGTAAAAGCGCTCAACGCAGTGGAGGGCACAGCCGTCATAAATGCGTCTTCGCTCTATGTCACGCCGCCTTGGGGGCTGACATCGCAGGCCGATTTTCACAATGCCTGTCTGTGTCTCAACACGGATTTGCCGCCAGAGGTCTTGCTGCACACATGTCTGGAGCTTGAAAAAAATGCAGGGCGCGACCGCGCACGCTCATTGCGCTGGGGGCCACGCCCGCTGGATCTCGACATTCTTGTCTATGGCGATGTGCAGATGAAGACGGACACGCTGACACTGCCGCATCCGCATATTCTGGCGCGGCCTTTTGTGCTGCTGCCACTCGCCGAAATTGCGCCCACTTTGAAAATCCACGGGCAGTCCATTGCTGATGCCGCGCGTGACTGCGATGCCACTGGAATTGTAAAACTTTCGACAGCCTGGTTTTAAAAAACCGGCGCTTTAAAGCCTGCGCGCCGCGCTGCAGCGGTGAGCGTGTTTGCCAACAGGCAGGCGACCGTCATCGGCCCGACCCCGCCGGGCACTGGCGTGATCGCGCCCGCGCGCACTATGGCGGCGGCAAAATCGACATCGCCGCACAGGCAGGCTTTGCCATCGCGCAGGACGCGGTTGATGCCGACATCAATGACGCTCGCGCCCTGCTTGATCCAGTTGCCTTGCACGAAATTCGGACGGCCAATGGCAGCAATCAGAATATCGGCGCTGCGTGCCAGCGTGTCGAGATCGCGCGTTTTGGAATGGGCAATGGTCACGGTCGCGTTTTCGGCCAGCAGCAATTGGGTAATTGGTTTGCCGACAAGATTGGAGCGGCCGATGACGAGTGCGTTCATCCCATCGAGTTTTTCATGCACGGTTTTCAGGAGCATCATACTGCCAAGCGGCGTGCAGGGCACAAGCCCCGGAAGCCCCGACGAGAGCCGCCCTGCGTTTTCAGGGTGAAGGCCATCAACATCCTTGTCGGGGCGGATGTTCAGCAGCACTGCCGCTGAATCGAGATGGCGCGGCAAAGGCAGCTGCACCAGAATGCCGTCAACCGTTTCATCGTCATTGAGGTGTTGCAGCAAAGCGTGCAGTTCGGACTGGCTGATATCCGCCGGCAATTGATGGTGAAACGACACCATGCCGGCCTCAATCGTCTGTTTCAGCTTTGAGCCGACATAGACCTGGCTTGCAGGGTCTTCGCCGACAAGCACCACCGCAAGACCGGCTTTGCGCGATTTTTGCTGCTCAAATTGCGCGGCAGCTGTCTGAACATCGCGGCGAAGATCTGCCGCACAGGCTTTTCCGTCGATAATCTGACCGTTCACGGCGTCCGGCTCAAGGCATGACCGGCATGCCGTAAAGCTCGCGCACCAGATCGCGCAGGAACATCAGCAGCAGAATGAGGATGACAGGCGAAATGTCGACGCCGCCAAGGTTCGGGACAATGGCGCGAATGGGGCGCAGCAGAGGTTCAGTGATCCGCCCCAACGTATCGAGGGCGGACAGGACAAAACGGTTGTTTGTATTGATGATGTTGAAAGCGGTCAGCCAACTCATCACGGCCCAGATGATAATAACCCAGGTCAAAAGATCGATAATCGTGACGATGAGATTGAGAAGTGAGAACATGGCGGCCTCTTTAAAAGTGTTTTTTCATTTATAACAGTGGCGGCCATGTCGGCAATGGCCTCGCACGGGCTTAACCGGTTTTTGCAACATCCCAGAGCACCGGCTGCACGCGGGCATTGAGACCAATACTCTCAAAGAAACGAAGCCACTGATATTGATGGGGTTGCAGCTGGTCATTGGGCGATTTCACCTCGACAAAGCAATAAGCGTCATCGCGCCATAAAAACAGGTCGGGAAAACCAGTGGTGCGGTGCTTCAAGTCTTTGGCCATATGCGCCAGTATTTGCGCGTGTAGGGCAAGCGGCACTTTGTCGATCAGCACCTGAACAAGCGTCAGCAACGCGGCATGCCAGCCAACAAACGGATTGTGAATGCCGTGTTTGCGATGATGGAAGCTTGTCACCAGATCAAGAACCGCCTGTTTGTCGTCAAAAAGTGCAAGGCGCTGGCTGAACAGCGTTTTGCGCGTGTTGTAAAACTGCGGCGTGGTGAGGTCACTAGGCGCGAATTGCAACGGATGGTGAAAATGTGCAAGCGAAGGGTCGTAGATGATGTCCCAGAATGAAAGGCCGAACATGGCGTTCCAGAGCATGTTTTCGCTGTGTACGCCCTGCCAGCCCAGTGCCTGATAATAGTCAAGAACGCAGGTTTCTACATGCCCGTCGCTCCGCGCAATGATGAGGGGCGCCGCGTCTTTCAGCAGGCGGCGCGCGGCTGAACTGCGTTCCTTTCCGCTCAGGCGATTGTAAAATTGCTGGAGCGCATAGGCCTCCGCATCGTTGGCGGGCGCCTCAAGGCATGACAGGCAAAAGGCCAGTGCCTCCTGCTTGCGGTTCAGTTTGGCAAGAAGACGTGCGCGCCGCTCGCGCGCAGGCGGGGCAGGGCTTTGCGAGTAGATATAAAGCGCAAATTCAAACTCGCCGCGGCGTTCCAGCCATGCCCCGAGGCGCTTTACAATTCCATCAAAGAGACTAACGGCTTTGTGTCCAAGCGCGCCACGGGCGGGTTTGACATCTTCCCACCATGCCATCATCTCTGGCGCGGCATATGTGTCACGCTTCTGGCGAAAGGCCTGCAGCTGTGTGGACAACACATAGCAGGAGAGAGCGTCTTCGCGATTTATGAACGCTGCGGTCAGGTGGACAGTGGAAATGTCTTCATTGACGATATGGCCAAGCTCGCGCACGACAAAGCCAGACAGATTTTCAACGTGCTCGCCAAAAAACAGAAAGCGCAGAAAAGCCAGTGTTTCTGTTTCAATGCCAATCAGCGGCATGGTGTCGAGAAGCACACGCAGGGCGGCAAGTGTTTGTGCGCTGTCTTCGATAAAGCCAAGAATATCGGCGCGGCGGGACAGGTTTTTTGGCAGGCTGTCGCCAAGGCAGGTTTCAAGACAGGTTTTGAGCTCAACATATGTGAAACAGGCGAAAATCTGCGCAGGCGTGCTGTTATCGCCGCAGCGGGTTGCAAGCCCTGTCTCCATCAATTCATCGAGCGCCGCTTTTAAATCAGCAATCTCATCATAACAAATTTTATCAATGCGAAACAGCGGGCCTTTGCGGTGCGCAAGCCGCACGTAAAGGCAGAGCGCACTGTGCGAAAGTGCGCGCAGGCAGGCGATAAAAGAAAGCTCCTTTTCACATAGCAGAAAAGGCGAGCGCTGCTCGAGGCTGTCGATCACCTGCCATAAATGACTAATGTAATAGGGTTGTGTCTGTTCGGGCATTGGTGTGAAAGGCCAGCCTCAGGCCGCGTTGTTTTGCAGGCCCAAATAAGGCGCTTTGAAATGCAGCGTGACGCCGGAGGGCAAAAAGTCCAGTCTGGCCTCGCCGCCAAAGCTGACCGCCAATGTGCGCTCGATCATGCGCGAGCCAAACCCGCGGCGTGAGGGGGCGCGTACTTCCGGTCCGTCTTTTTCGGCCCATGTCAGATGAAACATGTCGTCCTTTTTTTCCCAGGAAATGGTCACCCCGCCCCTGTCGTTTGAGAGGGCCCCATATTTCATGGCATTCGTCGCCATTTCATGAAGGATCAGCGAGAACAGCACGGCCGACTTGGAGCTGAGCGGCAGATCATCGCCGGAAATATGGATACGCTCTCCTTCACTGCCAAATAGTTTGCTGACATCGCCAATGACGCCGTGCAGCGGTGCGCCTGTGTGGTTGTAGAGATTTAAAAGATCGTGCGAGGCCGCAAGCGCGCCAATGCGCTGCTCGAGCACGGTCTGTGCCTGTTCCAGCGTTTGCGCCGTGCGCAGGGTCTGTCCGGCGATGCTCATGACAACGGCCAATGTGTTTTTCATCCTGTGCTTGAGCTCATGGATGAGGAGCTGTTTCTCGGCATCGGCCTTTACGCGCTCTAACGCCGCGTGAATGCGGTCCGCCACATTTTTGAGAAAATCAATTTTATCAAGCGACCAGTTATGGGGCTTATCGTCATGGAGAAACAAAAGAGCGACAAGCTTTCCGTTCTCGCGCAAAGGCACGTTCAACAAAGCCTTCACGGCGATTTTGTCAAAGCTGTCCAACTTTGTTTTCGTGCGCGGATCTTGTGTAATGTCAGCAATGTGAATCGTGACGCCTTTTTTCATGTCTTGATAAAAAGAGCCATATTCGCGCATGTCATGGCGCCTTGAGATTGTGCCGACGCCTTCATCGCGCCGCCAGTCTTGGTGCACATCGACATAAGTCTCACTTGCATCAAAAGCGGCATAACCTGCGCGCGACACTCCAAAAAGCCGCCCGACAATCTCCATGGCGCAATAGGCAATATCGGTTGCCTCGGTCATGTCGCGCAAACGGTCGCCGATTTCCAGCAAGGCCGTTTGTCTTTGCTCCGCCTGTTTGCTTTCGGTGACATCAATTGTTACGCCGGGGAAACGGATGGCCTGCCCGTCCTCAAACTCAACAGCACCGCGCGCCAGAACATGCCGCGTTGATCCATCAGGCTGAACCACGCGATACACATGATCGAACGGCGTGCCGTCTTTCAGTGCCGCATCAATTGCCTTTTCGGTTCCGCCAAGATCGTCAGGATGAATGCCATTTAAAAAAGACGAAATGGCAACGCCTTCTGCGGCCGCAACCGGATCGACGCCGTAAAGCGTTGCAAAGCGCTCATTGGTATAGACCCTGTCGTTAAGAATGTCCCAGTCCCAGGTTCCAACCATGCCTGTCAGGTCCAAAGCGATACGCAAGCGCTCCTTGCTGCGCGCAAGTTCAGCGCTGATTTTGCGCACATCCTCGGCAAGAGGCGGCGGCAAATCGTCTGTGGCTGTTGTTGGGGTGATCATAGCGGGCTAGTCTTCCGTAACGATTCACCAATTCTACTATGCCCGTCACATAAAGCCAATACGAAAGGGCACGCCATGCCTCACAGACGCGATATTTTGAAGCTTTCGGGCGCCGCACTTCTGCTTGCCGCGTCAGGCCCGCTGCGTGCGGCGCAACCCGCAACTACGCTGGAGCCGCCAAAACTGCCATTTGCCGAAAACGCGCTCGAGCCGGTGATTTCGGCGCGCACGGTCGGGCTTCATTACGGCAAGCATCACAAGGGCTATTTTGAAAAGTTGAACAAGCTGATTGCGGGCAAGCCTTATCAGGGCATGATTTTAGAAAAAATCGTGGTGACGGCACATGAGAAAAAAGACGAAGACATTTTCAACAATGCGGCGCAGGCCTACAATCACAACATCTATTGGGCGCAGTTCGAAGGCGGAACGACTGCCCCAACAGAGGCCTTTTTAACGCTGATCAAGCGCGATTTTCAAAGCCTCGATGGTTTGAAAGACAAAATCGTTGCGGCGTCTGAAAAGGTTTTTGGCACGGGCTGGGTGTGGCTGACACGCATTGACGGCAAGCTGGCCGTTGTCGCCTATCAGGACGCCGGAAACCCTCTCCCCGATGGCGGAAAGCCGCTTCTGGGTATCGATGTCTGGGAGCATGCCTATTATCTCGACTATGAGAACCGGCGCACCGAACATGTCAAAGCCGTGCTCGACAAGCTGGTCAACTGGGCGTTTGTTTCAAAACAATGGGCGCTGCAGGAGGAGGGGTGAGCCACGTCTTTTGCAAATTGATCCTTTGGATCAATTTGAGGGGCCAACCACGGAAGCGCCCGAGCGATCCGCCCGAAGGCGCAGCCGAATGGCGCCTTCAAATCGAATGGCGCAATCGTGCCTGAGCATTTGCGAATGGCCGCCTCAATAAAAACGAATGGCATGTTCTAAGCCTTTGCAACAAAAAGCCTTTAACGCTTTGCATTGACAAGCAAAAGCGCGGCGTGCATTGCAATATGATTGATTTACACTGACGAAAGCGAGCGTTCATGTCCACCATCGACAAAGTGGCCGACATCATAGCCGACACCTGTTCCCTGTCCCGCGATGACATCAAGCCTGAAAGCCATGTCATCAATGATCTTGGCATCGACAGCCTCGACTTTCTTGACGTGACTTACGGCATCGACAAGGAATTTGGCATCAAGCTGCCGGTCGAGCAGTGGACGCAGGACGTCAATGACGGCAAGGCCACGACCGAGCAATATTTTGTTTTGAAAAATCTTTCCGCGGAAATCGACAGGCTGGTCGCCGCTAAAGCGGCGTAAGGCCGCCTTTTAAAGCCATGCAGCTTGAATATTTTCGCATGATCGACGAGGTCGCACATCTCGAAGACGGGCATGAAAAAATCTTATGCCGCTCAACCGTCCCGCAGCACAGCCCGATTTTTGAAGGCCATTTTCCCGGCCATGCTTTAATGCCCGGCGTTCTGCTGATTGAAACAATGGCGCAGGCCTCGGGCTATCTTATTCTCAAGCGCAACGGTTTTTCGCAGATGGCGTTTTTCATTGCCGCTGACAAAGTGAAACTGCGGCAATTTGTTGTACCGGGCGAATGTCTCGATATCAGCGCGACGTTGCAGCATGAGGGTTCGGGTTATGCCGTAACCACAGCACACATTCTGCGGCAGGGCGTTAAAATTTGCGATGCGGAGCTTAAATTCCGGCTGATGGATTTTCCAAACGCAGAGTTGAAAAACACCATGCAGCAGCAGGCGCAGCGCATTGGCCTGCCGGAATGACGCAAAAGGTCGTCATCACGGGGCTTGGGCTGGTGTCATCGCTTGGCGAAGGGCACGCGCCGCATCTTGCGCTTGCCGATCACGTTCCAGAGCCTGAAATGCGCGATTTTGCCGGCACTTTCGTTCATCCCGCACCGCCGATCAATTTCGATACGCAAATTCCCAAAAAAGGCGATCAGCGCCAGATGGAGATGTGGCAGCGGCTCGGCGTTCATACGGCTGGACTTGCACTCGATGATGCCAATCTCAAATCGGACGCTGCGCTTCTTGAAAAAACCCACATGATTGTCGCGGCTGGCGGCGGCGAGCGCGACGAAACCACTGATGAAAACCTGCTGAACGGTATCGGGCAGACAAACGACATCGGCGCGTTTATCAATGCCTCGCTTAGCACCAATTTGCGCCCAACCCTGTTTCTGGCGCAGCTGACAAATCTGTTGGCCGGTAACATTTCGATTGTGCACAATGTCACAGGCTCATCGCGCTCTTTCATGGGCGAAGAAATGGCGGGCATGGATGCGCTGCGCACCATGAACGAACGTATTCGCCACGGACAGGCGGAAATCGGACTGGTGGGCGCTGCCTACAATGCCGAGCGCAAAGACATGCTTTTGAATTATGCTTTTGCGGATCTGCTGACAAAAACCCGCGCACCTGTCGGCGCGCGCGGCGATGAAAGCGGTATTGCATTTGGTTCGATGTCCGCATTTTTTGTGCTCGAAGCCGAAACACATGCCAAACAACGCGGCGCAAGAATTCATGCCGAATTGGGTGATGTGCTGACGACGCGAAGCGCACGCGAGCCGGGTGACATTCAAAAAAGCCTTGCAAGCCTTAACGCACCGCAAGACGCGGCGCATGTGCTGAGCGGTGCGTGCGGGCGGCCCGACATTACAACAGACGAGTTTGAGTTCTGGGCGAAAAAAAATGCAACCGTTCGCGCCATCGCGGCACTGATCGGGCATGGGCCGGAAGTGCAGGGGCTGTTTGCAACCGCGCTGGCGGCTTTGTTTTTAGGCGCGGACAGATTTCCAAAAGCCTTTTCTGCGTCTGAGAAATCTTCAGTTACAGCGCCGTCGACCATCATCGCGTCGTGCTGCGGCATATGGCGCGGCGAAGCATTGGCTTTTGTTCACAAGGCGGCAGCATGATGCGCGATCATCTGGGGCGGCCGCTGATCGTTGTCACAGGCATGGGGCTCGTCACCTCGCTGGGCGCGGGCAAGACCGACAACTGGGCGGCGCTGAAAGCAGGGCGCTCCGGAATTCATGCCCTGAAACGGTTTTCAAACGAGGGGCTTAAAACCACAATCTGCGGCTCGGTCGATTTTGTCAGCGTGTCCCCGCATACCAGCACCGGTCTTTCATTTGCGCTTGCCGAAATGGCGGCGGAAGAGGCCGTAAGTCAAGCCAGACTTGGCGGCAAAGCGGACTTTCCCGGGCCGCTCGTCATCGCCGTTCCACCGGTTGAGCTTGGTTGGAATGAGCGGCAGATGATCGCGGCCCGCGCGCCCCAGCCTGTGTCATATGATGGGCTGATTGAAACAGCGCCACAATTTGCCGACAGATTTGCGCAGTTCCAGTTTGCAACCGTTGGCGAACACATGGCGCAACGTTTTGGCACCAAAGGCATGCCGATTTCGCTCTCGACCGCTTGCGCGTCCGGCGCAACCGTCATTCAGACCGCTGCCGATGCGCTGCGGCGGGGTGAATGTGACAGCGTTTTGTGCGCGGCAACCGACGGGTCGATCGACGCTGAATCGCTCATTCGTTTTTCCCTGTTATCCGCTTTGTCCACGCAGAACGCCGCACCTGAAAAAGCATCGAAGCCCTTTTCAAAAAACCGCGACGGTTTTGTCATGGCGGAAGGCGCGGCGGCGCTTGTGCTTGAGACCTACGAACATGCAACCGCGCGCGGCGCCGAAATTCTGGGCTTTCTTGCAGGTTGCGGCGAGCGCGCCGACAATTTTCACCGTACTCGCTCAAACCCCGATGGCAAGGCCGTGATCGGCACCATTGAAAACGCTCTGGCCGATGCCGGTCTCCATGCCGGTCAAATCGATTATATCAATGCGCACGGCACATCGACGCCCGAAAACGACAAAATGGAATATTTCGCCTGCACGTCAGTCTTTGGCGCGCGCATGGCGGAGCTGCCCATTTCGTCGAATAAATCGATGATTGGCCACACGCTGACCGCGGCAGGCGCCATTGAGGCCGTAATTTCGCTCCTCACTTTGCACAACCAGCTTTTGCCACCCACCATCAATTATGACGTGCCGGACCCTGCACTTGTGCTCGATGTCGTCGCCAATACGGCACGGCCGGCCAAAGTCTGTGCGGTCATGTCAAATTCTTTCGGGTTTGGCGGTCAAAATGCGTCATTGATCTTCACCTCTGAGCCCGCTTCGTCTATCTCTTGATCCATGCGCGCCCTTCAGCTTTTTTCAGAACGTCACGTCGAACTGCGTGACATTCCCATGCCGCCGCCCCCAGCCCCGGGTGAGGTGCAGATCCGCGTGCGCGCGGTTGCGCTCAACCATATTGATGTCTGGGGCTTTCGTGGCATGGCGTTCACCAAGCGCACATTGCCGATTGTTGTCGGCGCTGAAGCCTCGGGGGAAATTGCCAGCATCGGTGCCGGCGTTACACATTTTAAAGTCGGCGATGCGGTTGCGATGTATGGCGCGCTTACCTGCGGTGTCTGTAAGGCCTGCAAAGAAGGCCGCGACAATCTGTGCGAAAATGTCGCTGGCGTTCTTGGCTTTCACGTCGACGGGTTTGCCCGCGAGTTTCTCAACCTTCCGGCGCGGCTCTGCGTGCCGGTGCCAGACGGCGTGTCGATGATCGATGCGGCCACCGCACCGATTACCTTTTCAACGGTCGAGCACATGCTGTTCGACAATGCCAAATTACAGCCGGGTGAAACCGTGCTTGTGCAGGCCGGCGGTTCGGGCATCGGCACCATCGCCATTCTTTTGGCAAAAGCGATTGGCTGCACGGTCATCACCACGGTCGGCGATGACGACAAAGGGCTGAAAGCCAAAGCGCTCGGCGCAGACCATGTCATCAATTACCGCAATGAACGTTTTGAAAGTGTCGTGCGCAAGATCACGGGCAAAAAAGGCGTTGATGTCGTGTTCGAACATGTCGGCGCGGACACCTGGAACGGGTCGTTGCTGTCGATGAAAAAAGGCGGGCGTCTTGTCACCTGCGGCTCCACATCGGGCGTCACCGTGCAGATGAATTTGATGCAGCTGTTTCAGCAGCAGTATAAAATTTTTGGCTCCTTTGGCGCGAGCATCAAGAATGTGGCGCAAGGGCTGGAGCGCATCGCCGCCGGCATTCATCCCGTCATCGACACGCGCGTGCCAATGTCCGATTTTGCGCAAGGGCTGGAGCGGCTGGAGCATCGCAAAGTGTTCGGCAAGGTCATCGTTGAGTTATGATGACGCCATTCGGCTTGATGTCTTTGCACCATTCGGCTTGCGCCTCGGGTGCGCGGCCTCGGGCGTTATGATGACACCATACGCTAAATCTCGGGCGTTCTGATGCGCCGCGCTGTCGCAATGCTTCGAAATGCAGTCATCGGCGTGCGCGACTTTTTTGTCGCCCTTCTTGTCTTTGCACTCTATGCCCTGATCCGCGCTTTGCCGACCCGCTTTGCGGTTGATTTTGGCGGGGCAGTGGCGCGCGGGCTGTCGCATGTCGTGCCGCGCTCGAAAATGGCATTGGCGCAGATCGCCGCCGCTTTTCCGGACAGGTCCGATGCCGAGCATAGGCACATCCTGCGCGATGTCTGGGACAATCTTGGCCGTACCTGCGTCGAATATTGTCACCTCGACCGTATCTGGCATTACGATACCGCGCATCCCGAACTAAGCACGATCAAAGTCGACGGGATTGAGACATTCGACACACTTCGCGATGATGAAAAACCTGCGATCATCGTCACGGCGCATCTGGCCAATTGGGAGCTGCCGATGGTGGCCGCGGCCCAGCACGGGCTGAACGCTGCCGCGCTTTACCGCGCGCCAAATAACAAATGGGTCGCGGCATGGGTCTTGAAGCGCCGCAAGCTGGCAATGGGACGCCTGATTGCCTCACGCCGCGGCAGCATTCACGCGATGTCAAACGCGCTGGAGCAAAGCGAGCATCTTGGTATTTTGACGGACCAGCATTTTATGGGCGGCATAGAATCGCAATTGTTCGGGCGGCGCGTCTTGTCCAATCCGGCCTTTGCCCGTCTGGCGCGGCTGCACGAATGTCCCGTTCATGCCGTGCGTGTGATCCGCGCGCAAAAGGGTTTCAAGGTTGAACTGACGCCGGAATTAAATTTGCCGCGCGGCGCGGACGGCAAGATCGATGTGCAAGGCGCGGTCGATATGGTCAACGCGCTGTTCGAGCAATGGATCACGGAACATCCCGGCCAGTGGCTGTGGCTGCACAGACGATGGCGCACGCTTTAAGTCAAAGCCCTTACGTAAAACAACTGAAGGTTTTAAATCGATTTTAAAGCATGAGCGACACGTTTCGCGCTGCAGGCTATCACCTGCTGCGGCTTCAAAAGAAACGCTGTAGCGGCTTCTAAAGCGATGTGTCAGGCCGTTCCCATCACCTTCTGGCGAAGGTGAACGCGTGTGCGTGGTTCAATTCCGATCAGGTCGGCAATGCGTTTGACGATCGAGTTTTCAAACTCGTCAATTTCGCCATCGGCGAGCGCCATTTCCCAAAGCATTTCGATGATACGCAAGCGCCCCGCCTCATCGAGCGAACGCTTTACGAGGCTGGTGAAATTATAAAGATCGACCGCTTCATTGTCCTGTCGCTCTGCTTCGGCGATCAGCTCAGACGTCTGCGCGTCACCAAGACCAAACGCGTTTGTTAAAAGCGCGCTCAGCTTGGCGCGCTCGCTGGGGCTCACTGTGCCGTCAATCGCCATCACATGCACAAGCAAAGCGGCAATCGCGGTGCGGTGATCATCGGCGGCAAAACCGATTTGGTTTTCAGTTTCCTGACTAAAAAATTGACGGAGGCGTTCAAACATTGGGCGAGCTCTTTTTCACATCGATGGGCAGCAAAGTTGATCCGGGCGGTTTCTTTTTGGCGTCGCGGTTGCGGCGCCAAGCGGCGTTAAATTCACCGCCAAGGATGAAAATGACAGAATTAAAGTAAAGAAAAATCAGCGCGATCAAGACGGAGGCAAAGCCCGCATAGGTGGTGGCATAAGTCGCATAAGAGCTGAGATACCAGGCAAAGGCCAATGCCGCGAACAGCCAGAGCGCAACGGTTGCAAGAATGCCGGGAACGATCTCGTAAATCTTGCGCTGTCCAGCAGGCAGCCACAAATGGGCAACAAACAGGCCAAGCAGCAAGATCACCAGCGTCACCGCATAACGCGATGCAAAAATCTGGTCGCGGACGTGGTCGATCTCAAAGCGAAATTGCGGAAAGAGATTGGCCGCCGTTTCAAAAAGTGTCGGCGCCAGCACGATGAGAAACGAGATTGCTAGTAGTCCTGCCGCGCCCAGCAGCACGAAAAAGATCGACTGCGCGCGGGTGCGATACCAGTAGCGCGTTTCCGTGACGCCATAAGCGCGGTTAAGGCCGATGCGGATGGCCTCTACCCCTGACGACGAAAACCACAGCATCAAAGCGCCGCCGATTGTCAGCAGCCCGGGGCGCTGGTTGGTCAGCACGTGATGGACCTCTTCCTGCAAAGGTTTCATCACGCCTTCCGGCCAGGCCTGAAAGGTGAGATTGACGACTTGGTCAGCAAGGCCGGCCGAGCCGATAAAGCCGGCAATGGCGGTGACAAAAATCAAAAACGGAAACAAAGCCAGCAGCACGGAGAGCGCGATATGGCTCGCAATTGCCCAGCCGTCATTATAGGTGAACCGCCAGTAAGCGTCCCAAATGATCAAGGCGGTGCGCTGAAGTCTTTTAAAAACAGGCATGGCAACTCATCGGCAACCTATGCCGTATTTGCAGGCCTTATGCCAGAAGGCGCATAAAACTTTGCAAAGCGTTGCATCTTTATCAAAAGTGGGTAATTTGCTCAACTATCAAATTCATCAATTTTAATGAGGTATTCATGTCACATTTCAAAATAACCAGCACAAACCTGGCTGCCGCCAATTCAAATTTGATTTTGGCCGTGCCGTTCAATGCGGCCATTGCACAGCAAACCACACAGCCGCAGAAAAAGAAAAAGACCACCCGTAAACATGTCGCGCGCAAAAGCCAGCCGCGTCGGATTGCCCCATCTTCAACAACGAGTATTGCCGATTTGCGTCAGGCGGATGAGCAACGGTTGAAGGCCAAAAAGGGCATGGGCGATTTGCGCCAGATGGAAGAAGAAAACGCCAGGTCGAAAGTCATGACAATGGCTGATCTGCGGATGCGCGATGACGCTGCAAAAAACATTGACACGAGTGTCGCTGAAACCTTAGGCAAGCTGCCGCAAAGGCTCAGCACTGACGATGTCTCCAAACTGACAGATCGTCTTGGAAATGCATATTATCTTTCAAAAGAGCAGTTTCCTGACATGGAAACCAGTTTCAGCAGAGGCGACAATATGTCGGTCAAATACTACATCAGCTATGATGCTTACAAAGCCATCGTCCTCAATAGGACGACTTCAAAATAAACTTGGGTATATCACCTGTAAAAAAGCGGCGTTCAAACCGCTTTTTTTACATTTGCCATAGGCCGATGCGACAAGTCGTGACAATCTGGCGAGGGAGTTTTTTTAAAGCATGCCCCGCCTTTTCACCGGCCTTGAAATTCCAGGCTCACTGAATGACTATTTTGCCAGCCTGCGAAGTGGATTGCAGGGCGCGCGTTTTATCGACCCTTCCGACTATCACCTGACGCTGCGTTTTATCGGCGATGTCGGCTATGACCTTGCCAACGACTTGGCCGATATGCTCGGCCATCTCTCAATGCCGCGCTTTTCGCTGAAGATCAGCACGTTCAGCAGTTTTGGCAAAGATGAAGCACCGCACTCTCTGGTTGCAACGGTTGCGCCTTGCCAAATTTTAAGCGAGTTGCAGCATGATCATGACCGGCTTGCCAAAAAGCTGGGCCTGCCGGCCGATGCCCGTAAATTTAGTCCGCATGTGACATTGGCGCGTCTTAAACCAAGCGCTGCCCCGTATATCGGGGACTGGCTTGTGCAACACAGTCCACCCTTGTCGAAACCCTTTGAAATGACGCGTTTTGCGTTGTTTTCATCTCGTCATTCCACGGGCGGCGGCCCCTATGTCGTGGAGAAAACCTATCCGCTTGAAAGAAATGTATTGAAATAATTCCCTGTGCATTGTCATAAAACTGTGACTGAAAAAAATTAAATCCTGCGTATAAAATTGTAACGCTGCCTCACACTGAAGTTTGATTTCTTATGGTTCACCGACGCGAAAGCGCCACGCGAAAGCGACGTCCAAGCTTACAAAAAACGCCCACCACACCCACGCCTGAATCCGATTTTAAAAAAGTTATTACGCCTTCGCCCTCGCATCAAAAAAGTGATGCTTCCCTTTCACCAGGCTCAACCGCTCAAAACAGCCTGTCGAAAAATTCCTCCATTTTGAAACACAATGCTGCGTTTAAAGCATCGCCGGCCTCAGCGCCGATGGCCAAGCCACAGCAGGACAGCGGTCCTTTACGCCTTGCTTCCGACTTTTGGAAAAAGCCGTCTTTTCAAGTGCCGAGCGTTGAGTTTTTGAACAACAATATATTTGGCCAAAGGCTGGCGCTGGCGGGCAATGGTCCGCGTGCTTTGTTCGCGCAGTCTAAAACAGGCGCGGCGCAGACAAAGCCAATGCAATTCCTTCAAACCGATGACCGAAACCATATTTCGGACGAACATACAAAACCGGGTGCGGCAGCGCCAACGGCGCGGGTCGTCAATCCCTTGATGTCGGCCTTCGGGCTGACGACACTTTTCAGCAATTGGTACAATCGCAAGATCGACCATTACCGCGTCGGTGATAACCGCGCCTTTCTCAAAGGCTGGGGGAAAACTCCGGCCAATGCCCGAAAAATGGGCCACGGCCCGGATATAATCGGCACAGTGACGGATGTTATCGGCCTTGGGCTGAACGAGCTCGGCTACCTGCCGCAGATCCGCGCCAAAATTGCCGATGCCGAACAAAAAGGCGATGAGGCGGGCGCTGAAAAATGGAAGCGAAGCCTGTTTTATGGTCGCCTCAACACATTCGGCACACTCGCCTCTCTGGCGCCAACCTTAAGGCCCGGAGACCACCGCTATTATGGGTCGCGCTTCCTGCGCATGCCTCTTGCCGTCGCCAAATCGGCGATCATGCTCGACGGCATTCAGCAGGACTACAAAAACGGGCTTTTAAACAAACGCGATGCCGCAGCCTATAGCTTCAGCGGTGCCATACGTGCGGGCATTGCTGGCGGACGGTTGCTGATCATCAATAACAGGCTGCGCAAATATACCGATAAAATCAACAATATCGCCTATGATATCGATATGGGTGCCAGCGCAATTGAAAACGTTTTTATCAGCTGGTCAGGTCTTGTCCGCGGCCAGACACAGCCTGTCGACGCCTGGGCCGAAATTTACCGGCGCGTCGCACCCGAAGGTGCCGATGACACGATGCTCGCCATCAGCGGGGGCGTCAACAATGCCATGGACACGATCGGCATGCACGACAAGAACAGCGCGCTGCGCAAAAAGCTCAGCTATCTGACAGGCGACTGGCGCAGCTTGTTGCCTTAAGCCGTCGAATTAAGGCAGGCGGATTTACAGACAGCGCCAACACGCCTATTCAAAAGCTTTGCCGCTTTTGGAGCGCACATGATGCCGATCGCCCATAACTCTTACATACGCCGCACTTTTGTTCTGCTTTTTTGCGGTCTTGTCGCATTGCTTTGCATTGTCGGGGCCTCGCTCTGGCTGGCCCAGCGCAGCGACAGCGATTTTGAAACAATGGTTGCAAACCGCCAGCTCCGGATTGCGGCGAGTGATATTTTGTCGCTGGTGCAGGATGCCGAAACAGGACAACGTGGTTATATTATTTCAGAAAACGCCGAGTTTTTGGAGCCTTATAATTCTGCAGCCTCGCAATTTCAGGAAAAGCTCAGCCGGTTCGATAATCTTCTGGGTGAGCGCGATGATGTACGGCAAAAAATCGATACGGTATTGCATGCAAAAATGGACGAGCTGCACCAGACTGTGGCCCTGGCGCAGAAAGGTGATTTTGCACAGGCGCGCGAGATTATAAAAAACCGGCGCGGCAAAGTGTTGATGGATCAGGCAAGAACCAATCTGGGTGTGGTGCTCAATAACGCTGAACAAAAAATGGCCATGGTAACATTGGAGCAGCGGCAGAACCTGCACAATTTGCGTCTTGTGACACTTGTTGGGGCAATCGTCATTTTGCTGGTGATTGCCGGCGCACTCATCACCACTTTGCAATACCTGCGTGAGCTAGCGGCCTCGCGCCTGTTGCTTGAGAATGTGAATGCGAGCCTGGAAACAAGGGTTCAGGAGCGTACACAAGATCTCGTGCGCGCCAACGAAGAGGTGCAGCGTTTTGCCTACATCGTCACGCATGACCTGCGCGCGCCGCTGGTCAATGTCATGGGATTTACGGCGGAGCTGGAAACAACGTTGAAAACCATTCAGGACTATGTCCTTGCCGAAGGCGAGGTGCGTGAAAACGTTATTCATGAGGCAAGGCTGGCCGCGCAAGAGGACCTGCCGGAGGCCATTGGTTTTATCCGCTCATCGACCCGTAAAATGGATGGGCTGATCAATGCGATCTTGAAAATTTCACGAGATGGGCGCCGGCCGCTTAACCGTGAAAAAGTGGATTTAAAAGAGCTGGCACAGGGAACGGCCGATACGCTTCACCATCAGGTCAGTGAAAATGGCGGCCAGATTGCGATTGGCTCAGGCCTGCCGACAATCATCAGCGACAGGCTGTCACTGGAGCAGATTTTCAGCAATCTGTTTGACAATGCGTCCAAATACAGCGCGCCAGAACGGCCGCTGGAGGTCAAAGTCTCCGGGGAGCGCAAAAACAATGGTGATATTGTTGTTAGCATTGCCGACAATGGCCGCGGCATTACCGAAAGCGACCACCAGCGCATCTTCGACCTGTTCCGGCGCTCAGGCGTGCAGGACAAGCCTGGCGAAGGCATCGGCCTTGCGCATGTCAGAAGCCTGGTGCGCAATCTTGGCGGCGATATTGTCGTCGCGTCTTCCCTTGGACAGGGAACAACTTTCAGGATAACACTGCCAACAGATATTAAAAACGTGCCAAGGAGTACCATGAATTGAACGCTCAACCTCAGGCTGTCACCATTGTCATGGTCGAAGACGATGAAGGCCATGCGCGCCTTATCGAGAAAAACATTCGCCGCGCTGGCGTCAACAATGAAATCATCCCGTTTACAAACGGCACGGACGCCTTAAAATATCTGCTGGGCACAGATGGCTCTGGGGAAGTCAGTTCGCGGCGCCAGCTTCTTATTTTGCTGGATCTGAATTTGCCGGACATGACCGGCATTGATATTTTGCAGAAAATCAAAAACAACACTTACACCAAATTGTCACCCGTGGTTGTGCTGACAACTACAGACGATGCGCGCGAAATTCAGCGCTGCTATGATCTTGGCGCCAATGTCTACATCACCAAGCCGGTCAACTATGACGGATTTGCCAATGCCATCCGCCAGCTCGGCCTGTTCTTTTCTGTGATGCAGGTTCCGGAAACAACCTGAACTTAGATGGCAGACCTTCGCGTCCTTTATGTCGATGACGACCCGGCGCTGACGCGACTGGTGCAAAAAGCGCTTGGCCGTCAAGGCATTGACGTCATTGCCGCGGAGGACGCGCAAGGCGCATTGGCGGCACTCGATGCAGCGCACGTTGATGTCATCGTTCTCGACCATTATCTTGCCGCTGGAACCGGCCTTGATATTCTCGGCAGCCTGAAAACACGCGCTCTTGCGCCGCCTGCCATTTACGTCACCGGCTCTGCCGAAACCGCTGTTGCAGTTGAGGCGCTCAAAGCGGGCGCTGAAGATTATATTTACAAAACGGCCGACAATGAATTCATGGTGCTTCTTGGCAGTGCCATCAATCAGGCTGTGGAGACCGCACGCCTGAAACGCGAAAAAGCACAGGCCGATGAAGATGTGCGCAAAGCGCGCGATCTTGCCGAACTGCTTTTGTCGGAGGTCAACCACCGCGTCGCCAATTCATTGGCATTGGTGGCCTCTCTCGTTCGCATGCAAATGACGTCGGTGGTCGATCCGGCCGCCCGCAATGCGCTGGCCGAAACTCAGGTGCGCATTTCAGCGATTGCTGACATTCATCGCCGCCTCTACACCTCTGAAAATGTCGCCTTTGTCGAAATGGACGCCTATCTGTCCAGCCTTCTAAGTGAGCTGGGCGCCGCCATGCAGGGCAATGGGTCTGCACTGCATATCCAGTCGGATCTCGACCCCGTGCGCATGGCGACAGACAAGGCGATCTCGGTTGGCATGATGGTCACCGAGCTGGTCACAAACGCTTTTAAATATGCCTATCCCGGCAGCCAGAGCGGTGAGATCCGCGTGAAACTGCGGCAGCACGAAACGGGCCTGGCAACACTGTCGGTTGAAGATGACGGCATTGGCTGGACAGGAGACGGCGCAGTGCAGGGTACAGGCCTTGGCACGCGCATCGTCAATGCCATGGCCAAAAATCTGGATTCACAAACGGTGTACCGGCAGGTGGGCGCCGGCACGCAAGTGAGCGTGGATCTGGCGTTTTAATCGGGGGCTATTGATTGCGCAATTCGGTTTGCGCCTTGGGTGCGCCCCTTGGCATTTTTTTTTTGCTTTCAAAAAACGGGCTTCTCGCAGCGATGCTCGAAGCATTTTTGCCTCAAAATATGCCACTGGCATATTTTAACCGCAAAGCGGTCAGCAAAAATGGTGCCCCTGGCCGGAATCGAACCAGCACGCCTTTCGGCACTCGATTTTGAGTCGAGCGCGTCTACCAATTCCGCCACAGGGGCAGCAGAACTTAGCGTTTTGCCGTGAACCCTCTCAAAGTGCAAGCAGAACTTGCGGTTTAGAAAATACGGCCTGAAATCCGTGCGGTTTCAGAAGCTTATGTGCCTGGCACAATGTATTGCCCTGATCTGAACGCATTTGGGGCGTTCACCATCTGTTATGTACTCTCATGTTCTTTTCAACCTTCGCGACGAAACGCGAAAGGGTGCGTTGTTCGATGCTTGAGAGGCTGTACGGCTGGATCGTCTCTTTTTCCGCGCATCCACGCGCTGTGTATGTACTGGCGCTGATTTCATTTCTTGAAAGCTCCGTGTCGCCGGTGCCGCCGATCCCCTTGTTGATCCCGATGTGTCTGGCGCGCCCTGACCGCGCCTTTCGCTATGCTACAATCTGCGCCGTGTTTTCGGTGCTGGGCGGTGTTGTCGGCTATGGCATCGGCCATCTTCTTTATGAAACGCTTGGGCTGTGGATCATCAACACTTATGGGCTGGAACAGCAGGCCGCAGATTTGCAGCATCAGGCCAGTTCTTATTGGTTCTGGCTGCTGATCACCAAAGGGCTGACGCCGATTCCGTTCAAGCTGGTGACGATCATGTCCGGCCTGATCAGCTATCATTTCGGCCTGTTCATGCTGGGCTCAATCATTGCCCGTTTCACCTTCTTTTTCATGTTTGCGCTGGCGCTGCGCATCTGGGGCGCGCAGATCCGCACATTCATCGAAACACAGCTGAAGCTTGCAACTTTTATCCTTCTGGCTTTTTTAATCGGCGGCTTCGTGCTGATTAGGTATATCTAGCGCCCGAGGCTTGCCGAATGGCGCAATCAAACCCGCCCGAGCTTTAGCGAATGGCGCAATCAAACCCGCCCGAGCTTTTGCGAATGGCGCAGTCAGACCCGCCCGAGGCCGCGCACCCGAGGCGCAAGCCGAATGGTGCAACAAAATCAAGCCGAATGGCGCAGACAAAAACAGAGCTTTAGAAAATGCCGAAGATTCACACAAAAAGGCCTCTCTATTACGTAAGCATGACAACAGCGCTCGGTCTGTCGCTGGCGCTTCTTGTTGCGCTCATCAGCGAGCATTTTTTTGGACTTGTCCCATGCGAGCTTTGTCTTGCTGAGCGCTGGCCTTATTATTATGGGGCACCGCTCGCCATGGCGACGGCCTGCCTTGGGCTAAACATTCATCGCATCATGCTCACACGCATGGCCGCTCTTGCGGTGCTGTGTGTTCTTGCATGGGGATTGTTTTTAGGCATTCACCATAGCGGTGTTGAATTTGGCTGGTGGCCTGCGCCCGAACTCTGCCGCAGTCTTGGCCTTCAGGCGCGCAATGCCGGGGCGCTTCTGGCGCAGCTGCAACCCATCACGCCGTGTGATGCACCCTCGTTTCGCCTGTTCGGCGTTCTCTCTTTTGCCAATATGAACGTGCTGGTGATGGCCGCGCTGATTGTGCTGAACAGTGCGGCGCTCTGGCGCTCTTTTTCTAAATAAACGAGCCTTGATAAGGCCGTTCGCGTACGGCGCTCAAGCAGTTTTTTTGTTGTGCACCATTTGGCTTGCGCCTCGGGTGCGCTGCCTCGGGCAGGTTTGAATGCGCCATTCGCTAAAGCTCGGGCGGGTTTGATTGCGCCATTCGCTAAAGCTTGGGCGTTATGACTCCAGAACGCTGTCCCAGTACAAATAATCCAGCCAACTGTTGTGCAGATAGTTGGGCGGAAACAGCCGGCCATTGTTATGAAGATCGTGCACCTGCGGGCGATAGGGTTTCTGGATCGGCCAGAGTTTCGCCTCCGCCGGCAAATGGCTGCCTTTGCGCAAATTGCAGGGCGAGCACGCGGCCACCACATTTTCCCACGTTGTCAGGCCGCCGCGTGAGCGCGGAATAATGTGGTCGAAGGTCAGCTCTTCGGGCGCGCCGCAATACTGGCAGATAAATTTGTCGCGCAGAAAAACGTTGAAGCGGGTAAAGGCGGGATAGCGCGAGGGTTTGACATAGGTCTTCAAACACAAAACGGAGGGCAGGCGCATTTCATGCGTGGGCGAGCGCACAACCTTGTCGTAAAGCGCGACGATGTGCACGCGCTCCAGACACACGGCTTTGACAGCATCCTGCCATGACCAGAGCGAAAGAGGATAATAGGACAAAGGGCGATAGTCCGCATTGAGGACAAGAGCAGGGCAGGCGTCTGGGTTCGCCGTCTGCATCATCTGTGATGTCGCTCATCTGTCATGAATCACCTTAAGATCCATTGTCGGCGAACCGGCTTTAAAAGTGAAGCCTTAGCTGACTTTACCCACTATATCGTGGGAGGCGTGAACAGATCCTCACCAGATCTGGTCACATCGGCGTGAGGCTGGGCTTGTCCAATGCTTTACCTCACAGCCTGGGTCTGGAATTTGCCGTCTTTCCACTTCTGATAGAGCGTACCTGACGGGCCTCCAGGGATAAGGAAATAAGTTTTGCCGTTATACTCAGTTGTTCCGTCCGTTTTCTTGTCGCCATTGCCAGGGTTTCTGATCACATTCGTGCCGTCCAAAGTGAACGCATTGCCGCCGCCATCATTCGTGGCCTTGTCTTTCATTTCGGAATAGGTCGTGTTGGCCGTCAGGACTGTGTCACTGTTTTTCAGTGCGGTCTGGATGGTTTTGTAATCTTGGGCGTCGATCTGAGACAGCACTTCGCAGCCAGCAAGATAAAGGTGCTTTGATTGCTTTAAAAGCCCGGAGGCATTATCGCCCGCATCGTCTTGAATGGATGGAAATAAATTCCATTTGACACGACCATATGCATCGCCAAGCCATCCATCGGTACCGCCATGCGAGTTCACCGCAATCGTATCGAAACGGTCTGGATTTCCGTCGGCATCTTTTGGCAGATAGGCCGTACGGAACGCGTTCATGAATTTCTCGACTTTTGCATAGCTGCCGTTTGTGACAATTACTGATATTGGCGCAGCTCCGTCCGGTGTTTTGCTCTGCGCGTCTTTGGAAAAGATGCCCCTGTCTCTTGCCGCTGCAATGTCATAGGTCGTCATAACGAAACGCGAGGGGTCAATCTTGTCGCCCGGCTTGTTTACCAATGTCAGGCCACAATCTTTAGCCATTTTTTGTAGGTCTTTGTAATTTATAGTTGATGTTTGCGCGACCTGTGGGGTTGTCGCTTCTTTGACTGATGCAAGCCTTGGCCGCTCTGAAACTGGTTTTGAAGGTACATCGGCAATGATTTTTTGCGGGACTGAATTGGTGAGCTTTGCTGTCTGGATAGTTACAGAAGATTGAGGGAGTATTGATGATAATGTTATATCTGTGAATTTAAGACCACTTTTATTAAATTTTTCCTGAAAATCTCCATAACGATCAAGAACTTCGCGGCTTGTAAGTATTTTATCTTCACCGGCCATGACTTCCAGTTTAGAGAGATCAATATTAAGTTTTTTGAGTTTTTCCTTGTCGAGCTTGCGTAAATCTAGAGAGGCGCTGTTTATCGATGTGGCTGTATCGCCTTTATGCGTGACAATGACCGCATCAGCGGCGCCGGCCTCTTCTGCAAGGGTTTGAAAAAACGCCACACGCTCCTTGAAGCTGTCAATGCGTGTGTCTGAACCAAATGATGAATTTTTCTTTGCAGCATCTGAAAAAATAGAATTGGCCATAACGCGCCCCTTGCGAAAATGTTATGGAATTAAAACATCGCGCCGTAATCGACGCCAGCTGAAACTCAATTCAGAATAAATACACATGAATTTTTGACTTCTCAATTTGAGATACAATATTTACTTTTTATTATTTCTATTTTTCACATTCCCATAATGCGCCCATAAAAGCCGTGCCGCGACACCGCGCCAAGGCGACCATCGTCTGGCATAGGTTTCAAGTTGCGCGGCGTCCGGCCGCGTCCGCATGGCGCCCATCATCCGCACGGCTTCCTGCAGGGCCAAATCGCCCGGCGCAAAAGCGTCGCTATGGCCAAGGCAAAACAGGAGATAGATGTCGGCCGTCCATGGCCCGATGCCGGAGATGGAGGTGAGCATAGCGCGTGCCTCTTCAACGGGGGCAGTCTGGATAAATTTGAAATCAAGCGTTCCGTTTTTGACCGCCTGCGCCACGGCGCGAAGGGTTTTGATTTTGGGGCCAGACAGGCCACACCTGCGCAAGCTTTGCTCGCGCATGCGCAATATTTTTTCAGGTGTGATGTCTTTTGCCCATGCTTTGAGCCGCGCTTCAATTGTATTGGCCGCGGCAATTGAAAGCTGCTGGCCAATCACAATGTTGACGAGGCTTTCAAAGCCCCCGCCACGACGGCGCAGGGGCGGCAGTTGAAGATCGGCAACAAGTTTCGCCATATATTTGCACGTGGCGGACAAATGCGCGCAGCCTGCCGCAAGGTCTTGATCGGTTTGGATGAGGCGCAAATTTATTCCCAATTTACTGTCATTGCGAGGGTGTAACCCGAGGCAATCCATTTTACATTTGAAACGATAGTATGGATTGCTTCGCCGCGCTCGCAATGACATATAAATAGCATGTCAGCCAACGCCTATATCGTCGATTATATCCGCACCCCCTTTGGCCGTTATGGCGGGGCGCTTTCAGCCGTGCGCCCCGATGACATGGCCGCACATGTGATCCGGGCGCTGATGCAGCGCACGGCATTGGGGCGCGAAGACATTGACGAGGTCATTTTAGGCTGTGCCAATCAGGCGGGCGAAGACAACCGCAATGTGGCGCGCATGGCCTCGCTTTTAGGCGGTCTGTCGCCCGTCGTGCCTGCGGTCACAGTCAACCGCTTGTGCGGCTCGGGACTTGATGCAGTGGCCATTGCAGCACGCCAGATCAAATGCGGCGAGGCCGATCTCATTGTCGCGGGCGGCGTTGAGAGCATGAGCCGCGCGCCCTATGTCGTTGGGAAAGCGGCACCAGCGTTTTCACGCGACCAGCAGATGTTTGACACCACTTTGGGCTGGCGGTTTGTCAATCCGATCATGGAGCGCCTTTACGGCACGCTGTCCATGCCGGAAACAGCGGAATGCGTTGCCGATGAATATGATATTTCACGTGAGACCCAAGACGCATTTGCACTGCGCTCGCAGGAGCGCGCGGCCAAGGCGCAAAAAAGCGGTGCCTTTGCCAAAGAAATCGCGGCGCTTGAGATACCCGTCAAAAACGGCGTGCAGAGCATTGCCGACGATGAACAGCTGCGGGCGACAAGTCTTGAAGGGCTGGCGAAATTACCAACGCCGTTTCGGCTGAACGGAACCGTGACCGCGGGCAATGCGTCCAGCCTCAATGATGGCGCTGCGGCTGTGCTGGTGTGCTCTGAGGCTGCGCTGCAAAAGTACAATCTGACACCGGTTGCCCGCATTCTGGGTGCGGCGACGGCCGGTGTGCCGCCGCGTATTATGGGCATTGGCCCTGCGCCCGCCACGCTGAAACTTATGGAGCGTTTGCAGCTCACCATCAAGGATTTTGATGTGATCGAATTGAATGAAGCCTTTGCGGCGCAAGCACTTGCAGTAACGCGTTCGCTGAAATTGCCGGATGACGCCGCACATGTGAACGCGCAAGGCGGCGCGATTGCGCTCGGCCATCCTCTGGGTGCGTCCGGCGCGCGCCTTGTCGGCACGGCCGCGCGGCAATTGCAGGACAAGGGCGGAAAATATGCGCTGGCGACAATGTGCATTGGCGTTGGCCAAGGCATCGCGCTGGCGATCGAGCGGGTGTAAATTTCAACTGTTTTCTGCTAAGGGTGGTGACATGTACACACAAGGCCTCAATACCGGCGAACAGACGCAAAGCAGCGATCCGCGCGAGATTGCCTTTCAGGCAAAGATCGACGCCGATCTGAAAATCGAACCCAATGACTGGATGCCGGACGCGTACCGAAAAACGCTTGTTCGCCAGATGGCGCAGCATGCGCATTCTGAAATTATCGGCATGCAGCCGGAAGGCAACTGGATCACACGCGCGCCATCTTTGCGGCGCAAGGCCGCGCTTCTTGCCAAAGTGCAGGACGAGGGCGGGCACGGGCTCTATCTCTATGCCGCGGCTGAAACGCTTGGCGTCTCGCGCGAAGAGATGCAGCAGCAGCTTCTTGAGGGCAAAGCAAAATACTCGTCCATTTTCAACTATCCGACATTGAGCTGGGCTGACATGGGCGCGATTGGCTGGCTGGTGGATGGCGCAGCGATCATGAACCAGATTCCCTTGTGCCGCTGTTCTTACGGCCCTTATGCGCGCGCCATGGTGCGGATCTGCAAGGAAGAAAGTTTTCACCAGAGGCAGGGCTATGAAATCATGGTCACGCTGGCGAACGGCACCGAGGCGCAAAAGAAAATGGCGCAGGACAGCCTGAACCGCTGGTGGTGGCCAAGCCTGATGATGTTTGGCCCACCGGATGGGGAATCGCTGCATAGCACGGACGCAATGCGCTGGCGCATCAAGCGTTTTTCAAACGATGAGCTGCGTCAGAAATTTGTCGATGCAACAGTGCCGCAGGGCCATCATCTTGGCCTGACATTTCCAGATCCGGCGCTGAACTGGAACGCACAGACAGGGCATTGGGAATTTGGCGAGATTGACTGGAGCGAGTTTAAACAGGTTGTCTCCGGCAACGGCCCGTGCAACGCGCAGCGCCTTGCCGCGCGCCGGAGCGCGCATGACAGCGGCGCGTGGGTGCGCGAGGCTGCAATGGCTTACGCAGAAAAACAGCAGACCTTGCAGGCGGCCGAATGAAAATCTATCTTGCAATGACACAGCGCAAGCCAAGCTTTCAGCCCGATTGCCTTGCGCCGCATTACGCATTTCTCGACGGGTTGCGCCAGTCGGGTGTGTTGCTGCAGGCGGGCGGTTTTAGCGACAAGTCGGGCGGTGCTTACACGTTTAAAGCCGAGAGTTTTGCGCAGGCGCAGGCGCTGGTCGATACTGACCCGTTGCACACGACCAACTCGTCGTTGATCACCCTCTATGAATGGAACACCTAAAGCATGGCCGATCAAAACATGCCGCTCTGGGAAGTGTTTGTGCGCGCGCGCAATGGGCTGGCGCATCAGCATGTCGGTTCCGTGCACGCGGCCGATGCCGGAATGGCGCTTCAGCATGCGCGCGATGTCTACACGCGCCGCAGCGAAGGCGTGTCGCTTTGGGTGGTGCCGTCGAACAGCATTACGGCGTCCGATCCTGCCGACAAGGACATGCTGTTTGAGCCGGCAGCGAGCAAAATTTATCGCCATCCGACATTTTACGATGTCCCCGACGATGTGGGGCATATGTGAGGAGCGACAGCGCAGCTGAAAAATTGCCCCAGTGGGGCAATTTAAGCGACGAACGCCCCGAGCCCAAGCGAAGGGCAAATTGCTCGATGATCAAACGACCTGAGCCCAAGCGAAGGGCAAATCGCTCTATGATCAAACGCCCCGAGCGAAGCAAGAGGCAGCTTTCTCCCATAACCGCTCGCCCCAGCGAAAGCTGGGGCTTTGTCGGCATAAAATTTCAAGGAAATTCCTGCTTGCGCAGGACTAAGCGGAGATGAAAGACAAATCGCTTTTCAACATCACGCTTTCCCTTGCCGATGATGCGCTGGTGCTGGGCCATCGCCTGTCAGAGTGGTGCGGGCAGGCGCATTCCCATGAAGAAGACCTTGCGCTCGCTAATATCGGTCTTGATCTCATCGGCCAGTCGCGCGCGCTCTATGCCTATGCGGCCGAGATTGAAGGGGCGAACCGCGACGAAGATACGTTGTGTTTTCACCGCGACGAAAGCGAATATAAAAACCTTCTGTTGTGCGAGCTGCCCAATGGCGATTTCGCCTTCACGATTTTTCGCCTGTTTACCTATTCGGTCTTCATGCAGGCCTATTGGCGCGCACTGGTGAGCAGCGGTGCGCCGCATCTGGCAGCGCTTGCCACGCGCGCCGACAAAGAGGTGGCCTATCATGTGAAACATGCAGCAAGCTGGATGCTGCGCCTTGGTCAGGGCACACCGGAAAGCCAGCGCCGCCTCGCAAACGCTGCGTTGCAATTGCAGCCATGGCTCAGCGAGCTGTTTGACATGGATGAGGACGAAACAGGTCTTGCAAGCAAAGGCCTCGTGCCGGACCGCGGCGCGCTGCGCGCCGGATTTGACGACGCGCTTTTTGCCATGATGGCAGAGGCAGGACTGCCGCAGGCCAAAGTGGACTTTCACCAGAAGGGCGGCCGTATAGGCCGGCATACCGAACATCTTGGCTATCTTCTTGGCGAAATGCAGGTGCTGGCGCGCCGCCATCCGGATGCGCGATGGTAATCGACCTTGCCCACGCCCGCGCGATTGCGGCGCAGGTTCCCGACCCGGAAATCCCCGTCATCACCATCGCCGATCTTGGCATTTTGCGCGATGTGCGCAGTGAAGGCGGCGCACTCATTGTCTCAATCATTCCGACCTATTCGGGCTGTCCGGCGATGGATGTGATTTCCAGCGATATCATTTCCGCTTTAAGCGATGCCGGATTTAAAAACACGAAGGTCGAAACAGTGATGTCGCCCGCCTGGTCAACCGATCTGATGAGCAAAGGGGCGCGCGCCAAGCTGAAAGAATTTGGCATTGCCCCGCCGCAAGTGGGCGATACACCGAAATGCCCATTGTGTGGTTCAGACCAAACGGAAAAACTGTCGCAATTTGGCTCGACGGCTTGTAAAGCTTTGTGGCGCTGCACCTCTTGCCGGGAGCCTTTTGATTACTTCAAGTGCCTTTAAATGACTGACCGCTCCCGTTTTTTCAATCTGCCGGTGATTGATATTCGCCCTGAAACGGCGGAATCAATTTCTGTCGCGCTGCGCGTGCCGGCCGATCTGGCAAAGCTTTTTTCATATGTGCACGGCCAGTATATCACCGTTGAAATCGAAAACGCCGGGGATCAGCTGCGCCGCCCATATTCGATTGCGTCCGGCCTTGATGATAATGAAATCCGTATCGGCGTGAAGCGCACCAATGGCGGACTGGTCTCAACATGGCTCAACGACAACTTGAAAATTGGCGACAATTTGCGCGTGATGCCGCCTCAAGGGCGCTTTACAGCGCCGCTGCAACCCGAAAGCGCGCGCAATCATCTGTTCGTTGCGGCGGGTTCAGGCATCACGCCGATTTTAGGAATTTTGCGCAGCGTGCTCGCGCGCGAACCTTTGAGCCGCTGCGTATTAATTTACGGCAACAGGCGGCAAAGCGACATCATGTTTTTAGAGACGATTGAGGACATGAAAAACATCTACCTTGATCGGCTAACGGTGTTTCATGTGCTGTCGCGCGAGCAGGGCGATGTGATGCTGCTGAACGGGCGCATCAATGCCGCGCGTGTCGCCAGCCTGATTGAAACGGTGATGCCCGCCGACAAGATCGACAATGCGTTTTTGTGTGGCCCCGGCACGATGCTCGATGATGTGCAGGCGGGGCTGCAAAAGCTTGGCATGCGGTCGGACACCATTCACCGCGAAATCTTTACACCTGCGACGGGCAAACGCGGTCCGGCGATTGTTGTTGGCACGCCGCGCACAAACGCTTGCGTGAATACCGCCGATACAACCAATGCTGAACTGGTGCTTGATGGCCGGCGGCATTTCATCACCATTGCAAAAGATGAAACGATCATCGAAGCTGCGCAGCGCCAAGGCATTGATGCGCCGTTTGCCTGCAAAGGCGGCATGTGCTGCACCTGCCGCGCACAGATCGTCGAAGGCGAGGTCGAGATGGCGCAAAACTATTCATTGGAGCCGAGGGAGCTGCAAAAGGGATTTGTGCTGACCTGCCAGTCACGGCCAAAATCGGAAAAGCTGATTGTCGATTATGATGCTCGGTGAGCGGCGTCTTGCGAATTGATCCAGTGGATCAATTCGAGCCGCGAACGCATCGAGCCCTCGCGAGAGGCCTTCTTTTGCTGCAATGACATTTAAGAGGCAAGCGCTTCACAAATAAAACCCTTCACCGTGCGGCCATGGCCGCGAAATTCGGCAATCACGGTTCCGTCGTTTTTTGTCACGGTGACATCGACGATATCTGAGCGCTCCAGTCTTGACCGCTCCACCGCTTTGGCAGTCAGCACATCATCAAGCTGCGCAGGGTTGAGATACGAAATATCGCAATGCGCCGCGACCACGCGTTGATTGCGCGAATTGGCGGCAAAGGCGAACGCGCTGTCGGCGAGGCTAAAAATAAAACCGCCATGGCAGGTACCGTGGCCATTGACCATGTCGCCCGTCACGCGCATGTCGAACACGGCTTCGCCCGGCGCTATTTTGACAAGCCTTATACCCAAAGCCTGTGAGGCCGGATCGTCACTCCATTGCTGTGCGGCGCAGGCCTCTGCCAGTTCCTGAGGCGTCATGAACGCGCCGCATAGGCAGGTGTGCGCTTTTCAAAAAATGATTTTACGCCTTCGGCATAGTCTTGCGTTGCGCCAAGACGGCTTTGCTGCGTGCCCTCAAGCGCAAGTTGTTGCTCCAGTGTTTGATGCTCGCTTGCATCAAACAGATGGCGCAAAGTGACAAGCGCATCTGTCGGCAGGGCGGCAAGCTGCGTGGCCATCGCCTGTGCCTGCGTCATTAAATCATCATCGGCGACGGTTTTATAAATCATGCCCAGCCTTTCAGCCTCGGTAGCGCTGATCGCGTCCGACAAAGCCGCAATGCCAAACGCCTTGCCGCGGCCGACGCTGCGCGGCAGCGTCCATGTGCCGCCGCTGTCGGGAATAAGGCCGATCTTGGAAAAAGACTGGATGAATTTGGCGTTTGTGCCCGCAATGACAATGTCACAAGCCAAAGCGATATTGGCGCCAGCCCCTGCAGCCGCGCCGTTGACGGCAGCAATCACCGGAAACGGCAGGCCTCGCAGCTTCATGATGAGAGGGTTGTAATAGTCACGAAGGGTGGTCGAGAGATCGACGCTGCCGGGTTTGCCAAGGCGGTCGCTTAAATCCTGACCCGTGCAAAACCCGCGCCCTGCACCCGTCAGGATCAGCGCGCGCACCGTTTTGTCGTCAATGGCGCTTTCCAGCACGGAGCGCAGCTCGCTATGCATTTCGGCGTTGAACGCGTTCAGCTTGTCGGGCCGGTTGAGGGTGACGACCGCCACCCCCTGCTGCACTGCGTAAAGAACTGTTGAATCTGTCATATGCTTGCCACCCTTGCTGCGATCAACTACCTCATTAGGGGACGCTGTCAATCAGCCCTTTTCAGGAGATCTGCCATGGCGACTTCCGCTGCCAAGACCCTCATGTCGAACCGTGCCCTCCAATTTTTGGAGCAGCATGCGATGCTGCTGGAGAATGCCCAAAAGGCGATCCTCACCCGCGGTTACTGGTCGGCCTATCCTGAAACAGCCTCAGGTAAAATTTATGGCGAAACGGCGAAAGCCGATGCCGAGTCCGCTTTTTCTGCTCTGCAAAATACCCCATTCAAAATGGATCACCCCTCAAACGGAGATGTTGGCGCGGAGACCTCGCCTTACGGGCGTGCACTTGGCATCACCTACCCAAAACTGACGACGAAAGAGCTGGTCGCGCATTCGCAAAAAGCCGGCACGCAATGGGCGCAGGTTCATTTTAATGAACGTGCCGGTGTTGCGCTTGAAATTCTCAATCGCCTCAACAAGCAGAGCTTTCTCATCGCCCATGCCGTGATGCACACATCAGGCCAAGCGTTTATGATGGCGTTTCAGGCGGGCGGCCCGCATGCGCAAGACCGCGGACTTGAGGCCGTCGCCTATGCCTATTCTGAACAAAGCCGCATTCCTGAGCATGCGACTTGGGAAAAGCCGACCGGCAAAGACACGGTTGTTGTGTTGCAAAAACAGTTTCGCATCATGCCACGCGGGGTCGCGCTTGTGATCGGCTGCGCGACATTCCCGACATGGAATTCCTATCCGGCTTTCTTTGCTTCGCTCGTCACCGGCAACACCGTCATTGTGAAACCGCACCCGCAGGCCATTTTGCCGCTTGCGCTCACGGTGAAAATTGCCCGCGAGGTTTTGAGCGAAGCGGGGTTTGACCCGAATATTGTTCTGCTTGCCGCAGATGAAAATGCGTCTCCGCTTACCAAAGAATTGGCGCAGGCCGACGAGGTGAAAATCGTTGATTTTACCGGCTCCCCGCAATTTGGGAAATGGCTGCGCGAGACGCTCAAAGACAAGCAGCTTTACACAGAAGAGGCGGGCATTAATTCGGTGGTGATTGATTCCACTGACAATTTTAAAGGCATGGCCGCCAATCTTGCATTTTCACTCTCGCTTTACACGGGGCAGATGTGTACGGCGCCGCAAAATATTTTTATCCTGAAAGGCGGCATTCAGACCACTGACGGGCATAAAACATTTGATGAGGTGGCCGATGCAATCAAGACGGCAATCGACAAATTGCTCGCCGACCCTGATCGCGCGAGTGCCATTTTGGGCGCGGTGCAAAATCCGGCAACGGTGACGCGGGCGCTTGACGCGAGGCAGACAGGTAAAATGGTGCGGGAAGGTAGTGCGGTTGTGTTCGCAGGCCATGAAACCGCGCGGACAATGACCCCCTTATTGCTGGCGATCGAGGCGAAAGACCACAAGCTTTACAACCAGGAAAACTTTGGCCCCATCGCTTTTTTGATCGCGGTCGAAAACACGGCTGAGGCGATAGAGCTCGCTTCCGAAGGCGCGCGCAAGCAGGGCGCGATCACGGCCTCGCTTTATTCGACGAATGAAGATGTGATTTCAAAAGCGGGCATGGCGTTTGCGCAAGCGGGCGTTGCGCTTTCAATCAATCTCACCGGCCATGTCTATGTGAACCAGTCGGCGGCGTTTTCTGATTATCATGTCAGCGGTGCAAATCCTGCGGGCAATGCCAGCCTGACCGACAGTGCTTTTGTCGCCAACCGCTTTCGGGTGGTGACAATCCGGCGGCAGGTGTAAAAACTAAATACCCGCTCACCCCTGCGAAAGCAGAGGTCTAATTTTTTGATTTAAAATTCTTTTGTTTATGCGCCGTTCGGACAAGCCTCGGGCGCTGGTAAGAATGAGTGGATTGGAATTGATATGACTACTCTTGTTTCAATCAGCACGCAGGGCGATGTGGCGCTGGTTGTTATCAACCACCCGCCCGTCAATGCGTTGTCGCATCAACTGCGCAGTGCGCTTTATGAGGCGGTGCAGAAGATTGAACGCTCGCCTGTGCGCGTCGCCATTTTGCTGTGCGAAGGCAAGACATTTATTGCCGGTGCCGATATTTCGGAATTTGGTCAGCCGCTCTTAAAACCAACCAATCCTGATCTGATTGCCACTATTGAGGCGAGCACAAAGCTCTGGATTGCGGCGCTGCACGGCACGGTGCTTGGTGCGGGGCTTGAACTGGCGCTTGGCTGCGATGCGCGCCTCGCGCTTGCGTCAACGCAGCTCGGCTTTCCCGAAGTCACGCTGGGGCTTATTCCCGGCGCTGGCGGAACGCAGCGCCTTCCCCGTTTGATCGGCCTTGCGCCTGCGCTCAACATCATCACCTCGGGCAAACGTCTTTCTGCACAACAGGCCAAAACAATGGGCCTCATTGATGCGGTGGTCGAGCATGATCTTCGCGCCGCAGCGCTCGATTATGCTGCAACGCTCACGGCCAAACAAAGCCTTGCTGCACGAGTTACAGTCTCAGACCAGATCGCTCTTGGCGAGACACTGTCAGCCATTGTCAAAACGGCGCGCGGGCAGGTTGCGCCGGTTGAGGCCGCGCATGCGGTAATGCTGTCGACAGAATTGCCGCTGGCGGAGGGGATCAAGCAGGAGCGCGAGATTTTTGAAACACTGACACGCAGTGCGCAAAGCCGCGCTTTGCGCTACCAGTTTTTTGCGGAACGAGAAGCTGCAAAAATTCCAGCGCTTGAAAATGTGACCCCAACCAACATTACAACAGTTGGCATCGTCGGCGGCGGCACAATGGGCTGCGGAATTGCAATGGCCTGTCTTCAAAGCGGATTTTCGGTTGTGCTTGTCGACCAAAACGACGCCGCGCTGGCAAAGGCTTGGGCGTCGATTGATGCGGAGCTGCAAAAGGCAAAAGCGCGCGGCCTTTTGAATACGACGCCGGAATTGGCATTGGAGCATCTGGTCGCCAGCACGGACTTGAGCGAGTTGAAGCGCTGCGACCTTGTCATCGAAGCCGTGTATGAAGATATGGACATTAAAAAGAGCCTGCTGGTACAGCTTGGCGCCATTCTTCCTGCGTCGACGCTTCTTGCCAGCAACACGTCTTATCTTGATATTGATGAATTGGCGCAGGCAAGTGCGCGTGCCGACAGGTTTTTGGGCCTGCACTTTTTTGCACCCGCGCAGATTATGAAACTGGTTGAAATCGTCGCGGGGAAAAAGACCGTGCCGCAAACGCTTGGCGCAGGGTTTGCGCTGGCCAAAGCGTTGCAAAAAACCGGCGTGCTGTCACACAACAGCGAAGGTTTTATCGGCAACCGGATTTGGCAGGCCTATCGCCGTGAGTGCGAATATCTTTTGGAAGACGGATCAAGCCCCTATGAGATTGATGCCGCCATGCAACAGTTTGGTTTTGCACTGGGGCCGTTTGCCGTTGCTGATATGTCGGGGCTCGATATTGCATGCGCACAGCGCCAGCGGCGCGCAGGCAAACGCCCTGATGGAGAGCGTTATGTCGAAATTCCTGACTTTCTTTGCGATGCGGGGCGCTTGGGGCGCAAAACCGGCAAAGGCTGGTATGATTACAAGGACGGCAAAGCAGTGCCTTCTGACGAAGTGCTCAACATCATTGTGCAGGAGCGTGCACGAAAAGGGTTCATCGCCGCGAGCCCTCGCGCCGATACGGTGCAGGCAAGGCTGCTGGCGGTAATTGTCAACGAGGCCAGCAAGCTTCTTGATGAACATGTGGCGCTGCGGGCGTCGGACATCGATGTTGTCATGGTCAAAGGCTATGGCTGGCCAAAATGGCGCGGCGGCCCTTTGTGCGAGGCAGATGAAATCGGGGTTGCAAACATGCTGCCGCTGTTGGTGCAACTCGCGGACAAAAACGGCCTGATCATTTCACAGATGTTGACAACGCGAGCCATGCAAAATCTAAAATTTGTTGCTTGACGACAAAACAGACCGGAATCGCTGCCGGTCTGTTTTGAGCCCACTCAATTTAAGGTGTCTGCTCTTAAAAAGAATTTATCGGGGCTGAACGTCGTAATAGGCAAATGCGCTCTCACGTATTTGACCATCATTCTTGGTCAGCTCACTCAGTTCATAAACGGGCGCGCGCTCTAAAAGTTCCTTCGTGTAAGGAACTACATAGCCTTCTTTCTCTTTTTGAAAATCCAGAGATGACCATGGAATGGGATGATATTTTTCACCAATGCCGAGAATTCCGGCAAAGCCAACCACGGCGAAAAGAATGCGGTCTGAAAGTTTATCGAGGACAATATCTTCAATATGACCAATGGCTTCACCGCTGGTGTTGTAGACTTTTGTACCGGTAACGCGGGACGCTTGAATGGCGCGCGTATGGCCTGCTGCTGTTGACATAAAATCACTCCTTGAAAATTTTGGGTTGTATCTAATTAACCAACAATATGTGGGATTGTTCCTAGTTTTTGGCCAGCCTCGAATGAAGCAAAGCCAAGACAGCCGCCTCTTCGGCGCTCAGCTGTTTCAGGTTTTTCAGCTCGGCGCTGATTTTGGCTTTGATTTGCATCACGGGATCGCCGCCCAGATAGGCGTCGATAATTTCAGGATGGACATAACATTTGCGGCAGATGGTGGGCGTGTTTCCAAGGCGCGCCGCCACGGCCTCAATCGCTTGCCGCACATTTTTCTTGGCCGCTGCCGCGCTGTCGACATGCTCAAATTCATCGAGTGCGATGGCCGCAAGCACGGTTCCCGCCCATGTTCTGAAATCTTTCGCAGTGATGTCGGCGCCGCTGATGTCTTTCAAATACGCATTTACATCGGAGGATGTGACATCGTGTACCTTTCCCCTTTCATCGACATAAGCGAAGAGGTTTTGCCCCGGCAGGTCTTGGCAATCGCGCACAATTTTGGCAATGCGCTTGTCGGTGTATTTCAAATCCCATGACTTGCCGCTTTTACCCTTGAAACGAAATTGCAGTTTTGAGCCGCTGATATTGACGTGGCGATCGTGCAATGTTGTGAGGCCAAAGCTATTGTTGTCCTTGGCATAGCTGTCATTGCCGACGCGGATCAGCGTATGCTCCAGAAGTGAGATGACAGTTGCCAGAACCTTTTCACGGCACAATGTCCGCTTGCGCATATCGGCAGCGATTTTTTTGCGGATCTTGGGCAAGGCTTTTGCAAAGCCGAGCATGTGCTCAAACTTGGCACTGTCGCGGGACGCGCGAAAACCGGTATGGTAACGATATTGCTTACGGCCTTTTGCGTCCGTACCTGTGGCCTGCAAATGGCCTTTTGCTTTGGCGCAGATCCAGACATCGTCCCATGCCGGTGGAATGACGAGCGCCTTGATGCGCGCTTTGGTCGCAGCGTCAGTGACAGGTTTGCCGCTTAACCCCGTATAGGTAAAGCTTTTTCCTTTGCGGTGGCGGTGAATGCCGCGCGTCGCATCATTGATATAAACAAGGCCTGCATCTTTGGCTGCATGTTTGGGGTCAGCAAGAGGCGTGGTTGAAGCAGACGGCATGCCAGTCTAAACCGCCAATGCGCTTCTCTGTTCCAGAATGATAAAATGCGGCCAGCTATGCCGGCTCGGTTTTTTGCTCATCCAGTTGCGCAAGGTCAATTTTCATGCGCAAAAGCTGCGGTGAGAAAAACGCGGTTGCAGCAACCACACCTAATGTGCCGACGCCGCCAAGGACAATGGCGGGCAGCAGGCCTAGAAACCGCGCCGCAACGCCGGATTCAAAAGCGCCAAGCTCGTTCGACGAAATGATGAACATTGAATTGATGCCCGATACGCGCCCGCGCATGTCGGACGGGGTCATGATTTGAAGAATGGTCTGGCGCATGACCATGCTGACATTGTCAAAGCCCCCCGACAGCGCCAGAAACAGCATGGCAGAGGCATAGGATGTGCTGAGGCCAAAGCCGATCATCGACAGGCCAAAGCCGCCAACTGTTGCCAGAAGCACGCTGCCCCGCAATGTTTGAAGCGGGCGTATTGCCAGCATGAGCCCGATGCTGACAGACCCGACCGCGGGCGCCGCCCGCAGCAGGCCAAGCCCTTCAGAACCCGTGTGCAACACCTCGGCGGCAAATACCGGTAGCAATGCAACCGCGCCGCCAAGCAGCACAGCGAACATATCGAGCGCCATCACCGAGAGCACGACGGGATTGTTCCAGATATAGCGCCAACCGGCCTTGATGCTTTGGCCTGCGCTCTCGCCCTTTTTCTCATTGCGAAACAGGCGCGCCGTTCCGCCAAGACAGGCCAGCAAAACAAAGCCTGTGCTGAGAAGGGTCGCAGGGATCAACCAAGCAACCGCAGCGCCATACCCGCCATAAATCAAACCCGTAAGCGCAGGCGCTGTGATGGTTCCGACCTGAAACCCAGAACTCATCCATGCCGCACCTGCGGAAAAAAGCTTGCGCGGGACAATTTGCGGAAACAGCGAAAAGGAGGCGGGCATGGCAAAGGCGCGGGCAATGCCGGAAATGATGACGCCTGCAAAAATATAGGTGACAACGCTGATGCCGGGCGGGTGAACAAGACCGCCTGCGACAACGAACAGGCCGATGGCATTTAACGCCAGAACGGAGATGCAAAGAAGATACACCCTGTGCGGCCGCGACTGGTCAACGATATGCCCGGCGATCACAGCACAAACCAGAGCCGGCAAAGCTTCGGCAAGACCGGCAAGGCCAAGCATTAACGGATCATGGGTCAGCGAATAAATCTGCCAGCCGACGATGACGGCCTGCGCCTGCATGGCCATAAAGGTAAAAATGCGGGCGATCAGCAACAGCCGAAAATCCCTGATGCGCAGAACGTCGATAGAAAGTTTGGGAAGCGTGCGTTTCATACGTGCCACATTGATCTGCGCCGATCGCGCCCGTCAACTGGCTTAACGGCTATAGGGGTCTTTGTCCCAGCGCGGCGGGATGACATAGGCAAAACCAACCAGCAAAATCAATGTCATGGTGATAGCGGGATGAACAAATGCCAGCGGCAGCGCTGCAAGATAGACAAGGGACGATAGCCAGTTTTTTTTCGTTCCCGCAACCTTCAAAAGCCTGATGCCTTTTGCACCGGAGTTTTGGGAAGCAACGGCAATGCGCAGGCTTAAAAATGAGACGCTGCAGGCCATCATCATCACGGCGTAAAGCATGACGGGAAATGTCTGCATGTTGTTTTCACCAACATAGGCGGTAAAAAACGGAATGAGCGACAAAAAGAACAGGAACAACAAATTCGTCCAGAGCATCGGCGTGCTGACATGTTTCACGAAGTGAAACAGATGATGGTGATTGATCCAATAGGTGGCGATGTAAAAAAAGCTGAGCGCATAGCTGATAAAAACAGGCCATAATGGCAAAAGCGCACGTGCTGTCACATCATGCGGCACTTTTAGCTCGAGCACCATGATCGTGATGATGATGGCGATGACGCCATCCGAAAAAGCCTCTAACCGCGCCGGACTGACATCACTTGTATCGGCAGGTTTTCTACGTCTGAAGGGAAACATGGCTCTTCAAGCTTTCCAGATTTATCATCACAGCGCTAGAAAAAAGCGCAGCGTTTTTAAGGTTGCACGGAAAGCAAAACGCTCGCATCGGTGCTGAGATGGTCGATGATAAGAAAGCCGCCTTTTTGTTCGGCATGGCCGCAGGCGGCGCATGACACAAATTGTGCTTTTGCAGGCAGTTGCAGCGTCAGCCCGTCAACCGGTTGGGGCACTGACAGCTGGACGTTGAGCTGTGTCGCGTTTTGCTGCACATCAATGCCGATCTGGTCGCGCGCTGTCCAGAACTGGCCAAACTGGGCCACGGAGCCGTACCAGGCGCTGTCTCCCATCGCTTCGACAAAGCCTTTTTCAAAAGCGAATTTCTGACCGATGACATCGGGATGAATCAAAATATTGAACAAGGCGCCGTATTTTTTGAGTTTTTCGGCCAAAACAATAGCCTGCGGCAAGCGGTCCAGCATCGGCGGGTCAAAAAGATCCTCAACCGTAATCGGAAACTCAAAAACGGGGACTTCGGCGATGGTGTCGCGGCCATAGGTCAGCTGAAAGGGAAGGTGGGTGATTGAATCATTGGCTGTCACAGATGAGCTGAAAAGGTAATGGGTCGCCGCCAGCGCCTGGGGCAGAATGTAGGGGTCGCGCAAATGGCCGGGGCGGAACGACACGACAGGCCTTTCCGGTTCAAAATGGTCGAGCAAAAATTTACTCACGCGCAGCTCGCCAAGAATTGTGCCGCCAACCGTGGTGTTTTTGTCTTTTACGAAAGGAACATAGTTGGGATAGGCTTCTTTGCCTGTGCCCATTTCAAATTTGTCGAAGCTTTGCGAGTGGGCAATGGAATGGCTGGCAATTTCCATATTCATGGCCCGAATTTTTGAAAGTGTTTTTGTGCCCTCGTCGGTAAAGAAAATATCATCATTCCAGTCGCGCACATATTTGACCTGCATGAAATAGGTCGCGCTGATATGGTTTTCGCTTTCATAGGCGGCATATTGCACGGCATTCAAAAGAGATTTTGTGTAGTCAATGTCATGTGTCAGCTGCACAGTCAGTGCTTTTCCGTGCGGCACGGTCCACAAGGTCACGCCGCTTTGCTGGCCTTTGATGTAAACGTTTTTTAGAAAACGAAGCATGACATCGAGCGTCGGCTCATAAGCATTGACATAGCTGGTGGCGATATCCTGCTGCCGGTTGTTATAGCCTTTTTGCAAAAAATAGCCGATGTCAAAGCCCAGCGCATACGCCGTGCCCGCCGCATTGCGCAAGATGGCCGGTGTTCCGTCTTGATAGGTTGCAATGGTGTTGGCAGATTGTGCGACATAGCTGTAAGCGCCGAGGGCAGGATTTTTGGCGCTGCCAATTTTCAGCGTTTTTTCATCGGGGTCGGTAAAGTTTGATGTCGCAGCATCGGCTGCTGAGAACAGCAGTTGCGTTGCGTTTTTATTCGGCACGACATCTTCATAGTTAAAAATATTTTTTAGCGCGCCGGTAAAAACCTGCTGGGCAATCAGCGTGCCGCCTTTTGATGGAAAGGCGCTGAGCGCGCCCAGCGCGTCCGCTGACAGGTTACGGCCTGTAATGTTTGGAAACACATAGACCACTTTATGCTTGAGCGCGGCCTGATAATCTGTCGTCATCATAAACGGAATGCCGATGGTTTTCAGGCCGTGCGCCAAGGCCATCCAGTCGGATGTCGTGTCGGTGAGCAGAACCGCCATCCGGCTGTCGGAGCCTGTGGCATAGACCTCCCATTTTGCGGGAGTTGGCGGTTCGACAATACTGACATCGCTTGGCCCCGACAGGTCTTTGAAGCGGTAGAAATAATCTTGGGACTGGTACCAGTAAGCGGCAATAGGGACGGCAAACAGCAAAAATGCCAAAAGGAGAACGCGTTTCATCTTTGCCTCAATGTTGCCAGCGCGCCAGATTTTGCGGTGTTCAGCTTTGAGCAGTTTAAGAGTGTTTCACCTTGTTTCGGCAAGTCCAATTTACGCAGCTGCACTGATAAACGGGTGCAGGCTGATGTCTTTACAGGATGACCAGCGCCGGCAGGTTATTTATTGCGCAAGAAGGGTGCGAATATTGCTTTCCGTTTCAGCGTAATTTCCTTCGCCAAAATGCGTGTAGACAACCTGCCCCTGCTTATCGATGAGGTAAAAAGCGGGCCAGTAATGGTTGTTGTATCTTGTCCATGTGTCGAGCTGATTGTCGACGGCCACGGGATAGGTGATCCCGAATTTTGTCACGGCGGCGCTGACATTCGCGATTTTCTTTTCGGCCTCAAATTCGGGCGCCTGAACACCAATTACAATGAGACCCTGTTCGCGAAATTTTTCATTCCACGCTTTCACATAGGGTAGCGTATTGACGCAGTTGTAGCAGGAATAGGTCCAGAAATCGACGAGCACGACCTTGCCACGCAAAGCGGACAGACGCAGCGGCTTGCTGTTCAGCCAAGCCTCGATGCCCGAAAACTCCGGCGCGGAATAGGGCTTGGCCAGTCCCTCTTGCAAGCCGGCGCCGGGCTTTGCCACCGCGGCGTTCACGCTGGCAAAAACAAAACTCAACGCAGAAGCAATCAAAAGACAGCCGAGACTTTTCATGGATTTTACCGCGCTGTGTAAAGTGAAGGGAATGTTTTTTGCAACTGCACCACTTTTGGCGCATCATAGGCAACGATGTAAGGATAGTTTGGATTAAGTGCCGCGAAGTTCTGGTGATGGGCTTCTGCAGGATAAAAGCCGTTCAAGGGTTCGAGCGTCGTCACGATTTTTGAAGAATACGCACGCTCGCTTGCAAGTTTTGCAATGTAGGCATCCGCCGCCTGTTTTTGCGGGGCGGACGTGTAAAAGATGGCCGAGCGATATTGCGTGCCGCTGTCAGGGCCTTGATAGTTCAACTCTGTCGGATCATGGGCCACTTTAAAGTAAACGGCCAAAAGCTGGTCCAGTGAAATCTGGCTCGGATTGTATGTGACGCGCACCGATTCCGCGTGCCCTGTCGAGCCTGTGCTGACGTCGTCATAATGTGCGGTTGCGGCCGCTCCGCCGGCATAGCCTGAGGTTGCGTCGGAGACGCCTTTGAGATGTTCAAACACCGCTTCGACGCCCCAAAAGCATCCGCCAGCCAGTACAATCTGGTCGGCTTTGGCAGGTTCGGTCACGGCGCCAAGGCAAAGAGCAAGTGCAGTCATAACAGCGAGTTTCATTGGGTTTCCTTAAACTTTGATATCGAATGAGGTTGTGAAATTCAGAGCCGCCGATTGCGCGGCCGTGGTTTTGTCATGCGCGGGATCAAACCTGTCCTGCTTGTCACGCACCAGCTCGGCATATTTCTCGGCCGGTGAGGAGCAGGAGGTGCAGCGCGATATGCTCATAAAGTGTCTACCTTTGCGTGGTGGTGGTTAACAAACAGGCGACCCTTCCCCAAAGGGGAATTGTAAAACGCCGGGATCACTGGCATAGCTGTCGTCTCGAACGCACGGAAACGACGGGTTACCTCCTTATTCGGGCAAAGGCTCAGCATGGTTACACAGCCTGAAAAAAACCAGCGTATTTGCGACCTGATGCTCGCCGGTTGCAGAGGCGACCAAGCAGCCTATGCCTGTTTTTTAAAAGAAATTTCCAATGACCTGCGCCGCTTTTTACAAAGGCGTATGCCCAAAGATGACGTTGAAGATGTCTTGCAGGAAATCCTCATTTCCGTTCATAAAGCCCGCCACACCTATGATGGTGTGCGCCCGATCCTGCCTTGGGTCTCGGCGATTGCACGTTTTCGCTTAAGCGATTATTTGCGCAAACATTACGCCCGCGCCAAACACGCCACAATTGATATTACCGAATTGCAGGACAATCTTGCACAGCCCGTAACCGAAACCGGGGCCGATACCGAATACCTGAATGACGCGCTGCGTCAGTTGCCGCACAGACAGCAGAAGATCATTCATCTGATGCACACGCAGGGCTACACGGCAAAAGAGGTGGGGGGGCAGCTGAACATGAATGAATCGGCTGTAAAGGTTGCGGCACACAGGGCTTATAAAGTGATAAGGGCACGTTTAAATAAATAGAATGGGTAAGATCGACGGGTTGATCGACAGTTTGAGCAGCGAGGCCGCCACTACAAAGCGGTTGCCGTCTCCGCTTGTTCAGCTTTTGCGCGCCGGTCTTGTTCTTGTCGTTTATGCCATTGCCGCCAGTCTTTTTCTCGGACGCAGGCCAGATCTCGCCTTTCAGATTGAGCGGCCGTTTTATTTGCTTGAGCTCATAATCTTGCCAATCATTGCGTTCTCCAGCCTTCGCGCAGCCTTTTATCTGTCCTACCCGGACAGCTATCAGCAAAAGCGCGTAGGGCTGTGGCCGCTGGTCAGCGGACTGGCTTTGATCGGGTTGATCCTTTTGCAGATCCTGATGCCGGCCGACAGCAGGATGCAGCTGCCTGAGGGTGTCAACGGCATGGACTGCGCCACCTGCATTTGTGTTTTTGCCATGCTTCCTTCAGCATTCTTGTTTGTTCTGCTGCGAAAAGGCGCCACTACGCATCCGCTGCGGGCCGGGCTGTTTATTGCTTTAAGTGCTGCCAGCACAGGCTGTTTTATCTTGCGACTTGCGGAGCCCAATGACTCTCTGGTGCATGTTCTGCAATTTCATTATTTGACCACACTGGCCTGTGCCTTTGTCGGCACGCTTATCGGAAAATTCGCGCTTCGCTGGTAGTTGCCTTTATAAGTGCCGCCCAATCTCGTGTCTTTTAATAAAATTTATTTTTAATCTGGATTTTATGTAACGTCCTTACCTTGGCTCACGAATAAAACAGTAATCGCTGTGACGGTCTGGTCTTCTAAAGTCCTGCTTACGCCGCGGTTTCTTCCCGGGCTGTCACTTTTGAAGTCCGGTCATTCAAACAAGGAGTTCTCCAATGTCATCATCTAAATTTGCTGCAGCAGCGCTTGCAGGCCTTCTCTCCGCTGGTGTTGTTTCGGTCGGTACCGTGCAAGCTGCCGGTCTCGATAAAACAACATCATCAACAATGGCGTCAGAAAAGCATGCTTGCAAAGGCATGAACGCTTGTAAGGGCCAAGGCGGCTGCAAAGCCGGCGACAATGGCTGCGCTGGCAAGAACTCTTGCAAAGGCAAAGGCGGCTGCGCAACGGACGGCAGCAAGAAGTAATTTTACGCTTTATTTAAAAAACGGAAGCGGGACTTGTCCCGCTTCTACACTTCATTCAATATCAAGGCGGTCATATTATGAATTCTTCTTCACAGACATCGTGGGAAAAACCGGACAGCTTTTTTCCAGATCTGGGGTTCGGCCTTGGCCTGCGCATTGATCATTACCCGCATATTTTCAACCAGTGGCCTGATGTTGACTGGTTTGAAATCATCTCCGAAAATTTTATGGACACCGACGGCAGGCCGCTGCGCAATCTGGCGCGCATTCGTGAGCGCTATCCGGTTGTCATGCACGGCGTGTCGATGTCGATCGGCACTGTTGACCCCATCAATTCCGAATATATGGCCAAGCTGAAAAAGCTGATGGACTGGCTAAAGCCTGCATGGGTGTCTGACCATCTGTGCTGGACAGGCGTTGCCCATAAAAACACGCATGACCTTCTGCCCGTGCCTTACACGGAAGAATCTTTAAAACAAATCATCTCACGCATCAAACAAGTGCAGGATTATCTGGAGCGCCCGATCGCGCTTGAAAATCCGTCAACCTATCTTGAATTCAAAGCCTCGCACATTCGCGAAGAGGAATTCATCTCGCGCATGGCGGAGGAATCCGGCTGCCATCTGCTGCTCGACGTTAACAATGTGTATGTCAGCTGCTACAATCACCGCCTTGATCCCAAGGCCTATATCGACGCGATGCCGCTCGACAAGGTCGCGCAAATCCATTTGTCCGGACACACCAACAAAGGCACGCATATCGTCGATACACATGACGACCATGTGGTCGATGAAGTCTGGGCGCTCTATCGCTACACCATTAACAAGGCACAGCGCACCATCACGACCATGGTGGAATGGGACGGAAATATTCCTGAATTTGATGTGCTGAATGCGGAACTTGCCAAGGCAAAAGTCGCCGCTCAAGATGCTCATAATTACGGCACGCTTCCCGACCTTGCCAAAAACCATCCCTATTACATTGCCAATATGGAAACGCCTCTGGTTGAACAACAGACCCGCATGCAGGCTGCGATTGTCACTGGGAAAGACCCTGAGCAAAATCCAGCGGCATGGATTCGCGAGAAGCCAGACTTTCCTGCCGCAGAGCAGCTGAACGTCTACATCGAATCCTATCGCTTCCGCCTCTATGATGTTGTGGCCGAAGATTATCCCGTCCTGCAGACCTATCTTGGCGACGATGCGTTTGAAAAACTGATCTGGTCTTTTCTCGACGCCGCGCAATCGGAGCATTTCAATATTGGACGTTATGCCGCACGCCTTCCGGCTTTTTTAAAGCAGTACAATCCAGTCGATGCTTTTGCAGTTGAGATTGCGAAGCTTGAAAACGCCGTGTCGCAGCTGACAGACCCAGCAGAGACCGTCGCGCTTGAGCCGCAGCATCTTGGCGCCTTAACGGCTGACACATTAATGGAGATGAAGCTTCATCCGCGCACAGCGTTGGAGCTGTTTTCCTTCGCCTATCCCGTCAATGCCTATTACATCGCGGTCAAGGAAGAGTCGCTGCCTGAAAAGCCTGCGCTGCAGCACAGTTTTGTTGCCGTGTTCCGGCATGATGACGTTGTCTGGCGTATGGACCTTGGCGAAAACGAATACCATCTTTTGACAAAGCTTTTTTCAGGCGTGCCAATCGGGCAGGCCATGGACGAGCTGCAGCACGAGCGCGCGCTCCCCGATGATGCGCTGGCCGCCAATTTGTCGGACTGGTTTTCAAGGTGGATCCGCAACGGACTTCTTGCAAAAGAACCAATTTCACATCTCTCAGAAGAAAGTCATGCCGCATGATCGATACAGCAGATAGCACCCACACATCAATTTTTAGCAAAGCCGTTGCGCTCTTGATCGGCTGGCCGGAATGGGTCGCCTCGCATTTTTTATGGGCAGGGCCACTTTTTGCCCGCATCGTTGTCGGCTACGTTTTTATGCTGACAGGTTGGGCCAAGTTGCACAATCTGCCGGCAATGATTGAGAATTTTGCGGGCTGGGGCATTCCCTATCCCGAAATCCTCACGCCTTTTGTTTCAGGCGTCGAGTTTTTCGGCGGCCTTTGCCTGATCTTCGGTCTGTTTACCCGCATCTTTGGCGGCATGCTCTCCGGTGTCATGGTGGTTGCCATCATTTCAGCAAAATGGAGCGATATTGACTCTGCTGAAACCCTACTGGGTTTTGAAGAGACAACCTATCTTGCTGTTTTCTTCTGGCTGGCGGTTGCCGGCGCCGGAAAAGCCTCGCTGGATTATCTTCTGAACAGCAAATTTGGAACATCAAAAGCGGCTGTCTCGTTCCGTTAAATTCCAACAGCTTTTGTAAAACCGTTAAGTCGTTTAAGGAGCGCAGCTTTTTTTAGGATTGTTATGGTGCCGATGGAGGGAATTGAACCCCCGACCTTCGCTTTACGAAAGCGCTGCTCTACCCCTGAGCTACATCGGCTTTTTGTCATATGATCGCTCTGGTTTTATTCTGCGACCATTACACACATAACACCCGTGTGACGTTTCTCGTCATTAACCCGCCATTGACGAATTGGCAACGTATCACATTGAAATAAGCAAGCAATTGTTGAAAGCGGGGCAGGTCAAAACAGGCGTTTAGTTAAACTCCAGGTCATACGAAGGGGTAATGCTTCAAAATGCCGCGCATGCTCAAAATATCAATTACTTGGCTTCCGAAGACCATGGAAAATTGATGTATGTGTTGCGGGTGTCGTAACAAATATTCCCATACATTTTGAGATACGCAGCACGCCGTTTTGGGTCTGCATATACTTTTTCAGGGTCATCGAGATCCTTTTCATAAGCCGCTAAATTATCTGCCGTAACTGCAGTGGGCAAAATGTCCATGGCCTGCGGAATGCTTTTTCCCTCCAACCAGTCGGCGGCATATTGGCCCATGGCATAGGCAAACACGGGCGATGCAAGGCTGATTGTCATTTTGTAGGGCCCAGCTTTTTTGATTTCCGAAACAGCTTCAGGCTCGCCGTCGATGCCGCCTAGAAATTGATCGGGTCTGTCTTCACCTGTGGCACGCAATGCTTTGAGGGCCCCGAGAACGACTGCATCTGCGCCTAGAACGACGTCAATATTGGGATTGGCAAGGAGAATGGTATTCATCGTGGCAAAGCCGCCGTCCTTGGTGACGGGTTTTGGCGCGATGTCGGCGATGATTGTGACCCCGGGCAACTTGTTCAGGCCGTCGCGCATTGCCTCAAACCGCGGCGACAAATATTCCATTGTGTCTTGCGTCAGCAGCACGACATTGGCTTTGCCGCCAAGCTTGTCATTGATGTATGTGATCGCGGCATCGGTCAAAACTTTCCCTGTTGCATATTGTGGAGCGTTGAGAAGCAATGTCGCCGGCGGCGGCACGATCGTGCCGACAAAAGCGCCAGACCAAATCAAGCGCTCCAAATTGGGAGCTATAGCGGCAGAATCAGACGAGGTGGCGATGAGAGCGCCGCTTTTTTCAGCTTGAAGCAAATGGAGTTGTTCCAATACTTTAGTGGTGTCATTTTCCACCAAAACTTTGCGATATTTAAGCTCACGATTTTGAGCGGCAAGGAACAGGCCGTGGTCGACCCCTTGCAGGAACTCGCGCTCATTTTCTTGGATGTAAGTTAAAGTCTTCGCAAGGCCGGACGGCGGACTGCAAGGCGGCGCATATGCGTTAAAAGGCGCAAATAATGTCGGCGTTGTAATGCCGGATGGTCTTTCATCGGCATGCGCCACACTGGCCATAAAAAGAGAAAAAACCGCAAAAGCCTGACGAAAATAATTTTGGGCCATACGCATTCGCTGTTCCAGATGGTTTAGGTCCTAAAGAGAAAAAACAAGTCGCGCGGCCGTGCCGGGGTCGCCGGCACTGTAATTAATCTGCGCGCCCAAGCTCGCTGCCATCGTTTTAACAATTTTTGTACCAAGTCCCGTTCCTTTCGGTTCGGCGCTTTCATGACGGCCGACACCGTCATCTTCAACTGTAAGCTCAATCTGCTTGTCCAAGAGATGTCTGAGACGAACACGAATTTCCCCAACGCGGTCAGGATAAGCATATTTAAAAGCGTTGGTCACAAGCTCAGCAACGATAACACCTAGATTGATGGTTGCATCTGTTGGCATATCAAATGGCTCAATGTCGTATTTCAAAGACGCGCCATGCCCTTCGTCGCGCATTGATATTTCAAGGTGCTCAAGCAGACTTGAAAGATAGTCATGCATTGCGACGAAACGCACATCTCCTGAGCTATAAAGGCTTTTATGGACAGATGCTACGGCGTAAATACGCGCCTGCGTTTCACCAAGAGCTATTTTTGCAGCTTTGTCCGTCAGCACATTGGCTTGCAGTCGCACAAGCGAAGCGACAAGTGAAAGGCTATTGGCAACGCGGTGGTTGACTTCGGCAAGCAGCAATTGGGCGCGGTCGCGGGCCTGCGCCAGATCGGCTGTGCGGTTTTGAACGCGTTCTTCAAGTTTTGTATTGAATGCCGTGACTTCATCACGTGTTCTAGACAGCTCACACGTGTAACGAAAAAGTGCAAAAATGACGGAGGCGACGACCCCAACAATAACAAATCCACCCATAATCGAAATCCAGCGAAGCCACGACGCATTGGCGCGCTGCTGGCGCACGCCTGCGTTCAAACTTTCATCGGATGTGCGGATAATGCCTGCAAAAAAAACATTGGCTTCATCAATCAAAGCCTTGCCGCGATTGGTGCGAGTTGTTGCCAAAGCCTCTGGATCGTGCCGCTCACGCTTAAGCGCAATGATTGTATCCATTTCATCGACCTTCTCGATAATGATGGTTTCAAGGCGCTGCAAAGCGACCTGCGTTTGGGGGAAGGACACAAGGCTGTCTTTTAAAACCATAAGCTGGCGCAGCGCGACGGTTTTGGCTGTCGAATAAGGTGCAAGATAAATCTCGTTGCCCGTGTAGGCGTAACCGCGCTGGCTCGATTCTGCAGTCTGAATGGCATTGCGTAATTCGACGGCAGCCGTGCGCGTATCGCGCGCTGCAAAAGCCTGATTGGCATAATCTTGCGTGCGCTCCACCAGCCATATCGTCATGCCGACAATGCTAAGAAGCGTCATGAAACCGACGGCAAGCAGAACAATTGTTGTGCGGACAGAAAAATGGCTTTTGACAGGCATCACCACAATGGCATGCCTGATGTTGAACATTCAGGCAACGGCAAGCTGATATACTTGGGCATGAAAATGATTTTGTGATTAGTTCAAGTAATTCAGAAAAAGATTGAACCTTGGTTTCTTATAACGACAGCGCTGAGACGGATTGGAAAAAATGGGCTACAGTTTTAACTGCACGATTTGCGAACGTAAAACGGCAAAAAACGGGTTTAAAAACCATTTTAAATCAATATCGTTTGGATCTCGCGTTTTGGCCTTTTTAAAAGCTAGCTAATGGAAGGATGAGGCTGCGGTGGTTGTATCGTCTGGGTCATCATCGCTGGCCGTGCCCGGATCATCGGGCAGAAAAGGCGCTTGGCGCGAGGCTTTTGCAGCTAACTCTGCAGGTGTCAAAAGAGAAGAAGAAGGCCGCGCTGCTGTATTTTCGACATTAATGCGCGCCGCGCGGCGCGACGCTGGAAGATAGGCGGTCGGGATTTTGGGCAATTGCTCTTGCAGCAAAACAAGACTTTGCGGCTCATCCTGCGGAACTCTCCAGCGCACGCCGCCAAGCTCGCCCGAGATTGGCGAAGCCGGTTGCCACTCGCTCAAAATTTGTCCGTCGCCCATCCACTGCGCATCGCGCGGTGCGCGCATGGCCTTATCAAGCCAGCTGCGCATTTCGCCGACATCGTCATCCTCAACTTCGGCAAATTTCGCCATCATCAGGCAAATGCGCTGCGTTGGCGCAGCGAGCAAGGGTTTAAGCGTGCTGCGCGCCAGCGCAAAATCGCGCGCTTCAGCGGCCGCGCTTGCAAAAGCGATCAGGCTTTCGGGATGGTTGGGGTGCAGGCGAAGCAGCTGGCGTGCCCGTTTCAAGCGGTCGCGCCCTGAATCGCCGCTGCGCAAATGCGCATAGGCATTGGCAATCAGCGGGTGGGGTGCAAGTTTCCATGTGCGCTCAAGCGTTTTTGCCGCAAGTTTAAAATTTCCTGTCTCGGACGCAAGCGTTGCCGCAAGAACGGTGGCAGGGGCGAGCGTGGGGTCGAGATAATGCGCATCAAGCGCCAGCGCGCGTGCCTCATCGCGGTTGTGCTCAACCTGCTCGCGTGCTTTGGCCGTCATTGCAACGGCGCGCAAATATTTGCTCTCTGTCTTGTCAATCAGCTGGTGGCGTTGCTGCGCACGAATGGTGGTGAGAGCCGCGTCCCAAGCGCCGGTTTTGCCTTGGGTGATAAGAAGCGCATTGCTCGCCCAGGGCAGGTCGGATTTCATGTCGGCCGCGGCGGCAGCGTAAAGCGCCGCTTCCTGGCCATCTCCCGCGCGCTGTGCTTCAACAAAAAGGCCGCGAAGGCCAAGGAGCCGCGTCTGCGGATTGTCGAGCATCGCCTCAAAACTTTGCCGCGCTTTGTCAGGGTCACCACTTAACTGTGCAGCCTGACTTTGCAGCAGCAATGTCATCGGCGTAACGCCAAGATAGGACGTGGCGGAGCGTGCCGCGCGCTGCGCCTGCTTCACATCCCATGCCCCGACCGCGACCAGCCCGCGTGTCATCGCGTCAAGGCCTTTGTCTTTGCGCCGCAGCCGCAAATACATACGAAATGCTTCCGGCCCCTGCAGCACCGCGCGCAATGTCTGAACGACAATGTAAGCGGCGACTAGAAAAAGGACAAAGCCAATGACAGCAACAAACAGACTGGTTTCAATATGATAGCCGAGAAGGTCGACGGCAAGCCTGCCTTGCAACGTCGCGACATAGGCAAGTGCCAGGCTGATAAGTGTCGCAACCCCGATAAATAAAAACAGCTTTCGCATCAGGACGCACTTTTAAGCGTTTGTGCCGTGTTCAAGATCATTTTTTGCGTCAGTTCATCGGCTTTCGCGCGTGTCGACAAATCAGCTGAAAAGTCAGCGGCACGTTGTTGAATATCATCGGGAATTGCGACAAATTCTTTATAGGCAAGAATAGCGCTGCCATTTTGCAGCTGGTATTCGCAGCGCGCCAATCGCGCTTCCAGGCTGTCACCTTCAATATTGCCCGATTTGCGCACGCTGATGAGCGAGGATGCAAAAGACGATAGCCTGTCGTAAAAGCTTGCGTTAGCTGAGCTCTGCTGGCGAAGCATTAAATCTGCGGCGGCTGGGAAACGTTGCAGCAAAGATGCGCGCGTGGGCAGGCCGTTTTGCGCATAGGGGCTAAGCGATGTTGCCAGTTCGGCATTGGCGGGAAATGTTTTTGACAGCGCAAGCTCGCTGGTAAAGGGCTGGCCAAGATCAATGGCCTGTTTCAGCGCCAATGCCGACAAGGCCTCAGCAAGCTTTTGCTCTTTTTCGGCAATCCCTTGCTGCGACAGGCCGCCAAGCTTTTGCTCCAGCGCATTAAGCCGTGCTTCAAGCGGTGCAAGATCAGCCGCTTCTTTTGGTTTCATCTGCTGAATGGATTCTTCCAGCCGGTGAGTGTCGCTTTCCTGCTTTTCAGAAAGCGCCGTCATGGAATTGCGCGTTGCCTCGAAGCGGTTGACGCTGTTTTCCAGCGTGTTGATGCGTGATCTCTGGCCTTCGACTTGTGCCATGCGGTCGGCCATTGAGCGCATTTGCCCGCTGGTATCGACGGCGCCTGAAAATGTGTCATTGCGCATCAAGGCATAAGACCCGGCAATGCCGATGCCGGCCACAAGCACAAGGCCAAGCGCAATCGACGACCACATCAGCCCGGCGCGTGGTTTTTCAAAGCTGACAACAGGGTCGGGATTTGCAGGTTCGGGCTTTTGCGAAATGATGGGTTCGCCGAGTTTTTTAGCGCGCGGCGCCTTATCGGGTTTGGGCGGTTTCAAAGTCATATCAGCCATAGGCCTTCATAACGCGATGAGGTAAACTTACCTAATATTTTTTTGCGCCAGCAATCTTAAAATCTCTGCCATTTCCGGTTTTGCTGCGGCATAGGCGCGAAGCCCGCGCTCCTGAAGCGGGGCGGCAATCTCCTGCGACAGGCAGAAATAATCTGGCGTTGCCGTAATCGTCTGCCCCATGGGAATGACAAGACTTAAAAACTGCGCGGCAGCGCGTTCAGAAAACAAAAGAACCGTTCCGACTTGCCGCTCCTTAATTGCTTGCTGCACGAACGGGGAAAAACCCGGCAGTGTGGCCATGTCGTAAGCGTCCCACACCACCAAATGAAACCCTGCTTCGGCAAGGCGTGTCTCTAACAACGGCTTTCGTTTCACACCCGCCAGATAAAGAACAGTGCCAGTCTGATGATGCGCTTCGACAAGATGTGACAGCGATGCCGCATCGCCTGTAGCGGCGGTTACACATTTAAAACCGGCATCGCGCGCGGCCTGCGCCGTTTCTTCGCCAACGCCATAAAAAGGCATATGGAAAAGATGGGTTGCGTCTTGAGTTTTGAGCGCCAGCAGCGCGTTGCGGCTGGTTGCAACAACGGCAATGGGCGTTACCTGCGGCAGCGCCGCTTCGCTGGGTACGGTTTGAAACAAAGGCGCGGACATGGCCTGATAGCCGTCGGCTTCTAACTGTTGCGTCAGGCGGTCGGCATCGGGTTGCGGGCGCGTGACAAGAACCAGCCTGCGCATCACGACACAAAAAAATCGAGCGGCGCGCGCGATTTTAACTCTTCGGCCGCGTCAAAACCGATGGCATAAGCCTGATCGCTTGTGCCCTTGCGGTGTGTTTCAAAAACAGCGCTGCCATCGGGTTTTAAAATTATCCCGTGAAATGTGAGTGTGTCACCAATGAGTTCGGCATAGCCCGCAATAGGCGTGCGGCAGGAACCGTCAAGATGACTTAAAAAAGCCCGCTCGCACGTCAGCGCTGTCATTGAAGCCTGGTGTGAAATTGCCAAAAGCTTGACGCGCGTCACTGCATCATCTGCACGGCATTCAAGAACGACAATGCCTTGGCCAAGCGCGGGCGGAAAGGCCTCAAGCGGTAAAATATCTGTCGCTTGTGCTTCAAGGCCAATCCGCTTCAGGCCTGCAAGCGCCAGAAGGCTGGCCTGCACATCGCCGCGCGCAATCTTCATCAGCCGTGTGTCCACATTGCCGCGAAAGTCGACGATGGTGACATCCGGCCGCAGGCGTTTCATCTGCGCGGCACGGCGCGGTGACGATGTGCCGATCACGGCGCCATGTGTAAGGCTGCCGCGTGTGGCGCCAATCAGGCAATCGCGCGCATCTTCACGCGGCAGGCAGGCAACAAGCGCCAAGCCGTCAGGCAGAACCGCAGGCATGTCTTTTGCCGAATGAACGGCAAGGTCAATCTCGCTTGCCAGCAAGGCGTCTTCAATCTCTTTGGTGAAAAGGCCTTTGCCGCCCGCCTCGATGAGGGAGCGATCTTGAATTTTATCGCCCGTGGTCACGAAGGTTTTGATGGCAATATCGGCAGGGGCGCAGCCATGCGTCTTCGCAAGGGCGGCGCGCGTCATTTCCGCCTGCGCAAGGGCAAGGCGCGAACCACGGGTGCCAATTGTCAAAAACGCCGTCATCATGACCGATCAACCTCATGAAAATTTGCACCAACGCCGTGCGAGTGCTAGCCAAAAATATGGAATATTGTCTTAATCTCCGGCGGGCCTGCGCGCAATGATTGTCCTTGGACTTGAAACAAGCTGCGATGAAACAGCGGTTGGCCTTGTCAGCTTGTCGCCGGACGGCTCAGGCAAGGTGCTGGCGGAGCGCCTTCGCAGCCAGATTGCTGAACATACGCCGTTTGGAGGCGTTGTTCCGGAAATTGCCGCGCGCGCGCATGTCGGCATTCTTGATCGGCAGATCATTGAAACGTTGGATGAAGCGGGGGTAACGCTTGCGCAAATCGACGCGATTGCGGCAACCGCAGGCCCCGGTCTTCTGGGCGGCCTGCTGGTGGGCGCAATGACGGGCGAGGTGCTCGCTGAGGTGACGGGCAAGCCCTATATTCCCATCAATCATCTGGAAGCGCATGCGCTCACCCCGCGTCTGACCGATGGGCTGGCCTTTCCGTATTTGATGCTGCTGGTCTCGGGGGGGCACACGCAGATTTTATCCGTAGAAAATGTCGGTGTTTACAAACGCCTTGCCACCACAATCGACGATGCTTTGGGCGAGGCCTTCGACAAGGTTGCAAAAATGCTGGGGCTTGGTTTTCCGGGCGGAAAATATGTCGAGCAATGGGCGCTACGCGGGGATGCTCAAAGATTTGATTTTCCGCGGCCGATGAAGGGCCGCGAGCTGCCGCATTTTTCATTCTCAGGATTGAAAACGGCGGTGCGCCAGCAGGCGCAGAGTTTAGAGCCGCTGGGCGACCAAGATATCTGTGATCTTTGCGCCAGCTTTCAAGCAGCGGCGGCAGATGCAGTCGCCGACCGTTTGTCGCGTGCCATCGACCTTTTTAAAATTACGCATGACAGCGCGCCGGTCATTGCGATTGCAGGCGGGGTTGCGGCCAACACAGCCTTGAGCACACGACTGCAAAGCAGCATTGCCGCAAAAGGCGGACGTTTGGTTGTGCCGCCCGCTGCACTATGCACCGATAACGGCGTCATGATTGCATGGGCGGGACTTGAGCGTCTGCGCGCCAATAAAATTGAAACGATGGAAACACTTGCCCGCGCCCGCTGGCCGCTTGATCCCAACGCTGAAGCTGTCGCTTTTGCCGGTGTTAAAGCATGAACACGATGTATCAGCGTATTGGTGTCATCGGTGCGGGCGCTTGGGGAACAGCGTTGGCGCTGAGCGCTGCGCGCGCAGGTCGCGATACGCTCCTCTGGGGACGTAATGCCGATGCCATGGCGGCCATGCAGTCGGCGCGCATGAACAGCGCGCATCTTGAGGGTGTGTCATTCCCGGGCAATCTGCATGCCAGCGCCGCACCGATGCGTTTGTCTGATTGCGACCTTCTGCTCGCCGCTGTGCCGGCACAAATGCTCAATGCCTGTCTTGCAGATTTGAAGCCGCATCTTCCGCCTGTTCCTGTGCTGATCTGCGCCAAGGGGATCGAGCAGAAAAGCGGCCAGTTTCTGTCCGACCATCTTGCGCAGATTTTGTCAGCGCAGCCGATCGGCATGTTGTCCGGCCCGGGCTTTGCCAAAGACGTTGCGCAAGGTCTGCCAACAGCCGTTAGCCTTGCTTTTGCGAATGTAAAGATTGCGGCGACAGCGGCAGCCTCGCTCAGTTCGCAAACATTGCGGCTGTATTCGGCGACAGATGTGCGCGGCGTTGAAATTGGCGGCGCGTTAAAAAATATTTTTGCAATTGCAGCTGGCGTGGTTGCTGGAGGCGGCTTTGGTGAAAGCGCGCGCGCCGCGCTGATCGCCCGCAGCTTTGCTGAAATGCAGCGTTTTGGCATTGCGCATGGCGCCAAACTGGAAACCTTTTCAGGCCTTTCGGGGCTGGGTGATCTGGTGCTGACAGCAACATCGCCGCAGTCGCGTAATTTTCGTTTCGGACTTGCGCTCGGGACGGGTGAAAGCGTCAACGAGGCCCAGAAAAAACTGGGAACAGTTGAGGGCATTTCAACAGCAAGCGCGGCGCTTGCGCAAAGTGCTTTGAAAAATATTGAAATGCCGGTGACGCAGGCCGTCGTCAATATTCTTTCCGGCACGGAGAGCATTGATGCCGCAGCAATGCGGCTGCTTCGTCGCCCTTTAAAAAGCGAGGCTTGAATGGCGTATTGGCTGATTAAATCCGAGCCGGATGTCTGGTCGTGGAACGATCAGGTAAAAGCGGGCGCCAAAGGCACGCCGTGGACCGGGGTTCGCAATCATCTTGCCAAAAACCATCTTCAGGCGATGAAAAAAGGCGATCTCTGCTTTTTCTATCATTCAAATACAGGCAAGGAAATTGTCGGTGTATGTGAAGTTGTGCGCGCGGCCTATCCCGACCCGACAGCAGAGCCGGACACGCCGTGGGTCTGCGTCGATGTTAAAGCACTCATACCGCTCAAAACTTTTGTCACGCTGGCCGATGTCAAAACGACCAAGGATTTAAAAAAAATGGCGCTGGTGACCAGCGCCAGATTGTCGGTTCAGCCTGTCACGCCCGGCGAATGGGCGTTCATTCGAAAGGCTGGCGGTTTACAGAGTTAGTTTGTGCCGCCCAACGAGATAGAAGCGGTGTCATAGTCTTGCTCGAGTGCATTGATCTGTTTGGTCAAATCGGCGCGCTTGGTTTTGACTGTGTCCTGAATTTCCGTCTCCACATCGCGCTGCCACTTTTCGCGTTTTGAAGGGTCGCTATCGGCATCGACGGAATCACTGACAAGAGCGTCGACATTTTTGCTGCCTTGCGCAGAAATAAATCTAATCGCGGCGTTCATTTCCACCTCACGGTCAGAGGCTGGAGCACCGGGCGGCCGCTGCGGCGGAAAATGTTGCAGCAGATAAAACCTGTCGCGAAGCTCAGCCATCAGCGAGCCATTGTTTGTATCAGCAAGATCATCATAAAGGCGCGGCAGCTTGGAAAGCGATGGCTCATCAGCCGCAATCGCCTTGCCATCTGCCCCGAGCTTGTAGAGGCGGGCCGGACTTTTTAATGGATTGACCAGCACATAGCTGCTGCCATCTTTTGCGTTGTAAGCGCTCAGGCTTCCGCCTTTTTCGCTCAATGACGCGATGAGGGAAGCGTTGGCACTTTGGAAACGTTTTAAAATTTGCTGCGGCGTGTCCTGGTCTGGCAAACGAAAGACAGTGCGGAGACCAAGCGCGGGTGTGGCGGAGGGAAGTTTTGAGATTGTCGACATTATTTGTGCCTTTTTAAAATAAGAGAGGGGTCTATCTAGATCCTTATAGATCGCGCCAACGGGGCTGACAATCGTCTTTTGCCTGGGCTATGCTGGCCGCTCATTCTGCTTCAGGCGCTCTCAACAAAGGCGGGGCTTCAATGACGATCAATGCCGAAAACTACGGGCAAGCTTACGAAATGGCAAAAAAAAACCCCGACACGTTCTGGGGCGAGGCGGCGCAGCGGCTCGATTGGTCAACTCCTTTTACAAAGGTCATGAATGCGGTTTTTTCGGCTGACACTGTCTCAATCAAATGGTTTGAAGACGGGGCGCTGAATGTCAGCGCCAACTGCGTTGACCGCCACGCCGATAAAACGCCCGACTGTATCGCTGTTATTTTTGAAGGCGATGAACCCGATGACAGCCGCACCATCACCTATGCGCAGCTGAAAACAGAGGTTTGCCGCGCGGCCAATGTTCTCAAAGCGCTCGGCGTCAAAAAAGGCGACCGGGTCACCATCTACATGCCGATGATCCCTGAAGCGGCCTTTGCCATGCTGGCTGTGCGCGTATCGGCGCCGTTCATTCAGTGGTCTTTGGCGGGTTCTCGCCCGAAAGTTTGGCAGGTCGTATCAATGATTGTGCGTCAGACGTTGTCATTACCGCCAATGAGGGCGTGCGCGGCGGTAAAAAAATTCCTTTAAAAGCCAATGTCGATGCCGCACTTGAAAAATGCAGCGTGCGCAAAGTGCTGGTGGCCAAACGCACGGATGTGCCCGTTCCGATGCAAGAGGGGCGCGATGTCTGGTGGCATGAGGCGGCATTCAATGTGAGCGACGACTGCCCCGCCGAACCGATGAATGCCGAGGACCCTCTTTTTATTCTTTACACCTCGGGCTCAACCGGAAAACCAAAAGGTGTGTTGCACACCAGCGGTGGCTATCTGGTTCACGCGGCGCTGACACATGAAACGATTTTTGCCTATCGCCCGGAAGAGATTTACTGGTGCACGGCCGATGTGGGCTGGGTCACCGGGCATTCTTACATCGTTTACGGCCCGCTTGCGAATGGTGCGACGACGCTGATGTTTGAAGGCGTGCCGACCTATCCCGATGCGTTGCGGTTCTGGCAGGTCATCGACAAGTGGAAGGTCAATATATTTTACACCGCGCCGACGGCGATCCGCGCATTAATGGCGCTTGGCGACGCGCCGGTCAAAGCGTGCGCGCGCAGCTCTCTTCGCCTTCTCGGCACTGTCGGAGAGCCGATCAACCCCGAAGCATGGGAGTGGTATCACCGCGTTGTCGGCGATGGCCGCTGCCCTATTGTCGATACATGGTGGCAGACAGAGACAGGCGGCATTATGATTTCGCCATTGCCATCAATGCAAAACATTAAGCCGGGCGCGGCAATGACGCCGTTTCCGGGCGTGCTACCTCAATTGGTTGATGCCGAAGGCGTGGTGCTTGAAGGCGAAACTTCTGGCAATCTTGTCATCGCGCAAAGCTGGCCGGGGCAGGCGCGCACGGTTTACGGCGACCATCAACGCTTCATCGACACTTATTTTAAAGCCTATCCGGGAAAATATTTTACAGGCGACGGCGCGCGCCGCGACAGCGATGGAAGCTACTGGATCACGGGACGGGTGGACGATGTCATCAATGTGTCCGGCCACCGTCTTGGAACAGCAGAAGTTGAAAGCGCTTTGGTCGCCCATGAAAAAGTGGCCGAGGCTGCCGTGGTCGGCATGCCTCACGACATTAAGGGCCAAGGGATTTATGCCTATGTGACGCTGAATGCAGGTGAGGCCGGCGATGATATGTTGCGGCAATCTCTCATCGCATGCGTGCGCAAACACATTGGCGCGATTGCAACGCCAGATAAAATCCAGTTCGCAGCAGGCCTGCCCAAAACCCGCTCCGGCAAAATCATGCGCAGGATTTTACGTAAAATTGCTGAGAACGACATTGCCAATCTTGGCGATATCTCAACACTGGCCGATCCTTCAGTGGTGGAAACGCTTGTTGCGCAGCGTATCGCCTAGAATGTGACGCTGCGCCTGTCGTCGGCGCCAACAAAATTCTTTTGTGCTTTTTCGATACCGTGAATAGCACTTTTTATATTATCGACCATTTGTCCATACACTTCCTTGGCCGTCATTGGATTTCCCAACCCATCGACAATGTCGTTTTTTCGCTGAAGGTTTTCGAGTATCGTTTTTTTGGTGTTTTTTAATTCGACGAGCTTTTCTTTCAATTTCGCAATCTGCCCCTCAGGATTTTTCAGATTGTCGGAGGCCATCGCAATTTGAAAGGTTTTGGCTTCCGCGGCACTGAGCCCTTGTGTCACTGTGCCATCTTTATGAAGGACGAAAGGCATTGTAAGCCGACCCTGTGTCGCCAGAATAAGCGTGTCGCCGTCTTGCGATGTATAGGCGCGAAGATCGTAAACTCCAGCCAGCGATGGGAAAGCAGATTTCAGCTGTTTTGTCAGCGTGTCAGTGAGCAACAGATTGTCGAATGTCATGACGGCGGGTGCAATGGGTTTTGTGCGTGTTGAAGCTGGCAAAATGTGGGTCATCTGTAATTTCCTTTGAATATGTGTCATATTAACTCTTTTAAATGTTTTGCGCAATTTCGCCGCCATTTCATAGTAAATGTAAAAACAGGAGACTGTTGAATGAACGCCCTCAAAACCACTTTGCTGCTCGCGGCTTTAACGGCACTGTTTATGGGCGTCGGGTATCTGATCGGTGGTCGCGGCGGTGCGGGCATTGCGTTTCTTGCCGCGCTGGCAACAAACTTCTTTGCATACTGGAATTCTGGCAGCATGGTCTTGCGCATGTTCGGCGCGCGCGAGGTGACGGCAAAAGAGCAGCCCGATCTCTATAGCCTTGTCCAGAATTTATGCCGGCAGGCCAACCTGCCTATGCCGCGCGTGTATCTCATCGACAATCCGCAACCGAACGCCTTTGCAACGGGGCGCAATGCAGAACATGCCGCCGTGGCCGTTCACACCGGCCTTCTCGACAGGTTGGAGCGTGATGAGGTTGAAGGCGTTATTGCCCATGAGCTGGGCCATATTAAAAACCATGACACGCTGATTATGACGCTGACGGCCACATTGGCCGGTGCCATTTCAATGCTGGCGCAGTTCGGTTTTTTTTTTGGCGGCGGTAACAATCGCAATACGTCCAACCCATTTGGCTTCATGGGCGTTTTGCTGGCTGCAATCATTGCACCACTTGGTGCAGGGCTTGTGCAAATGGCGGTCTCGCGCACGCGCGAATACGCAGCTGACAAAGCGGGCGCAGAAATTTCCGGCATGCCTCTGGCGCTGGCTTCGGCGCTGCAAAAGATTTCAGCGAGTATTGCCGACATCCCCAATCCCGATGCGGAGCGCCATCCTGCTGCGGCGCATCTGTTTATCATCAACCCTTTATCGGGGCTTGGAATGGACAATCTGTTTTCAACGCATCCTGATACGCAAAATCGTGTCGCCGCGCTGGAAGCGATTGCGCGCCGCGGCGAGATACGCGAGCCTTCGGTGGGCATGAACGACAACAGCCCATGGGGTGAAATCAAAGACCTGTCACTCAATGACCGTTCAGGTCCTTGGGCGTGAGCGCGTCGTCAAGCGCATCGGAACCGCAAAAGCCGGGTTTTGCTGCACGCGAGCTTGCCATCGACCTCATTGAAAACGTCGTTTATGCGCGCCAGCCGCTCGATGCGCTGCAACCGCAAATTGCCAGAGCCGATTTATCGCGCGAAGACCGCGCTTTTGCCATGACACTAACGCTGCATGCACTGCGCTATCATGGCGCGTTAAAGGCATTGCTGGCGCAGAAAATGGAACGCCCGTTGCCGGATACAGCGCGCCGCGCCGAGCTTATCCTTATACTGGGCCTTGTCCAAATTCTGCTGCTTAAAACACCTGCGCACGCCGCTGTGGGTTTGAGCGTTGATCTTGCAAAAGCGCGCATGTTCACACGCCCCTATGCCAATCTTGTCAATGCCGTTTTGCGGGCGCTGTCACGCGAAGAGGGTTTGACACCAGATCCGCAGGCCTTGCTGCCGCAATGGCTGATGCGGCGCTGGGTACAAAATTACGGCAAAGACATTACCGATCAAATGGCCGCCGCACAGCTTGCCGAACCGCCACTGGACTTAAGCTGCAAAGCCGACGAAGAGCATTGGGCCGCAAAGCTGCAGGGTGTCGTGATGCCCGGCGGCAGCGTGCGCCTGAACTCACACAAGGGCGGCGTTGAAAACATGGATGGCTTTACGCAAGGCGCGTGGTGGGTACAGGACATGTCTGCGCGTCTCCCTCTTATTGCTCTTGGCAATCTTAAAGATAAAACCGCGCTTGATATGTGCGCAGCGCCGGGCGGTAAAACCGCAATGCTGGTTGCGGCAGGGGCAAAGGTGACAGCGCTCGACCGTTCAAAGCCGCGTCTTGAAATTTTAAAACAGAATTTTGAACGGCTGTCGCTCGAGGCTGAAGTCATCTGCGCTGATGCCGAAGAATGGAATGCGCCAGAGCTCTACGAGATTGTGCTTCTTGATGCACCATGCTCATCTACAGGAACGCTGCGCCGCCATCCTGATGTGGCTTTTGTCAAAAGCGAGCAGGACATTCACAAGCTTGCGGCACTGCAGTCGCGTCTGCTGAAAAAAGCCGCAACTCTGGTCGCGCCGGGCGGGACGCTGGTTTATGCCACCTGTTCACTCGAGGTTGAAGAAGGGGAGCTGCAAATCAAGCGTTTCCTTCAAGACCACCCTCACTTTGCCTTGAAACCAATTGTTCCTGAAGCGATTGGCGGCCTTCATGCGCCGCTGTCGCCGAAAGGCTGGCTGCGGGCGCGCCCAGATATGTTGGAAAGGCAAGGCGGAATGGACGGTTTTTTTTCCGCCCATTTGCAGCGAACGCATTGAACTGACACCTTATTTCACCGCAGAGTTGACAGCCGCATCAGGATTTGCCCCTTTGGGGTTGCGGCCAGAGACTTTGCAAAGCTTTCCTTTGGACCGGCAATTGGGGCGATGGGTAATCCTTTGTATCTCGTAAGCCTGATGACCGAGGCCGTGCTTCGTCGCGCCGTGGCGGGACTTTTGACATCGCCGCTTTTCCGCTGGCGCTATGCGGGCACGCGCACTGCCAAACTCACAATTGCGCCGCAGGATTTGCGCACCGCCGACCCAACTGTTGCCGCTGAAATTTATTCCGGCCGTTTCGCTTTTGCCGGCAAGTCAGCGCTGGCTGGCGGCCGCTCACCATTCGAACTTCAACCCCCGTCTGCAGAATGGGCCGAGGCACTTTACAGTTTTGGCTGGCTTCGTCATTTGCGCGCCGCTGATTCAGCATTGGCGCGCGCCAATGCCCGCGCGCTTGTTGAAGAATGGATTGATATTCAGGGTCGCTGGCATGCGGGAGCCTGGTCGCCTGAAATTACGGCGCGGCGCGTTCTGGCATGGCTGGCACAGTCACCGCTTGTTCTCGAACATGCCGACTTCACATTCTATCGCAAATTTGTCACGAGCCTGACACGGCAGATCAACTATCTTGGCCGTATTCGTAAATTTGCACCGCCGGGAATTGCCCGCTTGCGCATTGTTATTGCGCTTGCGCAGGCGTCGCTGTGTCTTGATGCCAGCACGCTGCAGCGCCGCGCGCGACGCTGGCTGGAGCGGGAATTGCAAGCGCAGATATTGGCCGATGGCGGACATATTTCACGCAATCCGTGGATAAATTTACAGATTTTGCTCGATTTGCTGCCCTTGCGTCACAGCTATACGGCAATGAACCAGATGCCGCCGCAAGCGCTGCTTAATGCCATTGACCGCATGATCCCGATGGTGCGTTTTTTCCGCCATGGCGATGGTGCATTTGCCCTTTTCAATGGCATGGGCGCAACGCCAACAGATGTTGTCGCGACCCTGCTGGCCTATGATGAAGCGCGCGGCGCGCCGCCTGCGATTGCACCTTTATCGGGCTATCTGCGCTTAGAAGCCGATGGCCTTGTTCTGCTGATGGATGGCGGCGCGCCGCCGCCGCTGCTTTACAGCACAAATGCACATGCCGGGCCTTTAAGTTTTGAGCTTAGCGACAATGGCGACCGGATGATTATCAATTGCGGTTCGCCATGGTCGGCGCGCAGCGGCCACATGCTGGCGCCGCGTCTGACGCGCGCCCATTCAACATTGGAGATCGGCAATAGCCCCTGCGCTGATTTTGTCGGCACATCGCTTGCGCGGCGTCTGGTCGGCACGCTTCTTGTTGACGGAGCTCATCATGTGAACGCTGAGATGGAAGGGCGCCAAATCACAGCCAGCCATGATGGCTACGCAAAAAGCCACAATGCCCTTCACAAGCGCACTCTTGTTGTCAGCGAAGATGGCACGCTTTTAAGCGGCCATGATGAAATTGTTGCCGTGCCGGGGAGCGCGTTGAACCCGCTCACCGTTTTTACGCTGCATTTTCATTTACATCCTGCCGTTAAAGCCAGCTTGATGCGCGACCAAGAGACGATCCTGCTGGTTTTGCAGGGCAAGCGCGCTTGGTCTTTTCGCGCCGTGGGCTTTCGCCCCGAAATTGAGGACAGCGTTTATTATGGCGGGGCTGATGGTGCGCGCCGCACTTTACAAATTGTCATTCGCGGCTCGCTGGGAAACCTGCGCGATGTGCGTTGGCGGTTTGAACGGGCTACACTTAATGCAGCGGCTGAAAGTCCGCATATGCCCGACACAGCACGCCTGCCGCTTTAAAAAATGAATTGCTGGCTTTTGCAGCGCCATGCTACCGATGGCGGATGATGCAAAAAAAGCCAATTCAACGTGCCCTCATTTCTGTTTCTGACAAAACCGGCATCGCAGCGTTCGCCACCAAGCTTCACGAAAGGGGCATTGAACTCGTGTCAACGGGCGGCACATTCAGCCATTTGCGCGATGCAGGCCTGCCTGTTCTTGAAGTTGCAAGCCTGACTGGTTTTCCTGAAATGATGGATGGGCGTGTCAAAACACTGCATCCGAAAATTCATGGCGGTATTCTGGCCAAACGCGATAATGCCGCGCACCGCGATGCGCTGGCACAGCACAACATTACCCCGATCGACCTCGTAATCGTTTCGCTCTATCCATTCGAAAAAACCAGAGCGAGCAATGCCTCAGCCGAAGACATTATCGAAAACATCGATATAGGTGGCCCGGCGATGATCCGCGCTGCGGCCAAAAACCATGATGATGTATGCGTGCTCGTCGATGCGCAAGATTACGACATGCTGCTTGGCGCGCTTGATGAGGCCAATTCCACACATTTTGAGTTCCGCGAAAGGCTTGCGGCAAAGGCCTTTGCCCGCACGGCAGCCTATGATGCCGCCATCTCGCAGTGGTTAGCTGCAAAAACAGAGCAAAATTTTCCAGGCTGGTTTGCCTGCGGTGGTGCTCTGGCGCAGCCTTTGCGCTATGGCGAAAACCCGCACCAGCAGGCCGCGCTTTACCGCAGCGATGGGCAGATTTCAGGTGTGCTGAGCGCCGTTCAAATTCAGGGCAAGGAACTGTCCTACAACAACATCAACGATACGGACGCGGCCTTCGAGCTTGTTTGCGAATTTAACCCGAAACAGGATGCGGCGGTTGCGATCATCAAGCACGCCAATCCTTGCGGTGTCGCTGTCGGCACAACATTGGTCGAAGCTTACCGCAAAGCGCTGCGCTGTGATCCTGTTTCAGCCTTTGGCGGCGTTGTCGCAATGAACCAGCGGCTTGATGAAGCAGCGGCTGCCGAAATCGTCAAAATTTTTACAGAGGTGATTATCGCGCCTGATGCATCGTCAAAAGCGCGCGAGATTATCTCCGAGAAGAAAAACCTGCGCCTGCTATTGACCGGCGGGCTTGCCGATCCGAGACGGCATGGGCTGAGTGTTAAATCCATTGCGGGCGGGTTTCTTGCGCAGAGCCGCGACGGTGTAAATGCCGACGATATTGAATTCAAAACGGTAACGAAACGCCAGCCCAACGAGCGTGAAATGCAGGATCTGCGCCTTGCATTCAAAATTGCCAAACACGTTAAATCCAACACCATCGTCTATGTGCGGCAGGGCGCAAGCGTGGGGATAGGCGCCGGACAGATGAGCCGCGTCGATGCGGCGCGCATTGCTGCCATCAAGGCCGTTGATGCCGCGCAAGCTGCGGGTGACGAACGGGCACTGACGCAAGGCTCAGTCGCCGCGTCCGATGCGTTTTTTCCATTCGCCGATGGGTTAGAAGTCGTCATCAGCGCTGGCGCCACGGCAGTGGTGCAGCCCGGTGGTTCGATGCGCGATCAGGACGTGATCGATGCCGCTGACAAAGCAGGTATTGCGATGGTCTTTTCAGGCGTGCGGCATTTTCGGCATTAACGCCCGAGGCTTGCCGAATGGCGTAATCAATTAAAACGCCCGAGGCTTGCCGAATGGCGCAATCAATTAAAACGCCCAAGGCTTGCCGATTGGCTTAATCAATTCAAGCACCCAAGGCTTGCCGAATGGCACGATCGGTCAAGGGCCGGCAATATCCCAAAGCTGGCCGGAAGCCACTGTCATTTTCGCAACTGTCAGCCCTGGCGAGCGCACAATCTCATCAATGGCTGTTCGTGTGCGCTCCAGTGCCGCGCCTTTCAGCGCCTTCCATTTGTCCAGACCGCCGGCCTGCAAAATGTGAACGGCAAGTTTGCGGTTGGCAACACTGAGATCTGCGACCGCGCGGTCAAGCGCCAGACGCTCAAAGTAGTTTTTAGCATTCAATGTTTTCACCGCGGCATAGATTTGCGGCAGGCTGAACAATTCGCCGGCGGCAAAATAAGCTTGCGCAACATCAACCAATGGTTTTTTCGATTTTGCCGCACCAAGAATGATATCGGGCGCGTCAATCAAAGTCTGCAAGGCGACAAGGCGAATGCCGAGATTTTTTGGAACCCCGCTTTCGATAAGCGTTTCGAGACGCGCATCCATGCGGGCAATATCGCTTTCCGGCAGAATTTTTGCCAAGGCTTTTGACAGCACTTCAATCGAGCTTGCAAACATCTCGGCTGTTTTCATCAAACCGCGATGCATTTCGCCATGACGCAGGAACCAGACCATACGGTCATGCAGGAGATCCTGAATTTCTGTGTAAAGCTGCAATTGAAGAGTGCCGGAAATTTTATTGTCGAGCGCGTCAATCTCCGCATAGATTGCGGGCAGGTTAAACACATTCGATGTCAGCGCGTAAGCTGCAGCCGCTTCCGGTGCAGATGCGCCGCTCTGATCCATCACACGCGGCAACACAGTTGCGCCGCAACGGTCGATCACGGCATTGGACAGCCGCGTTGCGATAATTTCACGGCGCAGGCGATGCTCCGCAATATCTTTGGCAAAGGTTTTGCGCATGGCGACCGGAAAATAATCGGTCAGATCATTTGCAAAAAACGCATCATCGGGCAGGGCGCTCTCTAAAATATGATCATAGAGAAACAATTTTGCATAAGAGACAAGAACGGCGTTCTCCGGGCGGGTCAGACCCTGTCCCAGTTTTTCACGCGCCTCGATATCGCTTTTTGAAGGAAGATCTTCGATCTTGCGTGACAGGCGTCCCTCGGCCTCAAGCATCGCCATCAGGCGTTCGGCAAAACCGCTATCGCCCGTGCCGCGAATATTGCTGACAGAAATGCTGAGCGTCTGGCGATAATTGGTGCGCAGAACCAATGTCGCCACATCGTCTGTCATTTTTTGCAACAGCTTGTTGCGATTGGAAAGGGTCAGCTTGCCGGTGCGCATCGGATTGTTGAGGGCAATCTTGATATTGACCTCGACGTCAGACGTGTTGACGCCTGCCGAATTGTCGATCGCATCCGTATTTAAGCGAAGGCCCGCTTGCGCCGCTTCAATGCGCGCGCGCTGTGTCATGCCAAGATTTGCACCTTCGCCAACGACTTTCGCGCCGATGTCTGCGCCTGTAATGCGGATCGCATCATTGGCGCGGTCGCCGGATTGCTCGTCTGTTTCATAAGAAGCGCGCACATAAGTGCCAATGCCGCCAAACCAGAGAAGATCAACACGCGCTTTTAAAAGCGCATTCATCAAAACCTGCGGTGCAACGGCCTTGTCTTTCAGACCCGTCATCGCCTGCATTTGCGCCGACAATGGAATAGATTTCATGCTGCGTGAAAAAATACCGCCGCCTTTTGAAATCAATTTCGCATTGTAATCTGCCCAGCTGGAACGGGGCAGTTTGAACAGGCGTTCACGCTCCTTGAATGAAGCTGCAATATCTGGCTCAGGATCGATGAAAATATCGCGGTGGTCGAAAGCCGCAATCAGTTTTGTCTGTGTCGAGAGCAGCATGCCATTGCCGAATACATCGCCCGACATGTCGCCGACACCGACAACCGTGAACGGCGTTGTCTGGATATCAATATCCATTTCGCGGAAATGGCGCTTGACGGCTTCCCATGCGCCGCGCGCTGTAATCGCCATGGCTTTGTGGTCATAGCCCGCTGATCCGCCAGAGGCGAAAGCGTCCCCAAGCCAGAAGTTGCAGCTAAGCGACAATTCATTGGCGATGTCTGAAAATGTCGCCGTGCCCTTGTCGGCGGCCACAACCAGATAGGGGTCGTCGCCGTCATGGCGCACAACGTCTTTAGGGTGCTGAATAGCGCCTTTGGCGTCAATCGTGTCGGTGAGTTCAAGAAGTGAATAGATGAACAGCATATAAGCGGCAATGCCTTCAGCCTGCACGGCATCGCGAGGGCCATCAGGCAGGTGCTTTGGCACAAATCCACCTTTTGAACCAACCGGAACAATAACGGCGTTTTTAACCTGCTGCGCTTTCACAAGGCCAAGAACTTCGGTGCGAAAATCCTGCGGCCTGTCTGACCAGCGTAGGCCTCCGCGCGCAACGCGCCCCATGCGAAGATGAATGCCTTCAACGCGCGCGCTGAATACAAAAATTTCATACAATGGACGTGGCTCTGGCAGGCCTTCAACTCGACGCGACTCTAATTTGAACGAGATGGTCTGCTGCGGTTCGCCCTCAAGGCCCATCACGTAGAAATTGGTACGCAGCATTGACTGCACAAGATTGTGGAAGCGCCGCAAAATCCGGTCTTCGTCAAGACTTGCAACATTTTGCAGCATGTCCTCGATACGCACTGAGATTTCATTCTGCGCCTGTTCGCGGCCTTTCTCATCAAGCTTGAGATTGGGGTCGAAGCGCGTTTCAAACAGTTTAAAAAGATCGCGCGCCATGTCCGGGTTGCGGCCAAGGGTTTCCCACATATAATCTTGCGAATAGGGAATGCGGACCTGGCGCAAATAGCGCGACATTGCGCGTATCGCCGACACTTCTCGCCAGCTTAAATGTGCAAGCAGGACAAGGGCATTATAGCCGTCATTTTCCGCGCGGCCCGACCAGATGGCCAGAAACGCATCTTCCATGCGTGTATCGGCCTCTTCAAAATTATACGGCTTCTCGCTTTTCAGCATCAGGTGGATGTCGTGCAATACCACAAGATTATCAGGATTGCCGTCGGGATAAATCTCGACCGATGTTTCGGAAATAACATGAAAGCCCATCGCTTCCAGAACAGGCACGCGTTTTGAAAGCGAAAGAGGTGAGCCGCAATGATAGACTTTGAGGCCCAGCTCATGCGGCAATGCTTCGGGAAAGCGGTAAAAATCGATGGCCAGCGGGTTTATCGGATTGAGGCGTTCCAGAATGGCAATGTCTTGCACAGCCTCTTGCGGCGTATATTGATCACGGTAAGTAGGATGAAAGCCCTCAAGATAGCGGCGACGAAGTGTTTTGCCCTCACCATTGGCGTAGTGTTTGTTGAGCTGCGCAAGAAAGTCGTCTTCCCATGTACGGATCAGTTCAACGACCTTGTTTTCAAGTTCGGAACGGCTCGGCTCTGCGGGCGCGTTCTCATTTTTAGCAATGATGAAATGAAGGCGCGCCAACGTCCCTTCGGGATAAGCGGAGTTCCAAGCGGCAACGCGGCCATGATAGGCCTCGGCCAGCATGTCGCCGATTTTTGCGCGCGTGCCCGAGGTGTAGCGGTCGCGCGGCAGGTAAACCATGACGGAGACGAAGCGGTCGAATTTGTCGCGGCGCGCCAGAAGGCGAATGCGCGGTCGCTCTTCAAGTTGCAGCAGTTTTTCCGAAAACGACAGCAGCGTGTCATCGTCGATCTGAAACAGCTCGTCGCGCGGATAATTTTCGACGATATTGACCAGCGCTTTGCCGGAGTGGCTGTCAGGCTCGAAGCCTGAGCGTTTTAAAACTGTTTCCACCTTGCGGCGCAGATAGGGAATGGCGCGTGCAGAGGATGTGTAAGCGGTCGAGGTGAAAAGGCCGGCAAGGCGCAACTCGCCCGTCATATTGCCCTTGTTGTCAAAAAGTTTGACGCCGACATAATCGATGTGGACGCGGCGGTGGACGCGCGAGCGCAAATTCGCTTTGCTGATAATCAGCGGGTCTGTTTCTGTAAGGAAGTGCCGCAGCTCTTCCGTCATCGTCACCGGCTTGTTGCCGTGGCGCAGCAGGCCGACATTAGGGTCACGCAGCAGTCCAAGCCCGGATTCATTGGTAGGATCAACACTCAGCTTTTTGGCGGTGCTGGTCACTTTATATTCCCGCATGCCCAGAAAGGTGAAATTATGGTTTCGCAGCCATTCAAGAAAATGAATGGCCTCGGCAAGTTCAGCAACGGGGATTGGCGGCGGCTGGTCACGAAAGCGCTCAATCGCCAGATCGAGCCGCGCCATCATCGGCCGCCAGTCGTCGACGACGAGGCGCACATCGCGCATCGAAAGCACGAGTTCCTGTTTCAGCTTCTCAATGGAGGCCAGATCCATCGCATCCGTGTGAATATAGATCAGGCTTTCGCGCAGCACCGGCATGCCGAAGGGCGGCGGCTGATTGCCATAAATGCCTGTGAGCTTGCCGGACTTGTCGCGTGAAACGTTGAGAATGGGGTGAAGGACAAGGCGTATTTCATGGCCAAGCTCGGTCATGGCCGACATCACGCTGTCGACGAGGAATGGCATATTGTCGTTGATGAGCTCAACAGTTGTCACGCGGGTCGCGGGGTCGGTCTCAATGTTCAGTGAGAGCTGACCGGCCTTGCGCTGCTGTAAATGGGCAAAGGCCTGTTCTGCAAAACGGGCGATGTCTTCAGGCTGGTAAGGCGAAAGGTCTTCAAACGATGCACGTGAAAACAATTGCTGGGCAAATGATTTTGCTTCAGGCGCGCGTTTTGCAAGCTTGCGCACCATCGCGGCGATCAGGTCGTTGACATGCATGTCCTCGTCCAATGACACTGTGTGTGCGGAAGGCGGGACGAGTTTGACGTTGGTTTTCGACACGGGGAATATAACCTTGCCTGTTGTCTTTCTGGCTTGGCGCAAGCAGGCGCACAAGGGAAAGAATATCTAAGAAGAACAAGAACTGTTCCTGCTCTTCCATGAACATGATTTTATATTAAAGATCCCTCAAAAATGGCGATGGAATGGCAGTCCCGCCACAAATATCTTGTAGCGTAGACATCTGTAGCGACAATCCTCTAAAACAGGATGTCAGCTTGATGGGCTGCGCCGGAGTTTTTGTTCAAGTTATGGTTGCTGTGCCTTACCGCCTTTATCCGCTGCCACAGGAGCATGATGTTCTTGATGGACCTGTGACGCGACGGCATATTTTGTATGTGCAGGGTTTTTTTCCAAAAGGCGCGGCCTATTATCATGCGCTTCTGTGCCGCGAAATCACGTATTTTGCGGCGCTCCATGGTGTGAAGGCGCAGTGTGGTGCACTGCAACCAAAAACTGAACTCTTTGCCCGTTGCGAGATCGAAATCACCAATGGCACGGCCGAGCTGCATCTCACTTATGATTTTTTGACTTGGGTCGACCTGATCCACGCACGTTTGGCGCAAAGCCCCATCAAAAAACTGTTTGGAGCACTGCAAAGCATTGCAGACCATTTCAGCAGCGGGGCATTGAGAAAAATAATCGCTTTGCACTGGCGCTACGCCTTATCTCTCGCAGCGCCCTATATTGTGCCGCTGATGGGCGGCGTTTTTCTCATTGCCGCCGCCTTCTGCCTGATCACGGCTGCGCGCACGCTCTCCTTCACACTTTCATTTGCCGGTTTTTTGAGTGTGGCCTTGGCGGTTGGCGCATTTGCACTGGCGCGCAGCTGGCGTGCGCCGCTGATGCGCGTCAACTTTGCGGCCTGCGCCGATTATGCGCGGGGGAGATGGCCAGAGCTCGATCAGCGGGCAGATGCTTTTGCTGGGATTGTCCAGAATGCGGCTTCAACAAGCGATGCGCAGGAAATACTGGTCGTTGCCCATAGTTTCGGCACACAGCTTGCCGCACTTGCGCTTGCCCGTAGCCTTTATACGCCCGCTTTTATGACTGGAAAGCGAATTGGTTTTTTGTCGCTCGCTGATATCAGCTGCCATATCGGTCTGTTGCGCGGGTCGGGCGCCGAAAAGATGCGCCGCGCCATTTCACAGCTTGGGACACAAAAGCTGATGCCTTGGGCCGCGCTTTACAGCGGCAAGGATGTGCTTTGTTTCAATACGGCGCATCCGCCGGCGACATTGGGCTGCGAAGATGGCGCAGACATTTTGCAGGTGTCCGATTTTGCATGGCCGGTGATGCATGATGCGGGTTTTCGCAGTGCCATGGACATGCAAAGCTATCGCCGCCGCCGCTTAAAATTCTTTCACATGCATTCGCAGTTCATCTATGCCGCCCGCAAAAAAGACGCACGGTTTGATTATGTGCGCGCCATCTGCAGTGCGCAGGACATGCTGTCATCGCCGTTGTTTTCGCGCGAGCGATGATGGAGTATTTTCGCAAGCGTCGGCGCAAAAGACAGCTGGAGGCCAAGCGCCGCTGGAGCCGCCCACAAAAAGGGGCGTGGCGCTTTCGTGCTTGGGCGAGTTTATTATTTGCCGACCATGGGATTCTTCGCCCCGTCTACTGGAACAGCTCGCAAGTTGCCGATGGTGTATGGCGGGGGCCGCAGCCCAACCCGCTGCATTTGCGCACGCTGGCAAGGCGCGGGTTTAAAACAATCCTCAATCTTCGCGGGCAGACGCCTTATGGCTCTTATATTTTAGAGGCGCGTGCCGCCCGCCATCTTGGCCTTCGGATGATTGATCTGCCGCTCTATTCAGGCATGGCACCGCTCAAAACGCAGATCCATGCTTTGAAAGCTGCGTTTGATGGCGCAGAAAAGCCTTTGTTGATTCACTGCAAATCGGGCGCCGACCGCACCAGTTTTGCCGCGACCGCCTATCTTCTGATGCAGGGCGTATCGCCGGCACAGGCGCTGCGCCATATGTCGCATCGTTATGGTCATATGAAGTCCGGCAGGGCTGGCATTCTTGATGCATTTTTTGCAGCCTATATCGCCGATACGCTCCATCAGCCAATGGATTTTATGACATGGGTCGATGACATTTACGATCCAGAACTGCTGGAGCAGCAATTCAAACGACCAAGTCTGAAATCATGGGTGGTTGATCTGATTTTGCGTCGGGAATAGCCGGCTCCTCGTGGAACTGGCGCTGATGCAATGTCGCATAAGCGCCGTTTTGCGCCAAAAGCGTCTGGTGCGTGCCCTGCTCGACAACGCGCCCCTGTTCCATCACCACAATCAAATCAGCTTTGCGGATGGTTGCAAGGCGATGGGCGATCACAAGCGTGGTGCGGTCTTTCGTCAGGCGTGCCAATGCTTGCTGGACGAGATGTTCTGATTCAGCGTCAAGCGCTGATGTGGCCTCATCGAGCAGCAGCAGCGGCGTATCGCGCAGCAGCGCCCGCGCCAAAGCAATGCGCTGGCGCTCGCCGCCCGACAACGTCGCGCCGCCTTCGCCAAGCCGCGTGTCATAACCTTGCGGCAACGCAATAATGAAATCATGGGCGGCGGCGTCATTCGCGGCAGCCTCGATTTCGCTGCGCGTGGCATCCAATCGACCAAGCGCAATATTGCTGGCGACGCTGTCCTGAAACACCATCACATCCTGTGCGACCAGTGAGATTTGCTGGCGCAGACTTGCAAGCGTCAGTTGTGAAATGTCCTGACCGTCAAAAAGAATGGTGCCGGATGAAATATCGTAAAGGCGCGGGATCAGGTTGAACAACGTCGATTTTCCTGCGCCCGAGCGGCCGACAAGGGCAACGGTTGCGCCGCCGGGAATGGTAAAAGAAACATCGCGAAGCGTGGGGATATCTTTGCCATACGAAAAACTGACATTTTCAAACCGGATTTCGCCGGTTTTGAGTTTGAATGTTGCGGCACCAGACTTTTGCGTAATCTGCGGCTTTGTATCGAGAAGTGCGAAAATACGGATAGATGCAGATGCGCCTTCCTGCAGCACGGCGTTCACATTGCCCAATGTCCGCATCGGCTGCGCCGCAATCAGCAAGGCTGAAATAAAACCGGCAAATTGCCCAAGCGAGCTTGCGCCCGATGAAATGCGCCAGCCGATCAGCAAAATGACGATAGCAACGGCAAACCCGCCCAACGCTTCGAGGATAGGTTCGACACGGGCGTAAAGATTTGCCGCGCGCAGACGCAAATGATGCATTGCATCAAAAACATTGTGGCCGCGCGACGCCATATAAGGCTCCAGCTGGTAGGTGCGGATAATGCGCGCGCCGCCAAGCGCTTCGGTAAGAAAAGAGGCCATGTTGCCAATCATCCCCTGCGCGATGGCCGCGTTGGCGCGCAGTTTTTTGCCGATCAATGTGACGGGCACAACGGCGATTGGCAACAGGACGAGGCTGGCAAGCGCCAGTTGCCAGTCGATATAGATCATTGCCCCGGTCAGGCCAATAATCATCAGGCTGTCGCGGATCATGCTGGTAATCGCACGCTGGATTGCGACCTGAATGTAAATCATCTCTGCATAAAAGCGCTGGGCGAGATTTGCAGGGGCTTCGCGGTTCACCTGCGCCAGATCGGCGCTGTTCAAGGCAGCAAAGACAGCGTTTTGCAAGTCGCGCAAAACAAGCGATGACACTTTGTTGGTCAGCGAGGTGTGGAAATAGAGGGTCAGGCCTTTTGCCGCGGTGACCAGGATAATCACAAGAGGCAGGATGGCCAGCTGCCCAAGCTGGTGCTTTTCAAATTTATCGATCGACCAGTTAATCACCAGCGGATAGGCCGTGGTCGAGGCGCTAACCCCGATAATAAGCAGAAGATTGATGAAGATGAGCCGTTTATAGGGCGAGACCCAATCGCGCCACATCCGCTTCATCAAGGGCCAGGAGGGCGGTACTTTTTCATGTGGGGGAAGGGGCTGTTTCATCTGGGTCATCGCGTCATTGCCTTCTATGCCAGCGGTTTCAAAAAAGCCATGCGCGGGCCAGGGGAACAAAGGGCAGAGGTTAAATTTGTCTTAAAATTGACTCTGCTAACCTTAACAAGATATTAAGAAAGCAGGTTACGGTTCGATCTGGCATAGTTGCCAGATAGTTTATGCGTATTTTGAGGCGGATCCTGTGTTGAGTTCTATTTTACTTCGTCATTGCGTCAAGAGTGTTCGATTTGGTCTGGTGACCGCTTTTGTGATGGGGGCGTCTACCTTGCCCTCAAACGCCTTGTGGAACGGCCATGCCAAACCGTTTCAGTCGTCCTCCTCTTTTACAGTTCTTTTGAAAATCTCCGGCGAGAAACAGCTTGATTGCTCAGGCGTCCTCATCGCGCCGCGTCTTGTCCTCACGGCAGGCCATTGCCTCCACGGCGCCCGCAGCGTCAAAGTGATGGCACAGACGCGTTCCGGTATTCAGATGATCAATGCCGACGACTGGAGCGTGCATCCGTCATGGAATGCCGGCCTTTCCGTCAATGGCTGGGACGCGCAAATCAATTCGGGCAATGGCGACCGCTATATCGATCTTGCTGTTCTTCGCCTTGAAGCGGAACCTGCGTCAGCGCAACCCATCGATCTTGGCTCGGTTGAGGGTGCAGGCTCGCTGAAAACCTATGGCTATGCGCGTACCGCATTGCTGGAGCCATTGCACTCCATTGACAGCTCATCGGCAGATTATGTGCAGCGCCTGTCGCCGCGCGGCCCTTTGAAAGTTTATGCCTCGGGCGGTTCGGCCTGGTGCCAGGGTGATAGCGGCGGACCCGTCACATCGCGCGGTAACGGCAGTGAAAAGCTGATCGGCATTGTCGGTCTCGGGCTTGGTGCGATTGATTATGATGAGACAAGCGCGCTCTCAATGCGCTGGGGCGGCAAACAGCGGGTGCCGAAATGCGGGTCTTACGCTTATGTGCAAGACGTTGCGCTTCATGCCGACTGGATTTTGCGAACAAGCGCTTCACTACAGCGCAGTGAAGATCTGACAGCAAGCATTCGCTCCAATGAGCGCATGGACAACCGCAACTAGACGCTTTGCCGGAACTTCACATCTGCTGAAACGTTATCCATTTTGAAGTTGTGCAATCAGGCACAACACTATGGAGCGCGTGATGGCCAAAATTAAAAATCTCAATGATCTTTTTCTGCATACGCTGAAAGACATTTATTATGCAGAAAAGCAGATCGTAAAGTTTTTGCCCAAGATGGCGAAGAAATCGACAGCGGCCAAACTCAGCAATGCGTTCCAATCCCATCTTAAAGAAAGTGTTGGCCATGTTACAAAGCTTGAGCAGATTTTTGAACTGCTCGGCGAAAAGGCGCGCGGCGTAAAATGTGAAGCGATTGACGGCATCATTTCTGAATCAAAAGGCCATATTGACGAAATTGAAGATGGTGCAGCGCTTGATGCGGGTTTGATCGCATCCGCGCAGGCAATTGAGCATTATGAAATGACCCGTTATGGCACTTTGAAATCATGGGGCCTGACGCTCGGCCTTGATGCAAAAATCACGAAACTTTTGTCGGACATTCTTGTCGAGGAAGAAGAGGCCGACCAGAAGTTGACGCAGCTTGGACAGCTCAGCCTCAATAAAAAAGCAGCGTAAGAAATAAACCAAACCTCCAAAAAAACCCCGGTCTTGCGGGGTTTTTTTTAAAGGACAGCAAGCGTCAGGAACATTCCACAGGTCATATCTGTTGAACTGCCAGTGTGCCATTCGGCATGACATTTTCGGGAGATATTTATGGTAGAAGTTCGACCACTCGATCGCACAGGATCGACATATTATGGCTCATTCGGTTCGGGTGTGTCATGGAAGGCAGTTGCCGCAGGCGCAATCGCTTCTCTGTCATCAAGCCTTATTCTTTTATCGCTTTGCGCGGGACTTGGCCTTTCACTGGTTTCGCCATATCCCGGCCAGGGCGTAAATGTGAGTGCCATGTCGGCAGGCTCCATCAGCCTAATGTCCGGCCTTGTCCTTGTTGTCATTTCAGCAATCGCTTCCGGTATTGGCGGTTATGTAGCAGGCCGTTTGGGCAGCCGCTGGTCCAATGTGCATGTCGATGAAGTCTATTTCCGCGACACAGCGCACGGTTTTGTGGCATGGGGACTGTCAACACTCCTGGCCGTTGTTTTTCTTGGCTCAGTCGTATCGTCAATCGTCGGCGGCGCTGCGTCGGGCGCAGCAATGGGCGGAACTGCCGCAGCCGCGGGCAATGTCAACCGTAATGATGTTTCAAATCTGACAGACAAGCTTTTCCGTCAGACAGCTGTGCAGACGACAACCACAGAAGCAACGTCACCTGTGACAACTACGGCACAAGGCGCTTCAGCAATGGGTCAAACCTCTTCTACGATGGACAATGCAGAATACGCGCGCCTTCTCGCAGCGCCCGTTTCCACAGGTACGGATCTGTCAGCAGAGGATCGCACCTATCTTGTGACGACCGTCAGCCGCCGCACGGGGTTAAGCCAGCAAGAGGCTGATCAGCGGGTCACGCAGGTGATTACAGACGGACGCAATGCGGCAGAAGCTGCACGCAAAGCTGCAGCACACAGTGCGCTTTGGGCAGCCCTTGCAATGCTTGTCGGGGCCTTCGTTTCAAGCCTGATGTCGACGCAGGGCGCTATCTGGCGTGACAAGTATCCCTACACTGTTTAACTCAGTTTAAATTAGAAGAAGCGCGCTGTCCGCAACCGGAGAGCGCGCTTCTTGCATTTTGCAGGCGGCGATGTAGATATTAAATGACTGTCAATCAATAATGGGGTAAGGGTCAACCATGGCTTTCTCCAAATTCTTTTTTATCGTTTTCATCGCGTCATCATTGTCGAGTCTGTCGTTCGCCCGCGCTGACGAGTACAAGATCGATCCCAATCACGTCAATGTTGTCTGGTATGCCGACCACTTTGGCTATTCACACCCGGCCGGCAAATTTCCAAAAGTGGAAGGCACATTCAGTTTTGACAAAACCGCACCTCAGGACAGCCATCTGAATGTGACGATCGACACATCATCGCTCATCACCGGCATCCCCAAGTTTGACGAGCATATTAAGAGCAAAGATTTTCTCAATGTCGAACTTTATCCCGCTGCAACCTTTGTCTCCGACAAGATAACAATTACGGGCGAGGACACCGCCGATATTTCCGGCACATTCACGTTGAAAAGCATTGCAAAGCCACTTGTCCTGAAAGCCAAGCTCAACAAAACCGGCATCAACCCGGCCAGCGAAAAAATGACCGCGGGCTTTTCAGCAACGGCCATTGTTAAGCGCTCCGACTACGGAATTGTTTACGCCCTTCCGGGCGTTGCCGATGACGTTGAAATCCATATCGAGGTGGAAGGCCAGCTCGTCAATTAAAAGCTCGCCTTTACATTTCAAGTTTTTTCGCAAAGCCTCTGCATTCGCGGGCTTCATTTCCAAAATAATTGGCACGCTCAATGTCCGCCTGTGAAAGGGTGGTTGCGTTTTTGAAGATAGCCTGCCGGGCGGCGGACAACTCATCGCCGAGCAATGACAATATGGCGCAGGTTTCCTGCCGGTCCAGAACGCCGTCCTGCGCGATACTTCCGATTTTTTTCTCATAGCTGCGGATAAAAACCGCGGCGCGTTCAGCGCTCAGGACGTTTGGGTCATTGCCTTGCTCGGCTGCAATTTTGCGCAAAAGCTGTACGAAATCCGCGCCTTTGTTCTGTGTTGATAAAAAGCCGGTGCAGCCGGCAATGCATCCTGAAAGATCGTTCGCGAGAACAGGGGAAAAGTCGGTCATAAAGAACTCCATGTGAAAGGTGAAAACGCCCGCATTTGCGCCTGACATCAGGCCGCCAATGCATGTCACCACATGGATATTGCCCCCACCTGAACCGCCCGTTCATTATTTGTGAGTTGCGTGACACGTGACAGCAGGTCTCCTGACTTGCGGCTTCGATCGGCGCCCCTTCCCGGATAGGAACCCAGTGGGAATATTCTATGCGCGTTTCATACCGCTTACAGTTACGGGGGTAGTTGCCGAATTGGCGAAGCGCCGCACGGCATTCCCTTTTCATCGCCCTTCACAGGCGAACTATCGTCTCTAGCGATAGGTGCAAGCCGAATGAGCGTCAAGCGGCGGCTTTATCAAAAATTGACCTTAGGTTTTAGCCAATTTTTGGTATCAAAAGCGCATACTGGCTCTTATGAGTATCGCAGCACTCAGTGGCCAGAACGATCTGGCCCTCACGATCATCAAGCAGAGTGCGCAAAGCGCACAGGCGCTGGCAGATCTTGTTCAGGCTTCGGCAGAAACGTCAAAAGCCCTTCTCGCGCTTGGCAGTGGTGGCAATCTCGATATCAGCGTTTGATACAGCCCTTTAAAGCGATCGTCGCATAATCATTAAAATTTTATCTATTTTTCAATCGTCATCTTGATTGACAAACGACAGTCAGTTGCTAACTACGAGCAAACTTTAAGCCATATTTATGAGGTATTTTATGTCAAACACCATTTCCGCAAACCCGGTCTCGCTTTCTTTAAGGCGTAATGAAACGGCTGTTCTGAAGGGATGGCTCGTTAATGCCGTGGATCTCGAAAAGTTTGGGTCTTTAGGCACGGGCGCGAATAGCCTTGTGCAAAATTTTCATATCATTGCCAAAAAAGTGCAGGGTAGTGAAATACCATATGCTGATTTTCCGGGCATTACCAAAGATGTCACACATTACAAAGCCACTTTTGGAAGCGGCAAGGGAAAGATTGAAAGTTACAGCTTTAAAATAGACCCGAGGATAATCGAAAAAACAGTTGAGGATACGACAGAGAATAAAATTTTCTTAAAAACAACAAAAAGCATTTCGGAAGGAAATATGGTTACCAGCCGAGGGAATGTCTTCAACACGATTAGCGGTGATATTAGTACGCGCCTCGACAATCCCAACGTCCTAAAATTTGTTGCGGATATCGAAGACGATTTGCGCAGCGTGTCACATCCCGGGTCCATGATTACTTCATACCGAGGCACCGCTCAAACCATAAAATATTTGCCAAAGCTCAAGCATAATATGGTGACATTTGCTGGCGGTTATATGTGGGATGCAGATATTTTTCGCATCAACGACCACTTCCGTGGGACGTTTTCCGGTTCATTTTTAGAAACAACGGCACGTAAAGCAACGATGAGTCTTGAAATCATTCCTCACGAAAATATTGGATCGGTCTTGTATCAAGGCGACGTTCTCTTCAAGGAAGCAAAGCTTTTAGAGCGGGGTGAAATGATGCAACGCAGCCTCAAGATGGTTCAGTCTTTCTTGCCGCAGCTTCTCGACCGCGCATCGCTTTTTTCAAATTCGGCCTGCAAAATAATAAAGTCTGGGAAATTTGCAGGAATTCTCACTGGCGCGCTTGCAATCGGCGTTGGCACACTTGCGCTATCAAAAAGCCTTCAAAATCAAAACACTAAAGACGCGGCATAAGGCAGTCTGAAGGGTTTTGAAAAAAAACTGGAGCGGGCGAAGGGATTCGAACCCTCGACCCCGACCTTGGCAAGGTCGTGCTCTACCCCTGAGCTACACCCGCTCGACTGGTGTTTTTGCGTATGCAGCTCAGATTTTTATCTGGCTTTTCGGGGTGACCCTCAAAGCTGCTACATCCGCTAAGGCATTGATTTGCGCCATGGGTTACGGCGCAAGGCATTAGATTCCGCAATTTGCCGCACAATGCAAGTGCTTTTGCACTCATCTTGCAATTTACGGCGCAACGCCCCAATTTGGGTGTGAGCCCTTTAAGTTGCGGCTTTGTTGATTTTTAAGGTTTTTTCAATGGCCGCTAGCGCTTCACCCTCTGTTTCCGCGTCCGCGCATATCAAAGATGCAACAACCCAAAGTTTTGCAGCCGATGTGATTGAAGCGTCGAAAACGCAGCCGGTGATCGTCGATTTCTGGGCGCCGTGGTGTGGCCCGTGCCGGCAGCTGACGCCGCTCATCGAAAAAGTGGTGAATGCAGCCTGCGGGAAGGTGAAGCTGGTCAAGCTCAATATCGATGATCATCCTGCCATTCCGGGCCAGCTTGGCGTGCAATCCTTGCCGACAGTGATTGCATTCAAAAACGGCCAGCCAGTGGATGCATTTGCAGGCGCACTGCCCGAAAGCCAGATCAAGCAGTTTGTCGATAGCCTCGGTGGTGATGCAAATGCACCTCCGCCAACAGCCGACATTTTAAAGGCCGCCGATGCAGCTTTTGGCGCGGGCGATATCATGTCTGCATTGCAAGCCTATACTGCTGTGTTGTCGACGGAGCCCGACAACATCAAAGCCATTGCAGGCATGGCGCATTGCTACATCAAGGCCAATGAGCCTGAACAGGCGCGCGCGCTGGTTGATGCGCTCAACGACAATAAGAAAGAAGATGCGGCCATCAAATCTGTAATCTCTGCACTGGCGCTTGCCGAAAAAGCATCTGCTGTGGGCGATTTTGCCGTCGCCGAGGCGCGTGTCGCGCAAAACCCGAAAGACCATCAGGCACGCTTCGATCTGGCCTTGGCCTATGCGGCGCAACACAAGAAAAGCGAGGCGGTTGCAGCGCTGCTTGCCATTGTCGCCGCACAGCGCGACTGGAACGAGGATGCCGCCAAAAAGCAGCTTCTTGAATTTTTCGAGGCTTGGGGCTTTGACGACGATGCGGCGATTGAAGGCCGCAAGAAACTTTCAACGCTGTTGTTTGCTTGAGGTAGATATGGCCAGCTCTCACCATTATAAATCTGTTGCGGATCTTCCAAATGTGATCCCGCTGTTTCCGCTCTCCGGCGCCTTGCTGCTGCCGCGCGTGGAATTGCCGTTGAATATTTTTGAGCCGCGCTATCTTGCGATGTTTGACATGGCGCTGGCCTCGACGCGTTTGATCGGTATTGTGCAGCCCGCATTTGAAGGCTCAAGCGACCAGTCACGCCCGCCTCTGTCAAAAATCGGCTGCCTGGGGCGAATTACCGGTTTTCAGGAATCGGGTGATGGCCGCTATTACATCACGCTGACAGGGGTCGCCCGTTACACCATCGAAGACGAGCTGCACACATTAACGCCCTATCGTCAGGCGCGTGTCGATTATCAGCCGTTCAAAGACGATCTTTCTCCAGGCGAAGGCGAAGATGACGTCAACCGCATCAAATTGCTGGAAACGTTTCAGCGCTATCTTGATGCCAACCAGATGGAAGCCGACTGGCGTTCGGTCAACGATGCGCCCAATGAACCTTTGGTCAACGCTTTGTCGATGATGGCGCCTTACGGCCCGCGTGAAAAACAGGCCTTGCTGGAAGCATTGACACTGAACGACCGCGCCGAAATGTTGATTGCGATGACAGAATTGTCGCTTGATCGCGGCGCCAAGGGCGCGGGCGACCGGTTGAACTAAAACAGGCAAGGATTTTTTGAAATGACCTATGACACACCACCGCAGCGCGTGGCTCAAGATATTGACCCACGCCTTTTGGAAATTCTAGTTTGCCCTGTGACGAAGCAGACGCTCGTCTATGACCGCGAGCGCCAGGAGCTTGTGTCAAAAGCGGCAAAACTTGCCTTTCCTATTCGCGAAGGCATACCGATTATGCTGGCTGAGGAAGCGCGCTCTATAGATTAGAATTAGAATGCTGTTTTATATTGCACTGCAACATAAATTGTGATATGGTCACTTTCACTTTTTAAAAGTTTTTTCTGGATTCCTTTGACATGACCACATCACCTTCCTTTGCGCGCAACGCAATTGTGCTGGGCCTTCTTGCGGCCATTGGGCCTTTTGCCATCGACATGTATTTGCCGGCTCTGCCGACAATTTCAAGCGACCTGCATGCCAGCACGGCGGCAACGCAGATGACCTTAATGGCGTTTTTCATCGCCATTGGGTTTTGCCAGATTGTTTATGGGCCAGTATCGGATATTTTCGGGCGCAAGCCGCCGCTCTATTTTGGAATTGTGCTCTATGCCATCGCCGCGGTTGGCTGTGCGCTGTCGACATCCATCGAAATGCTGATTGCGTTTCGCTTTTTGCAAGGTGTGGGCGCTGCAGCGCCGATGGTCATTCCGCGGGCGATCGTTCGCGACCTGCACAGAGGCGTCGAGGCGACACGGCTGATGTCATTGATCATGCTTGTCTTCAGTGTCTCGCCAATCCTTGCGCCTCTCACAGGCAGCGCGTTCATCGTGCCCTTTGGCTGGCGCGCGGTTTTTTACGCTGTCACCATCGCAGCGGCACTGGCCTTTTCTCTTGTGGCACTGGCGCTTCCTGAAACACGCGCACCCGCGCAGCGTGTTTCGGGCGGTCTTGGCAGCGTTATGAAGGGCTACGGGTTTCTCCTGCGCGACAAAAAGTTTCTTGGCCTCGTTTTTATCGGCGGCTTTGGGATGTCGAGCTTTTTTTCATTTTTGGCCAGTTCGTCTTTCATTTACATCGAGCATTTCGGCCTGACGCCGACGCAATACAGCCTCGCTTTTTCGATTAATGCGATTGGGTTTATTGGCGCCTCGCAATTTGCAGCGACGCTGGCAACGCGCTTTGGTCTTCCGCGCGTCATTGCAACAGCCGTGACCTTCTATCTCGCCTTTGCTCTCCTTCTGTTTGGCGTCACGCTGGCTGGCGTCAACAACCTTCCGGTTCTTATGGGTCTGCTGTTTTGTGCGTTTGCGTGTCTCGGTCTTGTTGTACCGTCCGCCATGGTGCTCTCGCTTGAAGAGCATGGGCCAATTGCCGGCATGGCCTCAGCCCTTGGCGGTACGTTGCAAATGCTGACAGGCGCGAGCATGATCGTCATTGTCAGCCTGTTTTTTGATGGCACCCCACTGCCCATGGTAACGGCCATCGCATTTTGCGCCTGTGTTGCGTTTTTGCTGTCCCGTTTGACGCTTAAAGGGCCTTATCTGGTGCATCGCGAAGAGCGCGATCTGCAGGCGGGTGCAAAAATTGATGGAACCGCACCAGCGGCGAGCGCGTTTTTAACACAGTCAAAGGAGACAGTGATGACAACCAATCTGAAAAAAAGTGAAACATTCAGCAGCTATTCGGTCGATGATATTTCAAAGGCCAAGGATTTTTATGAAAAAATTCTCAAAATTCCGGTCAGCGGCAATGACAATATGCTGACCCTTGAACTCGCGGGCGGAAATGTGTTTTTGTACAATAAAGGCAAAGAACATAAAGCTGCAAACTTCACAGTCCTGAACTTTCCGGTCGATGATGTTGAAAGTTCAGTGAGCGAGTTAAAAGGCAACGGCGTGTCTTTTGAAATCTATAATACGGGCGATTTAAAAACTGACAGCGACGGCATTTCTCGCAGCAATGGCAAAGACGGGCCTGAAGAAATCGCATGGTTCAAAGACCCTGCAGGCAATATTTTGTCTGTCCTTAAAACGGGCTAGATTTTTTGCGCCGTTCTACCTTTAGCAAAGGGAATAAACAGCATAACAATTGATGTGACAATTGCGAGCATAAGCCAAGCGTCATTTATTCCCATTGTCAGCGCTGCTTTGTCGATGAGGGGCTGAAGCAGCGCTTGTGCTGACGCGTCCGGAACATCTCCGGCTTTGGGAAGTAAAGCGACAGGAACTCCGACAAATTCAGCCGCAGTTGTATCACCCATTTGTAATTTTTCGATAAGCACGGCGCCATGATGCGGCGCACGGCTGTAAATAACCGTATCGATGAGCGCAAGGCCAATCGCACCGCCGAGATTTCGCATCAGATTAAACAGGCCGCTGGCATCCGGCACTTTTTCGGGCGCCAAAGCTCCAAGCGCCAGCCGGGTCGGCGGCAGTAGGCAAAACATAATGGCAAGCCCTCTGACGATCTGCGGCCAAAATAGCGCGTCGTAATCGCTGGCAGGTGTTTGAAAAGCACTCATTAGCAAGCCGACGGCGAAAACAGCAAATCCGGAAGCTGTCAAAAGACGCGCGCCGACACGTTGCTCCAACGCAACGGCAATAGGCGCGGTTGTAAGCTGGGCAATTCCCGTCACCAGCATAATCACACCTATTTCAAGCGCGTTGTGATCGCGAACGAACGCAAGAAAAAGCGGCATGAGATAGACGGAGCCAAACAGTCCGAAGCCAAGCGCAAAGCTTAAAGCGCAGCCAATCGTAAAGCGCAGGTCACGAAAGTTACGCAGATCAACAATTGGAGCGTTGCGGGCTAGGCTGCGGCGCACAAACAACAACGCGCTCAACAGGCTGATGCCAAAAAGGCCTATAACGAAAGGCGACAACCAGCCGCGGTCCGGCGCTTCTTTCAACCCGATTTCAAGAAGCGCCAGTGACAAGGCCAGGCTGAGCAGCGCGATGGTGTCGAGCGTTCGTATGACCAGTGTGGCGGGTTTGTCTTTTGGCAAGGTCATACAGGCAAAGACCGCGGCGATCACGCCGGGGGCGACGTTAATCAAGAACAGCCAGTGCCAGGAAAATGTTTGTGTAATCCAGCCGCCGACAATTGGGCCTGCAGTTGGTGCAAAGACGGCAAGAAGTCCCGCGATTGTCGTTGCGATAGTCTGCTGCTTGCTAGGGAAAAGAATAAAAACCGCCGAAAACACAGACGGTATCAAAGCACCCCCTGCCAAGCCTTGCAAAATGCGCCAGCCAATTAATGAGGCAAAGTCGACGCTGCTGGCGCATCCGATCGAGGCCAGCGTGAAAATGCCGACAGCGCAGACAAACAGCCAGCGCATGGTCAGCGCGCGGGTAAGCAGCCCCGTGAGCGGTATCGCGATGACTTCCGCAATCAGGTAAGCCGTTTGCACCCAGCTCATTTGCGAAGGAAGGATGCCGAGGCTTTTTTGGATGGTCGGTAATGAGGTCGCGACAACCTGCACATCAAGAATCGCCATGAACATGCCGATACACATCATGGAAAAGCCAATCCATGTTGTAAGGCTGGTCGCGGTTTCAGTCGAGGCGGATTTGTCCATGAACGGCTTTTACCAAAGCGCGCCGCTCTTCGCTAATCCGTATTGCAAGAACAACGGCATTCAGAACAGAAAAAATCAGCGCGCAAACCGGCATATTGTAGCAGAGAGGGAGTATGGCAATTTCGCCAATAACGATGATGTAATTGGGATGAGAAACAAAACGGTAAGGCCCCGTTTTCACCAGCGGAATGTTATTTTGAACAATAATCCGTGTTGTCCATCTCCTACCCAGCGTGCCGAGTGTCCAGATACGAAGCACCTGCAAGAGCGCAAATGCAAACACCCAGAATGCTTGAAGCGGTGTGTCGAAACCATAAAACCATATGACGGCCAGCCACAAAGTATGCAGCATGACGATTAAAGGGTAATGGCCTGGTGCAATCTCAACGGCGCCCTGCTGCAAAAGGGTTTTGGTGTTGCGATGAGCCAGAACCAGCTCACCAAGCCGTTCGGCTGTTACCGCGATTAGAAGTAAAACAGACCAGATCATGGTCGGAGAAGCGAGCAGCAAATGGCGGTAAAACCGGGACCCATCGCGGTCAGCAGTGTGCGGTTTGGCAGCCCGTGCTCAATCGTCCGCTCGAGCACGAACAGTGCGGTTGGTGCCGACATATTCCCGTACTCACGCAAGATATCGCGCTCAATAGCAAGCGTGCCATGGGCCAGTGAGAGGGCGCGCTCCAGCGCGCTGACAACTTTGGCACCGCCCGGATGACAGGCAAATGTATCGACGTCCTGCAACTTCAAGCCAGCGCTTTCAAGGATTTTTGAAAAGGCAGGCGCAATATTTTCTTCGGCAAAAGGCGGAATGGCGCGGTCAAAAATAACGCTAAAGCCCTGCGGGTCGACGTTCCAGCCCATGATATCGATTGTGTCCGGCCAGAGATGTTGTCCGCTCATTTCGATTTGGAAATGCCCGCCACTGTCGGCCGAGCGCAGAATGCAAGCTGCTGCGCCATCACCAAAAAGCGCCGTTGCAACGATATTCGCTTTTGTCATCTCATCTGAGCGAAAGGCGAGGCTGCAAATCTCAACCGCAACCAGAAGCACGTTTTTGCCAGGCCGCGACTCTGCCATGCGCGATGCAATCGAAAGGCCGGTAACGCCGCCCGCGCATCCAAGACCAAAAACAGGAACCCGTTCGATATCGGGGCGAAAACCCATGTGTTGCGCGACGCGTGCCTCCAAACTCGGGGTCGCAATCCCTGTTGATGACACCGTAACCACACTGTCGATATCAGAAGCTTTAAGACCTGCTTTATCCAATGCAGTTTGCGCCGCTTTGATGAAAAGCGCGCTTGCACTTTCGAGGTATGTGGTTGTGCGCTCACCCCAGCCCAGTTCTCCCAGATACCATTCGAGCGGGCGCACCATATACCGTTTTAAAATACCGGAATTTCCAAAAACCCGCGACAGGCGCTCGAAATCATCATAACGCTCGGCAAAGCATTTGCGAGCGAGAAGGGCTGCATCGTCTTGCGACAGAACATATTCGGGAACGGCGGTGGCCAAAGAAAGCAGCCGAGGGGAAAGCATTGGCGGTCCTTACTAAACACCGGCACCGCTATGCAAAATACGCATGTCTGACCGAAAAAATAACAGCACACTCACAACAACACATACTCGCCCTTGTTCCTTAGATTGGCGTCGCGTTGACTTCAAGGCGCTGTTTCGAGCATAGATAGCTCACTCTTTCCTCAAAAAGAAAAGTCGACCACTATGCTCTCCATTCAGGGGCTGACCTATCGCATTGCCGGACGCACGCTGCTCGAAAATGCTTCGATCAATATTCCAAAGGGCCACCGCGTGGGCCTCGTTGGGCCTAATGGGACGGGCAAATCGACCCTGTTCAAACTGATTGCCGGTGAGCTGAGCCAAGATGCGGGCGAGATTTCGCTGATCCGCGGTGCAACCATGGGCATGGTGCGCCAGGACATTCCGGAAGACGGTACGCCGCTTCTCGATGTTGTCATCAATTCCAACAAGGAATATGTCGCGCTGATGCGCGAGGTCGAGACCTGCACCGACATGGACAGGCTCGGCGATATCTACACGCGGTTGGAAGAAATCAGCGCCTATGACGCGCCAGCACGCGCCGCGACAATTCTCGCCGGCCTTGGCTTTGATGATGAAGCACAGACCCGTCCTATTTCAGACTTTTCGGGCGGTTGGCGGATGCGCGTTGCGCTGGCGGCCGCGCTCTTTTTGCAGCCCAATCTTTTAATGCTCGACGAGCCGACAAACCACTTGGACTTCGAAGCCTTGGTTTGGCTCGAAAATTATCTGATGAAGTTTTCCGAAACACTGATCCTCATCAGCCATGACCGCGATATTCTCAACAAGACTGTCGATCACATCGTTCATATCGAGCAAAACAAGCTTGTCGGTTATACGGGAAACTACGACATGTTCGAGCGCCGCCGCGCCGAGCGGATGATGAACCAGCAGACACTGCGCGAGCGCCAGCAGGCCCAAAAAGCCAAAATGATGGAATTCGTCGACCGCTTCCGTGCAAAAGCCAGCAAAGCAAGGCAGGCGCAAAGCCGCCTGAAAATGATTGAGAAAATGGACATTGTTGATGCTGTCATTGCGGATCGCGTGACAGCCTTTACCTTTCCTGATCCCGATGAGTTAAAGTCGCCGATCATGACGCTCGACAATGCCGAGGTCGGTTATGATGACAAGGCTGTTTTGAAAAAGCTGAACCTGCGCATTGACGGCGATGACCGCATTGCCTTGCTGGGCGCGAACGGCAATGGCAAGTCGACTTTGGTGAAACTGCTCTCCGACAACTTAAAAGTCATGGGCGGCAAAATGAACAAATCGGGCAAGTTGAAAGTGGGTTATTTTGCCCAGTTTCAGACCGATGAGCTGGATATCTTCATGACGCCCTTTGAAATTATGCGCGAAGCGATGCCAGAAAAATCGGAAAGTGCGATCCGCGCCGTTATCGGCAATTTCGGCTTCAACAAGCACAAAGCCGACACGAAGGTGGGCGAATTGTCGGGCGGTGAAAAGGCAAGACTGCTGTTTTGCCGCATGAGTTTTCATGCCCCGCATATTATGCTGCTCGACGAGCCGACCAACCATCTCGACATTGATGCGCGCGAGGCGCTGATGCAGGCGCTTAACAACTACAAAGGTGCCGTCATTCTCGTCAGCCACGACCCGCACCTTGTCGAGACAGTGGCCGACCGCTTGTGGCTGGTGGCCAATGGCACCTGCAAACCCTATGACGATGACCTTGATGGATATCGCGAGCTGATCGTGAATGAGCGCCGAAAAGAGCGCGCTGGCAAAGACAAGTCGTCAAAGCAGAAAACGGCTTGATGCAGATGGGCCCTTCAAAATGGGTCATTCTAGCGCGGGGCTTGCGCTGCCGCTGCCCGCGTTGCGGGGTTGGCAAACTGTTTTCGCGTTTTACCCGCGTCCATTCAAACTGTGCCCATTGCGGACTGGATTTTTCAAAGCAACGCGCGGATGACGCGCCGCCCTATCTGGTCATTGTCATTGTCGGCCATATCGTTGTCCCGCTGGCGCTGGTTGTTGAAAAAACATTTCACCTGACCAGTTTCCAACATTTGCTGATCTGGTTGCCTTTAAGCCTTGGTCTTTGCCTCGCGCTTTTGCCGCCGATGAAGGGCTTCGTCATCGCCATTCAATGGCTGAATGGGATGCACGGATTCAACCAAAACGAGAGTCAACAGCTGTAAAAGAAATATATTTTTGCTAAGTCTTTGATATTAAACACTTTAGTTTGTAGTAAATATACCTTAGTCTTGCCCCTTTCTCGCCCAGATTAGCCGACAATAAACATGCCTCTGATGGCGCTGCCAGAGTCAATCTGGTGTGCGCCTTTTGTTTTGCAGGCATTTCGAAAGGTTAGCGCAAAACTCGTCTATTATCGTGACGCCATATAAGTTGTCACTCATTCCCCAAATCATGATTAGAAGTGGATTTTATACTATGAAGCGTTTGATAATGACTTTGTCATTTCTCTCTTTACTCATTCTGCCCTTGCTGGAATCGCAAGCTGAAGCGCGCGGCGGCATGGGTCGGCCACGCGCGTGGTGCGGTTGGTATATGCGCACGGTCTTTGGCGGTGGCCCTGAACTTAATCTGGCGCGGAACTGGGCACGGGTCGGCTCTCCGGCACAAGGGCCAGCTGTCGGCACAATCGTTGTCTGGCGCAATCATGTCGGACGCATTGTCGGTGAGACAAGCCGCGGCGAATGGGTCGTCAATTCAGGCAATGACAGTCATGCTGTTCGCACACGCGTGCGCTCGTTGCGCGGCGCCATTGCTTTTCGCTGGCCAGGCGGAGGCAATTACCGCTTGGCGTCACGCTGACGGCGTCACGCTGACGCAATTTTCCTCAAACAAAAGACAGGCTTCGGCCTGTTTTTTATTGGACAGCAGCCAGTGCGTTGTTCGGCATCTGAATGAGGGCCGTATTTCGGATCTGCATCATCATTGAACGCGGACGGTCACCCAGCTTTTCAGCCCAGACTTTGGGATTGTTCTTGCTTTCTCGTAGCATTTTGCGCAATTCAACCGCGATATCATCTTCCATATCTGCCAGATAAAACCGCTTGAGCGGATCGCTATCGCTGCCTTGAGCGGGCAGCAGGGCTTTGCGGGCATCGACTTTTTTGGAAATGTCCGCAACCATTGCTTCAACCGTCGGCCTGTCGGCTTTAACGCCCTTTGACAATTCTTTGGCCAATGCTTGCGTTTGTACAATATCTTCCTTGAGTTGTGCCGCACGCTCGGCCTTTGCAGGATCTGCAAGTGCAGCCTCGAAAATGGCGGCACTGTAATCGGCGTAAAGCTGCTCAAGGTCTTTGGTCAGCCCGTGGCATGTCTCTCCAAACGTCAAAAGCTGCGCATTCAACGCATCGCCTTTTGTGAATTTATCATCTTCATAGTCTTTGGCATTGATGTAAGTGGCAAGATCACGAAATACCGGTCCAGCTGACGAGACTGTGGCAATCGCATCGCCCACCGTTTTTTCGTAACGCGATTTGATATCGGCACTCATTGTTGGCGGGGCGGGAGGCAGTTTTTCAGGAATAGAGTAGCTGTAATTCATTGACAGCATTGAATGGGTTTTGCGCCAATCTTTATAGTCATTGGAATGCCACAGCACCCAGGCCGTGTTGTCGCATTGCGAGCGCATGGTGTAGATGGCGCTGAGGGCATTTTGCTGCTGTGCCGCGTTTTGCCGCTCTTCATTTGTTGGGCTTGCGGCATGGCTTACGCTGGATAAAAAACCAAGCGATATTGAAAATGCGAGGGCAGCAAGAGAGCGAAAAAGCATGATTTTAAATCCTTTGCGGGTCATTTTTTGAAGGGTTATGGCAGTAAAAACCTGATTTGTCTCAAATCCAAAACAAGCACGTTACAAATTGCAGGCTGGCTTTTTGCTGTAACTGTGCTATGACCTCGCGTGCCGGTTAAGACATCTTACGGCAGCGCTGTTCTTTAAGGTCCGTATTACCTGCCTGTTGTGCTGGTGTGCCATCTTCGAAAGTGGTGCACTTTTTTTTAAGCTCAACAGAAAGGTCGCCCCTTTAAGGGGCGCATATTTATTGAAATGACATCTCCAAAATTTAGCAGCCTCGGGCTGATCGATACGCTTTTGAAAACATTGGCGGCCAATGGCTATGAAACGCCGACGCCAGTGCAGGCGCAAGCCATTCCAATCGTTCTTGGCGGGCATGACCTTCTTGGCATCGCCCAGACAGGAACCGGCAAAACGGCGGCTTTTGCTTTGCCAATCCTGCAAAAACTGTTTCAGGATCAAAAGGGCCTGACACCCAAATCAGCCCGCGCACTCGTGCTGGCGCCTACACGCGAGCTGGCCATCCAGATTGCTGACAACTCCCGCATTTACGGAAAAGAGCTGTCGCTGCGCATCACGACGATTTTCGGCGGCGTCAGCCAGAACCCGCAGATCAAGGCCATGCAAAAAGGCGTTGATCTTCTGATTGCAACACCCGGCCGTTTGATCGACCTAATGGAGCAAAAACATGTCTGGCTCGGCGGCGTCAATTTTCTGGTCCTTGATGAAGCCGACCGTATGTTCGACATGGGCTTTATCCGCGATATTCGCAAAGTCGTCGCGGCGGTTCCTAAAAAGCGCCAGACCCTGATGTTCTCGGCAACCATGCCATCAGCCATTCGCGAGCTTGCAAACGGTATTTTGCAGAATCCTGAACGCGTTGAAGTGACGCCGCAGGTGATGACGGTGGAACGGATCGAGCAGCAGGTTTATCACGTCAAAAAAGACAAGAAGCGCGCATTGCTGATTACGCTTTTGCAAAATGAAGCGATGAAGCTCACCATCGTGTTCAGCAAAACCAAGCATGGCGCCAACCGCATTTTGAAAGAAATCGAACAGGCGGGCATTAAGGCGTCGGTTATTCACGGCAACAAATCACAGAATGCACGTCAGCAGGCGCTGGACCAGTTCAAAGCTGGCAAGCTGCGGGTTCTTGTGGCGACAGATATTGCCGCGCGCGGTATCGACGTGGATGGCATCACCCATGTCATCAATTACGATCTGCCTGACGAGCCGGAAAATTACGTCCACCGCATTGGCCGCACGGCACGCGCAGGCGCAACCGGCATCGCCATCGCGTTTTGCGATGAGACGGATGGCCGCAATCTGCGCGACATCGAGCGCACGACAAAGCGTAAGCTTGACGTGCAGGTTATGCCTGAACTGGTTGTGCTTGCACCGGCTGCGCCCGACAAAGGCCCACCGCGCCGCGAAGATCGTGGCGGCGGACGCAATGGACAACAGCAACGCGGACGCAACCGGCTACGCAAAGACGGCGAAGGCCGTGGCGCAGAACGCTCAGACGCACGTCCACGTAAAGACAATGACGGCCGCACCGGGGAGCGCACAGAACAGCGCCCGCACAATCCTGAGCGCCAAAGCGAGCGTGCAAGCAGTGGAGAGTACATGCCACGCGGACGCAATACGGGAGCTGAGGGTGCAAAACGCACAGGCAAGCCGGGCGGTTATAAACCCGGCGGGTTTGGTGGCAACCGTTCAGAATCGGGAAGCGGCAAACCCGCAGGCGCGCGCCCGTTCAACAAATTCCGCTCGCGCAGTGGCGGCGGTGGTGGCGGCAATCGCGGCGGCGGTCAAAGCCGCAGCGGCTCATAATTGTCTGTCTGGCCGCGCGCTTTAGTTTGCAAGCGGCCAGAACAGCAGGATCAGCGGAACACCCAAAATGACAACGAGGATCGAAAGCGGCAGCCCAAGCCGCCAATAGTCGTTGAATTTGTAACCACCCGGGCCCATCACGAGCGTGTTCGACTGGTGGCCAATCGGCGTTAGAAAATCACATGATGTGCCGATCGCAACCGCCATCAAAAACGGGTCGATATTAACGCCAAGCTTTTTTGCCAGCACGCCGGCAATTGGTGCCATCAGCAACACTGCTGCAGCATTGTTAAGAAATGGGGTCACCATCATTGACGCGATCATGATCGCCGCCACGATCAATGGGCCAGACAATCCTGTCGTGACGGTCGCGAGCGCGGATGCGATAAGCTCAGTTCCCCCCGATGTCTGCAAAGCGGCACTGACAGGGATCATTGCGCCAAGAAGGATCAGAACAGGGCCATCAAGTGCCAGATACAATTCGGTCACACGCAGCGAGCGCAGCAATACGAGCGCCAGCACGCCGCCCAAAAAAGCAATCGAGATTGGCAAAACATTTGTCATCGTTAAAAGGACAGCAATTGCAAGAATGGCGGTTGGCAAGAACATTTGCTTGCTGCGTCCCAGCTGAAGCTGGCGCTCAGCAAGCGGCAGACAGCCCAGTGAGGCCAGTGTTTCCGGCATGGCATCAAGCTCGCCCTGCAAGACAACAACATCGCCTTCCTGAAAACGCGTGTCGCGCAGGCGCGATGAAATCTTTTTATTGGCGCGGCGCGCCGCTAGAAGATTGATATTGAAGCGATGGCGCAAACGCAGCCGGCGCGGTGTGTTGCGTATCAACTCCGAGTTTTCCCGCACAACTGCTTCAACAATGCCGACATCATCGGCATCAAGTGCAAGCTCATCCGTTTCCTTGGCACCGATCAGCGTTGATTTGCTGCTGTCGATAATGTCTTTTAGGGTTACAGGGTCGCTTTCAAGAAAAAGAATATCATTCTCGCGCATTTTCATGCGGCTGGAGGGCATGAATTTTTCGCCATTGCGGACGATACTCATGACCGAAATATTGCCCTCAACCGAATCTTCCACTTCGCCAACCGTCTTGCCGATAAGCGTCGAGCCCTCCGCCAGTTTGACCTCACTGACATAGTCTTCGATTGAAAACTGGTCTTCAGCAGATGGCTTACCGCGCCGGTCTTTGGGCAGCAGGCGCCATGCAAAGCTTAAATAAATAAGCGAAACAACGCAGATGCCGATGCCGACAGGCGCAAAATCGAACATCGAATAGGGCGCGCCGACAAGATCTTTTCGGATATTGGAGACAAGGAGGTTCGGCGGTGTGCCGATCAGCGTCACAAGGCCGCCAAGAAGTGAACCAAATGAGAGCGGCATCAGCATTTCAGAAGGTTTGCGATTTGCTTTTTTTGCAAAACTCAAAACAACGGGAAGTAAAATCGCCAGCGCACCGACATTGTTCATGAAAGCAGAAAGCGCCATCACCATGCTGACAAGCACGGTGATCTGTAGTTTCGGGCTGTCGGTGAACCGTGAAAGAAATTTTAGCGCATAGTCGATAAAACCGGAACGGCTGATGGCAAAACTGATAATCAGAATCGCGCCCACCGTAATTACGATAGGATCGGCAAAACCGCTAAAGGCTTTGTCGGCGGGAACAACACCCGTAACGACCGAGGCAAAAAGCGCCAGAAGCGCGATCAGGTCATAGCGCCACTTGTCCCAGATAAATAAGACAATAGCGATGCCGATAATGGAAAATGTCGCGATCTGGTCGAATGTCATACGTAAGTCCTATATTTTTGAAAATTCAAAAGAGTAATTCTAAAAAAAGCCCCGCATCAAACGGGGCTTTTTGGAAAAACAGACAGATTATTTGGCGCCGACTTTTTCGACTGGTGGCAGTTTGTCAGCAATACTGTCTTCCTTGCCTCCGCATTTGGGATGGCCAAAACCACCACTCGAACCGCCCGTCATGCCGATGTCATAGACAATAGCATCAGTGTTGTTTTTGGCGACACCGCCCGGAACGAAATCAAGCTTTAGGGCAGAGCGGCTGCGCCATGCAATATTGTGGTCCGCGCATGAAGTGTCGCCGCTGACACCCAGACCGCCAACAATTTCGCCCGTGTTGTTGTAAAGCGCAAGGCCGCCGCCAAAGACGTTGACGCCGCCGATTTTTTTGCCGACCAATGGGTCGGTCGATGTGCCATACGTTTCGGCGTCGCCCTCATAGGCCACGGCGATATTGACGGGATTGCTTTCCTGAAGGCCGAAAAGAAAACCTCCGGGCTGCGTTCCCGAATAAAGGTTGGCGGTCGAAAGCGCTTTGGCCTTCAGGCTGAACGCATTTGCGGTATTGGCCTTTTGGGCTGAAATAATGCGGCTGCCGGGCCATTGGTCGCCATAAGCTGCGCCTGTGTAAGCCACCGCGCAGACATTGCCGTCGCGGCTGACAATTGTGCCCCACATATCTAGGTTGAGACCGCCATTTTGCTCACCGCGTGCTGCTTTTAATGCCGTTTGCAAAACTGAGTAATCTGGAAGCCCTGCACAGCCATTTTCAGCGGCGGCAGCGGGTAGGGCGAAAAAAGTTGAAACGAGGAAAGCGGCGAGAAGGCGCATTATAGTGTCCTTTGCGACATTGGAGGGTTATTAAACAATTCAACCGTAGCTTTCTAAAATTGTTCAGCGCGCCTTCAAAAAAAGCTTATCCAACGCAAAAATGAAGCGACATGCTCCGCTGAATGGCGAAAGTACGGATTTTAATGTAAAAATAAGGACAAGCCCGGAGGGGTGGCAACAATCCAAAGGATAGACACTATGAAATATCTCAATATTATTACGCTTCTTCTGATCATTGTCGGCGGCATTAACTGGGGTCTGGTTGGCGCAGCGCAGTTTAACCTCGTGGATACGCTTTTTGCCAGCGCACCAGCTGCTGCAAAAATCGTCTATATCCTCGTTGGCCTTGCAGCTGTTTACCAGATCATTCCGCTGTTCAAATGCTGCAATGGCACGGGAAGCTGCAACGTCTAATTCTCAAAAAAATTAAAAAAGAAAAGAGCGCTTCGGGCGCTCTTTTTTTATAGCCGTGTCGGCGTTAATGGCGCAGGCACATTGCTCAGCGCAGCGGCCAGCAATTGTTGGGTATACGCCTGCTGCGGCGCGGTGAAAAGAGTTTCTGCGGCAGCCTCTTCGACAACGCGCCCGTCCTTCATCACCATAATGTAGTCTGACAGGGCGCGCACAACCGCAAGATCATGGCTGATAAACAGATAAGACAAGCCATGCTTTTGCTGAAGGTCGCGCAACAAATCAACAATCTGCTTTTGCACCTCACGGTCGAGTGCTGAGGTTGGCTCATCAAGGACAATCAACTTCGGGTTGAGAATAAGCGCGCGGGCAATTGCAAGGCGCTGGCGCTGGCCACCTGAAAATTCGTGCGGATAGCGGTTGCGTGTGGCAGGGTCGAGCGTTACAGCCTCAAAAATCATGGCGGCGCGTTTGTCGCGCTCTTTTGACGAGATAGACGGCTCATGCACAAGCAGGCCTTCCGTGGCAATCTGGCCTGCCGTCATGCGCGGGCTAAGCGAGCCAAAAGGGTCTTGCAACACCACCTGCATTTCTCGGCGAAGCGGCTGCAACTCATGCTTTGGCAGCGTGGTGATATCGCGCCCGTTGAAAATGATTTGCCCAGTTGAGGGGACAAGACGAAGAATGGTGCGCGCCAGCGTCGATTTTCCAGAACCGGATTCGCCGACAATGCCAATCGTCTGGCCTTTTCGAAGTTGAAAACTGACAGCGTTGACCGCGTGAATTACAGGACCGTTTCCACCAAACCAGCCGGGCCCGGGAAGCTGAAACCGTACATCGACATTGTGCGCCTCCAATAAAACGGGGCTACCTTCCGGCACAGGTTTTTTCGTGCCTGCGGGCTCAGCAGCAAGCAGGCGCTTAGTATAAGCATGTTGCGGCGCTGTAAAAAGCTGCTCGGTCGGCGCCGTTTCAACGACGATGCCTTTTTGCATCACCACAACACGCGAGGCGATCCGGCGAACAATGTTCAGATCATGGGTAATGAAGATCAGACCCATGCCGAGGCGGTCCTGCAATTCTTTCAGCAAGTTCAAAATGTCGGCCTGGATGGTGACGTCGAGCGCGGTGGTCGGTTCGTCCGCGATCAAAAGCTTGGGGTTGTTGGCGATCGCCATTGCAATCATCACGCGCTGACGCTGCCCGCCCGACAATTCATGCGGAAAGGCATCAAGGCGGCTTTCAGGATTTTTTATTTTTACGAGATGTAAAAGCTCAAGCGCCCGCGCACGCGCTTGGCTCTTGCTCAGGTTTTTATGATAGCGCAGCGGCGCCATCAACTGGTTGCCGATACGGTAAAGTGGGTCAAGCGATGTCATCGGCTCTTGAAAGATCATGCCGATATCGACGCCGCGTATTTTATTGAGCTCAGACTGGCGAAAGCCGATCAATTCGCGGCCGTCGAGTTTGGCCGACCCTGTCACGATCCCGTTTTCAGCCAGAAGACCCATCACGGCCATCATCATCTGGCTTTTGCCGGAACCGCTCTCGCCAACAATCGCCAGCGTTTCACCGGCGGCAATGTCCAGCGCGGCATTTTTGACGGCGTGGATGTCGCCTTCATGGGTTTTGAAAGTGACGGACAGATCTTTGATCGACAGGACGGGTTCGGTCACGTTTTCAATCCTCAGCGATCTTTAGGGTCGAGCGCATCGCGCAGGCCATCGCCAATAAAGTTCAGGGCAAAAAGCGTTGTGGTCAGGAAGAAAGAGGGGAAAAACAGCAACCAATTGGCGCCCGGAATATTGCGCGCGCCTTGGCTGATGAGAACGCCCCAGCTTGTGAGCGGCTCCTGAACGCCAAGACCGAGAAAGGACAGGAAGCTTTCCAGAATAATGACGTGTGGCACCAGCAAGGTGACGAACACCACGACCGGCCCAAGCGTATTTGGAATAATATGCCGCCATAGAATGCCGGCCTGCGACACACCAAGTGCGTTGGCGGCGGTCACATATTCCTGTTGTTTGATTGTCAGAGTTTGCCCGCGCACAATTCGCGCCATGTCCAGCCACAGCACAGCACCGACAGCAATAAACATCAGGATAAAGTTACGCCCGAAAAACACGACCAGCATGATGACAAAGAAAATAAAAGGCAGCGAATAAAGAATATCGACAATCCGCATCATGATTGTGTCCGTGCGCCCGCCGACAAATCCTGCAATCGCGCCATAGGTGACGCCGATGACGAGCGCGACAAAGCCGGCAAGAATTCCAATCGATAAGGAAATGCGACCCGCGATCAAGGTTCGTGTCAATAGGTCGCGGCCGTTCGGGTCTGTTCCAAACAGAAAATAGAGCTCCTGCACTTTTGCGCTGAATACGGCAGTTTTTTTATCATCGCTGACGCTGACAAGTTTTGCATCTGTGAAACTTGATGCACGGGAAATATAGCGTGCATAGCGCTCATCGATTGCGCTTGTGGATGTCACATTGATGTTCAGCGCGCCATTTTTTCGCTCTGTGCTGACAAGATTCATTTTACCGCGCGAGAGTGCGTCTTTCAGGTTGGGCTCAATCATTTTTTGTGTTGGGTAAGGCTCGATGCTGGCCGGTACTTTCACGAAATCGGTGTAAACCGCGTCATAATCATGTCCGGTGAACAGCGGTCCGAATGTGCAGACAAGCCCCATCACGATCAGGTAAATGCCGCTGACGACGGCCGCTCGATTGGCCTTAAGGCGGCGCCACGCATCATTCCACAAGGAACGGCCTTTGACGGGCGCCATCACGGCGACAGGGTCGTTTATGCTCGCTGCCATATATACTCTCACGTGTAGCGGACGCGTGGGTCGAGCACGCAGTAAATCAGATCGACGATCAGGTTGAAAACAATGACCATGCAGGCGACGACAACAACGGTTCCCATGACGACGGTGTAGTCGCGGTTCAGCGCTGACTCGACGAAGTAGCGGCCAACCCCCGGGATGCCAAAAATGCTTTCCACGACCATTGAGCCTGTCAAAAGTGCTGCCGCAGCCGGGCCAAGATAAGAGACGATCGGCAAGATCGCACTGCGCAAAGCATGCTTGATGACCACGGTACGCGACGGCAGACCCAGTGCCCGCGCCGTGCGAATATGATGCGAGCGCAAGGCCTCGATCATGGAGGCGCGCGTCAAACGGGCGATGACCGCAATCTGCGGCAGAGTGAGAACCAGAATGGGCATGATCGTGTTGCGCAAAGCGCCGTCATTCCAGCCGCCAACAGGCAACAGGCCAAGCCATATGCCAAAGAAAAGCTGCATCAGCGGTGCGACCACGAAGGTCGGAATGGTTGATCCAGCGGCGGCAACTGCGACTACGGTGTAATCTGCAGCTTTGTTCTGGCGCAATGCGGCAATCGTTCCGAGGCAAACACCGATGATCAAGGCCAGCAGCAGAGCGCTGCCGCCTATGGTCATCGATACGGGCAGGCCGCGGCGAAACAGATCGTTGACTGTAAAGTCGGGCATCACATAACTCGGCCCAAGATTACCAACAGCCAGCCCTTTGAGATATTCAAAATATTGCAGGTAAAGCGGCTGGTCGAGTTTGTACAGCTTGTTGAGATTGGCCATGACGGCAGGGTTGAGGCCCTGCTCAAGATTAAAAGGCCCGCCCGGCGCGAGACGCATCAGGAAGAAGGCGATTGTAATAATCACCAGCAAGGTCGGTATGGCGATCAGCAACCGTTTCAAAGCGTAACGCAGCATTGAAAACCTGTCCTTGGCGTTGGCGGGAGGGGCCGCGCTTTATGAGCGCGACGCGTCGATGGACATCCATTTTGTCGGATGCACGTCCATGATGTTCTGCTCAAACCCCTGCATCTTCTTCGCGACAAGGTTGTGATAGTTGTAATACAGCAGAACAATCACGGGCGTTTCCGCCATAACGACTTTTTCAGCTTCGCTGAGGTCGGTAAAGCGGGCCGCCGCATCTTTTTCAAAGGCCGCTTTTTTCAGCCAGTCATCAAGTGCCGGGTTGGAGTAATGCGAATAGTTGTTGCCGTCGCCAGTTTGCGTGATGGCAAGGAATGTTTGCGGATCTTTGAAATCCGCAATCCAGCCCGCGCGCGCGACATCATAATTGCCGTTGTCCTGCAAGTAATTGTAATGGGTTTTGCCATCACGATTGGTCAGCGATACATCGACATAGATATTCTTCCACATATTCGATACAGCAACGGCGGCGGCTTTGTGGTCCTCGCCAGTGTTGTAACTGATTTCAAGCGCCAAATGCTTGTTCGGGCCATAGCCCAGTTCTTCCATCAGCTTTTTCGCTTCGTCCTCACGGTCGAGCTGAGACATGTCTTTGTAATCGGCATAGCTGGCGCTGTAGCCCGTCAGACCGGGAGGTACCAGCGAATAAGCGGCTGTCATGGTGCCATTGTAAATTTTGTCAGCCAGATATTCACGGTCAACGGCAAGCGCCAAAGCACGGCGCAGTTTGGGGTCGTTATAGGGCGCTTTGTCGGTGCGGATCGGGTAATAATAGGTGCCAAGATAAGGGCCGGTAAAATAACGGCCATCGAGATTGGCGCGAATATATGGCATCTGTTCGAACGAGAATTGGTCGTAGCTGTCAATCTCGCCATTTTCAAAACGTTTCATCGCCGCACCGCGATCTTCAATCGGTATATATTTCACGGTGTCGATCTTGACCTTGTCCACATCGTAATATTGCGGATTTTTGACGAGCGTGATGCGGTCCTTGGGAATGAACTCCTTGAATGTGTAGGCGCCGTTTGTCACCAGATTGCCCGGCTTCACCCAGTCAGCGCCATATTTGTCCATGCTGGCTTTGTGCAAAGGGTAAGCGGCCTGATGTGTCAGCATAGCTGTGAAATAAGGTGTTGGCGCGCGCAGTGTCACTTCAAGTGACTTGTCATTGACTGCACGCACGACAAGTTCTTCCGGCTTTACTTTGCCGGCATTCACTTCTTCCGCATTTTTAATCGGATAGAGAATGGCGGCGTAGGCCGCAGCGGTCGCGGGGTCGAGCATGCGGCGAAAGGCGAATACGAAATCGCCGGCCTTCACGCTATCGCCATTGCTCCATTTTGCATTGTCACGGATTTTGAATGTGTAGACCGTTCCATCTTCCGAGACAGTCCAGCTCTCGGCTGTGCCTGGAATGACCTCACCCTTGGCGTCCCATTGCGTCAGTCCTTCCCAGGCATCGCGCGTGATATGGGATTCCTGAACGGTCGATGTTTTTTGCGGGTCGAGGGTCGCCATGTCGCCCGAATTGCCGCGGTTGTAAACCATCTCAGCTCGCGCCATGAAGGCCGACCCTGCCAGAAGCACGGTGGCCATGGCCATTGACGACAATGGTTTCAAAAAGCGGCTGAGTTTCGACATCGTGGAAGTCTCCTGTCCGGTGTAAAAGGGGTAGCTTTAAGCGATAGGCTCTGGCGATTGGCCAAAGCTTATGGAGTCAAAACGGGCGTGACAAGCGGTCTTTCGGCTTGACAAAATTTGGGGCGTCTTCGCAGCCCCGACGGCCTAGTTGGCCACTCCAAGATAGCGGCTCAAATGGGCATCCATATTATTGGTGACCCAGCCTGTGATTTTCTTCGCAACCAGATTTTTTGACAGGTAATGCATCAGGACAATCATGGGCTGATCTTCAACCACGATCGCTTCGGCCTGCTGCATCAGCTCGCGTCTTTTGGAGGCGTCGGCCTCCAATGAGGCTTTGCTGACAGCCTCGTCATAAGCCTTGTTGCTGTAAAGCCCGTAATTATGACCGTCGCCGGTGGTTGTGATCAGAAGAAAAGTCTGCGGGTCGCGGTAATCGCCGATCCAGTTGGCGCGGGCCAGATCAAAATCGCCATGCTCGCGCAAATGCCCGTAATGGGTTTTTCCATCGGTGTTCAGCAGTGTTGCCTCGACACCGAACTGCTTAAAGCGGTTGGCGATTTCGACGGCCGTATTACGATGATTTTCTGAGGTATTGAAACGCAGCTCGAGTTTCAAAGGCTTGTCTGGCCCATAGCCCAGCTCGCTCATCAATTTTTTGGCTTCGTCTTCGCGTTCAATTGGCGAGAGTTTTGCAAAGCTGACTTCAGCTGGTGTGTAATTGGGCATGCCCGGTGGAACCAGTGAATAGGCAGGTGTCATCAGCCCGCCCCAGATTTTCTCACTAAGATAATCGCGGTCGATCATCATCGACAAAGCGCGGCGCAATTTTGGATTGTCGAAAGGCGGCTTGTCGTTTTTGTACCAAAAATAATAAGTGCCAAGATAAGGGCCTGAAACAAACTGGTCGCCGAGTGTCGCTTTGACATGGTCCATCTGCTCGATCAAAACGTCATCATAGCTGTCAATTTCATGCGCTTCAAAACGTTTCAGCGCGGCGCCGCGATCTTCAATAGAAATGTAGTTGATGGTGTCAACCGTGACGCTTGCCGCATCATGAAATTTAGGATTTTTGACCAGAATGACTTTGTCTTTCGGGATAAAGTCTTTCAGCATATAAGCGCCGTTGGATACCATATTGCCGGGCTTGACCCAATCAGCGCCCAGTTTTTCGACAACTACCTTCGGCACAGGATAGGTCGCAGGATTGACCAGCGTTTCGAGAAAATAAAGCGTCGGATTGTTCAGCGTGACTTCAAATGTGTGCGCATCGACCGCGCGCACGCCAAGCGCGTCGGGCTTCATTTTTTCAGTTGTAATCGCTTCGGCGTTTTTAACCACAAACAACATTGATGAGTAATAAGAGCCTGTCGCAGGTGTGACCACGCGCTGCCAGCCATAAACAAAATCATCGGCAGTAATAGGCGAACCATCGCTCCAGACGGCATCGGCACGGAGTTTGAAAGTGTATGTTTTTTTGTCATCAGACACCGTCCAGCTTTCTGCGACTCCGGGCTGCAGATTGGCGCTGGCGTCATAGGTCAAAAGCCCTTCGAACAAATCGTAAGCCAGATTGGCTTCCTGCACCAGCGAGGCTTTGTGCGGGTCGAGCGTCTGCGGCTCGACACTGTCGCCGCGGTTCAAAATTGTTTCGGCATGCGCCAGTGCTATTGTCAGAAACAAAGCGGTGCATAGGCTTGAAAGCCGCTTAAGTGATAGGATCATGAATGCGCCTTTTTCATTTCGGGAACGGGAGAAGAAATCTGCATGTCTTTGGCCGCGCGCTCAAGAATGCCGAGCACGGCAATCGCTTCCTGATCATCGGTCAAGGGTTTTGAATTTTGCGCGATGCATTCAAGAAAATGCATGCATTCGCGGCGAAGTGGTTCCGATGGCTCCAGCGCAATATTTTCAGGCGCAGGAATTGCCGGAATAACAGAAGGATCTGTCCAGTCCAGCTGCGGACGGTAAAGCGTCAGCTTGCTGTCCCAGGGCGCAAGATCATCAAACACAATCATGCCTTTTTCGCCGATGACGGTGAGCTTATGCTCTTTGTGCGGGTGCATCCATGACAGGCGAATGTCGGCGACAACATTTGCTCCGTAATCAAGGCGGATGTTGACATGGTCGGCAATGCCGGAGCGCAGAAAATCATTGCCATACGCCCGCACATTTTGCGGAGCGCGACCAAGAAGCGCCATGACCATTGAAATGTCATGCGGGCCAAGCGCCCAGAGCACATCTTCGTCGCTCAGAATTTTGCCCATGTTAAAGCGTGTCGAGATGACATGGCGCACGCGCCCCAGCGCACCCTCTTCAACAAGAGACAGCAGTTTTTCAAACGCGCCGTGATAGCGCAGCAAATGCCCGACCATCACAATGCGCTTTGTCTGGCGCGCCTCGCGGATAAGTGTTTCAGCACTCGCCACAGAAAGCGTCAACGGCTTTTCAACATAAACGTGTTTGCCCGCACGCAGCGCTTGTTGCGCAAGTTGAAAATGTGTCGGCCCAGGCGTTGCAATGACAACACCGTTGATTTCTTTATCAGAAAGAACCTCATCCAACGTCGCAATGTTGACATTGAACTCTTTTGAAAGGCGCGCCGTATTGTCTTCATGGTGGTCGACAATAGCTTTGAGCGCACCAAGCTGGCTGTAATTGCGCACCAGATTTTTGCCCCAATACCCACAGCCGATGACAGCAATCTGCGGTGTGTGAGAAGGCGCGTTCAAAGTATTTGAAGGCATATCAAGCTGCGTTTTTCTGATCCAACGGGCGTGTCGCAACCGCATGCAGCATTTTATCGTCGGTTGCAGCGCGTAAATGCTGCGTCATTTTCATATCACGCAAAAGGCGCGAGGCCTGAACAAGCGCGTTGAGGTGATCGGAGCCGGCGTCTTCAGGTGCAAACAATGCAAAAAACAGATCGACGGGTTGTCCATCAACCGCGTCAAAATCGACAGCTGTTCGCAAAGTGACAAGGCAGCCCTTCATTTCCGATACGCCTTCAAGCCGCGCATGCGGAATGGCAATGCCCTGGCCAAGGCCGGTTGTGCCAAGCCGTTCGCGGTGAAGAAGGGCGTCATAGACTGTGTCGGCGCTGATTTTCAACAAAGGTGCTGCAACATCAGCAATCTGGCGCAAAACATCTTTTTTAGAGCTGGCCTGAATGCGGCAACGCGCAAAGCCAGGCTCGATCAGCCGGGAAATATCCATATTCTCCTCACACGCAAAACAAGAGACAAGGGAATTTGCGCCCTTTTAGGCGCAAACGTCAAGCACTAGCTGCTTGTGTCCTTGAGCGGCGCGGGGTCAATCCAGCCGACATGCCCGTCTTCGCGGCGAAACACCACGTTCACGCGGTCATGTTTGGGGTGCATGAAGACGACGACAGGCGCGCTGGACAGATCAAGCTCCATCACCGCTTCACCAACGCTCATGCGCTTGATGGATGTGGTCTGCTCGGCAACGATGACAGGATGGTCGTTGGCAGGTTTTTCTTCTGGCTCCTCGCTGAATGGCGCAAGAATGTAAGAGGGTGAATCCACGCGTTCCATTGCGCTTTGCAGCTGGCTTTGGTGGCGGTCTTTCAGGCGGCGTTTGTAACGCTGAAGGCGTTTTTCAATGTTTAGCGCTGCAGCATCGGCGCTTTGATAAGCATCTCCGGCTTCACCGCGCGAATGGAGCGTGATGCCGGATGAGAGATGCAAGATGCACTCGGTGCAAAATCCGCCGCCTTCTTTGTGAACGGTGACATGGCCCGTAACATGGCCGGGATAATATTTATTCACCGCCTCTTCGACGCGGCCGGTGATGCGTTCGCGAATTGCTTCGCCAATATCCATATTTTGGCCGGAGACGCGGAACCCACTTAAATGCTCATTTTGCTGTGCTGTGTTTTTCATCAAAACCTCTTCTGTCAAAAAGTCATTTGGCTAAACCAGAGTAAGCCCGTTTTCTATCATTGCAAGTTTAATGAATGGTGCAGCCTGCAAAAATAAAAATTTTATTTTTGAAACATTTTTAGGCGCGACTTCGTTTGTCACGCTTTCGAAGTGCGGATGTCGGAATATTCATCATGTCGCGATATTTTGCGACGGTACGTCTTGCAAGGTTGATCCCGTCCTCGTGCATGATCGAGACAATCGCATCATCGGAGAGGACATTGTCGGCGCGCTCATTCTCAATCAGCACGCGGATTTTTTGCCGCACGGTTTCGGAAGAGACATCATCGCCGCTGACGCTGCTGAGCGCCGTTGTAAAGAAATAGCGAAATTCAAACAGGCCGCGCGGCGTCGCCATATATTTACCGTTGGTAACGCGAGAGACAGTTGATTCGTGCATGTCGATTGCCGCGGCAATATCGCGCATCAACATTGGTTTAAGTCCGCCAACACCATCGTCGAAAAAACTTTGCTGCTGGATGATAATTTCGGAGGCCACCTTCAAAACGGTCTTGGCGCGCTGGTCGAGGCTTTTGGCAAGCCAATTGGCGCTTTGAAGGCAGGTTGAAACAAATGTTTTTTCTTCGCGCGTACGTGCGCCGTTGCTGATTTTTGCCGCATAGCGTTCATTCACAAGAAGGCGCGGCAAGGCGTCAGGGTTAAGCTCAACATGCCAGCTGTTGTCGCGGCCGCGCCGCACATTCACATCCGGTATCAGCGTTTCGGCATAGCTTGATTGGAAGGCCGCACCCGGCTTGGGATTGAGCTGGCGAATTTCGGCGACCATTTGCGCAAGGTCTTCTGCATCAACACCGCAGAGCCGCCGCAGGCCAGCCATGTCGCCTTTTCCAAGAAGGTCGAGATTGGCAAGAAGCGTCTGCATCGCCGGGTCAAACCGGTTTTTCTCGACCAGTTGCAAGGACAGGCATTCTGCGAGATTGCGCGCGCAAATGCCAACAGGTTCAAACCCTTGCAGAATTTTCAGCACGGTTTCGATCGCAACGCTTTCAATGCCGAGCCTTGAGGACACGTCATCAAGCGGCGAGGTAATGTAGCCACTGTCATCGACAAGCTCGATCAGCTGCAGGCCAATAAAACGTTGCTGCACATCCTGCACGTTTAAGTGCAACTGGCGTGTCAGCGTGTCGGCCAGGCTTGGTTCGTCTGATGTCGTATTGTCTTGCAGGTCTTCGCTGCCAAGACTGCCTGTCTGCTGCCAATAGGGGCTGTCATCTGTGGCCCATTCGCCTGCCGATGCTTCGCTTTCGCGCTCGGCTTCGGGAAACAAGCTTTCGACATCGGTGTCGTAAGCTGCGGCCATCTCATTGGCATCCTGCGGCGCGTCGAGCCAGTCCGTTTCTGTCGGGGCGTTTTCGTTGAGTGTCTGCGTCTCACTGCTGTCGCCATCGCGCTCCAGCAATGGGTTGCGCTCAATCTCGGCTTCGACAAATGTGGAGAGCTCGTTCTGGCTCATCTGTAAAAGCTTGATGGCTTGGAGCAATTGGCGCGTGAGGCTGAGCTGCTGCCCCTGCCGCATCACAAGCTTTTGTGACAATGCCATTTGCTACCTTTGTTTCGGCCAATACCCTAACAGACGGGCAAGAAGATTCGCTTAAGATTGTCTCACAAACTGAACTCTTCACCAAGGTAGACACGGCGCACATCGGGGGAAGCGACAATGTCTTCCGGCGTGCCTTCCATCAAGACCTGGCCTGAATGGATAATATAGGCGCGGTCGATCAGGCCTAATGTTTCACGAACATTATGGTCGGTAATCAACACACCAATACCGCGCATGGTCAGATGCCTCACGAGATTTTGAATGTCGCCGACCGCAATCGGGTCGATGCCGGCGAAGGGTTCGTCAAGCAGCATGAAGGCAGGACGGCTGGCCAGCGCGCGGGCAATCTCGCAGCGCCGCCGCTCGCCGCCGGACAGCGCGATCGAGGCGGACTTACGAAGATGGGTGATATGAAACTCTTCGAGCAGCTGGTTGAGCTGTGTTTGCCGCTTGTGCTTGTCTTTCTCGACCATTTCAAGAACGGCGTAAATATTGTCTTCGACAGACAGCCCGCGAAAAATAGAGGCCTCCTGTGGCAAATAGCCAATGCCAAGCCGCGCGCGCTGGTACATTGGCAGCTTGGTGATGTCATGGCCGTCAAGCTCAACCGTTCCGGCATCGGCGGGCACAAGGCCAGTGATCATGTAAAAGATCGTCGTCTTACCGGCCCCATTGGGGCCAAGAAGGCCAACCGCTTCACCGCGGCGCACTGCAAGATTGGCACCAAGCACCACCTTGCGCCCGCGATAGGCTTTTTGAATGTTATGGATTGTCAGCAGCCCTTCGGCGGCCTCGACCGCAGGGCCGGGGCGCAATTGCGGCGGAGGCAAAACGGCCGTGCGCTTGACCGGCGCATCACCAAGCAGGTTTTTGAGCTGCTGCTCGATCTTTTTCTGGTCACGCACCATTGTACCGCGTTTTGCAAACAGATGCGCCATTTTTTGTGGCAGCGCCCGCAATTGCCGCAGGCGAAAGCCGAATGCGCTGCGTTCTGGCGCAGGGCGAGGGTCAAAAGGCGAGGGGCGCTTGGCGCGAAGATCAGGCATCACAATCTGCTAGCATGAAAATCGCCAAACAAAAATTGGGACACGGTTCTAAGGCGTCTTGTTAACGGAACCTGGAACAAGGATCATGTTCGGGCGACCTTCAAGGCGGGCTTTGCCGGTGTTCATATTTACTGTCATCTGCTTGCCGCGCGCCACATTTTGCCCCTGCGTCAAAATGACATTTCCAGTCAACGTCAGGGTCTCTGCAGCGCGCTCATAAACCGCGCTATCGCCGGTCGCCTGTTGGTCTTTTTGTGTAAAAAGAACGTGATTTTTCATGGTGATGCGCGTCACATCCTGCCCTGCTGGCGTTTGTGCCGCATCGGCGGCCGGTTTTGCGGCGCCGCCTTTGCCAGAATAAAATACGGTCATTTCACCTGCGCGCAATGTCACATCATCGCGCCTGACAATAACATTGCCGGAAAACACCGCCGATTTGTTTTTGTCCTGCACTTCAAGGCTGTCGGCTTCGATTTTAACGGGGCCGGAACCCTTTCCCAATGTCATGGCCGGTTTGAAATCCGTTTGTGCCTGAGCCGGTGAAATCGCGACAATAGCAGCGGCAAAGGCAAGGCAAAATATTTTTATCATTGCGTCGCTCCTGTTGTTGCGGGGCTTTTGCCTGTTGAAGCGATATCAAGGTGGACATGCCCCTCAAAGCGGATGATGCCACCGCTTTGCGCGATGTTCAGGCGGTCCGCCGTCAACACGTTTTGTCCCTGCACTGCCTTGACGCCCTTATCGGTTTTCATGGTTCCGCCTTTGCTGTCAATGATCACGTCCTGCAGGGTCATCGCATAGCCTTGAGATGTGGTGACATCAACGCCGCCAAACAGGCGCACATGCTCCGTCTGCGAGTTTAATTCGCCTTTTGCACTTGTCAGCTTTGCCCAGCCATTGGCCACAAGCTCCATATTGGCCGTGATTTTTGAAAGCTGCACTTCATGAAAGTCGGTCACGCTTTGCTTTGCGCTTTCGGCCGTGACGGAATACGCGCGCTGGAAGCGGTCATAACCTTCAAGTCGCGGCTTTTGCAGCACCAGTGATGTGCCGTCCATTTTGAGAGATCCCAACTCAACGCGAAACAATAACGAGCGAATGTAAGACAGGCTGAAAAAAACGACCGCGATGACTAATGCCAGCACAGGCAGAATACGGCGCAGGCGTTTGACAAGCTGCGTGTGTTGCGCAGCCTTGGCAAACGCAGCATTGCGGGCTGTTGTATCGCTGTGTTGCAGAACGCTCAAGGCGCGGGCTGTCAGCTGTGCGCGAAAATATCGCCGTCCCAGCCCATCAGGTCCAGTTCGGCGCGCGCAGGCAGAAAATCGAATGCGGCTTTGGCAAGGGGTGCACGCCCGTCGCGGTCCAGCAATTCGTCAAACTTCTGTTTCAACTGATGAAGATAGAGAACATCGGAGGCGGCATAGGCCAACTGTGCTTCAGTGAGAACAGGTGCGCCCCAGTCCGAAGACTGCTGCTGTTTTGACAGATCGATTCCCAGAAGATCGCGGGTAACGTCTTTCAGTCCGTGCTTGTCCGTATAGGTGCGGGTAAGTTTCGAAGCAATTTTAGTGCAAAACACGGGCGCGCACAAAATGCCAAAGGCATTCAGCAAAACGGCAATGTCAAAGCGACCAAAGTGAAACAGTTTTATGATTGCGGGGTCCGACAGCACATGTGCCAGATTGGGCGCTGAGGTCTGGCCGGGCGCGATCTGCACAAGATCAGCCGTGCCGTCACCGCGCGACAGCTGCACAAGGCAAAGCCGGTCGCGGCTCGGGACAAGCCCTAAGGTTTCGGTGTCGATGGCGATAATATCGGCCGCGGCCCAATCGGCCGGAAGGTCGTGCTGGTGAAGACGGATGCTCATGGTCTTTGTCATACCAGTGTTGCGCGTCGCAGAAAAGCGCCATCGGCAAATTACCGCTTTGACAATCAGATCAGGCGGGTCTAGCGCTGGCTAAAGTCCTCAAAGAAAAGAGCCGTTTCATGCGCCTGCAGCGTTATTTTCCTTATCTTGCGATTTTTCTGGTGGTTGAGACCGTGCTTCGCGCCTCACTTCTGGTTCGCGCCTCGTTTGATGTCGGCATTTCACCCGTTGAAATCATCAAACTGTTCGCGATCGGCCTGTGGTTTGATGTCGCCGTTCTTACCTTCCTTCTGATCCCGCTGGTTCTGGTCGATCTGATTTTACCTGCGCGCATTTCAGCGCAATCGCGCTTTATGCGCTTTGCCGATAGTGGCGTGCGCTTTGTCTTTATTTTCATTCTGCTGTTCGATGCGGTGGCCGAGCACCTGTTTTGGGAAGAGTTTTCCGCGCGCTTCAATTTTATTGCCGTCGATTATCTGGTCTACACGCAGGAGGTCATCGGCAATGTGATGGAATCCTATCCGGTCGGGCTTTATCTGAGCCTCGCTTGCGCACTGGCCGCGGCATTAACGTGGTTGAGCTTTGTCGTGTTTCCACGCTCCTTGGCGCCGCGCCCTATTTTGAAATGGCGCGCAGTCGTTCTGGGATGTCTTTTGGTTCTCTGTGCAGGGCTTTATACGCTAAGTGCCAGCACGCAGGCGCAGTTTGATGACAATGCGGAGGCCGGAGAGCTGGCGTCGAGCGGCATCTACAACTTCTTTGCTGCTTTCTGGAACAATGAAATCCAGTATGACCGTTTTTATGCCAAGCAGGACCGCGCCATTGTCGCGCAAAATGCGCGGGCCTTGTTGCAGGCCTCATCCAGCGCGCCGTTTTTGAAAAGCAGCGGCGAGGATTTGACCCGTATTGTCCGTTCTGGAAAGCCTGAACAGCACAAAAACGTCATGCTGATCGTCATGGAAAGCTTGAGCGCCGACTATATGACAAGCTTTGGCAACACCAAAGCCCTAACCCCCAATCTTGATGCGTTGGCGGCGCAGGGGCTGTTCTTTACCGATCTTTACGCCACGGGCACACGTACCGTGCGCGGATTGGAAGCCGTTACGCTCTCCGTGCCGCCGACACCCGGTCAGTCAATTGTCCGCAGGCCGGGCAATGACAACCTGTCTTCGCTGGGCTTTGTGTTTAAAGACAGAGGCTATGACACCAAATTTATTTATGGCGGCTATGGCTATTTCGACAATATGAATGCGTTCTTCTCCGGCAATGGCTTTGACATTGTCGACCGCAACACGATGTCAAAAGAGGAGATTAATTTCGCCAATGTCTGGGGTGTGTGCGATGAGGACATGTTCACCCGCTCCATTAAAGAAGCGGATGCCAGCGTCGCTGCGGGCAAAAACTTTTTTCATCTGGTCATGACCACATCAAACCACCGCCCCTATACCTATCCCGAAGGGCGGATTGATATTCCTGTCAAAAGTGGCCGCGAAGGCGGGGTGAAATATGCCGACTACGCGGTTGGCAAACTTGTCAAAGATGTTGCAGCAAAGCCGTGGGCAAAAGACACGATTTTTGTGTTCATCGCCGACCATATGGCGGGCATTGCCGGCAAGACCGAGCTTGGCCCCGAAAAATATCACATCCCGATGATTATTTACGCACCGGGTTTTGTGAAGCCGCAGCGCTATACGGAACTGGCCAGCCAGATCGACATGGCGCCAACATTGCTCGGCCTGATGAATTTCAGCTATGCCAGCAAATTTTATGGCGCGGATCTTTTGCATTTCAACACTGCGCCGCAGCGCAGTTTCATCAGCAATTATCAAAAGGTCGGGCTGGTCAAACAGGGAACGCTGACACTGCTGGAACCAAAACAGAAAAACGAGCAGTTTAACTGGCCCGACATGAAGCGCGTTGCTGCGCCTGACCCGACCCGCATCAGCGACGCCATTGCCTACTATCAATCTGCGTCATGGTGGAAAGACAATCTGAAGCGCATTCCAACCGTGCTGGCACACTGATGCAGCGTTTGCTCAAAGCCTTTACCTATTCATGGGAGGGGCTATGCGCGGCATGGAGCGACAAAGCCGCCTTCATGCAGGAAGTAATCGCGGCCGCCGTGATGATACCGCTCGCTTTTTACCTGAGCGAAAATAAAATCATGCTCTGTCTGATGGTGGGCAGTGTTTTTTTGGTGCTGATGGCGGAGCTGATGAACACGGCCATTGAGGCCGCTGTCGATCACACCGGAACGGCGATCCACCCGCTTGCCAAAAAAGCAAAAGATGCGGGCAGTGCCGCCGTTTTAATGGCGCTGATCAATTGCGGGCTGATCTGGGCGGTCGCTCTTTTTGTGACGTGATGGAATCAAATGAGAAGCCCATGCTCATGCGCATGGGCCTCTAACTGCATGATATCGCCTTTGACAAGCGCCGCAATACAAGCCGTCACATCCTTATCCGGCCAATTCCACCATTGAAGCTTCAGCAGCCGCGCAATCTCGGGCGCGTCAAAACGCATGCGGATGATCTTGGCCGGGTTGCCGCCAACAACCGTGTAATCGGGCACATCTTTTGCAACAAGGGCGCGCGTACCGATGATCGCCCCATGGCCGATGCGCACGCCGGGCATGATGCAGGCCTCCATGCCGATCCAGACATCATGGCCAACTGAAATGCTGCCTTTGTTTGGGAAGTCAACATCATCAAGCGGCAGCACCTCCGCCCATTCGCCGCCAAAAACAGGAAAAGGGTAGGTGCTTGGCCCGATGAGCGCGTGATTGGCGTCCGCCATCACAAACACGGCGCCATGCGCGATTGCGCAATAGTTTCCAATGTCGAGCCTTGCCGCGCGCCGCCCGTAATTGTAGCGGACATTGTGCTCGAAAAACGAAGTGGCCGGCAAAATGCCGTCCTGATCGGGCGATGCAAACGTGCTGTAATAGCTGAACGCGCCTACCGAAATATTAATGTAAGATTTCGTCGCGAGCAGGGGTTTCAGAAAAACCGTATGCGCGCCGCCGTCAATCGGGTGCAGGGTGTCTTGGTTAGCCATGGGAAACGCTTTCGTCGCGGTCTTCCCGCGCTAGAACCCCAGTTTACGCTCAATCGACCAGATAAATTTTCCAACCTTGCCGATGATTGTGTCGCTGCCTTGATAATGCGCTGTCTCATCTGCATCATCGGCGTGCTGATGCTGCGAGAGTGTATGCAACTCAGCTTCAATATCGCGTTTGTCGAGGCTGGCAATGTGCTGCTCGTAGATCTGCTGATAAACGATTTTTTCCTGTGGCGCATAGACGCCGTCTTCGAGAAACAGGTCTTTTGCCAGATCGATCAGGCGCGCCCTGTCAATCTTCTCCGTGATATGCGGCCAGATGTCTTTCAGCGTAACTTTTGTTTCAAGATCATGCTTCAAAGCGTCTCTTTGTTCATTTGAAAGCATTTCATTGCCGTTGATGAAATCAAGCAGCCTGTCTTTTTCAGGCGCTGCGAGATAGCCATCGACCCAACCAAGGGCAATGGCGCCGCGAAGCATTGAAAACTGGCTGTCACTGGCTGGCATGTGTGTCCTCACTGGCTACGATGTGCGTAACATTACGAAAACGCAAAGCTGTTTGCAAATTGAGGCGCGGCTATCCGCTAATTTTCGACAGGATGAATGCCGCAAGGAAGCCGAGCACGGTAATGAGCCCGACATAATCATGCGCAATTTCGAAAGCCTCCGGCATCATCGTGTCTGAAATCATGGCCAGCATCGAACCTGCAGCAAAGGCCGTGGTCGCGGCAACAATCTCAGGCGAAAAACCGGCGAACAGGCTGTAGCCCGTTAAAGATGCAATCCCGAGAATGGCCGTAATACCGCTCCACAGGCCAAAGATGTAAAGGGCGGAGCGGCCTGCCTTTTTCATGCCCGCAGCACTCGACAGGCCCTCCGGCACGTTGGAGAGAAAAATGGCAACAACCGCTGTCAGACTGACTTTCGCGCCACTGACAAGGCTAAGGCCGATGACGATAGATTCCGGAATGCCATCAAGAAGCGCGCCTAAAGCAATGGCCGCACCGCTGCCTTCCTGGTCTTTTTCCGAGGGTTGCATGTCGTTGGAACGTTTGCGGTGCTTGGCGCCGCGTTTCGATAAAATTATATTTGCCGCGGTAAAAAGAAGAGCGCCGCCAACAAAGCCGATGGCGGTTGAATCAAAGCCGCCTTTTTTAAAGGCGTCATCCATCAATTCGAATGAGAGCGCCGAAATCAAAACGCCGCTGCCAAAGGCCATGATGGTCGCGATCACGCGTTGTGGCACGTCAAAGAGATAGGCGGTCATGGCGCCAATCAGAAGCGCGGAGCCGGCCACCAGTCCCCAGAAACCGGCCTGCAATGAAAGTGGGAATGAATGAAGCATGAAAGCAGCCAAGCGCTGCCAGGCGACAAAGGTCAAGCATGGCAAACCGCAACGGTTTTAATTTGCAGTTTTAAAGTGCAAATCCTTTTGAAGGACTGCCGCACAGCCAAAGCTGCTTGGCATCAAAAGCTAAAATTCGTTCAGAAGACTGACGCGCGATAATATCGCTTGTCATATTTGCCTTGAAAGGCTGCCGCACAGTCAAAGCTGCTTGGCATCAAAAGCTAAAATTCGTTCAGAAGACTGACGCGCGATAATATCGCTTGTCATTTTTGCCTTGAAAGGCTGCCGCACAGCTAAAGCTGCTTGGCATCAAAAGCTAAAACTCGTCCACCGGACGAGTTTTTATACGCTTTTGATGGTGCCCAGGAGAGGACTCGAACCTCCACGATCTTGCAACCGCCAGCACCTGAAGCTGGTGCGTCTACCAATTCCGCCACCTGGGCGTGCCGCCATAAAGGCGAGCACGGAAGCGATTGTGATATTCTATTTCAGCGCGATGTCAATTCTCGCCATTCAGGCTTTGACCTTGGCGCGCGCATCAGGTTATCTCATGTTTAACACGTTCACTCCATAAAAGAACATCATGCAGCCAGCCCTGACCATGCGAAACGAAATTGTCACCGTCTTTGGCGGTTCCGGATTTTTGGGCCGCCATGTTGTCGCAGCCTTGGCACGCCAAGGCTATCGCATCAGGGTTGCTGTCCGCCGCCCGGACAATTGCGGATTTTTGAAGCCGCTTGGTTTGGTCGGACAAATTCAGGCCGTGCAGGCCAATCTGCGCTATCCCGCTTCGGTTGTTGCCGCCGTTGAAGGCGCAAGCGCTGTCGTCAACTGCGTCGGCATTTTGTTTGAATCCGGCGCGCAGCGTTTTAAGAGCGTTCAGGATGAAGGTGCTCGCACGTTGGCCGCTGCGGCGCGCGATGCAGGCGTGCCGACATTCATTCATGTTTCGGCCATTGGTGCGAATGCCGAGAGCGCGTCCTCCTATGCCGTTTCGAAAGCGTCTGCGGAACAGCATGTTCTCGCCTGCAATCCGCGCGCCATCATCTTACGGCCTTCAATTATTTTTGGACCGGAAGACAAGTTCTTCAACAAATTTGCGGCTCTCGCGCGCTTTTTGCCTTTTTTGCCGCTGATCGGCGGCGGGATGACAAAATTTCAGCCCGTATATGTGTGCGATGTTGCGGATGCGGTTGTGGCCGGTGTGCAAGGCAAGGCGCAGGCCGGGCAGATCTATGAGCTTGGTGGCCCGCAGGTCAAAACATTTAAACAGTTGCTGCAGCTGGTTCTGGAAATGACATTGCGCAAGCGCCTGCTTGTGCCGCTGCCGTTTTTTGCGGCAAAAATTCAAGCCATGTTTATGCAGCTTTTACCCAATCCGGTTTTGACCGTCGACCAGGTCGAATTATTGCAGAGTGATAATATTGTCAGCGAAGAGGCAAAGCGTGAGCAGCGCACGCTTGACGGGCTTGGCATTGCGCCAACGGCGCTGCGCGCCGTATTGCCATCTTATTTGTGGCCTTACCGCACGGGCGGAGAGTTTGCACAAAGCAATGCGCTTGTTGAAGACGAGATCGAAGCCGACGCCGCCTTCACAAAGGAGCGGCAGGCTTAAATCCTGCGGCAGAATATTATGCTCACGCTTCATTATGCTTCCATTGATCCGCATTCGCGTTTTGTCCGTCTACTGCTTAGCGAATATAATCTTGAGGCCGATTTTATTGAGGAGCGGCTGGCCGAACGGCGGCGCGAGCTTTTGGAGCTTAATCCCGCAGGAACGCTGCCCGTTTTAAAAGACAATGACGCGGTGATTTGCGGCGGCAATGTCATCTCCGACTATCTTGATGAAGCTTACGGGTCTGAGATGGGTAGCCGGCGGCTGATGCCCGCCGCTGCGGTTGAACGGGCCGAAGTGCGCCGCCTTCTCGCTTGGTTCAATCTGAAATTCTACGATGAAGTGACATCGCATCTCGTCATGGAAAAATTCATTAAACGCGCGCGCACCGGCCCGCAGTCTGCGCCCGATGTCAGTGCCATTCGCGCTGCCAAATCAAACATCCGCTATCATTTGCGCTATATCAGCTTCCTGATGGGCACGCGTGATTTTCTTGCAGGTGACTGGCTGTCTGCGGCCGATTTTGCAGCGGCGGCACATTTCTCAACAGCCGATTATTTTGGCGATGTGCCATGGGATGAAGAACCGCATGCCAAGGTCTGGTATGCGCGCATTAAATCGCGCCCGGGCTTCCGGCCATTGTTGACGGAGCGAATTCCGGGCATGGAGCCTCCCGCGCATTATTCCGATCTCGATTTTTAAAAGTCATGTCACTGTGTGGCGGCGCCCGAGGCAAAGCCCAATGGCACAATAAAAATGTGCGCCCATGCTGAAGGCCGAGCTTCAAAAAAAAGCAGGTGAGCTCGGCTTTGACATTTGCCGCGTTACATCGCCAGATCTTGGCACGCGTCAGCATGAGGATCTATCAAATTTTCTTTTAAAGAATTATCATGCCGGAATGGCATGGATGGAGCCGCGAAAAGACGAGCGTGCCGCGCCGCAACTGCTATGGCCAGATGTCCGATCCATTCTCATGCTGGGCATGAATTATGCGCCCGACACAGACCCGATGGCGCGTCTTGCGCACGCCTCAAACGGCGTGGTGTCTGTTTATGCGCAAGGCCAGGATTATCACGATGTGATCAAGCCGAAACTGAAACAGCTTGCCGCATATCTGGGCCAGCATCACCATCAGGCGAAAGTCTTTGTTGACACCGCGCCGGTAATGGAAAAACCGCTGGCGCAGGCGGCGGGTTTAGGCTGGCAGGGCAAGCACACCGTGCTTGTCAGTCGTGAGTTTGGCTCATGGCTTTTTCTCGGGGCAATTTACACCGACGCGCTGCTTTCGCCCGATGAGGCCGAACAGGATCATTGTGGCTCCTGCCGCAAATGTCTTGATGTCTGCCCGACCAATGCGTTCCCCGCGCCTTATCAGCTGGATGCGCGGCGCTGCATTTCCTATCTGACGATCGAGCACAAAGGCGTCATTCCGCGCGAATTGCGCCGCGCTTTTGGCAACCGGATTTTTGGCTGCGACGACTGCCTTGCCGTTTGCCCATGGAACAAGTTTGCGGATGCGGCACACAATGCCGCGCTTGTTGCGCGGCGCGATATCGACATGCGCCCGTTGCATGAGCTTTTGCAATTGGATGATGCCGCATTTCGTAATCTGTTTGCCAAAACACCAGTCAAGCGCACGGGCCGTGTCCGGTTTATCCGCAACTGCCTGATTGCGGCGGGCAACGCCAGTAACGAGGGTTTGATCGCGCCCGTGAAGGCGCTTCTTGATGATGAAAGCCCGCTGATCCGCGGTGCGGCAGTCTGGGCACTACTGCAATTGTCGCAACAACAATTTAGCGCAGAACACTATCGTGCCGGTTCCGAGCCCGATGAAAGCGTGCGCGATGAATGGGCGCAGATTTAAACAAAGCTCCCCGCGGCGCGCAGCATTTGCGCCAGATTGTCCGGGGTGGATAGGCGATGGTCGCCGTCTTTGATCAGGCTTAATGTGACATTGCCATCGAGCACGCTCATCAATTCCATCGCATGCCCGGGCGGCACATCCTTGTCTTTGGTTCCTTGCAGGATGTGAACAGGGCAGGGCACGCGAAACGGTTGATTGAGCACAAGATTGCGCCGTCCGTCCTCAATCAGTTCGCGCGTAATTGGGTAGGGCATATCGCCATAGCGTGTCGGCACATAATAAACGCCTTTTTCCAGAATTTCGTTTTGTGCGCGTTGCGGCAGTGATGGCCATAATAGTTTTTCGGTAAAATCCGGTGCTGGTGCAATCAATAACAGCCCTGCAATTTTTGCAGTGTCATTGCGCGCGTCCAAAAGCTGCAACAAGCGAAGTGCAATCCATCCGCCCATCGATGAACCGACGAGTACGCAGCGCTGTGCGGCGAAGTCATCAAAGACGGCAAGCGCGTCTTCAATGGCGCGGCTGAGGGTAAAGTCCGCCATCGTGCCCGAAGAGGCGCCGTGCCCGCTGTAATCGAACAGGCGGCAGCGCCTGTTTTGCGCCACGGCCCAATCAAACAAAGCACTGGCTTTTGATCCGCTCATGTCCGACATGAAACCGGACAGCCAAAGGAAAGCCGGCTCATTGCCGCCATTTGTCGTGCGCATGGCGAGGCGGCGGTTGTCGTGGTTTAAAAAACCTGCTGTCATGCGTCTTCATAAAGCGTGAAAGCTGGCGCGCGCAAGACGCGGCATGCGAAAACAAGCGGCACAAAGCAGGTCGGGCGTTGACAGGGCATATTTCAATTTTCCGTAAGTGGTTTGAGGGTTTGCGCATGCTGGCATGGCCAGATGCGGCAGACTTTGCCCGCATCAATCTTGTTTTTGTGCCGCTGGTTGCCGCGGGCGGGGTGCTTTTTGGAAGCTTTCTCAGCGCCTTTATTGTGTCCGGTATGGTGTGGGCGGCATTGCAATTGCTGCGGCCATCGCTGCGCACACAATTTGACCGCGATGCCAATATAATTGCCGCCTGCTTTGCGCTTTTTTTTATATCAGACCTCCTGTCGGCGCTTGCCAATGGCGTGCCGCAAGGCACGGTCAAAGAGTTGTTCGAGCGGTTGCCGTTTTTGTTTTTTCTCCCCGTTTTTTATGTGCTGCGCGCGGTACCCGCCATGATGCGCGACATGATGGAGCGCGCCTGCTGTCTCGCTTCGCTCGTGGTGTTTGCCGCAGCCGCGGCGCAGACTTTTGCCTTTGGCTTGCGTGCGGAAGGGGGCGCTGGAAATGCGGGCGTGTTCGCTGTGCTAAGTTTAATTATTTATGCCGTCACCTTGCTGGATGCGATACGCCATTCCAGACAGCGCCGCCTTACGGCAAGTCTCGCTGCAGCCTGCGCTGCGGGCGCCGTGTTTTTGTCCGGCATGCGCTCGTTGTGGCCGATGATTATCCTGCTGCCGCTCGTTCTTTATTTTATTTACGGGCGTGCACAGAACGTGCGCCTTCCAAAACGTATGTTTGTCGCAATGTTTCTACTTTTGCTGCTGATCGCCGCTGCGCTCTATCTGCCCATCAGCGCGCGGGTGCATCAGGGGCTTGATGATTTGCAGGCCCTGTCACAGCAAAATTATGAGACCTCGCTGGGGCAAAGACTGGTGATGTGGAAAGCCGGCGTGTCGTTGGTTGAAGAAAAACCGATCGCAGGCTATGGACCGGCACAGCTGCCGCGATTGATGGCGCAGCGCACGAATGCACTGTTTGGCCTGCCTCTGTCTTTCACGCATTTTCATAATATATTGCTGACGCAGTGGATCAGGGGCGGGGTATTGGGGCTGGTTTCGGTGCCATTGCTTTTTCTTATTATGCCGCTTCTGGCGCGTCGCCGACTTGATGGCGAGGCTGCCCTTTACGGCTTTGCCCTTCTTGTAGCGCTGGAACTGATTTATCTGAGCAGCGGACTTTTCAACATCATGTTTGGCCACGATATTCTGGACACTGTGTTCATCAGCCTCAGCACGATTGCGCTTTATTTTGTGTTTTCAAAGCCAGCGCCGCTCAAAGGCATGGCTTAAAGCCTCGCAAAGCAAGGCGATCCTTGCTTTTGTGTGTGTTTTTAGGCATGAAAGTGATGCGCCGCGGCCATTCTAGGTCGCAGGACGCCCGTTAAAACCAGGAGCACGCTCATTCGCCGTCCATTTCAACGCCCGAACACACCTAACGAAAAAGAAGGCCCAAGAATCAATCAGGATATCCGCGCCAAAGACGTGATGCTGATCGACGATACCGGCGAGAATGTCGGTGTCACCCCGATCGCCCGCGCGCTGGAAATTGCCGCTGCTGCGGGTCTTGATCTTGTTGAGATTGTGCCAACCGCGACCCCGCCCGTGTGCAAGGTTCTTGATTACGGCAAATATAAATTTCAGGCGCAAAAAAAAGCGGCAGAAGCCCGCCGCAACCAGCATGTTGTTGAAATCAAGGAAATCAAGGTCCGCCCGGGCATCGACAAGCATGACTACGATGTCAAAATGCGCGCCATGAAGAGCTTTTTTGAAGAAGGCGACAAGGTCAAAGTGACTTTGCGTTTTCGTGGACGCGAAATGGCGCATCCTGAGCTTGGCCTGAAAGTCCTTGACCGCGTAAAGGCCGATACGGTCGATATCGCCAAGGTTGAGTTCGAGCCGAAGATGGAAGGCCGTCAGGCAACGATGATTTTGGCGCCGCGGTAAACCTGCGGTTTCGTGTTCTTGTCGCCGCGGTATTGAGTGATGGAAAATACGGGCGCTGAGCCTAAGCCGAACGTTTATATTTCAGTGACAGGGCTTGAGTTACAAAGTGTTTTCAAGCTTGTGCGTTTTTATTGGCATGCCATTCGAAGCCTGATCCAGGCCAGAAAAACGCAAGGCCATATCCGCACGGATGTGTTTAGAATTGGCCGTGTCCACCACACAATAACCATCTGGAACAGCCGAAAATCAATGACTGGTTTTCTTTACAAAGGCGCGCACAAGCAGGCCATCAAAGCATTTCCCACGATTGCCACCGGTAAAACATTTGGTTTTGAAAGTGTGGGCATTCCCGCGAGAGGCGACATTCTTGCGCACTGGCACGACTATGGAAAAACCTACATGGTCAAAAACTAAAAATGCGCCATAAAAAGCAAAAGGCGCGGGATGTTTTTGAAAACATGCCTCGCGCCCTCCGGTCAGGTGCGGCTGAAGTTCGATCAAAACCTGCCCGAAAGCGAAGCCTTGTCAAATCTCCAGTCGTCCTGAGAGTGTTTCGGAGCGCGCCACCCTTTTTCAAAGGTCTTGCTGGGCCAAAACCGGCACTTCGTCCTTTAATTGCGCCAGTTCGGGCAAGCCCTTATGGCGTGTTGCGGGACATATGGCCGCTTGCGAATTTCAGCTGAACAGGGGACGCAAAATTCCCGCCTGTTCGCTTTTTTAAAGGTTTGACCCTTCAGAAAAGCCCGTTTGAAAGTTTGACCTTTCAAACTGCCCCGCACATCCTGTCCCTTAAAGACTGTCTTCCTGTGCAGGCGGTTTTAAAAGGCTCTTCCTGTTTCAGACTGTCTCACCTTTTAAGGGGCGAGGAGGTTGGAAGAACCGCCGATAAAAAGAGCATGCCGCAGCTTTCGCGGTTTGTCAGCGGCCAAAACAGCACGTCGAGGCTTTGATCCCGCTATCCCCGCAAGACACCGGTTTTTTGAAAATGACGTGTTGTTTTTAAAGGTTGATTTGACTCTTTACTTCCGTCATAACAGCCGGGCACATAAGCCTGAAAAGTCCTTCGGGTTTTCAGTCGAGCTTATGGGCAAAAAAATGTAGCAGGCGGGCTGAATGGGACGCCTTGATCTGCTCATATGCGCCCCTTTGTGGGCGCTTTTTAGCTCGTCATGAGGCCTTGGCCGAACTGACACATTCAACTCGCCACAAGGGTTTTGCCCAAGCTGGCCTCAACCGTCACGAAGCTTTGGCTGAACTGACGCATTAAATATGGAGAAGCAAAGTGCCCAAACTGAAGACCAAAAGCGGCGTTAAAAAACGCTTCAAGCTCACTGGTACGGGAAAAGTAAAACTGACCCAAGCCGGAAAACGTCACGGCATGATCAAACGGACGAACAAACAGCTCCGTAACCAGCGCGGCATGACAATTGCTGCCGAGGGTGATGCTGCCAAGATCAAGAAATGGATGCCGTATGCGTGAGCCTAAAAAGTTATCAGACTTTTTAAATCAGCTTTCGCATTAACAAAAACACGCATTCAAACATTTCAGAGCCTGAAGGAGATTTCATATGGCCCGCGTTAAACGTGGCGTAACGTCACACGCCAAACATAAAAAAGTTCTTAAACTTGCCAAAGGCTTTCGTGGCCGCCGCAAAAATACAATCCGTACCGCGAAAGCGGCCGTCGAAAAAGCGCAACAATATGCGTATCGCGATCGTAAAAACCGCAAGCGCACATTCCGCGCTTTGTGGATCCAGCGTATCAATGCGGCTGTCCGCCTTGTCGATGCGGAAATGACATATTCCAAATTCATCGCTGGGCTGATTGCGGCAGGCAACACGCTTGACCGTCAGGTCCTGTCGGAACTTGCGATTTCAGATCCTGAAATTTTTGCCTTCATTGTCGGTGAAGCGAAAGCAGCTCTGCCAGCGCCAAAGCCACCGGCTCCAGTTGCGCCAAAGAAAGCCAAGCCTGCAAAAAACACGCAGAAGCTCGCAGCTTAAACTAAAGCGGTCATGGCCGGACAGGATCCGGCCATTCTCACCATTGTGTTTCAAAGTCGTGAATGCCCTATGCCAGCAGGGGCATGACAGGTAATTCTCATGACGACCGAACTCCAGACCCAGATTTTAAAAGACATTGATGCGGCGCAGGACAGCGCCGCACTTGAAGCGTTGCGCGTTGCGACCTTGGGCAAAAAAGGCAGCGTGTCCGAGCTGCTCAAAACGTTGGGGCCAATGTCGCCCGAAGAGCGCAAGCTCAAAGGCCCGGCCATTAATGGCTTGAAAGACGCTGTCACTGCAGCGCTGTCCGCAAAAAAAGACCAGCTCGATGCGGCCGTTCTCGAGCATCGGCTTGCCTCGGAGCGCGCGGACATCACGCTGCCGATGGCGGCCGCTTCAACAGAGACAGGGCGCATTCATCCCATCACGCAAGTCATGGATGAGATTACCGCCATTTTTCATGACATGGGTTTTTCGGTGGCCGAAGGCCCGGACATTGAAAGCGACGATTACAATTTTACCAAGTTGAATTTCCCCGCCGGTCACCCGGCGCGCGACATGCATGACACGTTTTTCATGCCGCCTGATGCGCAAGGCAATAAACGTGTGCTGCGCACGCACACAAGCCCCGTGCAAGTGCGCACGATGCTGAACACAAAGCCCCCCATCCGCGTCATCTGTCCCGGACGCACCTATCGCCATGACAGCGACCAGACACACACCCCGATGTTTCACCAGGTCGAGGGACTTGTGATTGATGAGCACGCACATATGGGTCACCTCAAATGGGTGCTTGAAGAATTTTGCAAAAGTTTTTTCGAAGTGCCCGCCGTTGAAATGCGTATGCGCCCGTCACATTTTCCGTTCACTGAACCTTCGATGGAAGTTGATATTCAGTGTTCGCGCTCCAGCGGCGAAATCCGCTTTGGCGAGGGCAGTGATTTCATGGAAATTCTCGGCTGCGGTATGGTGCACCCGAATGTCATTGCAAATTGCGGCCTCGACCCCGACGTCTATCAGGGCTTTGCCTTCGGCATGGGCATCGACCGTCTGGCCATGCTGAAATACGGTTTGCCGGACTTGCGTGATTTTTTCGGTAGCGACGCGCGCTGGCTGTCGCATTACGGTTTCAAGCCGTTTGATGTTCCAAGCCTTGTGCGGGGTCTGTCGTCATGAAATTCACGCTTGGCTGGCTCAAAGACCACCTCGACACGCGCAGCAGTCTTGATGAGATCGTCACGACGCTGACCAAAATTGGTCTTGAGGTTGAGCATGTTACCGATCCTGCAAAAGCACTGAAAGATTTCACCATCGCCTATGTAAAAACGGCGGTACAGCACCCAAATGCTGATCGCCTGCGCGTCTGTGAGGTCGAAATCGGGAACAGTGAAATTGTTCAAGTTGTGTGCGGCGCGCCCAATGCCCGCGCCGGCATGAAAACCGTTTTTGCCAAACCTGGTACGTATATTCCGGGCAAGGATTTTACAATCGATGTCGGCACCATTCGCGGTGTGACAAGCAATGGCATGCTGTGCTCAGGCGCCGAACTTGAATTGTCGCAGGACAGCGACGGCATTCTTGAACTGCCTGACAGTGCGGTAATCGGCGCATCTTACAGCACGCTTGTTGATGGCGATCCTGTGATTGAGATTGGCCTCACGCCAAACCGGCCCGATTGCGCAGGCGTGCGCGGTGTTGCCCGCGATCTTTCAGCCGCTGGGCTGGGTGAATTGAAACCCGAGCAGCCCCTCAAGATCGCATCTGCTTTTGAATGCCCCGTCACCGTCACCATTGAAGATGAAACAGCCTGTCCGGCCTTCGCGTTGCGGCTGATTAAAAATGTAAAAAATGCCGCCTCGCCGGACTGGATGCAAGCGCGCCTGAAAGCCATTGGCCTGAAACCGATCAGCGCTCTGGTCGACATTACAAATTATCTGACCTTCGACCGCGCCCGTCCTTTGCATGTGTTTGACGCCGACAAGGTGAAGGGCAATCTTAGCGTGCGCGCTGCCAAAGACGGCGACACATTTGCAGCGCTCGATGGAAAAAATTACACCTTGGCGCAAGGCATGACCGTGATCGCCGATGATACGGGCGTTGAATCGCTCGCCGGAATTATGGGTGGTCTGTCGACAGGCGTGGACGATCATACCGTCAATGTTCTGGTTGAAAGCGCGTTGTGGAACCCGCTTGGCATTGCGCAAACAGGGCGCAAACTGGGCTTGTCCTCCGATGCGCGTTACCGCTTTGAGCGCGGCATCGATCCTGCCAGCGTCATGCCCGGCCTCGACCTTGCGACAAAGCTTGTGCTCGATCTGTGCGGCGGTGAAGCGTCCGCCCCTGTGTTTGTCGGCGCAATTCCCGAAGACGAGCGTTTGATCCGTTTTCCCGCTGGCGAGGTTGAGCGTCTGACCGGCACAAAATTTCAACCTGCCGAAATCAAAATCACGCTTGAAAGCCTCGGCTTCTGGGTATCGGGTGAAAATCCTGAATGGCGGATTGCGCCGCCATCATGGCGCCCTGACATTCATGGCAAAGCCGACCTTGTTGAAGAGGTTGTGCGCATTGCGGGGATTGAACGTATTCAGTCTATGAGACTGCCACCGCTTCAGGGTGTCACAGCGCCCGCGCTCAATGTGCTGCAAAAACGAAAATCTCTGTCACAGCGTTTGCTGGCCGCGCGTGGCCTGATGGAAGCGGTGACATGGTCATTCATTCCGTTGAAAGATGCGCAAGCCTTTGGCGGCGGCGCATCGGATCTTCAGGTCAGCAATCCCATTTCTGTTGAAATGGCGGCGATGCGCCCTTCGCTGTTGCCAGGGCTATTGGCCGCGCTGCGGAACAATCTCGATCATGGCGCCAGCCATCTTGCGCTGTTTGAAGTCGGGCAAATTTTTGAAGGCGCGGAAGCCAACCAGCAAAAATGGAATGCGAGTGGCCTGCGCAGCGGTCTTTCCAGCGTCAACGGCCTTGGCCGCGACTGGAGCCGCGCCTCCGTCAGCGCCGACCTTTTTGCCGCGAAGGCCGATTGCGCCGCTCTGCTTGCAAGTCTCGGCGCGCCCGACAGTATTCAGGCCACGCGTGATGCACCTGCATGGTATCATCCCGGCAAATCAGGTGCGTTTCGTCTTGGCAAAAACGTGATGGCTGTGTTCGGCGAACTTCATCCCTCCATTTTAAAACATTACGGGTTAGAGCAGAGTGTCTGCGCTTTTGAAGTGATGCTCGACGCGCTGCCTGTGCCGCGCGCCAAAACCACGCGCACCAAAGCGAAACTCAATGCCAGCGCATTACAAGCCATTCGCCGCGATTTTGCGTTCATCGTTGATGAAGCGGTTGAGGCGGGCGATGTCATCAAGGCCGTGCGCGGCGCTGACAAGGCGCTGATTGCGTCCACGACCCTTTTCGATGTCTATCAGGGCAAAGGTATCGAGCCGGGTAAAAAATCATTGGCGCTGGAAGTGACCTTGCAGCCGCGCGACAAAACATTGAGTGAAGCTGAAATCGAAGCCGCCTCACAAAAAATTATTGAAGCGGTGACAACTGCAACCGGCGCGAGCCTGCGCGGGTAATGGACGCGTTCCACATCGCGCTGGCGGCGGATGCTGCAAAAATCGAAGCGCGGCTTTCTGCACTTTTAAGCCACACTGCACGCTTCGGACAAGACCGTTTAAACGAGGCGATGCGCTATGCCGTTCTTGGCGCGGGAAAACGAATCCGCCCGTTTCTGGTTCTACAAACTGCGGCGCTGTTCAAGGTGGATGAGACGATAGCGCTAAATATTGCCGCCAGTTTAGAGTGCGTGCACTGCTATTCGCTGATCCATGACGACCTGCCGTCGATGGATGACGATGATCTTCGTCGCGGCAAGCCAAGCCTGCACAAACAGTTTGACGAGGCGACTGCCATTTTGGCCGGTGACGCACTTTTGACACTCGCCTTCGAGCTGATCGCGACGAGCGGTGCCGTGCCTGAAATCGCGCTGCAGCTTGTCAACGAATTGGCCAAAGCCTCTGGCACGCAAGGCATGGCGGGCGGGCAGATGCGCGATCTTGCCGCCGAGGGCCGTTTTGCGGGTGGCACGCCGCTGCCGCTCATTGAGCAGGATATTCTGGAATTGCAGGCGCAAAAAACAGGCGCGCTCCTTCGTTACGCCTGTCGCTCCGGTGCTATTTTAGGCAATGCCTCGGCAGGGGATCTCCAAAAAATAACCACCTATGGCGAACAGCTCGGCAGCCTGTTCCAGCTTGTCGATGATCTGATTGACGCAACGGGCACGGTGGCACAGGCCGGAAAGGCAGTTGCTAAAGACAGTGCCAAAGGCAAAGCAACATTGGTGTCGCTGCTGGGCATTAAGGTTGCGCAAGCGCGCGCGACACAAATTTGCGAAGAGGCAAAAGACATACTGGCCGGTTTAAAAAAGATGGATGTCTTGGCGGCCTTGCCGGATTTTTTGCTGAGCCAGAGTGTTTAAAACCCGTTCTTGCGCCGTCAGGCAACGCTTGAGACGCCCGCATATTTTTTCTCAATATACTGCTCCACCAGCTCTTTAAAATCGGCAGAGATGTTGTCACCGCGTAATGTCGCGGCTTTTTTGCCATCAATGAAAACAGGCGCGACAGGTTGCTCTCCTGTGCCGGGCAAGGAGATACCTATATCGGCGTGCTTGCTTTCGCCGGGGCCGTTGACGATGCAGCCCATCACCGCCACATTCAGTGCTTCAACGCCCGGATAGCGCAGCTTCCATTGCGGCATCGACGCATAAATCCATGTCTGGATGCTGCTTGCCAGTTCCTGAAATACGGTCGATGTCGTGCGCCCGCAGCCGGGGCAGGCGGCAACCAGCGGCACAAAGGTGCGAAGCCCCATTGTCTGCAAAATTTCCTGCGCCACTTTCACTTCAAGCGTGCGGTCGCCATTGGGTTCCGGTGTCAAGGAAATGCGGATCGTATCGCCGATGCCCTGCTGCAGCAAAATGGCCATCGCCGCCGATGACGCGACAATACCTTTTGAGCCCATGCCCGCTTCGGTAAGGCCAAGATGCAGCGCATGGTCGCAGCGTGACGCCAGCATTTGATAAATGGCGACGCAGTCCTGCACATGGCTGACCTTTGCCGAGAGAATAATTTTATTGCGCGCCATGCCGATTTTTTCGGCCTCATCGGCAGACAGCAAGGCCGATTGCACAACGGCCTCGCGCGTGACCTCGCGCGCGGTGAGAGGTGAGCCGTTCGCGGCATTGCCGTCCATCAACCGTGTCAGCAAAGCCTGGTCGAGCGACCCCCAATTGACGCCGATACGCACCGGCTTGTCATGCGCGAGCGCGGTTTCAATAATCTGCGCAAATTGCGTGTCTTTTTTTGCGCCAAAGCCGACATTGCCCGGATTGATCCGATATTTTGCCAGCGCCTGTGCGCAGGCCGGATGGTTTTTAAGAAGCGTGTGGCCGATATAATGAAAATCGCCGACGAGCGGCACATCGATATTTAGCGCCAGCAACCGCTCGTAAATATGAGGAACGGCAGCGGCAGCCTCGTCGCGGTCAACCGTGATGCGGACAAATTCAGAGCCTGCAAGGTGCAAAGCGGCCACTTGTTTGACCGTTCCGGCAATATCGGCCGTGTCGGTATTCGTCATCGACTGCACGGCCACAGGCGCGCTGCCGCCAACAGCGACGCTGCCAACCAGAACTTTTACGGATCTTCGACGTTTTAACGACATGGCCACGCTTTTAGCCTAACAAAAGCTGCAAATCCATGGCCGTCATCTTGTCTCTTTCCGCGCAACGCAAAAAAGGACCATGTCTATGCTCAAAGGAAAAAACGCCATCGTCACAGGTTCAACCAGCGGGATTGGCTATGCCATTGCCGATGCGCTCGCGGGCGAAGGGGTCAATATTATTCTCAACGGGCTTGGCGACCTGTCTGAAAACACAAAACTGGCGCTGCAGATGGCGGATAAGCACGGCGTCAAGGTGAAGTATTCCGCCGCCGACATGTCGAAGCCGGAACAGATTGCTGAAATGGTTGCGCTCAGCGACGAATGGGGCAGTGCGGACATTCTTGTCAACAATGCCGGCATTCAGTTCGTCTCTCCGATCGAAAATTTTCCACCTGAAAAATGGGACGCGATCATCGCCATCAATATGAGCGCCGCCTTTCACGCCATGCGCCTTGTGGTACCGGAAATGAAAAAGAAAAAATGGGGGCGTATTATCACAACAGCGTCTGCACATTCGCTCGTCGCCTCGCCGTTCAAAGCCGCATATGTTGCAGCCAAGCACGGTCTTGTGGGGCTGAGCAAAACAGTCGCGCTGGAAACCGCGACAAACGGCATTACAGTCAACACAATTTCGCCGGGTTATGTCTGGACGCCGCTGGTTGAAAACCAGATCCCCGACACGATGAAAGCGCGCGGGCTGACACGCGAGCAGGTGATGAATGATGTGCTGCTTGCAGCCCAACCCACCAAGCAGTTTGTTACCGTCGATGAAATTGCAGCGCTGGCGATTTACCTGTGCGGTGATATGGCAAAAAACATTACAGGCGCAAATTTGAGCATTGATGGCGGCTGGACGGCGCAATAAGCAAGTCCGGGCTTCATATCCGGCGGTAGCGTGGTTTATATACTTAAAAAAATGGCGTAACCATAGCCAGCACTTTTGCGAATAGGATTATAGAGCTCAAGCAACAGCGCCCGAGAGCGCCCGAGCGTCAAGCGAACGGCACATCACAAAAGCGAAAGACAGGACGTATTAATATGAGCAATCGCAAGCCGATTAACCTTGCTTTGCAGGGTGGAGGATCGCATGGCGCGTTTACATGGGGCGTATTGGATGCGCTGCTTGAAGATGGCCGTGCAGACATTACCGGAATTTCGGGCACGTCAGCAGGTGCAATGAACGCGGTTCTTCTGGCAAGCGGTTATGTCAAAGGCGGCGCCGATGAGGCTCGTCTGGTACTGCACAATTTCTGGAGCAGGATTGGCGGCGAGGGCGATATTTTTACTGCGCAGGCCGACATCTGGAAAAGTTTTTTTGGAGCTTTGGGCGCAGCATCCCCATTTTCATTTTTCAATTCATTTTCAAATACGCTCTCACCTTACGATGCAAACCCGTTCGACCTGAATCCCGTGCGCGACGCGCTCAATGCCAATATCGATTTTGACGCCGTGCGCGCATCACCGATCCAGCTGTTTATCTCGGCGACAAATGTGCATACCGGCAAAATCAAAATTTTCAGAAATAATGAGATGAGCGCAGACAGCGTAATGGCGTCGGCATGTCTGCCTTATCTTTTCAAGGCCGTTGAAATTGACGGTGTGCCGTATTGGGATGGCGGCTATCTTGGTAACCCTGCGCTGTTTCCATTTTTCACAGGAACAGATTGCGAAGATATTTTGCTGGTGCAAATTAACCCGATTGAGCGCAACGCAACGCCGCGCTCAGCGCAGGACATCACCGAGCGCTTGAACGAAATTACATTTAATTCGTCTTTGCTCGCCGAATATCGCGCGATTGACTTTGTCCGTTGGCTTTTGGAGCAGGGCAAGCTGACGCAGGATGAATACAAGAATGTGCGCATGCATCGTATCGATGCTGATAAAACATTGGTGCAATACGGTGCTGCGTCAAAAATGGATGTGTCCTGGTCATTTTTAAGCAAGCTGCGCGATGAAGGGCGCCTTGCCGCGCTGTACTGGATGAACGCGAACTGGGACAGTGTGGGCGAGCGTGCGACGCTGGATATAGCCAAAGAAATTGCCAAGGAACCAGGCCCACAAGAGCCAAAGAGTGCACTGCAACATGGGCATTAGTTGATCTGAACGGTCATATCGTTTAGGCCAGACCTTCCAATTGTAAGAAGGCCTGGGGGCGTTACGTATGAGTGTTCAAGATGAGTTTGCCGGCGAGACACGCGATCTGTCGGACATGCGACGCCGCCTCAAGGCCATTTTCATCGGCTCGATCGGCAATCTCGTCGAGTGGTTTGATTTTTACGCCTATGCGGCATTTGCACTTTATTTCGCGTCCAGCTTTTTTCCCAAAGACAATGAAATCGTTCAGCAGCTCAACGCGACGCTGATTTTTGCGCTTGGGTTTCTTATTCGTCCTGTCGGTGGCTGGCTGTTTGGCGCCATTGCCGACAATTTCAGCCGCCGCGCCTCCTTGGTGCTGTCCGTAACCCTGATGTGCCTTGGCTCATTCATGATTGCGCTGGCGCCAACTTATGCAAGCGTCGGAATTCTCTCCCCGATTATTCTTGCCGTTGCCCGCCTCATTCAGGGTTTAAGTTTAGGCGGCGAATATGGATCAAGCGCCACTTATTTGTCTGAAATTGCCGACAAAAAACATCGTGGTTTTTACACCAGCTTTCAATATGTGACGCTGATCGGCGGCCAGTTGTGCGCGCTGCTCGTTCTCATTTTGCTGCAGAACGTGTTTCTCACCAATGACGAAATCCGCGAATGGGGCTGGCGCATTCCGTTTGCCGTTGGTGGTTTTCTTGCCATTGGCGCGGCGCTTCTTCGCCGCACGCTGCACGAGCCCGCAGGCTTTGAGAACGCCAAGAAAAAGAATGCCGGTAAATCGACACTGCGCACGCTGTTTCAATACCCGAAAGAGGTGTTTCTTGTCGTCGGTCTGACAATGGGCGGCACGCTGGCCTTCTACACGTTCACCACCTACATGCAAAAATTCTTGAAGCTGACAGTGCATCTGGATGACAACCAGACAACGCTTGTCACGGCAGGCTCGCTGTTTTTTGCGATGTGCCTGCAGCCGATTTATGGGATTATTTCCGACTATGTCGGCCGCAAATGGCTGCTGATTTTATTTGGTGTGGGCGGCACATTGTTTACGCTGCCGATCCTGACAAATTTGCAGGTCGCCAGCGGGCCGATGGCCGCGTTTTTGCTGATCTGCAGCGCATGGCTGTTCATCGCGGGCTATACCTCGATCAACGCCGTGGTAAAGGCCGAGCTGTTCCCGATGAACATCCGCGCCACCGGTGTCGGCCTTCCCTATGCGCTGACAGTGTCCATCTTTGGCGGCACGGCTGAATCTATTGCCTTGTGGACAAAAGACCAGGCGCAAAACAATATGGTCATGAATATTTTCGGCACGGACTATGCCGTTCATGAAAGCTGGTTCTTTTATTATGTCACGGGCATTATTGCCCTGTCACTGCTGGTCTACATCACCATGCGCGACACCAAGCACCGCTCGGCAATGGATTCATAAGATCGCTGGCCTGCAAACGCTGGTCTGACGGTATAAAAAGCGGCAAAAGACTTGGCGCGTGCTGGTCACGCTGCTAAGCACATCAGCATGAGCACGCATTCTCTCGATAATATTCGTAATTTCTCGATCATCGCCCATATCGACCATGGCAAATCGACGCTTGCCGACAGGCTGATACAGGTGACGGGCGGCCTGACCGCGCGCGAAATGAGCGCGCAGGTGCTCGACAGCATGGACATCGAAAAAGAGCGCGGCATTACCATCAAAGCCCAGACTGTGCGCCTTAATTATACAGCTGAAGACGGCAAGCCTTACGTGCTGAACCTGATGGACACGCCGGGCCATGTCGATTTTGCTTATGAAGTTTCGCGCAGCTTAGCCGCCTGCGAGGGCTCCATTCTTGTGGTCGACGCGTCGCAGGGTGTCGAAGCGCAGACGCTCGCCAATGTCTATCACGCCATCGATGCACATCACGAGATTGTCGTTGTCCTCAACAAAGTCGATTTGCCTGCAGCCGAGCCGGAACGTGTCAAAGAACAGATTGAAGATGTCATCGGCATTGATGCGTCGGACGCCGTGGAGGTTTCCGCCAAAACCGGATTGAACATCGAGGCGGTGCTGGAGGCGATTGTCAAGCGCCTGCCTGCGCCGAAAGGCGACAGCGCCGCACCTCTCAAAGCGCTTCTCGTCGACAGCTGGTATGACGCTTATCTGGGCGTCATCGTTTTGGTGCGCGTCATCGACGGCACGCTGAAAAAAAACATGCGCGTCAAGATGATGGCGGCCGATGCTGTCTATGATGTGGAGCGCATTGGCGTGTTTACGCCAAAGTTGACCTATACCGACAGTCTCGGGCCGGGCGAAGTGGGCTTTCTAACGGCATCGATCAAAGAGGTCGCCGATACGCGTGTCGGCGATACGATCACCGAAGACAAAAAACCAACGGCGCAGGCGCTGCCGGGTTTTAAGCCAGCACAGCCTGTGGTGTTTTGCGGCCTGTTTCCGGTCGATGCTGCCAATTTCGAAGATCTGCGGGCGGCGGTTGGAAAGCTGCGCCTGAACGATGCAAGCTTTTCCTACGAGATGGAAAGTTCGGCAGCGCTTGGCTTTGGCTTTCGCTGCGGCTTTTTAGGCCTTCTGCATCTGGAGATTATTCAGGAACGGCTGGAGCGCGAGTTCAACCTCGATCTTATCGCGACAGCACCTTCTGTGGTTTACAAACTCAACCTGCTCGATGGCAGCGCGATCGAACTTCACAATCCGGCCGATATGCCGGACGTGATGAAGATCACCGAAATTGAAGAGCCGTGGATCCGCGCAACAATCCTGACGCCTGATGAATATCTTGGCTCAGTCCTGAAGCTGTGTCAGGACAGGCGCGGCGAACAGGTCGATCTGACTTATGTCGGCTCGCGTGCGAAGCTGGTGTATGATCTGCCGCTCAATGAAGTGGTGTTCGATTTTTACGACCGTTTGAAATCTGTGTCGAAAGGTTACGCGTCTTTCGATTACGCGATCACGGAATATCGCGTCGGCGATCTTGTGAAAATGTCGATCCTCGTCAATGCCGAGCCGGTTGATGCTTTGTCCATGCTGGTGCATAAAACGCGGGCTGAAATGCGCGGGCGTGCAATGTGCGAAAAGCTGAAAGAGCTGATCCCGCAGCACATGTTCCAGATCCCGATTCAAGCCGCAATCGGCGCGAAAGTCATTGCCCGCGAGACCATTCGCGCGCTCAGGAAAGACGTGACGGCCAAATGCTATGGCGGTGATATTTCACGCAAACGCAAACTTCTGGACAAGCAGAAGGAGGGTAAAAAGCGGATGCGCCAGTTCGGCAAGGTTGATATTCCCCAGGCCGCCTTCATCGCCGCGCTGAAGATGGATGAGTGAGCCACGTCTTGCGAATTGATCCTGTGGATCAATTCGAGTGGCGAACGCTTCGAGCGTCGTCGCGAGAAGCAACTCTTTGCTCGAGCCGCGAACGCTTTGAGCGTCATCGCGTGCAGCATGTCTCATTTAATCTCACCTTGACGTGCCGATAAATCTGCCTAATCTGAAAATATAATTTTATGGAGATTTCAAATGGGCAAGGCACCACAAACATTCACACATGACAGCGCCGCTTCTGTTCGCCGCGAAATGCGCAAAGAAGCCGAAACCATAGAGGCACAAAAATCGTTTGACGTGTCGCTTTGCAAAGACAAACCAAAAGGTCTGAACGACCGCGTTGTTTCCAAAAAGCCGTAGTTCTCAATGACGTCAGGCTCCCGCAAAATCGAAAAGAAAAAAGCAGCGTCTGCGCCCGACCCGAAAAAGGTTAAGCTTGGCGCGTTGATGGATGTGTTTGCAAAAATGCTGACATCTGCGGCGCCACTATCGACAGCACCGGCGCGTGAGCAAAGCGGCGAGATTGGCCGCAAAAATGGCACGCCGCAAAACCGGCGGCGGTTTTAGCTCTATTCTTCTTCGCCAAACCTGTTGTCGACAAGGGCTTTCAGCTTGGCTGTCACTTCGTCGGCGCGCGGACCTTGGGCAGAGATGGTGATTTCAGAACCAGGGCCTGCGGCGAGCAGCATCAGCCCCATAATGGATTGGCCGCCAACTGTTTCATTGTCTTTGGTGACATGAACTTTTGTGCAGTTAAAGCCTTCAACCAGTTGAACAAATTTTGCTGAAGCGCGAGCGTGAAGACCGCGCTTGTTGATAATCAGCGCTTTCAGGGATGTCTCTGCGTGTTCTGCGGCCATCATGAGCCCAAGTATGGCGCAAGTTTTTTCGATGGCAAGCAAAAAAAGGTGACGTAAGGTCAGCTTCTCAAAACCTGCGCTTATTTGGCACCAAGCACTTCACTGGCCACGCGAATGTATTTGCGCCCCGCCTCGGCTGCCATTTCAGCCAATTCATGCAGCGGTTTTTCGCCGCGCAGTTTTGCAAGCTTGATCAGCATTGGCAGGTTCATGCCGGCAATCACTTCAATCTGCCCTTCATTCATGACCGAGATGGCAAGATTGGACGGCGTGCCGCCAAACATATCGGTGAGGATGACAACACCGTCGCCCGTCTCGACTTTTTGCGCCGCGCTGAGAAGCGTGCCGCGCATTTCATCGACATCATCATCGATGCCAAGCGACAGCGCGATCATCTGCCGCTGCGGGCCGACAACATGTTCAAGCGCGCTGCGAAACTCTTCCGCAAGACGACCATGGGCAACAAGGACAAGACCAATCATGACAAAAGACTCTGCGCGCAAAAGATTAACGCTTCTCTGCCGCCCTCTTCGCGCTTTTCAGCCAAGAATGCAACAAAACCAAGCTGAAACAGGTGGATTATGAGGTCACATCACGCATTTTTGCGCCTGCAACAACCCAAAATAAGAATGAGGTTTAAGACGAATATGGGGGAGGACAACGCCTTCAAGCTCGATCACTGCAAGGGCATCAGGATAGCGCGGTGCGTCCTGATCAAATTCGAGAACGGCGCCGACCACGCCTGCAGCTTCGAAAGATGTTGTTAGCAAACCCAGACCACGCGCTTCAATCAGGCCTTTAAGGGGCTCTGGCGCGCGCGCGACCAGATGTGCACCATGACGTGCAACCGCAACGCGGTCATCGCAGACGAGCACTGCGAAGAGATCGGCGCGCTGACGCGCCTGTTCAAGAAGTTGGAGGAGCAGCGTCGATTTTCCACTGCCCGAGGGCCCGCGCACCAACAGGATACGCTCGCCGATCAAGATTGCGCTGGCATGAAACGTTGCGGGCGCGCTCATTTGATTGTCGGGAATGTCAGGGTAAAGCGCGCGCCGAGCATTGCGCCTTTGTCGTCGACCCGGTTGGACGCGCGGATGGTGCCGTGATGCGCTTCGACAATCTGTTTCGAGATTGACAATCCAAGGCCTGAATGTGTGCCAAAATCACTGTCGGGACGGTCGGTAAAAAACCGGTCGAATATTTTTTCTGGCGGATCGGCAAGAATGCCCGGGCCGCTGTCATCGATCATAATGATAAGATCCGTGCCGCGGCGCTCCAGCGAAACCTGAACTTCTGTGTGCGGTTTTGAAAATGACAGGGCATTGTCGATGAGATTGCTCATGACCTGTCCCAAGCGGCTTTCGCGGCCGATCATTTGAAACGCATTCGCGCGCGGCTCGGCCTTGACGGTGAGATGCACCGTCGGCGTGTCGTCATGGCGCATGTCTTCATAAAACCCAACTGTTGAAAACAGCAGCGCTTTCATATCGACAAGCGTTTCGGTCTGGCGTTGCAATTCAGCGTCCAGTCGTGACGCGGCTGAAATATCGGTAATGAGACGGTCGAGCCGCGTTACGTCTTCGCCGATAATGCTCAAGAGCCGTTGCCGGTCTTTGTCTGTTTTAACGATGGGCAGCGTGTCGACGGCACTGCGCAAAGAGGTCAGGGGATTTTTTAATTCATGCGCAACGTCGGCGGCAAAACGCTCAATGGCCTCGATGCGGGTGTAGAGCGAGCGCGTCATATCGCGCAACGCACCCGACAAATTACCAATCTCGTCAAAGCGATACGACATATCGGGGATTTGCTCGCGTTTCTTTGTGCCCCGCCGCACACGCTCGGCTGCTTCCGCAAGTTTTTTCAAAGGGCCTGCAATCGTGCGCGCCATCAGCAGCGACAGGACGATCATTACGAAAGCGGCAATGAGAAATACCCTGATAATTCCCATGCGCTCGGCGCGCAGAACGGCGTCGATATCGCCGCCAAAAGTTGAAAGCAGCATTGCGCCCACCATCTGGTTCTGGCGCTGGATGGGTACGGCGACAGACACGATCAGCTCGTCCTTTTCATCGACGCGCACGACAGAGGCCGGCGTGCTCTTTTCCAAAGCCAGCTTGATTTCGGGATAGGATTTTCCCTGCAATGTGCCGTATTCCACATAACGCGGCATCGCCTGCGGGCTTAAATTTCGGCTGAGCCACGCCCATCCCTTTAAAAGCGGCGAGACCTCTTCGGCGGCCTCTGTTTCTGCTTTGGTACGGCGCGCGTAAAGATAGCGCGTGTCAAAAAGCAACAGGCCTTCGCTGTCATAAATGCGCGCGCGCAATCGTGCAGGCTGGAGCAGGCGGCGCACCACAGGCGCGGTCTTTGCCGGGTTGATGAAAAAGTTTCCCGGGTTGAACAAAAGATCGTCTTCCATGTCGCCACTTTTGGCTTTGCTGTCGAGCTCGATGACATCGCTCTCAACCGTGGCCGTTCCGGCGACGGCACGCGCCAGAATTTCGCCTTGCACCATCAGGCTCTGCACACGCGCATCGATCAAGCCGGCCTGAAACTGGTTGAGATAAAGAATACCGAACAGCAGCGCCACAAGGCCGAGAAGATTGAGGAACACGATGCGGCGCGTCAGCGAGCCGCCGGCAAGGCGGCGCACAGCCGGGCGGACGCGCGCCAGCAATGTCAAAGTCCAGCGCTTGAAGCGTCGTGCCCTTTTAAGTGCCATTGCAGGTATTTCTAGCAGGATTTGGCCATGTGTGGAAACAGGCCTGTTTTAGGCTTCAGGCAAATCGGCTTGTAATGCGGGTCAACGTCGTTCCAGCAAGGCGCATCAGCTTGAAAGCCTTTCCGGTTGCCGTTGCGTTCAATTCCGTCTCTACGCCTTTGGCCAAAACCTGCGCCGTATTTTTGCTCACAAGTGTTTGCGCGACTTTTGCCCAGAACGGATTGCCGAGCGCGCGGCCAACGACCGGCAGTTCTTCAAAAGCAACCGTGCTTGTCGCGCCATTGACGATCTTCGGCAGATAGTCTCTCAGAAGTGCGCTGTCTTTTTCATGGTAATTGAACCAGCTGGACACGGCAGGAACGCGTTTCAATGTCGTTTCAAAAAAACTGCGAACGGGGCCGTGATTGCCGTACGACACAACACGCGTGGTTGAATCCACGGTCAGGCGGAAACCGGGAACGGCTTTATAGGCCTCGTGCAGCTTGGCGATAAATTCAGGGTCTTTTTTCACGAGCCTGTCAAGCGAATGGCCCATGCCGATCGTCGTCGCGTTAAGGCCGCTGGCCTTGCCGCCAAAGGCGAGCGAGATTGCGCGCGATTTCATATATGTCACAGGGGCAAAATCAGTCAGCAGCTTATAGGCCTTGCCGAAAAGCCCTTTGCCCGCGCGGGAGCCTGTGTTGAAAGCGCCAACAAAACGGGTCGGTGTCAGCTCATTGAGCACCACATCAACATTGGCGGCGCCGCCGGTCACCATTTTGACATGAAGATTGCGCGCCGCCTTCGACCACGCCTGCACAGGGGCATCATGCAATTTGTAAAGTTCAGAGAGGTCGGGGCCAAGAGCGTTCTCGATATGTGTGCTCAATGTCGCCAGGCTATGCATGTTTGCCAATGCCGCTGTGCGGTTGACAAGTTGCACTTCAGAGCCTTGCACGGTTTGGCGAAATTTCTTCACTCCAGAGAACAGATATTCAATCATGCGGTGCGGCAGGTCGCCAAGCGTGCGTTGGCCGTCACTGCCAAGTCCCCAATAGAGCCAGCGTCGGTCAAACACGCGGTTGATGTAATTGGCAAAGGCATTGATAGCGCGAAGGCCATAGATCTGGCCATTAACGCGCAGCGTGTCGGAGGCTGCCTGCATGATTTCAAGGCCTTTGAGAAAAGCGCGTGCGGCGCGCCCGCCCGAGCCGCTCAGCGCGTTCGGCGAAATCACCTTATCAAGAAAAGCGCGCATAAATTTTTTGTCTTCGCTGGATTCAACCAGCGGAATAATTTTCAGGCCATTGCGGTCTTGCGTCGTCAGCCCAAGGTTTTCGCACAGGATCTGCATGGCGGTGACATCGGCGGGGCTGCGCGCTTCGGCAATCACAAGGCGCGACAATGCCTTGTCGCCGTGAAGGTCGCGGACAATTTTATAATTTTTCAGACAGTCGACCAGCTTGCGTGCTTCCCCGCCGCGTTTTTCTCCAAGCATATCAAAAGCCAGTTCATCCAGATTTGTTTTTTTGAACCTGTCAAAATTCTCTGCCAGATTGTCGAAGAGGGCAAGATCGCTTTTCGTTGTAATTTTTTTTGGTGAAGGCATAACCATGCCCTCTTTTTGATAGACGAGCGACATCACATCTTCGAGTGTTTTTGCGTTCTGGCGTGCTTCACCCTCGACAAGGTGAAAGCCGGCGCCTTCGCCCAGCGAAATCAGTTTTTCAAGTGCATGACGGTGTTTTGCAAATTGCGGTGTATTTCGCATGTCACGTAGAGCCTTGATGTAAGCCTCCGCACTGTCGAACGTGCCAAATTTTGCATAATCGCCTTTTGGAATTTCCATTTTGGCGTCAAGCGTGTAGGCGGTGTTAAGAAGGCGTTTTCGCAGATCAAAGATTTGCATTTTGAACGCGTCATCATAGCTGCCATTCGCGGTTTTGCCCAAAGCGCGCGCTTGCAGCTGGAAAGCGGCCTGTTGCTTGTGCCTGGCCGTTTCCAGAATGTCAGTGGCTTTGAGAATATCATTGCGGTCATTGTCCGCGCCCATCCAGCTGGCAAAGGAGGTGAGATCATGCTCCATCACTTGGCCCTGCGTATTGAAAACGATTTGTTTCAAGGTGGCGTTTGTTTCCGCCCAGCCGAGCGCCGCGTTTTTGGTATATGGAATTTTAAGCCGGACTTCGTCCAGAGCCGTTAGCTTATCAAGGTTTTGTGAGGGGAGATTTTCAAACCTGCGCGCAATTCGGCCAAGTTGTTTTTCGGCATTGTGCGCTTTTGTTTTAAAAAAGTCATGCGCTGTCAGCTTGGTCTCATTCAGGCTGAGAACTTTATCGACGCGTTTCACAAAGGCTGTTGAGAGATGTTCTTCTCGCGCCGTTGCAATCTGCAACGGATGGGTGGTGCTTGTTTCAGCATAGCCAATCTGCGACAATTCATCGAGAAGCTGCGCGCCTGTTTTTTCGTTGCCAAGTTTGGTAAGTGTTGCTTCCAGCTTTGCCGCATGCACGGCCTTGAGGGCGCGCGCTTCTTTGGTCTGGCGCATCAGATTGTCCAGATGGCCTGCCGTGCCAAGATGTTTTAAAAGTGCCTTTTCACTGTCCGGAGTTATGGCATTTGCAGCCTTTATAAATTGCTGCGTCGATGCACCCTCCTGAAAACCGTGCTCGGCCAAAAGCATATCGGTTTTGACGCGCGAAAACTTGCCTAAAGAATCAATCATCTCAAATTACAAAATATTAAAAACCTGAGGGTTTTTTACCTCATCAGGTCAGATTGTCAATTTGCGCTCTAAAACGCCCGAGCTGCGCTCAAGTGCTTGCACGAACAGCGCGATCAAATAAAGCCAAATGGCGTTCTTCAATGAATGCTACTGCATTTCTTTGAAGCGGTAGCCGACCCCGTAAAGCGTATCAATCATGTCGAAATCGTCATCAACGGCCTTAAATTTCTTGCGCAGGCGCTTGATATGACTGTCGATCGTACGGTCATCGACATAGACCTGGTCGTCATAGGCGGCGTCCATCAGGGCGTCGCGGCTTTTGACCACACCGGGGCGGGCGGCCAAGGCCTGTAAGATCAGGAATTCCGTGACGGTGAGCGTCACATCCTTGCCGTGCCAGGCGCAGGCATGGCGCTCCGTGTCCATGCGGAGCGGGCCGCGCTCCAGCACTTTTTGCTCGTTGTCATTGCCTTTGGTTTCCGTCAGCGTGCCCGCGCGCGCGGCGGAGCGGCGCAAAATGGTCTTGACGCGCTCGACCAGAAGCCGCTGCGAAAACGGTTTGCGGATAAAATCATCGGCGCCCATTTTCAGGCCGAACAGCTCGTCGATTTCTTCATCTTTGGAGGTAAGGAAAATCACCGGTACTTCGGATTTCTGGCGGATGCGGCGCAACAGCTCCATGCCGTCCATGCGCGGCATTTTGATGTCGAGGATGGCAAGGTCGGGCGATTGCTGGCGAAACGCATCGAGCGCCAGCGTGCCATCGGTATACGAATTGACGCGGTAGCCTTCCGCTTCCAGCGCCATCGATACCGAAGTCAGGATATTGCGGTCGTCATCAACAAGGGCGATCGTGGGCATGGCACTCTCTTTTTAAAGCAATGGCACAGGCAGTTTTTTGCAATCTTGCACCGGCAACACTGAAAGGCAAACGCGCCTGAAAAAAGGCAGGATTGGCAAGACATTAGGGCAGGCCAAGACGCTTCCATTTTTTTGGCACTTCAACTTTTCATCACCGTTCCAATCTGCTAAGCCTTGAATGCAAAGGCGGCGGCGCAATGTTTATGTTGCGCTGCAACGGTTTTAAGGAGTGTGGCGCGTGCAGCAATCAGGCAAATTCAACCCGAAGGAAACGGCTGAAAAATCCGGGTTCAAAAACCTGAAAACGCTCGCCTGGAACCTTGGCGAAGAGGCGCTTTATGAGGCCGCCATTCAGCGCGGCGAAGCGCGCATCGGCCAGAACGGCTCACTGGTTGCGACAACAGGCGCGCATACCGGCCGCAGTGCTAAAGACAAATTCATCGTCCGCGACGGCCTGACAGAGCAAAGCGTCTGGTGGGACAACAATGCCGAAATGAGCGCCGAGGCGTTTGCGCTGCTTTACGACGACATGATGGCGCATGCGCAGGGCAAGGACATGTTCGCGCAAGACCTCTATGGCGGCGCCAATCCGGCCTATCGCCTTAATGTCCGCGTTTTCACGGAAAAAGCATGGCACGCGTTGTTTATCCGCCATCTGCTGATCCGCCCGCCGCAGGATGACCTTGCCGGTTTTACGCCGCAGATGACGATCATCAATCTGCCAAGCTTCAAGGCCGACCCGAAGCGCCACGGCTGCCGTTCGGAAACGGTCATCGCCTGCGACTTTTCAAAAAAACTGGTTCTGATCGGCGGCACCGCCTATGCCGGCGAAATGAAGAAGTCCGTGTTCACGCTGCTGAACTTCACGCTGCCGGCGCAAGGCGTCATGCCGATGCATTGCTCGGCCAATGAAGGACAGACGAAAGACACGGCCGTGTTTTTCGGCCTGTCCGGCACCGGTAAAACCACGCTGTCGGCTGATGCGTCCAGAACACTGATCGGCGATGATGAGCATGGCTGGGGCCGCGACGGCATTTTCAATTTCGAGGGCGGTTGCTACGCCAAGGCCATCCGGCTGAATCCTGTGCAGGAGCCGGAGATTTTTGCCGCGGTCAACCGCTTCCCGTCCGTTCTTGAAAATGTGGTGATCGATCCCGATACCCGCATTCCGGATTTTGACGATGGTTCGAAAACCGAAAACACCCGCGGCGCTTACCCCATTCATTTTATTCCAAACGCCTCGAGCACAGGGCGCGCCCCACACCCGAAAAACATTGTCATGCTGACGGCAGATGCCTTTGGTGTGCTGCCGCCCATCGCAAAACTGACCGCTGCCGAAGCGATGTATCATTTTCTTTCTGGCTATACGGCGAAAGTCGCCGGAACAGAGCGCGGCGTGACGGAACCGCAAGCGACATTTTCAACCTGTTTTGGCGCGCCGTTCATGCCGCGGCCGCCTGCCATTTATGGCGAGCTTTTGAAAAAGCTGATTGCCGAGCACAATGTCGATTGCTGGCTCGTCAATACCGGATGGACGGGCGGTGCGCATGGCACAGGTTCGCGCATGCCTTTGAAAGTCACGCGCACATTGCTCAACGCCGCGCTCGACGGCAGCTTGAAACAAGCAGAGTTCCGCGCCGACCCTGTCTTCGGGTTTCAAGTGCCGCTGCATGTGGCAGGCGTCGATGACATGCTGCTCAATCCCCGCGACACATGGAGCGATATGTCGGCCTATGACGCGCAGGCCTCAATGCTGGCGCGCATGTTTCAGGACAATTTCCAGCGGTTTGAGCAGGATGTCAGCAGTGACATTTTGCAGGCCGCGCCCGGTCTTCGTCTCGCGGCTGAATAGTATTTCAAAAAATATTCACGCCGACCCAGTCGACTTTTTGCTGGAATGTTGCGCATGTCCGCCAAGGACGGGTTGCGGCGTCGGTGCGTGACACGCGTTCGTGAAAGTTTTCGCCTGCCGCCCGCAGTTTTTCAAATGCGGGAACGGCAAAGTACTGCGCATGCGGCACAAAATTGATCGCTCCGCCAACCACCGTCCAGCGCGTCTTGCGGCCAAGTTTCAGGCCAAGCACGCGCGGCGTCTCTTGCCCGGCATCCTCGTCGTCCTTGGCGGCGTGTTTGATTTCAACATAGGCGCAATAGCAAAGCGCCACCGTCGCCAGTATTCCGAGCACTTTTAAAGTTGCCTTTTCATCGCCGTGGCGGAACGCATGGCTGTCTTCGGCTCTTTCCGCCATGTCTTCGGCGCGCTCCAGCATTGTTTTGTAATATTTGAAATCACGGCCCGCAAAGCGTGTTTCTTTACGCAGAAATGCTTCACCGCTGCGGTTTTGAGGCATTAGAAATGACGCAACCTTGAGACGCTGAAAGCCAAGGGCAGGCGGCATCATGGGTTCGCGGATTAAAAGGCGCTTCAATGGAAAAGCGGGCGCTATTGGCGCACCAAGCAAAGAGGTCGGAAGATGAAAGCCTGCAATCATGGCGGCACCTACACCCCAAGTGTGCGCCGATTTTTAAAACAAACAAGCCGATCACGCTGATGTGATTACAATTTAATTTAAATTCTTAAAGCGCGATCACGCAGCGCTCACGCTCAGTTTATTTGATTTTGTCGGCGCAAAAGACTTCACTGCCGTTACGTTAACCATATTTTTTTAACAAAAGCATATTGCAGGAGTTCATATGTTTAGAGATTTACCACTCGACCAGCGCATTCGTTTTTTGCAGCAGGTCGCCGCATATTCGGCAAATGCCGCTCCGGTCAATTCCAATCCGATTTTCAATGTCCAGCAGAACAGCGCGCCGCAATATGGCCAGGACGTTTTCGCATCCTTGCTGCGCGCCATGCTGATGCAGCAGGGTGCGGGCGGTTTTACGCCGCAGCCGCTTCCGTTGTTGCCAATTCCGTCACTGTCACCGCGCTTTTTGAACCGTTGTTTCGGGCAGGGCGCGGCACCGGCAGCTATCGACAGTTTGTTCCCGCCAACAGCGACAACCCCGCAAAATGCCGCCGCGCCGCAAGGCACGCTGCCGACCGACAATCTGCCGCCGCTGCCGGGTGATACGCCGCCAACAGACGCAAACTTGTCCGTCGATACAAACGTACCAACAGACACGACCGTGCCAACGGACACCACAGCGCCGACAGATGGGCTTCCGCCGCTTCCAGAAGCAACAACACCTGCATCACCGACAGCCGACCAATTTCCGGCAGCAGATGTGCCGCCACTGCCTGTCGATATGACTTCATCGGCGCCAACCGCGCCAACAGCGCCGGCTTCAACAACGTCGGTTCCTCCCGCAGACAGATCCAATCCGGCCTCTTATTCATTCACGCCGGACGATTATGCAGCATTCAACAGTGGGTTTGCCGATATTGCCAAAGCCAATAATGGCGCGGCCTACACGCCAGCCAGCACATGGGACAAATTGCATAACTTCCTGCTGTTCCTCAGTGGCGCACTGCCGACGCAATGGGCGGCCGACCAGAGCAAAACGCTATTACCCGAAGCTGCGGCAGATCTGAAAGCAAAAGCACTGGGGCTGATTACAAAATACAATCTTGCCGTCGATCCAAAAGAGCTTGATGCTGCCTTTCCGACAGCGGACAACAGCCCGTCCACGGCGCTGAAAACACTGACGACCCTGCTTTACTTTAAAGCGATGGGCGTGCCCGAGGCCAATTGGAACGCGATGCTTGCGGCTGCGCCAGTCATCGATCCTGCTGTGCCAGCGTCAACCACACCAGCACCGCTCCCGACTTTGCCGGACGTTCCGGCTGATCCTGTCTCGGCGACGCAACCGCCGACACCACAGACGCCCGCGACCTGACCCCAAATCCCCCGCGATTGCGCCTGAAAAAAAATCCCCGTGCATTCCCCTTGCACGGGGATTTTGCTATTGAGACGTGATGAGCGACACACCCACACTTCTCATCAAAGTTTTGCCCCATGGCGAAAATCTGACACTGCCCGCGTACCAAAGTGCGGGCGCTGCCGGCATGGATCTTGTCGCGGCATTACATGCGCCGGACGAGATGACCATCGCGCCGCAGGCGCGTGCAATGGTTCCAACCGGCCTGATATTTTCGATTCCGGACGGTTTTGAAGGGCAGGTGCGGCCACGCTCCGGCCTTGCTGCCAAGCAGGGTCTTACCGTTCTCAACGCGCCGGGAACCATCGATTCCGACTATCGCGGCGAAGTCAAAGTCCTTTTGATTAATCACGGAACAGAGGCCGTGGCGCTGCGCCGCGGCGACCGTATCGCCCAGCTGGTTTGCGCGCCCGTCACCCGCATGAAAATAAAAGTAAAAGATATTTTGCAAAATACGGAACGAGGAGAGGGGGGATTTGGTTCTACAGGGGATTAAGATGTTTATATCCCGCAAGAGCATATTCGCGATCAGTGTCATGATGGACATCGCGCACAACGCCAAAGACCGTCTTGTATCGGCTAAAGAGCTGGCAGACCGTCATGGAGTGATGCCGCGATTTTTTGAAATCATGCTTAAAAATCTCGCCAATTTCGGTCTCATTCGCGGCCAGCGCGGCCCCAAAGGCGGTTATCAGCTGGCCCGCAAACTTAGCGAAATTACCGTCTCTGATATTGTTCAGGCTGTCAGCCATGAGCGCGATGAGGAAGACCGTGAACTGGTAACGCGCACAGCGCCAACGCTCCTTCCATTTCTGCAAACGACAAACAGTTACATTCTGGACAAGTTGAGCGAAAACACACTTGCCGATTTGATGCGCGGCCAATCGCAGCAAAATCATGTCGCGGCACTTGCCTCCTGACCTTTTTAATCTATCTGTAAATCACAGACAGATTTTAAAGGGGCGACGAGATGACATCAGCCAATCTTAAAGTAGAGACTATTCTTCCGTCCGAAAAACCGGGGCGTGGTCGCGTTTACAATTCCATTCTTGAAACTGTCGGAAATACACCGTTGGTGCGGCTTGATCGTCTCACCGCCAAATACGGCGTCAAAGCAGTGCTCTATGCCAAGCTTGAATTTTTCAATCCCATTTCAAGCGTGAAAGACCGTATTGGGATTGCCATGGTCGAGGCGATGGAGCGCGCCGGCAAGCTTAGCAAAGACACTGTTTTGATCGAGCCGACATCGGGCAATACCGGTATTGCCCTTGCTTTTGTGGCAGCTGCAAAAGGCATAAGGCTCATTCTGGTGATGCCGGAAACCATGTCGATCGAGCGCCGCAAAATGTTGAAACTGATGGGCGCCGAACTTGTGCTGACCGAAGGCGCGAAAGGCATGAACGGCGCGATTGCCAAAGCCGAAGAGCTGGCGCGCGATACGCCGCATTCAATCATTCCGCAACAGTTTGAAAACCCCGCCAACCCGCAAATCCACCGGCAGACGACGGCGCTTGAAATCTGGAATGATCTTGAAGGCGCCGTCGATGCGTTTGTGGCGGGCGTTGGCACCGGCGGCACAATTACCGGCGTGGGTGAAGTGCTGAAAGCAAAAAATCCGGATGTTCAGATTGTCGCGGTTGAACCGCAAGAAAGCCCTGTGCTTGCGGGCGGCGCCCCTGGCCCACATAAAATTCAAGGCATCGGCGCGGGCTTTGTCCCTGATATTTTGAACCGCGCGGTGATTGACGAGATTATCGCCATTAACAGCGATGACGCGCTGTCGATGTCGCGCGAGATTGCCAAGGTGGAGGGTATTCCTGTCGGGATTTCCTCCGGCGCCGCGATCAAGGCGGCTTTGCAGCTGGGCGCACGCCCCGACATGGCTGGTAAAAATATCGTGCTGATTATTCCCTCTTTTGCCGAGCGCTATCTTTCAACAGCTTTGTTCGACGGATTTTAGCCTTAACGCCGCCCTATTTACCTGCGCTTAAAAGTGTATTGCGCACACTGCGCAAAAGTCTGGTGAAACGCGCGAAGGTCTGAAAATGGCACGTAAAAAAGGCGGAGACCGGCAAGAGCCGCATTTTGATGACAGCGATCATGATGACTTCCGCCTGACGGCTGACGACAGGCCGGGTGTTTTTGTCACCGATGAACCGCGCAAAAAGTCTGTTTCAAAGCCTAAAAGCAAATCCCGCCGCGAACCGGAATGGGACACCGAGGACGGGCTTGCGCCGGAGCGCGGCTCGCAGGAGCGCAAAAAGCCAAGCCGCGCTGGCAAAACAAAATCGAAAAAAGGCAAAACCTCTGCCTCTGCGCCCGTCCTGCCCAAACGCTCATTTTTGCGCCGTGCGGTCTATTGGACAATGGTACTGGGCATCTGGTGTGTTCTTGGCATTGCCGCACTTCTCACCTATTACGCGATGCAGCTGCCGCCGCTGTCGACATTGGAAGTGCCGGAACGCGCCCCCAATATTGCAATTTTAGGGAATGACGGAAAGCTGCTGGTCAATCGCGGCGCGCGCGGACAGGCGATCAAGCTGGCGCAAATGCCAAAATTTTTGCCGCAGGCCGTCATCGCAATTGAAGATCGCAACTTTTATTCGCATTACGGCGTTGATCCGTCTGGGCTGGCGCGGGCGTTTTTCAGCAATCTGCGCATGGGCGGCGTGCGCCAGGGTGGCTCAACCCTGACACAGCAGCTTGCCAAAAATATTTTCCTGACGCCGGAGCGCTCGCTCGACCGCAAAATTCAGGAGCTGATCCTGTCGTTCTGGCTTGAGGCAAAACTCAGCAAAGACCAGATTTTAGAACTCTATCTCAACCGTGTGTATCTGGGCGCTGGCACTTATGGTGTTGAAGCGGCAAGCCAGCGCTATTTCAATTCCTCCGTGCGCGATATCAATTTGCAGCAGGCCGCAATTCTTGCCGGGCTTTTGAAAGCGCCGTCGCGCTATGCGCCAACGCGCAGCGTTAGCGAGGCGATGTCGCGCGCCAAAACCGTGTTGGCGGCCATGGTGGAGACGGGCGCGATTACGCAAAAACAGGCAGATGCCGCCGCCGCGCAAAAGCTGGTCGCCGCCAAGGTCAACACGGCCTCTGATGGCATCAATTACGCCGCCGACTGGATCATGGACCTGTTGCCCAATCTGGTTGAAAATATCGACAGCGATATTTTCGTTGAAACCACGATTGATACAAAACTAGAGGCGACAGCCGGCGCGGCGCTGAAAACCGTTCTGGAGCAGGACGGGCAAAAATACGGCGTTGCCCAAGGTGCGGTCGTGTCGATGGCAACCGATGGTGCGGTCAAAGCGCTGATTGGCGGCAAGGACTATCAGGAAAGCCAATACAACCGCGCAACGGTCGCCAAACGCCAGCCCGGCTCATCGTTTAAGCCATTCGTGTATCTCACCGCGATGAACAAGGGGCTGACCCCCGACGACAAAAGGCAGGATGCACCTTTAAGCATTAAGGGCTGGCATCCGGAAAATTATTCGCGCCAATATCGCGGCGCGGTAACATTGCGCGAAGCTTTGGCATTGTCTTTGAACACCGTTGCCGTCCGCCTTGCACTGGAAGTTGGCACGCGCTCTGTCATCAAAACGGCGCAGGCGCTTGGCATTACCAGCACGCTTCTCGACAATGCGTCGATTGCACTGGGCACATCCGAAGTGACGCTGCTTGAAATGGTGCGCAGCTATGCCAGCTTTGCCAATGGCGGTGTTGCGATCACGCCCTACATCGTCACCCGAATTCAAAACAGCAAAGGTCAGGTTTTGTTTGACCGCAAGCCGCAGCTCACAGGTCCGCTGGTGATCGAGCCGCAGGTTCTGTCCGAGATGAACGACATGTTGTCCTCGGCTGTGGTGTTTGGCACGGCGCGGCGCGCGCGTGTCGGCAACTGGCCGGTTGCCGGAAAAACCGGCACGTCTCAGGACTTTCGCGACGGCTGGTTCATGGGGTTTACCAGCCATATGATTACCGGCGTCTGGGTCGGCAATGATGACGGCACGCCGACAAAACATGCCTCCGGCTCGAACGTGCCGATTGAAGTCTGGAACAAGGTGATGGCGCAGGGGCATCAAGGCCTCGCTCCCGAGCCGCTGCCCGGCGTTCGCGAGGCCGCGCCGCTTGCCAACGATAATGAACCGACCATCGATGACGTTCTGATCGGCAACTGGGACGGCACCGAGCGCAGCGGCACAAGCACTGCAAGCGAAGAGGAGCAGCGTGAACAAACACGCCCGAGCAACAGCGAATGGCGAAATGAAACACGCCCAAGCGACGGCCAATGGGGCAGTCAGAACAATCAAACGCCCGAGGCGCCAGCCGAACGGCGCACTCAAACGCCCGAGGCGTCAGCCGAACGGCGCACTCAAACGCCCGAGGCGTCAGCCGAACGGCGCACTCAAAGACAGAATTGTCCGCTTGATGCTGGGTTCTTGAATTGCGTGTTTAATTAAACCGTCATTGCGCGCCAATGGAATTGGCAAAGCAATCTATTCTGAGATTTCAAAGATTGTAGAATAGATTGCTTCGGGCTCTGCCCTCGCAATGACGATATAAAATATTGAAAGACCGTCATGGCCCAGCACTTTGGGCGTCATCCGAACGGCGCACTCAAACCCCCGAGGCGTCAGCCGAACGGCGCACTCAAAGACAAATTTGTCCGCTTGATGCTGGGTTCTTGAATTGCGTGTTTAATTAAGAAGCGGAAGCCGCCGTTGTGAGCCATTATTGACAAAAAGCAGAATGGGGATAAAAACGCCTAAAGTTGGTTTATTATTTAATTAAAATTTTAAGGAAAATGTCGTGGTTCAAATTAGCTCGAAGATTTTACCTTCCGTAAAAACACAGATTTCAAGTTCTGATCCGTCTATATTGCCTTTGATCATGGTTGCTGGAAGCTCCACGGTTGTGGCCGCAGGCTATCTTGCCAGCAAAACAAAAACTGCAAAGGCCTATAAATTATGGGCGAACACGAGAAGCCAAAAGTTTCATGCATTGTCCGATGTCTATTCCGGCTACACGGAAATTCCGCGGCAGGTACTTGAGAAAAGTTTTTTGGATTACAAAGAGGCAAACAAAAACTATCAGTCGCTTTTGAAAAGCTTAAATCATATTGATGGTGTCCCTATCGACGATGCAAACTTCAGCGAGCATCAGTTCCGTACAATTGGAAATCTAGAGCTAGAAATCCGTTTCAAAAAATTTGGAGTGGAACGAAATCTCAATTCTGTTCTGCTGGGCGAGCATAATGCGTATTTGAAAAATGAAATGCTCAAAAATGGCTACGAATATCTAGAGACAGCCTCTCACCCTTTAAGCAAAAAAGCTTTACAATCACCGCGCGATTATCATTTTTTCACATTTCGTAAAAAGCCTTTAGATGCCCCCGTGCATTACTTTGCCCGTATCGGCGAAACACGCGACCTTTACACGCTCAACGATAAAACTGTCGCATTCAATTATGGGCTGGCGTCAGACACCACTCAGCAAATCAATTACATCAAAGAAAAAGCAAACGAGACTCGCAAAGCAGCAGGCATCCCCGACCATTTGAATTTGTTTGTTTCGGGCGATGAAGCCGCCCATTACGCGCAATTTGAAAAAGGAAAATCTCCGACTTATCTCATCAACAGCTTTGGCGGCGCTAAAAAAGTGCTTGATTTCAAGAGTTCAAATCCTTTCGCACGTTTTAAAAAACTTTGCGAAAATCAAATTCCTTTATCTCTATCAAGCGGCGTTGACGGCTTTGAAAAAGGCAAAATTATACAAAGGCAATGGGTCGATCTGCCTGGCACACGCATAGGCCTTGGTGACGCTCTTGCCAGCCTTAAAGCAACAGCAGATTTCGACAGCAAGTTTGGTCGGGCTTTGAGCTTTACCGTCAAGCCGTTCGAATTTGTACAAAAACATTTAACGGGCCGTGCTGCTTTAGGTGGTGCGGTTGCTGTCGGCGCTCTTCTTTATGCGGGACATTATTTTATGAAACAGGACAAGGCGGCGTAACATTTACATTTAAACGAAGCTGCGCGCTGAACCTGACGCTCACTTAACTGGCCGCTCGTGACAATACTCCCGGCGTTCGTCGCTTACAACATGCCACTGGCATGTTGTATAAAACGCTCCTCACCCAATCGCGAGCAGCATATTGCCATTGGCTTTCAGCCATTTGCGCGCTTGCGGCGTGTCGGGGCAGAGCTGCTCGACAAGTGTCCAGAAGCGCGGGCTGTGGTCCATGATTTTCATATGCGCCACTTCATGCGCGGCCAGATAATCGAGCACGAAAGGCGGCGCGAAAATGAGCCGCCATGAAAAGCACAATACCCGCTCGCTGCTGCAAGAGCCCCAGCGCGTGCGCGTGTCGCGGATTTGGATTTTGGCAATCTTCAGATCAAGCACCGCCGCGTAGCGGTGCGAGGCCTTGTCGAAATCTTTTTTCGCTTCTTTTTTCAAAGCCTCGCGCAGGCGGCGGCGCAGATGCGCGTCATCGCCGCACACCGTAATCACGCCATTGCCAAAGTCGACAGTGCCGCGCGCCGCGGGTTTGTGAATGATGAGGTGGGGCACGCCGCGCAGCGGAATCTTGCCGCCTGCGGTAAAAGGAACAGGAGAGGGAACCGTATCAAGCTGCTGGGCAATCCAGTCTTTGTGCTCAAGCACAAAGGCCTGCATCCGCTTTTCAGAGCAGCGCTGCGGCACCGTGAGGCAGATGTCGCCGGTGGGCTCCACGCGCAAGGTCAAGCGGCGCGCCCGCGCCATCCGCCGTATTTTGACCGTGCAGGTTTTATGGCCGAGCTGAAGCGAAAGCGACTCACGCAGGGGCGAAATCGAACGGAAAAGCGGCAGTTTCAGAATCATGAGCGTTTATAAAGCGTATCATCAGGCTGGTGAAAGCCCGATGAAACAATTCGATCAAACAGTTCAAGTTTTCGTCAATGCGGCACATTAGCCGTGCGTGCGAATGAAGCTCTCAATGCGCGGGGCAATAATCTCGCGAAATTTGGAGCCGTTGAACACGCCGTAATGGCCAACGCCTTTTTGCAGATAATGCTCTTTTTTGCTCTCTGCAAGGTTTGAGCACAGGGCAAGCGCTGCTTCCGTCTGGCCAAAACCGGTAATATCGTCTTTTTCGCCTTCAACGGTCAAAAGCGCCGTTGTGGTGATTTTGCTTAAATCCACCGGCACGCCGCGATGGGTCATCGTGCCCTGCGGCAGTGATTTCTTGATGAAAACCTCATCCACAGTCTGCAGATAGAATTCTCCGGTAAGGTCCATCACCGCCAGATATTCGTCGTAGAATTCCTTGTGTTTCGTTGCGCCGTCGCCATCGCCCTGTACCAGATCGCGGAACAGTTCGCGGTGCGCGTCCATATGGCGCTCCAAGTTCATCGACATGAAACCTGACAATTGCAGGAAGCCCGGATAGACCGAGCGGCCAACACCAGGATTGGGGAAAGGCACGGTCATCACAAGGTTTTTTGAAAACCAGCCAAGGCCTTTTTCATCGGCAATCTTGCTCACCGCTGTTGGCGAAATGCGTGTATCAATCGGCCCGCCCATCAATGTCATGGAGCGCGGCGCTTTGGCATCCCCGCGCGATTCCATCAGCGCAACGGCGGCAATCACGGCAACCGAAGGCTGGCAAACGGCAATCACATGCACGTCCGGCCCCAGCAAGTGCACCATATCGATTACGTAATCGATATAGCTGTCCAAATCAAAATGCCCCTCTGAAAGGGGCACCATGCGGGCATCTGCCCAATCTGTGATGTAAACCTCGTGGCGCGGAAGAAAGCGCTCGACCGTGCCTCGTAGAAGCGTTGCATAATGGCCCGACATGGGCGCAACGATCAGCATTTTCGGGTCTTTGCGGCTTGCCGGCACATCGCGTTTAAAATGAATAAGCTTGCAGAAGGGCGCGTCCCATACGCTTTCTTCACTGACGGCAACCTCTTTGCCGTCGACCAAAATCTTGTCAAAGCCAAAGCTTGGCTTGTCATAATGGCGTGTGGTGCGTTCAAACAGTTCGGCGCCTGCGGCAAAGGCCCGCCCCATCGGCGTGTGCGCCATCGGGTTCATCGGGTTGCGAAAGAACAATGCTGTTGTGTCCGCCATCGCGCGAAAGGGCGAAAGCATTGTCCGGTTCATTTCAAACAGGTCGTAAAATTTCAAAGCGCGGCTATCCAGCATCGTGTCCCTCATGCCCTTGTCGGGCTGTTCCCTTTTGCCGAGCCATGACAGATGTGTCCTTGCTCGGGTCCCCGGGGCATCATTCCACAAAACACTTTTCAAACATGTGCCACGCCATTCAGTATCTTACCAAAGCAGTTAACCCTTGATTAAGCATAAAAGCGCGGTGAAGTTCCTCAACCTCACAGCTTAAACGCAAACGCGGCCTGATTGCGGTTGCGGGATAAGGCTGATAGTTTGGTCCCCATCCGCGCCCGTAGCTCAGCTGGATAGAGCGCTGCCCTCCGAAGGCAGAGGTCAGGGGTTCGAATCCCTTCGGGCGCGCCAGCTCCTCTATGCGCGCCTTGCGCGCATAGAGGAGCTGGCGTATTTGATTGCGAAAGAAATTCTTGTTCGAGGCGAGCCGAAAGGCCGCCCGATGATTGCGTGAGCAATCACCCGCAAGGGCAGGCCGAAGTATAACGAAACCTGTCAATCCCTTCGACTTATAGCGTTCGGGATAAACCCTCACTTATTTTGAAAAGGCGCATGCCCGCATCAAAGTAATCCTTCGGTTTTTAGCGTTCGGGATAAACCCTCACTTTTCGGGCGCGGTAAATCCATTTTTGCCGCGTCACAGAAGCTGTCATTTACGGTTCGATAAAAACGTTCCATTGAAACAGGCATATTTAGAAATATTTTAAACAAGCTTGAAAGAGGACCATTTATCACTACCTATGAAACGAACGACACCGATTGATGTCTCACACGTGTTAAAAGGAAATATATCATGCGCAGTATTCTTCTTTGGATGATTGGGGTTCCAATCCCGATCATCATTCTTATCGCCTTGTTTGTACGATAATTACAAAATGAAAAGCCGGATTTGTTTCCGGCTTTTTTCTTAAAATATTAGACGGACTGTTAATTAGAACTCAAGATTGATGATGCAGATTGATTTTATGTGCCTGTTTAAAAAATTGAAAAAACTATGCCAAAACGTTTTCAACGATCGTAAGGGCTCGACGGCTATTGAATACGGACTGATAGCCGCAGGTATTGCATTGGTGATCATTGCAGGTGTTCAAGCAATCGGAACCAACAGTTCGACAACCTATGACAACGTGGCAGTAGCATTATCGGGACCAAATTCAGATTTTGAAACGAGTTCTTGCACTCCTGAAAACCCCTGTGGTGGGCCAGAAACAGGCGGCGGTGCAATGCCTCCAGAACCCGGCGATGAAGACTTTTAAAAGGCTACGAAGATGTTAAAACGCCCGAGTTTGTTAAAATGCCGGTCAGGCTCAACTGCCGTAATTTTTGCGCTTGTTCTCATTCCACTTATTGCCGCCGCGGGTGTCGCCATAGATTATTCGCGAAAAGCAAGCGAAGAAGCAATTCTTCAAGAGAACCTACAATCAGCGATCTGGGCAGCATCCTATTTTAAGGACGACAAAAACACGGCTCGCGAAGAGGCTGGAAAAGCTCATTTCTGGTCGTCCGTGCCACCTGAATATAAATCTGATATAAAAGACTTGATCATAAAAGTTAAAAACGATGGTGTTATTAGCGGAACGGCAAATGTTGTAGCTCCAACGACTTTAATGAATGTTGTTGGCATTCATAACTACGCCTTTGCCATCAACGCTCAAACAACGCGGCAGTCGTCAGGATCTCCTCCAAATCCAAAAGATCCAAACGACGACACAGATATTCCAACAGGATGCGCAGACACAACGCGCGGCGGCGGGTCTGGTGGGCCTATATGGCATCCAGATAATCCGCACGCGCCTGGGCAAAACGCGCCGCCAGCACAGCCACCGCAAGGCGGCGGCATTTATGTGAAATGCCAATAAAGGGCGTTGGCAATTGGTGGTGGTGTTACCGAGGATCCGGAAAAGCAATAGAACTTTTGCGATAAAACAAAAGCTGGCTTTGAGGCGAATGCAACTCAAAACCAGAAAGATTACAAGCTGCCGTTTTTCATACGTTGAAGTGACGCTGCCGCTTGATTGCGAATAGCGGTCTGCTTTTCTTCACCAAACCTGTCCCATGTGACGAACACATATGGAATACGAGGATTTCCACGCAATTTTTTATCATTGCGTGCCAAAAAATCCCAATACAGCGCGTTGAAAGGACACGCATTCTCGCCAAGCATTTGATTGGGATCGTAGCTGCACGATTTGCAATAATTGCTCATCCGATGAATATATTTACCGCTGGCCGCGTAAGGTTTGCTGCCCATAATGCCGCCATCGCCAAACAGCGCCATGCCAAGTGTGTTTGGCATTTCCACCCATTCATACGCATCTGAATAAACGGAGAGATACCACTCCTGAACGGCCAGGACATCAAGTCCTGCCAGAAGCGCAAAATTACCGGTCACCATCAGGCGTTGAATGTGATGCGAATGCGCATGTTCAAACGTGTGCGCAACCGTTTCTTTCAAACAAAACATTTCGGTGTGCGCACCCCAGTAGAAATCGGGCAAAGGCGTGTCGGCAGCGAAAAAGTTGTAAGCGCCATAGTCTGGCATATGGTGCCAATAAATCCCGCGAACAAATTCGCGCCACCCTAAAATCTGGCGGATAAAACCTTCCACGGCATTCAACGGCGCTCGACCTTCAAGATAAGCCTGCTCGGCGCTCCGGCAAATTTCAAGCGGCAGCAAGAGGCCGGCATTCAGATAGGTTGAAAGCAGGGAATGAAAAAGATAGGGCTCGCCGGCCACCATCGCGTCTTGAAAGTCACCAAATTGAGGCAGGCTGTTATGAATGAAATCTTCGAGTTCGAGCAATGCCTGCCCGCGCGTGACCGCATAATGAAAAGGCTCAAGCTGGCCAAAGTTTTTCGAGAAATGGGCTGACACAAGTTTCAGAACATCGCGCGTAATGCCCGATTTTTTGTGGCTGATGCGTTTTGGGAATTTCATGCCTTTGACAGCCGCTTTTCGGTTGTCCTTGTCATAATTCCATTTGCTGCCAACAGGCGTTCCGTCAATCTCCATAAGCAGGTGATATCTTTTACGCATTTCGCGGTAAAAAAACTCCATGCGCAGCTGTTTTTTATTGCTCGCCCATTCTTTAAATTGCGACAGGGAGCACAAGAAACGATCATCGCCAAGAATGCGCACAGGTATTTTAAAATGCGCCTGCCAATCGCGCATCATCTGCAACACACGCCATTCACCAGGTTCGGTCAGCACCAGATGTGCAGGTTTGAGTTCAGCAACAGCACGCTTCATTTCGCCATCGAAGCTTCCTGTATTGTCCGGATCGTCGAGCATCACATAGCGCACGCGGTGGCCCGCATCGCGCAGTTCGCCTGCAAAATGCCGCATCGCCGCAAACAAAAAAGCAATTTTTTTGGGATGATGCGGCACATAGCTCGCCTCGGCCATCACTTCGCACAACATGATCGTATCGTTTTTTTTATCAACATCGCGAAGTGCTGCGATGGTGTGTGACAGCTGATCACCAAGAACGAGGCGAAGCGTGCTCATTTTGGTGTCTGCTGCATCAGTTTGGCGCGCTTTTCATGTTTTGAAATCCGGCCTGTCACGCGCTTGCGCCAGAGTTTAAAGCTGCTGGCTTTAAGATTGCCTCGCATAATTTTGATAACATCGCTTTCGCTGATGCCCATTTCTCTTTTTATTCTGTCAAATGAAATATCATCCGCCCAAGCCATTTGAATGGCGTGGCTGATGAAGCCTATGGAGTAAATCTCTTTCATGCTTTGATTTTAGGGCGAACGCGCGACAGTCCGCCGTCAACGGCAAGCACTTGTCCGGTAATCCAGTCATTGGCGGGGTCGAGTAAAAAAACGATGGCGCGCGCCACATCTTCAGGTTTGCCTAAACGCCCAAGGGCATGCATGGATTCTGACAATTTGCGAGATAGGTCATTTGCTGTAAGTGCCGATGTTAACGGCGTTTCTACAAGGCCTGGTGCGACCGCATTGACGCGAATATTGCTCGATGCATAAGTGGCTGCTGCAGACAAGGTCAGGCCGATGATCCCTGCTTTTGCCGCAGCAATCGCTTCATGATTTGCCAGCCCTTCCATCGCAGCCGCTGACGAGACAAGAACAACTGAACCGCCCTTTGTCAAATATTTGCCAGCCCCGCGCACAGTTGCAAAAGCTGTGGTCAATGACGCATCAATCACAGTTTGAAATTGCTCTTTTGTTGTAAGATGCGCTGGTTTTAGCAGCAGTGAACCACTGCAATTTACAACACCGTCCAAGGGTCCTGCCATTTCAAAAACGGCATTCACGGCTGCAAAGTCCGTTGCGTCCAGCACGGCATCGGGTTTGATTTTCTGCGCATCGCGCGCGGTCGTGAAAACGGTGTGCCCCGCCTGTTTTAAAAGTGTGACTGTCGCCTGACCAATGCCGCTGCTGGCCGCGATGACAAGAAAATGGGACATGTGATATCTCTATAAGTTGCTGAATAAGTATACATAAAACAACGCCAATCAAAGGCAAGATGTTTCATAAAAACTGCATATTCAAGTCGAAATACAAGCAATGAGCCAAAGACGGCGGATGGCAGAAAATTTCTTGGCGTGTCGTTTCCTGTTTTTAAAACCGACGACGCTATCGTAGCTAAAAAAAGCAAATTTGAAGGGTTTTTGCCTTTTATAAAATCAATGACGAGTTTATGGCGTCTCACCCAAAGCCGTGTGCAAAAACACAAGGTTGAACGCAATTTGCGCTTTTGAAAGTGCTGCGGCGTTTTCAGCATCCAGCTGGTTTTGTGCAGCGCTCAAAGCATCGAGCTGTGTTGCGATTCCGGCCTTGTATTGCTCGCGCGCGATCATCGCGGCCTGTGCCTGCTGGCGTGCGGCGTCACTCAACGCAACAAACCGTTTCTGTTCTGCAAGATAAGCGCTGATGGCGCTCTCGGTTTCGCCAAGCGCATCGAGAATGGTTTGCTTGTAGGCAAAGAGCGCCTGCTGCTGGCGCGCATCGGCGGCATCGCTTTGCGCCTGCAAGCGGCCAAAATCAAAAAGCGGCAGTGCCGCGCCCGCCGCCATGCTCCATGGGTTCACGCCGGCGATTTGTGTGCCGGAGCTAAAAAATCCGTCCAGCGACAGTTTTGGAAACCGCGCCGCGCGCGCTGCGCCCGTCATTGCACTTGCTTCGGCAAAGCGCCGCTCGGCGGCGGTTACATCGGGGCGCTGCGCCAGCACATCCATCGGGCTTGCCAATGCAAGTTTTTGCGACATCACCGGGATGTCTTTGAGTGTTTTCAGCCGTATATCCATATCGCTTGGCTGTGCGCCGGTGAGAATGGTGATGCGGTTCAGCGCCGCATTTTGCAGCGCTTCCAGCGCGGGCAGACGTGCCTTTGTGGAAGAGACCTGCGCTTCTGAACGCGCCACTTCCAGATCTGAAATGGCGCCTTCCTTGCGCTGCCCATGCGTTACGCGCAGGCTGCTGCGCTGAAAATCAAGATTGCGCATGGTCAGGACAATCTGCTGCTGCACGGAGCGCAGCTGGATATATTGCCGCGCAGTTTCTGCAATCAAGACCAGCTTCGTGCGCTGCAAATCGGCGGCGCTTGCTTCGCTGTTGCGGGCCGCGGCTTCACTGCGCCTGCGGTTGCCGCCAAACAGATCAAGATCCCAGCTGCCATTAACGCCCAGTGCCTGTGTTGATGAAGATGATGATGCAGAGCCATTGGCTGCTGTTGCGCTTGAGCCAAGCTGCGGAAAAAGACCCGCAGACGCCGCGCGTTCTAAGGCGCGCGCTTCAGCAAGCCGCGCTTGTGCCACGCGAAGATCATTGTTGTCCGCTGCGGCTTTTGCCAGACACGCACTTAAGACAGGGTCGGAAAATTTGTCCCACCATGGTGTGTGCGGTGCTGGCGTGTCCGGAAGGCTTCCCGTGACATCGTCATGGAATGCCAGACCTGCAGCCGCATTCCATGCAGGCGCGGCATTGATGCCCGGCTTCACATAATCTTCGCCCACCGCACAGGCGGCAACAACGACAGACACAGCCAGTAAGGCAAAGCTCGATACGGCAGAGCAACACAATTTACGCAAGACAAGACACTCCGCAGTTTTATGACAGGGGAAAGGCATGGGCAAATTCAGCGCCGCTGGGTGCGGCATCAACATGCACGGTAAAATCGATATGGGTCAGCGCATGCGCGCCATTGCTTTGCTCAAACGCATGCGCATCGAGCGACAAATGCCAATCGCCGACGCTGGTGGTGTCGGTCACAAGGCTAACGGTGGCCAGCTCGGCGGCGGTCAGCGTCCAGCTGCCGTCGCTGTTATGAAGGCCAGCTGTCAACGTGGCATGCGTACCGACACCGCTGATGACGGCGCTCAAGCGCTCGCTGCCATCTGTATCCACCAACGAGGCACTCGCATGCAGCGCAATCCGTTCGCCCGCAACACCGGACGAATTGCTGGCGCTGGCCAGCGGCGCATCGGCGCGTGCGTCGACATGCAGCGCAATCTGCTGCGCACCTGTCGCCGTTGAACCATTGCTGCTCTCGCGCGCGGTCGCGCTGAGCGTCAGATTGGCATCACCGCTCCAGTGCGCGGGCGCCACCAGCTGCACAGCATCGATATTTGCAGGTGCAATCGACCATGTGCCGTTATGGTTGTCCGTCGCATTTAAAAGCGTTGCGCCTTGCGGCAGGCCGGACAGCGTCAGTGTTGAAATCTGTTCCGAGCCGTCCGTGTCGGCCAGCATCACGCCAAAATGCAGCGGGATGTTCTGGCCTTCAATCCCCGAAATTGCTGTCGTCGCGATCAGCGGGGCGTCGCCGCGCGCGTCGACGTGAATGGTACCGCTGGCTTGTACAAGCGTTGAATCGCCCTCGCGCTCGGTTGACACCGCAACAATGGTAAAATTGGCATCGCCCGCATAATTGGCAGGCGGTTTGATCGCAAGGCTGGAGATTTGCGCCGCGCTCACGCTCCACGTGCCATTGCCGTTGTCAATCCCGACCGTCGGCAAAAACCCTGCGGGCAGGCCTTTGACAAGATAGCTCAGCGTTTCCGAACCGTCGGTGTCGGTCAGCGCGCCGCTGACCGTTATGGCAATCGCACCATTGTCTTCAATGCCGCTGGCACTGGAAACGCTTAATGTCGGCGTGTCGGCGACGCCGAGCACATGCACCACGGTTGTCGCCAGCTGCACAGTTGCAACTGTGCCGATGATCGGCACGACAGTGCGCGCGCTGATCGACAATGTAAAATCCTGGTCGCTGTTCGGTGCTGAAAAAAGTGTGAGACCGTTGAGCTGTGACGGCAGCACAGTATAAGAGCCATCGCTGTTGCGTACGCCTGCCGACAATGATGCCGTGCTTGGCAGGCCTGTAAACGTCAATTGCGTAATGTTGGCGCTCAGCGACAGCAGCGCGCTTGCGTCCGTCAAGGGCATGCTGGTGTCTTCGCGCACAACAAGCCCGCTAAGGCCCAGAAGCGTGCCGGAATTGACCGTTGCCCCAGCCGCAACACCCGCGCCGATTCCGGCAAGGCCAAGGCCTGCACCAAGATTAATCTGCACGCCAAGCCCCGCATTGCCGACGCCGATGGTAAAATCAGTGCTTGCGCTGCGCGCAGTGCTGTCATCGCCGTCATGTGCCACCGCGACGGCTTTCAACGTCACGCGCCCCTCAAAATTATACGGCGAGACAAGCTGCAGCCCGCTCAGCTGCGCAGGTGTCAACGTCCATGTGTTGTCGCCATTGTTCAAACCTTTTGTCAGGGCAAACCCGTCGGGCACGCCGCTGATCTGATAGGTCAGGCTTTCAGAGCCGTCTGTGTCGGTGACGCTGCCGCCAAGTGTCACATTCACCGCCGTGTTGATGGCGCCGCTGGCATTGCTGGCGCTAACCGTCGGCACATCGGCCTGCGCTACCACGCTGACATTGAGTGTCGCGGATTGCGATGCTGTCGACACGCCGTCATGGCTTGTGGCGGTCACCTGCAAATTAAAATCCGTATCGCTATTGGCAGGCGGCGTGATTTTCAGATTGGCCAGCTGCGCGCTTGTGACATTCCACACGCCATTGCCAAGCGGTGTCCCCGCCGAAAGACTTGCGCCCGAAGGCACGCCGCTAATCGTGACTGACACGGTTTCAGAGCCGTCGAGATCGGTCAACGCCGCCGCGATATTGAGTGAAATGGCGCTGTCTTCAAACCCTTTTGCCGCGCTGAGGTTGAGCGAAGGCGCATCGGCCTGCGGCACGACAACAAATGCAAGCGGCGCTGACACGGCCGCGCTGCTGCCATCGCGCTCGCTTGAAACGGCCGTCACATTCAGCGTGAACGCACCGGCCAGATTGGCAGGCGGCGTCAGCGTCAATCCCGTCAGCTGTGCCTGTGTCAGGCTCCAATGGCCATTGCCCTGATAAAGCCCGGCCGACAGGCGCGCGCCGTCAGGCACGCCGCCGATATCGATGCTGATGGTTTCCGATCCATCCGTGTCATTTGGTGCCACCGTAATATTAAGAGCAATCGCACTGTCTTCATTTCCGGCTGCGGCGGCGACGGTGAGGGCAGGCGCATCGGCAACGCCGCGCACCAGCACGGGCAGCGCCAGCGTGGTGCTGGCCGTTGTCCCGTTTTCAGAACTTGTCGCGGTCACCTGAAGTGTAAATGCACCGCTCGCATTGGGCGGCGGTGTCAGCGTCAGATTGGCCAGTTGCGAAGCGCCAAGCGTCCACGTGCCGTCGCCATTGTAATGTCCTGCGGACAGAACCGAACCGGTCGGCATGCCAGACACTGTGACGGACAAGGTTTCTGAACCATCAGTGTCAACCAATGCGGCATTGATGTTGAACGCAATCGCGCTGTCTTCATTTCCGGCTGCGGCGGCGACAGTGAGGGCAGGCGCATCGGCAATGCCAGAGACAGTCAGTGTCTGTGTTAATGTTGTTGTCGCCGTTGTTCCATTTTCCAAAGATGTTGCGGTGACATTCAGAGAGAAATTTCCGCTAAAGTTGAGCGGCGGTGTCAGCGACAGGCCTGCAAGCTGCTGCGGCATCAGGCTCCAGACGCCATTGCCGAGCGACGTTCCTGCTGAAAGAACCGCGCCATTTGGAACGCCTGATACGATGACAGACAAGGTTTCCGAGCCATCAGTGTCAACCAATGCGGCATTGATGTTGAGCGCGATGGCGCTGTCTTCATTTCCGGAAAGAGCAGGCGCAACAAAAAGGGCGGGTGTGGTTGCAACGCCTGCAATGGTAATGGTGAGATCGGCTGCGGCGCTGGCATGCATGCCATTTTCGCTTGAAATGGCCTGCACATTTAAATTCACTGTGCCGCTGAAATGCGGCGGCGGTGTCAGTGTCAAATTTGCAAGATCCTGCGATGCCAGCGTCCATGTGCCGTCATTATTGTTGTGTCCAGCTGACAAAATAGCGCCCGCAGGCACGCCGCTGACGACGACGCTGAGCGTTTCCGAGCCATCCGTATCGGCAAGCGCGGCCGTAATTGAAAGCGCAATGGACGTGTCTTCATTGCCGCTGGCAAGCGCCGTGATACTGAGTTGCGGTGTGGAGGCAATGCCTTCGACATGGATTTGCGCATCGGCGCTGCTTGATAATGTGTCGCCGTTATAGGTTGAAACGGCTGTCAGGTGCAGGGTGAAATCACCGCTGTCATGTTCGGACAAGAGAAGCGAGAGACCGCTTAGCGCGTCTGCATTGATGCTCCAGCGCCCGTCGTCAAGCCGGAGGCCTGCTGACAGTGTTGCGCCTTCGGGCACGCCGGAGGCAAAAATCTGCGTGCTGGCGAACTCGGATGCGGTAAGCGAAATCTCAAGCTGTATCGGCGCGCCTTCCGCTCCGTCATGGCGTTGAAACGAGATTTGCGGACGCGTCAAAGTGTGCGCACCGCCGCTGCCTGATCCAGTGTCGCTACCCGATCCTGTGTCGCCGCTTCCGCCACCGCCGGTGTCTCCACCGCCTGTGCCGCCGCCTGTGTCTCCATCACCAGTGTCGCCAGTTCCACCGTCGCCTGTGTCGCCACTTTCGCCAGTTCCGCCGCTGCCCGTGTCACTACCGCCGGAATTTCCACCGTCGCCGGTGTCACCAGTGTCTCCGCTGCCCGTATCGCCGCCACCAGCTCCGCCGTCGCCAGTTCCGCCGCCGCCCGTGTCGCCTGTATCTCCACCACCGCCGGTATCTCCGCCACCGCCGGTATATCCGCCAGACTCTCCGCTGCCCGTGTCACCGCCATCAGTTCCACCGCCGCCGGTGTCACCGCCAGAATCTCCGCTGCCAGTATCGCCGGCGTCATCGTCGCCGGAATTTCCACCATCGCCGGTATCACCACCCGATCCAGTGTCACCGCCGGAATTTCCACCACCGCCGGTGTCACCGCCATCGCCCGTGTCGCCGCCGGAATTTCCATCATCACCACTGTCGCCAGTTCCACCGTCGCCTGTGTCTCCGTTTCCGCCATCGCCGGTATCTCCACCTGATCCAGTGTCACCGCCGGAATTTCCACCGTCGCCGGTGTCACCGCTGCCTGTATCGCCAGTTCCGCCGTCGCCGGTGTCATCACCCGATCCAGTATCGCCGCCACCTGTGTCGCCATTATCTCCACCACCAGTGTCGCCATAATCTCCACCACCGCCGGTATCACCACCGGATCCTGTATCGCCGGTGTCCTCGTCGCTGGAATTCCCATCATCGCCGCTGTCGCCGCCACCAGTTCCGCCGTCGCCGGTGTCACCGCCATCGCCATTGTCTCCGCTGCCCGTGTCACCACCGCCGGAATTTCCACTATCGCCGGAGTCACCGCTGCCTGTATCGCCAGTTCCGCCGCCGCCCGTGTCACCGCCATCAGTTCCACCGCCGCCGGTATCACCACCGCCGGAATTTCCACCGTCGCCGGTGTCACCGCCAGAATCTCCGCTGCCAGTATCGCCGGCGTCATCGTCGCCGGAATTTCCACCATCGCCGGTATCACCACCCGATCCAGTGTCACCGCCGGAATTTCCACCGTCGCCGGTATCGCCGCCACCAGTTCCACCACCGCCAGTATCACCACCCGATCCTGTATCGCCGGTGTCCCCACTTCCGCCGCCTGATCCAGTATCACCATCACCCGTGCCGCCGCCGCCCATGTCGCCATTATCTCCACCAGCGCTGGTATCACCACCCGATTCAGTGTCGCCGCCGGAATTTCCACCGTCGCCGGTGTCACCGCCGTCGCCGGAATTTTCATCATCACCACTGTCACCGCCACCAGTTCCACCGCCGCCGGAATTTCCATCATCACCGCTGTCGTCGCCACCAGTTCCACCACCGCCAGTATCACCACCTGATCCTGTATCGCCGGTGTCACCATTTCCATTGTCGCCGGTGTCACCGCCAGAATATCCGTCGCCAGAATCTCCGCTTCCGCCATCGCCGGTATCTCCACCACCAGCGTCGCCAGTTCCCCCACCGCCCGTGTCGCCGTCGCCCGTGTTGCCAGTGTCTCCACTGCCCGTGTCACCTCCACCGGTTCCACCACCGCCGGAATTTCCATCATCGCCGCTGTCACTGCCGGAATTTCCACCGTCGCCGGTGTCCCCACTTCCGCCGCCTGATCCAGTATCGTCATCACCCGTGCCGCCGCCGCCCGTGTCGCCTGTATCCCCACCACCGCTGGTGTCACCACCCGATCCAGTATCGCCGGTGTCCCCACTTCCGCCGCCTGATCCAGTATCGTCATCACCCGTGCCGCCGCCGGTGTCGCCGCTCGATCCTGTGTCACCAGTCCCACCACCGCCGGTGTTTTCGACAGAATCTCCGCTGCCCGTATCGCCGCCACTGCTTCCGTCACCGCCGGAATTTCCATGACCGCTGTCGCCGCCGCTTGCGCTGTTATGTCCTGCCGCATGCCCGCCCGATGCGGCGCCTGTGCTTGTGCGGGTCGGTGCTGCGTCGGTCACACGCGATGACGCGGCGGCAACGTGCGTTGACAGCGCCAAAAAACCTTGCGGCGCGGCATCGGTGTTGAGATGCGTGCTGGTTCCAACATAAAAACGGTCGCCGCCGCTTTGCGCGCTGCCCTCAAGCACAGGCGTTTGATTTGCAGCGATCACAGCGCCGTGTGCGATGGCGCTTATCAGCCCCTGCGCTGGCGTGTCGGGCAGTGGGGCAATCACGGGCGCATGGACAGGCGCGCCAGCAGAGGGCGTCAGCGGGGCATGCGGCAAGGCCGCTGGCGGATTGTGCGCGCCATAGACAACAAGGCTTTGCGCGCGCGCATTTTCAAGGCTGGCCGATGCGGTAATGATGCCCTGATGCAATCTGGCGCGGCGCAGAACATGCGGCGTGCTGGCGCGTTTGCGCTTAAAGAGCGCGCGAAAAAAATGTGAACCCAGCATGAACGCGGCCTGAACGCAAAACAAAAACCAGCGTCCACTGTAAACTTTGAGATTTTAAGAGAGGTTGACGGCGGCATGAAAACGCCATCCGCTTCATTCCTTACGTAAAACTACGTAGGCGAACTCCACCACTGTTTGGGCCGCACTTATTCCAGTGTCACGCGCTCATCGAAAATGCGTTTGGCAATGGCGTTGAGGCGGCTGGTATCCCGCGGATCGCTGACGCGCATGTCGGGCACGGCAGCCAGTGTACCATTGGTATATTGGCCAACGCGAAAACGAAACATATAAGCGTTTTCCATGCCCATGCGCAGGTCGGTAAGAAACAGATCGTTCTGCGCGTGCGTCACGCTGAACAGGCCGTGCGTGTTCTCAACCAGCCGTTGCACGGCGTAGGCGTCTTTGATGGGGGCCAACAGATCCGGCGCTGTCGGGAACACTGAAAAGCGCACGGGCTGCGTGTCGGCCAGAAGCGAGCGGTAGCCAATATAATAATTTTTATCGGTGACGGCGATGACGCGCCACAACACGGTGTTGAACGGGGCGGGGGTTGCTTTTAACGCGAGCGGCGCGATGTTTTGCGCGCTTAAAGCTTCGCGCGCGGCGGCCTCGGCTTTGTGCTGCGCCACCAGCGACCAGACCAGATAGCACGCGCCAATCAACAGCCCGGCGCGGTTTAGTTTTTGCCCATAATCGCTGCGCAGGATCAGCGCGGCGGCAACACCCACCAGAACAGGCACGGTGAAAAACGGGTCGATGATGAAAAGACTGCCCCACGCGATTGAGAGCGGAAACGGCCACAGCGCGTGCGTGCCGTAAATGGTAAAACAGTCAAGCAATGTGTGCAAAAACAGCGACAAAACAAACAGCGCATGCCAGCGTCCGTTCTTCGCGTCGATGAATGCGAACAGTTTGGCCGCGAGGAAGACCAGGAGCGGCGCGGCAACGGCCTGCACCAGAACGGAATGGCTAAAGCCGCGATGTTCTGTCATGCGCGCCACATCGGAAAGATGCGGAATAAAAATATCGAGATCGGGCAGGGTCGAGACCACCGCACCGACAAGGCTAGCTTTCCATATTTTGCTTTTCGGAAACAGCGTCTGCCCCAAAGCGGCGCCGATGATGATGTGGGTGAGACTGTCCATTGCATGGGTCTACAACGTCATTGCGAGGAGCGCTAGCGATGAAGCAATCCAGCTTCACTCCCTTTATTTTAAATTATAAAGCTGGATTGCTTCGGGTCACATTGCATTGCGCCATTCGGCTGGCGCCTCGGGCGCGACCCTCGCAATGACGGATTAAGTTTATCAGCCTATGTCTGCGAAAGCAGACATCCGTACCACTCTTTACCTTGACCTTCTCCTGCAAAGAGAATGGGAACTCTTGCGCCGATGATGATGTGGATAAAGTTCTCCATCTGCTCTGCATGCCATTGCGAGTGCACAATATGCGCGAAGCACTCTGACGCGCGGGTTTTTTTTGAAAAAGCAGCCATCTTGGCTGTCGTCATTGCGGGCGGAGCGAAGCAATCGCTTCTACCAAAGCGCCAATCTTTTCATCGTCATTGCGAGCGGAGCGAAGCAATCCAGCTTGCCAGCCTTGGCTAAAGCACAAAATGAAATCTATACTATTTGGTTTGTTTATAATCAGAAAAGAGATGTTTTTTTAATACGTCGACGTATCAGAGCATCAGAAATATCTGATATTTTAATGATCGCATAAAACCAGATAAGTGCGAATAGGAATGCTGCTAAGCTTAAAGGTAGTTCAGTCAGCCAAGTGATTATTTTGTTAATTCCTACCCAATCAGTGCTAAAATTACTTTGGACGCCACTATTATTAAGGCTGTCTGCAATACTCACTTCACGCCAGAAGCCCATTTTTAGCCAATTATATATTTGCTGAATTATAATCATAGGTGCAACAATCAGGGGGAAGGCGGCTACAAGAATTGTAGATTTAGTTTTGTCCATCTTTTGATCCTCGTTTAAGCAGCATACTAGAACAGTCTATCAGATGTATTTTGCCCTTTTTGAGAACTTTCATCAACTAGTTCATTCGCAAACCTTTCTGCTACTTTTAAATACTCCTTTTGGTTTCGGATAGCGTTTAATGCTGATAACTTTGAAACCGTTTGCCCCGCCGGAGTAAAATTATCCATTATCATTTTAGAAAAAACATGAAGCTTACTTCCATCATCTTGCGGGAATTTATCACCAAAAAAATGGATGAACCAAAGCTGTAATATTTGCATAGTAATAGTAAGTTCTGCATGTAGGCTATAATCTATTGTAACAAAAAATAATAAGGTATGATCCTCCCTATAATCAAAATGCAAACGCGCGCCTGGATCACGTTCCGCATGCTTAAAGAAATTCCAAGACTTGTGAAGAGTTTCCATTATTTGCTTGCCGCTAAATTGCGGGAACTCAGAAAAAAACATTTCTCTAGAAGTTTCATCGTCGACTTTTTTTGGAAGGTCTTTCAATATCCCCCATGCGCTCATAAGAAGAGTGTGTATCGAAACTGGATCTTTATTTTCAAAAAATAATTCAATGCTTGTTTCTAATTGATGTCGTGTAGCATCAATCTTAGAAAGTTCGATTATTCCTTCGGTCATCGTATCAACTCGCAATCATCTTCCTCAAATTCTCAACCGTGTCCGCCTCATTGGCGGGTTTGTCCCAGCGGATGCGAGCGATGCGCGGGAAGCGCATGGCGACGCCAGACTTGTGCCGCGCCGATTTAAAAATTCCATCGAACTCCAGCTCGAACACCATGTCGGGTTTGACCGTGCGCACGGGGCCAAAGCGCGCCAGCGTGTTATTGCGCACGAACTTGTCGATCTTGAGCAGCTCTTCATCGGTATAGCCGGAATAGGCCTTGCCGACCGGCACAAGCACGCGCTTGCCCTCATCATCTACGTCCCATGCGCCGAATGTGTAGTCGGAATAATAGGAGCTGCGCTTGCCGTGGCCGCGCTGCGCATAAATCAGCACCACATCAACGGTGAGCGGGTCGCGCTTCCATTTCCACCAATGGCCCTTGGCGCGCCCGGCAAGATAGGCGCTGTCTTTGCGCTTCAGCATATAGCCTTCGGTTTGCAGCAGGTCATCGCGCTCGCGCAGGATTTTTTGCGTTTCGCCCAGTTCCTCGACGGAGGAAAACTCGACAAGTGTGGAGACATCAAGGCGCGGGCTTTGATGCAAAGCCGCAAATTGCTCCAGCCGTGCGCGCCTCTGCATGAAGGTGAGGGGGCGCAGGTCTTCTGCCGCGTCGAACAAAATGTCGTAGAGGCGCACATGCACGGGATAGTCTTTCAGCATCGCCGGTGTCACGGTTTTGCGGTTGAGCCGTTGCTGCAGATCATTGAACGGCGCGACCTTGCCGTCTTTCATGACCAGCAGTTCGCCGTCGAGCACGCCATTGATATTGAGATGTTGCAACAGGTCGGGGAAAGCGGCGCTGATGTCCTCGCCCGAGCGCGAGAAAAGCTTGACATCCTCACCCGTGCCGGAGAGCTGCACGCGAATGCCATCCCATTTCCATTCGGCGGCATAGGTCTCGGGCGTGATCTGCGCCATGTCGCCGGCCTCCAGCGGGTTGGCAAGCATCAGGGAGCGAAACAGGATAGCGTTCGACGCGTCCGGCCTGTCGCCGCGCTTGTCGATCCAGTTGAACAGCTCGGTGTAAGGCGGCGTCAGCCCGTGCCACAGCTCTTCGATGTCGTCGATGCTGACATGGTCGCTTAAATTGGCGACAGCGGTTTTTGCCAGTTTTTCAGAAAGGCCGATGCGCAGGTTTCCGGTGATAAGTTTCATCAGCGCCCAGCGCTGTGTCTCATTGCCGCAGTCCAGCCAGTGCTGAATGGATTTTAAAACATCGAGTTTTGGCGCGCTGGTGAGAATTTCGACGATAGTGGTCAGCGATGGCAGATCGCCTTCGGCCTGACTTGGCTCCGTGTGGCTCGGCCCGGCCTGGCTCGGCCACATCAGCGCGATGGTTTCGGCCAGATCACCGACATAGTCATAGGAAATTTCAAACAGGGTCGGGTCAACGCGCGCCAGCAGAATATCGCGCAGGGCCGCGGATTTCACCGTCTTCATGGTGAGATGCGAGGTGAGCGCCGCCAGCGCATAGCCCCTGTCGGGGTCGGGCGTGGTGCGCAAATACTGCGTCAGCAATTCCAGCTTGCGGTTGCGCGCAGGCGTCAGCACCAGCTTGTAGAGAAGGTCGGCAAAGGCTTTCATTCCCCGTCCTCCCCGCCCGAGCCCGTCTCGCCAAGGCCGGCAATCGACAGCGCTTCGGCGGCCAAGCCAATGCTGCGGCAATAATGCACCAGCGCGTCTTCCTGCCCGTGCGTGACCCAGATCGTGTCGGCCTGCACATCTTGCACCGTCTGCAACAGCTCCGGCCAGTCGCAATGGTCGGAGACGATCAACGGCAGTTCGACATTTTTTTGTTTCGCGCGCTGCAGCACGCGCATCCAGCCCGAGGCCGCGCCAAACACCGCATCGCCAAACCGTCTTGACCATCTGTCGGCAATCGCAGAGGGCGGGCACAAAATCAGCTTGCCGCCAAATTCGTTTTTGCTGGCCTTGGTGATGACCTCAAGCCTGCCCAGTTTCACACCAAGCGCCTCATACACCTCGCACAGGCCGGCATGCGCGCCGTGCAGATAGATGGTGTCGTCATAGCCAAGCTGGCGCAGCAGCACGATCAGCCGCTGGCATTTTCCAAGCGCGTAGACGCCAAGCAGATGCGCGCGGGCGGGCCATTCGCGCAAAGACGCCAGCAGCCGCGCCGCTTCATGTGATGCGTCAGGATGCGTGAACACCGGAATGCCGAACGTGGCCTCGGTAATGAACAGATCGCATGTGGTAACTTCAAAGGGCGTGCAGGTGGGGTCGGGGCGGCGTTTGTAATCGCCGGAAAAAATAATGCGCGTGCCGTTATAATCCAGCACCACCTGCGCACTGCCCAAAATATGCCCTGCGGGCTTGAAACTGATGTCGACATCGCCTTGGCGCACACTCTCGTCATAGCGCAGCGCCTGTTGGTGCACGCCCGCCGCATCGCGGTAACGGTGGCGCATAATCGCCAGTGTCTCTGAGGTGGCCAGAACATTGGTGTGGCCGGGGCGGGCATGGTCGGCATGGCCATGGCTGATGACGGCGTGCTCGACAGGCCATTGCGGATCAATGTAAAAACCGCCCGGCTCACAATAAAGGCCCTGTTTGGTAACTTTCAGCCATGAAAAGCGTTTGTCATGCGTGTAGGTTGATGCGGCCATATGACTGTTATTCCCAAACTCTTTTCAAACTGGTTGCATTCGCACGGCTGGCGCGTCTATCCGCACCAGCTGGACATGGTGCGCATGGGCGCGCTTGCCAAGTCCGCGCTGCTGATTGCGCCAACCGGCGCCGGTAAAACACTGGCCGGTTTCCTCCCCAGCCTGATCGAGCTTGACCGCACCCCGACAAAACGCCTGCACACGCTTTATGTTTCCCCCCTTAAAGCCCTGACAAACGATATTGAGCGCAATCTGGCGCGGCCGGTGCGCGAAATGGGCCTGAAACTGACGATTGACAGCCGCACCGGTGACACGCCGTCCTCGCGGCGCGCGCGGCAGGTCTCGCACCCGCCCAATATTTTGCTGACGACGCCGGAAAGTCTGGCGCTGCTTTTGTCTTATCCCGACGCCTTCCTGATGTTTTCAGATTTGAAAACGGTGGTGATCGACGAGATCCATACCTTTGTGCAGAACAAGCGCGGCGACCAGACGGCGTTGCTGCTGGAGCGCTTGAAAAAAATATCGCCATCGGTGCGCATGGTCGGCCTGTCGGCGACCATTGCCCATCCGGAAAAAGTCGCAAGCTGGCTCGGCAAAGACACGGCGATCGTCACGGCGGAAGGCGCGCCAAAGCCCGACATCAAAATTCTCTACGGCGAAACACCGCTGCCCGTGGCCGGTCATTATCCGGCAGAAATTCTGGCCGAGGTTTATGACAAGATCGCGGGCGCCAAATCGTCGATCGTGTTCGTCAACACGCGCGCGCAAAGTGAATATGTGTTCCAGCGCTTGTGGGAGTATAACGCGCAAAACTTGCCGATTGCGCTCCATCACGGCTCCATCACCAAAGAGCAGCGTGTGAAAGTGGAAGCGGCGATGGCCACCGGCGAGATCCGCGCGGTTGTCGCCACCGCCTCGCTCGATCTTGGCATCGACTGGGGCGATGTGTCGCTTGTCATCAATATCGGCGCGCCGAAAGGCATTTCACGGCTGCTTCAGCGTGTAGGGCGCTCCAACCATCGCCTGAATGAGCCATCCGAAGCGTGGCTCGTGCCCACCAACCGTTTTGAAGTTCTGGAATGTGTGGCCGCATTGGAAGCGGTGGCAGAAGGCAAGCTCGACGATCTGCCGCCCAACACCCATGGCGGGCTTGATGTCTTGTGCCAGCATATTCTCAACTGCGCGTGCAGCGCCGCTTTTGATGCTGATGATCTTTACGACGAGATCACCCGCGCTTACCCGTACCGCGCCACCACGCGCGAACAGTTCGACCGCGCATTGTTGTTCGTGCGCGATGGCGGCTATGCGCTTAAAAATTATGATCGCTTTCACCGCATCAAGGAAGACAAAACGGGCAATTTTTTACCGGCCAATGCGCGCGTGGTGCAGCGCCACCGCATGAATATCGGCACGATTGTGGAAGCAGAAATGCTGAAAGTCGTGAAAATCTCAAAAAACAAAAAAGGCCAGCGCTCGCGGCAGTTTGGCTATGTGCTGGGGCAGGTGGAAGAGCGCCTGATTATGAATCTGGAGCATGGCGACACCTTCTTTTTTGCAGGGCAGGTGCTGCGCTTTGAAGGCATTCGCGAGATGAACGCGGAAGTGACGGCAGCGCCCAATGAAAACGCGAAAATACCCTCATTCACGGGCGGGCGCATGCCGCTCTCGACATATCTGGCGCAAAAGGTGCGGGCGCTGATGAACAATGCGGCACAACAAAAGCAGTTGCCGTCCTATATCCGCTCATGGATCCTTGCTCAAAAAAAGCTGTCCATGCTGCCGCCCGAGACAGGGCTTCTTGTCGAGACGTTCCCCTATTCTAAACTGCACTACATGGTCGCTTACCCGTTTGCGGGGCGCGACATTCACCAGACGCTGGGTTTTGTTCTCACCAACCGGATGGAAGCCCTCAACCTGCACCCGCTCGGCTTCACCATTTCAGACTATGGCCTGTCCATCTGGTCGCTGAAAAAAGTCACCGATGTGCATTTGCAAAAATTGTGGGCGGCGGAGGCGTTCGAGCATGGTCTTGATAAATGGATCCACAACTCGTCAATGCTGAAAAGGCATTTTCGAAAAACCGCTGTTATTTCTGGCCTGATTGAACGCAAGCTTCCGGGCGCTGCCAAGACCGGCAAGCAGGTGACCTTTTCCAGTGACCTGATTTATGACGTGCTGTCACGCTTCGAGCCCGAGCATATTTTGCTGAAAAGCAACCGCATTGATGCCGAGCAGGAGCTGGCGGAAGCCACGCGCGTCATTGATTTTCTGGAAAGCGTACAGGCCAAGATCATTCATAAACCGCTGCCGCGCATTTCACCTTTTGCCATCCCTATCGTTCTTGAAATTGTGTCCGAAGGGGTTGCGGGCATTGGCGGCGACATGCTGCTGGGGCATTTGTCGCTTAAAAACATGTCGCTTGGCGAACGCGCCGAACAGCTTTATGACGAAGCCCTGAATGGTTAGCTCAATCCCCCTTGATTTTGCAGGCGAGCGTTTTCTTCTCGACACGCGCCGCGCATTGTACTGGCGCGCGAAAGGCACGCTTGTCATCGCCGATTTGCACATCGGCAAAGCGCAGGATTATGTGACGCGCGGCACGCTGCTGCCCCCTTATGAAATGCAGGACATTTGCGAGCGCCTCGTCAACATCATCCGCGACTATGAACCGGCGCGCGTGATCTGCCTTGGCGACAGCTTCCACCGCGCCAGCAGTTTTGAGCGTTTGTGCGACGGCGAAAAAGCCTGCCTGCAGGCCACAATGGCATCGGTGCCGCAATGGGTGTTCGTTGAGGGCAATCATGACACCGGCCTTGCAAGCGCCAACTGGCGTCTTGAAGACAAGATCCATGAAGAGCGTTTCACATTCCTGCACCAGCCGGATGCAAAAAGCCTGATGCCGGGTGGCCGTACCCCGCAGATTGTCGGCCATTATCACCCCAAATTCAAAGCCGCCACGGGGACACGCAAAAACCTGTCAAAACCCTGTTTTGCCTATGATGACAACCTGCTGATTTTGCCTTCGTTTGGCACTTATACGGGCGGGCTCAACGTGACGCAGGACGCCATTTCGTGCTTATTTGCAGGGGCTTTTCACATTGCCACCGCCGACACCGTGCCGCAGCCGGCAAGATTCCTTATCAATGGTGGTTGCCAGAGCAAGGCCGGATAGTTATTTCACAAGAAGCGGAAAAGATAAGCTTGCCGCTCACTCCTGCGAAAGCAGGCGTCCCGTAACAGATCCCAGCTTCCGCTGGGATGAGCGGGTGATGCAGCAGAAAAGGATCTCCCATGTATAAACTTTATTACGCGCCCGGCGCATGCTCGCTGGCCGTCCATGTTGTTCTTCATGAAATCGGCGGCGAACACACGCTTGAAAAAGTTGATTTTCAAAAGCGCGATGAATTTTTGAAAATCAATTCGCGCGGCGCCGTTCCTGTTCTTGAAGAAGACGGAAAAATCCTGCGCGAAGGCGCGGCGATTTTGCAATATCTCGTCGACAGCAACAATTCCGGCCTGTTGCCACGCCAAGGCTTTGAACGGGCAAAAGCGCTTGAATGGCTGTCATTCGCAAATTCCACTTTGCATCCTGCCTATTCGCCGGTGTTCGGCCTTGGCTATCTTGATCTTGATGACGCGACAAAAGCCAAACTGAAAAATGTTTACCGCCAAAAAATCCAGAAGCTGTGGGACGATGTCGAGCAGCATTTGACAAAGAACGGCCCTTATCTCACCGGCAGTGCCGTCAGCGTTGCGGATATTCTTGTCACCGTGATTGCCAACTGGACGCCCGGCCTGTTTGGAAGCGAAGTCAAGTTCGGCTCGAAAACCGAAAACCTGCTGCGTTCCGTCAGCGCCCGTCCGGCCTATCAAAAATCACTGAAGGCTGAGGGCGTTGAATACAAAGCTGTTGCCTAAAATCATCGTTTTTTAGTGAAATGTGAAAAATAAAAACCGTCATTGCGAGACGGAGCGCCGCTCGGCGCAATGAAATGTTCCGGCGAAGCAATCTATTCACCCATCTTGAAAAAGCTGAGAATAGATTGCTTCGCATCACATTGCTTTTATAACGACAGTCAGAAAATCTTGAGTCTCATCCATTCTTGCATTGCCGAGATTTTATCAGTTGAGGTGTGATGCTCAAGGGTCTTGACCGGCTTTGCCGGCGCGAAGCGCCCTTGACCCTCTCACCTCAACTGAAACAATGGCATTTAAGCAAGAATGGCGGAGTATGAATATGACGACAGCAAAAGTGAATGCTCAAAAAACAACTTTATCGGTGCTGTTTTTTCTTTTCGACAGGTCTTTGAAAAAGGCCGTGATGTAAGCTGCAATCATCACCGCCGCGCAGCCCAGCACTGTTGCAAGAGCGGTAAGAACGGCGCTGCCTTCTGGCCACATTTCATAAGCGAGTGTCACGCCGCGCGCGATAAAAATTCCCGCAACGAATGAGCCCAGCACCTGCTGGCCTGTCACGCAGACGGGTTTTGCCCAGCATTGCTGCACCAGCTGCGGTTTAAGTGACAGCCACGACATCATCACATAGAGAAGTGCAAAAAAATGCGTGATACGCAGCACGTGCAGATTGTGCTTGTGCCAGCCTGTCAGCACCTGCGCACGCAGGTCCAGAAGAAACGGGCTGTGCATATAGATCATGCGTGTCGCCAATGGCAGCGATGCGACAAGAAACACAACCGCCAGAACAAGCAGCGCAGGCTGGCGCAGGCGCGGCGTTTTCACCCAGCCCATGCCGATGAAATAACCTGAAAAAAACATCAGCTGCCATGCGAACGGGTTGAAAAACCAGCGGGCGTTGACGGGCACGCGCTGGTGCATATGAAGGTCGAATATCCAGACGCACAGATAAAGCGCAAGACTGGCGATAAAAGGCAGCGACCAGTGCAGGCGGCGCAGCAACATCATAAACGGAATACCGGCCAGCAGGCACATGTAAAGTGGCAGAATATCAAGATAGGCCGGAAGCCAGCGCAGCGTCATCAGCGACGGCAGTGCAATCTGCGTTTTTGCAAAAAACACATCGTAATCGTCGAAGCTTTTGACAGGGCCGAGAAGCTGCTCGCCGCTGACCATCAGCGCCATGACGCTGAAAGCCAGCCCGATATGCACCCAGTAAATTTGCCAGATGCGGTAAGCAACGCGCGCCGTGCTTTTGAAAAAACCGATCCGCGCAAACAGCGGGCCAAAGCCATAGGCGCTGGCAAGGCCGGAGCAGAACACGAAAATTTCTGATGCGTCGCTAAACCCGAAATTGCGCGGCATGACATTGGCCACCGGATTGCCGATGGAATGGCCGATAAAAATAATCAGCAGCGCGGCCCCGCGAAAAAAATCAAGCGTCAGGTTGCGGGGGCTTGAAGATAACGTCATGCCACGAATTCTTCCATTTTATCGTCATTGCGAGGAGCGCAGCGACGCGGCAATCCCGCTTTCTTGTTGATAGAAAATGGTAAGCCGGATTGCTTCGTCACTCGCACAAAATGCTCGCTTCTCGCAACGACAAATTTATGCAACTGTCGGTTATGACATCATTTGACAGACCCTTAAGCGGCGTGCGCGTGCTTGAACTGGCGCGCATCCTTGCCGGCCCGTGGGCAGGGCAGCTTTTGGCCGATCTTGGGGCGCAAGTGACGAAGGTCGAGCACCCGCAAGGCGGCGATGACACGCGCGGCTGGGGGCCTCCTTTTATCGACAATGCAGACGGCACCAAGACCAGCGCTTATTATCACTGCTGCAATCGCGGCAAACATGTGGAGCGCGTGGACTTTCAGGACAAAGACGGCCGCGATAAAATTATTGCGCTGGCCAAAGACAGCGACATTCTCATCGAAAATTTCAAAACGGGCAGCCTGCAAAAATACGGCCTCGATTATGAAGCCTTGAAAGCCATCAATCCGCGGCTGATCTACTGCTCCATTACCGGCTTTGGCCAAGACGGTCCTTATGCGCAGCGCGCGGGCTATGATTTTATGATCCAGGCCATGTCCGGCATCATGGATGTGACCGGGGAACAAGACGGGCCGCCGCTGAAAACCGGCGTTGCGATCGCCGATCTGTTCACCGGCCACTATGCGGTGGCCGGGCTTTTGGCAGCGCTGTATGCGCGCGAAAAAACCGGCAAGGGGGCATGGCTCGATCTGTCACTGCTCGACTGCATGGCGGCGTCACTTGCCAATCAGGCGGCCAACTATCTCAGCAGCGGCGTGTCGCCGCAGCGGCGCGGCAACGCCCACCCCAATATCGTTCCTTATGATGCGTTTCCCTGCCGCGATGGTCACATCATCATCGCGGTTGGCTCCGATCGGCAGTTTTTGTCGCTGTGCGATGTGCTCGGTGCCGACGATTTAAAAGCAAACCCTGATTATGCCACCAATGCAGGCCGCGTGGCCGCGCGCGATGAACTTGTCGCTGCGCTTTCGGACATAACAAAACTGTTTGATAAGGCCGCTTTGTTGCACGCGCTGGAGCAGCACACCGTACCTGCCGGGCCGATCAACACAATTGAAGAGATGTTTCAAGACCCCCACGTCATCGCGCGCGGGCTTGTGGTCGATGTTCCATCAGCGCAGGCACGCGCGGGCAGCATCAAAGCGGTGCGTTGCCCGATTAGATTTATCAGTTAATCCAGATCGTTTTTCCATCGCTTGAAGGTCTCGTATTGTAGATAGTGCTGTTCTTTGAAATTGTTGTATCTGACGAAAGTTCAACTTTTTCTTTAAGAACTTTAGTTGCGGGATCTTTAATAGATTTGGTTTCGGTTTTAATGACTTTGGGTCTGCTTTTAATTTTTGCAACGGTTATTTTTTTATCTGCAAACACTCGGCTGGCTTCGCGCGTTGTCAGGTAACCATCTTTTTTACCATGGCTTTGAACGCCAAGTTTACGGCCTTTTCCATCGGCCAATGAGACGGCGGCTTTGTAAAAAGACACGGCGTTCCAGGTCTTCATTTTTTTGACGACACTCGCAGCCACGTCTTTTTTAACGCCGGCCTTGATCAGCGCTTCGGTTTTTTGCGCAACACTGGCGTTTTTGAATTTTTCGACGCCTTTAAATTTCGTGGTAATCTGGCGCTCGTCAATGGTTTTAAAAGTTGTCATGCCATCATCCTCATGCGGAGAGGATAAAGCACCTTATATTTTTGTCATTTGAAACAGCGATTCAGAATGAATTGATCGTATTTAACTTAAACTGCGGCCAATATTCAAAAACTTGTCATGCCGCTGTTTGACGATCTCGTCGCGCGAAAGACGCGACATCTCCTGCAATGCGTCTGAAATGGCGTCGGCAACGGCGGACTTCACCTGCTCTGAATCACGGTGCGCGCCGCCCAGCGGCTCGGGAATAATTTTATCGATGACGCCAAATTTAATCAGATCCTGCGCGGTAATTTTCATGTTTGTCGCGGCGTCCTGCGCGCGCGTTGAATCGCGCCACAAGATGGAGGCCGCACCTTCCGGCGAAATTACGCTGTAAATGGCGTGCTCCAGCATCAGCACGCGGCTGGCCGCGGCAATCGCAATCGCGCCGCCGGAACCGCCTTCACCGATAATCAGCGCCACACTGGGGCTGCGCAGATTGAGGCAGGCCTCTGTCGAGCGGGCAATTGCTTCAGCTTGTCCGCGTTCTTCCGCATCGATGCCGGGGTAAGCCCCCGCCGTGTCGACGAACGAGATCAGCGGAATGTCGAAACGGTCGGCCATTTCAATCAGGCGCGCGGCCTTGCGATAGCCTTCGGGGCGCGCCATGCCAAAATTATGCTTCAGCCGGCTTTCGGTATCAGCGCCTTTTTCATTGCCCAGAATACAGACTGATGCGCCCTTGAAACGCGCAAAGCCCGCGACAAGCGCTTCGTCTTCGCCAAAGGCGCGGTCACCGGCCAGCGGCGTGAATTCGGTGAAAAGGCTGCTGATATATTCCAGCGCGTGCGGGCGCTCGGGGTGGCGCGCCACTTGCGTTTTTTGCCAGGGCGACAGCTTGGCATAGAGATCGCGAAGGACGCCTTCGGCTTTTGTTTCCAGCCGGGCAATGTCGTCCTGAATGCTCAAAGAATTGCCTTCCGAGGCCGCAAGGCTGCGCAGGTCGGAAATACGGCCTTCAAATTCGGCGACAGGTTTTTCAAAATCGAGATAGGTTTGCATGTGAAAGACGCTAAACTCCATTAACGGCATTGTTTTAGCCTTTTTGGCGCGCCCTGCAAAGGTTTAATCTGTCCCAAATTATCAAGGAAAAGGCGTGTTGAGGGATATGCTAAAAAGAAAGCAGAGTGGTGCATTCTTGCGTTGCCGAGATTTATCAGATTTCTAAGCCGGTCAAGGGTTATGACCAGCATGCTGGCGCGTCGCACCCGAGCTTTAGCGAATGGTGCATTTAAAGCGCCCTTGACTGGCTTAGAAATCTGAAACAATGGCATCCAAGCAAGAATGCCGTGTTTTGCATTTAAGGTTCGGTATAAAGAAAAGCGAACCGCCTCTCACTCAATCATTCAAAGGATGATGGTCGCGGACAAGACCAATCAGCCGCTCATCAAGCAGGTGCGTGTAAATCTGCGTCGTGGCAATATCGGCATGGCCGAGAAGCTGTTGCAGACTGCGAAGGTCGGCGCCGTTTTGCAGCATATGGCTGGCAAAGGCATGGCGGATCACATGCGGGGAGAGTTTATCAGGCGCAAGACCGGCGGCCGCCGCAAGGTCTTTGAGATCGCGCGCGGCCTGTTGCCGTGTCAGATGGCCGCCGGCGCCATTGGCGGCAAACAGCCACGGGCTGTCCTGCTCGAATTGTTTTTTCTCATTCAAAGCGCGGCAGCGCGCGCGGTAATCGCGCACGGCCTGCAGCGCCAGTTCAGGCAAAGGCAGCAGGCGTTCCTTGCCGCCTTTCCCCATCACGGTGAACATGCCACGGGCATTTTCAATCGAAGCAGGAAGGCTGACAAGCTCTGAAATGCGCAGGCCGGTTGCATAGAGAAGTTCGAGCAAGGCCAGAAGCCGCATGGCTTTGAGCCGCCCAGCCGTTGAAAGTGTGTCATCGGCGGCAGCCTCGCTTGCCGCGCGAAACAGCCGCGCCATGTCATCAATGGTCAGTGTTTTGGGAAGAGGGCGAGCAATGCGCGGTGCGTCGAGCACCAGTGTCGGGTCGTCCTCGCGCAGGCGGTCCTGTTGCAGATAGCGGTAATACTGGCGCAGTGCCGACAGCTTGCGGCTTTGTGTCGCGGCGCTGAGCGCGTTCGCGCTTAGCGCGTGCAGATAGGCGCGCAGATCGTCAGTTGCGGCGTCATGCAGCGACTGTTTTTTCGCGGCGAGAAAGAGTTGCACATGTTCAAGGTCGCGGCGATAGCTGTCGATGGTATTGCGGGCGCTGTTGCGCTCGCTGGCCAGCATATTCAGGAAAGCGGAAATGCTGGAAGGCTGCATAGCGCCCTTAAATTATTTCGTCTGCTGGATCATCTGGCTGGGCGACACGGTAAATCCCATATCGCGCGATTTCGGGCTGACAAAAGTCGCCAGCGCAAACACGCCGGTGAAAATCAGCGCGGCGACAACAGCGATAAAAACAAGAAATTTAACCAGTGAAATCATGGCCACCATACTGCCGCAGAGCGGCCTTAAGTGCAAGAGCACCCGAGCCTTGCCCGAGCCTTAGCGAATGGCAACATAGACAAAGCCGAACGGCAACATATACAAAGTCCAATGGCTTATCAACAAACTCAAATGCGCAATAAAACAGCGCCTTTGGATGCAATAAAATCAATATACATCATTTACCGCTCACCCCAGCGCAAGCTGGGGTCTTTTATTGGAGATTCCTGCTTTCGCAGGAATGAGCGGATTCATTGAATTGAAATTGCTGTATTCCCTCAAGGCGCCAGTCGTTTCTAAATTTGCCGCCACAACTGAACTGGCAAAAACATCGCTGGTCTGTTACTCACAGAGCCAAATCAAAACGGCACAAAAGAGAGAGACGTTGCGTTTTTTCAAAGACGAGGGGCTGGCAAAGCTGAAAGCGGCCATTGGCGATAAAAGCCTTGTGCTCATCGGCATGATGGGAGCGGGCAAAAGCACGATCGGCCGTCGTCTGGCCAAAAAAATGGGCTATAAATTTGTCGATGCCGACCACGAGATCGAGGCGGCGGCCGGCATGAAAGTGCCGGACATTTTTGAAGTGTTCGGCGAGCAGGCCTTTCGCGACGGCGAAAAAAAAGTGCTCGACAGGCTGATGCGCGAAGGGCCGCATATCGTCGCCACTGGCGGCGGTGCTTTTTTGAACGAAGACACGCGCCGCGCCATTTCCGCTAATGGCCTGTCGATCTGGCTGCGCGCCGAGCTTGATGTGCTGATGGAGCGCGTGCGCCGCAAGGGCAACCGGCCATTGCTTTTGACAGAAGACCCTGAGGGGACGATGCGCCGATTGCTTGAAGAACGTGTTGCTGTCTATGCGCTCGCCGACATCGTGGTCGAGAGCAATGACAATTCGCATGACAAGGTTGTGGCGGCAACGATTGCAAGACTGCACGCGTATTACAACGAGGCACCCGATGCGTGAGCCCCAGACAATTCCCGTCGCGCTCGGATCGCGCAGCTATGACATTCATCTTGGCGCGGGGCTGCTTCACAATGCGGGTGCATTGCTCGGCGAGCTGAACAATCGTGGCCGCATTTTCATCATCACAGATGACACTGTGCGCAAGCTGCATGGCGCCGCTTTCCAGGCAGCACTGGAAGCGGCAGGACGCAGTGTCGTCATGCTGTCTGTTCCCGCAGGGGAGCATTCAAAAAATCTAGAAACTTATGCTGATCTGCTGGAGCAGATGACGCGCGACGCGCTGGAGCGGCATGATCTCATTGTCGGGTTTGGCGGCGGCGTTGTCGGCGATCTTGCAGGCTTTGTCGCGGCCACAGCCTTGCGCGGCGTCGATTTCGTGCAAATCCCAACAACGCTTCTGGCGCAGGTCGACAGCTCGGTGGGCGGCAAGACCGGCGTCAATCTGGCGGCGGGTAAAAATCTTGTCGGCGCGTTTTACCAGCCGCGCCTTGTCATTATCGACACGCAAGTGCTCGACACACTCGACCCGCGCCAATTGCGCGCGGGCTACGCCGAGATTGTCAAAATGGCCTTGCTCGGCGATAGCGCGTTTTTTGATATGCTGGAAGAGCAAGGCACAAAAGTGCTTGCGCAAGGCGCGATGCGCGACGCCGCGATTGCACAAGCCTGCCGCATGAAGGCGGAAATTGTCGCGCGCGACGAGAGAGAGCAGAGGGAGCGGATGCTTCTTAATCTGGGCCACACATTCGGCCACGCGCTGGAAGCACTGGCAGGCTATGGCGACACATTGCTGCATGGCGAAGCGGTTGCCATCGGCATTGCAATGGCATTCCGCTGTGCGCAAATGCGCGGCGATATCGACAATGCAACAACCTCGCGTGTCATCGCCCATCTGCAGGCGATGGAGCTGCCGACACGGATTGCGGATCGTTTTTTGAAAATGCCATCGCCGCAGGACATGCTGGTGCTGATGGCGCGCGACAAGAAAAACAAAGCCGGCGCGATACGGCTGGTGTTGCCGCTGCGCATCGGCGCGGCGCATGTTGTCAGTATCGACAAGACGATGCTCAATGATATTTTGAAAAGTGAGATTGAGACACACCCATGACAAATGTTGAAATCTGGACGCTTGTTCTCGTCTTTGTCCTGCTTGTGATTTCCGCGCTGCTGTCGCTGAGCGAAACGGCCTTTACGGCCTTAAGCAAAGCACGTTTGCTGTCGCTGGAGCATGGCGGCGACAAGCGCGCGTCCAAGCTTGCAAAGCTGTTGCAAAAGCGCGAACGCGTGGTCGCATCGCTTTTGCTGGGCTTCAGCATGGTCAACATTCTGGCGACCGCGCTCACCTCGTCTGTGTTCCTTGCCCTGTTTAATGAGGCAGGTGTGTTTTACGCGACAGGCGTGATGACGGTGCTGATCGTCATCTTTGTTGAAATCATGCCGAAAACATATGCGCTCAACCATGCTGAACATTCGGCGCTGGCGTTTTCATGGCTGATCCGCTCCACCAATTTTTTCCTTGGGCCTCTGGCGCGTGCCTGCGCGGTCATCGCAAAACTGGCGCTGCGCTTTGTCGGCATCAAAGGTGAGGGCGGATCGCTTGTTGATGCGCATGACGAAATCCGCGGTCAGGTGCAATTGCTGCATTTGGAAGGCGGGGTGCATAAAATCGACAAAGACATGTTGGGCGGCCTGCTCGATCTGAAAGAGCTGAACGTGTCGGACATCATGATCCACCGCACCAAAATGAACGCGCTCGACATCGATATGCCAATCGAGCAGCTGGTGGCCGAGGCACTTGGCTATCCGCACACCCGCCTGCCGGTGTGGAAGGACGACCCTGAAAACATCGTCGGCGTGCTGCATATCAAGCAGCTGATCCGCGCGCTGCACGCGGTCGACAACGATCCGGGCAAGGTCATTCTGGCCGAGCTGATGCAACCGCCCTGGTTCGTGCCCGACACGACCGAACTTGGCGACCAGCTGCGCTCATTCCTGAAGCGCAAATCGCATTTCGCGCTGGTGGTCGATGAATATGGCGAGGTGATGGGTCTTGTGACGCTTGAAGACATTATCGAGGAAATCGTCGGCGATATTTCAGACGAGACCGACCATGACATTCAGGGCGTGCGCATTCTTCCCGGTAATATTGTCATTGCCAATGGCAGTGTCGCGATCCGCGACATCAACCGCGCAATGGACTGGCAGCTGCCGGATGAAGAGGCGACAACGCTTGCAGGGCTTGTCATCCACGAAGCGCGGCAGATCCCCGAGCGCGGCCAGACTTTCACCTTTTACGGGTTTAATTTTGAAGTGATCCGCCGCGAGCGCAACCGCATCACGCGGCTTCGTATTTCGGCAGCGCCCGAGCTTTAGCGAATGGCGCTCTTAGAAAAGCCCGAGCTTTAGGCTCGAGCGCTTGCGCGAACAGCCTCATTGTAAAAGCGCTCGAGCGCTTGCGCGAACAGCCTTATTATAAAAGCGCACCAAGTTTATAGACTTTAACACCATGCAGAATATTTCATTTTTGCTTGGATGCGATGGGCTCATCATTTTTATACAGCTCAAGGGTCATGACCGGCTTTGCCGGCGCTTCGCGCCCTTGACCTGAATAAAAATGATGAAAAGGCTCGGCATCGCAAAAATGGCATAAAGTGTCTTCGACCAATTACAGTCGAGCAAGTCTTGGCAAGCAAGAATGGGGAGCTATGCTTAGAAAAAAAAGTCAAGCATTGCAAAAATCACAGAGAGCGTCTTCGACCAATTACAGTCGAGCAAGTCTTGGCATGCAAGAATGGGATGCTGTGCTTAATCAACGAAGAAGAAATAGAGTTTCTTACTTCGCCACCAGTTCCACGCTCACGGGGTTGGGCACATGCACGGTGTTGTAGACGCCGCGGTCATCGCCCGGCACGCTGGGGGATGAAAAGCCGATCGAGACAGGCCCAAGATCATAGCCTTTGTTGTAATCCTGCACCTTCGTGCCGACATCGACGCTGGCCGTTGAAAATCCGGCTTTTGTGAACGTGGCCGTAAAGCTCTCCACGCGGCGGATACGCGCCTGACAGGGCGTGACGCAGCTGACGCCGGTGGTTGTCGTCACGGTCGCGCCCTCAGGACTGGAGATAAATTTCACCGTTTCTTCGCCGCCGGACGGCGCACCGGCGCAGGCGCCAAGCATTGTGCATAAAACAAGAGCCGACATTTTTTTCATTGTTTGTCCTTATGGGGCGCTTAAGTGAAGTTGCAGCGCGTGCAGGCCGCTGTAAAATTCGCCGGCAACTGCGGCATTGACAAGGCGATGCCGCTCAATCCGGCTTTTGCCGGAAAAAACCGGCGAAACCATCACAATCTCATAATGTGTTTCTCCGCCAGGCCGCGCGCCGGCATGGCCGGCATGCGACGCTGAGCGGTCATGCACCTGCAGGTCCAGCGGGTTGAAGGCGGCGGTTAAAAGCGAGGTCAATCGTGCGGCGCGTGTCATTTTATGCTTTTGTCTTCAAGGTGCAATTTAGGCATAGAGCTTCATTCTTGCGATGCCGAGTCTTTTTTAATTTTATTGTCGGCTCAAGGGTGATCATCGGCTTTGCCGACGCGAAGCGCCCTTGACCCCACGAATAAAATTAAAACAATAGCATCCAAGCAAGAATAAAGACTTCTCAAGCTTTATTTAAAACCAAATCCGCCCGCGCCCTTGTGGCTTTTGCTGAACCCCTGTAGAAGTGACTGCCTTGAACGTGCGGACATTTCGCACCATTTGAACAGTTATGAATTCCAGCAACGATATCTTCGACAAGATCCGCATCAAAAAATCGTCCGCAAAGCGCGAGGCGGAAGCCGCGCCCCCGTGCGACTTTCCCAATTGCAAGGAAAAGGGCCGCCACCGCGCGCCCAAAGGCCGCGGCCATGAAAAAGAATATTTTAATTTTTGCGTCAAGCATGTGCGCGAATACAACCTGCAGTACAATTATTTTTCCGGTCTGCCGGATGACGCGGTCGCCAGCTTTCAAAAATCGGCGTCGACCGGTCACCGCCCGACATGGACAATGGGCGCGACCGGCAACGGTCAAAAACCAACGGCAGCAGACGGCCAGAGAAATCCGTGGGCGGAGGGCGAATTGCCACGTGTCGATGACCCGATGGGGCTGTTCAATGAAAAGACGGCCGCCCGCGCCAAGGCTCCGGCCCCGCGCAAACCCGTCGGCAATGCCGAGCGCGCCGCTTTCATGACATTGAACCTCGACATTGGCGCGGGCGCTGCCGAGATCAAAACCAAATTCAAGACGATGGCCAAACGCTTCCACCCGGACGCGAATGGCGGCGATAAAACCTATGAAGCGAAAATGAGCGAAATCATCGTCGCTTACAACCAGTTGAAAAAAGGCGGGTTTTGTTGACCAAACCGACGGCATCGCCGTCAAATTGCTCCGGTGGAGCAATTTGAGGTTTGGTCGCCTCGAGCATCGCTGCGAGAGGCATTCTTGTTTTAATAATCTAAGCTTTGGTCGCCTCGAGGTAAGCCGCGTCTTGCACATCATGCCAGTGGCATCATTTGAGCTTTGGTCGCCTCGAGTGTCGTCACGAGAGGCTGTTTTGTTTTTAGCAATTTAAGCTCTGGTCGCTTCGATGTGAGCGGTGAACACCTCAAGCCAAAGCGAAAGCCTCGTTTATAGTCGTCATTGCGAGACTGCCGTAGGCAGGCAAAGCAATCCAGCTTTACGATTTTAAAAAAGCAAAAAGCTGGATTGCTTTGGTGCAAACGCAGCTTTGCTACGTTTACACCGCGCAATGACGGTTTAAAAAAGTCTTGGGACTTTTCCATTCTTGCTTGAATGCGAGCGTGTGCATGTAAATAGGCGTTCAACCTTGCCAAAACGCCGCACATTGCGCAGCATCAAACCCGTCATTTATTGCCCTCGTGCCAACAGCGAGAGGAATTGACACGCGATCTTAAAAAAACAAGCGAATATTTTTTTCCTTTTCGTTGGATTCCCGCTTTCGCAAGAATAACGAAAAGGGTTAAAAGGTCTTATGACTCAGGACAAATCCTCCGGTGCCGCCATGAACGGCCTTCCCGATACGAAGATCAACATATCAGGCCTTCCTGATATGAAAATCAACGTGCGCCAGGTGTTTGGCATCGACAGCAACATCACCGTGCCGGGCTTTGCAAAAGCCGACGACCATGTGCCGCAGATCGATCCCGATTACCTGTTCGACAAGGACACGACGCTGGCCATCCTCGCGGGCTTTGCGCAAAACCGGCGCGTGATGGTCACCGGCTATCACGGCACCGGCAAATCAACACATATCGAACAGGTGGCCGCGCGCCTCAACTGGCCATGCGTGCGCATCAATCTCGACAGCCATGTGTCGCGCATCGACCTCATCGGCAAGGATGCGATTGTCATTAAAGACGGCCAGCAGATTACCGAATTCCGCGATGGCATGCTGCCATGGGCGCTGCAAAACAATGTGGCGCTGGTGTTCGACGAATATGATGCGGGGCGCCCCGATGTGATGTTCGTCATTCAGCGTGTTCTGGAAGTCTCCGGCAAGCTGACGCTGCTCGACCAGAAGCGCGTCATCACACCGCATCCGTCCTTCCGCATGTTTGCAACCGCCAACACGGTCGGCCTTGGCGACACGTCGGGCCTCTATCACGGCACGCAGCAGATCAATCAGGGGCAAATGGACCGCTGGTCGATTGTTGCGAATTTAAATTATCTGCCGCATGACAAGGAAGTGGACATCGTTGCCAAGAAAGCGCCGAAGGGCATGGACCGCGCCGTTGTGTCCAACATGGTGCGCATCGCCGACCTGACGCGCAACGCGTTCATGAACGGCGATATTTCAACCGTGATGAGCCCGCGCACCGTCATCACTTGGGCCGAGAACACCGAGATTTTCGGCGATATCGGTTTTGCGTTCCGGCTGACCTTCCTCAACAAATGCGACGAGCTGGAACGGCCGATGATTGCCGAATTCTACCAACGCGCCTTTGGTGAAGACCTTGCCGACAGCGCCGTCAACGTGGCGCTGAGCTGATTTAAAGACTAACACTCGGCGTTACGGCTTCAGTCGCAGTGTTTTCAGGCATCGCCGGCAGCGCCTTCATTTCGACATTGGTCACAGGGCTGTAGCCCGTGCGAATGTCAAATGTTTTAACCGCGTCTGAAAATTCAGTGATGAAACGCGCTTTGTTATTTTCAATCGCTTCATTTTCAAGCTCTTCGCGCGATGTCCAAAGAGTTCTGACCCATGTCCAGCTGTAGGTTGAAAGCGCAGTTGAAACATTTTTGCGTGCAAGGCCTTCCTGCTCCGCCTGGTTGCGCGCATAAATTTTGCCCGGCAGCGCATCGATGTCGGCACGCGTGACCTGAGCATTATCAGACAGCTGTCTTGACGTAATATTGCTTGCAACAAAACTTGCATAATCATTGCCGATTGTTGACTTGACATCGCTTTTTGAGGTCGGCCCGGTTCCGGTCAGCTTTAGGGCGCCTTGAACAAGAGCGCTAAGCTGGTGTTTTTCGTCTTCATAATAGGCATTGACCTGATCGCGCAGGCTGACCATTTTCGGGCTCTCCAGACACGGCGCAACAGCGCCTTCCGCAGCTCGAAGCTCTGCAGGGGTTTTGGCCAGCTCAAAACAGCCAAGCTGTTCTGCGGCAATGTTTTTGGCGGCAGGCAGCGCATTGATAAGCGTGGTTTCGTGAATATCAGTGATTTTTTTCTTTGCTGCCGGGCTTGCTCGCGGAATAGGAATAATGCCGCCGGGCATCACCTTTTCGATCTGCGGCGAGATCATGAGCAGGCTATGATCGGTGATGAAGTCCAGCGTGTAGACATCGCGCTCGCTCTGGATTTTGTGAAAAACAGGCTTTTCATTGCGGCTGAAAAGCAGGGTCTGCGCCGCGGGTTTGGCCTGCGTCTGGGCGTTCATTGCGGGCGCGAAATCGGGTGCGGGTTTGGTTGCTTTAAGCTTGAGGCTTGTGGTTGCGGGTTTCACATGCGTGCGTGGCAATGTCATTTTAAGATCTCCAAAATACTAAAATATGTGCTTGCTCAATAATATAAAAACGGCATACATGATTTATACGCCGTTTTCAAGTATGGATTGCTATGAAATCAGACGCTTACTCTGCGGCGTCCTGCCAGATATACGCTGGATCCGAATAACTGGCTTTGGTCAGAAAGTCTTTTTGATATTGAGTGTTGAGGTTTTGATCCTCTCCCAGTTTTGTCATGCGTTGTTTTTGGGCGGAGTGTAGCATGCGATATTTCGTGTCTTCAATTTCCGCTTGGCTGGAAAAGAGATTGGAAATCCAGCCGCCCCAAGTGCTTGTTTCTGCTGTAGCTTCTGTCTTCGCCTGATCATGCAGTGTAGCGTCGTTTTTTACTTTTAATGCCCCATCAAGAGCTTTTAATGCATCTTCTTTGCCTGACTTCTCAACAGCGTCGATACGCAATGAATGTTCAGCAACCTCAGGAATTAACCGCTGTGCAAGAATTTGAAGAAGATTTGTGTCTTTTTCTTTGCTGTCAACGGATTGGTCGGCGCTTGCAAGAATCGTGTTTACGCCTGCGATAACACCTCTCACTGTGTTCGAATAAAAATTCTGATTGTAGAAGAACCGGCGCTTGAAATTTAAAATATCTTCGCCGTCCACGCACTGCCGCAGTTTTGAGTCGCTCTGCACGACATCGTCATAGGACTTAAAATTGTCATCATAGCATTTTTTAACAGCATCAAAGTTTTGCTGAAACAATTCCGTCTGGCGCTTGAGTTTTTGTTTGTCTTCCAAAGCAAAATCGATTTTGTATTTGTTCGAAAATTTTGTTGGATCAATCCCAACTTTGTTGATGCCAACATCAACACCACTTTGTGACCACACAAAAAAGTTCTGTGGTTTTAAAAACTCTTTCATAAAAACCGTGTTGTCGTCGGTAGCCGCCGCTGGTGTTTCTGCGGTTTCAGGCAATGTTTTTTTAAGGTCTGTTTTTTTCGCCTCAGGTTTTGCAGCTGCCGCCTTTTTCAAAGAGGTTTTGGGAAGCGCCGGAATGATGGGTTTTTTGACTTTTGTATTTCCGCCCTGTGCCAATGCCAGCAGCGCCGGGTGCTCGGCAGAAAATGCGAAGGCTGTTTTTTTGGAAATGGCTGATGTTGTCGACATTGTGACCCCCCTAAGTCATAAATATTGGTTTTGAAAATATAGCGTTTCGGGGCATAGACTATCGGTGCACATGGAAAACACAAGGCAGGGCGCAAAAGATTTTATGGGGGTTTTTAAAAAAGCCCTTACCATTTCGGTGCGCGCGATTGCGGGTGAGCCGGAGCTCGATGTCAGCTTTTCCCCCGACCGGCCCTATCAGACGGCGGGTCTTGTCCGCCTTCCCGAGCCGCCGCGCAAAATGACTGTTGCCGATGCCGCGACCCTGCGCGGAATTGCCGACAGTTTTGCCCTGCGCATTGCCTGCCACGATCCTGCCATTCACGCCCGCCACCTGCCGCAAGGGCCAAACGCCCGCGCCGTGTTTGACGCCGCCGAGCAGGCGCGCGTTGAGGCGATTGGCGCCAACCGCATGGCGGGGACAAAGCTGAATCTGGCGATGATGATCGCCGACAAATATGCGCGCCCCGCGTTTCAAGACATTCAATCCATCGAAGACGCGCCGATGGAAGATGCGCTGGCGTTGTTGCTGCGCGAACATCTCACCGGCGCAAAGCCGCCCGCGGCCGCGCAGAAACTTGTCGATCTGTGGCGCGGCACCATCGAGCAAAAAGCCGGCACCCGTTTTGAACAGCTGGCCCAGCATATCGACGACCAGCAGGCCTTTGCCCGCCAGATGCACACGCTGCTGACCGAGCTTGAGCTGGGGCAAGAGCTTGGCCTTGAGCAGACGCAAGACCCCGACGCGGAGCCTATCGACGCCAAGGGCGACACGGCGCAAAACGACAGTGCGGACGACACAACAGCCGAGCAGCCCTCATCGGGCAGCCCCGACCAGAGCGGCGATGACGACGACACTGAAGACGAGGGCGAAGACACCGAGATCGACGGCGAGGCCGACAGCACGCAAATGGCGGATGCTGAAACGCCGGGCGAATCCCGGCGCAGCAATTCTGATCTTGGCAGCGCGTCTCTGGGGCTGGCCTACACCATTTACACGCAAAGCTTTGACGAAACCATTGCCGCCGAGGCCTTGTGCGATACCGCCGAGCTCGATCGCCTGCGCTCTTATCTCGACAAGCAGCTGCAAAACCTGCAGGGCGTGGTTGCGCGCCTTGCCAACCGTTTGCAGCGCCGCTTATTGGCGCAGCAAAACCGCGCCTGGGATTTTGATCTGGAAGAGGGCACGCTCGACACCTCGCGCCTGTCGCGCGTCATTATCGACCCCACCGCCTCGCTCACCTTCATGCAGGAGCGCGAAACCGATTTTCGCGACACGGTGGTGACGCTTCTTCTCGACAATTCCGGCTCGATGCGCGGCCGCCCGATCACGATTGCGGCCACCTGCGCCGATATTCTGGCGCGCACGCTGGAGCGTTGCGGCATCAAGGTGGAAATTCTGGGCTTTACCACCAAAGCGTGGAAGGGCGGCAAGTCGCGCGAGCAATGGCTGCACAGCGGCAAGCCCGCTTTGCCCGGCCGCCTCAATGATCTGCGCCATATCATCTACAAATCGGCCGACACGCCGTGGCGGCGCGCGCGCCGCAATCTCGGGCTGATGATGCGCGAAGGCCTGCTGAAAGAAAATATCGACGGTGAAGCGCTGGCCTGGGCCCATCAGCGCCTGTTCGCGCGCAGCGAGCAACGCAAAATCCTGATGATGATTTCCGATGGCGCGCCGGTCGATGATTCAACCCTGTCGGTCAATCCTGGAAATTATCTGGAGCAGCATTTGCGCAATGTCATCCATGAGATTGAAACGCGCTCGCCTGTCGAACTTCTGGCCATCGGCATCGGCCATGATGTGACGCGCTATTACCGCCATGCGGTGACGATCATCGATGCCGAAGAGCTTGCAGGCGCCATGGTCGAAAAGCTGGCCGAACTGTTTGACGACAGCAAACCCTCATCGACACGAAAGCGCGCGGCATGAAAAAGACCGGTATCGTCATCGCGCTTGCAGTGCTGGCCCATTCAGCGAGCGCGCAGACCACGGGCGACAAGCCCAAAGACGTGCCGTCCGGCATTGCGCAGATCACCGTCAATGCGCGCGCCATCAACGTGTTCACGCCGCTGCGGCCGATGGCGCATCTCAGCTTTATCGGCGGGCTGGACATCTCATCTAGCGCCAAGGGCTTTGGCGGTTTTTCGGCGCTGCATTTCGATGCCAGCGGCACGCACGGGCTTGCGGTCTCGGATGCCGGCCTGTGGATGCGTTTTGATCTTGTGGTGGCAGACGGCAAACCTGCCGCGATCACGCATGCAGAGCTTTCGCCGCTGCATGATGCGCAAGGGGCGTCAATTGCAGGCACGCCAAAGGGCGACGCGGAAAGTCTTGCGATCCGCGACGGCGACGCCTTTATCGGTTTTGAGCAGACGGACGCCATCCGCCGTTTCGACCTTGGCAAAGACGGTCTGGGCGCGCGCGCCAATGCCACTTATTTTCCCGACGACATCAAACAGCTGCGCACCTCGCGCGGGCTGGAATCGCTGGCGGTGTTTTCCGACACCTCGCGCTATCCCGGCGCGCTGCTGGCGATTGCGGAAAGTCCGGTGAAGGGCGAGCAAAACAACCGCGCCTGGATTATTGAAGACAAAAGCGCGCGCCGCCTCAGCGTTGTCATGCGTGACGGGTTTCAGATCACCGATGCGGCGTTTTTAAAAAGCGGCACTCTTTTGATTTTGGAACGGCGGTTCACGCCGCCATTTGATTTGTCGATGCGCATGCGCGAAATCAGCGGCGCGGCCATTTCGGGCGGCGCCAAGCTTGACGGCGAGGTGCTGGTGGAAGCGCGCCTTGGCGCGCCGATCGACAATATGGAAGGGCTCGCCGTTTCAACCGGCGCGGATGGCAGCGAAGAGATCAGCCTGATCTCGGACGACAATTACAACCTGTTCCAGCGCACGCTTCTGATGCGGTTTAAATATAACGCAAAATAATGAAGCAGAATCTTTACGCTGTGCCGCAGAATGCCCCATTCTTGCTATGCCGAGCGTTTCTCAGTTTAAAAATGACGCTCAAGGGTCATGACCGGCTTTGCCGGCGCGCAGCGCCCTTGACCGTTTTTTTTAAACTGAAACAGTCGCATTCAAGCAAGAATGCGTAGGTCTAATCTTGGGTAGTGTGGATGGATCTCAATGTACCGCGCGCGAGGCGCGGATCCAAGGGCGAAGCGCGCCGTAAGGCATGATCATCGCGCCCGCCATCGCAAGCTTGATCAGATAATCAAACACGGCAAGTTTCGCCCAGAGCGGCACGGTCAAAGACCCGAGCGCAACCGGCGCGCTCATCTGCGCGTCGCCTGCAAAGGCGACGGCGAAAAAAATCATCGTGTCGAGCGATGAGGATATCAGCGACGACACCATTGGCGGCATCCACCATGCTTTTGTGCGCAGCCTGTCGAAAATCTGCACATCGGTGAGATTGGCGACAAGAAACGCCATCCCCGATGCGGCGGCAATGCGCGGGGTCGCAAAATACAGCGACAAGAGCAGCGCAGGCACGAAACCTGCCAACACCACGCGCCGCGAAAATCCCGCACCATAATGGCGGTTGACGAGGTCGGTAACCAGAAACGCCACCGGATAGGTAAACGCGCCATAGGTCAAAACCTCATCGAGGTGCAGCGCATGCACGGGATATTGCACGCAGATATTGGAGGCCAGCACTACAAGCGCGAAAGCCGTGATCGGCAATGCGGCGGCGCGCCAGAACGAGAACGTGAAAACCGAAAGGCTAGCCATGACCAATGAGCACCGTCATTGCGAGGGTGAAACCCGAAGCAATCTATTCTGCACGATCAAAAAAATAGAATAGATTGCTTTGCTCATTTTATTCGCTCGCAATGACGAAAAAGAGCAAAAGCGGGTCTAGAAAAGCGCTAATTTAAAAAATACAAAGATCTACGCCTTGCTGATCTGCTTGACGTCTTTTTTCAGCTTCAGCGCATCGCGCGACAATTCATCATCATTGGCTTTCAGCAAGAACGCATCAAGGCCGCCGCGATGTTCAACCGTGCGCAGGCCCGCAGCCGACACGCGAAGACGCACCGAACGCTTCAGGCTGTCGCTGGTCAGCGTGACCATTTTCAGGTTCGGCAAAAACTTGCGCTTGGTTTTATGGTTTGAATGGCTGACTTTGTGGCCGCTCATAACCCCTATACCCGTCAATTCGCACTGTCTGGACATCATCTAACCCTTTAAAAACACGTTTTCGGCGCGCAAAACCCGCGTGGACCTGCCGCAATGCCAAAAAAACCTGCATAGCTTTTACAGCGCCAAGTGTCAATAAAACATGGAGAGCGCGCGCTTTTTGTGCGAGGTCGTCGATTCTGGCCATAAAAAAGCTTGAACAGGGTTTTTGACTGTCATCCATGACCGCACGCATTTTGACCGCTGTTTTCGTTGCCTTGGCGCTGGCATTGCCAATCCGTGCGGCGAAAGCCGTCACCATCGAGGCGCATTACACCACGTTTTTCCTTGGAATTCCGGTCAGCTCCAGCGGGCTTGTGATCGATCATGATGGCAAAACTTACCGCGTCAAAGGCAGCGGCAAGGCCAGCCTTCTGGCGGGTCTGTTCAAGCCGTTAAAAGCCCAGCTGCTGGCCAGCGGCACAGTGCGCGATGGCCGCGCTGTGCCTGCGCATTTTACCGCCTTTATCAGCGGCAGCGATGCGCCTTACGACATCGCCATTGAGCGGCGCAACGGAAAGCTTGTTTCCGAGAAAAGCCTGCCGGTGCGCGAAAAGCCTTTTCCGGAAGATTTCGTGCCCGTGACGGACGCAATGAAAAACGGCGCGCTCGACCCTTTAAGCGCCTTTGTCATCGCGGTGCCGCCGGGGCAGCTGAACGAGGTCTGCGCCAAGCCCTTGAAAATTTATGACGGCCGCGAGCGGTTCGATATTTCATTGCGCTTTCAAAAACGCGAGGCGCAGGACATGCCGGGTCTGAGCGCGGGGCCGGCGGTTGTCTGCGCTGCCCGTTATCACGCCATTGGCGGCCACCGCGCCAAAAAGTCTGAAATCGACTATATGCAAGGCAATGACGACATTGAGGGCTGGTTTTTGCCGCTGCCCGACCAGACAACCATGCTGCTCTCAAAAGTCCATATCGGCACAAAACTGGGGCCGGTGACGGTTGAGCTTGAAAAAGCAAAGCTTTTGACGCCCGCCCAGGCGGCCAAGGTGTTTACGCCGTGATCGCAGATGGCCGATCGGACATGGTCAATGCTTCGTTAAACCTCTGTTCGCTGTTTTGGCGGTATGGTGACGAATCGACAGGGCAGACGCGTCATGAATAAAGCAAAGCAAAAACGGGTTTTTGGTGCGGCCGCACTGCTTCTAGCGTCGGCCGTTTGCGGCATATCTGCGCCTGCACACGCCGATGATGCGGGCATCAAGGCCGTGTTCGACGTGACGATGAGCGGCGTTGCCATTGGCCGCGGCTCGCTGAGCGCCAACATCAATGCGGCAGGCTATTCGATTGGCGTTGCGGCAAAAGTCTCAGGGGTCGCACGGCTTGTTGCAGGGGGCGAAGGCTCGGCGCAGGCGCAGGGCTATTACTCGCCCGGCGGCGGCCTCAAACCCGTCAGCTATTCGATCAAGAACACGGTCGACGATCTGAAAAACGCCGTCTCGTTGAAAATGAAAAACAATGCGGTCGTGTCCGAAACCGTGGTGCCGCCGACACCGTTCAATGCGCAGCGCGTGCCTGTAACGGACGCGAATAAAAAAGGCGTCATCGACCCCTTAAGCGCGTTCCTTGTCCCCACCGACACCAAGGAACTGCTCGACCCCGCCAATTGCGAGCGCACCTTGAAAATTTACGATGGCCGCCAGCGCTATGACATCGCGATGGCCTATGCGCGCGTCGAGCAAACCCATGCCGTGGGCGATCTTCAGGGCGGCGCGCTGGTGTGCAAGGCCGCATGGCGGCCGATCGCCGGTCACCGCGCCGACAATATCGAGACCGCGCATATGGAAGAAAACCGCGATGTCGATGTCACCTTGTCGCCCATTCGCGGCACCAAGTTTCTGATCATCTCGCGGATTTCGATTGGCACTGCGGTCGGCAAGCTTGTCATCAACGCCGCCCGTGTCTCGGTGATGCCCGGCCAGCAGGCCGCGCTCGCGCAATAAACCGGGCGCCATTTTTACAATGGCAATTTTCCCAAGCCTCCTTTAAATGATCCAGATCAGCTGAAAGGGGGCAAGACGCCCCTTGCGCATGCCGTCAGGGGCCATTTCATGAACCATTTTTTGACAACAAGTTTCGCCGCCGCTTTTTTGCTGGGCTCGACCGCGCTGTATGCGCAAACTCCAAGTCCTTCACCTAGTACCGTACCTGCACCCATCACTGAGGCAAAAATTCAAAAAGCGCATGTCACCTTTTTGCTGATGAACGATATTTACCAGATGAATGACGCCAAGGGCGCGGATGGCAAGCTGCGCGGCGGCTTTGCCCGCGTCGCCGCCGTTGTGAAGGCCGAGCGCACGAAAAATGCGCATGTGCTGCTGGCGCATGGCGGCGATACATTGTCACCTTCCTTGATGTCGGCGATCGACCACGGCGCGCACATCGTCGCGCTGACCAATATGATCAAGCCGGACATTTTCGCGCCCGGCAATCATGAGTTCGATGAAGGCACTGAAAATTTCACCACGCGCATGACCGAGGCGACATTCCCGATCTATGCTGCGAACCTGCGCAATGGCGATGGCAGCGCGCTGCCTTTCGTCAAGGATGATTCAATTCTCGACATTGACGGCGTCAAAATCGGCATTACCGGCGCGGCGTTTGACAAAACGCTTGAGGTCACCTCGGCCACCGGCGTCACATTTTCTCCCACTGTCGAAACAATGATTGCCGAGGGCAAAAAACTGCGCAATGACGGCGCGGATTTCGTCGTCGATGTGCTGCACGCGCAGCGCGGCGATTCGCTACTGCTGCAGGCCAAACGCGCGGCCGATCTCATCCTTACCGGCCACACGCACGACATGTTCGTCGCCTATGACGAAGTCAGCGCCATTGTGGAAAGCAGCAATGACGGAAAATATGTGACCGCGATTGATGTCGATATCAGTGTCACCACCAAAGACGGAAAGCGCAAGACCGTGTGGTGGCCGCAGTTCCGCGTCATCGATACGGCGGACGTCACCCCCGATCCGGATGTCGCGGCAAAAGTCGCCGATTATCAAAAACAGCTCGACGCGCAGATGGATGTCGCGATCGGCACGACCACGAATGAACTCGACAGCCGTTCGTCAACCGTGCGCACCGGCGAGGCCGCGATCGGCAATCTGATTGCGGACGCGATGCGCGCCACCATGAAATCCGACATCGCCATCATGAACGGCGGCGGCATCCGCTCCGGCAAGGTGTATGCGGCGGGCACATCGCTGTCGCGCAAAGACATCCTCGCTGAAATGCCGTTCGGCAACCGGCTGGCGCTGGTATCGATTACGGGCGCAAACCTGAAAGCCGCGATCGAGCACGGCATTGAAAAATTGCCTGAAAGCAATGGCCGCTTTCCGCAGATCTCCGGCTTCACCGTCAGCTATGATGTCAGCAAACCGGCAGGCGCGCGCGTGACTGAAATCAAAGTCGGCGATGCGGCGCTGGATCTTTCGAAAAACTACACGCTCGCCATCAATGATTTTAACGCCAAGGGCGGCGACGGCTACACCATGTTCGAAAGCGCGCAGCGCGTGTCGCTCGATGACGACGACGCCCCGCCGCTGGCCGACGCCGTGATGGCCTATGTGCAAAAACTGGGCACGGTCACAATCGCCGCCGATGGGCGGATGAAGGCAAGTGTTGAGGCGAAGCCTGCGAATTAATGAGCAATGACGGCGCAGCCGGTAAATCATGCCAGTGGCATGATTTAAATTGCGAATGCACGAAGCGAAAGCGACGGGCTCTTAGTAGGGCTGTTTTTTTTCGCGTCATGGCATGAGCGCGTAATTCTTACGAAACCAACCATCACAAATATAAGGTAATTACCCCCGCGTCACCGCCCCGCTGTCACCGTGCGCAGAGCACTTTCCTCTATGCGTGAGTCAAGCATATATCCCCACAACGTATGCTTGCGCGAATCGGAGCAAGTGATATGAGGGTGGGATGTTTCTTTTTTACAAAAATTGGCTCAAAACCGCACTTTTGCATAAATATGCTGTATTCGGACAGTGGGATCTTTGGGCTGGTCTCATATCAACCCTTGCTCCGATTTTTGAGCACTTTTTTCCAGCTAGCAAGCCAGTGATGGAAGCAAATAGTTGGGTGATTCCTGTCCTAATTTTTGGCGCTGTTATATTGATTAGGTTAATTTTATCCCCTTACTGGATTTGGAATGATCAAAACAGTAAAATTATTGAGTTAGAGGCGAAGTTTAATCTTAAATTGCCTAACTACGAAGTCTGGGATACTCACAATGATTTTGAGATTTGGAAAGCCGCTTACCTTATGCAAGATAAAGAGCCATCAACGATCCGCATAAATGACGAGTTCGTTTTGAGAAATTACAATGATCTAGTCCGTGATATAAAAGCCAGAAAAATTGATGTTAACAAAGGATTTTTAAATGAGTATCTTAAGGATGATTTCGACGAGGCGAATGCAAAAGATGTCGTGGTCAATCCAAAATGGAAAATAACTCGATCAAATCTTTTAACCTATTGCTTACAGCTCGATATTGAGCCTCCTTTTATATTTGAAAGACGCAGAGTGTTCCCCTTGGATCTCAATTAATGTCACGCGGTAAATATCTCAGCTTTGAAGAAGCCCGCGAAATGGGGCTACTAGAACAATTTGCCAAAGAAAACAAAGTCGAGGGCGATCAAGCCGCCTTCGATGCGCTTATGGGTTTTATGTCTCGGCCTGAAAGTATTGAAGAAAAGTAGGTTTTCCACATTACGGTTTGACACTTGATTCAGCGTGTGGATAAGATTCTTTTAAGGAATGCAGAGCAGAAATGCTTGGTGTGGGAGAGGCAGTCTTTTCAGACTTTCTTCGGTTTTGGAGACCGAACTTATCGCGACCCGGCAGGATCGAGCGGCCTCTCCCAAAGAAAACAATAAGATAAACCCATATTAAGAGTCGAATCCGGTTGTGTATATGTACACAGGAATCCCGATAATTGTTGTGGATTACTTTTACTTTACAAAAGATGACAACAACAACGGAAACATAAGCTCTGGGCTTTTGCGCAAGTTAAAGCGGAACTCAAACTCTTGCAGATATTTGTCGAGGTGCTGCTTTGAGACCCAGACGTGAGTGCCGTTTACGCCGCGCTTAAACCACGACCAGAAGCCTTCAATCGTATTCGTGTGGCACTGGCCGTTAACGTATTCTTTTGCGGAGTGGTTCACGGATTCATGCTTGAAGCCATAAACGCCCAAGTGCTGAAAGGCGCGGGCTTCATCTGTCATGATTGAGGCGCCCTTTTTTACGTTGTTCATGATGTGCGGAACGACGTGATATTCACTGCGCCCCTGAATGACACGTGTCATGACTTCGCCGCCACGCTCGACCATACCCAGAACAACAGCTTTATCGTCCTCACCACGCTTGTCTTTGCCGCCTATGAAAGCCTTGTCGATTTCAACAGGGTTCATGCCAGAACCGCCGAGGGGCGCATCACCGTCAACAAAGCCCATATATTTGCGGATTTCATGGGCAATACGCCACGCGCATTTATAGGTTACACCCAGCTGGCGCTGTATTTCTTTGGCCGACACGCCGTTGCGGGTCGTCGTGAACAGGAACATGGCGAAAAACCATTTTTGCAGGGGCGTGCGGCTTTTCTCGAACGGCGTGCCAACCATCGGGTGAATATGATTTCCGCAGTTGCAAGTGTAAGCAGGCATTTTTTTCAAGCGCCGGAATTTGCCTATTTCCCCGCATTTCTGGCAGGCCGGAGTCGTGCCAAAGCGGATTTTGAACAAATGGTCAAGACATGCGTCATCTGTCGGGAAAGCTTGAAGAAATTGCGTGACTGTCATTGGTTTTTGCATGGCTAGCTCCTGTCAAGGTAACCATAGCTAAGTTATTGACATACGTCAAGGGGATATATGCGGTGAGTCAGCGCCCGTGCCCCCTGTGGATTGCGGGATGAGTGTGGAGGAGGGCGGCGAAGCTTTTGCGAACCTTCACAAATTGCGCACGGGCGTGATGGGGATAACACCTTTCAGGAAGCGCCCGCCATTTCTGCTTTGTTCACGTTTTAACCACTTATTAACCCTGTTTGCATAAAATTTTACACATAAGCTGCGGGGCGTTGAGTCATTGTTAAGTTACGTTTGAGTCCGTTCCGCACGAATCACGCAGCGTCGCTGACGCGCAAAAGCATGTGTGATTCGCTTATAAATGCGCATCATCTGGTGGCAGTCGAACCCTGTGCACTAGATCTGGTGTAGAACAGAGGATGAATCGCTCAGAGTCAGCGATTCGTGCTGGCTTCGTTCTTTTTTCGTTCGCGCATTCACGCTTCAGACTCGTTTTGTTTTAATTTTTCGTTAGTAAGGCGCGGCAGCGAAGCTGATAAAACAGGCCAGTGGCCTGTTTTAAGCGCCGAACGCTTCGAGCCTGAAGCGAGAAGCAGTTTTTGTTGGCGCTGGTGGCGGTGTTGATTTTGCCCAAGCGCGGGCAGCGAAGCTGATAAAACAGGCCAGTGGCCCGTTTTAAGCGCCGAACGCTTCGAGCCTGAAGCGAGAAGCAGTCTTTGTTGGCGCTGGTGGCGGTGTTGATTTTGCCCCGAACGCTTCGAGCCTCAGGCGAAACTGGTTGCAGGCTTGGGTGCTGTTCACCGTCCTCGCGCAGGCCGACCTTTCGCCGTCCTTGCGAGGGTGAAACCCGAAGCAATCTATTCTCCAATCTGAAAAAATTCAGAATAGATTGCTTTGGGTCACATTGCATTGCGCCATTCGGCTGGCGCCTCGGGCGCGACCCTCGCAATGACGTTTGAGAGATATAATGACGCGCTTGTGCGCGCATTGCAGCAGTTTCATTCTTTAAGCGGAATTTTTGAAACTGAAATAAAACAGCGCGCATCGCGGCAGTGTCATGATATAGAAAGCGCACCGCGCGATGACACAATTTCCCCAACATACACGACCACCGTCCAATACGTTTAACGGCGCAAACGTCACCGCGCTTCTTGGGCCGACAAATACCGGCAAAACCCATTACGCCATCGAGCGGATGCTGACGCATGGCTCGGGCATGATCGGTCTGCCTTTGCGGCTTCTGGCGCGCGAGGTCTATGGCCGCGTTGTTGAAAAAGTCGGCGCGGCCAAAGTCGCGCTGCTGACGGGCGAGGAAAAAATCATTCCGCCAGGCGCGCGCTATTGGGTGTGCACGGTTGAAGCCATGCCTTCCTCGACACATTCGCCAGAGCTGCGCTCGAGCGTTTACGCGAACAGCGCCGATCAAAAACTTGATTTTATCGCCATCGATGAAGTGCAGCTGTGCGGTGATCTGGAGCGCGGCCATGTCTTTACCGACCGCGTGCTCAACCGGCGCGGCCTGCATGAAACCCTGCTGCTTGGCGCCGATACGATCCGGCCTTTGCTGACACGGCTTTTGCCCGGCCTCACCACCACGGCGCGCGCGCGCCTGTCGAAGCTCAGCTATACCGGCTCGAAAAAAATATCGCGCCTGCCACCGCGCTCGGCTGTCGTCGCGTTTTCGGCGGCCGAAGTGTATGCGATCGCCGAACTGCTGCGCCGGCAGAAGGGCGGTGCGGCGGTGGTGATGGGCGCGCTCTCCCCGCGCACGCGCAATGCGCAGGTCGCGCTTTATCAGGCGGGCGATGTTGAACATCTTGTCGCGACCGATGCGATCGGCATGGGGCTCAATCTGGACGTGGAGCACATCGCTTTCGCGGCATCGCGCAAATTTGACGGCTTTCACTATCGCGCGCTGAACCCAGCTGAACTGGCGCAGATTGCCGGACGCGCGGGGCGCTATCTCAATGACGGCACATTCGGGGTGACCGGCCAGCAGGACGAGTTCGATATCGACCTTGTGCAGCAGATCGAGGCGCATGATTTTGAACCGCTGACGCAATTGCAATGGCGCAGCAGCCGCCTCGATTATGCGTCGATCAAAGCATTGCAGCATTCATTGGAGCAAAGCCCGCCGCTGTCCGGTCTCACCCGCAGCCCGCTTGGCGAAGACCAGGCCGTGCTGGACATGGCCGCGCGCGACCCGCGCTTTTCCGATCTGCGCGGGGCGGATGACGTCGCTCTGCTGTGGGAGGTCTGTCAGATACCGGACTATCGCAAGCTGTCGATGACGGCCCATGCCGAGCTGTGCCTTGATATCGGCGGTTTCCTGCTCAAAGTCGCGCGCATCCCCCATGACTGGATGAACCAGCAGCTGGAGCCGCTCAAACGGCTGGATGGCGACATCGACACCCTGCAGGCGCGGCTCTCGTCTATTCGTATCTGGACATTTGTGGCAAACCGGTCTGACTGGGTTTTTGATCCTGCCCATTGGCGGGAGCGCACGCGTGCGCTAGAGGATCAGCTATCGGACGCGCTGCACGAGAAATTGACGCAGCGTTTTATAGACCGCCGGACCAGCATGCTGGCGCGGCGCTTACGGGATCGGGACATGTTAGAGACACAGATCAGCGCAGACGGCGACGTGATTGTTGAAGGCGAAAAAATCGGAACGCTGAATGGCTTTCGTTTTACGCCGGACGCGGCCAGCGAAGGCAGCGCCAGCAAAACCCTGCGCGCGGCCGCAGCGCAGGTTGTCGGCGGCGCGATTACCGCGCGTGCGCAGCTTCTGGCCGAGGCGCCGAACGACCAGCTGATTTTATCGTCCGACAATCACATCCGCTGGAAAGGGCAGGACGTTGCCCGCCTTGTGCCCGGCACATCTGAAATTGAACCGGATTTGCGCCTGTCGGCGGACGAGCATCTCACCGGCACGCATCGCGACTGGGTGGAGGCACGCCTCAAAGCCTTTGTGCGCCATGCTGTCTCAACGCAATTGAAACCGCTGGTCGATCTGAAAGCGGCGGAACATTTGACAGGTCTGGCGCGCGGTATCGCGTTTCAGCTTGTCGAAAACCTCGGCATTCTTGACCGCGCAAAAGTCGCCGATGATGTGAAGGCGCTAGACCAGAGCTTGCGCGGTGATTTGCGAAAACTTGGCCTTCGGTTCGGCGCGCAGCATTTGTATCTGCCGCTGACTTTGAAACCAAAGCCGCGCGCGCTTGCTGCCCAGTTGTGGCTGCTGAAGCACGGCAAGGAGACAAGCGAAGCGATTGATAAAGTGCTGCAGCTGGCGCTGTCCGGCCGCACGACATGGATTGCCGACACGGATATAGAGCCTGATTTATATCGCGTGCTGGGGTATAAAATTCTTGGCACGCGCGCGGTGCGCGTCGACATTTTAGAGCGCCTCTCCGATCTGATACGCCCGCTCACCTCTTACAATGACCAGGCCGCGACATCGCCGCCGCCTGAAGGCCGCGTTGGCCGCAAGGGGTTTTTGCTCACCCCTGCGATGACGTCCCTGCTGGGGTCCTCATCGGACGACATGGGGCAGGTGCTGCGCGCGCTGGGCTATGTCAGCGATGTGAAGCCCAAAGACGAGGCGGACATGATTGTCCGCAAAACCCATGAGGACTATGCGGGCCGTATGGCAAAGCTCGATGCGGCGAAAGCCGCAGCGGCCGCGGTGGAACCGGTTGCTGCGAGCGCAACGGTTGCAAATGACACATCATCGGCCGTCGTGGAAACGGCCGCCGTGGAAACGCCCGCGGTGGATACAGACGAAACCGTGTCAAAAAGCGATGAAAACAGCGATTTAAGCGTCGAAAACGCATCGGTGGAATCTGAAAAACCCAATGAAATCAATGAGGGTGAAAATTCACTTTCGCAAGATGACGCTCCAGAAGCGCTGCAGGACAGCGACACACACCAAACTTCTGCACCTGAAACGCCTGTAAACACTGAAAATACAGATATTTCACGTGAAACAATCTCTCCCCCTGATACAAACTCGGCGTCGCTGGAAATGCCGGTTGCCGGCGAAACGGATGTGAAAGCGCAAGCGCTGGCCACGGTCGAGATCTGGCATTTTCCGCGCCGCACCTTTGACAAACGCCCCGCGCGCCGCCCGCATCATAAAGCGGCCAATGGCGAGGCCGTGCCCGAGCGGCTCAATCAGAACAGCGAGCGCCCCGCGCGCCCGCATTTCAAAAAAGACTTCAAGGGCGAAGACGGCAAGCCGCAATTTACCCGCGACAAGCCGAAAGACGGCGCGCGCGAACGGCGCGACGAGAGTTCAAAGCGCAAACCTTTCAACAAGGACCGCAACGACAAGCCGCGTGACAACAGCAAGGCCGCGCATCGCATGGTGTTTTCAACCGAAGACAAATCGGCAAAAACACTTGATGCCAACAATCCGTTTGCCGCGCTTGCCGCGCTGAAAAACCAGATGGGCTCAAAATCATGACCTATGTGGTTTTGGAAAACTGCATCAAGTGTAAATATATGGACTGCGTCGAAGTCTGCCCCGTCGATTGTTTTTATGAGGGCGAAAACATGCTGGTCATCCACCCCGATGAGTGCATTGACTGCGGCGTCTGCGAGCCGGAATGCCCCGCCGAGGCCATCAAGCCGGACACTGTCAGCGGTGTCGACACCTGGCTGAAACTCAATGCCGATTACGCCAAGACATGGCCCAACATCACCACCAAAAAAGACCAGCCTGCGGATGCCAAAGACTGGGACGGCAAACCCGACAAGCTGGCGCTGTTCTCGGCCAATCCCGGCGAAGGAGATTGAGGTGAATCGCGCCTTGCAAACCTCAACCGTTGACCACCCTTAATTATCGACCACCCTCAACCGTCATTGCGAGGAAGGGTTTACCCCTGACGACGCAATCCAGCTTCACAATTTCGAACAAAAGCAAAAAGATGGATTGCTTCGCTCCGCTCGCAATGACAGTAAAGCAAAATGGCATACACCAAAGTCTCTCCGCTCGCACCACAGGACATCGTCGACGCGCCTTTGATCAAAGGCGTGCGGTTTGCCACCGCCGCCGCCGGCATCAAATACAAAGACCGGCAGGACGTGCTGCTGGTGGTGCTGGACAAAGACACCTCTGTCGCCGGCGTGTTCACAACATCGAAATGCCCGTCTGCCGCCGTTGACTGGTGCAGGTCGGCTTTGCCGTCCGGCACGGCGCGGGCGCTTCTGGTCAATTCGGGCAATGCCAATGCGTTCACCGGCGCGCGCGGGCTGGAGACGACGCAGCGCAGCGCCGCCGCAGCGGCATCAGCACTTCAGTGCAAGCCTGCAGAGGTGATGCTGTGCTCCACCGGAGTCATCGGCGAACCGCTGGACGCAGCAAAAATCGAAAACGTCATGTCCGCTCTTGCGCAAGATGCGAAAAGCGGCGACTGGGCGCAGGCCGCGCGCGCGATCATGACAACCGACACCTTCCCCAAAGTGGCCACGGCGAAAAGCGGCGCGTTCAACATTGTCGGCATTGCCAAAGGCGCCGGCATGATTGCACCCGACATGGCGACAATGCTCGCCTTTGTTTTTACCGATGCGAACATCAGCGCCGCTGACTTGCAAGCCATGCTGTCACGCAGCGTGACCACGACACTGAACTGCGTCACGGTTGACAGCGACACCTCAACCTCCGACACGCTGCTCGCCTTTGCCACCGGCACGGCTGGCGCGCTTATTGGGGGCGAGGCCGCATGCCAGTTTGAAGGCGCGCTGACGGATGTGCTGCGCGATCTTGCAATCCTGATTGCCAAAGACGGCGAAGGCGCGCGCAAATTTATCACCGTCGATGTTGTCGGCGCAAGCGATGAGACAAGCGCAAAAACAATCGCGTCCTCGATTGCAAATTCACCGCTTGTCAAAACGGCTGTGGCCGGTGAAGACGCCAATTGGGGGCGGGTGGTGATGGCGATCGGCAAAGCGGGCGAACCTGCCAATCGCGACACGCTGACCATTTGCTTTGGCAAATATGTGGTCGCGGCCAACGGCATGCGCGCGGCAGACTATGACGAGGCCGTCGTTTCGGACTATATGCGCGGCAGCGACATAACCATTAGTGTCGATCTGCAAATGGGGATTGGCAAAGCCAGGGTCTGGACCTGCGACCTCACCAAGGACTACGTCGCGATCAACGGCGATTACCGTTCATGAAAATCGTTTTCGTCGTCGCCTGCGCATTGCTGGATGCGGACCATCGCATTTTGCTGGCGCAGCGACCGGAAGGAAAATCTCTTGCCGGTCTTTGGGAATTTCCGGGCGGCAAGATGGAAGAAGGTGAGCGTCCTGAAGAGGCGCTGATCCGCGAGCTGAAAGAAGAGATCAACGTCACGGTGAAGGAAGACTGTCTTGCGCCCTTGTCATTTGCCAGCCACGCCTATGACGGATTTCATCTGTTCATGCCTCTCTGGATCTGCCGCCGCTGGCAAGGACCAGAGCAGGCGATGGAAGGCCAGAAACTGGCTTGGGTCAAAGTCCAGAACCTGCGCGATTACGCTATGCCGCCAGCGGATCTGCCGCTCATTCCGGTTCTGCAAGATCTGCTTCGTTGAACGAAAATCGATAAAATTTTAGATAAATTGTGAGTTTACAGTGCGCAAAAGAAATGCAAAGACGGGTTAAATTTAACGGAGATATTTATGAAAACCAATTTTACGCCAGCTCTAAAACTTGCGTCTTTTTCAGCACCAGCGAAACAATTGTTTCAGACAAAAATGGCGCATGCTCCAGCTTTGGCTTTGCTTCAAAGCGATGCAACTTACGAAGCAGGCAAAGCATTAAAAGGCTTTTTTCAGGCACCTGCAAAAAAAACCACAGACAAAAGCGATTATGGGAATACAATAATTGCAGGAATGAACATCGGTAACGCAATATCCGCGATAAGATGCCTAAAAGATGGAATGTATACGACTAGAGGTTCAAAAATTTCGGCTCCATTGATTGCAGCCGGTACGCTCGCCTTTGTGGGATACCACCTTTATAATTCCTCGCGCGCAGATGCTGAAAACAAAGATGGGTTTCGTCTCTCCGACAATTATTATGTTGGCCGTAATACGATGATTTCCGGCGGTGCTTTTTTGGCATCCGCTGCGGCCTCGGCATTTGCACTAAGTTTCAAGCCAAAAACAATACCGATGAGTGCATCAATTGGCGCATTGAGCGGATTAATAGCTGCGGGTATTGGCGCCTTTGCTAGCGAGTCGACCTACCGAGCGATATTTAATTAATTAAAAAGCCTGATACTTTTTGTAAAGTTTCAGGCTCATATCAACACTCTTTTTAGCCACCGCTTCGCATTTCTCATCGCGCTCGACACTCAGATAGCTCCAGTGGAGCTATCTGTCGGCTACGCCGTACGCATCACACCCAGGCCGAAAACCAGATCAGCTCAACCTGCGCGGCGATTTTGTCGCCGTCTGTCGCCAGTGTTTCATAATGCTGCGCCACCTTGTGCATCAGCGCGCGCGGGGCAAAGCGTTTGGCGCGTGCCGCCATCAGATTGCCGCCCCAGCGGCGCAGGTCGTAGAAAAGGTCGAAAACCGTTGGGTAAAGAAGGGTGTATTTTTCGGTATCGATGATCGGGTCTGCAAAAGTCGCACGCTGCAGCAGCGCGCCCATCTGCTTGATGTCGATAGACGGGTGAATATGCGGCGAAATCCCGCCTGTCATGCTGCTTTCGGTTTCGGCAAATGCGGTGCGCAACGTGGCCAGTGTGTCGCCGCCCGCCAGACAGCCAAGCAAAAGACCGCCGGGTTTCAAAGCGCGGCGCAACTGGATCAAGGCGCCCGGCAGGTCGTTGGCATATTGCAGGCCAAGGCAGCTCACGATCAGATCATAGCGCGCTTCGCCAAGCGCCAATGTGTCGGGTGTCTCTATCAACGCATCTAAATCGCGTGTCTCAATTGCATCCACTTTGCCCGTGTCCCGCAACGCGCTTTCCAGCGGGCAGGGCGGATACAAAAGCAAAGCCGTTTCAAAGCGGCGGTTGACCGGATGCAGGCGCAGCGTGATCTCGTCGCGCAGGTCTTTTGCAAAAGGCAGGTTCGCCAGTTTTTGCGCAGACAGCCGCTGCTTTAAAAGCGACTGGTCATAAAGCAAAGGCGGCGCATCCGGCTTGCGCTGTGGCTGATTCGAACTCATGCTCCTGTGGTATCATGCGCCGCCTGTTTCACAACCCTGCAATCGCATCGCTGCTGCGTCTGGCCGTGCCACCGACCTGTGCGGGCTGCGGCGTGATCGTTCAGACAAACGCATTATGCGCAGCGTGCTGGCCGCAGCTGCATCTGATCTCAAAACCGTTTTGCGAAAAATATGCCGTGCCGTTTTCACACGGAGTTGAGGGACAGGTCTCGCCCGAAGCGCTGGCGCATCCGCCGCCATGGTGCCGTGCGCGCGCCGCTGTTCTTTACGGCGACCTTGCGGCAAAGCTTGTGCAGGGCCTGAAATATTCCGACCGGCAGGATTTTGCACCCTTGATGGCGCAGATGATGGCGCAGGCCGGACGCGATATTATTGAGCACGCCGATATGATCGTGCCTGTGCCGCTGCATTGGAAGCGGCATCTGAAACGCCGTTACAACCAGTCCGCGCTTCTGGCGCGGCTCATTGCCCGCAGCACCCGCCTGCCGTTTGCGCCGCGGGCCTTGCAGCGCGCGCGCGCGACGCCGACGCAGGTCGGGCAATCGCGACGCGCACGCCTGCGCAATGTGCAGGGCGCATTTGCCGTGCAAGGCAAAAACGGGGTCGCAGGTAAAAACATCGTGCTGGTCGATGATGTGATGACCTCCGGCAGCACCCTGTTTGCGGCGACACAGGCGCTGCAAAAAGCCGGGGCGGCGCAAGTGAACGTGCTTGTATTTGCCCGCGTCAGCACTATTATTGAGGTATGAGCGATATTCTGATTTACACCAAGACCGGCTGCCCGTATTGCGCGAGCGCCAAACAGCTGCTTGAGGCCAAAGGCCAGAGCTACAAAGAAGTCGACATTGTCCATCATCCAGACAAGCGCAGCGAAATGGTTGAAAAGGCTGGTGGCCGCACCACGGTTCCGCAAATTTTCATTGGCAGCAAACATGTCGGCGGCTGCGACGACCTGCACGCGCTGGACCGCGACGGAAAACTCGACGGGCTGTTAGCGGCTTAAACTTAGCTGGCGCGTTTCGACAGCGCCATGTAGTTGATGTCGAGATTTTTGCTCAAATCCCATTTCATGAACAGGGGATTGTAGGTGACGCCCTGCAGTTCCAGAATACGAAACCCGCTGGATTCAAGCGGGCGCAAAATTTCTTCAGGCGTCACAAGCTTGTCGTAATGATGCGTGCCGCGCGGCAACCAGCGTAAAATATATTCAGCGCCGATGATCGCGAAAGTCAGCGCCTTGAATGTGCGGTTGATGGTCGAGATAAGGAGCAGGCCTTCGGGGCGCACAAGCTTCGTGCAGGTTTTGACGAAGGCCTCGGCGTCGGGCACATGTTCGATCACTTCCATGGCCAGCACCATGTCAAACTGCTCGGCCTTTTTGGAAAGCCCTTCGGCGGTCGCGGCGCGGTAGACAATTTCAAGGCCCGACTGCGCCGCATGTTTTTGCGCGGCTTCGATATTGGCGCGGGACGGGTCAAGGCCCGTGACCCTTGCACCAAGGCGCGCCAGCGGTTCGCACAACAGCCCGCCGCCGCAGCCGATATCAAGAATGCTGAGGCCCTCGAGCGGTTTGTCGCTGTGAATATCGCGCTTGAAATGTTTGAGAAGGCAGTCGCGGATATATTCCACACGCACCGGATTGAATTTGTGCAAGGGCTTGAATTTTCCGTTGGGGTTCCACCATTCACCGGCAAGGTCGGAAAAACGTTTCACCTCGTCCTTGTCGACATTGGGTGCAAGGGGCGTGTCCATTTCATCAACGTTCGGAATGTTTGCATGATCCGCGTCGATATCACCTGCCGTTAAGGCGTCCGTTTTACTGTCATTGCTCATTTGCGTCATCCATGCCTGATGGCAAAGGAGCCTTGTGAACCGCCAGTTGTCAAGCGGCGGGAGACAAGCTAGCCCTTTTGGCAGAGGGTTTGGCATGTCGCGTCTGGTCTTGAAATTCGGGGGAACATCGGTTGCCGATGTGGCGCATATCCGCCGCGCTGCCGCGCATGTGGCGCGCGAACAGCAAGCGGGGCACGCCTGCGCCGTCGTCGTTTCGGCCATGGCCGGTGTCACCAACCAGCTTGTGTCCTATGTGCACGACATGCGGCCGCTGCCGGCAATGCGCGATTATGATGTTGTGGTCTCGACGGGGGAGCAGGTCACGTCCGGCCTGATGGCGCTGGCCTTGCAGTCCTTGGGGTTGAAAGCGCAGGCACTGCAGGGGTGGCAATTGCCGCTTGTGACAGACGCCGCGCACGGGGCGGCCAGCATTGTCTCGGTCGGTCATGACAAGCTTATTGCATTGATGGAGCAGGGCATCATTCCGGTCATTGCCGGATTTCAGGGCGTGAGCCCAAGTTTGGAAATTACAACATTAGGGCGCGGCGGCTCGGACACGTCGGCAGTGGCAATCGCCTCGGCCATTGGCGCCGAGCGCTGCGATATTTACACCGATGTCGATGGCATCTACACCACCGACCCGCGCATCGTGCCTCAGGCGCGGCGCATGAGCAAAATCGCCTATGAGGAAATGCTGGAAATGGCATCGCTGGGGGCGAAAGTCCTGCATGTGCGCTCGGTGGAGCTGGCAATGGTTGCGGGCGTGCCCGTTTTGGTGCGATCAAGTTTTGCCGATGCGGCGTCGTCTGACATTGTCGGCACACTGGTCTGCGATGAGGAGAGACACATGGAAAATCAGGCCGTCAGCGGCATCGCCTATTCCGCGCATGAGGCCAAGCTGTCCTTGATCGGCCTTGCCGATACGCCGCGCATGGCGGGCGATATTTTCACGCCTCTGGCCGAAGCGGCGGTCAATGTCGATATGATTGTTCAAAACGTCTCGGCGGACAATAAAACCATCGACCTGACTTTCACAGTTCCGGCCGCCGATTACGCGCGCAGTATGGCGCTGGTGGAAGGCCTTCGCGGCAAGATCAATTACCGCGAGCTGCGCGGCGACCCCCATATCGCAAAAGTGTCGGTGATCGGCGCAGGCATGCGCAACCATTCCGGCGTTGCGGCGGCAATGTTCAGCGCGCTTGGGCAGCAGGACATTAACATTCAGGCCATTACGACATCGGAAATTAAAATCTCGATTTTGATCGATAAAAAGCAGACCGAGCTTGCCGTAAAGACACTGCACTCGCTATACGGTTTAGACCGGGCGTAAAAACCGACATTCAGACAAGGCATATTCATGCGCAACACTTACGGCGGCCCCCGCCTTTTGTTGCGCCGGCTTCGGGAAGTGATGACCGAGCCGGTGAGCGCACAGGCGCGCCTCGACAAAGTCGCCGTGATGGTCGCTGCCAATATGGTGGCCGAGGTCTGCTCGCTTTACTTGCTGCGCGCCGACGGTTTTCTGGAACTGTTCGCCACGGAAGGCCTTGCGATGCAGGCCGTGCACAAAGTGCAAATGCGTGTCGGCAATGGTCTTGTCGGCCAGGTGGCACAGCTTGCCGAACCGCTCAATTTGTCAGAGGCGCAGGGCCACCCGAATTTCGTTCTGTTCGATAAAATCGGCGAGGAAATTTACAACTCCTTTCTTGGCGTGCCGATCTTGCGCGCCGGCGATGTGCTAGGCGTTCTTGTCGTGCAGAACCGCGCGCAGCGCATTTACACTGACGAAGAGGTCAAATCGCTCGAAGCGATTGCGCTCGTTCTTGCCGATACACTGATCCATAGCGATGTGGCGCATCTCTCGCGCTCAGGCATGATGCTGGCGGCCAAACGCCCGTTGCACATTGCAGGCCTGTCGCTCAGCGATGCCATCGGCCTTGGCCATGTTGTGCTGCATGTGCCGCGCGTTGCCGTGTCGCAGCTTGTCGCCAGTGATACGGGTGAAGAATTGAAACGCCTTGAGCTGGCGCTCACAGGTCTTCTGGCAAATATCGACGATATTCTGGCGCAGGAAGATTTGGAGCGCGGCGACCACCGCGACATTATGGAAGCTTACCGCCTGTTTGCCAGCGACCAGCGCTGGGCCGCAAAAATGCGCGAGGCCGTCGAGGCGGGTTTGAGCGCGGAAGCGGCCGTTGAAAAAGTGCAGTCGGAAACACGCGCCCGCATGCTGCGCGTCGAAGACCCATATCTGCGCGAACGCCTTCACGATTTCGATGATCTTGCCAATCGGCTGATGCGCCAGTTGAGCGGCGAAAACACGGCGGCGCGTACCTTGCCCAAAGACGCGGTGATTGTCGCCCGCAACATGGGCCCTGCCGAACTTCTCGATTATGACCGTTCGCATATTCGCGCGCTTGTTCTGGAAGAGGGCTCGCCCACCAGCCATGTCAGCATTGTCGCGCGCGCGCTTGGCCTTGCCTGTGTCGGGCAGGTTGAAAATATTGTCGCCCTTGTCGAAGATGGCGACGCCATTATTGCCGATGGCGGCGCGGGCGAAGTGCATGTCCGGCCGCCGCTGAATGTCGAGCAGGCCTATGGCGAAAAAGTGCGGTTTCGCGCCAAGCGCCTCGCGCACTACCAGACCTTGCGCGACAAGCCGTCACAGACAAAGGACGGGCAACCGATTGGCCTGTATCTGAACGCCGGGCTTCTTGTCGATCTTCCTTATCTTCAGGAAACCAATGCAAAAGGCATCGGCCTGTTCAGAACCGAATTGCAGTTCATGGTCGCCGCAAAATTCCCGCGCATTTCGGCGCAGCGCGAGCTGTACAGGCAGGTGTTCGAGGCGGCGGGCGACAAGCCTGTGGTGTTCCGCTCGCTCGATATTGGCGGCGATAAAATCCTTCCCTATATGCGCATCGATGCCGAGGAAAATCCGGCCATGGGCTGGCGCGCCATTCGCCTGACGCTCGACAGGCCGGGCTTGCTGCGAAGCCAGGTGCGGGCCTTGCTGCTCGCCGCAGACGGCAGGCCGCTGCATTTGCTGTTTCCGATGATCGCACATCTGCAGGAATTGAAGGCCGGGCGCGCGGTCGTCGAGCAAGAGCTGGCTTTTTTGAAAAAGCACGGACACAGGCAGCCGGACAGCATCAAAATTGGGGCAATGGTCGAAGTGCCCGCCATTTTATGGCAGCTTGACGAGCTTGTGCGCCATGTCGATTTTCTGTCGGTGGGTTCCAATGACCTGACCCAGTTCGTGTTTGCCGCTGACCGCACATCCTCGCGCATGGCCAAGCGCTATGACCCGCTGTCGCAGCCGATGTTGCGGGTCCTGAAAAAAATCTCCGATGTCGCGCACCGCGCGCATGTGCCTTTGACATTGTGCGGCGAGCTTGGCTCAAACCCGATCGAGGCCATGGCCGTGCTGGCGCTGGGCTATGATAAAATATCCATGTCGCCGGCCTCTATCGGCCCGGTCAAAGCCATGCTGATGTCGCTTGAGCTGGAGCATGTAAAGGCGGAAATGAACACATTGCTGTCAAAAGAGGTGGCCGGTTTTTCAATGCGCCCCGAACTTCTTGATTTTGCCGCGCGCCATTCTGTGGCATTAAGCTGACATGTTGATCGCCGGTGAAAAGCTCGAAAACCTCGTCAAGCGCATGAATGATGTGAGTGACAGCCTGTCGACGGCGTCCAGCTCCAACACCATTGTCGCGCTGTCAAAAGAATTTGCCGAACTGGAGCCTGTCGCCAAAAAGGCGCAGGCGCTGCTGGCCGCGCGCAGCGAATATGAAGAATTGACCGCTCTTGGCGAAGACCCTGACCCGGCCATGCAGGAGATGATGGAGCTGGAGCAAAAATCACTCGTTGAGAAACGCGACACGCTTGAAGCCGAGATGCGTATTTTGCTTCTTCCAAAAGATGCCGCCGATGAAAAAAGCGCCATTCTGGAAGTCCGCGCCGGCACCGGCGGTGACGAAGCCGCACTGTTTGCCGGCAATCTTTTTGACATGTATCAGCGCTATTCCGCCCTGCATGACTGGAAGGTGGAGGTGATGTCCGTTTCCGATGGCGCCAAAGGTGGCTACAAGGAAATTATCGCTTCGATCACGGGCCGCAATGTGTTTGCCCGGTTGAAATTCGAATCCGGCGTTCACCGCGTACAGCGTGTGCCGGACACGGAAACGCAAGGCCGCGTTCATACATCGGCGGCAACCGTCGCCGTTTTGCCGGAAGCGGAAGAGGTCGATATCCAGATCAATGAAAATGATTTGCGCATCGACGTGTTTCGCTCGTCAGGGCCGGGTGGACAGTCAGTCAACACCACCGATTCCGCCGTGCGCATTGTCCATTTGCCGACAGGCGTGACGGTGCAGCAGCAGGACGAAAAATCGCAGCACAAAAACAAGGCCAAAGCGCTGAAAGTGCTGCGCGCACGGCTTTACGATCTTGAGTATCAAAAGCGTGAGAATGAACGCTCATCCTCGCGCAAAGGGCAGATTGGCTCGGGCGATCGCTCCGAGCGCATTCGCACCTATAATTATCCGCAAGGGCGGGTCAGCGATCACCGCATCGAACTGACATTGTACAAGCTTGAACAGATCATGCTCGGCGAGGCCTTAGATGAAATTATCGACGCCATGATTTCCGACCATCAAGCCGCCCTTCTCAGCGATGTCGGGGCGGGTGATTGAAAATTCGTGACGCTTATAAAGCGCTTGCCGAACTGTTTCGCAGCACCACCATTCCAACGCCTGACCTCGATGCCCGCCTGTTGCTTGCAAAACTTTGCGATTTAAGCCCCACTGACATACGCATCAGCGAACAGGTGATGACAGCGCTGCAGCTAACGCTTTTAGCGCAGTGGCAACAACGGCGTCTGGCGCATGAGCCCGTCGGCCGCATTATCGGCGAGCGCGGGTTCTGGACACTTGATCTTGATGTCACGCAAGACACGCTGGAGCCACGGCCTGACACGGAAACATTGGTCGAGCTGGTGCTTGCCACGTTTTCAGGCAGGCGTGACACGCCGCTCACATTTTGTGATCTTGGAACCGGCAGCGGCGCGATTGTTCTGTCACTTTTGAGCGAATGGCCGCACGCAACCGCGCTTGCAACCGACATGTCCTTTGCGGCATTGCAAACGGCGCGCGGCAATGCCGTAAAAGCTGGATTGCAAAAACGCGTGTCATTTGTCTGCGGCCACTGGATGAGCGCGCTCAACACAAAATTTGATGTGATCGTTTCCAATCCGCCTTACATCCCGACGGCGCAGTGCGCGCAGCTTGCACCCAATGTGCGCAACTATGACCCGCTGCTTGCGCTTAACGGCGGCGCGGATGGACTACGTAATTATCGCCTCATCGCGCAGCAGGCGCAGCACTGTTTAAAGGCAGGCGGATGCGTAAGCGTTGAAATCGGCCACGACCAGAACGAGGCCGTCACCCAGATTTTTGCTTCGCAGAACTTCACCGTTGTCAATGCTAAAAAAGACCTTGGCGGCCATGTGCGCGCTCTCATATTTTCGTCTCTAAATAACACTTGAAAAAAAATCTGGAGGGCTTAGAAGACAAGGGTGTCCGGTTGATGAGAAGCCTCATTCCAGACAGTGACGCTTCGCCGCCCCCGCAGTTTTTGATCTGCACCGGGCTTTTGAAAAGCGAAAGCGCCAAATCGTAAAGTTGTTTATTTAAACAGTGCGGCACTGCCGCGGGAAAGACGTGATGCCTTCCGGGAAGGCCGTTTTCAAACACATTCAACAAGGCAAGATATGAGACCGCAAAACAACAACAAAAACCGTATGCGTAGCAACCGCAACAATAATAACAACACTCACAATCGCAATGGCGGCGGCAACAAAGGCGGAAACCCGTTGCAGCGCGGCTATGAATCAAACGGGCCTGATGTCAAAATCCGTGGAACGGCCCAGCACGTTGCTGAAAAATACGGCCAGCTTGCACGCGATGCACAAGCCAGCGGTGACCATGTTCTAGCCGAAAACTATTTCCAGCATGCTGAACATTATTATCGCATGATTGTCGCCTATCAGGCGCAGCAGGCGCAATACAACCAGAGCCGCTCCGATGAGAATGACCAGAGCGACAGCGATGCTGGCGACCAGAGCGATGCTGACGATGAACCCGATGACAGCTTCGAGGGCCGTCAACACCGTTTTCCGCAACAGCAGCAACAGCAGCAGCATCACCAGCATCAACGCCCGCAAAGCGAGCGTGGTGAACCGCGCTATGCCCGCCGTGGCCCGCGCCCTGAAGAAAGCGAACAGCCACCTGTCGCATTCCCGACCCGCCCGGACGACGCAGCTGAGGGCGCAGAGCGCCCGCGCCGCGAGCGTTTTGAGCGTGGCCAAGGCCGCAATCAACAGCGCGAACCGCAGGCCGCAAGCCCTGCGTCAGCTGAGCCTGAAGGTGAGGCCGCGCTGCCTTCATTCCTGACACGCACCCGCCGCCCACGCCGCGCGCGCGAAGACAGCACTGAGGACACTGCTAACAGCAACGCCAAGACGCCGCCCGCGTCGGAAGCCTGACGGTTTTTGCATCAATCTTGTCTGCGTGATCTGTCATGCCTACATCTGAAGTCATAGACTTCAGACAGGCGGAGACATGAACCAGGACAAATATACAGACAGGCTGCGCGGCTTTATACAGGCGGCGCAAACCATCGCGCTGCGTGATGGCCATCAATCCCTGTTGCCAGACCATCTTCTCAAAGCACTGCTCGATGACAATGAAGGGCTGGCGGCAGGACTTATTGCGCGCGCCGGTGGCAGGCTGAATGAGATTAAAGCAGCGCTTGAAAATGCGCTGGCGAAACTTCCCAAAGTTGAAGGCTCTGGCGCAGGGCAGGTTTATCTTGCCCCTGCAACCGCACGCGCGTTTGACGCCGCCGAAAAGATTTCACAAAAGGCGGGCGACAGTTTTGTGACCGCCGAGCGCATGCTTCAGGCGCTGAGCGTTGAAGACAGTGACGCCAAAAAAGCAATGGCTGCAGGCGGCGTCAACGCCCAGAACCTCAATGCGGCGATTGATGCGCTGCGCCAGGGGCGGCGCGCCGACAGCGCCTCCGCCGAAAACCAGTATGACGCCTTGCAAAAATATGCGCGTGATTTCACGGCGTTGGCGCGCGAGGGCAAACTTGACCCCGTGATTGGCCGCGAAGAGGAAATTCGCCGCACAATCCAGGTTTTGTCACGCCGCACCAAAAACAATCCCGTCCTGATCGGCGAGCCGGGTGTCGGCAAAACCGCAATCGCAGAAGGCCTTGCCTTGCGCATCGTCAATGGTGATGTGCCTGAAAGCTTAAAAGACAAGGTGCTTCTGGCGCTCGACATGGGGTCTTTGATTGCGGGCGCGAAATATCGCGGCGAATTTGAAGAACGGCTAAAAGGCGTTTTGCAGGAGGTGCAGGCGTCACATGGACAGGTGATCCTGTTCATTGATGAAATGCACACGCTGGTCGGCGCTGGAAAAGCGGAAGGCGCGATGGATGCGTCCAATCTTCTAAAACCGGCGCTGGCGCGCGGCGATCTTCATTGTGTAGGCGCGACCACGCTCGATGAATACCGCAAGCATGTCGAAAAAGATGCGGCGCTGGCGCGGCGGTTTCAGCCTGTCTTCGTGTCCGAGCCGACGGTGGAAGACACGATCTCAATCCTGCGCGGCATTAAAGACAAATATGAGCAGCACCATGGCGTGCGTATTACAGACAGCGCGCTTGTTGCGGCGGCGACATTGTCAAATCGCTACATCACCGACAGGTTTTTGCCGGACAAGGCGATTGATTTGATGGATGAGGCCTCTGCGCGGCTGCGGATGCAGGTCGATTCCAAGCCTGAAGCACTTGATGAAATCGACCGGCGCTTGATGCAGATCAAAATCGAACGCGAAGCGCTTAAAAAAGAATCCGACCGCTCCTCGCGCGACAGGCTGGAGAAAATTGACGGCGAGATTGTCGAACTTGAAGGTCGCTCGTCCGAGATTTCCACACGCTGGCAGGCCGAAAAGGCAAAGCTTGTCAGCGCGCAAAATCTTCGCGAGGGTCTCGATAAAGCGCGCGCCGAACTGGCGCAGGCACAGCGCAGCGGCGCGTTTCAGCGCGCAGGCGAGCTGACCTATGGCGTGATCCCTGAGCTTGAAAAGCAGCTTGGCGAAACCGAGGCCAATGAAAAAGCGGGCAATCTTGTCGAAGAAGCGGTGACGCCAGAGCATATTGCGCAGGTTGTCTCGCGCTGGACCGGTGTTCCGGTCGACCGCATGCTCGAGGGCGAGAAGCAAAAGCTTCTCGACATGGAAACGGCGCTGCAAAAACGCATTATCGGGCAGGACGAGGCCGTGCATGCAGTTGCAACGGCAGTGCGCCGCGCCCGCGCGGGTTTGCAGGACCCAAATCGGCCGATCGGCTCCTTCATGTTTTTGGGGCCGACAGGCGTTGGCAAGACCGAGCTGACAAAAGCGCTGGCGGGATTTTTGTTTGACGATGAAAGCGCGCTTTTGCGTGTCGACATGTCGGAGTTTATGGAAAAACATTCTGTATCGCGGCTTGTGGGCGCGCCTCCGGGCTATGTCGGCTATGAAGAAGGCGGCGTTCTGACAGAGGCCGTGCGGCGCAGGCCTTATCAGGTCATCCTTTTTGACGAGATTGAGAAAGCGCATCCTGATGTTTTCAATATCCTGCTGCAGGTGCTTGACGATGGCCGCCTGACCGACGGGCAGGGGCGGACAGCTGATTTTCGCAATACGCTCATCATCATGACGTCAAATCTCGGGTCTGAATTTTTAAGCCAGCAAAATGAGGGCGAGTTTAATGATGGCACCGTTCGACAAGCCTCGGGTGCGACAGAAGCTGTGCGCGATGATGTGATGGCAGTGGTACGCGGTCATTTCCGCCCTGAATTCCTCAACCGTGTCGACGATATTATCCTGTTTCACCGGCTTGGCCGGATGCAGATGGGCGCGATTGTCGATATTCAATTGCAGAGGCTGCATAAGCTTCTGGAAGAGCGAAAAATCACGCTTCACGTTGACGATGAGGCCAAGCAATTTATTGCCGACAAGGGCTATGACCCCGTCTATGGCGCGCGCCCTTTAAAACGGGTTATTCAAAAGCTTGTGCAAGATCCGCTGGCGGAGAAAATCCTGCGCGGCGATGTTGCGGACGGCGACAAGCTGATGCTGGCGCGTGACGGCGAGGCGTTGACGTTTCGAAAGCCAAGCTGAAATCTATCCGGCGTCTTTTGAACGCCGGATAGTGCATCTTAAAAAATATTAAATTTTTCAAGATGCTCCATATATTCGGATAGTTTTATGTAGGATGACTCTGGTCTGACGTAATTTATATTTTCGGGCTTTCCATATTCGCCAGCAAAATAGGCCTCGTTGGGAGTTGGCCACCGGTACGCGAGATATATAGGTTTGTCTTTGCCATTGTTGCTATAAAAATTGGCGAGCTTTTCCATGTCTTCGCTTTTGACCTGAAAATCTTCAGTTTCCAGTTCTTGGTAGGCCGTTTCTGCAGAACCAAACAGCTTGCAAGCGCCCAGATAATCATCCGGTTTCTGGCAATAATACTGTGCAATTTCCTCTTTTTTATAGCCTTTCAGTTTTCCTATGATTTCGGCTTTTTTCTTTTCCTTTGAAGTTTGTGCAAGCGTGCTTGCAAATATTTTCAAATGGCAAGATTTCGAAGAAATTATGGTGTGCGGTAATTTTGTTTTTGACGTAAAAGTCATTGTCGTCTCCATTAAAGTTGAATTGGTCGATAAAAGGCGATCCCGCACAATGTGCGCGCAGGACACCAGACACTGATAATTTATTGAAGTCCGAGGACGTGTTTATCGTCGGTCATCGTATTCAAGCTTATTGGAGAGAAATGCTGGCCCACACTTCCAGCAGCTCTGCGCCGAGTTATGCGCAGCAGAAAGCGCGCTGTACCGCAGTACAACGAAGAAACACCTGTTTTATAAAAACCTTTGGCATTTTCATACTTTCAGAGACACACGCATCTTCTCGTGCGGGATGTCCGCTTAACAGCCAAAAATATAAATTGCAATCGCCAAAATCGCTTTTTTAATAATAATTATTCTACAGCAGGCAAAATCAGCAGACTGTTTTCTTTCAGATACAGACGGCCGGACTTGCCTTTGGACAGGCGCGCTGCATTCAACTCAAGTATTTTTGCAGCGCGTTGCGGTGTGCCATAAAATTCACGGGAAAGGCGATATGCCGTGTCGCCGCGGCGCACGCGGATTGCGCGCACGCTTTCTTGTGTCGCATCAACATTGGCCTGCGGAATAACATCGACGTTTTGTCCGATGGGTACATGGTGGTCGTTTAGGCTCAGCGATTTGTAGTTGTCGGCAAAAACGGACGAAATTGCCTGCCTGTCCAGCAGGCGTTTCAAACGTGAGGCTGTGTCGCCGCGACGGAAAACAATTTTAATCTGCGGCTGTTTCTGCGGCACAGCAGGCGTTGGCGTTGTAGGCTGAACAGGAGGTGTCTGTGGTTTTGGCGGCGGCGCGGGGCTCGGCGATGCTTGCGGCGTTGGCGATGCACTCACAGGCGGAACAGGTGTGAGTTGTGGTTTCGGTGTCGCCGCAGGGCTCGGCGATGCTTGCGGCGTTGGCGATGCACTCACAGGCGGAACAGGTGTTGGTTCTTCTTGGGGTTTTTGTGGCGATGCTTGAATTGCGGGCTGAAGCAACTGGTCGTCGAGTGTCACCCACATTGTGCGGCGATAGAGCGGTGTCTGCCGGTCGATCATGCGATGGCTGATGGCATTAATCTCGTCCTGATTTTTTGTAATATCCGTGCGCGCGTCGTCCTGCGAGGTTGTGCCGTTCTTGTAATTTGCAAATTTTGCCGCGCTGGCATCTTGCAGGGTTTTGATGTCCGTTTCATCGGCGCTACGCTCTGAATGATATGCGGCGCGATTGACAGCGCCGTCGAGCGCCCAGCCCAGCCCAGAATAAATCAATTTGTCGGCCGCGTGCTCGAATAGGTCGAGAAGGTTATAATGGTTGATTGTATCGGCCGTTTCCGCGCGCGATTGAGGCGTCATTTTGTAAGCAAGCGGATTGATGTAATCCAAAGCCGCTGCCGGAAGTGTGCCGCCGCGAACGATATTTTCATTGATGCCCTTGATCGCAAGATTAGGCAGCGTCACATATTTCATCAGATATTTTGTACGCAGATAAAAATAGAGTGAATCTTTGAGAAAAGACATCACAGCGGGGACATAGCTGCGTGACCCGTCTTTTTGTACAACGGCCGGATCAAGATAGCTGGAAAAATTCTTTAACGATTGCTGTGTCAATTGCGCAAAAATCGCCTGCGCTTTGATATCGTTGTCGCGAAGATTGTTCAGCTTGAAAATACCTTCATGCGCGGCGACTGCGCCAAAACCGGTATTAATTGTGTCATCGACGTTGAATGCGGCGATGGTTTCAACGCTGCCATTGTGATTGATGCCAAATGTTTTGTCGCGATGCTCTTTGTCGCCAAAAAGCAGAGGCGAATTGAAGTTGGCGTTTCTTAAAGTGTCAGCATCAGCACGCTCAAGCCCGCCAAACTGGTCTGGCATGTCACGGGCTTTTTGCTGCAGGTAATTTGAAACTGCACTGACAGGCACGTAGGTTGCGTCCTTGCCTGTCAGCCATTGAAGCCAGCTTGGCATGCGGCTTTTTTCAACGATTTTGTAGACTGTTGCAGGGTTGGCCTTGTCGCGCGTGATTTCGAGATTGCCTTGCGTTTCTGTGGTGCTGTTGTCTGTATTGGCCTGGGTTGCAAGCTGGCTTGGCACATCCAGCGAAAATGGTGATACACCGCTATTGGCGGTTTGCGCAAAAATACCGCCGTCCGTGTCGAGTGTGCCGTCTTGTTTTAGCGTTTTTGGATCCAGCCCCGATTGCCGAACAAAATAATCCCGTGTCGGTGTATCGGCAATGTTGATGGCGCGGCCGCTGCGCAATATGCGCATGTCCTTGTAATCAACGCTGGCCGAGTTTTCGTAAAGCGTCAAAGCGCCCATATGTTCGACATCGCTCACTGCATAAAAGTGAAACGGGTCAGAAAGCTGAGGTCGGTCAATGCCCAAATGCAGTGGGCGAAAATAAGTCGAACGGTCCAGCGGCGCACCAGCGCCGGTCCAGAATGTCACAGGGATAAATGCCCAGCGCTGATAATGCGGAATTTGATAGGTGTAACCACCCAGTGCTTTTCGCCCTGTCAGCGAAGCGGCGCTGCTTTTGCCCAAAAGCGTGTAAATGTTTCCATAAATATATTTGAAGCCTTGGGCTTTCTGGAAATCGAGATTTTGCAACTCGCTGCCGATAAACAGGTTGTGGTCGTCGCCCAGCTTTACCTTTTTAAGGGCGCCGGTGACGGCAAGCGGGATGCTGAGCAAGCTTCTTGTCGACGAGAGAGGCGACGTTGAGCCGAGTGATTCCTGATAGCTGACACCAAGGCGCAGCAATTGCGCGCGCATGCCCCGATCAAGAATATGGTTTTTCAGGCTTTCGGTTTTGTCGATCTCGCGGCTTGCGTGACCATAGACTTTCATCACGCCGGTCTGGCTGTCCGGTCCGCCTTGTGCCCAAATGACCGATGCACCAAGTTCCATATAACCGCGCAAATGTGCGTTGATATAACGTGCTGTTAGAGACGCGGTGTTCTGGATTGAGACAGCACCGTTATAATCTTTGCCGTCTTTTGAAAACAGGCTGCTGTCCGGCGAGGTAATATTCTCCTCGTCCATTTTGTTCAGTGTTTTCGTTTCTTCATCGAGAACGGCTGGCAAAGGCTGGCGCGGCATGTCGTTATAGATCTCAGGCTTGATATCAAGCTCGCGGTTGGCCTCATCATTGGCCAGCGGTGCGGTAAGGGCGCGGCGCGCGATGAATGGCGCGGGCACGACAAGAAGTTTAACTGGCCAAGGCTTTTGGTTTTCGTGGGCATCGCTTGCTTTTGGCACACCGAAAATCTGGTTGCTGGTGCGTGATTTTCCAAGCTGCGTCGATGTTTTTGGATTTAAAAGATCTTGAAAAGGCAGCTGTAGCGCGAAATGCGATGAGACAGATTGAAACCCTGCCGACAATGCGCGGGGTTTACTGGTTTGGGCAATCTGAGATGACGTGCGGAGGGTGGTGTCGAATGTGTGATCAGGCGCGCGCTGGGTTTGTCCAATGCGCAAGGCTTGCCGCGAACCTGACTGTTTTTTGCTGGGTATGGTAATTTCTGGTGGCATTTTCAAACATGTATTGGGCAATATGGAAGGCGGCGTTCAGAAGGTGGCTCATGCACATGAGGACCATCACGCTAAATAGCATAAAGATTTTTGATAGGATTAATTCCATAGCGTTATGAGTAAAGCTCGGAAAAGAAGTTGTCAAGCAACCGAAAGCAGACAAAAGCTTAGTTTTGCGCAACCTGCTGGCTTTGGGCGGCGCGGCGCATCATCAAATCGATACGGTCACGCTCGCTTTGGAACCCGGCATAGCTGCGGCCTTCAAGAACCCGCCCGCGCGGCACTTTCACACGCATCGGATCAACGAAAGAGCCGTTGACCATCACTTCATAATGGAGGTGGGCACCCGTTGAGAGGCCGGTTGTGCCGACATAGCCAATAATCTGGCCCTGAAGCACTTTTCCACCCTGCTCGATGCCGTTCGCAAACGCCGACATGTGGTTGTAGGTGGTTTTATAGCCATTGGCGTGCTGGATTTCGATGCGATTGCCATAGCCAGACACACGCCCGGCTTTCACAAGCGTACCGCTTCCAGCCGCCATGATCGGCGTACCGACGGGGGCTGCCCAGTCAACGCCGGTGTGCATGCGCGCATAGCCCAAGATCGGATGGCGGCGAAAGCCGAAGGAGGATGAAAAACGTCCGCCTGTCATCGGTTTGCGCATCAGGAATTTTTTGGCGGAGTTGCCGTTTTCGTCATAAAAATCGATCAGGCCATCATCGTCTGTCGTGTAGCGGTAAAAACGCTTGGTCGTGCCGCCAACGGTCAGCGCGGCGTAAAGAATATCGCCGCGGCTCGGGCTTCGCGAGGCCTCAGCGTCAGCGGCATAAAAAACTTCAAAACTGTCAGCTGAACTGACGCGGCGCTGGAAATCGTAATCATAGGAATAAACCTTGACCATCTCATCGATCAGTTCGCGCGGCAAACCATAGCGAAGGCCGGTTTCATAAAGTGAGGTGTAAAGCGTAATGGCGGAAGGCGAAGCTTCGGGCTCTTCACGTTCAATCTGCGCAATCGTTGAGCCCTCATCAAGACCCGTGCTGCCGGAGATGGCCATATAACTTCCGTTTTCGTCGAGCGCTGCTGTTGCCAATGTGGTGCGTCCGCTCATCATGGCGGCGCGAACGATGACTTTGCGCTTTGAACCGGAACCGACCGTCGCATCGCTTAACGCGTAACGAAGGCGCTGGCCTTCTTGCACATCATTCGCGCCGAAATTTTTTGACAGGGCCTCGATAATGGTGCGTGCTTCCGACAGGGTCGCGCCCGCAGACACCAGCAATGTTGCCAGCGTGTCGCCGCGCTTGACGACAATTTCTTTTTCATCTTTTCCAAGCGGGTCGGCATCACTGCCATCGATTTTTGGAATGGCTGTCACATTTTCCTGTGTGCTCGGGGCGTTGTCGGCATTTGCGCCCATCTCGCTGTTGGCAATAGAAATTGTGCCGGATGAAATTGTACCGGCTGTCATTGAGACGCTTTGGCGTACAAGGCCGAGGACGCCGTCATTCGTCAGGCTGTCGGCCGCAAACGGGCGCTCATTTTCATTGAAGCGATGGTTCACAAGGCTGACATCGCCGTCGCTCTCGTCCATCGCGGTTTTTTGCTCATAATAGGGCGTGCCTGCATCGGCAAAGACCGTCATGGGGTTGAAGATTGGAAGATCGGCCGTGCGCGAGGTCTGGCGTGTTTCAAGCGGCGCAAACACGCGCGCAAACGGAATTGTCCGGACGATTTCCTTTTCGCCCACGCGCGTAGACACCGCGAGCTGCACCATTTGCCGGCGCACAGGTTCGGCCGCACCAACGGCAAGACGATCACTTTTACGCTCTTCAGCAGACAGATTTGGGCTATCGAGGCTGGCACTATACTGGCTGTTATAACCAAGGATCGACACTGTATCGTCCTGCACAGCCGCCAGCATGGCGCCGCCCATAAGCGCAGTCCCAGCAACGCCCGTCATGAATGTGCCAAGCAGCCAGCGCCAGTTGAATTGCC